>NZ_JYON01000024.1 GCF_000952155.1 Aliterella atlantica CENA595 | reverse complement strand
TGTGAGTAGGCGACAGCAATCAGTCTCCAAGTCAGCTTAACTTGTCAACACACCATCTTTTTGCTTATTAATCTATACACTCAAGATTAATGAGTCTTTTTGTCATACATAGTCTAAACTCCAGTTAAATTTGCGATTTGTTGACAACTTTCTTAGGCAATTCAAAGTTCAAAATCGGTTGCAATAAGGGCCAAGTGGCAGCTTTGAGTAAATCTTTAGCTAAATACAGCCAGTTCCAGAGCAACCATTGTGCCATTTGCAGGTAGCAAAGCAGGCGATCGCTCCATCTTAGTTGTACGCGCTTAATTGCCCTTAAATACTCAAACAACCATTTCCATTTGGTTAAATGCAACTGCCCTTTTTTGGCTGGATCGTACCAAGCAATGCGTTCTCGATAAGTGCGATAAGCTCTTACTGAAGTTTCGGCGTGATCTCTTTTGAAAAATAGCGGTTCGGGAACTTCATAAACTTCGCCCCGCAGCACCAACTCCCCAACTAAAATTAAGTCGGAAGATGGATAGCTACCAACTAATGGCGTTGACTTCAACACATCCGTCCGCATCATGCCATGAAACGGGTGACAGCGATGCCCGTAGCGAATTAGGCGGTGATATTGCCTAAATCGTTCGTGAGGTTTGGGCGATCGCAAATTGAAGTTATCGACGTATTTTTCGACGTGTTTGTCTTCCCCATCGATAATAATTGTCTGCGGATAACAGACAACTACTGTCGGGTTATTATCTAGCGCCAGAGCGCATTTTTCGATTAACTGGGGGGCAAAAATGTCGTCATGGTGCGCCCATTTAAAATACTTACCAGTAGATAAACGGACTACCTGACTTTGATTCCAGCCAGCGCCGAGATTTTTTTCCTGACGATAGTAGCGGATGCGGCGATCTCTTTGGGCATAAAACTGGCAAATTTCTTGAGTTTTGTCAGTTGAAGCATTATCAGAGATAATTAGCTCAAAATCTGTAAAAGTTTGCGCCAAGATTGCTTCTATTGCTTGCTGCAAAAAGCGATCGCCATTGTACACAGGCATCCCTATACTTATCTGTGGCGGTTGGTGATTGTTCATTTATCTATTTCTGCAGTTCCAAAGTTGCATATTGAGCGATCAAATGCTCTGTTAATGAAGGAGCTTTGAACAATTCACCCCGAAACGGTAATGGATGTTGTTGCACGTACCTACTCAATTGAGCAAATTCGGTGCAGTGGCTAATGCCATATTTTTCCACCGCACGCGCGAACAATAATTGATGGTTGTCAACGTGTTCGCCGTAGCGTTGCAGTCTAGGTAAAAGCACAAAACAAGCGCCCATCTCTGCTAGCATTCTGGTAGAACCTTGACCTGCATGAGAAATCACTAAAGAAGACTGCCTAACAGCATCATACATATCGCTGCGACTAAGCGCTCTTACACTTGTCAGCAATGGATGGCGCAAGTTAGCTACAGGAGTTGTACCGTGTTGCAAAATCACAGGTTCGACGATAATTTCTGCCTCAAGTAATGTTTCTAGCCAATTGACAGCGCGATCGAAGGGGAAAAAGATTGTTCCCAGCGTATAAACAATCATTACATTGAAGGGTAAAGGTTAAATCAGTGACCAGTTTGTCAGTGACCAGTGACCAGGTTTAAGGTTGGGGAATTAGACCTAGGGGATGAATATTCAACTGGTCACTGGTTACTGTTAAAGGCAAAGGGTTTAATTGCTGTAAATTAGGCAACAACACCTCTGTATTGAGCTTTGGGATAGCGTTCTACACATTCGGGCCATTGGACGTAAAATTCGTCTACCAAGTTGTACAAGATTCTGCCACTCAAACTCAAAGCACTAGAGCGCGAGATGCTTTCAATAAATACTGTTTTGATGCCATATAATTTGCTGGCGAGTAAAAAAGGTACAGCTAGACTAGCACCTGTAGAAATAACCAAGTCTGGCTTGCTCTGACGCAAAATAGTCAAAGCCTTGCCAAAATTTTTCATTGCCTTCCACAGCATCCGCGCCTCTTGCATTTCTACCCAATAGACTTTTTCTTTTTCATGCAACGCCTGGGTATCAAAATGAGGATAAGTAACCCACTCTCTGGGATAGCAAGACCAAAAGTTTTTTAGTCCCATCATCGTCGAAAAATGACCGCCTGGATTGCACACTAATAGTAATTTCATTTTTTCTAACTCCAGAGGAAAGCGAACAGAACAGAAAAGTTTAGACTTTTAGCCGCCAAGAGGCGGCTAAAAGTCCTGTTGCATTTGGTAGATTAACAGGGATATTGCCAGATATAGTGGGAGAACGCTCCCAAAATGGGACTGTTTTGGGTAGTGATAGAGAGCTAGCGATCGCATCTGCATTTGGCGTGCTTTGACTATTTTCATAAGCCAACTCGCCCAAAATTGAGCCAGCAGTTTCCGAAAAACTACTGTAATAACTGCCCAAAATATAGTTTGTTCTAGCTAGCAAATAAAGTTCGCACAGCGCCTCTTGAATACCGCTCATAACTTCAGAGTGATAGTTTCTAGGCAATTGGCAAATTGAAGCTGAAGTTGAAGCCCGTACTAGATGGCTGACTTCTTTGCAGTCTGTAGATAGAAAGAAACGCACGTTGGGGAACTGGGCGTGAATCTGGTTCATTCGCTCAATAAACCACTGTGGCGGCGATGCTTTCACTGTTCTAGGATGCGCTCGGTTGTAACGAATGCTAACTCCTACTATAGGATTGTCTGCAAACTCTTGGGCAGCGAAAGAGTCGATCCGATTTTGCAACGGCTTAATTAGTTTGAGCCGAGAAAGATAGCTCATAAAAGGAGCCGGATAATCATCGACGCAGAAAGGGTAAATCGTGTTGAGACAAATAATCGGGTTGTCAAGTTGTGAATGCAGAGAACTATAATGGCGGTAGCCGCCTGACAGATTGACTAATACTTTGTTAGTTAAAGAGCCAATTTCCTGATAAGGGTGTTCCCACAAGTCGTTAAGAGCAGCACCAAACCATTCTTCTTTGGGCCAATAGATCAACAGCCGACGATTGGTAAGTTCGCTATAAGCGATCGCGCACAGCAATACTCTGAGGCGATTGCACAAACCTTTACCAATTCGCAATGCCAAAATCTTTTTCATAGTTTTGTTTTAACGTCCGATGCCAACGTAGTAAAAACCAGCCTGTTGTAACTGTTTGGGGTCTAAGAAATTGCGACCATCGATCATCACCCGATTGTGCATCGATTGGGCGAGTTTAGCGTAGTCTAGCTGCTGAAACTCTTGCCAATCAGTTACCAATACCAAAGCATCGCAATCAACCGCCAATCGCTCGGCATCGTCCTCTACTTGCACTCCTGATAATGTATGCCTGATGTCAGATTGAGAAATAATCGGATCGTAGGCTTTGACTTTGGCTCCCAAGCGATTGAGATGCTCGATCGCATCGAGAGCAGGAGCATCGCGCAGATCGTCTGTATCTGGCTTAAATGTTAGACCTAATAGCCCGATAGTTTTACCTTTGAGGATCTTTAAAACTTGCTGGAGTTTTTCTAAAGCAATTAGCCTTTGCCTGTGGTTAACTTTGACAGTTGCTTTGAGCAAGTGCGCTTCATAGCCATAATCATCAGCAGTATGCACTAGCGCCAAAACATCTTTAGGGAAACAAGAACCACCCCAGCCGATTCCAGCTTGTAAGAACTTGCTCCCAATGCGCGAATCTAGCCCAATACCTTTAGCAACTTGAGTCACATCTGCACCAACGCGATCGCAAATATTGGCAACTTCATTGATAAAGCTAATTTTGGTTGCCAAAAATGCATTGGCAGCATATTTAATTGTCTCTGCCGAACTAATATCGGTAACTAATACCGGAACTTGTGGTAGCAAACGGTTTTCAGCAACTTGGCGCCTGATAATCGGCGCGTACAAGTTTTGCATCAAAGCGATCGCTTGGGGGCTATGGCTACCCAAAACAATGCGATCGGGGTTAAATGTATCGTAAACTGCCGCACCTTCGCGCAAGAATTCTGGGTTGCTGACAACATCAAAGGCTGGCATCTTCTCTAAAGTTCGATTTGTACCGCCACCAGCCGTAACTAGCGATTTTTGCGCTTGCATTACACCGTCAAATACCAGCATCCGTACCCAATCACCAGAACCAATCGGCACTGTAGATTTATTGACAATTACTTTGTATTCGCCGTCGAGATGGGAACCAATACCACGAGCAACAGCTTCAACGAAGCGCGTATCGCTTTCACCTGTAGGTAAAGGCGGCGTACCTACAGCAATAAATAGAATTTCTCCATGTTTAACTCCAGAGGCAAGATCGCTAGTAAATTTTATCTTGCCTTGCTCAATTGCCGAGTGCAAGATGCCCTCAAGTCCAGGCTCAAAAATTGGCGACTTACCAGCTTGCAGCAATTTAACTTTCTCTGCATTATTGTCAACACAGATTACATCATGCCCAATATGAGCCAAACAAGCACCAGTAACTAAACCAACGTAGCCTGTACCGATGACACAGACACGCATATTTGCAGAATCGTTGAATTTAACCATGACTGTTTCCATAATTCGTAATTCGTAATTCGTAATTCGTAATTACAAGGGGAGCGGTTGATAGATGATTCGGTGGGGAGTTTGCTTAGATGCTATTTCTTGACCTTTGCGCCCTAATTTGGTGCGTAACTGTTTGTCTTGGCACAATAACAGCAGCGAATCGGCGAACTCTGTGGGCGAATTGGGGTCTACTAATAGACCGTTTTCGCCGTGACAAACTGCATCTTCTACTCCGCCAAGACGCGAAGCAATGACGGGTTTGCCAAAGAAACCTGCTTCTAAATAAACGATGCCAAAGCCTTCGATGCTTTTCACTTCGGCATCATAAAAGGTTGGCATTGCTAACAGATCGCACGCGGCGTAGTAACTTGATAGGCGATCGTCAGGAACGTAGCCAGCAAAGATCGTGCGTTGTTCTACACCTAATTGCTGGACAAGGGCTTTTAGTTCTGACTCCATCGCACCTCTACCGCAGATTAAGTAGTAGACATCAAGGTTTTGCGCCAAGAGTTGAGGTAAGGTGGCAATTACACGGTCAAATCCTTTGCGCCTTACTAACCGTCCAACTGAGAGAATGACTACAGCATCATCGGGGATATTATGCGCTTTGCGAACCTCAGCACGCAGATTTGCAGCAGAGTCTAAGATTGTTTGTCCGCCAAATTTTTCTACTCTAATTGTGGGATTGATAGTGTAGGTAGGTGTGGTAAATTGAAACCGAGTTTTGAGGTAATTGCAAGTAAAATCGCTATTGCAGATTACGCCTTCAGCCCGTTGTAAGGTGCGCGTAAATAAAGCCCGAATAATAGGATGGCGATCGCTACACAATAAGTCATCTCCATGCAAATAAATAAAATAGCGAATCGGTAGCAAGTAACTTAGTAGTAGTAGCGCCGGAAAATCATAGCCATGAAACCATTCGATATAACGGTAGCGATAGCGAAAAAATAGTCCAATAGCGATCGCCCATGACTCGATTAAGTAAAGGATTTGCTTGATAATTCCGCCCCACAAGCCAGTTCGAGCAAAAAAGTCATGCAGAAATTTGGGTGCAAACCAGCGATAGATAGGAAAAGGTTGATCGGCATCAAAGTTTTTTGTATCTGGTGCAGAAGCAGTTAAAGCGATCGCTCTTTGCGGATCTTGCAGACATCGGTTATACACATAATCTTGAATCCCACCAGGTTCGGGAGGAAAAACGCGAGAAACAATCAAGATATCAGGCGTTGTTACCTTAGAGTGCGTGCCAATGTATGGTAAAGCAGAAGGGTTAAAGGTTAAAGGGTAATCCTCATTCATGACCAAATTTTGTCTCCTTAAAACCGCAACTCGATACCTGTAACGGTGTAGGCTGTACGGGCGTAACTCCTTGCGCTGCTAAACCTGTAATTTCCACAATTTTGTGCGTGTAACTATTAACGTTGCAATTGGTTTTCACCCAGTTTTGACCTTGAGAAAGCAAATTTAGGGTATTGGGGTCAGCGTTAAGGCGAATAATTGTTTCTGCTACAGCTAGCGGGTTATGAGGGTCGCAAGTCCACTCAGGCGCGAAATGATGCAAAATTTCGCCAACTCCGCCTGTATTGCTACCAACTACCGGAACTCCACAAGCGATCGCTTCTGCAACTGTGCGCCCAAAAGGTTCGCGCGGAGCTAAAGTTAAAACTAAATCTGCATATTTGTAATATTTTTCAATTTCAAAAGTAGGCGGCAAAACTGTAAAGCAGTCTGCTACTTCTAAGCTTTCTGCAAGCTTAAGTAAATCGGCAGTGCGGGTTTTACCAGGCGATGCATCTTGCCCAATAACTACGCCGTGATAGCAATGCCCTAAAGCTTTGAGATGGGCTAATACAGGCAGCAGGGCGCGGAGATTTTTGTCATTGACTTTATCTGGTTCGCTAATCCGCGAAGGTGTCAGGATAATTTGCGCTCCCGAATCGAAGATTGGTTTTAAGTCGGCGGGAGGAGTATCGCCGATCTGGCGAGACTTAAATCGCTGTAAATCTATAGGCGGATAAAGAATCGCTCGCACATTCGGCACTAAATGCTGGCGAATATGTTGCGCGGTAAATTGGGAGTTGCAAATAGCTGCGGGATTGAGGCAAGCAAAAGCTAATTTTCTTGCCCACCTACCTAAAGGATTGTAAGAAAGCGCCAAGTCGCGAAAAATATGATGTACCGATCTGCCACTCCAGCGCAGTGCAGGCGCAGCGCGAATTAATAAGGGGATGAGTTCGCGGCTAACGCAATTATCGAGCAGCAAGGGATAATCTGGAGGTTGTTGTTGCACCCAATCAAGCGATCGCTTGACAAATTCCAAGCGATTGCGGGCGGGGATAGTCTGCAAGCAATAGTCTTGATTCGTTTGGCGGAGATACTGCTCCAACAAAGAACCAGAACGCGCTAACAGACACAATTGCTCTGATATCTGCGCTGACTTGAAGCCTACACCTAGTACAGAGCTAGAAATTAATACGCCACCTAAGTTATCGCAATATCCAGGCAGCACTATAAGTTTACGCATGACGCATTTTTCGCTGGGTTTTTAGTGGAGGTTGACCGATCGCAATGCTGAGTAAAAGGAGTAAAGATGATATCGGCATGTCGTACACCAATGCCAAAGTCGGAGCAACAAGCGTATAAAAGCTCATCATCGTAAAGGCAATCAAAGGGCGCTCGGCGCGAGTTGCATACAACCAAAGAAATAGCGATACCCAAAAGACTGCAAACATCAAAGTGCCAAATACACCAGTGCGGTACAAAAGGCTGCCTAAAATGGCGCTATGAGAACCAACGCTCGAACTTTTAGTGGCGCTAATCGCTTCTCCCTTGGACATATAACCCCAAAAAGGATCTTCTAAAACGCCTAGCCAAGTTTGCCTGTAGATTTCAAAACGTACCTCGCTAGAATCTGCCCGCACTGAGTTTACAGCTTCGATGCTACCTGTAACTTTGCCAAAAATCGCATTTGTAGCTGGCGGCAAGGAAAAGGTAATGAAACTTGCGATCGCAACTAACAAAATAACTACTTGCGGACCCCAGCGTTTGCTTAAAGCAATAAATACGTAACGCAAACCGATGACAAGAGGTAAAGCTACCCAAACAATCCGCGTGGCGCTCAAAAATAACAGGAAAACGCAGGCGACAAGTAGCAGCGACGATTGCAGGCGATTTTTAATTTCTAGTGCAACTAGACTGATAAAGCCAACAAATACAGCAAAAAATTCAGGAAAGATAAAAAAGAAGCTAAAACGGTTGAAATCCTCTATTAAAGTCCGAGCTAAAAAAGGCAGCAAGTAATAGTTTTTATTCGCTTCGCCTACGCCTTTACCTGTAAGCAATCCCGAAACAGTCCGCAGCTTAGGGGGCCAAAAGACTGTTTCAGGAATAACAAATTGCAGTAACAACCAAAAAGTAATTATTTGCAAAACGCTAATGGTACAAGCCCAAGCAACCACCTCTAAACGTATTTTGATCTTGTTACTTTGGATATACCACAGCCAAATAGCCGGACAGAAAGACAAAATCAAAATATCAGAGATATTGATCGTGCCGTATTGGAAATAAACAACTCGCAATACCAAAAGTCTGCCAAGCTGATACATCCCAAAGACAAGTAAAGTAATAACTGGTAATTGCGGGCTAGTGAGGCGAAATTTGCCATAACGCCAAACTTCGTAAGCACCAACCATCCCCAGCAACAGAAACGGCAGATACTCAAATAAACCCAATACCCACCAAATCGGGATGCAGATAATATTGGCGCAGACAAAGCGCTCGCCAAGTGTTATAGCTTGCCAACGCAGCCAAACACCTGTAAATAGTTGTGAGTTCAACACATCGATCCCCCTACCCCCTTGTCCCAATTACGAATTACGAATTACGAATTACGAATTATTCACCCTTCTGCTTCTTGCAATTCCCGCCGATTGCCGTAACGATAACCTTCACTCAGGAAGTCTACGCTGTTGACGATCAGTCCCATAACGCGGGCATGATGCCAATTGAGTTGCTCCAAACTGTCCATAACGCTATGGCGATCGCTCTTACCCGATCGCACTACAAACAGCACGTCGCGGATGGCAGCATTGATCATCGTGCTTTCGCTAGCTAGGCTAATTGGCGGACTATCTACCAATACGTAATCGTAAGCATTGCTGTCAGCGAGCGGTCTGAAAGACTCTTCAAACTCTCCACTAGCAAAATATTTAGCCACTTTGGCTTTGGGTATTAATGGCGCGGGGATTAAGTCCAAACCAGCGCAAATCGGGACTAAAGTTGGTTTGTCATCGGCTTTTACTTTGGCGGGCAAGTGTCCTAGCCTCCGGCTCATTTCTGCTTGGCGCAGATCGCCATCGACAATTAATACGCGAAAACCAAAGTTGACTAAGGCTAAAGCTAGCCCCAGCGTGACTGTAGTTTTACCTTCGCCAGCCGTTGAGCTAGTGATCATCAAGCGATTGTTTTCTGCCATTAAAATCGCTGAGGCTAAACGTTGAAAGTCGATTTCAATTTCTGCTTCTAGATGTTTCTCCAAATTAGGACGTTTGAGCCGAGAAATTTTCCCTAAAATTGGTAACTCTATTTGCTGTAAGTCTTTGGGGCGTAACATGGGGTTGCGCCCTTCTAGAAAGATGATTAAAGCAATACTGCCAAAAATTGCCGCGATCGCCCCGCCAAAAACTATGAGTTTCTGACTCGGTTGTAAAGGTTTGGTATCAATGGTTGGTTGATCGAGTACCTGGACGTTGGGATAAACGCTAAAAGGATTGGTTTTTGTCTGCTGAATTTGAGCAATAATCCCTTTGTATGCGCCTTCGGCAATTTCGTAGCGCCTTTGTAGTTCTGTAAGTTCGCCTTGATTGCTGGTAATTGAACTTAATTCGGCGTTGAGTTTGTTGATTTGAGTTTGAATTTGGTTTGCTTGTTGGTAGAGTCCTTTAGCTGTATTTCTGGCTCTGGTTAACTCGGCAATCATTTCTAAGCGGCTATTACCCGCATTACCGCCTAAAGTTGTATCTACTGGCTCATTTGTCCCCCCAGGTAGCGCTGTTGCCTTTTGCTCGGCGAGGATGCGGCGCAATTCTTGCCGTCTTACTAGCAAAGATTGGACTAAGGGACTTTCATCTGTATAAATACCGCGTGCCTCTGCTAAAGCTGTCTCCACTTCCGCTACTTTGGTACGAATAGCTTGGTATTCTTGGTTTTCACCTAAGCGCAACGAGTTAAGTGCTTGCGCCGGAGTCATGTTCAAGTTGGCGGCTGCTACTTGGGCTTGGGTTTCGTTGGCTTGCGCTTGGGCGATCGCCTGAGCTTTGGCTGTTTTTAGTCCGTTGATTGAGGCGATCAGTCCTTTGCTTTGTTCGGCGATGTCGGTGATGCCTGTAGCTTTTTGGAATTTGCTAAGTTGAGTTTGAACTTGAATCAAATTGTTGCGAGATTTGTTGAGTTCGTCTTGGGCAAACTGTTCGCGGACGTTGGCATCGTTGTGTCGCAGTTCGTTGAGCCGCTCTTGATAAACTTGAATTAGCATCGACAAGCGATCGGCAGCTAACTGCGGATGAGAAGCTTTGGCTTCTAAGGCGATGATTGTTGATACTTCTTGAGGTGTGATGACAAACAACTCTTTGTAGTCATTTAGCCTGGCGTACGAGTCGCCTTCAGGGTCCATTTTACGAACTCTTTCTAAGACAATATCGCTGGTGAGGATCGATAACTGAATTTGCAGAGGATTGACATTTTTGAAGTCCAAACCAACGTTTTGCACGTTGCCGAGCGAACCCAAGCTGGAATTTAGTTGATCGGTAGATTGGGGGATATTTAACTCGGCGTTGGCTTTCCAAACTGAGGGAATAGTCGTGCTGGCTCCTACAGCGTAAATTGTCCCAGCAAGCAAGGCGCTGTTTATTGCTAGTAAAGGCATCCAATGGCGACGGAGCCTAGTAATTATCTGCTTCATAAAAATCAAACCATGTAAGGAACGAACGCAAATTCAGGCAAAAAGGACATTACTTTGCCCAATTTTCTTGATGTGCAAAAGCTTTTATGATGTAGTAAGATTTTTGGGCGCTTGCCGCGATAACTTCAGGCGCAAGTAGCCGCGCAACCCTAAGCGCAATATTGCTTTGCCTTCATCGGGATATAAAGCGCAGATACCTCTTTGCAACAGGCGATTGATGGTGTCGCTCAAACTACGACGAATTACTAGGCTTTCTTGCAGAGATAGCCAGAGAATTTTTAATGCCTCTAGCCAATTGCCTCCACCTTGCTGCAATGCTTTTAAACTGCGATAATCGACATCTTGCTGGATATCAAAGCGATCGCTAAATCCTACCTTGGCAGCAGCTTGATTGATGCAGTATGCGGTGTCTTCCCGTTGTTCGATTAAATAAGCAATATTATCGCTATGCGCTCGTCTGTTGTCACCATGCAGGCGATAATACATCAAAGCTTCATGAATGCTGCCAACTTCACCATAAAAGGGTACGGTTGCAGTTAGGTAGGTATCGGCAGCACGAGGTCTAGGCGGAATCGGCAATACTTGCAATAGTGCCTCGCGGCGATAAGCTAAACCGGAAGTAGGCGCCCATGCATATTTGCCGCGTTGCAGCAGTAATTCGCGGACGTTGCCTTGACTCAAACTTTTTAACGTAGCATTAGTTACTACACTATCTCGATTTACAGATAGCCAACAATGGGCAATTTGTACCCATTGGGGATGGGCGGCAAAAGCTGCTACTATTTTTGCTAATTTGTCTGGATGGAAGTAGTCATCGGCATCTAGAAAACAAATAATCTCTCCTTGAGATCGAGCGATACCAGCATTTAAAGCTGCTCCTTGTCCGCCATTGTTTTGAAAAATTGCCGCCAAACAACCCTGATAAAAGTCGATTACCTCGCTTGAGGTGTCTTTCGAGCCATCATCAACTACTATTAATTCCAAATTTTGATAAGACTGAGCTAAAACGCTTTCGATAGCTTGAGCTAAATAACAACCATAGTTATAGTTACTGATAATTACGCTAACTAATGGTGTTGTATAAGATACAGAGTGAGATTCTTTTGGGGCAAATATTTCTGTCATTTCTTTTACCTCTATTTGGAGGTCTACCGTACTTTTACTAATGCGAGAAAGCAAAAATTACCTGCTCAAGCTACCTCGAAATAACTTACTAACTAAGTTTAGTCTTATCGGCGAATTGAGTTTTACCGATCGCCCAATTTTGAACTGTTCAATTAATTTTTGTGCTGCAATAATTGGGCAATAATTGGCATGGTAAAAAATAACAACATTGCCGAAAGCGATCGCTACATAATTATTGTTACCAGCATATTTACTCAGTTAGAGAATTGTTAGAAGTACCTATGTTGGTATAAGTGGGGATCTTACGTAGCAGTTCTCTAATTACATCTGTTTTTGTTCTTTCCGTTTGCTGACAATAGGCTTCGAGGGCTGTCATTTCTAAATCCGAAACTTTTACAGTAATCCACTGTTTTTGTTTTTTGGACACATCTACACGGAGGAAAAAATTAGAAGTTAATTGTGCCATTTGGAAGATTTATTAAGAATGTATTGGACTTATTCTGGAAGCAATTCACCTGTCGTAGAATAAACTGCTTATGCAAATGTATAAGTTTTTAGACGTAATGCGATCGCTAAAAATTTGTCGCAAACGAGCTACAAACATAGACTTTGACTCCTAAACTCTAATGGTTGTTGAGAACTAGCAAAAGTTAAGCACTGTGTTTTGGTATATCTCCAGGTGAATTGATGCAAACATATATAACTGCCTTGTTAAATATAGAGAACATATCTCAGTAAAATTACCGTTGATAAATGTCAAAGGCAGCTTTAAGCTTATTTTTTAGTTTTCTGGGAGTAGGACTAGCTAGGCAGGGTAATGCCGCCTTTTTTAAGCATATTTACTTAGAATACGAGTAAATATTTTGACTTTAACTTCGCTAAGTGCGAGAGTTTTGTCTTTTTTCTCCAATTAAGCGATCCTAATCATCTATTCTATGTAGACGTAGCATCAACCTCTTAAGCTTTCAACGAGCGCAAACTAATGAACAAAAATCTGCCTTTTATGCAATGGCAACTCGGCTTACCAAGCATTGATTCGATTGACAATACCGAACAAGCTTTTGGGGATGCATTTCTCAGCGCTGGGCAGATTTTATATAAATACTTGCTTAAAATTAAGTCAAACTGTGAAATTACTCAAGAATTTTCTGGCGAACCATTCAACTTAGCTGTATTGGGGCTATTTGCTAAAATGTGTCGCAGCTATTACTCATATATATTGCTGGAAGTACATAAAGATCGATCGGGAAGTCAAATTTTTATCGAACATTTATGCGAGACAACACTGACACTGACATATTTACTCGAAGAAGTAGATAAATCTATTTTTGCCAAGTACATTCAAGCTTCTATTCACCAAGCTGGTTACTTACTAATTCAAGTAAAAGAGCAACTCATACAAGCTCCCAGTCATCCAGATTTACTCAAATTGCAAAATCAATTAGAAAATTTTATTAGCAAACAAGAGCAATCAGAAAGTTTTGAGCTACTTCCAGATTTAGGTAGTTATTTATGGGGAAGCAAGACAGATAATACAGCTAAACGCGGAGCAGTTGTTGGCTTGAATTTTTTAAGCAATCCTGCAAGGCAAATAGCTACCAATGTTATCCCTGCTAGCTACTTAGATATTCAACTTAACTACTTGCACTCTAAGGAACAATCTAGTCAAATCGATTTTACTGCTCTGCGCGATGCAGCTTATTTATGCTTGCACGCAACTCAAGCTTTTTTAGAAGAAGTCTTTGGCGATTGCCAAACTGAAATAAACGATCTAGAAGAAGAGCAGCAGACTCTCAATGCGCTGTATGAATGGTTCTACAACGCTCATATTTACTATCAAATGCAAGTTGGTCAAACTGGACAAAAACAAAATAGTTCAAGCCTATCTAACTCAAAGATTACGCAGCAGAAGCACCCTGGTTAAAAGTCAAAAGTCAAAAGAGTTCTACAAGTAGAATCTACAATGGCGCAGAATTTGGTATGTTGATTAATCACTGCGGCAAATAAGTTTTTTCTTTAATCCCTGCTTGCCGACTAATTCGATAACTAAATTCGCTCACTGAGGGATTAGGTATTTCTGGATTAATTGTTTTGGTAGAGTGTTGCCAATCATCAGTTGATGCGATCGCTGCCAATAATTTACCACTCTTATCTCTAGTGACTTTCATCCAAAATTTCCCGTGTTCGCCACAAAAAAAGTCTTCAATCCAACAATTGAGATCGACATAAGCACCTTTACTAGCTAATATGCTGGCATTTTTACGCGGTATATGGACGTTTTTTTGAATTTCTTGCGCCTCTAGATAAAATACAAAATGCTTTGGGCTACCCAAACGCCACAGACGGCGATCGCAGTAGGGACAGCAAAAATGGTTAATATCTTTACGGTTACTACGCTTTCCTGGCATTAAAAACCTCCTGTTTACAACACACTATTTAAAGCATCTAGCCTTAGCCTTAAGTAATTTGTAATGTTAGTTCTCCTGGGCAGATTAGTTGGTTGTTTAGGTACTTGCTTCAATCTGAAAAACCACAAATATATAAAATGCCTACAAGCTGTTTCCTTTCTTGTTTTTCAGCAATTTAATTGTGCAGTCAAGATTTTATTTTTTACCTTGACAATTTTGTTGCTGTTAATGTATTTTATGAGTCAGCAATTTTTACGCTCGAAGCAACAAACTTTTAGTAGTATGCCAATTTTTGACTTATCTTTCAATATCTAAAATACTGACATGATTAATCTTTACTAATTGTTTATATTGCTACTATTTGTAACGACATAATGCGCGAGCGAATCTTTAGGATTTATTTAGATTTCTAATGTTTGTAATAATGGTATCCGCGCGGGAATATCGTCATCATCGTAGAGATTAAGCAATAAGCGTTTGGCTGTAGGAAATGTCTCCATAACCAATTGGAGAAACTCTACACCTGTAATTGGCGAATTCTGTTGTTTAACTACAAATAAAGCTAAAGAATCATTACATTGCTGCAACTGTTTTAACTTTTCTAAAGCTGCAGGATCGGAGTCAGCGCTATAAATTTTGAACTCACGCTGAAACTGTCTCATTAAATTTTCTTTGATTGCCCACAATACTCCAGTTTCAGGTTCTACTAATACAATTACGCTATGCATCAGTTTTAAAACTCCTTATTCTATAGCGGCTTTTGATTTGGAAGTAGTTTGTTTTCCCGCCAAAGCAATGTTTAATCCAAAAACGTAGCAACAGCATTATTAAATAATTAATTGCCTGTCAACGCGCTATCTAATTTTGGAGGAAACCTCACCGGACAGGTCGCTCTGGCGCGGGAACCCGCACGCGCGACTGTCCTCCAGAATCCGCGCGTCAAACTTATAATCGAGCGATCGCTATTTCTACGGCTAACCAAAATCAATAGAAAAAGGTAAATAGATTGTTGAAAATCTATCTACCTTTTCCCTTAAACCTAACTTAGAGACACCTATCCCGTTGACTAAGGCTAATAAAATTCACTCTTGGTGTCTTTTTTATTGACCTACAGCGCAGGTATCGCTGGTTCAGCTACTTTTAATATTTAATTTAATTCAATCTCAATTTGGACTAAGACACACTTTTCCTATTTTCTAGGGCTGATAAATTGCACTCTTGGTGTCTTTTTTATCTGCCCGCAACGCGGATGGCGTTGCAGGGTCAAATTTATTCTATGTAACTGTTCTGAGCTTAAAGCGGATCTACTGAGAAACTACTAGCTTTATAGTTGTATTGGCATTATAAACATACCAATAAATAAAAAAGTGTATTGCATGATACAAAAAACCAAACTTTTTTATACATTTTTGGGCAGTAACTAGAAGCAGATATCAGCAACCTCTCATTAGTCAGCAATAATACAAGCCTCTCTTATACATACTATATTTTTTTCTTCCCAGGTGTAGCGAACTACTACTTGCCTGTTAGCTCCAATCTTCTGTTTCGCCTCGATTAGCTCTACCCCGATAAATTGGCGTACCAGCATGAATCTGGCGAGTTCTAGCAAATAAGGATGTTTCGTTTAAACCCCAAGTTTGCAAAACTTTATCTAGATCGGCTTGGATATCTCTAGCGCCAGGAAATCCGTGATAGCGAATCTTCAGTCTAGCTAATTCCGCTAGGTTATAGTCCGTAGGTTCGGATACTAATAAGTTATTTAAAATATTGCGATCGCTTTTATACAAAGGATGCTGTTGGTCTTTTTCTGACGACATAGATAATTTATCTAGGGTGGGGAGCGAGGGACAAATTCAGGCTAACGTTATCCTCCAAAGCGCCTGACGACTATATACTAGACACGGCATTGAATGAGTGTATTGAGTATGACGGTAGCAGAAGATCCAGTTAAATTAATGAAACAGCAAGTCGGTAAAGCTGCCGCCCTGCGCGTACAATCTAACTCTATTGTAGGATTGGGGACAGGTTCGACAACAGCATATACAATTGAGTATCTTGGTGATCGCTTAAAATCTGGCGATTTGCAAAATATTGTTGGTATTCCCACATCATTTCAAGCTGAAGTGCTAGCCAAGCAGTACGGTATTCCTTTAACTACTTTAGATGCTGTAGATCGTATTGATATTGCTATCGATGGCGCTGATGAAGTCGATCCTCAGAAAAATTTAATCAAAGGTGGCGGCGCAGCGCATACTCGCGAGAAAATTGTCGATTATCTAGCAGAGCAATTTATTGTCGTTGTCGATAGTTCCAAAATAGTAGATCGTTTGGGTTCTAGCTTTCCCGTACCTGTAGAAGTTATCCCAATGGCGATTTCTCCAGTCATGCAAGCAATTAAAAAACTAGGCGGTAAGCCAGAATTGCGAATGGGAGTCAAAAAAGCAGGTCCAGTAATTACCGATCAAGGCAATATGGTAATTGATGTTAGATTTGATGCGATTGACGATCCAGCAAATTTAGAAAAGACATTGAACAATATTCCTGGAGTGCTAGAAAATGGCATCTTTGTCGGCGTTACCGATTTAGTATTGATCGGCGAAGTCAAAGATGGTCAACCCAGCGTTAGGGAACTCTAAATATAGCATCAGCAACACGGCAGACATCGTGCATTTCTTTTACGTCATGCACCCTTAATATATCAGCACCAGCAGCGATCGCACTCGTACACGCTGCTGCTGTTCCCCAAACTCGCGCTTTGGGATCTGGTTGATTGAGGATGCGCCCGATAAAGCTTTTGCGCGATGCTCCGACTAAGATCGGGCAATTTAGAGGGCTAAAAGTGGAGATATTACGCAGAATTTCTAAGTTTTGGGCGTAATTCTTGGCAAAACCAATGCCAGGATCGATGATAATTTTGTCTTTACTAATGCCACAGGCGATCGCTTGCTTAATTTGATTATCCAAAAACTCGGATATTTCTAATAACAAATTTTGATAGTCGGTCATTTGTTGCATCGTTTGCGGCGTACCGCGCGTATGCATCAGCACAATTGGCACGTTAACTTCGGCTACAGTTGGGAGCATGGCAGCGTCAAAAGTACCGCCAGAGATATCATTAACTATATCTGCTCCAGCAGAAATTGCGGCTTTAGCTACTGCGGCGCGTGTGGTATCAACAGAAATTGGCACTGCAATATGCGATCGCAATAATTCTAAAACTGAAAGGATGCGATCGAGTTCTTCTGTTTGAGAGATTTGCACCGCTCCTGGACGCGTCGATTGTCCGCCGATATCAATGATGTCAGCCCCAGCGCTAACAAGCTGCTGTGCTTGTGCTAACGCTGTCCCTGGAGTATTAAATTCACCCCCATCGCTAAAACTATCAGGCGTGACATTTAGCACGCCCATCAAATAGGTACGAGATCCCCAGTTAAAAGAGCGTTCTTTAATTGTCCAAACTGGTGACATTATATGGCAATTAATTGGGATAAGCGATCGCTTTTTTAGATTGGGCGATCGCAAGTTATGTTATTTATAGTTGACAATCCGCGCAAAGTCGTTGGGTTCTAGGCTTGCACCCCCAACTAAAGCGCCATCTATTTCCGCTTGAGCCATAATTTCATCAATATTGTTCGGCTTCACCGAACCGCCATATTGAATCGGTACGTCAGGATTAGTTAACTGGGAGCGAATTAAACCAATAACTCGGTTTGCCTCTTTAGCTTCGCAAGTATCTCCCGTACCAATTGCCCAGATTGGTTCGTAAGCAATTACTAAATTATGTTGGTCTACATTTACTAAAGCTTGTGATATTTGACTGGCAATCAAAGCTTCTGTTTCACCTGCATCTCTTTGTTGTTTTGTTTCGCCGACGCAGAGAATTGGCGTAAGATTGTGCTGTTGGGCAGCTAATAGGCGTTTATTTACAGTTTCATCTGTTTCGCCAAAATACTGTCGCCGTTCGCTGTGACCAACAATTACATAGCGAATGCCAATTTCTACGAGCATAGCGCCAGCAATTTCACCTGTATAAGCGCCGCTATCTTCCCAGTGAACGTTTTGAGCGCCTAGCTGAATGCGGCTACCGTGTAAATTTTTCGATAGCAGGTTGAGGTCAGTAAAGGGAACGCACAGAACTATATCCCTATCCTCTGGGGTTTGCTCCAAACTAGGCATAAATCCTTGTAAAAACTCCAGGGATTCTGCCTGAGTTTTAAACATTTTCCAATTTCCGGCAATAACAATTTTCCGCACAGGCGACTCGATCGTATAAGAGACAATAGCAAATGTACGATCCAGTCTAAGGCTTATGGGGACGATTTTAAACAGTGACCAGCGACTAAATAATTCGTAATTCGTAATTCGTAATTCGTAATTATGAACAAGATTAATAGTTAATTCATTTAGGTTGCAAGCCCCTGATTTCAATCATGGAGGAATAAAAAAATGCGTGTAAGGCTATAGTAAGCGTAGTTGACCTTGGGAGCTATCTGTCTTAGTTGCTACTTCAAGCCAGTCTTGCTCGGTGTCTGCTGATAGCAATCTTTGGGCGGCTTCTAGCATGGGAGCGGATATGTCTTGCAAGTCTGGGCGATTGTTGAGGTAAGTTGTTAAGGCTTCCATTGGGTCTGTGGCGCTGCTTGCACCTAGTTCGGGTAGGCGGGGTCTTGCTAGTTGGCTAAGTAATTCTGGCTGAATTGTGTAGCTGTGAGCTTGACTTAAGGCGCGGTGCAGGGCGGCGCTATCTATTTGGTCTATTTGTTCGGAGCGCAGTTGATAGATTAGTCTAACTACTGCTTCTGCTATATCATGTTTGGCGATCGCTTTGATTAGTTTTTCTTGCGGGTCGTTGGCTTCGCTGACATCTAGTTTGATCGTCCGAAATACCCTAGCTGGCAAGGGGCAAAATTCCCAGTCGGCTTTACCTCTTTGGAGGTCGATTTTGACGTAGCCTTTTTCTTCTTTTTCTTCGCCAAAATCAACTCTTTCGATGCTGCCAGGGTAAATTACTGGTGGGTCGTTGGATTTGTTGAGGTTTTGGTGGCGGTGGACGTGTCCTAATGCTACGTAGTCAAAGCAAGGACGGGTAAGTAATGATAACGGCATGGTGAAGCCTTTACCGACTGCTAGCAAGCGTTCTGCGCCTAAGTTGGCGTTGTCGATCATTAAGTGACCGAGCAGCACTGTGGGGATTTTCGGGTCTAGGCGGCGAATTTCTCCTTCTAGGGCTGTGCGGAGGCGTTCGATTAATATTTCGTTAACTTCTGCTAGCGATAAGCCTTCGGTTTCGGGGCGGGCAAGTAAGGTAGAACGGGTGAGCCAAGGGATGGTAATGACTTGGATAGGACCGTTACGGGTTTGAATGTGGTGGGTAGTGAGGCGATCGCCGACAATAAATCCTGGTACTCCCAAGGTACGGTAGATACATAAACTTGCCCCTCCTTGTCCTTGGGAGTGTTGATCGTGGTTGCCTACTAGCAATACTGTGGGTATTTGCGCGTCTACTAGGCGGCGAAATTGACTGGCAAATTTTTCCTGAATGTAGGGCGGCGGCGTGGCATCGGGAAAGGCATCGCCGCCAAATAATACTAAGTCTACTGGCTCTGCTAATGCTCTATCGATACATTTGGATAGTGTGTTAACGAAGTCCTCTAGGCGCGTGTTCAAGCCTGTTTCGGGGTTGAGCTTGCCGTGAGAAAAGCCGCTGCCCATGTGGATGTCGGATAGGTGGAGGAGTTTTAGCATTTTTAACGAACCGCAGGGGGTGCAAAGAGCAGGGGAGGTGCAGGGAGGAGTTAAACAGTAATTAGTGACCAGGCGTTTAGTGGGGGACTATTACCCGCTAGCAAACCCTTACCGCACTCTCGGTGGGGGGAAGGAGTACAAGCATAAAACTCATAACTGGTCACTGGTCACTGGTCACTGGTCACTGTTAAATGTGGATGCCGCATTCGGTTTTGCCTGTTCCCCGCCAGCGTCCGGCTCTTTCGTCTTCGCCTTCTGCTACTGGGGTGGTGATTGGTTCGTCGCCGATGCTGGGATAGCCTTGGTCGTGTAGGGGGTTGTAAATGACTTTGTGTTCGGCTACGTATGCCCAAGTTTCTTTGCGCGTCCAACTGGCGATTGGGTTAACTTTGAGGCGCTGTTTGCCGTCTAGTTCAAAGATGTTCATGTATTGGCGGGTATTAGCTTGATCGCGGCGACGACCTGTGAGCCAAGCGATCGCATTTAGTTCGGCAAGTCCCCTTTGTAATGGCTCGATTTTGGTAATTTGGTGGAATTGACTGATGTCTTTATCCCATAGTGCTTCTCCGTGTTTGGCGGTGAAGGCTTCGCGGGTGTCTATATCTGGGGTTTTGTAAATTTTTAGGTCTAAATTATATTGTTCTTTGAGTTTGCCCACCAATTCTAATGTTTGGGGGAAGTGGTGCAATGTGTCGAGGAACATTACTGGCACTGGATGCTTGAGTTCTCGGTACAAAATGTCGGTGATGACTATATCATCAACGTTGAAGGCGCTAGTTTGCACAAGTCCGGTGGGGATGTTTTCTACGCACCAGGCAAGAATATCTCTGGGGTGGGCGGTGTCGTATTTCTGGTTTAATGCTTCTAAGTCGAAGTTGGCTGTTTGACTGGGTGAATCTGTAGATAGGCTCATCTTTAGTTTTTGGGTTAATTCTTCTTACACAATATCTAAATATGTGTCTCTCTGGGAGATGGGGAAGTAGTTTTGAGTTTTGAGTAGGGGCGCAATGTATTGCGCCCCTACAATTGGCGATAAGGGGATAAAGAGGGATGCGATTGATTCTTTACGGTAAGCCTGGATGTCATTTGTGTGAGGGGTTGGAGGAAAAGTTAGAGCAAATTCGCGGCGTTCTTAATTTTGAGTTGGAACTACGCGATATTACTAGCCGCGATGATTGGTTTAATGCTTATCAGTATGAAGTGCCTGTTCTGTGCAAGGAATCTGCTGGTAAAGAAGAATTATTGCCTCGTCCTTCTCCTCGTGCTAGTACCGCTCAAGTGCAGCTTATGCTACAGAAATACTTGTCTAATAATTGAAAATCAGCCCAGTAGATAAATGTGAGGATTAGTTGTTATGAAGTTACGCGAGTTGTTGGCTCAAGTTGATGGTGTTACTCAATTACCTGCTAACTTAGCAATGGATGTGGAAATAAAGGGGTTAGCAACTAATTCTCATGCTTGTCAGCCTGGAGATTTGTTTATTGGTATGCCAGGAACGCGGGTAGATGGGGGCGAATTTTGGCGTAGCGCGATCGCATCTGGTGCTGTTGCTGCCCTAGTTTCTGAGCAAATAGCTAGCAATGCTGAAGCTGATGCTTGTCTGATTGGCTCTAATAATATGGTTGCAGCTTGTGCTAGTGTGGCGGCGGCTTTTTATGACTACCCTACTAAAAAGTTGCAAATGGTGGGCGTTACTGGCACAAATGGGAAAACTACTACTACTCACTTGATTGAGTTTTTCCTAACTCAAGCTCATTTATCTACTGCTTTGATGGGTACGCTTTATACTCGGTGGGCAGGGTTTGAACAAACTGCTGCTCATACTACGCCTTTTGCCATCGAACTGCAACATCAGTTAGCCGAGGCGTGTCTGGCTGGCTGTAAGATTGGCGTGATGGAAGTTAGTTCTCATGCTTTGGCGCAAGGACGGGTGAAAGGTTGCGAGTTTGATGTTGCTTTATTTACTAATTTGACTCAAGATCATCTCGACTTTCATAAAGATATGGAAGACTATTTCGGCGCAAAAGCGCTGTTATTTAGTCCTGAATATTTGCAAGGCAAAGCAATTATTAATATTGATGATGCTTATGGTCGCAGGTTAGTCGCACAAGTCGGCAAGGATCGCACTTGGAGTTATAGTACAAGCGATCGCGCCGATTTGTGGATGAGCGAACTTAAATACGCACCTACTGGAGTTAGCGGCGTTTTACATACTCCTCAAGGCGATGTTGCTTTTCAATCGCCTTTGGTCGGTCAGTACAATTTAGCAAATCTATTGGCAGCAGTCGGCGCAGTTTTACAATTAGGTGTCGATTTACAATTGATCGCTGATGTCTTGCCGCAGTTTCCTGGCGTACCAGGACGGATGGAACGAGTACAAATATCCCCATCTCAAGATATTAGCGCGATTGTCGATTACGCTCATACTCCTGACAGTTTAGAAAACCTGATTAAAGCAGCGCGTCCCTTTATTAGTGGGAGAACAATTTGCGTATTTGGTTGTGGGGGAGATCGCGATCGCACTAAACGCCCGCAAATGGGTAAAATTGCTGCCGAACTTGCCGATGTCGCAGTAGTAACTTCTGATAATCCCCGCACTGAAGATCCCGACAAGATTTTACAAGATATTCTTGCTGGCATCCCTAGCGAGAAAGAAGTATTGGTAATTAGCGATCGCGCTGCTGCTATTCGTGCTGCTATTATCCAAGCTCAACCTGGCGATGGCGTGCTAATTGCTGGTAAAGGACATGAAGATTATCAAATTCTCGGTACAGAAAAAATCCATTTTGACGACCGCGAACAAGCAAAAGTAGCTTTGCAGGAGCGCAATTTCCAGAATTAATGAGAATAAATGAGTTTAAATGGTGAAAATATTGCCATACTTATCGGTATCTGCGGCTGAGATGAAGTATTTATCAATGTTAGTTAACAAAAAATAAGTATGGTCAGTTCCGATCGGCAGTCTTTTAGTCTTGTTGAGATGACTTCTACAGTAGAATCACCTCCTCAGTTATTGCCTGTTACGCCTACTACTTTATATGCTCTGTTTGGTGCTACAGTCGATTTGCTTGTCGAACAGCAAATTCGCGCCCAGTTATGGCTCAAGTTACCGCCAGGACAAATTTGGCGCTCGGAAATTGAGCGCTACCATGTCACAGGGCTATGTGAGGGAGTATATGGTTTCCATGTAGGACAAAATTCCAAGTTAAGCGCTGCTGGCGAGCGATCGCTTAAACTACCCGTAAGTAGTAAGTTGCAGCGCGAGTATTTCTTATTAGTTTTATCGCCTAGCTTTAACATTCTTGTTTTGGCTCACCGCCGTCACCATCAACGCCAAAAAATTAGAACGGGAAGCGATCTAAGTGGCTCTTTAAGGGCAAATAAACCATCACGTGTAGAGAAAAAGGATAGTTTAATAAGTGTGTGTTCTTGGCAACCCCAAGTAGTTGAGCAAGTGTTAGAGGGGATACACCAAGAAATTATCGCTGTAACTACAAAAAATGCTGCAAAAAAAACTAATGCTAGCGCTCAAGCAATAACCCAATTGTTGGCAAATTGGGATGAGTTATTTGCGATCGCTCCATCGCCGCCATTAGAGCTAATTGAGTGCTTGTTTACTTACCAAATCCAACGCCAAGATCGATTGCTGCGTAGAGCAAGTGCTGGTGCTATAGCTAGATTGCAGCAGCGTAACCAAGAACTAGGTAATAGTGTTGGGCAAAAGGATGAGTTACTAGGTAGCGCTTGTCAGGAAATGCGTACGCCTTTGACGAATATGAAAACGGCATTGAGTTTGCTTAATTCTCCTCACCTCAAGCCGCCCCAGCGATTGCGTTATTTACAAATGCTGCATACAGAATGCGATCGCCAAAATTCGGTTATTAATGGTTTACTAGAATTAGTGCAAATCAATCGCACGCCTAAGCACACTCCTTTGCAACCAGTACGCCTGAGCGAGATCGTGCCTGGGGTAGTAAGTACGTATCAGCCTTTGGCACAAGAAAAAGGGATTATGCTTGCTTATACAGTACCGGAGCAGTTACCTCCGGTATTGTGTTTAAACTCTTGGCTCAAGCAGATTGCGATTAATCTGCTGCACAACAGTATTAAGTTTACGCCTAACGGCGGACAAGTTTGGGTTAGAGCTAGGCAGATAAGCGATCGCGTGATGTTAGAATTTCGCGATACAGGTATGGGCATCGCCGAACGCGATATTCCCAAAGTATTTGACTTGTTTTACCACACGCGCCCGACTGCTGATGACAGTTATGGTGCTGGTTTGGGTTTGACAGTTGTCAAGGAGCTTTTGGAGCGCTGCGGTGGCTCTATTGCTGTGAAAAGTAAGCTAGGTGAAGGCTCAACTTTTACTGTAACGCTAGCGACTTCTCCAGTAACGCCGCAATCTGCTTCTAGTTAAATATCTAAACTACAGGATGGTTAATAGAGCCTAGACTATGGGCATAAAAATCGCTATGACTAACTTCCATCGGCAAGAATATAGTCAATATCTCTCCTTCATCAGGTCTTTGTCTGACAATAAGTTTGCCACCAATAGCTTGAAATAAATGTTTAGTTGCAGCTATGTTTAAACTGATGTTGCCAGTTTCAGGTTGAAAAATCAGCAGTTGTCCTAAAGATTTGACTGTAGGTGCAACTTTATCAGCCTGCGGCGTTGGTTCTTGCTTCGATTGGGATTGATAGAGCAGTTGCAATTTTAGTTGATTGCCAGCAGGAATGACATGAACTTTAATTTGGCTACCTGCTGCCAAGTTACGGGTAAAGTTCTCAATTAGGCTAGTCAAGATCCGATCTAACATATTTGGATCGCTAACTACAGTAGGCAAATGTTGGGGAACGACCACATCTAAAGTTAAATTACGTCGACTAGCTTGTTGTTGCCATCGAGGAATGCTTTGTTGCAATACTCGATCTAGAGACATTGCTGTGAGTTGAGCGATGGTATTTTTGACGCGCGGATTTGGGAGGAAACCTTCCGCATTAGATAGCGCGTTAACCGTTGCTTTTTCCACAATTTCGGCAGCGCGGAGCATTAATTCCATGCGCTCGATTTGCTCGGTACATTCGCGATCGATTGTTTCTAGGCGCTTTTTCACTTCTGGCGCTAAATCTTTGCGCTTCAATACCAAGCGTGTCAAGGTGCGAATAGTTGTCAGTGGCGTGCGGATCTCGTGAGCAAATGCTTGCAAAAGTTCGATATCGGGGCGCTGGGAGGCGTGGGGAGCAAGGGTAGGGCGATCGCTCTCTAGCGCTTCTGTTGGCTCTAAAGGCGCTTTACGTTGCCATACCCCCGATTGCGCGTGCTTGAGTAATAGGCGACTAAATTGGCTGACTGTGCGATAGTCTGGTGCTGTGGGGTGATATTTAGCAATCTCAGTATCTAACGCCGATGTGGAATGGGAGTTAAATAGCAGCAAACGCGATCGCAAAAGTTGCCATGCCTGCTCGATTATTTCTGGCTCAAATGAAAACTGGAAGGATAAATTACCCCGCTCGTCTGTACCTAAAACTAGGATGAGACTGAATTTATCTGTTAAAACTAGACAAAATTGTTCTTGCGCTAGTGGATCTTGACAAAGGAGGGGAAGTTGCTGCAGATTTGCTGTAGTTTGGGTGTGAGTTTGTACCGCAGGTGGTAGTTGTAGTTGCCTTTCTGCTTTTGTAAGCGTTTCTGGTACAAATACCCATGCTGACAAATTGGCAAGCAAGGCTTCGTGACTCCAAACTGGTGCTGGACTTGCCAGAACTATTCCTTGTGGCGGTAGTGTCGGCGATGTCGAGCAGTTAATATTTTGCAGTAGTAGTTCTTCTGTTGCTGCGATCGCGATCGACCATTCGCGCAATGCGATCGCCTCACTACTATTTTGCGTATCTGTTATTTGTACCTTATCAGGCGACAAGGCTAATAGTTCACTTAGTGTAGGCAATATCCATTTTTGCACGAGTATTTGCCCCTTTACCTGCTAGCAATTTTATCCAAGTTCGAGCCAACTTTACTGACTACCAGCCTATAAATATTAAGGCATTAGTGACAGTCGTAGAACCGAACCCATAAGTCGCGATTCCCGGTGTCGCACCTACTTCATCTCTCAGCAACCTACGTATTAATTGATACACAAAATTTGTATTTATAAGTAAATCTCTATCTATATAAATATGTTTAAGTCATTCTATTGATAGATAAATAGAAACATTCCACCTATAGATTGATGAAACTGATGTATAAAAAAGCGAGAACTATATTGTTAGCACGAAGAACTTGAATCTAGATTTGTGCCAACTTATGTGTTGAGTTGTTAAGAGTGGAGGAAAAATAATGGCTTTAGGTTTGAACAAACGTGCAGTAGGTGTATTTAACACTCGTCAAGAAGCAGAACGCGCACTGCACGAATTAAATGATTCTGGCTTCCCGATGAACAAAATTTCGGTTGTTGCCAAAGATGCAGACAGAGAAGATGATATAGCAGGCGTAGATGTCAGCGACAATGTAGGCAACAAAGCAGATGAAGGCGCTAGTGCTGGTGCTGTAACTGGCGGAATATTAGGTGGCGCTACAGGCTTGCTAGTTGGTTTGGGTGCTTTAGCTATTCCCGGAGTAGGTCCGATAGTTTTAGCTGGTGAAGTAGCGACAGCTTTGGCTACAACCTTAGCTGGTGGTGCAATTGGTGCAGCCGCAGGTGGTTTAATTGGCGCATTGATTGGTTTAGGTATTCCTGAAGAACGAGCTAGAGTGTATAACGATCGCGTTTCTAGAGGTCATTATTTAGTATTAGTAGATGGTAGCGAAGCAGAAATTGCTAGAGCAGAAGCAATTTTGACAGGTAGAGGAATTGAAGAATTTGGCATCTACGATATACCTGATAGTGCAAATACTGGTAGCTACACTGCTGATACTAATTATGTAGATCCCGCTGTTGATATGGATACAACGCGCACAGGTTATAGCAATACAGTTAGTAGCAACGATCCCAAAGTTGTAATTGTTGACCGTAGAGAAGAAGTCTAATTGCTTCTTAGCTATTAGCAGAAATTAGTATCTGCAATTTCATATCACGATCGATCTTTTGCAAATTGCAAATAGTGGGTAAAAATGAAAAAAATTATTCCTTTTCTAGTTGGTAGCTTCCTAGTAGTTGGTGCTGTAGGTTGCCAAGATACAGCTAAAACTAGCGCTGACTCCCCCAATACTACTACTGAAAATGTAGAAGCACCAGATGCTCAAACTGCCGAGCAAATCAAAAATGATGCAACTAGCGAAGTCCGTCGAGATCAGCTAAATTCAGATATTAGAGCCAGAGAGCAACGCAATAATGTTACTGGTGGCGATGCTGATAGAACTGACGGCGACTTGCAAAGTGAGGTTCGCAGTAAGTTAGAAGCCAATTTGCCAGCTAGTAAATTAAGCGTAGAAGCTGAAGATGGCGCTGTAACTGTAGCTGGTACTGTTCCTACTGAAGAACAGCTACAAAGAATTGAGCCTTTGGCAAAAGAAATTAAGGGAGTACAAAGTGTAAAGGTTGAGGCTAAAGTTGCACCTGCACAACCAGCTAGTTAAACAAATACTTAGATATTTATAAGTATCATCCTTTTCCGAGCCAAACAAACGTTTGCTCGGATTTGGCGTTTTTAAAGTTTTATCGTCAGGCGCATTCATCAAGTACTACTCAGGCTTTAATTTGCTTTGTTGCTGCTATCAAACGCTCGATATGAGTTGGTTGGTGAGTTGCTATTACTGAAAGTCTGATTCTACTTGTAGGTACTGTAGGAGGGCGAACTGCTGGAGCGAAGATACCAGCATCTTTAAGTTGGGTGCAAACTTGCAGCGCAGCTTTCGAGTCTTGAAGTTGGAAGCATAAAATAGAAGATTCTGAGGGTAATAATTCTAAGTTGGGTAGTTGCTGGGCGAATAATTGTTTGAGGTAATTGATGTTACGCCATAGTTGTTGATGGCGTTGCGGCTCGTGGCGAATAATGTTGACGGCTGCTAGTGCGGCGGCGGTATCGGCAGGAGAAAGGGCTGTAGTATAAATCCAAGTGGCTGCACGATTGCGGAGAAAGTCAATCAAAGGTTTTGTACCTGCAACGAAACCGCCTAAACTACCTAATGCTTTGCTTAAAGTACCGACTTGGATGAACTTATTCTTTATTTTGAAGTGTTCGGCGCACCCTGCACCTGTTGCGCCTAATACTCCGGTAGCATGAGCTTCGTCAATTAGCAGCATACAGTTGAATTGTTCGGCTAAGTCTACAAGTTCGGGTAAAGGGCATAAATCGCCGTCCATGCTAAAGACGCTATCGGTAATCATTAGGCAACGGCGAAAATTGTGGCGCTGTTGGCTTAGTAAAGTTTGCAGAATTTCTAGATTGCAGTGCGGGTAGTCGATGATTGTAGCACCGCTAAGAATTGCACCATTTTTGAGACAAGAGTGGTTGTAGGTATCAGATAAGATAAAATCGCGTTTGCCAACTATTGCGGCGATCGCACCCAAATTCGCTAAATACCCAGAACTAAATACTAGAGCATCTTCTGTTTGTTTGAGAGATGCGATCGCACATTCCAATTCTCTATGGATTTCTCGATGTCCGCTCAGTAGCCGCGAACCCGTACTACCAGTACCATATTCTTGAGTAGCAGATATAGCAGCTTGAATTAAGCGATCGTCTCCTGCAAGCCCTAGATAATCGTTACTAGCAAAATTAACAACTTCTTTGCCTTCTAACTGTACTACCGCTCCCGACTTGCTTTGAATTGCTTGCACCGAGCGATACCAATCGGCGCGGCGAATAGTATCTAAAGACGGTTGTATCCAATCGTAAGGCTCTTTTTCCATTACTTGAATTATTGGGGAGCTTCGATATTTTTGATTTTGGCATTTTTGCCCCGAACGGGGGGTAACTGTTCTACTAAACCCATTTCAAAAGCAATATCTGGTAACTGTCCTGCTATATACTTACCAGGCTCGAAAGCGCGTCCTAGAGTAAAACAGGTTTGTTTTAGCCGAACTACCTCTGTAGGCAAAAATCTTGCTCGATAAATTTTTTGCTCAGGTATCATAACTTTTCCTGCCACTCTACAGAATAAGGATAATAGCAAATAGAGACTGCAAACAAAGTGCGATCGCAATACGATAATTTATCATATAGATAGTATTACTTTGTTTCCTCACTCATGACTCAATCGAGTAGCAAACAACGGATTTCAATTACAGTTGATGCTAAATTGCTTCAAGATATTGACCAAATGACAGAAAATCGTTCTGCGGCTGTGGAAGAAGGATTGCGGTTGTGGCATCAACAGCAGATAGAAAATAAGCTACGCGCCTTCTATCAAAGCCAAAAACAACCAGATAGACAATTCGATCGAGACTGGGGAGAATTTGCTCAAACCCAAATGGAAGAGATATTAGACTCTGAAGGACTCTAAAAGTGGCAGACAATAGTTATCCCTGCCAAGGAGAAATCTATTTAATTCGCGCCCTAAAAACCCTGGGAGATACCAAAAAACGCCCCGCCGTTGTCGTTTCTATTAATGTCAGAAATCAGCTTTCTAGCAGTGTTTTGGTCGTTCCCTGTACCAGCGATGTAACCAGTGGAGAAACTCCAACGCGCATTTTGCTCGAAGCAGGAGAAGGCGGACTTTCAGTAGACTCTTTGGCTTTATGCGACAATATCTCAGCAATAGGCAAACTATATCTCGAACAAGGTCCCTATGGCGCAATTTCGCCGAAATCTTTGCAACGAATTAAACAAGGGATTCAAATTGCGATCGCTATATTTTAAGAAGCTACCAGTAAATGTGTAGCAGACGAGGCAGAAAAAGCATAATAGCAAATAGAGGGCGATCGCATCTATATAACTAAACTATGCCAATTATCGAGGCTGAAAACCTCAGCAAAGTCTATCCCATAGCTGTCAAAGAACCTGGACTGCAAGGGACAATTACCCACTTTTTCCGCCGCACTTACCGCGCTGTAGAGGCTGTAAAGCAAGTTTCATTTCAAATTCAACCTGGAGAAGTAGTCGGCTTTCTAGGGGCAAATGGAGCAGGGAAAACGACAACGTTGAAAATGCTTACAGGCTTAATTCATCCCTCTGCGGGGAAAGTAAGAGTAGCTGGGCATATCCCTTTTCAGCGCAAAGCTGAGTTTTTGCAGAAAATTACTTTAGTCATGGGGCAAAAACAGCAGCTAATTTGGGATTTACCCGCCTTAGACTCCTTAAAAATTAATGCTGCTATTTACGGTATCCCAGACAAAGAATACCGAATGCGGGTAGGCGAACTGACAGAAATGCTGTCGTTGCAAGGTAAACTCAATCAACCTGTACGCAAGTTATCGTTGGGCGAACGTATGAAAGCGGAGTTTTTAGCTGCATTATTGCACCGCCCTCAAGTCCTATTTTTAGACGAACCAACATTAGGGCTAGATGTTAACGCTCAAGTGGGAGTGCGGGATTTCTTGCGCGAATACAACGCTAAATATGGCGCGACAATACTTTTAACTAGCCACTATATGGCAGATATTACAGCTTTATGCGATCGCGTCTTAGTCATTCATCAAGGACAATTAGTGTACGACGGCGGCTTAGATGAACTGATTGATAATTTTGCTCCTTGTCGGGAAGTAAAAGTAGAACTGGCGCGGGCGCTACCTGAATCTAAACTATTACCCTACGGCGAAATCAAAGCTTTAGAAGGGCAATCAGTGCGTTTTTTAGTCGAACGCGACTTACTTACTCGGACTGTAGCAAGAATGTTAGCAGAATTAGAAGTAGTAGATTTAACAGTAACCGATCCGCCTGTAGAAGAAGTAATTGGGCGCGTCTTTAGTGCAGGCGGTGTTTTATGAATGCAGTTTTGAGAAAGGCTAGAGTTTTAGCTGTGGTTTACTACGCCTACATGATGGAGTATCGCGCCGAGCTATTTTTGTGGGCATTATCTGGTAGTTTGCCGTTAATTTTGATGGGAGTTTGGAATCAGGCGGCGCAAAGCGGACAATTTGGGCTAAGTCCGATAGATTTTACCCGCTACTTTCTCGCTGTATTTGTAATTAGGCAATTTACAGTCGTTTGGGTAATTTGGGAGTTTGAGAAGGAAGTAGTTGAAGGGAAACTCTCACCCCGATTATTACAACCAATAGATCCTGTATGGCATCATGTGGCAGGGCATTTTTCGGAAAGATTTGCCCGTTTGCCATTTGCTTTAATTTTAATCGCTATGTTTTTCCTTCTTTATCCGCAAGCTTTTTGGGTTCCAAGTTGGGGAAATTTGCTGCTTTTTGCTGTCGCAGCAATCTTAGCTTTTGCTCTAAGATTTATTATTCAGTACACTTTTGCTTTATTTGCTTTTTGGACTGAACGGGCTAGCGCGATTGAAAGCTTTTGGTTTTTGCTATATTTGTTTCTCTCTGGCTTAATTGCCCCTTTAGAGATGTTTCCCGAACGAGTAAGGGATGTTGTACTTTGGACACCATTTCCTTACCTAATTCATTTTCCCGCAGCACTATTGATCGGACTAACAGATGTAAATGTAGTCCAAGGTTTTTTGGTAATGATTGGTTGGGGGGGATTATTTTTTATTTGGAATCGCTGGCTGTGGCGTAGAGGACTGAAGCAATACTCAGGGATGGGAGCGTAGATTATTTTAGAGCGATCGCCGCACTTGGTCTAGAGTATTTGCTGTTATCACTTCCCGATAAATTGCTTTTAATCGTTCTAAATCGGAAATTTGCGATATTTCTGATAATAGTTCCAACCCTTTAGCCCCAAATTTTAGCTCTAAACTCGTCTCGATACTTAATAGTATTCCCTGCTGCAAGCCCTCTTGAATACCGCGTTGCATACCCTGCTGCAAGCCCTCTTGAATACCGCGTTGCATACCCTGCTGCAAGCCCTCTTGAATGCCCTGCTGCAAGCCCTCTTGAATACCTCTTTTTTCGCCTTCTTGCAAAATTTGTTGATACCAGGGTGATTCGCTAAGTATTGCCATATCCCACCTCATTATTTGTCGAATTAAAGCACTATCTAATACAAAGCTAGCAAAAAACGCCATGACTATTTCTAATTCGCTCAATTGGCGATCGCTACGTAAAATCTGCAATGCTCTTTGTACTACTGATTCTTCTGCACCACCTTTGAGTATAGGCACAAGCGGAATCAAGGGTGAGACTGGTTCTTGAAACGCAATCTCTACATCTACTTCCCATAAATTAATTACTTGGTAATCTTGACGTGCCTGCAAACCTGCAAATTCTGACTGATAGCAAGTTGGAATCTCGATATTGCCTTCTTTTAAAAGATTAATTAGTACCGGATAGGTAGGCAGGTTGTATTTCTCTTCTGCTAAAGCTGCATACGCCCGCATTCTTCTTGGCATATCGGGTTTGTAGCGCAACTGTAATTCATTAAGTACCAAAAATTCGCCGTATCGCGGACTTTGAGCGCGAACTAAAACATCACCCTCGCGGCTAATCCATTGGAACTGCGGATCTAAAATATTAGAGGCGACTACATCAGGAATTTGCGTTACCCATCTTACCCAATTGTTAGGAGCTAAACTGATTAGACGTTTAGTGCCAATGTCGGCTGATTTGGGCATGAAGTTAGGAGATTTAAAGAATAAGCTATTTTATTACTTTATTGCTCAAAAAGCGATCGCACTTGATTTTTGCCTGCTCTTTTGCGAAGATAACAGACCTTTTGTATGAGTTCATTGTTTGATAGCTAATTTAAGTTGCGATCAATTACTTTTGCAAATATGCTAATTTACTGTTGATACTTATTATCTGTATCAACCAAATCTTTACCAGTATTCTTGACTTTATTCCTCCATTTTTCGGGTGTCATCTTATATTGTTCGAGTAAATTCACTATTCTTATACCAGGGTTGGTACTACTGTACTTACCTCTTTTTTCCCAAGTTTCAGTTTTTGTCTATTCCAGTTTTTCTGCTACTTTTAATGCTTCACTGTATGTTAATGCATAAATAATATTGCTATTTGGATCGTTAACGTGCCAAACGAAGGTTAAAAGCAGATTTTTGAACCTCTCATACTTTTTATTTAAGCTAAATCTGCGTTCTGTAGCAGCTTTCATCTGTATAGGACAAGCCACAAATGATTGCAGTTCATTTTCTTTGTCTATATCTATATAGGCAATTAAATCTATTCCTCGATCGCGAATAGGTAAAGACACTTCTATTCCCGCTTTCAGCAACTCATTTACAAGCTTATTTCTACCCACAATTTCTACTGATTGCGGATCTAGTTGATAATTTTGCATATATTTGTAATTTCGATGCAGTCTGGTTAACAATTGTAGTATTCCCGTGTAGCGAGAAAAGTGCATTACCTTGTTATAAAAGCTAAACTCAAGTAAGCTACTACGTGAAATTTAGTGCATGAAACGATATTTGGATGTTTTGCGACTGTTGTGGAGTGCAGCGATCGCTGCGGAATTAGAATACCGCGTCAATTTTGTCTTGGCTACCCTTACTAGCTTGGGTAATCTTGCTGGTAGTTTGTTTGGCTTGTTTTTGTTCTACCGCACTGGCTATACTTTTGCTGGCTGGTCTTGGCAAGAAGCTTTAGTTGTACTGGGAATTTTTACTGTGTTGCAAGGCTTTTCTAGCACTTTCCTTGCTCCTAATTTAAATAGTATTGTTCAACTCGTTCAACAAGGTACTTTAGACTTTGTTTTGCTTAAACCTATTAGCAGTCAATTTTGGTTATCAGGTCATACTATTTCGCCTTGGGGAGTACCCGATCTGATCTTTGGAGGAATTTTGATCGTTTATGCGGGAGGGCAGTTAGGAATAACTGTAAGCGATTATTTACTTAGCGCTATTCCGCTTTTATTTGGACTCGCTAGTTTATATAGTTTATGGTTTATGCTAGGTGCAACTAGCATTTGGTTTGTGAAAATCTACAACGTTACAGAAGTTTTAAGAGGACTTTTAGAAGCTGGGCGCTATCCAATGGTTGCTTATCCTACTGCTTATCGTTTCTTCTTTACTTTTGTTGTGCCTGTGGCTTTTTTAACTACTGTTCCGGCTGAAGCTATGCTTGGGCGCGTACAATTAGGCTGGGTGATTGGTGCGGGAGTTTTGGCGATCGCACTTCTATTCATAGCCCGCTCTTTTTGGGGCTTTGCTTTGCGTTTCTACACCAGTGCTTCTAGTTAAAATAAGCCGATTATTTTAGCTCTATTTATTTTCAAAACTTGGCAAAATTAACTTTTAGTTCCTATCAAACCCCGCGCAACGGACAATTGTCCGCTGCGCTCCAACTACCTGCTTTTAACAAGCATTTAGTTAGACAAATACACTTACTATAATATGATGTTGTAATTACAAAGTCAAGCATTTTTAGATTAAAAATAAAATTTTTTGCAGCAATTACTAGCTAAAAATTTGGCAGTAGAAACGTTAAATTTGTTAATAGTAAAAATCTCAAAAAACACATTTATGCATATTCGTTCTGCTACGCCTGCTGATGTGCCAGCAATATTACCAATGGTTGCGTCTATATGTGCATTACATCAAGCATGGAATGAGGCAAAGTATGGATTTTTGCCCGCTCCTCAACAGCGTTATGAAAAGTGGTTGATATCTCAAGCAAATAATCGCCAAAGCGTATTTTTAGTAGCAGAAGATGAAAGCAAACCCAAACAACTAGCAGGCTTTCTGATTGCGACAGTAGAAAAAGAAATACCGATTTATCGCTTGAAGGAATTTGGTTTTATTCATGACCTGTGGGTAGAACCAGAATATCGCCATCAGGGAGTAGCGAGGAGAATGGTAAAGCTAAGTTGCGATCGCTTTCAAAAGCTAGGAGTAAAGCAAATTCGGCTAGACACAGCTAACGCCAACGAAGCAGCAAGAAAGTTATTTGCCTCTTGTGGCTTTCGCATCAGTACGATGGAAATGTTAATTGAGATAGATAAATAAAGAATTTACCCTCAGACAGACGATTGTTGCCTTACTTTTTCACCTCAATGGAAAGGAATTAGAGATAAAGAGGTCAATTGATGGAAACGAAACAACTGGGAAATACGAATGTCACAATTAGCGCCATCGGGTTAGGCGGAATGCCTATGTCGCTAAGTAGCAGACCCCCAGAAGCACAAGCGATAGAGGTGATTCATCGTGCCTTAGATTTGGGAGTAACGCTAATTGATACAGCAGATTCTTATTGCAAAGACGAGTCAGATAAGCACCACAACGAACGATTGATTGCCAAAGCATTACAGGAGTATCAAGGCGATCGCGATAAAATCGTTATTGCTACCAAAGGCGGCTTGATGCGTCCCAATGGAGATTGGACGCGCAATGGCAATCCCGACCATCTACGGGAGACAATTGCAGATAGCTTTGAAGCTTTGGGGGGCGAAAAACCAATTGATATTTGGCAGTATCACGCACCAGATCCTAATTACTCGATTGAGGAATCGCTAAAACCTGCTAAAGAAGCAGTGGAATCAGGATTAATTAGATTTGTAGGCGTTTCTAATTTCTCCGTCGAACAAATCAAACGCGCCCGCGATGTAGTCGATATTGTCTCAGTGCAAAATCAATACAACCCTTGGCATCGCCAGCCGGAAAAAGACGGCGTGTTAGAGTATTGCCAAAAAGAAAACTTAACTTTCTTGCCTTGGAGTCCTTTGGGTGGTAGCCGTCGAGTTAGCCGCCTAGAAGAGATAGACGCGATCGCATCTTTAGCCAAAACCAAGGGAGTATCGGTATATGCGATCGTCTTAGCGTTCTTAATGTCGAAATCACCTTGCATCGTCCCAATTCCTGGTGCTAGCAAAATTTCTAGCATTGAAGACTCGGTAAAATCTGTAGAAGTTAAGTTATCAAAAGAGGAAGTAGAGCAAATAGATCGAGAAACGGCAGCTTAAAATAACCTCTAGAGATAAGTCCACACGAAAATTATCATGCTGCTGGAAGTTTGGGGCGCACTGGCTATTTTTATTGTCTGTCCTTTATTGGGTGGATTGCCGCTGATTGCTTGGATTACGTATGCAATCTCCAAAAAGCAACTAACTAAAGTTGGTACAGGTAACATCAGCGTCTCCGCAGCTTTCTATCACGGCGGTACATTTGCAGGCGTATTAGCAGTAATGTCAGAAGCTTTTAAAGGCATTGCTGCTGTGTTGCTTGCCCGTACTTTCTTCCCTACAAATCCGACTTGGGAGATAATTGCCCTGATTGCCTTAATTATGGGTAGGTATTGGATTGGTAAAGGTGCAGGCGCAACTAATGCAGTTTGGGGCTATGCAGTCCACGATTGGCGGATTGCAGCCTTATCGTTTTTGATTGGCGGGATTAGCTTTACAATTTTGCGGGAAAGAGAATTAGGTAGAATTGGCGTTTTAGTGATATTTCCGCTACTTACGGCATTATTACACGCTGACGAGCCAGGGCGAATTATGGCAGCGATCGCTCTTGCTGTATTACTTGGTTGGATTTACCAAAAAATACCAGACGATCTAGATTTAGCCGCAGTAGGTGGACAAACTCAGTCGCAAGCAATGTTTAAATTTTTTCAAGGTAGCAAAGCGATCGTCAGTTTAGATAACGAATTGCCAACAGAAAAATTCGGTCAAAAAGCTGCAACATTAGCGCAGTTAAAACGTTTGGGCTATCCCATTCCTCAAGGTTGGGTATTGCCTCCAGGAGACGATTGGCAAGCGCTAACAGAATTTTTGCAACCCACACCAGCCGAACCATTAGCAGTGCGTTCTTCAGCCGTTGGGGAAGATAGCGAATCTGCTTCAGCCGCAGGACAGTATGAAACAGTTTTAAATGTTAGTAGTAAAGCACAGTTAAATAGAGCGATCGCCCGCGTGATTGATTCCTACGATAATCCAGCAGCTATTGATTACCGCCGAGAAAAATCTATTGCTGAAGATGCAATGGCTGTTTTGATCCAAAAGCAAGTTAGAGGGGTATTTTCAGGCGTTGCTTTTAGCCGCGATCCCATTGCCCAGCAAGGCGATTGGGTAGTAATTGAAGCTTTACCTGGAGATGCAACGGCTGTAGTTTCAGGGCAAGTAACACCCCAACAGTATCGCGTATATAGCGATCGCATTGCCACTGGAGATAGTTGGCTATTGCCTGAAGGGTTAGAAATGCCAGTAGAGGGTGAAGGCGATGTTCCGCCAGCTTTAATTAGGCAAGTTGCTTTTTTGGCAAGACATTTAGAGAACTACTATCACGGCATTCCTCAAGATATTGAATGGAGCTATGATGGTCAAACTTTGTGGCTGTTGCAGTCTCGCCCGATTACTACGCTGCTACCTATTTGGACGCGCAAGATAGCATCAGAGGTGATACCAGGGGCAATTCGTCCCTTAACTTGGTCGATCAATCGTCCTTTGACGTGTGGCGTTTGGGGTGATATTTTTACAGTTGTTTTGGGTGCAAGGGCTAGTGGGTTAGATTTCGAGCAAACAGCAACTTTGCACTATGCTTACGCTTATTTTAATGCTTCTTTGTTAGGGCAAATTTTTCGGCGCATGGGTCTACCACCGGAAAGTTTGGAGTTTCTGACTAGGGGAGCTAAGTTTAGTAAGCCGCCTTTGCAGTCTACTTTGCAAAATGTGCCAGGGTTATTGCGGCTGTTGGGGCGGGAATTAAGGTTAAAGCAAGATTTTGAGCGCGATTATCGGCTGCATTTTGCTCCTGCTTTGTCTCGGTTGGATCGGGAAGATAAAATGTCTGCCCAGGAGTTGCTAGCACAGGTGGATGAGATTTTGGGGTTGCTAAAAAAGGCTACTTATTACAGTATTTTGGCTCCTTTGAGTGCGGCTTTACGGCAAGCTGTGTTTCGGGTAAAGGATGAGGATTTAGATAATAGCTTGACTCCAGAGGTGGCGGCTATTCGGGCGATCGCATCTTTAGCGCAAGAGGCGCGGGGGTTGGGGCGCGGTTTGCAGGATGAGGAGATTTTACGGCGGTTTGATGAGTTGGTGGAGCGGTATGGCTATCTTAGTGCGGTGGGGACTGATATTGCTGTTCCTGCTTGGCGGGAGGAACCCCAGGTGGTACGGGAGTTGTTTTTGCGGCTGGGGAGTGGGGAAAACGAACCGCCTTCACGAAGTGTAGCGATAGCGTTTAGTCGCCAAGTACGCCCAGGAAGGAGGAAAGGAGGGGTTGTTCAGGGGCGTTTGGATTTGAAGGGGAGAGTGACTGAAGTTTATAGTCGTTTGTTAGCTTTGCTTAGGTGGCGGTTTGTGGCTTTGGAGAGGTTGTGGCTGGAGTTGGGTTGGTTAGTGGAAGTTGGGGATATCTTTTTTTTGGAGGAGGGAGAGGTTCGGAAGGTTGTTGGGGGTGGTGATGGGCGCGGTTTGCAAGAGTTGGTGGCTAGTAGGCGATCGCAATTTATGCAATATAGCAACATAGAATCTATACCCCCCTTAATCTATGGTAATTCTCCCCCTGCTTCCCCTGCTTCCCCTGCTTCCCCTGCCTCCCCTGCCTCCCAATTACAAGGGATCGGCGCAAGTCCTGGGCAAGTTGAGGGACATATTTTAATAGTGCGGAGTCTGCAAGGGGTGGGGGAAGTTAATCGCGAAACGATTTTGGTTGTGCCTTATACTGATTCTGGTTGGTCGCCGCTTTTGGCTTTGGCTGGCGGGTTGATTGCTGAGGTAGGCGGACGGCTCTCTCATGGAGCTATTGTTGCCCGCGAATATGGTATTCCTGCTGTGATGGATGTGCATAATGCTACTCAGATTTTTAAAGATGGTCAGCGCGTTCGGATTGATGGGCGGTTAGGTACTGTGGACTTGTTATAAGACGGTTTGCGATCGCACAATCTATTTGCTTTTGACCTTCTTGACTGTTTCCAGGGGATAATTACTATTACTTTCCTTGTTGGCTCGCACCAGTTGCGGGGACTAATTTATTATGAGTCGCCGAGCATTACTTTTAGTCAATCGTCATTCCCGTCACGGACAACAGGCTGTGTCTGATGCTATTGAGCAGTTGAAAAAACTAGGCTTGGAGTTGATGGAGGAGTCCACTGAAGATCCTATGCATCTACCTGAACTTATTCGCCGCTATCGTCAGCAGGTCGATTTGATAATTGTGGGCGGTGGTGATGGTACTCTTAATGCTGCGGTAGATGGTATTGTCGATACGCAGTTGCCTTTAGGGATTTTACCTTTGGGTACGGCTAACGATCTCGCGCGAACTTTGGGTATCCCAACTTCTCTGGCTGATGCTTGTCAAGTTATTGCCACTGGTCAAGTTAAGCAAATCGATCTAGGCTGGGTCAATGGCAAGCATTTCTTTAATGTTGCAAGTCTTGGTCTGAGCGTGCAAATTACCCAAAAGCTAACTAAGGAAGCTAAACGCCGTTGGGGTATTTTTGCTTATGCGGCAACTGCTATTCAAGTTATTTGGCAAACTCGTCCTTTTAGTGCGGAAATTCGTCTCAATGATGAGGTTATCCATGTGAAAACTGTACAGATTGCTGTGGGTAATGGTCGCTATTATGGTGGCGGGATGGCTGTAACTCACGATGCGACAATTGATGACCAAAGACTCGATTTGTATAGCCTGGAATTGCGCCACTGGTGGCAAATGTTACCGTTAATTCCGACAATGCGCCAAGGCAGACATACCGAACTACGTAGCGTCCGCTCTTTGCACGGTCGGGAATTTGAAGTTAGCACTCGCAAGCATCGCCCAATTAATACTGACGGCGAAATTACAACTTATACTCCTGCCCGTTTCCGCGTTGTTCCCCATGCTATTACTGTCTTAGTACCAGCAGAAACAGATCTAAGTAACTTTACTTAATCTTTTTTGATATAAGTTAAGCTTGAAGGTAGCGATTGCTTTCCCTACCTATGCATTTACGATTTTCCCATGACATCAAATCTTTGCTAGAAAAGTTGGCAAATCAACCTCTGTCTTTGGGAGATATTTTGGCGCAAACGTCAGAGCGAGGGTTTAGTTTAGTTATTTGTTTGCTAGTTTTACCTTTTTTGTTTCCCATGCCGCCAGGATTAACGGGTCCTCTAGGTACAGCTTGTATAATATTAGCGTTGCAAATGGCTTTGGGCAGGCGATCGCCTTGGCTACCGAAAAGAATAGCTAAGTTCAAGTTCCCCCGCTGGTTTGTGCTGCAACTACTACAAAATCTGCGGCGGGTGACTCGGTTAGTAGAAAAAATTACTCGCCCGCGCTTGTCTCATATTGCTAAAAGTCGTTATGCTTGGCGCTTGAATGGGGCGTGTATTGCTTGGCTATCAGTGCTGCTAATTTCGCCAATTCCTTTTACCAATCCGATTCCGACTGTAGGAATTTTGTTATTGGCGATCGCTAATCTAGAAGCTGATGGCTTACTAATGTGCATTAGCTACGTGCTTACAGGTTTAATTACTTTATTTTTTGGCTTTATCCTCTACGCCCTGTGGCTTGCGCCAGGATTGCTACCCAATTTATTCGTTTAGAATAGATGCCGCTCTGCTACTTTCCAGTAACGCGAAAAGCGTTTGAGATCGATATAGCCGTCATACTCAAAAAATGGCTCTAAACTTAGCACTTCTACAGGTAAAGAGCTTTCAATTTCAGTGCAAATAGCAGCAAATCTAGGACTAACGCTTTCTACCGTGACAACAGCATCGGCGTTATGTTCTTGGGCAAATGAGACAACTTCCTTAGCGACATTTCCTCGGCGAATAGTTACAGGCAACTCTAACAGACATTCGTAGATAAAAGTAATGCGCTTGAGACTTAGCTGCCATTGGTCAATTAAAGCATCATCCCAAACCCAAATAGCTGGAGTATCTGGATAATTTTTCAGCGCAGGGTTATATGGACTTAAGCAATCTCCATGCACCCAGACAATCGGACTCATGCAATTTTACCTCCGAGACTTTTTGGATTTTTGATAGCGATCGCCTCCACCGTTACGATGAAACTCAGCTTTGGGAAATAGTTTTTCTGCCAATTCTTCATAACTGCCTTCAAAGTCACAATGCCCGTACAAAGGACATTGACGGCAATATACGCCTTCTGTATAACGTTCTAAGTTCTCGCGGTTAAAATAATAAGGCTTTTGACTAAAGGTGCTAGCTACCCATTGCCAAGACATATTATTACTAGCTGGATCTCCGTCTAATAGATGTTCTAAAAACCACTTTGCCCCTACTTGCCAGCGAATTTTACGCCAGTGAATCATGTACGCAGCTAGCCACATTCGCCCGTGATTGTGCAAGTAGCCTGTTTCTTGTAAGTCACGACTGAAGCTATCAATGCAAACTCGCTCAGTTGTCCCCAATTTAATATCTTCTGGTAGGATTTGCGCGTAATCTTGGGCAGAATAACCTGTTTTGTAAGGTTCGTTGTCTTGCCAAATATCATCGCCTAACTTGGCATACAGCCGTTGCCAATAATCGCGCCAAGCTAATTCATTGACAATTTTTGTTGCTTCATCAGGATTCTGCACCCGATTCATAACGTATTGGCGAATTTCAGCTAGACTTAGCACTCCATAGCGGATATATGGCGATAGCCGAGTTACAGCACCAGTAAAAAAATTACGCGATTTAGCATAGCGTTCGGGATCGACCTTATGCAAAGCTGTTTCGGCGGCTTGACGACCCCCTGGTATGGCGCTAATAGCATCGCTGCGTTCAGCAGCATCGGGAAATTGTGCTTTGAGATAGGCAACCAGTTCGCCCTGACTTTTAAAGTTACGTTTTAGGTTATCACTCATACTTCAATTCTAAATCTTCACACTAAGATCGGTAATTTCTACGGGAAAGAAAAATGACTAGGTAAATTACTTTTGATTTATCTACCCTAATTGTCTAGTATTTATAAACTTATGAGTCATTCGCCCTTATTTGGCAACCTTGCCCGCGCTATGCGGATCGCCCAGTTCTGCGATAGAAATAATATTTCAACTAGCCAAGGAATGGAACAAATAGCTGCTGTGGAGTCGCGCATAGCTAGGTGGCGCCTTAGTAGGCGCGAGTTTTTGGCTTTATCGGCAGTTAGTACCTTGGGTGCAGTAGCGGGAAATTGGGATAAAGCGATCGCAGCACCACCGATTAAATCGGATGTAAAAGTAGGCATAGTGGGCGCAGGACTGGCAGGGCTTGTCTGCGGTAACGAACTAAAGAAAAATGGTATTGTGGCGACTCTCTACGATGCTAGCAATCGTGTTGGCGGTCGTTGCTTTTCAATGGGTGGTTCTTTTGGCGGACCTGTTAATTTTCCCAACCAAGTTGTCGAAAGAGGTGGCGAGTTTATCGATAACCTCCATAAAACTATGCTCGGCTTGGCACAGCAATTTGGACTAACGCTAGAAGATGTAGAAAAGCAACCAGGAGAAGTTTTTTACTATTTCAACGGACAACGCTACCCAGAATCAGTCGTTGTTGATGAGTACCGCAATCTTGTTGCTGCTATGCGTGCGGACTTACTCAAACTTTCGAGTGCGCCTACAGCCGATAATCACACCAGTGCTGATGTGGCATTGGATAATATCAGCCTTCTAGAGTATTTAGAAACGCGTCAAGCAGGAAGTGTAGTCAAAGCAGCAATTAGCGCGGCTTACATGGCAGAATACGGTTTGGAGTTGTACGAGCAAAGCTGCCTAAACTTCCTTTTATTTATCCATGCAGACAAAAGATCCAAGTTTAAGCCTTTTGGCGTGTTTAGCGACGAACGCTATCACATTGTTGAAGGCAATGAGAAAATCGCTCAAGGCTTGGCAAGCCAACTTCCAGGGCAAATTAATTTGGGTATGCGTCTAGTTAAAGTCCGCAAAAATGCAAGCTCTCGCATCGAACTAACGTTTGCTAATGGTGCAAAAACAACTAGCGTAGCTTATGACGCTGTAGTATTAGCAATCCCATTTACAGTTTTGCGTCAAGTTGAATTGGATACAAATTTAGAACTACCCGTATGGAAACGGCAGGCAATTTCTCAACTGGGCTACGGTACTAACGCCAAAATGATGTTAGGTTTCAATCGCCGTCCTTGGGTAGATTTGGGCAGCAATGGCTCATCTTACTCGAATCTCCTCAACCATCAAAGTACGTGGGAAAGCAACCCAACTAAAGCGACGAGTACCAATGCAGTGCTAACAGACTACTCTAGCGGTAAGCGCGGCGCACTGCTTAACCCTAGTAAAGTTCAACAAGAAGCCACACGCTTTCTGGGCGATTTAGAACTTGTTTATCCAGGTGCAAAAGCAGCAGCGACACGAAATGGAGATAGCTTGCGCGTGCATTTAGAACAGTGGACTTCTAAAGAGCAGACTTTAGGCAGCTACACTTGCTACAAGCCAGGGCAATTTACAAGTATTGCTGGTAATGAAGGTAAGCCAGTAGGAAATTTGCACTTTGCTGGCGAACACGCTAACTCTTTTTATGAATGGCAAGGATTTATGGAAGGTGCGGCGCTATCTGGAATGCAAGCTGCTAGCGAAATTTTGCAGGATCTCAAGCCGCAAGACAGTAATTCCTAATTACGAATTACGAATTACGAATTAATTTGCTCAGGGCGATCGCATCTTCTCTAACAGATAATTAGCCTTGCAAGCACAGCGCAGGTAAAATAGTTAAGCCTGCGCGAGCAGGTATATTGACATCTATAAAACTATATGTCTGAGCCACCAACATTGCTCTACGAAGGTAAAGCAAAAATTATCTACCCCACCGCAGATCCAGACATTTTACTCGCTCACTTCAAAGACGACGCTACCGCATTTAATGCCCAAAAACGCGGCAGCATTGTCGGTAAAGGCGAAATTAATTGCACGATTTCGCGATCGCTATTTCAATATCTCGAACAAAGGGGCATTCCTACCCATTTTATCGATTGCCCCCAACCCAACCAAATGCGAGTACGGGCAGTAAAAATTTTCCCCTTAGAAGTAGTCGTCAGGAACATTGCGGCTGGGAGTCTCTGTCAACAGACAGGATTACCTCTTGGCACAGTGCTAAAACAACCTTTGGTAGAGTTTTACTACAAAAACGACGCACTAGGAGATCCATTGCTAACACGCGATCGCCTATTACTAATGGAATTAGCTACAGCAGCCCAAGTTGACCAATTACAGCAGCAAGCATTGCAAATCGATCGCTATCTGGAGGAATTTTTCCAAAACTGCGGCTTGACCCTAGTAGACTTCAAATTAGAATTTGGCTTAGATGCCCAAGGACAGTTACTCTTAGCTGATGAAATTAGCCCCGATACCTGTCGCCTTTGGGACAATGCCGATACAGACCCCAAAAACCGGATTATGGATAAAGACCGCTTCCGGCAAGACTTAGGCAATGTTGAAAATGCTTACCAACAAGTTTTAAAACGAGTTTTGGCTCAAGCCGCTACTATTAATAATTAAGAAAATATAAGGAGTATATAAAAATTTATTTCATACTTCTGACCGATGTCCGGTAACTTAGGAGCAGGAAATAGTGCGAGGAGCGCTGTTAAAACAGTGACCAGTGACCAGTGACCAGTGACCAGTTAAAGATTCATTCCTTGGGAAATTATCCCCAACTTCTAAAGGACACTTGTTTTGGTAGGTTTCCCCTGCCAAACAACTTGTCTGGTAAAGTTGTAGGTTTTGGTTGGGGTAAAACATCCCCCTCCAAAAACTGGTCACTGGTAACTGACAAACTGGTCGCTGTTAACGTTGCTCTAGCTTAATTTTTGGTGTGTGGAAACGAACGAGAACATAAATAAAATGCCTAACTCCCATCAACGGGTGCAATACCTGCGCCCCATACATAATGCTTTGTGGCTAGTCTTGGCGCTTGTAGCTCCTTTGAGCTTAGTCCCGGCAACTGCTAGCGAACAGCCGCAATCTGCTCAAAAAACTCAATATAGAACGCCCGTCAACGCGCTGTCTAATTTGAGCGGAAATCTCCCAAATCCGCGCGTCAAAGCTGAGAAAACTTCAAATAACGTAGTTGTAGATACATTACCCGCACCGTTATCGATCGCCCAGCAAACACCACGATCGACTACGCCCAATCAATCAACAACTGATACCAATCCCCCAGCAGATGTCCCGACACCAATAACGCCAGCGCCAGGAACAGAAGGCATACCCCAACAAGAAACGCCCAATCAACTAGAGTTTGATGTCACTCCAGATAGCCAAACTCCCAATATTGACAATAACGCCCAACCAGCAGCGCCAGCGCCAACAACACCAGCGCCAACAACCCCAGCAACACCAGCGCCAGAAGGAACCCAACCAGAAGCAGACTCAGAAACATCTCCAGAAGTATTAGTAGGAGAAGTTTTTGTGAGAAGCCAAGAAGGCGAACTTTCTCAAGAACTAGAAAACGAAGTTTACGGGGCGATCAAAACTCGACCTGGTAGCACCGCCACTAGAGAACAATTGCAAGAAGATATCAATGCTGTGTTTGCTACTGGCTTTTTTGCTAACGTCCGCGCCGAACCTGAAGATACACCGTTAGGCGTACGGGTGACGTTCCTCGTCCAACCCAACCCAATTCTACGCGCTGTGCGAGTGCAGGCAAATCCAGGGACAGATATTCCCTCCGTACTACCAGAAAAAGTAGTAAATGACATATTCAAAAGCCAGTATGGCAGCATCCTCAACCTGCGTCGCTTTCAAGAAAGCATCAAACAGTTAAATAAGTGGTATCAAGACAACGGCTATGTCTTAGCGCAGGTGACAGAAGCACCCCAAGTATCCCCAGATGGCACAGTTACTTTAACCGTACCTGAAGGAGTAGTAGAAAATATTCAAGTTAGCTTCCGCAACAGCGAAGGCGAAGCCACCGACGACGAAGGGCGACCGATTAAAGGACGCACCCGCGAATTTATCATTACCCGCGAACTAGAGTTAAAACCAGGACAGATATTCAACCGCAACACTGTCCAAAGAGACTTACAACGAGTCTATGGATTAGGTTTGTTTGAAGATGTCAACGTTTCCCTTAACCCAGGTCAAGACCCGCGTAAAGTAGTTGTAGTTGTTAACGTTGACGAGCGCAATAGCGGTTCAATAGGTGCAGGCGCGGGGATCAGTTCGGCGAGCGGGTTGTTCGGTAGTTTGAGCTATCAAGAGCAAAACCTAGGCGGCAATAACCAAGATTTGGGCGCAGAATTTCAAATCGGTCAGCGGGAATTATTATTTGACCTGCGCTTTACCGATCCTTGGATCGGTGGCGATCCTTATCGGACTTCTTACACCGTCAACGCGTTTAGACGGCGTTCGATTTCGCTGATTTTTGATGGCGGCGAAAACGATATTGAACTGCCAAATGGCGATCGCCCCCGCGTCTTAAGACTCGGCGGCGGAGTCAACTTTACCCGTCCTTTGTCCAAAGATCCGTTACGCAAGTCAGAATGGACAGCCTCGGCGGGATTAGAGTATCAGCGCGTGTCGATCCGCGATTCTGATGGCGAAATTAGCCCTCAAGACGAACTTGGCAACGATCTAAGTTTTAGTGGCGATGGGACAGACGACTTACTTACCTTACAAGTAGGTGCAGTACGCGATCGCCGTAACGATGCTGTGCGACCTACTAGCGGCTCTTTAGTTAGGTTTGGAGTCGAGCAATCAGTGCCGATCGGATCGGGCAACATTTTACTCAATCGCGTGCGCGGTAGCTATAGCCAATACTTACCCGTCAACTTTACTAACTTCAACGACGGACCGGAAACTCTAGCTTTCAATATCCAAGCGGGGACGGTACTCGGCGATTTGCCACCTTATGAAGCCTTCTTGCTGGGCGGTAGCAACTCGGTGCGTGGCTATGATGAAGGAGACTTAGGATCTGGTAGGAGTTTTCTGCAAGCAACGGCAGAATATCGCTTCCCTGTATTCTCAATTGTCGGCGGCGCTTTATTTTTTGATGTCGGTACGGATTTAGGTACGGGCGACAACGTACCAGGAAATCCTGCTGGCGTAAGAGGTAAATCGGGTAGCGGTTTTGGTTACGGTGTAGGTGTGCGGGTGCAATCGCCACTAGGACCAATTCGGATTGACTACGGCTTTACCGACGAAGGCGATAGCCGCTTGCACTTTGGCATTGGCGAACGATTCTAAATCGGGATGAAGGCACAGAACATGAAGGCTGAAGTAAACAAAAGCGAGTCTTTAACAAGCGATCGCCTTACCCTGGCATCGGAATTCAGCTTGTCGGGAGTAGGACTGCACAGCGGCGCAGCAACAACAGTCAAGGTGCTGCCTGCCTCCGCCGGAGGTGGGCGCTACTTTGTCCGCGTAGACTTACCCCAGCAGCCGATTATTCCCGCAAAAGTTGAGGCAGTGACGGCAACAGTGCTATCGACGCAACTAAGTTGTGGCGATGCTTACGTGCGGACGGTAGAACATCTCCTTGCTGCCTTAGCTGGGATGGGCGTTGATGATGCCAGAATCGAAATTGATGGTGCAGAAGCACCGTTATTAGATGGTTCGGCAGCTTTGTGGGTAGAAGCGATTTCTCAAGTTGGGGTTGCCTCTCAATCTTTGCCCCTAGAGCGCCTGCACGCGCCTCTAACCCAGCCTATATGGATTTATGAGGGTGATACCTTTGTTGCCGCCGTACCTGCCCCAGAAACGCGCTACAGCTACGGCATCGACTTCGACCTAAGCGCAATTGGCAACCAGTGGTATAGCTGGTCGCCTACGGGAGAAGGGGATTTTGCTTTAGAAATTGCCCCAGCGCGGACATTTGGACTTGCCCATCAAATTGAATACTTGCGCCAACAAGGTTTAATTAAAGGTGGAACGTTAGATAATGCTTTGGTATGCGATCGCACAGGTTGGCTAAATCCACCTTTGCGATTTGCAAATGAACCAGTACGTCATAAAATTTTAGACTTAGTGGGAGATTTGAGCTTGGTGCAAAATTTACCTACTGCTCATTTCATCGCCTACAAAGCTAGTCATAACCTGCACGTTCAACTTGCCCAACAGCTAGAGCAAAACATGAAGGCTGAAGTGTAAATTTCACCTTTAACCTTTACCCTCTTGAGAAACCTGCCCATGTCAACCTTGACTGACGTTAACTTACCAGAAGAATCTACTAGCCATATTGCTGCCGATCCTGCTAGTCCCACAACAGCCAAAACAGTGTTGACAGTAGAGGAAATTCAAGCACTACTACCTCATCGCTACCCTTTTTCCTTGGTAGACCGAATTATTGAATACGTACCAGGACAGCGTGCTGTTGGCATCAAAAACGTTACCTTCAACGAGCCTCATTTTCAAGGGCATTTTCCAGGTAGACCAATCATGCCTGGAGTATTAATTGTCGAAGCAATGGCGCAAGTCGGTGGCGTAGTGCTAAAGCAACTGCCAGAAATGGCAGGTGGATTATTTTTATTTGCAGGGATAGATAAAGTCAGGTTCCGCCGCCCAGTTGTACCAGGCGATCGCTTGGTGATGACTGTGGAACTGTTGTGCGTCAAGCGTCGTCGTTTCGGTAAAATGCAAGCCAAAGCTGAGGTAGACGGTCAGCTAGTCAGCGAAGGGGAATTAATGTTTTCCCTCATAGATTAAACTTGCACGCATTATTTTAACCGCTATTGGCTGCCTGCTGTTGGAGGCGTATTATTTGAAGACCCTAGTTCATCCCACTGCTGTAATTCATCCCGACGCAGAACTGCACCCCACTGTGCAGGTTGGTCCCTATGCGGTTATTGGCGAAAATGTCAAAGTTGGGGCGCAAACGATTATCGGCGCTCATGTGGTGCTAGAAGGACCAACGGAAATCGGCGAAAGAAACCATATCTTTCCTGGAGCTTCCATCGGTCAAGAACCGCAAGATCTTAAGTACAATGGCGCTTTAAGCTGGGTAAAAATTGGTAATGGCAATCGCATCCGCGAATACGTCACGATCAACCGCGCTACAAATGCAGGCGAAGCAACAGTAATTGGCGACAATAACTTGTTAATGGCTTATACCCATGTAGCTCATAATTGCGTAATTGAAAATTCTGTAGTTATTGCCAACGCAGTAGCGCTAGCAGGTCACGTCCACATCGAGTCTAGAGTAACAATTGGTGGAGTTTTAGGCGTTCATCAATTCGTGCATATAGGTAGACTTGCAATGGTAGGTGGTATGAGTCGAATTGACCGCGATGTACCGCCCTATACGTTGGTAGAAGGTAGCCCAGGAAGAGTACGCAGTCTCAACCTTGTCGGTCTAAAACGTGCTGGTATAGCTGACTTAGACAAAGGACAAGTTATGCAGACTCTCAAAAAAGCTTTTCGCAGTCTATATCGGTCTGGTTTATCAGTTAATGCTGCATTAGAGCAACTGGAATTGCTGCCAGATAACGAACACTTGCAGCACCTACAACGATTTTTACAATTATCGCAGATGGAAGGGCGACGCGGTTTAATTCCTGGTCGGAGCAGACGCAAAACTGATGATTGATGAATTAAAATCGCAATTGCCTAGTCCGCAGCCAACAAGCGATCGCTCTTTGATTAGAGTCTTTATCAGTACGGGTGAAGTATCGGGCGATTTGCAAGGTGCTTTATTAGTTACCGCCCTTTATCGTCAAGCTGCCCGTATGGGGTTAAAGTTAGAAATTGTCGCTCTAGGCGGCGCTCAAATGGCAGAAGCCGGAGCAACTTTAATCGGCGATACTGCAAGTATTGGCGCAATGGGAGCTTTGGAACTAATCCCATTTATTTTGCCCACCTTTCGCCTGCAAAAACAAGCGATCGCATCTCTAAAGCAACAGCCGCCAGATTTGGTTGTATTAATTGACTACATGGGGTCAAATCTAAAAATTGGTACGTATCTCTACAAGCAACTGCCGCAAGTACCAATTGCCTACTACATTGCGCCGCAAGTGTGGGTATGGTCGCCAAATCCAACCGATGCAACTAGAATCGTGGAAATAACAGATAAGTTACTAGCAATTTTTCCCGCAGAAGCACGTTATTTTCAACAACGAGGCGCAAAAGTTAGTTGGGTAGGACATCCTTTAGTAGATAAACTGCAAAATGCCCCTAGTAAAGCAGCAGCAAGATCGATTTTAAATATTCCTCCAGAACAAACGGCGATCGCTCTTATTCCTGCTTCTCGCCGTCAAGAGTTGAAATACCTTTTGCCACCGATGTTTGCAGCCGCTAAACAAATTCAAGCGCAATTACCCAACGTCCATTTTTGGATTCCCTTAGCTTTAGAAACTTATAGGGCGCAGATAGAAAAAGAAATCGCCCGTTACAGCTTAAACGCAACCATCGTATCAGGGCAAACCATAGAAGCGATCGCAGCTAGCGATTTAGCTATTACTAAATCCGGTACAGTTAATTTAGAAATTGCCTTATTAAACGTGCCGCAGGTAGTAATTTACCGCGTTAGCCGTTTAACTTTTGCCTTAGCGCAACTATTTAAATTTTCTATTCCCTTCATGTCGCCGCCGAACTTGGTAGAAATGAAGCCAATTGTGCCAGAGTTATTACAAGATTTGGCAACGCCGGAAAATATTGTCAAAGAATCATTAGAATTGCTGCAAAATCCCCAACGTCGCCAAGAAACAATAGATGCTTACGCTCAAATGCGAGTATCGTTAGGAGAAGTGGGCGTATGCGATCGCGCTGCCCAAGAAATTTTGCAATTACTTGAGGTTGAAAGTAAGGAGTAGGGGATAAGGGGGACTACAGGGGGATCGCCTACTTATGCTGGGAAACTCGTCCGCGCAAGTATCCTTACCTACCCGTCGCCCTGTAGCGGTAGATTTATTTGCTGGCGCGGGTGGTTTTTCGTTAGGCATGGAACAAGCTGGATTTGACGTATTAGTAGCTGTAGAAAGCGATCCAGTCCACGCGGCTGTATATAAGTTCAATTTCCCTTTAACTGAGGTTTTATGTACCAGCGTCAGCAATTTAACTGGGGAAGCAATTAAACAAGCAGCATATAAGGGCTGGAAGCATCACCATCCATATTCTAGACCTTGGAACCAGGAAATTGATTTAGTATTTGGCGGACCGCCTTGCCAGGGTTTTTCGATTATGGGCAAACGCTTAATTGATGACGATCGCAACAGCCTAATTTTAGAATTTTGCCGCTTAGTCATCGATTTAAATCCCCGTTACTTTGTGATGGAAAACGTACCAGGGATGGCAGCAGGAAAGCATATTACTTGGTTGCACAAACTCAAAAACAAGTTTAAACAACATGGTTATCACGGTAGGGCGCAAATTTTAAATGCCGCCGATTTTGGTATCCCACAAAAACGCAAACGCTTATTTTTCTGTGGTGCACAAGCTGGGATGAAAGTTTATTTTCCCCAACCTTTGGCGCAAAATTTAGTTACTGTAGCTGATGCGATCGCCGATTTACCCGATTTAGATAGTTTTGTAGAACTAAAAACTACTGATGAGGTGTTATTAAGTAAAGAGCTATTAGGGCAATTAGAGCAAAAAACTAGCACTTATGCCAAATTTCTGCGCTCTATACCTGCTAAGAATAACTTTGCTTATCCTCGTTTGTGGAATCCGCAATTATTGACAAGTTCCATGCAAACCCAACATACTGAAAACTCAATAGCGCGGTTTGCAGCAACATTAGCCAATCAAAGAGAACCAATTAGCCATTTGCGGCGGTTAGATTTACATGGATTAAGCCATACATTACGCGCAGGAACGGGAAGCGATCGCGGTAGCTACACGTCACCACGTCCAATTCATCCAATTTTACCGAGAGTAATTTCTGTTAGAGAAGCCGCCAGACTGCATTCTTTCCCAGATTGGTTTCGCTTCCATCAAACAAAGTGGCATGGATTTAGACAAGTAGGCAATGCCGTTCCGCCATTACTTGCTCAAGCAATTGGCAAAAAAATCATCGCTGCTTTAGGCATTACCCCCATTGTGCCAGGAATAACATTAGCACCAGGCGATCGCCAACTATTAAGCTGGGAACCATCTCAAGCCTTTAACTATTGGTTGCAAAATTGCGATCGCCAAGAGGAAGTATAAGCATTTCCTCTTTGACCGACTCAAGGATTTTAAGATTTAGAAGAGAATATACTAGCGATCGCTTTAACTGTTCAAAATTCAAGATTTGATATCATTAAATGGTGTCACAGTAAGACATCATTGTTATGGAAGAAAGAGAATCTTTAACAGTTCGTTTGCCTGTGAGATTGCTTACTCAGGTGAAGTTGTATAAGGCACAAAATGAGTCTTTGAACGATTTGGCGATCGCAGCACCAGAGCGAGAAGTAAGCCACCGCAAGGGATTAGCAGCGTATCAGCGCATTATTGATAGACGAGAGAAAATCAAACAAAAGACAGACACTCAACTAAGTTCTGTAAACTTGATTCGCCAACTTAGGGCAGATGATTTATAGGATAAGTAGATTTCTAAGGCTATATACAAGTTTTTAAATTTAGTACCTAGTTTGCTTTATATAATGTCTATACTATTTTGTATATACACTATATGGAGTTTGAATGGGACGAAGAAAAAAACACAGCCAACCAAAGAAAGCATCAAATTAGTTTTGAAGAGGCTACCGAAGTCTTTTGCTACCCAACACATGAAACAGTTGATTCTCGATTAGAGTATGGGGAAGAAAGGTTCATTGTAATTGGTAGAAACAGTAAGATGCTAATTTTGACAGTTGTTTACACTGAGAGAGAAGCAAGAATCAGGATAATCTCAGCGCGTAGAGCTAACAAACAAGAGGAGCGATTGTACTATGAATACTGTACGCAAACATATTGACGAAATACCTCCGATGAGTGAGGAAAGAGCAGAAGAACTCAAGTCAATGTCTGATGAAGATATTGATTATTCTGATATTCCGCCTCTAGATGAAGAGTTTTTTAAAAAGGCTAAACTGGTGCAGCGTAAACCAAAAACAGCACAAATTAGTATCAGGATTGATACAGAAGTGCTGGAATGGTTTAGAAATCACGCTACTGAAAAAGGTTATCAAACTTTAATTAATGATGTATTGAGAACTTACGTAACGCATCATTAATAATTTATCTTTTAAAAGCGATCGCACTACCTCGAAAATAAAAGTGCGATCGCGTTTACAGTACAAAAGTAGCGATTTATATTTTATACACACCCGATCGCTTACTCAGGAGGTTAACAAATGTCAGTAACAATAGAACAGGACTTAAAGGAAATTTTAGGGAAAATTGACCAAAAGTTAGAGGGAATACAAAAAGATATAGTCGATTTAAAAATAGGACAAACAGAGATTAAAGGAGAATTCAAAACTTTGAGTGAAAGAATTAATGGAATAGACGAACGGGTAAAAAACAAGGACTTCATAAGCAGAGGAATCTCGATCGGATTGATTTTAGCAATTCTTGGTGGCTTGGCTAAGTTATTTAATTTTGTAGGCAATTCGTAAGCTACAGTAATTCAGTATCATTCACATTTAGTAAAGGCAAGTATGAATTAACTGCGATCGCCTTTGTTATTTTAGATGTAGAAAGTGCAATGTATTCCCTTCAAAATTCGTGAGTATTTAATCATCTAATAAATAAGTTCAATACTATTAACTTTATTCGCCGTCTACTGTAAAAGCAACTGTTTAAAGACTAATTGCAATTTTGCTTTGTAGCCTATTTAAAATTTATATTATTAATATCTCTAAGAATAGTCAGCTAGAACTATTTATTAGTTAGAGAAATCAATTATTTGCTATATACAACAGTTAAAAATACAGTTGCTATGCCGATTAAGAAGCCAAAAATAGAGCCAGCAGATCCTCCTGCTAAAACACACATACAAATAAAAGGAGATAAGAGAAAGATTACTAACACAACTTTATGTTCCTTAGAAATATGAGAAGATTGATTTGTATGAGAATGACCAGTGGAAGGAGAAGCTAATTGCTTTGAAGTTTGATTCAGTGATATTGAAGATGACGTATTTTGAGTTGCTGTTAATGGAGTTGTTGTAGCTTGCCTCTGGGCTAGTATGTGCTGTTTTTGGTTTGTTAGTCTTGTTGATGAAGTTGTTGTATTTGTAACTGGTGTAGTAGTACCAGGAACAGAAGGAAAAATGTCAACACTAAGTTTTACTGACCTTTCGCACCAGTAGCACTTACTATAGTTCCGGCTGTAGTGATGACTGTCTACCTTTCCACAAATCGTCAAATCGTTAACTGCAACTTGTAAGGCATTGTGCCAATCTTCCGCAGTCGGGCGTAGTTTGGGCGATGCGTGTCCGTCATTAAAACATTTAAGAAAAAGTCGCTTAATTTCTGGATGAATAACGTCAAGCGGAATTGTATTTTGACTAGGGCGAATTAGACTACTGTTACCGCCGTACCACAAGCCTTTGCGGATGAGTTCAGTTTGATCTGGCGATTCACCCACACCCGTCCACTCTCCAGAAAAAGGATGGTAGCCAAATAGTAAGTAGTGAATCAACACCGCTAGGCGAAAACGATCGCACACTTCACTTTGATCGGTAACAGCAAAATCTTTGCCTAGCAATTCCACAGGTGTAAAACCATCGGAACCTACAGTACAGCGATATACTTTCCCTGACTTGCGATCGCATACTTGAAAAGAATCAGTATCAATCACCGCAACCAAAGCGCGATCGTTTACCAAGATATTCTGCGGCTTGATATCGCCCAAAACATAGCCTTTCTCATGAATTGCCTGAATAATCCAAGCAGTATTTAAGGCGGTGATGTGCAGGTAATACCAATTGAAACCAGGAGCATTCCGTTTACGCAATCTGGGGTTATAAATACTTGGTAGTTCTCGACTACTGCGAACTGCTGGCATCAAAAAGCCGACACAATTACCACTCCCGTCTTGCAGCAAATCTTGGGGAAAAGCAATCGAAACATGATTTTTTCCCGCCATCGGATCTACTGGCGGATTTGCCAGCATCGCTTTTAGCTTCTCGATTCTCTCAGGAGTTGGGTTATGATAAATCTTCGCTAAAATGCCGCTAAAATTGGTTTCCCAAACTTCGCCTTCACCGCTACTAGCAATTTTATTGCCCAAAGAAACCGTTTGGCGATCGCTAGCGCGAGTGAGAATTGTCATCATAGCAGCACAAAAGTAAGGTTTTATCGTCGTCAGTACGGGCATTTAACCTGTCAGAGTTAAGAAAACTCATTAAATATGCGTCTTCCTGTTCTGGATTGCTAGTTTCTTGCAAATATTCTTCTAATGGTTGGAAGAAAGGAGCAAACGGTGTAAAGTCACTCATGCGAATTGCTACTCTTTCTAGCCCATCAGTTGCCGCAAAAATATACTCTGGCTTGCCTTTGCGAACTTCTACCCGCATCGCTTGCAAGGCATTAGCTGAAGTGACAAAAGTTGTCTCGTTGATGTATTCCCCCTTATCTGGCGGAAACAGCAATTGATGGGCTTCTTGCTGACAGCGTACGGTAATAAATCCATCGCCAATTTGCATCGCCGCCACCCAATTTGGAGTCGCGATAAATACCAGCAACGTACAAGCTAAGTCCTCAAATAAGTAACCTGCGCTTGCTGCTTGCATTTTCAAAGCATCAATTACCTTTGTAGTCGTCTTAGTAAAAATTTTGCTAGCTTGTTCTTCTGATAGCGGTTGCGGTTGAAGCTGCCAAAAGCGTTTGTGCTTCTGCAACCATGCTTCTATACCTGTTAGGTATGCCAATGCTTTCTCGACGGCTAATTTAGCCCCAGTTTCGGCGTATTTTGCACTACCTGCGCCATCAGCTACAGCCCCAATAAGGACGTTATTTAAAACTTTGTAGCCACCGTAGTCTTGACAGGGCATTTGATGTTTGATATGACTTGTTCCTACCGTAGAACGGGCGATCGCTTTCCACTGCATAAATTTCCGTTCCTTATGTAGCAATTTGACCCCAACCTACGGGCGGCAATGCAATCATTGTTCCCCCGACTTGGCTGCTAGATACTCGTTTCATCGAAGTTGAGAGCCAATGAAACATCTCTCTAAATTTCAGCCCATCCAATACGACAGGCGGGCGTTCTGGCAAGGCAATTTGTCTGAGGGTATTCATATCCGCCCCCTTAACGCCGACAGCAAAGAACAATAGCCGACGCTGTGCTTCAGCTTGTCTGATTTGTTGGGCGGCGTTGTACCACCTATCAGTAGGCGCTCCGTCGGTAATTAAGAACATCCAAGGGCGATAATACTGAATGCCGTTATTTTTATAAGTTACTTTGCGTCTTTCTAGTAAGTCCAAAGCATACTCAATCGCCTCTCCCATCGGAGTTCCACCATCGGCAAATAATCTCGGCGACGTAAAATTGTCAATCGTGACAAAATCTTGCGCCAACTGCACAGGACCAAAAGTTACTAGCGCTACTTCTACTCGTAAAGAAGCAACTTCGTCTAGATAAACATCCTCTTTAAATGCTGCCAATCCTGCATTCAAAGCATTAATTGGTTCACCAGACATCGAACCAGATGTATCGCACAGCAAAATTACTGGACAACGCGGTTCTGGGTTGTCTACAAATTCAGGCAATCCTATAGGCATCCTATATGCTCCTTACGTAACTCATGCTTAGGATGCCCATGTCAAGCTGCAAAATCGCATTTGGGTGTAAATTGCGATCGCCTGCAACGTTCCTTTTTAGCTGCACTACACTGCAAAAAGTGCTATACTTGCAAAGTGCAAGGGCATGTAGCTCAGTGGATAGAGCATTAGATTCCGGTTCTAAGTTGGCGGGGGTTCGAGTCCCTCCATGCTCGTTTTAGTCTTAATCTCGATTAATTACCTATTAAACTATTGTTTGCGTTCGGGTAAATTTGTACCAACGTGCGATCGCATTCCATCTTCTATTACCTGAGTTAATATTCACTCCTCAGTTTCTTGGAAGCTTTGAACTATCCTTGACAACTCGCTTTTCTCATCAATAGTAATCCGCGTTGGCGAACCGCTAATAATACCTTCGTAGTTGCGGAAAGAATCAGTAATTTCGGGACCTGCGGCGCTAATTGTGTACTCGCGTATACCTTTATCGTGCCAAGAACCGCGCATCTTAAATACGTTAATTGCCCGCGACATTTCCCCGCGAATTTCTACATATTGCAGCATTAATATCGTATCTGTAATTGTCGAAATATGAGAATCGGTAATTGAATTTGACCCCATAAATTGATCGGATGTATTAGTAAAAAATCCGGTAATTTCTTCTTGTTTGGCATAACCCGTTACACCAATTACAAATTGACGAAAGGCGTTATTACTTACTCCCCGCGCCAAAGCAGAAAGCGAATCTATCGCTATTCTTGATGGCTTAAATTCAGCAATTTCTGACTTAATAATTTGCAAATGATCTTCTAATCCCGCCGATTCTGGATAAGCACAAATAATTTTTAGTAAGCCTTTGCGTTCCAATTCTTCAAAATCAATTCCCCAGGAAAAAGCATTGCGGGATAATTGAGCGCGGGATTCCTCGTAAGCAAATAATATCGCGCGATCGCTATTGACACAAGCATTTTGCAAAAACTTACTTACCAGTAGCGTTTTACCCGTCCCTGTTGCACCTGTTGCTAAAATAATTGAATCTTTAAAAAATCCTCCACCACACATTTTATCTAACGTCTCCACTCCTGAAGATACTCGCACGTTAGAAGACCTTTGTGTTAATTGCATTGCTCCTAATGGAAATATATTAAAGCCATCATTTGTCAGCGTAAAAGGATACTCGCCTTTCATGTGTGTAGAACCGCGCAACTTAAGAATTTCTATCGTTCGGCGGCGACGTTCTCCTTCTAACACGTTGCGGACAATTGTTACATTATCAGAAACAAATTCTTCTACCCCAAATCGCGCTACTGGTCCGTATTCCTCTGTTCTTTCTGTTGTCATAATTGTAGTTACGCCAATTTGCTTTAGACGCGCTACCAAGCGAAAAATCTCTCTTCTAACAACTGATACTGCTTCATATTGCTGAAATAAAGCTGTAATTGAGTCTATAGAAACTCGTTTGGCTTTATATTTGACAATTGCATAGTGCAAGCGTTCAATTAATGCTGAAAGATCGAAACTGCCAACAACTTCATGTCCTTCTGGGTCTGGAGAAGCATCTAAAATAAATAGCTTTCCTTGGTCAATTAAACTTTGTAAATCCCAGCCAAAACTACTAGCATTTTTGATAATATCGCTAGGCGATTCTTCAAAAGTAACAAATACACCTGGTTCGTCGAAGTGAGTTATGCCATTGTAGAGGAATTGCACCGAAAACAAAGTTTTTCCCGTACCAGAAGTACCGCTAACTAATGTTGCTCTACCAATTGGCAACCCGCCATGACTGATATCGTCAAAGCCTTCAATCATTGTGCGAATTTTATCCACACCCTTATTACTAAATAATTTTGTTGAAAATATTTGTTTGTCTTTTTTCATTTTTCAATTACTAAATTTTTTATAATTTAAATATGTCTTCAATTTTTTATAAAATTCTTCCAATCTCGATCTATAATTCCTCGTCTTTGATTTCGTCATAGAGTAAATCTAAACCAATTAACACCTTTTCTCTGTCGGAAAGATCGCCAATTACTTTACGAACTGGCGGTGGTAAAATTTTCGATAAAGTTGGTGTAGCTAAAATTTTGTCATCTTCTGCTAATTGAGGATTTTTTAATACATCTATCACTTTAAGCGTATAAATACCTTGAAACTCTTGTTCTAAAATATCTTTTAACGTTTTTAAGGCTCTAATTGAGTTAGATGTATTGCCCGCTACGTAAAGCTTAAGAATGTATGCTTTTTTATAGGTGTTCATATCTTATTAAATTACACTAATTTATTTTAAACGTGAGAATGTTTTGATATCTTCCGCCGATACATCTCGCAAAGGTGAGCTAAAATATCAATCAATGTTAAACGGTAATCTAGCAAAACTTCATCGCTTCTACCTTCTATTTTTAACTGCTTAGAAAATTCATCTATCAAATCCATGTGAATTTGAATCACCTGCGGAACTGGAATATTACTGTAAAAAACTTTGTCTGTAAAATTTTCTATAGGTTTAATGTTCGGATGAGAGAAATAGTTTAAAACGATCGCCCGATAGTCAGTTTTTAAATCCTGAATAAAAGTAGCTTGTTTTTGGGCGGACATTTGCTGAAATAATATTGTTTCATCATTCATCTGGATGGAAAATTTTTGCTATTAGTTTTGCAATGTCTACTTGTAGAACAATAAACTTTTACATATCATTTATCCTAGTTTTGGTATATTTAGAAGTGGAGCAAATTTTAACTGCTTATTGCTGTCAATATAAATTATTAAGTAATAATTTAGGTATACGCATAGGAATAAATTGATATTCTTGAAATTAGACGTGAAAATTGCAGTTAAATGCTGATTTTAGAGAGCAGTTAAATTGTGGAATAAGCTAAAAAGCTCGGCTTAAATAAATAGAGAAAAATAGTCAGATCCAAAGAGCAACTTAAAAGCAAAAGATTACGAGCGATAAGTTCAAGTAGTATTAATAAAATATATCTAGAAAAAAATATTTATTTTACTCCTTAAAATTAAGATACATTAAAGGTAGCGCGACCATTATGGCATTGTAATTCATTATAATTCTTTAATGCTCATCTTCCAGTTGAGCAGTCATAATTAGTAGTTAGTATGGCTATGATGGAAAGTCGTACTTTAATACCTTCAAGGTGTTGAGTTGCAATCAAAACAGTAGGTACAGATAAGCTTGCATACTCCAGAGGGTGAAGTACAAGTAGTACAAAGCTACAAACTGAAGTGCAATTATACTCCCGTCCACGCTCTACGGCGCTGCATCGTAAGTTAATGCCAAATTCCATGCTGAGAGATTTTATCGCGCTCGTACCCTATTGCGAACAGACAACTCAGATAGCCGTAGTATTAGAAATATTAGCGCAGAGAAAGAGCGATCGCTTAGTAATAGTAAGCAATCGGCAACACCCTCTAGGGCTACTATATCCCGCTCGGTTGCTATCTTACTTGCTCGAAGACCGCACCGACAGCAAACTGCAACTACCGCTATCAGCACTTGCAGAAGTGCCAAACCTGATAGAACCGTTAAAAACACTGCCTGCTGATTGGAGCTTAGAGCAATTTAAATTGTACCTTGGGCAAGAGCAACTACAAAATGCCACAGACAGCGAACGAGCATTAGTAGACAATTTAGGTAGATTTGTCGGGCTATTGGATAGCCAGCGCCTACTACAGTATTGGGTATTAACTCAACAACAGCAACTCAGCGATCGCCAAGTATTAAATGCCCTACTAGAAATACTAGATAAATTACCATTACCCTTAGTATTGCAGAGTAATACAGGTAAAACGATCTTTGAAAATTCAGCTTGGCAAGAAAACTTTAGCTTGTGGCAAGATACAGAAGCAGTCAAGCAAGAAATAGCAGAACTATTAAATACCCCAACCATCTCGCAACCAGAAACACTATCTACAGCCAATGTCTACCACGAACCGCAGAGCGAACAAAACTTAGAGAGATTGTACCAAACAGACACGCCAAGCGATCGCCTAGAACAAAACCCGCCGGAAACAGCACTACCACAAGGTAGCCGCTGTCAGCTTACTGGCAAACCAGGGACTTGCGTGTGTATATGTCCTACCTCTGGAGGACAAGAAAAAGTATGGGAATTTGAGAAAATTCCGCTGTCTAATGACTTAGAATCGAGCGATCGCCAGCAATCGTGGCATAAAGATTTATGGTTGTTAGTAGCGACAGATATTAGCGAACAACAGCAATTAGCCTCAGAACTAGCAGCCAAGAACGCAGACTTAATTCAACTAAACCGCCTCAAAGATGAATTTCTAGCCTGTATCAGCCACGAACTAAAAACCCCGATTACTGCTGTGATGGGTTTGTCCACCTTATTAAAAGATCGAGCGCTAGGAGAGTTAAACGAACGCCAAGCACGATATGCCAAACTGATTCATCAAAGCGGTCGTCATTTGATGGCAGTAGTCAACGATATATTAGACTTGACCCGCATGGAGACGGGACAACTCAAGCTAACATTAGAACCAGTGCAAATTAGGATAGTATGCGATCGCGCTCTTGAGCAAGCAAAAGCAATGCAGCCCAAAACTAGCACCTCAGAAGATACAGAAGATAGTAGCGATCGCCGCTTTAACCTGACAATTGCCCCAGAATTAGACCTATTAATAGCCGATGAAATGCGTCTGCGGCAAATGCTAGTCAACCTATTAAGCAACGCCTTTAAATTTACAGACCCTGGCGGCGAAGTTGGCTTGCAAGTAAGCCGATGGGAAGGCTGGATTGCATTTACAGTTTGGGACACAGGTATTGGCATTGCTGACGCGCAGCAACACTTAATTTTCCAAAAATTTCAACAACTAGAAAACCCTTTAACTCGCCAGTTTGAAGGCACAGGATTGGGACTTGTGCTAACAAGGGCGCTAGCGCGATTGCATGGTGGAGATGTGACTTTCATATCTCAACAAGGTCAAGGCAGCACATTTACATTACTTTTGCCCCCCAGTCCGCCGCAACCAACAGTTGCAGAGAATGGAGATGCGACAAATAATCTGTCTACTTTGCACCAAAAGCGATCGCTACCTACTCATACTTATTCATCGCTTTTACCGACACCACCATCTCCACCTACACCTCATACTCTTAAAGGGCTACCTGATTCATCCTCTAACTTTCAACTGCACTGCAATCACTTAGTATTGGTAGTAGAAGCAGCGCCTAAATTTATTGAAGCTTTAAGCACGCAACTAACTGGTTTCGGCTACCGAGTTGTCGTCGCGCGGACGGGAACAGAAGCACTAGAAAAAGCACGAAGAGTGCAACCAGGATTTATATTTCTCAATCCTTTATTACCCATGCTTTCAGGTTGGGACGTACTAACGCTATTAAAATCAGATGCAGCAACTAGCCAAGTACCTGTAATTATCACCGCAACACGAGCAGAAAAGGAACAAGCATTATTAAATCGAGCAGATGATTTCTTGAGCTTGCCAATTCAAAATAGCAGCTTGCAACAAGTTTTAGAGCGTTATTGCGCTTTATTACCTGTATTTGTACCAGGAGATAATATTTCGCCAATTCCCCGCCGAGATTTATTGACTGTTTTATGGTTAGTTACTCCATTTCAGTCTTCACTGCTCAATTTATATGCTTCTAAGCTGCATTATCGAGTTTTAGAAGCAGACGATTTAGAACAAGCAGAATTACTCGCCCGTTTGTGGCAACCAGACGTAGTTGTATTAGATGGTTCGCTTTCCGATCCCCTAGCTTATTTACAACAACTGCGCCAGTACCGCAGATTGCCTAACTTACCTCTGGTAACTTTAGATCCAGAAATTACTCAAGCAGCGACGCAAGTACCAGAACTTTCTATCTTTCCTTGTCCGCTATTAGAATCAGATTCATCCTTAGATACGTTGGTAACAGTTCTCCAAACTGCTGCGGGTATCAGGTGGAAGCCTAACTTGTCAGTAGTAGATTTGGCGACTTTAGCAGATTTACCAGAACTAGATAATCAAAAGTTAGAAACTGACGGCGCTTTACAGATGTCAAAAAATGAGTGGTTTCAAGCCTTAATTCAATATTTGCACAGCGCTGGCTTCAAAAGCACCCTCGGTCGCTCTTGGCTAGAACTAATACAACAAATTCGTTCTCACAGCATCGATCTACTAATAATTAGTTGGGGAAATTTTCCTGTAAATGCCCAAGCAATAGAAGCAGTTAGAGTTTTGAGCCAGCAAGACAAAATGCCACCAATTTTAGTCATAGATCGGCGATCAAGCCCAAAAAAGCCGAAAAATAGCAGAGAATTAGCAAATATTTTAGATGCGATCGCTACCCGCATCCTGCCGCCTTCCGTCTCTATGGAAGAATTGTTAAACCACATCCATCAAGCATTGAAAAAAGAAGAATAGAGATGAAGAGACAAGGAAGAATGTAGAGATGCAGCACTGCTACATCTGACAACATCCGCCAATGCAGATTCATTTGTTGAGTAAGAACTTTGGCTCGACCATGCCAATTGATTTTTCCGCTCCTAACTGTACACACTGGATCGCAGCTTATACCCGTTCTAAGCTCCTGCAATACCCGTTTCTACCTCTTTGGATGTAAGTTTGTTTGATAAGTGAAATATTAATGAGATAGTAAATTTAAAAATCAATTCAAATAGAAACTTATGGCAACCGAGCAAGAGCTTCAATCTCTTTTTGATACTTTGGATACCGATGGAGATGGCAAAGTCTCCATGAATGAGCTTTTTTTAAGTCCTGGCTTAAGTGCAATCATCTCATCAGAAACAGGTATTACTAGCCCCCAGGAGTTACTATCACGGTATGCTTCAAACGAAGACGGTAGTATTACCTTTGAAGAGTTAAAAAAAGCAGTTGAGAGAGCAGATAATTTGACATAGCAGTTGAAAAACCAATACCGAATACCCAAAATCCCTCAAAGCGCCCACACTTTGAGGGATATGCAATTTCCAGGTCATTTAATCTAAATTTTGCTGCGCTAGGAAATTCTAGAATAGATGGTTTAGGAGCAGGCATTGTTTCACAAAATCTTTCTATTGGAAAAGGCGCAGATATAATTATTTCAGCTAGGCAATTAGATATTAAAACAGCTTTTGGAATTGTTACAGAAAAATACGGACAGGGGTATTGATACCAATACCCTAGTTGCTTTAGAAAATAGTGATATCAGTGCAAATGCTTTTCAAAGACACTATCTCGCCCGATGGCATCGCAAGACATTATGTTATTCGCTCGTCCGCAGAAATGCTGAGGCTCACGGGTTCGATTGTTACTGCACTATTCTAAATTCTGGGATGTTCCAGTTCCTCTCTAATTCATACTGCTATTCAGCAACGCCCATTTACTAGCGCGAATAAGTTGATATCCCCCAGTTTTGCCCAAATTCACATACTGGGATGGAGGAGACAACTTTAAGCCTGCTAGCTTTTGCGGCTGTGTCAACACCATTACCGAAACAGGAGACGATCTGGCATCTAGAATTTTCTTGACGTAATCTAGACCTGTATCAGTCTGTTTAATATAAGTCACTGGCAAATGGCTGTAGAATACTACACTCGGCTTTTTAAAACCAATCATGATTAATTCTTCACCTGGTTGATGGCTAGTAGCAGCGATCGCCGACAATTGTTTCAAAGGCAATTGTCTTGCGCCATCCATCAAAAAAGCAGCAGGCGTAATCACAAACATCATAAAAGCAATAAACGCCAACAAGTTCGCACCCAATAGCCAACGCCCTTGACGGCGCAACAATAAAATCGCTCCTCCTACTCCTGCAAGCGCCCAAATCGTCCCTGCCACAACTGGCAAACCAGACTGTTTAACTAATTGCTGTAAATTCGGTATCGCTGGATCTATGCCAATTAAATTAGGCAGCAAGAAAAATCCTACCGCTAGAACCACTAATAAAACTATATTTAACCACCGACTAACTTGGAAAAACCTTTGTAACTTGAGATTTGATGGCAAATTGCTCCAAGCTAGCGTAACTAGCATCGCCCCTGCTGGCATTAAAGGCAATACATAACTAGGTAATTTGGTTACAGCAACAGTAAAAAAGCTAAAAACACCCAAAAACCAGAACAGCGCAAACAAACTTAGTTGATTGGTTCTTGCTTGATGTTGCCAAATAGAGCGCTGCCAAAACTTGACCTTTGCGATCGCTACAGGCAAATAAATCGACCAAGGAGCAAAACCAAGCAACACTACTATAAAGTAAAAATACCAAGGTGCAGAGTGATTGTTAACTACTCCTGTAAAGCGTTCGATATTGTGATAGCCAAAAAATGAGTTGATATATGCATCGCCGTTACGCAAAGTTACTAATATAAACCAAGGCAAAGCGATCGCGCAAATGATTAAGCTACCCCATAGCGGGCGCATTTCCTGCCACACTTCTTTGAACTTACCAACATAAAACAAGAAGGAAATAATAATTAAACCTGGTAAAACAATGCCTACAGGTCCTTTAGTCAAAATTGCCGCTGCAATTAGTACGTAAAAGGCTAAATACCAGCGAAACTGCACTTTTGATTGCGGCGATCGCGCGTAGCCAATAAAAAAGCACAGCAAAGCCGAAGCCATACAGCCTGTGAGCAGCATATCCGATACACCAACCCGCGCCCAAGCGATCGTCTCTGGATTTAGCGCCATCAAAGCCGCGCCGATAGCTGCACTCCACCAATAACCAGGTTTAGACGGTTCCTTAGTAGCGTTTGTATGCAGTCCAAAAGACCAAATAGTATAGAATCCCAAACAAACTACACTCATCGCCGCCAGCGCTGAAGGTAGACGTACCGCCCATTCATTCACGCCGATAGTTTGATAAGAAGTCGCCATCAACCAATAAACCAAAGGCGGCTTATCAAAACGAGTTACACCATTAAAATATGGTGTTACCCAATCGCCTGTAACTGTCATTTGCCTTGCAGCTTCGGCAAATAGCGGTTCTGTCTCATCAATTAAGCTGGTACTGCCCAAATGCCAAAAGAAGGCAATCCAACCAACAAACAGCAGCCACAAGATCGATAAAGTCCAAGCCAGATGAGGACGCTTTTCTATATTTTGCAGCCCATCAGCTAGATTACGGTGCAAGCTCAATTTCATGCCATTAAAAGTCTATAAGCGATCTTCATATTAATAGTTACTTTAAAGTTAACTGCCACTGCGATCGCTTTTTATCCCAAACTGGTGCATCTGATTCTCCTACTACATAAGGTCCCCAGTAATAACCGGAACCATCTTGAGCAAAGGCAACTAAAATGTCTCCTTTATTGAGCTTAAAGTTCCCTTCTGGTAGAGAAAGAACTAATCCTTCTTTACTACCTTCTTGGGGGGCAAAATCCCAATGTGCGGGTTCTACTGCGTTTTTACCTCTAGCTAAAAGCGCCACTCTTACAGGTACATCAGTCTGATTGCTCATTATCAACGCCCCAGGAATGCTAGCTGCGGGCTTTGCTTGCGGTGCGTTGTTGGCGGCGACAGTTGGCTGCGCTGCTGGCGTTGACGGTACTCTGGCGGTTGTCGGCGGCGGAGCGATCGGGGGTTCGACTGATACGCTAAACTGCATTGCAGCGATCGCTAGCATAGCAAGTCCGAGCAAAGAGGCGATCGTAATGGCAGGATACACCGAGGATTTAGCATTCATAGTTTTATAGATATCCAGTTTCTTTATGCTTAACAAATTAGCGGCTTATTATGTTGATAAATTGGCGACTTTTATAATAAATAGTCCCTCTACTACTGAAATAGGCTAAAGCTTGTACGATATCCTCTGTATATAGATATAAGGCAGATTTATATCTGGCACATCTACACTAGCAATTTTTAGTTATGCAAAATACTCGTCTGAGCGGTATTGTTGATGCTATCGGCGGGCAGTTGGGAAGATGGTTTTTTAATCCTTGGCGGCGGCTATCGTTATTGATAATTTCGCTGTTATTTGGCTTTTTTCTGGGAACGGCAGTTTCTACAACTGCGGGGCAGGCGGCAGACTGGGATATTATTGCGGCAGCGATTTTAGTTAGTTTGGTAGAAATTGTAGACCGCATTTATTACCGTAGCAGTCGCCAAGGAAACAGAGCTTTTTGGGTAGAGTCATTAAATGCGCTGAAAATTGGTCTTACTTACAGCTTATTTATCGAAGCCTTCAAACTTGGTTCTTAGCACGATGCACGATTCTCTGTACAGAGTTGTGGCGGGTACAGATACATTTGGCGATCGCCAACAATTAGCAACTGCCATACTTCAAGATTCAGAACGGGCTACAGCTTTTGGGATTACACCGGAAAATGTCGCCGAAAAAGTCGATACCAGGTCGCAGCTTTTGCGCTCTTTTTACCCTGCTTTTAGCGAGGAGTGCGATCGTTCCTTACAACTACCAGCCCACACACTTATCGCCACTCTCTGGCACTTGTGGCTGCCTCTGGCGATGCAAATAGCTGCTTGTCGTCAAGAACAATCTCGACCTTTGATTCAAGGTATTTTGGGCGGTCAAGGTATGGGTAAAACTACTTTAGCGGCAGTCTTAAGAGCAATTTCAGGTCACTTAGGATATCGCACTTGTAGTTTGTCTATCGATGACTTGTATAAGACTTATAGCGATCGCCTAATTTTACAGCAACAAGACCCTCGGCTCATTTGGCGGGGTCCTCCTGGTACTCACGATGTCGAGTTGGGTTTAATGGTACTAGAACAACTGCATCAACCTAACTTTGATAAACCGATTCAACTTCCCCGCTTTGATAAATCAGCTTATAACGGTGCTGGCGATCGCTCTACACCTGAAGAAGTCTCTAATATTGATATTGTGCTGTTTGAAGGTTGGTTTATCGGCGTTCGACCTATCGCTCCAAGTGCTTTTGATAATGCACCGCCGCCGATTGTTACGGCTTTTGACCGCGATTTTGCCCGTGATATGAATGCTAAATTACACGATTATCTGCCTTTGTGGGCGCATTTAGACCGTTTGATTGTTTTGTATCCTACTGATTATCGCTATAGTATCGCTTGGCGGCAACAAGCTGAACGACAGGCGATCGCTGCTGGTAAAGCAGGCATGACCGATTCAGAAATAGAGGAATTTGTCAAGTATTTTTGGCGATCGCTGCATCCAGAATTATTTATCAAACCTTTAGTTGAGCAAAAAAGTCAGGTCGATGTGGTTATTGAAATTATGGGCGCTCGTTCTTTGGGTAGAGTTTATCGTCCAGAAAATATTTAATTTCCAGTTTGCAAGCGCTTTACCAACTCGTTAAAAGGTTGCCAGTTATCATCATTAGCTATAGGTTCCCAAATTGATTCTATAACTGGTCTTAGTAGTGCTGTTTTAGGGTTACTATCTTGCAATGTTTGGGCAATTTTATCAGTTTCGTCTACAGGTAATTTTGCTAATACTTGTTGATACGTATTGCACCACTTTGCTAGTAGTTCTGGCTGGGAGGTGTCTAGAGACAAATCTGTGCGATCGCGCCAACTAGAAGAAAACTTAGCTGTAATTTGCGTAAAAAAGTCGTGGTAGCCAATTTGAGTTTCTTTTAAAAGCTCAATTGTAACTGCTAACAAGTCATCTAATTGGGGTATATCTACATTAGTAAAACCCAGTTTTTTCAGCATCAACAGTCTATATTCATACAGGTAGCGATCGTAAAACTGCGCCAACCCATTTACCATATCTTCTGCATTAATAACTGCTGCTAGCGGTTCTTGCAAAGCTTCTAAATTCGCGCAGCAAACATCTGGTTGATTGCCATAACAGTAGCGTTTGCCATAATCAAAATAAGCTGCTGTAAATAAAGGATCGTAGGTAGGAATGAAAGCATAAGGTCCGTAGTCAAAGCTTTCCCCAGTAATTGACATATTATCTGTATTTAATACACCATGACAAAAGCCTGCTGCCATCCATTGGGCAACTAATTTAGCAACTCTTTGGACTAATTGAGCGTAAAATAAGGCATATTGGTCTGGTTTAGTAAAAATATCTGGATAATAGTTTTCAATTACGTGGTCTAGCAGCTTCTTAGTTAAATCTGCTCGTTCTATGTAGCGCAAGCGTTCAAATGTACCAAAACGAATGTGCGATCGGCTAAAACGCACCATTACAGACGATCGCGTGGGGGAAGGTTCGTCACCGCGCCATAGTTGTTCGCCTGTTTCTATCATGCTAAAAGTGCGAGAAGTACGTACTCCCAATCGATACAGTGCTTCGGTTGCTAATACTTCCCTAACTCCACCTTTAAGGGTTAGCATTCCATCTCCACCACGCGAGTAAGGAGTTTTACCAGATCCTTTAGTACCAAAGTCGTAGAGTTCGCCATCTGTCCCACGCACTTGACCGTATAAAAAGCCTCTACCATCACCTAAATCGGGGTTGTAGTAGCCAAATTGATAACCGTGATAGCGTAAAGCCAAAAGCGGCGATCGCCCCTGAAATTTGCCAAAAGCCTCCACAAAATCCTCGTCTGTAACTGTTTGCGGATCTAGTCCTAATAGCGGTAACAATAAATCGTTGCGAAAACGTAAGATATGCTGCGGAAATTCTGCTGCTTGGACAACATCATAGTATTCATTACCCAAGGATTCGATTGCAGGCTCGTAATTAAGGTTAAGTAGGGGATTGTGCGATGCAGTCATTGTTAGCTTTTAAGTTGTTGCTTTAATCCTAACGATTTTGGCGATCGCGATCGCAATTCTGCTTCACGATGTATTTGGCGATCGTTAATCGAGCTAAAACCTATCTACAGACATAGAATTTTGCCCAATAGTTACAAACAAAGGTAGTTAAATAACTAATAGGCTTAACAATATACTCAAACTCAAGAATTTTCGTTAATAGCAGAGTCGAAATATGCAAAACGTCAAATTGTTGTGTACTCTAGATGGTTCTGACTACAAAGAATATAAGGTGGAAATAGACGAACAAACTTTAGGTTTAATTTCCTGGAATAGCGATCGAGATCCCTCTACAGGTAATTGGTACACAACAGCAAGTGACGGCGAAACTTACTACTTCCACACCCAAGAGGCAGCAATCAACTTTTTGCAAAAAAATCCAGTAAAATCGGCAAGCGATATCTCAACTAAACTCAAAGTTGAAGCCCATAAACTCATAGATATTGCCGAAGAAATTGAGTTAGAAGGTACGGTAGTTATCAACAAAAATCTGTAGTTTAAGTTACAAATAGTTTAAAAGATAGCGTTTTATAGTTAGTTTTATCTAACTATCCTGCGGGAATTAAAGTCAAACGAGCGCAGACTAAGGCAATGTCTAGCGCTTTCAACATACTTACTATTACTCCTCAACTTGCCCGACGCGACGAATGTTGAGAATATCGCTCATCTTTTTGATTTGCACAAATACTTGTTCTAGCTGAACGCGATCGCGTATTTCAATTCCTAAATCTATAATTGCTGGTTGTCCGTTGGCAGTTTTGACGTTGGCGTTACGCACATTTATGCTTTGGTCGCTAAGTCGTGACAATATATCTTTGAGTACGCCTACACGGTCAATAGCTTCAATTTGTACGTCAATTGGATAAGTTTGGGGACGACCTTTTTGCGTGTCAATTGGGTTCCAACTTACAGGTACTAAGCGATCGCCTTCTACGCTTTCCACGTTCTGACAGCCTTGGCGGTGAATCGAAATTCCCTTATTGCTGCGCGTAACTACCCCAATAATCGACTCTCCTGGAATAGGACTGCAACACCCAGCTAAGTGATAAAGCAGCCCTTCTACGCCTGCGATAGGCGACTCGCTAGCCTTTTTGGTGGGTAATGGCGATCGCGCTGCTGTTGTGGGTAAAGTAATATCTGTAGTGGCGATCGGTTGCTGCGCTTTGACTGTTTCTCGCCAGCGATTGAGTACCGAGTTTGATGTCTGTTCGCCGTAACCCAAAGCCGCTAATAAGTCTTCGACGCTGTGATAGTTAAACTTTTCTGCGACTTGTTGCATTGGTTCTGACTTCAACAAAGCATCAAAGCCAGTTTTGCCCATTTCCTTTTCCAACATCTCTCGCCCGCGTGCTACATTTTCGTCGCGGTGCGATCGCTTATACCACTGTCTGATCCTGTTCTTAGCTGCAGATGTCCTGACAAAATTCAACCAATCTAAGCTAGGATGGCTATTTTTCTGAGTAAGAACTTCGACAATATCGCCGTTTTTTAGCTGCGTATCTAGCGTAACCATCCGCCCGTTTACTCGCGCCCCGCAGCAATGATTGCCTACTTCTGTGTGAATCCGATAGGCAAAATCTACTGTAGTCGATCCTGGACTTAAGGAGACTACATCGCCTTTGGGAGTAAATACATAAACGTCATCTTCAAATAAATTATCTTTGACGCTTTCTAAATACTCCTGCGCGTCTTTCAAATCGTGCTGCCATTCTAATAATTGCCGCAGCCAGGTAAATTTTTCATCTCCTGGTGTCATCTGTGTGTGCGTGCTGCCTTTTTCCTTGTACTTCCAATGAGCAGCAATTCCGTACTCGGCGATATGATGCATTTCTAAAGTGCGAATTTGCACTTCTAAAGGTCGTCCGGTAAAGCCTACAACCGCAGTATGCAGCGATTGGTAGCGGTTGGGCTTAGGCAAACCAATATAATCTTTAAATCGTCCTGGGATCGGCTTAAATTCGTCATGTACTACTGCTAAAGCGCGGTAGCATTCTTCATTTGTTTGCACGATGAGCCGAATTGCTGCCAAGTCGTAAATTTCGTGAAATTCTTTTTGTTGGCGCTGCATTTTTTGGTAAATCCCATACAGGTGCTTGGGACGACCGCTAATATCGCTATATTGGATGCCTGATTGCTCTAATCTAGCTTTAAGGACTTCAGTAACTCTAGTAAGTCTCGCTTCCCTATCGCCGCGTTTTTCAGCTACTAATTCTTGAATCTGGCGATAAGCATCTGGTTCCAAATACTTAAAGGCTAAATCTTCTAATTCCCACTTAACTCGCCCGATCCCCAACCGATTAGCCAAAGGAGCGAAAATATCTCTCGTTTCCTGAGCAATACGGCGGCGCTTTTCATCTGGCAAGTGTTCTAGCGTTCGCATATTGTGCAAGCGATCGGCAAGTTTGACTACAATTACCCGAATATCTTGCGCCATTGCCAAAAACATCCGCCGGAAGTTCTCAGCTTGGCTTTCTGTTTTGCTGGAAAAGTTAAATTTAGATAGCTTAGTAACGCCTTCTACTAATTGCCTAACTTCTGGATTAAATCGCTTTTCTATTTCCTCTAGGGTAATTTCTGTGTCTTCTACAACGTCGTGGAGAAAGCCAGCCGCTATCATTGCGCCACCGCCACCCAAATCTCGCAATAAACCCGCAACGGCAACAGGATGACAGATATAAGGTTCGCCAGATTTGCGATACTGCCCTTGGTGTAAGTTATAGGCAAATTCAAAAGCCCGACAAATTATCCCCGCATCGCTGGGATCGCTGTCATTTTCGGAAATCAGACACTTTTGCAACCACTCAGGAATAACGCAATTAAAGGAGGCTTTCGGAGCAACGACATTCATAGGGGATCGAGCTTCAATCACTTATTTGGGGTGTGGGGGTAAAGTTAAAAAATCAACGGAGCGATCTATTGAAAGTATTATTTAGGCTAGGGAAAAACTAATATAGTTTGTCAATCGTAACGCCAATCTGTACCAAATATGTCAAAGGAGGTATAAAAACTATTGGTCAATCCGAGTCGTTGTATATAACGTCTCTAAAATTTATTAACAAGGCAAAATTCTTTACATTAATTCTACATAACAATTGGCTGAATGTTGTCAAGATATCAACAACGCTACCAAGAATTTGCTCAACTACTAGAGGGGCTGCAACTGCAAGCAGCTAATTCTGTGCTAGCAGGGGGCAAACTACGCCAAAGCGTACAGCAAGCGCAACAATTTTTTGGGCAACAGCTTTTGACTTTAGACTCTAGCGACTTATCGCCAGTACAGGAAGCGCAAATTCGTGCTTACCAGACAGAAATTAGCAAACAGCTACAACTTTTAGGAATGGATGTAAGATTTTTGCAAGCAGCAAGAGCGCAAGCAACAGCAACTAATAGGCAAACACAACTTAAAAGCCGTATCGAAACTCTACTAAGCTACTGCAACACAATCGTAGAATTAGCCTAAACCAGTACAATAACTAAAAATTATCAGCTAAGAGCCGATCGCGCATTAGCTAACCAAATATGAGTAACCCTTTATTTAAAATAGAAAACCTCAAAGTAGCCTATCCCCAACGCCGACTTACAGAGCAACCCAATTGGGCAGTCAACGATGTATCTTTAACATTGCAAAGGGGCGATCGCTTGGGGTTAGTAGGAGAATCAGGCTGTGGTAAATCTACTCTAGGTAGAGCAGCAATGCGCTTATTACCGCCAGCTACGCAGATTGAAGGCAAAGTATATTTTGAAGATAAATCGGTGTTTGAGATGACAAGCGCCCAGTTGCGGCGATTTCGCGGCGAAGCTGTAGCCTTGATATTTCAAGATCCAATGACGCGCCTCGATCCGTTGATGACAATTGGCAAGCATTGTATAGAAACGCTCAAAGCTCACCAACCGCAGCTATCGCATCAGCAAGCCAAAGAAAAAGCGATCGCCACTTTAGAATCTGTAAAAATTCCCGCTAGCAGATGGAAGCAATACCCCCACGAATTTAGCGGCGGGATGAGACAAAGAGTTGCGATCGCTCTAGCTCTGTTACTCAACCCCAAATTAATTGTGGCTGACGAACCAACCACCAGCTTAGATGTAACTGTTGCCTCAGAAATACTCAAAGAACTAACTAGGCTGTGCCAAGAACGAGACATGGCATTGCTATTAATTTCCCACGATTTAGCCTTAGTTGGGGAGTATTGCAATTCTATTGGCGTAATGTACCAAGGTGCTTTAGTAGAAGTTGGGGAGGCTAAATCTGTCTTTGAAAAACCCCAGCACGAATATACGCGCAGCCTTCTCAAAGCAGCGTTGCACATTCATGATGGTAAAAGCGCCATGCATTGCGCCCCTACTAATCAATCGCCTTTGCTGAAAGTTACAAATTTGCAGCAGTATTATACGCTGGAACCGAATTTGATCGAGCGCTTTTTGGGGGCGCAGGAGCAAACAATTAAGGCTGTTGATGGTGTCAATTTGGAACTGTACCCAGGCGAAATTTTAGGGCTGGTGGGCGAGTCGGGTTGTGGTAAAAGCACTCTATCTCGGACTATATTGCAGCTAATTCGCCCCACATCTGGCAAAGTGCAGTTGCAAGCAACGGAACTAACTACCTTACCCTGGCAAAGCTTGTTGCAGCAGCGCCGTCAAATGCAAATGGTGTTTCAAGATCCTCATGCTTGCCTTAATCCGGCGATGACAGTTGGTGAAAATATTGCCGATCCCTTAGCGATTCACAAGTTAGATACACCAGAATTGCCAGCAAAAAAGCAGGTAATGCAAATGCTAGAACAAGTAGGGTTAGTACCTGCTGCGGAGTATTACGATCGCTATCCGTCCGATTTGTCAGGAGGACAACAGCAGCGAGTTGCGATCGCGCGGGCTTTGATTACGCGCCCAAAACTGTTGATTTGCGACGAACCTGTAAGTATGTTAGATGCTAGCGTCCAAACGCAAGTATTAGATTTGATGCTGGATTTGAAGCAAAAATTTGAACTTACTTACTTATTTATTACTCACGATCTTTGGCTAGCGCGGTTTTTGTGCGATCGCATTGCTGTAATGAATGCCGGACAAATTGTAGAACTTGGCGCTACTGAAAATATATTTACTAATCCCCAACATCCTTACACGCAAACTCTGCTCAAAGCTGCCCCTTTATTAATTCGTAATTCGTAATTCGCGCATTCGTAATTATGAATTGCCGCTTTGCGGCTTGAGGAGGAAAATGTTTAAGTTTCTTTTATGCCTTCGTTTAAAGCTGTCGCTTCTACGCTAGTAGAGATGGCTGCGGCTAAGGCTGCTGAGTTAATCGCTACTTCTTCTACTTCTGGTAATTTTTCTAGAGTCAGGCGGCTAGATTGACGTTGCCCAGATAAACGCTTTAATAAAATTGGTCTAGGATCGTGCAGCAGGTAGATTAAGCGATCGCCTATTTGCCATTCTTCTGTTGCTAACACAATTTGTAACCTAGCTTCGCGTTCTACAAACAAGGGTACGAGTTCCCCCGCTCGCATTAATGCTTGTAAATGCGCCTGTTGAAATGCAAATCCTGGCTCTACTAGCGTTGTAGTTCCCAGCTTGACTCGCCCATCGCTGAGATAATCGTTCCAAGTTTTACTGGCAAAATCTGGTAAAAAAGCCTGGCTAATTTTTTTGTTGTTATTGCTGCCATCATTAGCTTGCGGATCGCGGGGAAAAATAGCTAAAACTCGCGGCGGTTTAAATTCTTCTGCTGCTCTTTGGGCGACAACAACATTTACTTCGCCATTGTTTGTCATCGCGAGGAAAGTTCCTCTAGAACTAACTCCGGCTTCTTCTAGCACTTGGGGATCTAAAGCACTGCTGAGGAAAAAAGGAATATTTTCGGTTGCGGCTTGTTCTTGGGCTACAGGATCGGTATCGATAATTGCGACTGATTCGCCGCGTTCTTGAAATAAACGGGCAATTAGCAAGCTCAAAGGGTTGCAGCCAACTATTACCGCTCCTGTTGCTTCGGTAGAAGCGATCGCCAGCCATTTTGCTACCCAACCAGCGCTCAACCCTTGACAAAATACGGTCATGATAATTGTCAAAAATACCAAGGCTTTGATTGCATCGCCGCCATTAATACCTCTGTCAGTTAATAAGATAGAAAATAAAGAGGCAACGGAAGCTGAAACAATACCTCTAGGTGCAACCCAACATAAAAATAGCTTTTGCTGCAAGCTTAAACTGCTGTTCCAAGTACACACGGCAATGTTAATCGGGCGCACGACAAACATTAGTACCAGTACAGTAAATAAGCTACCCCAACCCAAGGCAACTATACTGGCAATTGATAAATCCGCCGCTAGCAAAATAAACAGTACGGAAACACCGAGAATCGTTAATTGCCCTTTAAAGCGCCTAAGTAGCCTTTCTTCAGGGATAGAGGCAGATCCTAATACTACTCCTGCTACTACCGTCGCCATCAACCCCGATTCGCTGCGAATCAGTTGCGCTAGGGTAAATAATCCCCACAATCCAGCCAAAACTACTAAATTTTTCAGTTCGTCAGCAATAAAATGAGCGCGTTTGAACATCAAGCTCAACAACCAACCGCCTAACGCTCCAATTCCGCCACCAATACCCAAGCGTAGAACTAAGCCACTAAATGCAGCAATAGGGTCAGCTTCGCCATTTAAAATCGTGTCTAATACTACTACAGCTAATATTGCCCCTACCGGATCGATTAAGACTCCTTCACCCTCTAAGAGCGTGGCAACTTGCCTATCTACTTTGACGTGCCTAAGTAAAGGACTAATTACAGTAGGTCCTGTAACTACAACTAAAGAAGCATACAGAAAAGCGATCGCCCAAGGAAACTCCCCCAACCAGTGCGCCGCCATACCGCCACCAACTAAAGTAATTAGCGTCCCAATTGTGACTAGGTTACGCAAACTACCGGAGACTTTGCCTAAGTCTCGCATTTCTAAGTTCAACCCGCCTTCAAATAAGATTACGGCTGTCGCTAGGGCAACAATTACTTCTAAGCCTGCGCCTAGTAACTGAGGGTGCAGCAAGCCCGTACCGTCTGCACCTAGAACAATGCCAAACAGCAGCAGAAACACGATGCTGGGTACTTTGAGGTACTCCGCCAGCACTTGAGCGCCGATTCCTGCGACAACGGCGATCGCTATCTGCAATGTAATTTCAAAAGATGCTTCCATGTTCTAGATTTTGCTGCGGTCAAAATCTTTCGTCAAGGATAGTCGATTTTAACCTAATTAGATAAAACACTAAGTTGAATAATATGATGTATTTTATATTACCATTTACTAATTTTTATTGAAAAAACGTATTAATTCTCATGACAAAAATAATTTAGGTTCGTTTGCTCAAAGTCGCAGTAGTAATAGCGCAGCTAACAATGCGATCGCCTATTAAAGTCATTCCTCCTCACTTTCTTGCTGTCACAATCCGCAATATAAAAATGAAGAGTTGTTGCTATTTGCAGTTTACCCGTATTTTGCCGGATACTTTCTTCATTGTAGAAAAGATAAGCTTTATAAGCATAGATTTTGATTAGTTGAACATGAATTTACCGACAAATTTTGATTTTGAAGACGACAAATTTAACGCGCCACCATCTCAAGTTATTCCTTGGTGTCAAATTGTGAATCCTCGCTACGATGAGCGCGATCTTCTGCCTTACGGGCTAGCAATTAAGTTAGATAATGCTCGTACTGTAGGTTTTACTCCCGATGCAAATTGGCAGCAAATAGAATATGCTTTTAGCACTGGAGAAATTCAAGACCTGTATATTAGTAAAACTCCACGCTTAGTTATAGTACGTCGGGGACCTTTATCTCTAAAGAATCGCGAAACTGGAGAAAAAATTGGTACATTCAAAGATAATTACGACGCTTTTATAGCAGACAAGCTTAAGTTTAAAACCTACACGCGCCATCTCATATTTATAGTAGGTGAAGACAAAAAGTTATTACACAAATTGCCCTTACAACTAACTGTAAACGGTGCATCTGGTACGAGTTTTAGCAAAGCGTACTACGATTTCAACAGACAAAATAGAGAATTAACGGGATTTGTAAGCGAATTAGAGAAAGCTTATGCTAGCTACCGCAATCAACCAGTTGCAGCAAAAGGCTCGTTGTTTCACGCTCACGGAATTTTTTGTCCAACAATTGAACCAGAAGAAAGAGGAAATGCAGAAAATACAGCTTTAGTAGCAGCGACAGTAGACTACGGACATCCTACAGCGGATACTTTGACTCAATTTTTGATTGCTTCAGATTCTCATGAGTCAGCAATAATTACTCAGATGTTTGAGGAATACAAAGAATTTGGCAAAGAACAAATCAAAGTAGAAATGCCCAAATTGGCAACAGCAGGTGCTTCTAGTTCTTATACTTACCCAGAGGAAGATGAATTTGATTATCCTCCTTATTAACAATTAAAAACCTAACTGTATGGCTATTAGTATCGCTTAAATTTTGGGACTAAAACGGTATATTTATCTAGGACATCTAGTAGCTAAAAAATTATGAAAGGAAGCAATCTTGTCCCTTTGTTTAGGTTTTGAAAATTAGCCAGATTGGTAGGGTGCGTTGCGGACAACGCACCCTACAATACTATCTCGCTAAAGGACTTTTGTTTTGCAACGCAAAGTTGATAGTTTGTTCGATTCTTTTGACTCTTGTTTCTGGGCGTTTGGCGCTTTCAATCCAAGCCAGTATGTTCTTTTTAGACGATTTACTAAAAGCCTGAAAATAGCTATTAGCAATTGCGTTTGCTGTTAAGGCTTGCTCTAAGTCTGCTGGAATTGTTAACTCTTCTATGGCATCCAACTTGTACCACGAGCCATTTTGTTTTGCTACGGCAATTTTTTCCAGACCAATTTCAGTTATCAAACCTTGCTCTATAAGTTCTTGAATATATTGCTTATTTAATTTTGACCAAACACTTTGAGGTTTGCGCGGTGTAAATATTTGTCGATAACTTTCTGCATCTATAGATTGAACTTTGCTATCAATCCAACCAAAACATAAAGCTTCTTTGACTGCTTCGCTATATCGAACGCTTGGTTTGCCACTTTTAATTTTGTAGTAGACAAGCCATACACCGCAGGATGTCAGATGATTTGTTTCTAACCATTGTCGCCATTGTTGGCGGCTTCTAGCAAAAAAGGTTTCTAGTCGATCGTCAAACGGCATTACAGAAAAAACTATCAGTAATATGGAAATTAGGGTAAAGTTAAACTCTTTACCCTTTCTCCTTTTCATCAATCGTTGCTATTTCAGCAGTAAATAGTACAACTGACCTCTACTACCAGTAATCCCAGCGCGATCGCCTGCTAGTTTCCCAGTTCCCATAAAATAATCTACACGTCCTGGTCCCTTAATCGCGCTACCTGCATCTTGATCCAAAACAAAGCGGCTAACTGTTTTATACTCCATTTGCTCGGTAGTTTCGCCAAAAGGTAGGCTAGTATGCATCAGTGCCAAAGCCCCAGGAGGCATCAAAGACTTGTCAGTAGCGATAGAACGTTCTGCCGTCACAGGTACGCCCAAACTGCCTGTAGCTTGCGCTCCATAAGTTTTGCGGAAGAATACAAAGCTACGATTGCGGGGAAGATAATTATTAAGTTCCCAAGGATGCTGAGATAGATAACCAATCATTACAGGCAAAGTTAGCCCTGCCAAGGGTAGTTTGCCATCTTTGGCTAGTTCTTTACCAATGCTGGTATAAGGATAATTAGTTTTGGCAGCATAGCCGATACTCATCTCACTACCGTCTGTTAGCTGCAACCTAGCAGAACCTTGGACTTGAGTTAAGAAAGCATCTAAGCGATCGCTCAGGTACACAAGTTCTAACCCATTTAGCCGACTTTTTGCTCCCAATAAACCGTCTCTACCTTCCAATTGAGCGCGAGTAGGATGAGGTTTCGACCATTTTGTAAAGTTTGCTGGCATCCGATACAGAGGATAGCGGTATTGCTCCGTTCTGACGCGACTAGCAGCGTACATTGGCTCGTAGTAGGCAGTAAATAAAACGTCCCCTTTACCATCTTTGCCAATCGAGCGGTAAAAGACAAAATCGCGCTTCACAGCTTGCTGCAAGTCGGTGGGAGATTTAGCCGCAACTACTAGCTTGCGAAAGTGTACCAAACTGCGGCGTACGCGATCGCGGGTGATGCCACTTTTTGCATAGCGACGATAAACTTTTGCCGAACCTGGTGTATTTAAATACTTCAAACTATGATCGACTGATTTAAGGACTGCCCGCCAATCTCCAGGCTTACCATCTTCCCCCCATATTTGGGTATCTAGCCCTAAAGTATCTGCAAGGCAGCAATCTTTTGTTTGCTTTTGTACGTTTGTTGCTTGCAGAGGTACGCGGGCAATCGAAGGCGCAGGCGTTGAAATCGCCACTCCTACACCCAATGTCAGTAAAGCAATTATTTTTCTCATCATCCACCACTAAAATCTTTCTACACTAGAACTAAATACAGGTTCTACTCGAATTGCCATAATTCGGGATGGACGCACCACCATGTATTCCCCTTGAACGTTTTTAATCGGCACGCTGATGAAATCATCGGAGGCAGACTTAGGTACGAGTTCGGTACTGTACCATTTTTGAAAGTCCTGAATGTTAGTAAAACGGACTTCTTCTCGGTGTCCACCTTCAATCATCAGGTGTACGACATACTCGTTAGGGGTTCTGGGCATACAATCGAGTTACCTTAAATTGTGACGAGAAGCAATCGATTAGCTGTTAGCTACTTATGCAAGTAGGATTTTTGACTTGCTATCCTCACTAAGGAGCGAGGCTGGCAGCGATTTAACAGGTTCAACTACTAACTACGCAATGAAAATCAATGTAAGCACAACTAAGGCAATTTTTGCAATCGTGCGATCGCCGATCTCAAATATTTTTATCTCAATGAAGCAAGAAGACTCCCGTTACATCTGACAGGATTAACGGGATGATGAATTGCGACCAACAAAATAAACTATCGCGATAGCGAATCTTTTTTGTGCTGTTCGTGTTAGCATAAAAATGGTGATAGGTCGATAACCATGATAGTCTACGAGTTTAAAGTTAAAGGTAAGTCTTACCAATATC
>NZ_JYON01000023.1 GCF_000952155.1 Aliterella atlantica CENA595 | reverse complement strand
ATAGCAACGAATGGCAGGTGCAATTTGAGCAGCAATTAGCTGAGTCTACAAGAAATAGCAACGAATGGCAGGTGCAATTTGAGCAGCAATTAGCTGAGTCTACAAGAAATAGCAACGAATGGCAGGTACAATTTGAGCAGCAATTAGCAGCTAGCAACGATCGCTTAACTCGGATTGAGCAGATAGTAGAATCAAACAACCGTTTTTTAGAGTCTTTTAGTCAAGACATCAAAAATTACACTAATTCCATGAACAATATTGCAACTCGTATGGATGGCATAATTGCAACTAACAACCAAGATCGCCAAGATGTTAGTTCCAAGTTATCAAGGATTCAAAATCAAGTCAGCGCGATCGGCAAACACTTAGGAGCATTCTAAACTTACAGTTTGCCCAGTATCCGCAGAACGACGGGCTGCATCTGCAACTTTCAGGGCGTACAAGCTATCAGATGCACTGACATATAACTCGTCACCGTTAAGTAAATGATTTAATACCATATCGGTATCTTTAGCAAATAACCCGCGTCGCGTACCTACTTCGATTGGTGTTGTCCCTTCAGAATTAGTCAAAATCCCTTCTTCTTTATCAAAGACTAAGCCGCCTTTTTCGCCATCGACTGTAAACTTGCGCTCATCTTGCCAAATAGTTTCGCCTTTGCCATAAACTACTTCCGCTATTAAGCCCGAAGTAAATTTTAACTGAGTTGTGCAAAGACAAGCTTGATAATATTCCCCATCTGCACCCCAATAGCGATTTTGACAGCTTACTGTATCAACTGTGCCAAATAGATTCGTCAGGCGATGAATGCGCGATAATGCGCCACTGATGGGAAAACCAAACAATTCTTGATTGTAAGTCCATCGCCTCGGTGCTGGATACTGAGGATTGAGGGTACTGTAACGGGCATAAAATGGCGTGCCAATCTTGGCTATGTTTTGCTGCAAGGCTTGATGCAAACCGCCTAGTAATTCGATATGCTCTACGTGCAATAGTTTATTTTGGGCTTTAGCTAAAGCGATTAGTTCTTCTGCTTCTTGTAGGTCTAAAGATAAAGGATATTCGACTATTACGTGCTTACCGTGTTCTAAGGCTGTACGAGAAGTCGCTCCATGCTCCCTATTTACACTAGCAACTATGATTATATCTAAATCCGATCGCACTAATTCGCTTACAGATGGGAAGTCTTCTGCTTGATAAGTACGGCTAAATTCGGCTGTTTTCTCGGCTGTATGCCCTGCTACAGCCACTAACTGCGTTCTAGAGTCCTTCTGTAACGTCTCTGCTCTTAGCTTGGCTGCGTAACCAGTACCAACTATACCTACCTTAATTACGCTGTTGCCAGATGAGAAATTATCGCTCATTACTAATACCTATACTTTAATCGCAGCCAATTAGGGCTATTGTGTATTTTACCTATAGGTTTCGCTTATATATGCATGGATTTAAGTTGCTGTCATATAAGTATAAGTAATCAGAATAGGAAGGATAAATTCCATTACTAATTGCGTTCAATAACACAGTTAAAAGTAGGAATTTTTCCCGTAGTATCAAAGATGAAGCAAATTTAACAAACTAATTCGTTTTGATTAACGAATCTATTTGTTTGCTTTAGCAAAACTTATATGCCGTTTGAAAGAGAGGAACTACATAAATGGCAACTTACAAGGTAACTTTAATCAGCGAATCCGAAGGATTAAATCAAACGATTGAAGTTGATGACGATACCTACATTCTCGATGCGGCTGAGGAAGCTGGACTTGACCTACCCTATTCTTGCCGCGCTGGTGCTTGCTCTACCTGCGCTGGTAAAATTACAGCAGGTTCGGTCGATCAATCCGATCAGTCTTTCTTAGATGACGACCAAATCGAAGCTGGATACGTACTAACTTGCGTAGCTTACCCAAGCTCCGACTGCACAATCGAAACCCATAAAGAAGAAGAACTATACTAACCGATCGCATCGGTTGCATGGGATTAAAGGTTTTCAAGGCAGGAACGTCTTATTGAATAGTTCCTGCCTTTTATGCATCATTTAACGATTTGCTCTAGCGCTCAAAACTTGGATTTCTGTACCAGGATAATAAAAGTTCAAAATCCTCTTGCTCGACCAACCTAACGCCGATAAACGATAAGATCCTGTTTGGCTCAAGCCTACACCATGCCCAAAACCGCCGCCAACGAAGGCATAGCCCCATAAAGGATTGTCACCTTTTTTCACTGGTTCTAAATAAAACAGCGTGCTTCTAGGCGCAGAAAAGGCACTGCGAATGTCATCTTTGAGCAGATCGAATGTGCCGATATCTGTTTGGACTGTTAATCTAAGAATTCGTCCTCCTGGCGATCGCTCCACGACTTGCAAACCCTGCAACTGCTTAAACCTAGCTATCGGGCTTCTATTTACTTCTAAATATTTGCGTAAATCCTTAGTCAAATCTTCCATACTGCTTTGTTTGCGCCAGCGGAACATCTTCCAGCCCACTTCGTTAAATCCTTGCTTAGTATTTATAAAGCGCTGAAAGTTCTCTTCGTCTGCTAAACTTTGACGCGATAAATTCCATACACTCCCAGCAGAATCAATCACAGGCTGCAAGTACGGACGATCTTGCCCATTCCAAACATCGCTAAACTTGGCTGTTACCCCGCCTGTAGTAGATGAATATAGCGCGTCTACTAATTTATCTTCATAAGTTAACACTTGCCCTTTAGTTGCCGCGATCGCGCGATCGCTATTTGGTACTGCGCCGCTAAGTCCTTTATATACCTGACAGTGAATATCGGCACATAGTTCGTAGTTATCAATCGCAAAGCGACGCAGATTTCTCAAAGCATACGTCCGCGCGATAATGGCTTGTGCTTCTACTGCTGTATATGGTGCTTTTGCGCCTATCTCATTTGGTACTACGCCGCGCAAATAACTTTCTACATCAACATTATTAACTAGCGTATAACTGCCGTAGGCGTTGGGTTGCAAGCGCAAAGAGCCTGGATAAGTTACGCTTTGGCGATCGCCCTCTTTTTGACTAACTTTTACTAAATTCTTGCTAGTAGATATATCTAATACATTATTGCTGTAGCGTTTGCCGTTTACTATCCAACTAACTTTGGGAATTTCTTGCATAACTTGGCTATCTAAATAAGCTAGGCGATCGCCTTTAGCTTGCAAGCTACCCATCAATAATCTGCGTAATATCGGGGTTCTATATACATCTCTTTTTGCCCAAACTTGCCAGCGTTCCGGTTGCGCCACTTCTACTGGTATCCCCACAGCCCGCCATCTTTGGGCGCTTTCTTCGGCTGTCTCAAAGCTGCGAAATGTCCCCAAAACTACCCGCTCGGATAAGACGCTTTGCGGTAATGGTTGCATTGTTACTTCTAGCGTGACTTTACTCGCTTGCAACGTTTGTTTTGCTTGTGCAGGAAAACTTAGCGTTAAGCGATCGCCTGGTACTGCTTCTAACTGCAATTGCTCTGTTGGTTCGTCGCCAAAACGCTGTACTACGCCTACTTTAATTTCTTTTTCTGCTGGTTTAGCGATCGCCTTTGCTGATGCTGTTACCCCAAATATACATACAGGCGGCAGTATCAATAGACCCAATACCAAACTTCTCTTTCTTAAGGGGGATGTATTTTTTCTCATATAAGTATTCTCCTATATATTTCAAATTTCCTGACTAAATCGCGTTCAAAAGGTTGCAACATGAAGTCATAATGAGTATGATTTAGAAAGAGGGAAAACATAATGTAGCATCACTATGATAAAGGTACAAGAGATTCCGCTACAGCAGATTTATCGACCATTACCGCGAGAGAACGACCAAGACAAGGTTAAAGCGTTGATGGAGTCGATTGCCCAAATAGGGCAGCAAGAACCAATTGATGTATTAGAAGTAGATGGCAAGTATTACGGCTTTTCCGGCTGCCATCGATACGAAGCTTGTCAGCGTTTGGGCAAGGAAACAATTTTAGCTAGAGTGCGTAAAGCGCCGCGTGCTGTTTTAAAGATGCACATTGCTTAGACAGCGACCAGTTAGCGATTTACAACTAGAGTGTTTTAGGCAATATTAAAGGCATAAAACCGCCTGCTAAGTTAATTTTTAACGAAATTAGGAGAAATTCATGCAAGCTCAAGGTGTAGCATTTCCAGTCAATATCGGTATAGACGACGAAAACCGCAAGCAAATCGCCGAAGGGCTATCGCGCGTACTTGCCGATACTTATACGCTGTATCTCAAAACTCACAACTTCCATTGGAATGTTACAGGACCAATGTTTCAAACCTTGCATTTGATGTTTGAGACGCAGTACACAGAATTAGCGTTGGCTGTCGATTTGATTGCGGAGAGAATTAGAGCGCTAGGCTATCCCGCACCAGGAACTTACAGCGATTATGCCAAACTAAGCTCAATATCTGAAACTCCTGGCGTTCCTAAAGCAACAGAAATGATCCGCTTGCTAGTAGAAGGTCAAGAAGCTGTAGCTAGAACTGCTCGTTCTATTTTCCCAGTTGTAGACCAAGTAAACGACGAACCAACAGCCGACTTGTTGACTCAGCGGATGCAAGTACACGAAAAGAACGCTTGGATGCTAAGAAGTTTGTTAGAAGAGTAAGTTTCTGCCAGAAGGATGCAAAAATCACAACTAGGCTTAAATCAGTGACCAGGAGTTGGTGAGGAATGTTTATTCTCACCACCAATTAATGGGAGAATTAAACCCAATCAGTATGAAGCTAACAACTGGTCACTGGTCACTGTTTAAATGAGTCAAGTATCCGCACAAAATTTTACTCACCAACTGCAAAAACTAATGCAGGTGGTGGGTATTTCGAGCTTTAAAGCTTTAGCGCGTGCTGCTGGAGTCTCCGAACGGCAAATATTGAAGCTACGACGCGGAGATATCCAACAAATGCGTGTAGATACTCTCTTCAAACTTGCTGCGGCTTTGCAGATACCATTAACCGATTTACTAGCAAGCTTTTCCCAGTCAAAAAATACCACGCCCGCAAAAACAGGCGATCGCACTATCGATACTTTGAGGCAAGAGTATCAAAGGCTGCAATTACAGCTAGAACAACAGCGTCAGACGCTATTGCAGGAGTTTCAAAGCTTGAGTTTGCAAACCTTAGAGTCTTGGCTATTACAATGGCCCACAGCGGCTTTTAAAGTTCAAGAAAACCCGCAAATTAGCGCGACAAAGTTATTGCCCTTAATGCGCCCATTACAGCAATTATTGCAGCAATGGGGAGTTGAAGAAGTCGCCCAAGTAGGGGAAAAAGTACCCTATAACCCACAACTGCACCAACTTTTAGAGGGAGATGCCAAACCAGGTGAGATAGTGCTAGTGCGTTACACTGGATATCTGCAAGGCGATCGCTTGCTTTATCGTGCCAAAGTCAGTTTAGTTAGCAGCCAATAACTATTTCTCTCAATCTCAAATAACTGAACAATCTCCCCTTCGACTGATGTCTATGTGGGTGCTGATTTGTTCCACTGAAGTATAAAGTCAGAACCTAAAGCACAGGAATCATGCGTAAAATTAACATTGGTCTTTCCGAAGAACAAAGAGCAGGTGTCTGCGAATTATTGAACCGTGACTTAGCAGACGCTTATTTGGTATTAATTAAAACCAAGAAGTTTCACTGGGACGTAGTTGGTCCTCAGTTCCGCTCCTTACATCAATTGTGGGAAGAACAGTATCAAGCATTAACAACCAACATTGATGCATTAGCCGAGCGCGTCCGTACTTTGGGTAACTACCCTGTAGGCACAGCAGAAGATTTCTTAAAATATGCTTCTATTAAGGAGCAATCAAACAATATTCCCTTAGCTACGGAGATGGTATCTCAGCTAGTAGATGACCACGAGCAAATCATCCGCAATCTGCGCGATCATGTAGACCAATGCTCTGAGAAATTTAGCGATCAAGGTACAGCCGATTTCTTGACTGGCTTGATGGAGCAGCATGAAGAAATGGCTTGGATGTTGCGATCGTTCATTGAGGGTGAGTCCCTGATGTCTGATGGTGCAAAGCCCAGTGCAGAAAAAATTCCTGTAAAAATGAGCTAAATTAGTTTTAGTTTGACTGGGAGGAGGTAGAAACTTTCTACCTCCTTTTTGCTACTTGCAATTACCACTCAAAAGTCCTAGGTCTATTTGTATGCCCAGCAAATTTAACTTCTAAAATAGATAGATCGTCATCAAAAACTGTTTTGGAATTGAGAGTTAACAGACGCTCGATCACTTCATCTAAATTGCTACTTTCATTTTGATAAAAGTCTTGAATTAAATTAATAAAAGCATCTAAATCCCATTCAACTCCATTTTTAGAAGTAATTTCGTACGCGCCATCGCTAAATATATAAAGATTGCTAAATTCATCTACTTGGCAAAAACCATTAGTATATTGCGTTTCTGGAAACATTCCTACAGGCACGCCAGCAGTTTTTAAGAGCTTGACTTCAAGGTTATTTGCTGTTTTAGATAATAATAAGCCAGGTGGATGTCCGGCACTAGCATAAATTAGCTGGCGATTGATGCGGTTATAAACTCCATACCAAATTGTAAAATATTTATTATTGTGATAATTCATTTGAAACGTGTCATTCAACGCGTTCAAAACCTGATTTGGTTGGTAGTAATTCAAGCGCGGAATAGCACGAGAGCGAAGCAAGTTAAGCACAGAAATAGAAGGTAAAGTAGCTCCTAAACCATGTCCGGCTGTATCTAATAAGTACATGGCTAAATAGTCGCTATCTAGCCAATAATAATCAAAACAATCGCCACCAAGAGTTTTGCAAGGAATAAAGCGTGAATCGATCGCTATGGGTTGATGCATCGGCGCGGGAAGTAGCGATCGCACGTAATCTAGTGCTTCAGATAATTCTGTCTCCAACATTTGTTTTTGCACTTGCAAGTCGGAGCTCATTTGATACAACCGCAATCCGGCTCTGACTCGTGCTTTTAGCTCGTTTGGTTCTATTGGTTTAGCAATAAAGTCATCAGCGCCCGCATCTAATCCTTTGACAACATCTGCTACTGAGTCTAAGGAAGTCAAGACAATGAAAAATGTAGTAGATAGCTGAGGATCGGCTTTAATTTGACGGCAAACTTCTATCCCATCCATCTTAGGCATTAGCCAATCGCAGATAATTAGCGCTGGGGGCAACTTCTTTGCCTGCGCTAGTCCATCTTCACCGTTATTTGCTGTAATTACTTGATAACCTTGTTGTTCTAATATCTTTGTCAGCGTTAGCCGTGTTATTTCATCGTCATCAATAACTAAAATTTGCAACATGAGTCAGGAAAATTTTAATTACTTTCAGCAAAAAATAGCTGGATTTCTACCTTCTCAGCATACAATTTTATTAATTAGGCTGCTAAATATATTTACACGGTTGCCAAAGGTTTCAGCCACAAAATAATTGTCCGCTTGAGTTGATTGAGATCGCGGTAAACTTCTTGCTTAAACCACTGCCCTACAGCGTCAAAGGGTGTAAAGGTTGAGCCACTTTGCCACTTGACATCTTGACCTAATGGTGTTGTATGACTGCCATTAATAGTTTGGGCTGTAACCATATTGGGGAAACGTTGTTGCAGCAATTGACTTAAAGCCGCAGATTGGTCGAGGGTATCATTGCTAAATTTAATTAGCAAGTTGCGGCGAACGCTATACCGTTCTTGGACGAGGTTATTTGTTTCTACAGGAGAAGGAGTAAATTCGACTGCAAACGCAGGATGGTTTAATTGCTGAACCAAAGGAATAGCATCGCGGGCGGCGAAGTTGTTGAAGGAGATGAGAATATTACCTGCTCGTTCTACAGAAAATAGGCTGCCAATGAGGAGGTGCAGTTTGCAGCCCATACTATGACCTAAGCCGTAAATAGGTAAATACCGCCTCCGCAACAAAGACCTTGCATGGAGTTCGGCGACAGTGCGATCGAAGCTTTGCAGTACAGATAAAGCGATCGCACTATGATCGAGTGTATTGACAAACGGCGTAGCAACAACTGCAAAACCTTGTTCTGCGAGTTGTTCTAACAACCAACGATAAGTAAGATGGGGTGCAGTAGCGACAAATGCGCCCCCCAAAAAATGTACGATCCCGACCGGATGTCGGGGAATTAATACCCAATTGCCAGAGATTTCTTGCCAGTCCATACTTCAATTGTGACATTAAGCAAAGCCAATTGGCTGCCTAAAGTCAAAAGTAGGGTGCGTTTTGAAAACGCACCCTACAAGAGCAACGATCGCTACTTATCTTGTTACTCGTCGCTACCCTTGATGTGAAGTTATCCCTCATCATATTCGTTATTTAGCTCTTCATTAAGATGAGATCGCAGCTAGAGAAAACGTCAGCTTTCAATTGGGTCATTTGCTGGTGGATGCCGTTCAATTTCTCTATCCGCAGCACGAATATTCATCATCCTAGCTCGGTTAAAAGCTAATGCTGCAACTGTGGCGCGTCCTGTTGGTGTCAAGCCAATAATTAAAAGTGTATTTGTTGACCAAATAAAGTGTTCTGACCAACTATCTGTGCGCGGATTAAATAAAGGTACTTCCGATCGCGACTGTTCGTCAAAGGCAATCAGTTTAGCTGATTTTTGGCGATTGCAGTGAAAACAAGCCAGAGCTAAATTATCAATTGAATTAGTACCACCTTTGGTTAGAGGAATTACATGGTCTATAGTGAAGGCAACATATTGCCATTGTTCCGATGCGTGACAATACTCGCATAGAAACTTCGCTCTTTGTCGTACTTGATTTTGAGTTGCTTCACTAATGTAACGATTCGCAGACAAATATCTAATTCCTGACAACTAACTCTGATTTTGATTTAGAGATACATTTCTCATCGTCCGATTTACTAAACTCAGATAATCGTCTAATTCTTCATATTCATCTAATTCTTTTTCTTCCTCACAACTAAGGGCAGATTCGTTTTGTTTAGATAACAAAGCTTCAATTCGCTTCTGTACTAAGTTGGAGGCTCGAAATATCATTACTCCTTCTACTAGCTCAATGCGGACAGCACTATCTAAAGGTAAACTATTGGGCAAGCGTGATAATTTTAAAGGTAGATTGGTTGTCATGGTATCTGTCTCCAAATATCCAGTCTTCATTTTAGTAAGGTGCGTTTTGAAAACGCACCCTACAAGCTACTCATCTTGAGTAAAATTGCGATCGAGGAAGTCTAAAGCGTGGTTGCGTAAATCCATGTATTCTTTGGAGTTGCGGATAGCAGAGCGATCGCGCGGATGCTCGAAAGGCACAGTTAAAATCTCCCCAATATTAGCAGCAGGTCCGTTAGTCATCAAGACAATGCGATCGGACATATAAATTGCTTCATCGACATCATGGGTAATCATCATTACCGCTTGTCTGTGTTGTTCCCAAATATCGAGAACTTGACGCTGCAATTTGCCGCGAGTTAAGGCATCTAGCGCCCCAAATGGTTCGTCCATTAGCAACATCTTAGGACGAATAGCTAAAGCTCTAGCTATACCTACCCTTTGTTTCATCCCCCCAGATATTTCATCGGGATACTTATCTGCGGCGGCATTTAAATTCACCATTGCCAAGTGTTCGTTGACGATGCTAATTTTTTCGGCGCGGCTAGCATTTTTTAGGACTTCATCTACAGCTAACCGGATATTTTCGCGTACTGTCAGCCAAGGTAGTAAGGAATAGTGTTGAAACACCATCATCCTTTCCGCGCCAGGTTTGCGAATTTCTTTACCATCTAGGCGTACCGAACCAGAAGTAATTTTTTCTAAGCCAGCAACCATTTTTAGTAAGGTTGATTTACCACAGCCAGAGTGACCGATTACAGAAATATATTCATCTTCGGCAACTGTCAAGTTAACACCGTTAAGGACAACAAAATCTTTACCGTCAGGATTGCGATAAGACTTTACTAAGTCTTCTATCTCTAAAAATCCCGTACGGTTAGTGCTTGTAGTTTCAAAATTGCTGGGAAAAGTTGATTTAGCCATAATGGACTCCATAGTAGTAGTTTTGAGTTATTTAAGACATATAGAAAGACTGAGGACTGTTTGCTCTAATTTCAAAACTGTTGAGGTATTGAACGGGCTGACTGGGATCGAAGCCTTTTTTGTCGATGAAGACTTCGGGAGACTCTACTTTGAAATCTTCTTTAGGAGACTTAATTCCTAATTCGGCGGCGATTTCTCGGTATAAATCTGTTCTCCATCCTTGACTTGCTAACTTGTCGGCATCTTTGGGAAACTCTTTGATTTGTCCCCACCTTGCTGCTTGAGTCATTAGCCAAATACTACGCGATCGCCATAAAAATGTTGAGTGTTCTTCGCTTTGATGGGGAATATTGTCAGGCAGATCGAAGAAGATTGTTGTATCTAAAGATTTAACTATCCGCTTTTGCCCGTCAAATCCGCCATAATTATATTCGCCGACAATTCCTGGACGGGTAAATTTGGGCTTTGCGGCAGTAAACGAGCGCGCTGATATTAGTTTTGCTACTTCTTCGCGGTTTTCGCTCTTGCTGCAATATTGGCAAGCTTCAATCATGGCTTTGACTAACGAACGGTAAGTTTTGGGATATTGCTCGATAAAGCTTTCCATCACCGCTAACAACCGATCTGGATGCCCTAACCAAATTTCTTTACCTTGAGCAAAAGTAAAGCCTACACCTTCATTTCCAGTAATAGCGCGGGTGTTCCAAGGTTCTGCTACCATGTACGCCTGCATTGCCCCATTTCGCACGTTTGACACCATCTGCGGCGGTGGAATAATAATTACCCGAAACTCTTTTAACGGATCGACTCCCGCTGCTGCTGATAAATAGCGCACAAAGTATTCGTAAATAGCCGAACTTAAAACTACTGCCCAAACTCGCCTTTCTGCTGGCAACTTGTCGAAGTAATTTCTAAAATCGCGTCCAAATGCTTCCAAGTCGCCGTTATACTCTCGCCAAGGGCGCAAACCTGCATCCCACATTTCCCGATTCATAGTCATGGCGTTACCGTGACGGTGAATCGTCATTGCCGCACATAAGGGGGCGTGACGCGCTCCTTCAGCGCCGATTCTGGCATTGGTTACAGCCCCAGATACTACTGGTGCAGCATCAGTACGCCCGAAGATAACTCCGTCGCGCGAAGTTGCCCAGCTAGCTTCGCGGTTGAGTTTGACGTTTAGCCCGTACTTGCGAAAAAAACCTTTTTGCCAGGCGATCGCAAATGGCGCACAATCATTTACAGGAACGTACCCAACGGTAATATTTGGCTTTTCTAAGTCTTGAGAACGAACAACGGGTTTTACTGCTAAAGCTTCCTGGGTTAACCCTGTTGCCGATCGATCGCCGCTAATCGCACAAGATGATAGCGCTACGCCTGCGGCTGTAGCACCCATACTTTCTATGAATCTGCGTCGCGTCCAATTTGTACTTTCGTTCATAATGTGTGAGGAAGGTAAAAGGGAAATTCTCCCTTAAATCTGCATATTTTTAAGCAAATAGCTATTTTCCCTGCTATGTAGCTGGGTAAGGGCGATCGCTTTTGCTTTGTCAATTAAGTTGCAGGTTTTCTATGAGTTACCCAAGATTCAACTTTGCCAAGTGCAAAGTCGAGCAATAGCCCTGTTAACCCTATTACTAAGACGGCAAGAAATACGGAACTGAGGTTTAAGCGGTTCCATTCATCCCAGACGAAAAAGCCAATGCCAATCCCGCCTGTAAGCATCTCTACAGCAACAATTACTAGCCACGCAATTCCTAAACTAATTCTCAAGCCAGTAAAAATATAAGGCAAGCTAGCAGGCAAAATAATCTTGGTAATCCTTCTCCATTTGGGCATTTCCAAGACTCTTGCTACATCAATATAGTCTTGGGAAACGCTAGATACACCCAAGGCTGTATTAATAATAGTGGGCCACAGCGAAGTGATAAAAATTACAAAAATTGCTGATGGATCTGCCAAATTGAAAATAGCAAGAGCGATCGGTAACCAAGCTAAGGGTGATACAGGCTTAAATATTTGAATAATTGGGTTGATAGCTAGCATCGCTTGCTTAGACATCCCAATCAAAAAGCCTACAGGTATAGCCACAACTGCGCCCAACAAAAAGCCTAATAATACTCTTCTCAAACTTGCCAGTAATAACCAACCCAAGCCCAAATCTCCAGGTCCTCGACGGTAGAATGGGTTGAGAATATAGTCCATGTTGGCTGCTAGCGCCTCTGGAGGAGTTGGCATTACGTCATGGTGCAGTAAGGCAACTATCCACCATAAAACGATTATGCCCAAAAAACCGATGGCAGGCAGAATAATTACATCTCTGACAATTAACGGTTTAGCACGTTTCCAAGTTGCTTGTCCGGCAACTAAAATTGCCGCAATATTTAGCTGAAAAGTCATCGTCGGCTCCCCAGATTTTCAATCGGTTACAACAAAACCGAGCAGTACCAGCTAGGAACACTGATGACCAAACAATAGTTACAATGTCGATCTTTCAATCTCCTCTCCACGCTTACGAAGTTAGCTGACGGGCTAGGATTGAGAGATATCCCTCTATACTTAACCTATTGTACTAAAAAGCACTGGTAAAGTATAAATGCGCCCCTAATTTTGGTTCCTCCGTTCTAGACTCACCTTGAGGGGAAGTTCTAGATTAAGCTGACTTACTCAAATTTCTCCCAACTTATCACCAGCTTAGAGAATAGTCAATTGCTCGTTAGATATATATAAAATCAATAGTTTGCTCCAGTTTTCCGCAAATAGCAAAAAACAGCCATATTTATATCTTTTGATAGTGGAAACTTGTTTTTTGCCACTGCTACTGCTCAACTAAAATAGGCAGAGGGTGACTTTTAATTCTTTGGCGTAACTAAGGATGCTTGATTTTAATCAATTGCTGCTGGATAAAATAGATATAATAACTAGCGACTGGGTAACAGCCGTCCGCCAAGATCGGCAGATTGAAAGTGCTGACAAGCTAACGCGTACAGCTATCCAAAATCATATTGTCTTGGTATTGCAGGCAATGGCAACTGTAATTTCTAAGTATCAAGATAGCGAAATCCAGCCGATATTAGATGCAAGCTTGCATCATGGCGTTATCCGCGCCGAACAAGGCTTTGAACCAACAGAAATCGCTAGAGAATATCATCTACTGCGTCAAGTAATTTTTGCAATTTTAGAGACAGAGTTGCTCCAAGCACAAGCTATAGAAATAATCCGTGTTGTTCGGTTAATTGACGCTACTATAGATGAAGCGATCGCCCAATGTTTCAAAAGCTACGTAGACGAGCGATTGAGAGAATTAGACTTGGTGCAAAGTCACTTGCAATTAACTAATCAAGAATTGACGCGCTTAGTTAGAGCCAATCAAGATAATCTTTCTCACCTAGCCCACGAACTTAAAAATCCTTTAACTTCAATTATCGGCTACTCAGATTTATTCTTGCGTCAAGAACGCAAACGTACTGAAATTAAAGATACTTATACTAATCTCGAACATATAGAGCGAGTGCTACGTAATGGCAGGCATTTATTGAGTTTAGTCAATGATGCTTTAGAAGTGTCGCGCTACGAAGCTGGGGAAATGAAGTTGCAAGTAGTACCCACTAGCATCCACTTCTTAATTGATAATGTTGTAGAAATGCTAGAGCCAGCAGCGCGGGAAAAACAACTGTCAATGACCGTCAATTGCGATCGCGCTCCCGATGAAATTTTAACAGATGCCTTACGCTTGCAACAAATAATTACTAACTTAGTCAGCAACGCTATTCGTTATACCGAAAAAGGCAATATTCAGATCGCAAGTCAAACTATTAGCGATAAAGAGTGGGAGCTAATTGTTGCCGATACAGGAATTGGTATTACTGAAGAAGACCAAAAACTTGTTTTCGATCCTTACTATCGAGTAGGCGACAATAGTAGAGCCTATTTGCCTAATAGTACGGGATTGGGACTTGCGATTGTATCTCAACTAATACAACTACTACAAGGTAGATGCGAACTAACTTCGCAAGTTGGAGTCGGTTCTACCTTTAAAGTAATTTTTCCTTTATCAGTTAAAATAAACGGGCAAGTTGCTCAAGAGCAATAGCGATCGCTTGTACTTAGTCTAAAACTTGTAGAATAAGAGCGCAAGACTCTTTTGTTTCCCCTACTTTATGCCTGCAATCTTAGTTCCTACCTTTCCCCTGACGGCTGTAGTCGGTCAGGAAGCAATCAAATTAGCTTTACTATTGGTAGCTGTAGATCCAGGCTTAGGAGGCGTGGCGATCGCAGGTAGGCGCGGTACAGCTAAATCTGTCATGGCACGCGCTTTGCACGCCTTGTTGCCGCCGATTGAAGTAGTTAAAGGTAGTTTCTGCAACGAAGCAGCAGAGGAAAATACAGAAACAGAAATTATCCCTGCGCCTTTTGTGCAAATTCCTTTAGGCATTACTGAAGATCGCTTGCTGGGATCTGTAGATGTAGAACAGTCGGTGAAAACAGGTGAATCAGTATTTCAGCCAGGATTATTAGCGCAAGCACATCGGGGCGTTTTGTATGTAGATGAGATTAACTTATTAGACGACCAAATTAGCAATCAGTTACTTACAGTTCTCAGTGAAGGGCGCAACTTTATCGAACGAGAAGGAATAAGTTTCGAGCATCCTTGCAAACCATTATTTATTGCTACCTACAACCCCGAAGAAGGCGCTTTGCGGGAACACTTACTCGATCGCATTGCGATCGCCCTCAGTGCTGATGCGGTACTAGGCTTAGACCAAAGAGTGCAAGCAGTAGACCAAGTTATTCACTACACCGCTTCCCCTCAAGAATTTCTCCAACAGTACAGCGAAGATATTGACAACATCAAAACTCAAATTATCCTAGCGCGGGAATGGTTGAAAGATGTCACTATTACTCACGAACAAATCGCCTATCTAGTCGATGAAGCCTTACGCGGCGGCGTACAAGGACACCGCGCCGAACTATTTGCTGTCAAAGTAGCCAAAGCCGCCGCTGCTTTAGAAGGACGCAACACTGTAAATGCTGAAGATTTGCGCCATGCAGTGGAATTAGTTATCGTGCCTAGAGCAACAACTATCCAAACGCCACCAGACGAACTCCCACCACCGCCGCCACCACCTCCCCAACCTCAAGATGAATCGCAGCAAGAACAAGATGAGCAAGAAGAACCACAAGAACCAGAACAAGAGGAACAGCCAAGCGTTCCTGAAGAATTTGTTTTTGATGCTGAGGGGGTAATTCTCGACCCTAGCGTGCTGTACTTCGCCCAAATGGCTAATCGGCGCGGCAAAACTGGCGCTCGTAGCGTAATTTTTTCTGACGATCGCGGGCGTTATATTAAGCCGATGTTACCTAAAGGTGCAGTCCGCAGAATTGCTGTAGATGCGACTTTAAGAGCCGCTGCACCTTACCAAAAGGCACGTCGAGAACGTCAACCACATAAGCGGGTGGTTGTCGAACAGGGAGATATTCGCGCCAAACGCTTAGTTCGCAAAGCTGGGGCGTTAATTGTGTTTGTGGTAGATGCTTCTGGTTCTATGGCATTAAATCGGATGCAGTCGGCTAAGGGTGCTGTATTGCGACTACTAACAGAAGCCTATGAAAACCGCGATCAAATATCGTTAATTCCGTTTCGGGGAGAACAAGCAGAAGTTTTATTACCCCCAACTCGTTCGATCTCCGCTGCCAAAAGAAGGCTAGAGCGGATGCCATGCGGTGGTGGCTCCCCCCTCGCACACGGATTAACGCAAGCAGTCAGAGTCGGCACTAATGCCCAAATGAGCGGTGATATCGGGCAGGTTGTAATAGTGGCAATTACTGATGGACGGGGAAATATTCCTTTAGCGCGATCGCTAGGCGAACCTTTGCAAGAAGGTGAAAAGCCCGATATCAAAACAGAATTGTTAGAAATTGCTGCTCGGATTCGGGCTTCGGGGATGCAACTATTAGTAATAGATACGGAAAATAAGTTTGTTTCTACTGGTTTTGCGAAGGAATTAGCTGCAACATCTGGAGGCAAGTATTATCATTTACCCAAGGCAACTGATAGCGCGATCGCAGGCGTAACTAAAGGCGCTATAGCTGATTTGCGAGCGGGTTAGTTTTAATTATAAAACTATTGTTAAAAAATAGCACTAACTTTTAAAGAGGTATGGTAGTAATGTGCTGGAACATATTTGGCTGTATTCACTTGTTTATTACCTATTGTTTTAAATAAAAATTGTTATTATAACCTTTTTAATTAATATAAACATGGTTAATTATAAACGCAACGTAGAGGAGTTAAAAGACAAGGCTGTCTTCTTCTGGACTAAAGAGTTAATTGATGAAGAAGCATCTATTAGTGTTATACCAACTTTACTCAACACTCAAAGTAAATTCATAAGTATTCTGGATGTTGCAGATTCGTCTCCTATTGCTTGGAAGCTTGCGCTTAATCTTACTCAAGATATATATCCCAATCTATTTTTAAAACACTTAATGGTAATTTCAGATATAGGGGCAGAACCTTTAAAAAACAATGATTTTAAATCAATGTTTCCTCAAAAAACAATGACTTACATCTGGAAAAATAAATCACATGATTATACATTTCAAAAATTATTAGACAAACCATTTTTAAATAGCTCTAAGCTGTGTGTAGATGGAAAAGGATTAATTAAGCCTTGTGAATTAACTCCTCTTTTAGAAGATGTAATTATGTTGCTTATGTATGCTGGTGTGTCAACAGATGAGTCTGTTGATGAAGGACTTAAAGATAAATGTATAATTGGCTCTCTTCTTGGCAAAAGAGATGAACTTGAACAGTTTATAAAACAAAGATATATTTGGGTAAGCCGCATAACTGCTGGTGCAACTTCAAATAGCATGGGGCAACTTGCTCAAAGGTATGTTTTAAAAAAACTACAGGATAAGCTACCAACTTGGACTTTAAGTAGTAACGGCTCAATTCCAGGAGTAAGTCACAACAATGGTAAAACCGATATGTCGTTTGATATTGTTGTGTGTTCGCCTCAAAACAAATGGTGTGCAATTGAAGTTAGTTTTCAATTTACAACTAATAGTACAATAGAGCGCAAATCTGGTCAGGCACAATCACGAGCGGATTTAATTAAAGTAGCAGGTCATAAAATCGCGTATGTTATTGATGGTGCAGGTAACTTTAAACGTTCTTCAGCCTTAAGAACTATTTGTAATTATAGTGATTGCACCGTAGCATTTAGTCCAGATGAAATTGAAGTATTGAGTGAATTTTTAAAAACCTCTTTATAAATAGCTAAAATTTTAATATTAACAAGTAAAAAAAGTATAATGGCACACATTAGTGAGGACAGTCAAAAACTCAAGGTACACACAACGTCAGTCTTGGATTTACAACAGCTATTTTGTTTAGCTGATACAGATGACAAAGTATATCTACTAATTTTTCCCCCTGAAAGAAACGACCAAGATGCTGCTAATTCTCAAATAGAGTATCAAGAAATTTATAATTTTTGCAATCTTTTATCTGAATATTCAACAGTGTGTATTCTTACAACGCCTGCTGATGCTGCAAGACTACAAACATTCATGGAAAAGGTTGTTACCCTAAAACTTTGGGTTGCTATGAAATGTCCCGCCAAAGTCAGTATTTGTCAAGGCAAACTTCCCGAACATCATCTGGCTTTATTGATTTTTACTAGATACCAAGGAGCTTTAAAACATTGTAAGACAAGAATTGAATATACTTATTGCCCATCTTGTGGAAAGACGACAAAAGATTATGGGGGAAAAAAACACTTATATCATGCTTACGGTACTCTTATGTCTGATGTTTGGCGCGATATGGAATTTAACCCTTATCTAGATATAGAACCATTGGTCAATAGACTTCAGGATATTTTTGGAATTAATCTGTATAAGGAAATTAAAGTTATTGATTTTGCACAATGTGATAGTTTAGTTTCCCGATTTAGGAATTATATAAGGATTGAAAACGAGCCTTTAAAACCAACACATACACTAGAATCACAACTAATTCAAGGTGATTGCCTGGGAATGCTCAGGACAATACCTGATAATTCAATTGATTTTTGTTTTGCAGATCCTCCTTATAATTTGAAAAAAAAGTATCAGGGGTACAATGATGAGATTGAATTAATAGAGTATTTTGCTTGGTGCGATCGCTGGCTTTCGGAATTAGCAAGAATTTTAAAACCAGGAAGAACCTGTGCTATTTTAAATATCCCTCTATGGGCAATTCGTCACTATAAATATCTCAGTTCAGTTTTAAATTACCAATCATGGATAGTATGGGAAGCGTTAGGACTACCAGTAAGAATGGTTATGCCAGCACATTATTCAATTTTGTGCTTTTCTAAAGGTGGCTCAAGACCTTTGCCAGGACTATCTTTTACAAGTGAGGATAATATTGAAGAAAATAGTTTTTTACCTTTGGCTGAGTTTTTTTGTGCTAGACAAAGTTGTATTTCTAATAGACGACATAATAATTTTGCCGATCAAAGTTATTTAACCGATCTTTGGTATGATATTCATCGATTAAAACATAATAGCCGTAGAGTAGATCATCCTTGCCAGTTACCACCCCTATTGATGCAAAGACTAATTTCACTTTTTACATTACCTAATGAGATTATTCTGGATTGTTTTAATGGTTCAGGCACTTCTACACTGGCAGCACAACAGCTTAATAGGCGGTTTATTGGAATTGAGTTATCTCAGCAATATCACGATTTAGCAATGGACAGACATAGGCAGTTAACTCAAGGGCAAGATCCATTTGGTAAACAAACAGCTACTCCAAACGCGAAAAATAGTAGAGTGCAAAGAATACCGAAACAAAAATATGAAGTGACAAAGAAACAATTACAACTCGAAGTCAAGCGTATTGCAAAGGAATTAGGAAGGCTTCCAACTCGTGCAGAAGTAGCAAATCTTAGTAGTAATCCAATTGAATACTTTGACAATTATTTTATTAATTGGGCTGAAGCTTGTGCCGCAGCACGTACAACAGGAATGTCAGAATTTCCCATAATCTACGAAAGTGCTTGGCGACAATTGGGTATAGATTTTAAGACAAATTAATCTGGATACTTAATTTGTCTTACTTTTTGAAGCTTTTAAATTGTTAGATTACGAACTTGCTGCAACATCAGGAGGTAAGTATTATCATTTACCCAAGGCAACTGATAGCGCGATCGCTGGTGTCACTAAAGGGGCTATAGCTGACTTGCGAGCATAGGTGCTACTAATACCGTTTCTTCAATTTCCTCGCGCACGCTCCGGCTAACGTAGTGAGCGCGATCTAGACAATCTATCAATAGCTTATTGGCATTGTAATACTGCTTCAATACTTGCTTTTGGTGCTTGCTAAACTTACATCTTTTTAACTCGTGAGTATAAGCGTGTAAATGAGCGGTATTTAAACCAATATCGTAAGCAAAATCATTGTCCAATGCTAGAGCAAAGTCAAAATCAAGGTTAAGGATAAATTCTAAACCTAACGCTCGAAAAGCTGAAGACTTATAAGGAGCGATAACTGCTAGCGATTTTTGGTAGTTCCAATTGAGGAAATGTAGTAATATCTCATCTTTGGCAACTAGGGTATTAAGTTTATGCTGAATTGCAGTTAATAAGCGATCGGCATTACGCATCATCCCCACAGCTAATAAAAATACTTCTCGCCACCGGATATCATTTAAGTGACTGACTAAATTTTGCCAAGACTCATCTAATGCTTGTGGATCTGGGTTGTTGACGATTTCCCTAGCTGCAAAATACTCGTGCAATGATAAATCAGAAAAAGCATAAATTCCTGGCGATTGTTGGACTAATACGCCATGTTGCGACTCAATTGCTTGCAATACCAATGCACTATCAAGTAGCAGTTGTTGAGAATCGGTAGCAGTGTTGGGTAGATTGCCAATATATTCAGCTATATATTGTTCTACAGCTTCTTGGGTAAAGAAGTAGTCACCACAGGTAAATGTTTTGAGAGCGATATAACTTATTAAATCTTGCTTGCTTTGTAAAGATAACTTCTTATAGATTTTATCGGCAACAATTTCGTAGTTAGTATCCCACTGTTTTAGTAATATTTCTATGCCATCTTTGTAAAATTGGGCATTGTTTAAGGGAAATTCAGATGTTTCTTCAAACACCAAATCGAGCATATTTAACAATAACGAGTTATTATTCTTTTTTTTAATTAACTCGCGACTTTTATCTTTTTCAACTTTGACTACTTTTTTAGGCTCTACCCATTTATGCGTAAAACTCGTTACGTGCTGTTTGTCAATATTTACCATTAAATTATAAGGATTTAAATCTAGGATAGAAGTTAAATTTTCCATAACAATAAAATTTGTAGGTATTAAAATTTTGTTTAACTCAGTATCTAGCAATTTATTAAATTTTTATTGAGCAGGCAAACTTAAGCAGAAAAAACGTATTAAGCGCCAGTTTGCATCATCTGAGGTTGCAACAAAGCCTCTAATTGTTCTTTGCCTCTTTGCAAATATCTTGTTACCGTCATTGGACTAATACCAATGCGTTTAGCTGCTTCTTTGCGCGAGAGTTCTTTTAAAAATACAAATTCAACTGCTGTTCTAGTTTTTTCTTCTAATTGACTCATCGCACCTTGCAGTTGTTCCCGATCTTCTGCTTGCTGCTGCAACGTAGTAGACTGAATATCAGGTAAAACTTCACCTAAAGTAATCGGACAATCAACGTGCTGAACAACTGTCGTATCTAAACTCAAAGCCATGCGATTTTGAGCCGCCAAATTGCTATCGTGCCATTCTTCGATTGATACTTGTAAATAACCAGCAAGTTCTGCATCTGTAGGGCAACGACCTAAAGATAGAGTTAATTCTTTGCGAACTTTTTGGCTTTGATTATAAATTTCTTGCCAGCGGCGGGGAATTTTGATTAAACTAGCGCGATCGCGTAAAAAGTGCATGATTTCGCCGCGAATATATGGCACAGCAAAGGAACTAAAAGCGTAGCCTTGCTTGGGGTTAAACCGCTCAATTGCCCGAATCAAACCAAAGTAGCCAATTTGTTCTAAATCTTCGTAGGGTTCAGTACATTGATGGCTAAATTGATGAGCAATTTTACGTACCAAACCTGTATGCAACTTCACGAGTTTATTACGAAGTTCAATAGTTGGATTCTGATGATACGCAACTAATAATTCTATGCCGTTAGATTTGATACAAGATTGAGTAGCCGCCATATAAATCCCTACTTTTTAATAATCTCTTTGCTTGGTAATGTCTTAGGAAGTTGCTTAAACTTTTATTGAAGCTGAGATTATTGTCCGTAGAATAAGCAGAACAAACCATCGTTGTTCTACTGAAATTACAAACCGCCTTATTGGAGAAATCAGAATTTCTACGTATATCTTCTGAGTAATCGTCTGTTAGAGGGGGATACAGTGTAGAGACGTAGCAGATACAGTAGAGACGTAGCAGTGCTACGTCTCTACTGGCAGATGGGGTGTGTACGTCAGTAAAATAGACAAGGCACGTACATATACATAAATTGCGATCGCATTATGGAAGTATTAGATATCAAACGCGAAGTTACGACGTTGTCTGAGCGCCTGGGTAAAACTCAGGACTATCTTTGACATCCCCGCGCTTAATGCTAAAATCCAAGACTTGGAACAAGTAGCCTCCCAGCCGGAGTTTTGGGACAACCAAACCGCCGCCCAGAAAACTTTACAAGAACTTAATAACCTCAAAGACCATCTGCAGCAGTACCGTCAGTGGCAAGCTAGTGTAGAAGATGCCAAGGCTGTCATTGAATTACTAGAGTTGGAAAATGATGAATCGCTGCTGCACGAAGCCCAAGCAAACTTACAGAAGTTGAGTCGAGAACTCGATCAATGGGAATTGCAGCAATTACTATCGGGTACTTATGACGAACAAGGCGCAGTGCTAACAATCAATGCGGGTGCTGGCGGTACAGATGCTCAAGATTGGGCAGAGATGCTGCTACGTATGTACACGCGCTGGGCAGAAGATCGCGGCTATAAAGCACATTTGGCGGAAATCTCTGAAGGAGATGAAGCAGGGATTAAGTCAGCAACTTTAGAAATAGCTGGGCGTTATGCTTACGGTTACTTGCGATCGGAAAAAGGCACGCACCGTCTAGTTAGGATTTCGCCTTTTAATGCCAATGATAAGCGGCAAACCAGTTTTGCTGGCGTGGAAGTAATGCCACTGATAGACAACTCCGTACAACTAGACATTCCCGAAAAGGATCTAGAAATTACAACTTCCCGCGCTGGCGGTAAAGGCGGGCAAAACGTCAACAAAGTAGAAACTGCCGTACGCATAGTACATATCCCCACAGGCGTTGCTGTGCGTTGTACCCAAGAGCGCAGTCAACTGCAAAACAAAGAAAAAGCCTTGGCAATTCTCAAAGCCAAGCTACTAATTATCGCAGAAGAACAACGCGCTCAAGAAATTGCCGAAATTCGTGGCGATATGGTTGAGGCTGCTTGGGGCAATCAAATTCGCAATTACGTATTTCATCCGTACCAAATGGTGAAGGATTTACGAACTAATGTAGAAACTACAGCGGTTACTGATGTCATGAATGGTGAAATAGATTTGTTTATTCAGGCATATCTGCGCCAGGAAAACCAATTAGTTGCAGCTGAGGCATAATAGCTAACTGTTACATTTATGAAGGATTAGTTTTTTTACTCAATATGAGCAATTCATCAACAGAGTCCAAACCAGTTTCAACCGAGGCTAAACCAAGTTACGTCAAGCTAGCGATGCGGAACATGGTACGCAAGGGAGGAACTTCATTTCAACATTTTGCCGTGACAGCGATCGCATTAGTTGCCGTATTGGTGGGGCTTGCCTACCTTACCCGCTAATGGAAGTTGAATTGAGCGTTCAAGAGGCTGTAAGGCGCGATAGTGCGATCTCATCTGATACTTGGCAAGAATGGTTCGATTTATGGATGCAAGATTTGCAGCCAGCTTTGCCACCAGCCAATGCATACGAACTTAGTTTGCGTCTAACTGACGATGAGGAAATCAAAACCCTCAATCATCAGTACCGTCATCAAGATAAACCAACAGATGTGTTAGCTTTTGCGGCTTTAGAGGTAGATTTTCCCAATTTTGAGGTTGGGCGATCGCTCATGCCCCTGTATCTTGGTGATATTGTTATTTCTGTAGACACTGCTACTCGTCAAGCCGCCCAGCAAGGGCATACACTGCAAACTGAGTTAGCTTGGTTAGCAGCGCATGGTTTGCTTCACCTTTTAGGCTGGGATCATCCCGATGACGACAGTCTGATGCAGATGTTAGAACGGCAAGCTGTTTTGTTACAACTAATCGGACTTGCCATCGATTAATTGCCCAACTTTTCTGTCGCCTCTCTATGTCCCAAAATTTTCCGTCATCATCGCCTAGCCCGCCCGAAAAAGTTGCGGTGAAGCGAGAGTTTTCTTGGCAAGTTGCGACAAATTTATTTGTCAGTTTCAAGTATGCCTGGTGTGGGATAAGTTACGCCTTTCAAACTCAACGCAATTTTCGCATTCACGTTGGTGTGGGTATTTTGGCATTGGGGTTGGGAGTATTTTTGCATTTGCGATCGCTAGAAATGGCAGTAATTGGGCTAACTAGCGGTCTGGTGTTGGTGATGGAATTATTAAATACTGCGATCGAGTCTGTTGTCGATTTGACTGTCAAGCAGTCATACCACGATTTAGCCAAAATTGCCAAAGATTGTGCAGCAGCGGCTGTTCTAGTATCAGCAATGGCAGCAGTTTTAGTTGCAGGAATGTTGATATTGCCCCCATTAGTGGTAGCAATCAAATCAGTTTGGGGATAACGCAATGTAGAGACGTAGCACTGCTACGTCTAAACCCACCCGCCAAAGGAATTCGTATAGATGCAAAACGCCTAGCCGCCGCGCCTATAAGAAAATAGATAATTCTATATATAAAGGCAAAGGAGAATTAAGTTTTGATTATAGTTATTGATAATTACGATAGCTTTACCTATAACCTGGTGCAGTATCTAGGCGAACTAAGCAGCGAATTTCCAGTCGCCAGCGACATTCAAGTTTACCGCAACGACCAAATAACCCTAGACCAAATCCGCCAGGTGCAACCTGCAGGCATTGTAATTTCTCCTGGTCCTGGTCGCCCAGATGATGCGGGAATTTCTTTGGAAATAATCGAACAATTAGGGGCAAACATACCGATTCTAGGCGTTTGCTTGGGACACCAAAGTATCGGGCAAGTATTTGGCGGTAATATAGTCTCTGCCCCTGAATTGATGCATGGTAAAACGTCTCAGGTAATGCATACGGGCGTAGGTGTTTTTCGCGGCTTAGATAATCCTATGACTGCAACTCGGTATCATAGTTTAGTTATCGATAAACAAACTTGCCCTCAAGTGCTAGAAATTACCGCTTGGGTTGAGGATGGAACAATTATGGGTGTCCGACATAAAGACTATCCCCATGTTGAAGGAGTCCAATTTCACCCAGAAAGCGTACTAACAGATTTGGGCAAGCAATTACTACGCAACTTCCTGGCACAATTAGAGTCAAGATAATTCATAATTTCTAGTCCATAGATTGATGACGAATTATCTAACCAGTTATCAGTAATATACAGTGACCGAGTTTCCCATAGGATTCAATCCCTAAGCGAAACCACCTCTCAAATTAAGTTGGGATATACCCACAGATGACAGCTAACTGGTCACTGGTCACTGGTCACTGGTCACTGTTAATGTGTGACGGAGAAATTCATGAAAAGACGACAGATATTAAGCGGTGCGGGAGCAGGTTTAGTAACTACTCTATTTACTCAGGCTGCTTTGGCGCAAAAAGGCGGTTCTTTGTCCGTACAGTGGTTGGGTCATACTTGCTTTTTGTTTAGCGGTAACAATTCGCGCATTTTAGTTAATCCGTTTCAACCGATTGGATGTACTGCAAAATACCGTCCGCCCAAGGTGCAAGCAGGGGCGGTATTAATTAGCAGTCAATTGTTAGATGAGGGAGCAGTTGAGGGATTACCAGGCAAACCGCGAATAATTTATGAGCCTGGTGTTTATCGGTATAACAATATTCAAATCCAGGGAATCGCTACAGATCACGATCGCCAAGGGGGTAGGAGATTCGGCACAAATGTAGTCTGGCGCTGGAATCAAGGCGGTATTAATATCGTGCATTTAGGCGGTGCGGCTGCACCAATTACCATCGAGCAAAAAATTCTCATGGGTCGCCCTGACGTGCTATTTGTACCTGTAGGTGGTGGGGCAAAAGCTTATAATCCCGAAGAAGCAGTGCAAGCAGTGCGAGAGCTTAATCCGAAGCTTGTAGTTCCGACTCACTACAGTACCCAAGCGGCTGATGCTAGTAAGTGCGATTTAGTACCTGTAGACAGATTTTTAGAGTTGATGCAAGGAACTCCTGTGCGTCGTGCTAGTAGCGACACAATTACGATTAATTCGGGAAATTTGCCGCCAAAAGGCATGGCAATTCAGGTTATGAGTTACAAGTTCTAAGTTGATGCGAGCCTGCGTTTCCTATACTGGTACAAAGGCTCTAAATTAACTACCTATGCAAGCAGAATACCGCGATCGCCGTCAGCAATTAATGGCAAAAATTGGCAATGGCACTGCTATATTTCGCAGTGCGCCAATGGCTGTTATGCACAATGATGTGGAATACACTTATCGCCAAGATAGCGATTTTTTCTACTTGACTGGGTTTAACGAACCAGAGGCGGTAGCAGTTTTAGCCCCCCATCACGAAGAACACCGTTTTATCTTGTTTGTACAGCCGAAAGAACGGGAAAAGGAAGTGTGGACGGGCTACCGCTGCGGGGTGGATGATGCCAAAAGGCTGTATGGGGCTGATGAAGCTTACCCGATTGCGGAATTAGATGAGAAGTTGCCGCAGTATGTCGAAAAAGCCGAGCGAATTTACTATCATTTGGGACGCGATCGCGCTTTTAATGAAACTATCCTCAAACTCTGGCAGCGCATGGTCGCAATGTATCCTCGGCGCGGTGTCGGTCCAATGGCACTTGAGGATACTAATGTTATATTGCACCCCTTGCGGCTAGTTAAAAGCCCCGCAGAATTGGATTTAATGCGGCAAGCAGCGACTATTTCTGTAGATGCTCACAATCAGGCGCGGGAAATTGCTCGTCCTGGACGTTATGAGTACGAAATTCAGGCGGAGATGGAGCGGATCTTTCGCGTGCGGGGTGGGATGGGACCTGCTTATCCTTCGATTGTGGCTTCTGGGGCGAATGCTTGCGTGTTGCACTATATCGAAAATAACTGCCAGATGCAGGATAACGATTTGCTGCTGATTGATGCGGGTTGTGCTTATGGTTATTACAATGCTGATATTACGCGCACGTTTCCCATCGGGGGAGAGTTCACACCAGAACAAAAAGCGCTGTATGAGATTGTCTTAGAAGCTCAACTGCAAGCAATTGAACAGGTAAAGCCTGGTAATCCTTATAATGCTTTTCACGATACTGCTGTGCGAGTGATTACTGAAGGTTTGGTGAATTTAGGCATTCTCAAAGGTGAAGTCGATAAGCTAATTGAAGAAGGTAAGTACAAGCCTTTTTATATGCACCGTACCGGACACTGGTTAGGCTTAGATGTGCATGATGTAGGCGTTTACCAGCATGGCGAATCGGCGCATATTTTGCAGCCAGGAAATGTGCTGACAGTAGAACCAGGTATCTATGTAGTGCCAGATACAAAACCTGCTGAAGATCAGCCAGAAATCGACCCTAAGTGGAGTGGAATAGGGATTCGGATTGAGGATGATGTACTGGTAACGGATAGCGGATACGAAATTTTAACTGCTGGCGTTCCTAAGTTAATTGAGGAATTAGAAAGTTAAAAGAGGGCAGGTATTTATGAAAGCTATGGTTATCTCTGCTTTTGGAGGTCCTGAAGTCTTTAGCAAACGCGAGGTAGATAAGCCTACACCAGGTAAAAATGAGCTTTTAGTCAAAGTTTGTGCTACCTCCGTCAATCCTGCCGATATTGGGGTACGTCAAGGATTTTTTGGCAGAGCGATCGCGCTTCCGGCTATTCTTGGCTATGATGTTTCTGGTGTAGTGGAAGCAGTCGGCGCTGATGTGCAAGATTTTCAGGTCGGCGATGAAGTATTTTACCCGATAGAAATCTTTGCGGGTGCAGGTGGTAATGCCCAGTATCATGTCGCCCACGAATCTATTGTTGCTAAAAAGCCTGCAAATTTATCGCACCAAGAGGCTGCTAGCGTGCCTGTAGCGGGTGGTACGGCGTGGGCGGCGCTAATTGATAAGGCGGATATTCGGCTGGGTGAAACGGTGCTAATACATGGCGGTGCTGGCGGTGTAGGCTCGTTTGCCGTTCAAATTGCTAAAGCTGCTGGGGCATATGTTTATGCTACTTGTGGCGGTTACGATATTAAATTAGTCAAGTCTATTGGTGCAGATAGAGCAATTGATTACCGCAATGAAAACTACATCGATATTATTCAACAGGAAACAGGTGGTAAAGGTGTTGATGTTAGTTTTAGCACTGTGATGGGCAAAGTTTTAACTGACAGCTTGCAAGTCACTAAAAATGATGGGCGGGCTGTAACTGTTACTGGTGTTGAAGGGGATTTGAATTTTGCAATTAGGAAAAATATTAGCGTTCATTTTGTCCATTTAGATAACCCGCGCCCAAAAATGGAGGCGCTAAGAATGGTTATTGAACGAGGACAAATTAAGCCAGTTGTAGGCATGATTTTACCTTTAGAGCAAGTTGCTCAGGCACATCAAAAGCTGCAACAAGGCGGTGAAGGTATTTATGGCAAGCTTGTATTAGAAGTTTAGAAGCATTGGCGGGGGTGCGTTGTTCGTAACACACCCTACTTTTTGTTTTTTTTCCAACTTGCATCATTAACTACAAAATTTTTCCTACTTTGCTTTAGTATTTATTCCTAATGTTGACTTTAATACATATTTTTCCCTCCCAAAGAGAGAGGATAGTAACAAAATGTAACGTTACTATTTAAATATAAGCGCAAAAGTATATTTACTATTCTAACTAGCTAATTTGTTAGTACATTATGCTGCTTTATTTACGAGTAATAAGCACGTTTAATTAATGCTATGTCTATTAATTTAGTTAAAACTAATAATACAGAAAATGTAGGCGATCGCTATATAGAAGCATCGTTACTTATAACTAAAATAAAGAATGGCATCTGGAGTTTAGGAATTCCATCTTGGGTTGTAGGAATTGCAGATAGAGGTGTTGCTTCTTTTGCTGATGGGTATATATCAGCAGCAGAGATGTTTCAAATTATAACCGCAGCGTTTCTATTTATTAGTTGGCTATATTTAAAACCTGAAGAAAGTTGGAATAATAGCAATTTAGTAGAAATAGAAAATTATTGGCAAGATATACATTTACAGCCAAATAAAGTATATTTAAATACTATTAGAAATAGAATGCTGGAACTGCAAAACCAACATAAGATTAGCCAAGAATATATTTTGCCAGTTCCTTATATTTGCCAAATATACCATTTGTTAAATTTGAAACATTTGGAAAACGTGCATAACTTTAGTTTAAATAACTTGAAAGTTATTGATGTAAACTACATTCATGCGACAGATATAGGTGGAATGGTTAAGTTCCAAACAGTGTTGGATTCTCCAGTGAATGCGTTAAGAATTTGGCGACAGCCGATAGTTGAAGCAGGGTTAACATTGCATACTCCTTATACTGTAGAGTTGAAAATTCCTGTCTACAATGACAAGAATATTATCGTCATGTTCAATGCTCTACCTCTAAATGACAAAGAGCATAAATTCTTTATAGACATTTACACCGATTTGCAATGGTCTAGACCAATATTACAGATTCTCTTTCATTTTGCTGCTTGTTTAACACTGGTTGAAGACTTACCATACTTACAACAACTAGCCACAATTAATAAAGAGCGTTTGTTTAGTTCGGGTAAAAACTCAGAACGCAAAACAATGTGGTTGTTTAGAAGATTTGTTGAGCTTTACGGTACAAGAGTAGAACCTACCAAAGCATTGAAACCAAGTAAATAGCGATCGCACTAAATCATCTGCGTTTATCCGCGTTCATCTGCGTTCTTTCCTTAACTTCTTAGTCACCTTCTGCGCAAACAACTTCATCATCCGCATTCTAGTTAAGCTTTCAATATTACCTGAGTAATGTTGCTTGCTATCAAAAAAGCTATTGATATCCGCTAAAATTACCCGCAAACGCTGCGTAATATTAACAGTGCAGTACTCAGCAAAAAACTGTTCTGGTAATGCGATCGCTTTTTCACTTTCCACTACCTTCATTATCCGTTGTACATCATATTCCCTAGCATATCCAGCAATTTTGTAGCAATTAAATCCAGGATCTAAATAATCAGATAATCCACCATTAATACTAGAAAAAACTTGACAACCGCAAGCCATAGCTTCCATCGGTTGCAATCCAAATCCTTCGCTAACTCTTTGCAGCGCCCAATATTCTGCAGAATCGTAAAGATAAACTTTGGCGCGATTGAATAACTTTGCTAAGTCTTCTACATAGGAATCAACCACAAATACATTACAGCGCTTTTGCAACGCTGGGATTAGTTGCGTAATTAGATACTCTGAAGATTTACGCTTTTGTACCAAAACATCAATATCTCGATTGAGGTGGAGGTTGGAAAACTCCTCAGAGATTTGGTTAGGTAAGTAATAAATTAGGGAATTAGGCGACATTTGTCCCCAATAGCCCATTGTATTGCGGCTAACAGTGATGATGGGAATACTTGCAGGTAGTTTGAACCCATAGCCCGAACTGTGGGCGTGGTAGACGACGTTATAAGGTTGTAATTTTGTAGCAAGCTTGGCAACATCAAACCCCCAACTAATGACAAAAATTGTATCGTCAAGATTTTGCTGTTGGAGAATGTCATCGAGAAACAGCGTATCTTTTTCCCTTTGACGGTACGTAACGACATCTGACGGACAAATTTGTTTTGCTAGATTAAGCGTCTTTAACTCCGCCCACAAACCACCACAGGCGAATTTACCACCAGTACCAGGAACCAAAAAGTACAATTTCCTCATGCCACATTCCTAAAGCGATCGCGCCTTTTGGCGTTAATATTAGCGGAGTATGGCGCGCGATCGCATATGGATAACGATTTATTAGCTTTTCTTTTGGGTGCTGGCTTACTAATTGTGTATTTAATTTTCTCAGCCGTAACTGAGATGGGTACTAAGCTACCCTGGAAGAAATAGAAGGTTGAAGAGGTGTAAAATGAGCGATCCCGAAAAAAACACCATTGATATAGATCCAGGAACCTTGCTGTTGCTTGCAATTGCGCTGATATTCTTACCGCTACTATTTACAGGCTTTTTGTCGCAATAAGCGATCGTTTTACAGTAAATTGTCTTTATTAGCAATAAATTCTGGGGATTATCCAATGGATAAGCTAGAAAAATATCGAGAAAATGATTTCCTACTCTTTATCCATTAAGCTACTGGAGTACGTCATTTATTTTTGATTTTAGCCTATCTCAAAAATATCCCAAAAGGGTTCTATACACCAACAAGATTACTATGGATACCTTCCCGATACCGATTCATCGTCTTGCTCGTCTTAGCGATCTGATTTTTGCTGTTGCGATGACCCTAATGGCACTAACATTTGACTCATTTCCTACCGCGAAAATGACACCACAGGAAGTGACTCAATTTCTGCAAACACAAATTCCAGATCTTGGTGTTTATGCGCTGACTTTTATTATTATCGCATCTTATTGGACTACTCATCTCAATCAGTTTAAGTACTATAAAAGTACCGATACAATTCATCTCTGGCTAACGCTCTTTTCCTTACTCTTTGTGGTGTTAATGCCTTATGCCAATGCTTTGTCCAATTATTATGACTCTGTTTTTGCAGTTCAAGTATTTTATAGTTTAACAGCAGCTAGCATTGGCTTATTTTCATCAGTAACCTGGATATATGCTACTCAAGAGCGACGACTTGTCGCTCCCGATCTAGACGCTCAAACCATTCGCCAAATTCGTCAGGAAAGTTATGTCGAACCGTCGATCTCTTTGCTAGCGATCGCAGGTGCTTTGATTCATCCTTGGGGATGGTTCGCCACATTTCTACTGATTCCCGTTATACAATTTATGCAAAGCCAAAATCAACAAACCACTAAAAGCATCGGCTAGCATGAGCGTGTCTAGCTAGTTGTCGATTATGTTACTCTAGCTCATGGCATATTATTGATACGGAATTAGCGTTTCTTAAAGTTAGTAACAACTTTATCTACCTGTATTCTTTACTAATTTATGCATCTCTAGAAGATTACTTACCCTAACAACTAATGCTAGCAATTTAAAAGTTTTAAAAGGAGAACTCTAATGAACTTCTTATAAATTCAAAATAGGTTTTATAGGTGTATCTGAAGTCGAGGATTTAAAAAATGCTTTAGGGTAATATATTTTTTACAAAAATGTACTATAAGTAACTGAACAAAAACGAGAATTATTTTTAGCTATTCGTACAAGTATTTATAATAAACTATTTGAAGAATTAGTTGGGAAGATTTTATTAGATAAAAAGCTGATTAAATTAATTGTTGTTGATGCTGATGAGGAGACAATTGTAAGATGGATAAGTTAAAAAACTACCGTAATATAATTCAAGAAACCTTAAAACCTTACGTTAATATTTCCTATGCAAATGCAGACATTGAAAATAAAACGGTGTTTGACTTGGCAAGCGATCGCTATTTAATCGTCTCTACTGGTTGGAGTAAGCAAGGACGAATTCACGGCTGTTTAATTCACATAGATATTATTGATGGTAAAGTTTGGGTGCAAAGAGATGGCACTGAATACGGTGTTACTAATGAATTACTTGAAGCTGGTATTCCTAAAACAGATATTGTTTTAGGATTTTACGAACCAGCAGTAAGACCTCACACAGGATTTGCAGTTGCATGAGGTATGACGTTATTACTTAGATAAAACCTGTGGCAATACTTCTAAAAGCCTATCTACGCTTTCTGTGCGGCTATTAAAACCCATCAAACCTACGCGCCAAACTTTACCAGCTAGTTCGCCTAAACCGCCGCCAACTTCAATGTTGTAATCGTTCAATAATATCTTGGCGATCGCTTTACCATCTACACCATCGGGAATGCAGACTGTAGTTAAAGTAGGTAAACGAAACTCTTGCTGAACGTGCAATTTTAAGCCGATATCTTCTAACCCTGCCCACAGATACTCTACATTCTTTTGATGGCGCTGCCAGGAATTTTCTATTCCTTCTTGGGCTAACAAGCGCAAAGCTTCCCGCAGCGCATAGTATAAGTTAATCGGTGCAGTATGGTGATAAATGCGATCGCTTCCCCAATATTTACCCAGCAAATTCATATCCAAGTACCAGTTAGCAACCTTAGTCTTGCGCTGTTGCAACTTCTCCACCGCCCTTTGACTCATTGTAAAAGGAGAAGCACCAGGAGGACAGCCTAATCCTTTTTGGCTGCAACTATAAGCTAAATCTACTCCCCAAGTATCTAAAAATATCGGCACGCCACCCAAACTTGTAACTGTATCGAGTAATAACAAACAGCCAAATTCCCGACACAAGTCACCAACACCATCTATAGGCTGTCTTGCGCCAGTGGAAGTTTCAGCATGAACTAAAGCTAATATAGCTGGGCGATGAGTTTCTAAAGCTGTTCTTAGTTCGCTTAAACTAAATACTTGTCCCCAAGGCTTGGTAATAGTGCGGACATCTGCGCCGTATCTACCTGCCATATCTACCAAGCGATTGCCAAAATAACCAGCTACGCCAATTAATACTACATCGCCAGGTTCAACAGAATTTGCGATCGTTGCTTCCATTGCAGCCGTTCCCGTACCGCTAACAGCAATAGTTAACTGATTTTGGGTTTGCCATGTATAACGCAGCAATGACTGAATTTCATCCATAAGTCCCAGAAAGGCTGGATCTAGATGCCCAACAGGTGGTGTATTCATGGCTTCTAAGACCGCTGGATGCGCGTTAGAGGGTCCTGGACCTAGCAGCAAGCGGTTGGGGATATCTAGAGGTGCAAGTTGCAGCTTTTGACTGTTATCGATCGCAATTGTTTGTGTCATGATATTTGCCGTTGCTGAGGTATCAATTTAAAGTCTATAGGCTAGATGCAGCAGAATCATCGCTCTTTGAATTTAAAAATTCAAACTTTTATAAGGGCGCAATGCATTGCGCTCCTTTATTTAACTACCCAATAATACAAAATATGCTGGTGCTTTGGTCCTTGAACGTACACAACGCGATCGCTTTTCCATTTATCGCCCATATCGAAGGCGTGAGAGATAATGCGCGTTCCTGGTTTTAGTTCTTTTAATAGCTTAGGGTATAGTTTTTGATTAATTTCTGGTAGCAGGTAGAGAGTGACGACTGTAGCTTTGCTGAGATCGGTTTGAAATAAGTCTTGTTGCAAGCATTGAACGCGATCGCTTACTCCTGCTTTTTTAGCATTTTCTTGGCATTGCTGGACTAATTTGGGGTTGATTTCTATGCCTACTGCACTAGCACCAATTTGAGCAGCAGCGATTGGAATTCTCCCATCACCGCTACCAAGATCGTAGACGACATCTTTACCGGATACGTTGGCTAGTTTCAACATTGCTTGTACCACTACATTAGGTGTTGGTACATAAGGTACGTCTGAGATGCGTTGTTGCGGTTGTAATTGGGCTTGCACGTTAGATTGCTGTTGGGCTGTAGCGATGCCTAAAGTTAGCGTACTTGCCAGCAATAATCCGGTAATTTGTCTTAATTGCATAACACCTATAAAGTCATAAGCTTTATGATATCCCGGTAGGTGAAATTGTTACTATCTTGGTGTCAGGTGCGATCGCAATTTTAGCTATTCCAAATTGCTCGATTACCCAAGCGTTTGTTGTCAGATGGGTACTAACTTCAGCAACTCTATACTCGCTTGCTGCTGTAGCTAATGCTGCTGGTAAAAGTAATTGATCTGCTAAATGTTCTTCTACAGGCGCACCTGTGCTATCAAAAGCTAATAATTCTTCTACTGCCATTTCTGCAACTTTCTCGGCTGCTAGTCCAAGTTTTCCTAAAGCACTAAAACCAGCTAAACTATGCTCGTACTCAGCCACTAGAGTAATTCCCGCGCCTGGTGCTATTCCCCGCATTTTTCCAGGCTGGATATCAGTTTTAATTTTAGCTTCCCTAAGTAAATTTTCGGCTCTACTTACCATACGCTGCGGAATATGTGCGGGTAATTGTGTCGCTACTGCTAATCCCTTTACTGCTTGCAAGTTTCCCCGTTCTACTAGATGCAAGCTTTTTAACGGTGTAGATTGCCCAGATATAATTAACTCTACTTCTCCATTACCTTGAGGATACCAACCCCAAGACTTTACTTGCATTTGAGCTTGTACGCCCATTTGCAGCAGGATTGGTAAATAAACTAATTCTATATATGTTGCTGGCGGACTCCAAGGAACGTGAGTTCCACCTTTGAGGGTTACTACTGAGTTGCCTTTTGCTAGTGCTAAGGGAAGCAAAATAGTTTGCAAAACTAGCATAATTGCGCCTGCTGAACCTGCGCCTGTAGTTTGGGCAACATCAAAAATATAAGAACCTGCGATCGCTCTGCAAGTAGGGATAAACTCTAACTGCATCGAGCCAACTGCATCACCTTTTACCTGCGCCTGACAAATTGCAGCGGCGGCGCGGACTGCGGTAAGGTGTTGAATTGCGAGTCCTGGTTTACTGCGATTGGCGCGGATGTTAGCGATCGCAATCGGTTGTCCGGTAATAGCTGCTAAACTCAGACTGGTACGCAGAATTTGCCCTCCGCCTTCACCATAAGATCCGTCAATTTGTAGCATATTTGCTCTAAATATCTAAAATTACCCTTGCCGTCCAACCATCCTCTATTTTTTCTAACTCAAAACGGTGAAGCGTGACTGCTTTTACATCTACTCTTTGCTGATGTCGTTCTGGATTGATAGTTTCTCCATAAGTCATCGCTGTTAGGTAATAATTACCGTCTTTGTTGTCGATTTGCACTTGCTGCGCTCTAAGTAACAATTGTTCGCTGTCTTTGTAGTAGATAAATTCTTCTAAAAAGTTGAACAACAGCATATCTAGCGCCTCATTTTCTAAATTGAAAGTGCGACTAGTTTGGGGAGCAATTTCTGCTATATTTTCAATCATCGTATTAATAACAGCATCACCCGCAGCTTGAAATAATTCAGCTAAATCCTTACCCCAAGCGTGAAAGGCAATATCGGCGATCGCTATATCTTCCAAATACTCGTAAGGCATAATACTATTGTTCGCAGGATTTGAGACGATTGACGATCTCAGTTTGGCGATCGCCGATTTTCTTACCAATAAATACTAGCTCTGTTTGTTCGCTAGTAAATTCTTCTAAATCCCACCGCCCTGCAACAAAGTTAAATAAGTAAGTATTTTCAGGAAAACGCACAAATCCTTTGGCGCGGGTGACATCTTCGCCTAAATTATCGGCAAATTCTGCAAAACAGTCACGAGTTAAAGTTGCCGATGTCGTGTAAGCAAATGATGTATATTGCGGTTGGTGGACGTGGTGAGGCGGTTTAATTGTTGCTTCTGTGCGCCCAATGCCAAATAATAAATCTGGGTCAATTTGGCAACGTTGGGTGGAGATGATTTGGGCAACTTCGTTGATTTGTCCTAACTTAGTTGCGATCGCGTACAACTGTTGCTCAGTTACTAAATCGACTTTATTAAGCAAAATTATATCGACAGCGGCGATTTGGATGCGCTCGGTATGTCCGATTAGCGGATATCTCACCATTGCATCGGCATCAACGACTGCAATCACTCCATCTAGCCGTACAATCGGGATGCTTTCTTGAATATCAAATACTAAAGCATCAGGTTCGGCTAATCCTGTTGTTTCTACAACAATAATATCTGGTGCGACTGTCTCGATAATTTCGTTGACTGCTGCTTCAAATTCACCTAATAGCGAACAGCAAACGCAACCGCCGCCGAGATCTGCCATTTGCACGTTTTTTCCAGCAACAATCTTGCTATCAATGGAAATTTCGCCAAATTCGTTCATCAAAATGGCAATTTTGCGATTAACTGTAGCTAATATATACCGTAGCAACGTAGTCTTGCCGCTGCCCAAGGCTCCTGTAATTAATGTAAGTGGCGTGCGTACTTGCATTTTTTCCAGTTATCCTTTGATATTGCCAATCGGAGTTAGCCGCACTACTCGTTTACACAGCCCTGCTAACTCGGTAGCTGCAATTACATCGTCTATATTTTTATATGCTGCGCCTGCTTCTTCGGCTAAACCAGACCAAGATGTACTGCGAACGTAGATACCTTTTGCTGCCATATCTTTTTGCAGTTGTTCGCCGCGCCAAGTTTTTCTAGCTTTTGTGCGGCTCATCGTGCGTCCGCTACCGTGTGCTGTACTAAAAAACGTTTCTGCACCCGTTTCTACACCAGCTAGCAAATAAGAGCCTGTTTCCATGCTGCCACCGATAATTACAGGTTGTCCTACTGCTTGGTACTGCTTGGGTACATCTGTCATATGCGGACCAAAGGCGCGAGTTGAGCCTTTGCGGTGGACTAAAAGACTTCGCTCTTTTCCATCTACTTTATGCTGTTCTAGCTTGGCTGTATTGTGGGCAACGTCATAAACCATATTCATGCCCAAATCTCGCGCCGAACGCCCAAAAACACGCGCAAATACTTCTCTAATGCGGTGCAAAATAACTTGGCGGTTGGCAAATGACATATTAATACCGCACTTCATGGCGGCAAAGTAAGCTTGACCTTCAGGTGAATTAAAAGGAGCGCAAGCTAGTTCGCGATCTAGGATTTTGATGCCATACTTGCTATCCATGACTTTGAGAAATGTTTGCAGGTAGTCTGTTGCTACTTGATGCCCAAATCCGCGACTACCACAGTGAAACATAATTACAACTTGATCTGGCATCGTAATGCCAAAAGTTTCGGCGATTTCTGGGTCAAAAATATGTTCTTTTTTGGCAACTTGCACTTCTAGGTAATGGTTGCCCGATCCTAGAGTACCAATTTGGTTAGCGCCTCGGTCGATCGCGCGATCGCTAATTTTGCTAGCATCTGCGCCTGCAAAGCAGCCATTTTCTTCTATTAGTTCTAAATCTTCTTCCCAACCGTAATCGTTACGGACACACCACTGAGCGCCTTGTTCGACTACGCGCCGAAACTCGTTACGAGAAATATCAACAAAGCCTTTACTCCCCACACCTGCGGGAATTTGTTTGTAGAGATTGTCTACAAGTTGCTTGATATGCGGCTTGACTTCTTTGTAGGTAAGGTTTGTCACTACTAAACGCATACCGCAATTAATATCAAAACCGATACCACCAGGAGAAATTACACCACCATTTTCTATATCCATCGCGGCTACGCCACCAATAGGAAAGCCGTAGCCAAAGTGTCCGTCGGGCATACATAGAGCGTATTTGGTAATTCCTGGCAAAGTTGCCACGTTGGTTACTTGGTCAAATACACCTGCATCCATTTCTCGGATTAGTTGCTGCGAGCCATAAATCCGCGCAGGTACTCGCATTCCTTCTTTGTATGAAACGGGAATTTCCCAGATAGTGTCACTAATTCGCTCTAAAAAATCCATCAAGCGCGATCGCCCCTACTACTGCTCTATTACTAAGGGTGTTATCTGCGCTCAATTGTGCATCCACAGAAAGGATGAAGTATTTAGTAACTATCTAACTTAACAATAAAATCTTCTTTACCTACAGTAACGCGATCGCCTGTAACTAATTTGCGTCCTCGACGGGTTTCAACTACGCCATTAACTAGAACCTCGCCATCTTGAATTAGCAGCTTGGCTTGTCCGCCTGTTGGTGCTACTCCTACCCATTTGAGAAATTGGTCGAGTTTGATTGTGTTTTCTACTTGGGTCATAGGGGAATGCGATCGCGGTTACTTAATTCATGATAGTAAATCGTTTCCATCCTCAATTTTCTGTTATAACTAGCTAGATTCAAATCCTTTGTTAGCCCAAAGACTAGGAAATAGTGTGATGATAGTAAAGGCGCTGATAGAATGCCTACCGTAGCACAAGCTCTTGAGTGCGTGTTTGTCTGCCAAATGCTCTCAAATTTATATCGAGATATAGTTGTGTTTCGCTATGAGGCAAGTACAAAGGAGATATATATCTTAACGGCAGGTGATATTCAAATAGTAATTTCTCCTGCTGGGCAATGGAGGTTCATTTGAACGTTAACTTTAAAGAAATGACTAACAGCGAATTGCGTGCCTATATTAAGGAGCATCGCAGTGATGATGAGGCAATTCGCGAACTATTCGTTAACAGGCGCTCTCCTGATGAGACAGCTACTTGGTACTCTTTTCCCCATAATGCAGAAGGACTAAAACAGGGAGAAGAAATTATAAGTGCCAAGATTAAAGAAAATAAACTAGAAGAGTAGCTCGTGCGATCGCTTGTTTCAATCCTCAATTTCCTGCTATCGCCCCTAACTAATTTTCGTCCTTAGAGGTTTTCAACTGCACCGTTAACTATACATCCCCATCTTAGATTATCAACTATTTTCTGATTGGGTCATGTGGCGAATGCGAGCGCGTTTACTTTTAAAATATTGACAATTATCTTTAGCTTAATTTCTTAGGCAGCATTTTCTTTCGCGCCACCTTCAATTTCTAATACTAAGTCCCTGTAACCTTTGAGGTAGATCGTCAAAGTCTTTGGGTTTAATTACTAAGTCTAAAAACTTATTAGTTTCCTCTTTGCCCAATCTCTCTTTTACCGTGTCCCAAATCATACCTAATCTTCTGTCTAACTTAGTATTCATTGTTCTACTCCTGCTATTGATTCGTCTTGAGCCCGTAGTGCAGTGCGATTAAGAATAACCATGTATTTAGGTTGATTTTTAGTTGCTCCTAAATCAATCACATCGTAACCTTTAAAAGCAGCATAGTGACTTGGCTCTTTTAGCTCAAGAAGTGCTTTGAGAAAATCTTTATCTTGCTCCTCAAGCAACTTATGATATGAGATAATTTTCGCGATCTTCTTCAAATCTTGCTTGGTAACAATATGTGGTAGTCCATCGAACCCTTGAGCGCGAACTAATTGCTTTAAGAACCAGTCACCTTGTGATTTATTGCCAATATATTGGCTAGCTTTAGATGAGACATTCTCAACAAGCGCAGCAATCTCATCGCGGCTCATTTGGTCTAAGTTAATCTTGGCTCTAGCTATGGAATGTTGCAATTGGCGATCGCGTTCACTTTCAATCCATAATATTGATAATTATCTGTTTCTTAGGCAGCTTCTTTCGCTCCACCTTCAATCTCTAAGACTAAATTTCTATAACTTTGAGGTAAATCGTCAAAATTTCTAGCTTTGACTGCTGCCTTTCTAAAATTTTCTATTTCGTCTAAGTCAAACTTTAATCGTTGTTCTACTTGCATCCAAATTTTGCCTAGCCTTCGATCGAGTTGAATATTCATTAATCGACTCCTTCTATAGATTCACTTTGAACTCGTACCATAGAACGATTAAGAATAACGTTCCGATTGAGCGGCAGCAGATCGACCACAGCAATAGACGAAAAGACTATCAACTGTCTGCTCCTACTGTGTTGTTATGCCGTTTTTACAATTAACTCTCCGTTACATCAATCGACTTCGGCTTTGTGCGGAACCGTTGAGTTGTTCCTAAAACTGAACTTTCTCCTGACTTAGATTCTGAACTTTGGTGGACATATGCACTGTCTCATGGCTTGCTCAGACTTTAGCTCCCTAACGATCGCCTCAGTTGTTACTATCTGTATAATCTGTACTTACAGTAACCTGCTGCCAAGCATCCAAATCAGTTTTGACCCATTCCAGTTTTTTCTGAATCAGGCTCATGGCATCGGAGCCTAATGCTAGTCGCATTGGTGGATGAGGACTTTCCACAGCTTGAATAATGGCTTGCGCCGCTTTTGCTGGATCGCCAGGTTGCTGACCATCCATCTCTTTGAACCACTGCAATGACGCACAACTCACTGGTGCATAGGCATCAATAGATTGCTCGGCGGCTGCCAGAGAGCGTCCGTTAAAATCTGTGCGAAATGCCCCAGGTTCAATTAAAGTCACTTTAATTCCAAAAGATTCAACCTCCTTAGCCAAGGCTTCAGACGTGCCTTCTAGAGCAAATTTAGAGCCACAGTAGAGGCTGCTTCCCCCAAATCCTACTAATCCTGCTGTGGATGACATATTCACAATGTGACCGTTGCCTTGCTGACGCATCACAGGCAAGACTGTGCACATCAGACGCAGTGCCCCAAAAAAGTTAGTTTCAAAAAATTGGTGAATTTCAACATCACTGACTTCTTCGAGTGCGGCAATGAGTCCATGACCCGCATTGTTGACCAGCACATCAATTCGACCAAATGTGGCGATCGCTGTATCAACTGCTGCTTGTATGTCTTGAGATGATGTTACATCCAGACGAACAGGCTTTGCGGTTTCTGGATATGTTTCAATCAAAGCCTGAAGTTGCTCTGGTTCACGAGCAGTAGCCAGCAGGTAGTCGCCCTGCTTCAACACAGCTTCTGCTAGCGCACGTCCGAACCCTGATGAACATCCTGTAATCAGCCAAACTTTAGCAGCAACACAATTTTTGTTTGAGTTCATTTGTTTTCTCCAATATGAAAACGATGAGATGCGTCTTATATTTCTTACGGTAGGAGACAGCTTTGCAACTGTCCAATATATATATGACTTAGATTAATAGGTTATACATATAAGTACGATGGAATTACGACACTTGCACTACTTCATCGCGGTGGCTGAGGAACTACACTTTAGTCGAGCAGCCCAGCGGTTGCACATTTCCCAACCGCCGCTCAGTCAGCAGATTCATGATTTGGAAGAGGAACTCAAAGTCAAGCTGTTTGAGAGAACGAAGCGGCAAGTGCATTTAACTGAAGCAGGCAAAGTTTTTTTGGAGCGCTCCTATGGAGTGTTAGCGCAACTTAAACAGGCGATCGAAGCGACCCAACAGATCGGGCGGGGTGAGGTTGGACGGTTGGCGATCGGCTTTGTTGACTCTGCAATGTATACATTACTACCAGAGATTTTAAGGGTCTTTCGAGAACAGTTTCCAGTGGTAGAACTGCGATTGCATGAACTAACGACGCAAGAGCAGATTCAAGCGCTGCATCACAAACAGATTGATATCGGCATTGTTCGTTCTGCCATCAGCGAACCAGGTTTGAGTATGGAGTGCCTTTTACCAGAATCATTGGTCTTAGCGTTGCCAGAAACCCATCGGTTGTCTACCCAGACTCAATTGTCGCTCTCCACATTGGCAGATGAATCATTTATCCTATTTCCTGCCAAAATGGGACCCGTCTTTTACGAGCAGATTATTCACAGTTGTCAAAAAGCTGGATTCCGTCCGAAAGTGGCTCAAGAGGCAGTTCAGATGCAAACAATCGTCGGCTTAGTTGCAGCAGGAATGGGCATTGCGATCGTTCCCGCCTCCTTGCAAAACTTCCACAGAAGCGGAGTCATTTACAGACCCTTACAAGAACAAATTCCTAAAACCGGACTTTATCTAGCTTGGCGGCAGCATGATTCCTCTCCAGTCATCAGCGCATTTCTGGGTTTGGTACGGAAGACGGCACAACGGGAGTCAAATCGTGACGATAAGTGACTCCTGAAACAATCTCAGTCAAACATCGCGGTAAAATAGTAGGATTCTATATTCCAGTTAAAGAATTAGATGAGAAAGAAGTTCAATCAGCGTTGATGTGTCTTTCTCAAACAGTTGCTGATGCGTTGATACAAGCTGGCTGGGATGAAGAAAAACTCGCTCAAGCCTTAGATTTGTCGCACTCTGCATGATATGCGCTTAGTCATCGATTGAATAATATGGATAAAGCCGCCCACTTCCCTAGTCGCTTAGATTACTACTACCACCAAGTTAAAAGCATTATTCTTGCCCGTCAAAATCCCATTACGGGATTGCTACCTGCAAGTACGGCGATTACTGCTCACGGCGATTATACCGATGCTTGGGTACGAGACAATGTTTACAGCATTTTGGCGGTGTGGGGATTGGCGCTGGCTTACCGCAAAATTGATGAAGATAAAGGACGCACCTATGAATTAGAACACAGCGTAGTTAAGTTGATGCGCGGGTTGTTGTTTGCGATGATGCGCCAAGCAAATAAAGTCGAGCAATTCAAACACAGTCAGTCACAACAAGATGCTCTCCACGCTAAATACAATACTCAAACTGGCGATATTGTAGTCGGCGATGGCGATTGGGGACACTTGCAACTTGATGCTACTTCTATTTGGCTCTTAATGCTTGCCCAAATGACGGCTTCGGGATTGCAAATTGTCTACACGATTGATGAAGTAAATTTTATTCAAAACTTAGTCTATTACATTGGTAGAGCTTATCGCACGCCTGATTATGGCATTTGGGAGCGGGGAAATAAGATTAATCATGGTAGTTCCGAACTCAATGCAAGTTCAGTCGGAATGTCTAAAGCAGCCCTAGAAGCGATCGCTGGACTCGATTTATTTGGCGTACGCGGTTCTCAAGCCTCGGTTATTCACGTTTTACCTGATGAAATTGCCCGCGCTCGAATTACGCTAGAAAACTTATTGCCTAGAGAATCTGGCTCTAAAGAAATTGATGCAGCCCTACTAAGTGTAATTGGTTTTCCCGCGTTTGCTGTAGAAAATGTTCAGTTAGTAGAACGTACCAGAAGCGACATTATTAATAAACTTCAAGGGCGTTACGGTTGCAAGCGCTTTTTAAGAGATGGACATCAAACTGTTTTAGAAGATTCGCATCGCCTGCATTACGAACCTTGGGAACTCAAACAGTTCGAGCATATTGAGTCAGAATGGCCTTTGTTTTTTACTTATCTATTATTAGATGGTATTTTTCGCGGTAATACAGAGCAAGTCAATGAATACAAACAGCGTTTGCAGCTTTTGCTAATCGAGCAAGATGGTTTGCAGCTATTACCAGAACTGTATTATGTCCCTGCTGAAAATGTTGAAGTAGAAAAAGCAGCGCCTCATTCTCAAACACGTTTACCTAATGAAAATATTCCTTTAGTTTGGGCGCAAGGATTGTATTTACTAGGGCAAATGCTCAGTGAAGGGTTACTATCTGTAGGAGATATTGACCCATTGGGGAGGCATTTATCTGTAGGACGCGATCGCCAACCGTTAGTCCAAATTGCCCTGTTAGCTGAGGATGAAGACTTACAGGCACAACTCGAAGTTTATGGCATCCAAACGCAAACACCCAAACAAGTAGAACCGATCCAAGTACGACAATCAAGCGATCTCTCAACAATTTTTACGCAAATTGGACGCAATGATAAATTAGGCTTAACTGGTCGCCCTGTAAGGCGATTAAGAAGTTTGATTGCGGCAAGAATCTTCCGCATCCGAGGCGAAACGATTGTTTTTTTACCATCTTTTCTAGACTTGCAGCAGTTTTATTTAACACTTGACTATCATTTTTTAGTTGCTCAATTCAAAAGCGAATTAGCTTATATTCAAGAGCATTGGCGAGAATTAGGTCGTCCTACCCTAACTTTTGAACTAACTCACACGATGTTGGATACGGGTAGAGATGCTTTGCTAGCACTGATGCAAGAACTCAAGGACGGGCTTTGCAATAATGTCAAGGTAAAGTTAGGGCGGTTAAATCAATTAATGCTCATTGCTACAACTGAGCGGATAGATTTTTTGCATGATTTTGAATTTGCTCAGTCGCCATTGCAAGATGCTACACCCAGACATTACTATTTAGCTGGCAAAGCCGATAAAACTCAACCTTTGGGCAATACTCAAGAATTTCAGATAGAGCGGGAAACTAACCCCAAAGTATTGTTAGATTCTTTGCGCTCCTCTGACAATCTCTACGAGCAAATTGAGTTGTTACAAAGATTGCAACGGTTGCAGGGGATGGAGTTTGTAACTGGTTTTGGCGGTGCGGGGTGCAAGGTAGCGATCGCAGATTTATTAGCTGAAGTTTATGCCAAAGCTGGTAATTTAGAGGTGTGGGCGGTGGTACGCAGAGCCGCTGGGTTGCGGCAAATGGTGGATGTGAGTTTGTCCGATTTGGTAACGCGGATATTGGTACGCGGGAAGCAAATTGCTGTGGGCAAGTCTTACAGCGTTGCTTCAGTTATCGCGCGTCCGATTTCCAATCAGGAAATTGTCGAGAAAATTGACCAATTTTGCGGGGAAGATATACGCGATCGCGTTTTAACTCAAGAAATCCTGATTTATTGTGGTTTACTCATCCAAGCAGAACCACATTTATTTACTGGTTTACTAACTTTACGGGTAGGCTATCTAATTTTATTAATTACTAGCGCTCTTGCCCGTGAGTTAGGCGTAACGCAAGATGAAGCTTACGAACGTTTGATGCAACTTTCGCCATTTGAAGTCAAAATGCGGCTGCGTCAAGTTTTGGTAGGCTATGAGGGAATGAACCAGTTGTTGCGCCAACAAGAATCTTTGCACGTTACGCAACCAGAAAGCGATATTGATTGGGTAGTTTTGCCAGTACAAGATAATCAGTTTTCGCCTGCGGGTGGTTGGCAGCAACAAAGGCAATGGGATGGTTCGATGAACCGCGTTCCTAAAGACTTTTTTCAGGGCGTGTGGCGCTTGTTGAAGCACTGTAAGGGTATAGTTATCGGCGATAAGTTAGAACGCCGCAATCGCTTAGATAGCGAGTCTATTTTGGCGGAAATGACACCAGGAGAGAAGAATTTTGCTTTGCAGGTGGAGCATTTACTAAACAAGATTGAAGCGCCTGAGTATAGGCAGGTAAATGTAGAGACTTTGATGGAGTTAGCTGCGATCGCGCTTGGCAATCCTAATTTACAAATTGCTGAGTATATTGTACTAGATGTACTAATCGGTCATGCAGTGCGTTTAGCTTGGTTGGAGAGAAATGCCGATAAAAGCGATCGCTATGATGAATACAAAGCTTCTGCATGGAAGTCGTTTTACAATACTTCCCCTAGAGATTGTGCTAGTTACATAGTTAAATCTGTACGTTTCTTAACTTTTGGCGCAGCTTAACTAGCTTTTTCGCCGACATCAATCGCCCTCTAATTGGTTTTACAGCTTGGTAATTCGAGGCGAAGATTGTCTTGTTTGCACGTTGGCTGTGTATCAACTCAAGTATAGTTTGCTATTGGATTTGGGCGATCGCTTCACATAACTATTGCATTAATCCTGTTAGTTACTAGAGTTAGTTATATTATTTAGTAAGTATTAGACTAGCCAATTTCTAGCTTATATTCTAGAAAATATTATATCTTTCAATATGTTAAGTAAAGAATTAAAAGGACGTTACAAAATTATTAGAGAACTAGGCGCTGGTGGATTTGGCAAAACATACATTGCTGAAGATACTCATCGTCCTGGACTACCCCTTTGTGTAGTAAAACAGCTGATGCCTATTTCTAAAGATTTAGAATTTTTGCAAATGGCTAGGCGTTTATTCAAAATGGAGGCAGAAATTTTAGAAAAATTAGGTCATCACGAGCAGATTCCTCAGTTATTAGCTTACTTTGAAGAACATGAAGAGTTTTATTTAGTAGAGGAATTTATTGAAGGAGATTGCTTTAAAGATACACTTTTTATAGACAACTGCTTGCCAGAAGTTGAAGTTATACATCTACTCAAAGATATTTTAAAAGTTCTTATTTTTATTCACGAGCAATGTGTTATCCATCGAGATATTAAACCTAGCAACATTATCAAAAGGAAGAAAGATGGTAGATTTGTTCTCATTGATTTTGGTGCTGTCAAACAAATTCAACCTCATGTATTGAGAGAACAAGGAAATGTTGCACTGACAACACTTACTATTGCCATTGGTACTACTGAGTATGCTCCTCTAGAGCAACTTGCAGGTCAACCAAGGTTAAATAGTGATATTTATTCTCTAGGAATAGTAGCTATTCAAGCATTAACAGGATTACTGCCTAGTAAACTCAAACGAGATCCTCATAATGGAGTATTACTTTGGTTGCATTTAATCCAAGTTAGAAAAGAACTAGCAGATATTATAAGTCGAATGACGCATCCTACATTTGAACAGCGTTATCAGTCAGCAATAGCAGTCCTCAAAGACTTAGAAAGTTTGCCAGATGATACACCTCTAGATACACTTAATACAGTCACTTTTTTACCTCAAACAGAAGTTACTGGAGTAACTTCGCCTTCACAAAACTATGCTCAGATTGAGGAAATTTTAAGAGAATTTGTAGGAGCAATAAGTCCTATATTATTGCAAAAATATGTAAAGCAAGTAGCTAGTGCTGAGGAATTAATAGAAAAATTATTACCTTATATTTCTCAAAAACAACGCTCTGAATTCCAGCGCATGGCAGTAGCTTCCTTGCAAAAACCTCCTGTCTCCAAACCAGTTATTAAACCTAGCGCTAGTGGAAGTAAATTAGTTGATTCAAAATCTCAAACTATTGATGAGAATTTTCTGCGTCGATGCGAACAAGAGTTGACTGATTTAATTGGTCCAATCGGTATTTTACTTGTCCAAAAAGCTGTAAAGTCTCATCCGCAATTTTCTCGTGTAGAAATTGTAGAATTTTTAGCTGCAGAAATTCCTAACTCTCACAAAGCTGCTAAATTCCGTCAGCGGTTACTTTCTTGACTTTATCTTTATTTGTCTATCATGCTCATTGCTATTTCTAAACTAGATTTCATGCGATTGAATGAAGCTGCTAAAATACCTATCTCATCATTAGACACTTGCTCAAAATCATCGCTTGTTTTGCCTGTACTCACTTCTTTTGCTAAGTGAGCCATCTTTCTAAGTGGCTGAATTACACTGCGATTTAGCAATAAATTAATTATCAAAATAACTAAAGCAAAGATGCCAATTAAAATTAATATTACTAATGATAAGGATTGCTTGACACTAGCAAAAACTTCTTCAGCGGGAACAGAAATTATTTGAGCCGCAACAATTTCATTGAGCTTCCAACCAAATCCATTTTCAGTTCCGTAGGTTGCTAGTTGACTTTTAGGAGCTAATTTGGGGTTACTATGGCAACGCAAGCAACTCTCTTTTGTTATAGCAAGAGGTCTAGCGATATATAATACTCTTCCATTTGGTAAGCTACGAAAATCGGAAATTTCTTTAATTGCTGATTGTTGACGAAAACGCTCGACAATTTTTGCTTCAAACGTATCAGCTTTATCTCGCAAGTTAGTTGGATTTAGGGTTGCTTCTTTGTAAAAAAAGTTTTTGTAACCTTCATTTTTACGGAAATTTTGAAAAACCTCTGTTGCTGAGTATGCTGGTACTGTTTCTGCTATAAACTCTGATTCAGTTTCTAATTTAGGTGCTAAAAGCGGGTTAATATGAGTGCTTGTATAGTTTCTCACTGCTGTCATTGTTTCTATCAAAGCTAAGGCTTTTGAAGTTACTTCATCTTGCGCTCTTTGCTGAAGCACTTGCGATAAAGCAAATCCACCAATCGATACACCGCAGATAAAAACTAGCAGGAGAATTAAGTTAAATTTTGTTTTTAATTTAATGTTTCTTAACATCATTTTTTCAATCATATATTTTGACGTTAAATCCAAAACAATTCTTGAAAAAAACTTGATTAACTAATTGTTTTTAGTATAAATAGAAATTTTTGATTTTATTGTTAAGTTTAATGTAAGTTTTTCATTATTTTGCAATACTTATACTATTTTTTGATATAGCAGCAGAGCAACTTTAAACTAATTTAAGCACAGAAATAAATGGGTTGTGCAGACATAGAATGTATATTTCTGCTTTAGAAGTGGATTAATTGCCTACTTTGTAGATTGTGCTACTCAAAACAGACGCGCAGGCTTTTCTTGAATGTGAGTAGCAATTGACTTAACCCGCTTCACTACAGTAGTCATATATTTATAATCAGGTAATGTGCCATTAGGGACATACCCTACTTCTTGAGCTAATACTGATGGTGTTTCGTTTATCACCTTGCGAATTTGTTCTTGCAGATTACGTTCTACAGTAGGTCCGATTAAGATAACACCAGGTGGAACGGGGTGAGGGTCAATGTAAAGCACGCGAAACTCTGTTTCAGTCATTTGGAGGCTGTGAAAGTTAAATTCTTCTCTAGATAAAGCACCAGCAGCAATTTTTCCTTGAGCAACCCATTCCATAACTGTTTTAGGTATGGGCGCGGTAACTATTTCTGCTAGTGTTAAACCGTAGAGGTTGAAAATGGGGAAATAATAACCTGTTGCTGAACCAAGCTGTCCGAGAGCAACTATTTTGCCATTTAGGTCTTTTAAGGTGCGTGCAGGACTGTCTTTACGTACAACTATAATAGAGCGTAAGTTACCCAGATTACTCAGAGGAGCAATGGGTATATACTGCTGTTCGGAAATTGCGATAGCTGCTAAACCTGGAGGAGCAAAAATTAGCGACCAAGCTTGGTTTCTGATGCGTTCAAGAGCTTTAGCTTCGTTAAATGTAGGTTCTAACTCAACTAGCGCTCCTGTTTTTTCACTTAAATAATTATTGAAGTTAGCATACTGGTCAATTATCTGCACTCCTGCACCGTAGCTGACCACGCCAACGGTTAGTTTATCGTTTTGAGTTGGCTTTGAGTTGCTGCTGCAAGCTGTTAATAAAAACAAGTGGACGAACAAACGGCGTGATATTTTTGGTGACATCAGTAATTTAGATACTAAGCTGGATTGATAACTTTATTTATTATCTGCAACAGATTAGCCCTACTTTGAGAATATAGTGCGATCGCTGGTTAGAAACCCATTGATGATATTTTTTACCAGAGGTTATTGTGGCAGTTAGAGTCCATAGTTGCACAACCTAGCAATACAAACTATATCGCGCCTATTTGTAACCATACTGATGCCTTTACGTGCGCCTTGAGGATAAGCCACAGTTTAAAACCTTGTTCGATTTTCCTCGATTAACCCAACCAGGATGTTAATTCTTCCACGCTATCAAAATACAACAGCGCCTCGCCTAACACATCCAACTGCTCCAAACTCAAAGCACTCACTCTGGCGATTAGTTCAGGGGATAAACTACCTACTTTACGGGTAAGCCGCTTGAGAACTAATTCTGTTTCTCCTACTATGCGCCCTTGGGTCAAACCACGTTCCAGTCCGATCTCTTCACCTTCACGTAAAATAGACTGATACATCGTAGACTCGCGCATCACCGGATTCCTCATCAGTTGGCGGATTGTTTGCTCATCTAGTTATAACCCAGCCAAGATACTCGTTATCACGCGAATATTGTTCGATGAGAAACTTGGAAATGTTGTCTATCACAGCTTAAGTCTTAACAGATGCAGCTTTATTAGCCTATTCTACCGATAGTAATCTACGAACACCCTTCTACATACTCAACTTCTGGCAATTTTCCGGCTCTAAAGTTAACAACGCGCTTACCATCTGTTTCAAATACTAATCGGTAATTGCTATCGCTTTTATCTTTGGGTACAAATGTCAAATAGTGTCCGCCCATATATCCTGTATATTCGTGAGGGCTAACTTTAATTTGTCTTGGATATAGCGCTTTAATCCGCGCTTCTGTATCGCCAATTTTTGCCCCGCTTAAGGTCGTAATGCTCTTATTGTCGTACACATCTACTCTAGCAATCCGCCCATTTGTAACCATAAAACCGATACCTTTAGGTGAGCTTTGAGGGCGAACGTAGTCGCAGTTAGTATCTAATGGAGCGCTACCAGATTTTACTAACTTAGTTCCAGATGCTTTTGCAGCTTCAGCGATAGTCATGCCAACTCGAATTGAACCAATGCCATTAATAGCAAGTTTTGACTGGTTAGTAATTTTTGTTGGCGCAATAGCTACAGCCGAAACTGCTAAAGAACTAAGCAAAGAAGTAAATAATATAAATTTTTTCATTGATAACTAATAAGTGATTTAATCTTTACTGACTGTTGATTACAAATAATTGTTGCTGTATTCCATAAAAAAGAAGGTGGTAGATTTCTACCACCTTCTTAAAGTCAATTAACTTAGATTACAGAGTTGGGACAAATTGCTGTTTTTCTGGTAAGTCTGTGTACTCAGCAACAATTTGACGGAACTCTTCGCCGTCGATGGTTTCTTTTTCAATCAACAAATCGACTAAGCGATCGCATACGGTGCGATTTTCTCTAATAATCTGCTTGGCTATTTCGTAGCACTCAGCAACAATGGTACGAACTTGAGCGTCAATTTGAGCAGCAATAGATTCAGAGTATTCCGAGCGCGACATCCAATCGCGTCCTAAAAATACTTCTCCACCTTGGCTTTCCAGTGACAAAGGTCCTAACTCAGACATACCAAATCTAGTCACCATTTGCCGCGCCATACCGCTAACTTGCTGCAAGTCACCACCTGCGCCTGTAGTAATTTCGGAATGTCCAAAAATTTCAGCTTCAGCGGCTCTACCACCCAATGCACCTGTAATTCTAGCTTTAAGCTGAGAACGAGAAATTAGTCCTTGTTCTTCATCAGGCGTAAACCAAGTTAAGCCTTGTGCTTGTCCGCGCGGAATTAAAGTTACTTTCTGTACGGGGTCGTGTTCTTTAACCAACGTACCAATTAAAGCGTGTCCGATTTCGTGGTAGGCAATCAAGCGCTTGCTCTTGCTGTCAACTAATGGCGTACCTTCCATTCCCGCTACTACCCGATCTACAGCATCGTCAATTTCTGCCAAGGTAATAGCATCTTTGCGCCGTCTAGCTGTCAAAATTGCAGCTTCGTTGAGCAAATTAGCTAAATCAGCGCCCGTAAAGCCTGGAGAACGACGAGCGATCGCTTCTAAAGATACAGAAGGAGCGAGTTTTTTATTGCGCGAGTGGACTTTTAAAATTTCCAATCTTCCTTTCAAGTCAGGAGCATCGACAATTACTTGTCTATCAAAGCGTCCTGGACGCAGCAAGGCTGAATCCAATACATCAGGGCGGTTGGTCGCAGCAATAATAATAATGCCTGTATTGCCTTCAAAACCGTCCATCTCTGTAAGTAACTGGTTAAGGGTTTGTTCCCTTTCATCGTTACCGCCGCCAATTCCTGCGCCTCTTTGTCTTCCTACTGCATCAATTTCATCGATGAAGATCAGACATGGAGCATTGTCCTTGGCTTTCTTAAATAAGTCGCGGACGCGAGATGCACCCACACCGACGAACATCTCGACAAATTCCGAGCCAGAGATACTGAAAAATGGTACTCCAGCTTCGCCAGCGATCGCTTTTGCTAGTAATGTCTTCCCTGTTCCTGGAGGACCAACTAATAATACTCCTTTAGGAATTTTTGCGCCCACTGCGGTAAAGCGTTCTGGCTGTTTCAAGAAAGTTACTACTTCTTGCAGTTCTTCTTTAGCTTCATCAATTCCCGCAACGTCATCAAATTTGATGCCTGTTTTGGCTTCCATTTGGAACCGCGCTTTTGATTTGCCAAAATTCATCGCTTGACCAGGACCGCCAGGAATGTTGCTAGAACGCCTAAATAGGAAAAATAGCCCACCAATTAATAAAACTGGGAAAACTAAATTGCCCAAAAGCCCCCAAATTGCGCCATCGTTCCGCATTGGGTGGGAGTCGAAGCTAATATTAGAGTCTCTTAATCTAGAAACAAGTTCGGGTGCGTTGTAAGGTAAATCTACGCGCAGGCGTTGCATGCGGTTGTCTAATTCGGGGTCTACCGCTTCAACAATTGCTGTTCTTCCGCCTTCGTACAAATCTACGCTTTTAACTCGACCTGTATCTAAATATTCCAAAAACCGCCCGTATGTCATGCGGGTACTGGCTGTATTTTTAGTCATTTCAGCCGGAGCGCTGGCGAATGCTCCTTGCCAAAAGAAGAAGCCAATTATCAGGGCTGGTAATGTCCACAATACAAGAACTTTCCAAGAAAATTTCATCTGTTAGTTGCCTCTAGGTGCAATTTCTGCCAATAAGCTTTTAAATGCTTTCTTCTTCAATTTCTAGACACGCAGCCACAAAAGCGGCGATCGATAATTATGTGGAATCTTAATTAAATTTAACTTAATTTTAAGTCCTCATGCTAGCTTGCCTGTCTATCGGCAGGAAGAACGCTGCTTTGAGCTTCTTTCTGCTTTTACGGCTTACCTACTATTATGGGAAGAGATGTGAAGAATTGTAAAGAGTCATGGAAAAAGTAGTAGTTATAGTTGGGGCGACAGGTGGGATTGGTTCAGCTTTGACACGCAAGCTAGCAAAGGCAGGAGCGAGTTTGGTATTAGCAGCTAGGGATAGCGATAAGTTATCTAACCTAGCTGCGGAACTAGGAGGAGAAGTATTAACAGTAGCTTGCGATATTACTCAGCCCGAACAGGTAGATGCATTATTTGAGAGTGCGATCGCCCAATTTGGTCAAATCGACGCTTTAGTAAACGCAGCAGGGGCGGGAATTCTGAAGCCCTACAGCAACTTAGATCCTGCCGATTTAGATGCGATGTTAGATGTCAATTTAAAAGGTAGTTTCTACACTTGCCAAGCTGCAGCGGAGTTGATGCAAGAGCGCAAATCTGGGCATATCTGTAATGTTGTGGGAATTTTGGGCAAGCACTCAATGTCAATGGCATCAGCTTACTGCGCCTCTAAGTTTGCAGTTGTGGGCTTCAGTAAATGTATGGCAGAAGAATTAAAGCGCTTTGGGGTAAAGTTTACGCTATTCTATTTTGGGGGAGTAAATTCACCTTTTTGGGATAACGTCAGTTTGAAAGTAGACCGCAAAAAGATGCTTAGTCCTGAAACTGCTGCTGAGGCGATATTTTATGCTTTAAGCGCCGAGGCTCAAGCTGTACCGATGGAAATTAATATCCAGCCAGAAAGTCATTTATTTTTATAGGTAGAGACAATTATTACTAGAGAGTGACCTATAAATCTATCTAAATCCGGCAAAATTTAGACAAAGTAAGCTTTTAAGCTGGATTTTGAATGGTTATGAAAATCGACCGCGTTCACTTTTACGTAGAAGACGCTCAAGTATCCCGCGATTGGTTTGTCAATCGGTTGGGGTTTCAATCTGTAGCTAGTAGCGTTGATTTGCCGCATACTCGCACAGAATTGGTCAAAAGTGGCGCTGTTTATTTTGCATTGTCTTCACCGTCAAGTTCTGCAAGCCCTGTAGCGAAGTTTCTCAGTCAGCACCCACCTGGTGTTGCTGACATTAGCTTTTGTGTTGATGATGTAGAAGCAATTACAGATAGAGCGATCGCGCGTGGGGCGAAAGTGCTGCATCAATCTACAGACATAGTAAAAATCGCGGCTTGGGGGGCTTTGACGCATACTTTGGTGGAGGATAGCAGTAGGGGTGCAATGCATTGCACCCCTACAGAGGGTGAAATTGGTTTTAGCGGGATAGATCATGTAGTTTTAAACGTGGCTCAAGGCGATCTGGAAATGGCTGTGGCTTGGTATGAAAATATGCTGGATTTTCAGGCTCAACAGACTTTTAAGATTCAGACAGATCGCTCGGCTTTGCATAGCCAGGTGATGGTTTCGCGTAATAAGCAAGTACAGTTACCAATTAATCAGCCTGCTTCTTCTAATTCCCAGATTCAAGAATTTTTGGATGTGAATAAGGGTGCGGGAATTCAGCATATTGCTCTAGAAACGCCAAGTATTGTGCAAGCGATCGCTCATTTCCGCGCCTTTGGTGTTGATTTTCTCCCCGTTCCTCCTTCCTACTACACTCAATTGCTGGAACGTCCAGGTTTACCTCTATCTGCTAGAGAAATTGCCGAAATTGCCGAGCAACAAATTTTAGTTGATTGGCAGGAAACTTTACCGCAGGCCTTGCTGCTACAAACTTTTACCCAGCCTATTTTTGGCGAACCAACTTTTTTCTTGGAAATTATTGAAAGGCGATCGCAAGCGCGGGGTTTTGGGGAGGGCAATTTTCGGGCTTTGTTTGAAGCGATCGAACGCGAACAATTAAAGCGTGGTAGTATGGTTGATTAACGAGCGCTAACTGTTTGATAAAAAATTCAAAACTATAGCACGCTAAAGATTAAGCTAATCTGTAACTAAAGTACATATTTCGTTGCGATGCTACGGTTAATCACAGACTTTGATGGTCCAATTATTGATGTTTCCGAGCGGTACTATCGAGTCTATAAATTTTGTCTAGAGACAAGCAAACATCCTGAGCAGATAGTAAAAGAGTTAAGTAAGGCAGAATTTTGGTGCTTGAAGCGATCGCGCGTTCCTGAAGTGGAAATTGGCAGGCGATCGGGACTTGATGAAGTGCAGGCAAAAAACTTTGCTAGGTTGCGCCGCCAAACAGTACATACCGAACCGTATTTTAGCGACGATACGCTTGCGCCTGGTGCGGTAGAAGCGTTAGAAAAAGTCCAAGCATCGGGGATAGATTTAGCAGTGATGACGATGCGCCGAGTTTGCGAATTAAATTATGCTTTCGAGCGCTACTATTTGAGCAGGTTTTTCCCTAAAAACCGCTGTTATTGCCTCAGCAACGATTATGTTAAAACCCGCGACATTGATGATAAACCTTTATTAATGGAACGGGCATTAATTGAACTTCCCCAAGCTGAAGAGACTTGGATGGTGGGAGATACGGAGGCTGATATGATTGCTGCTCAAAAGCATGGCGTAAAAGCGATCGCTGTTTTGAGCGGAATTCGCGATCGCGTACAATTACAACTTTACAACCCTGATGCGATCGTAGAAAATCTGAGTGAAGCTGTGGATTTAGTCTTGAGTAAATCTTTGCCTGATGTGGCTTAAAGCAAAAAGTAGGCAAGGTGCGATCGCACCTTGCCTACTAATAATTAATCAAACTCTCTTAGCGTAAGAAACTACTAATTAGCCACAACAAACAAAACGTGACTATAGCAGAGAACTGTTCTGTACCTAGATTTACTTGGGTAAGTTGTGCTTGGAGCAAATTAGCCAGTACGCCGCCAAAAATTAGCCCTACAGCTAGCCCTACACCTGTAAGCAACACGGCTCTACCAAAGTTTTGTTCTTTGCGGGTGAGAAAGAAAAGACTCAAGCCTACGCCAATAATTAGTTCTATCTGCAAAAGTTGAGCGCCAGCAGTTGTGTAGATCGCGCTCAAAGCACTTAAGCCGATAAATAAACTTCCTGGCAAGAGTATGTCTGTTAGGCTGGGGGTATCGATCGATCTTTGCAGCCAAGGGGCAGATTGTTTAATTGGGGGAACAATTTGCTTGGGGGGTGCTTGAGTCAGACGTTCTGCGAATTTGATGCCTTCTGGCACTTTAATTTTACCTTCTTGGCGCATTCGCAGGCGCTCCATCAAAATGGCATCGTAAGCTGCTTCGACCAATTCCAACTGCTCTGAGTCGCCATGATGTTCTTGTACAAGGCGGTTGCGAGCCTCTTGAATTTCATCGAAGGTAGCGTCTTGTTTGACTCCAAGTTTTTGGTAGTAGTTTTGCTCGCTCATTTAACTCTATCGCCTCAGCCTCAGTCAGAGCAATTAATAAAAAACATTTTTAGATTTTGTTCCAGTTGTTTTGCTAACAACTGCTGCGTCTAGGTACTTAATAGCTGGTACTAACACATAAGCACTTTAGCATAAGGCTACATCCCCGTGACATCCTCCCGTCACTGATTCGGAGTACTGAATACAGTTAAGTGACATTGGGTAAAATGTAGTAGTTTTAACAAAAGTTATCCAAATAAGTGGAAAATTGTGAATTTTATAACTAATAATCCTTAGTGTACTGAAGAAACTAGCTTTAACTTAATGTACAATCGATTATTTAACGGTTGCTGGGGTATAAAGGCAATTGTCAGCTACAACACGAGTATTAGGGGCATCAAACATATTTGGGCTTTCCTAAATTATAGGTTAATAATTGGTAGGGGCGTTGTAGTCTTAACTTGACTTTAATGCTACTACTTATTTTCCCATCTACTTGTTAATCCTATTTTTATTGTACGAAGTAATGGCTATGGCTCTTGCCAAGATTCTTATCGTTGATGACGACCCTGCGATTCGGAATTTAATCCAACGCTTTTTGACTAAGCAAAACTATCAAGTTGAGTCTGCTGAGGATGGAAAAACTGCTTTGGCTATATTCGAGCAGTTCAACCCAGACTTAGTAATTCTAGATGTCAATTTGCCCGATACGCTTGGCTATAACCTCTGCGAAGAAATGCAAAAACGTACGAGGGTGTTTGTCCTAATGCTGACGAGTCGCGGCGATGAAGCAGATAAGATTCGCGGGTTTTCCCAAGGTGCGGATGATTATCTGACGAAGCCTTTTGGTTTGGGTGAGTTGGAGGTGCGTGTAGGCGCTATTCTCAAGCGTCAAAGGATTGTGACTGCACCAGAAAAGCAGCGTTTGAGCTTTGAGAAGTTAGTAATCGATCCAGAGAGGCGGGAGGTAACTCTTAACAACCAGCTTATTCCTTTAACTGCGCTTGAATTTGATTTGTTACGTTTTTTAGCTAGTCATCCAGGTAGAGTATGGAGACGAGCAGAACTAATTCAAGAAGTGTGGGATTACGAGTATGTAGGAGATCAGCGGGTTGTTGATGTCCACATCGGGCAAATCCGCAAGAAGATTGAAATTGATGCTACTCAACCAGTGTTGATTCAGACGGTACGGGGCGTAGGTTATAAGTTTGAAGCGCCTCCTCAGTAGACCTTTTGCATAAGTCCATAATTTAATAGACAAGGGAGACAAGGAAGAAAAAGATAGGATTGCTAATTTACGAGCGTTGCCTATTTTTGTAAGAAGTCTAATGAGAACCACCTAGGGGCGCAAAGTCTTACGCCCCTAAATGTTTGTTTACGCACAAGGGTGGAATAAGGTTTCTAAATAAACTCTAGCGGCGCGGCGATCGCCGTTATCGCTATTTTGCAGCAAAAATAGCGATAAAGCGGCTGTAAACACTCGATCTTGATCCCATTCGGGATGAGTTTCTAAATAACCTTTGAGTGCTTGATGTAGTTCTTCGGGAATTTCAGTCAAAATACTTACGGTGGCGTTCATTATGCACCTCGCCTCTAGGGCAAATAAAGACACAAATCTTACTCGCAGCCAGAAACAACTTAGACTTTTCTCAATTAGAAGTTGCTTTTAACTTTAGAGGTAAGTCGCCTTATTGTCCGGCAAGAGGGGGTGGGTTTGTCAATGCTGCGAAATGTTGCGATCGCCTTTATCTAAAAAAAATATTTACGAGATAATCAAGCTTTTACTATGTTTTTTGTTACATATCTTTATATAAACAGCGTATTATTTTAGCAGTTAAGCGATCGCCAGACAATCCACAACTAGGGCGATAAACCGTTAGCTATCGTTAAAGGCTGTGGAAAACGTGCCTAAATTTGGGGAAAACCTGGGGAAGTTGCTGGGGAAAAGTGGGGGGAAAGATAAGAATTGCGAAGAGATGGGGCAGGGGGAGTAGAGACGTAGCAGTGCTACGTCTAGTGAATCTAGGTAGAGGAGCGTTTAGTAAGTTGTTGGATGGATGATTGGATGGTGAGGGCAATTAGAGCGATCGCTACTATGCCAAATACAACCATTGCTAGGGTACTCATACCAACAACTAAGGTGCGAACGGCGACGCTGATGTTGAGGACGGTAGGATTATTTGAATGTAGGGGTCTGTCGGCGAAGTTTTGTGAGATGGAGGAAGTAAGGTTGTAAAGTGCAAATGTCAATCCTCCAGCCATTAGCGAACCTGTCAGGCATCGTAAGGGGGTAGGAAGGGCTGATTCTACTTCGGGCGATTTATTCTCGGTGGGAGTGGGATTATTCATGGTTTGTTTTGCTAGTGAGTTAATCTCTGGTGCTAGATAAAACTTGAATACCAGTGCTACACAAGCGGGTAAGCCAAAGGTCTAAGTTTGGTTCTGTGAGGCTCGTTCTAATTTGCTGCTGTACTTGCTTTGCTTGGGACTGAGATTCGCACAAGGCAAATACGGTAGAACCGGAACCTGACATCATGGTTCCCAGACACCCTGCTTGTTGAAATGCTTGTCGTAGCTGTGCGACTTGGGGGTAATTGGGTAAAACTACTTTTTCTAAGTCGTTGTGAAGTTTTTGACCAATTTGCTCTTTATCTTCATGGACGATCGCACTTACCATTGAGCTAGAATGGACGGCAGCAGCGCGAGAATCTAGGTCTTGCTTGTTAACTACGTAGGAACTACCAAATTGGGAGCGATAAGTTTGATAAGCCCAAGCTGTAGATACTTCTATATGGCGATATTTGCCTAATACTACGTATATGTCTTCAGGGCTGGGTAAGGGAGATAAGTCATCGCCTCTACCTGTGGCGATCGCTGTTCCGCCAGCAATACAAAAAGGTACGTCAGAACCCAATTGAGATGCTAATGTCTCTAATTCTGATTGAGTTAGTCCTATTTTCCACATCAAGTCTAACCCAACTAATACGGCGGCAGCATTGCTAGAACCACCTGCTAAACCTGCAGCGATGGGGATGTGTTTGTCGATATTTATTTCTACACCCCCATATTGAGCAAAAGCTTCAGGAAATTCTGCTGCCATAAGTGCGGCTGCTTGATAGGCAAGATTTTTGTTATCTGTAGGTAGTTGGGGATTGGATGTGCGGACGCGAATATCTTCAGTGCTAAGGGAGCGCAAGTCAATTTTATCTGCTAATTCGACGGTTTGCAGGATCATTGCTAGCTCGTGATAGCCGTCGGGGCGATCGCCGAGTATTTCCAAATAGAGGTTGATTTTTGCTGGTGATGTCAGGGTATAAGAGCGCATATTAAAACTCAGAGTTAGCGAGAGTTACCCATTGGGCAACGCTTAAGTCTTCGGCGCGGGCTTGGGGATTTATGTTTAATTGTTCCAGCAATTGAGTCAGGCGATCGCGTTCTACTACTGCTTTTAAATTATTTCTCAACATTTTCCGCTTGGTAGCAAATCCTAGTTTGACCAATGTTTCTAAACGTTGCGGATTTGTTGCTTGCGGGTTTATCTGCTGAGGATAAAGCCTAACTACGGCTGAATCTACTTTTGGTGGTGGGTAGAAGCATTGAGCGGGTACTGGGCAGATAAGTTCGCACTTTGCTAGATACTGAACTTTTACTGATAATGCGCCAAAGGCTCTATTTCCTGGTTTGGCGTATAAGCGTTCTGCTACTTCTTTTTGCAGGAGTAACACTATAGATTTAAATGGTTGAGTTGCTGGCTGGGAAATTGTACCTAAGAGTTTTTCTAATATTGGTCCTGTAATGTTGTATGGGATATTAGCAACAACTTTATTGGGATTTTGATAGATGGAATTAGTTAAATATGAGTTTACATCTAGGCTAAGAAAGTCGCCTTGTAAGAGTAAAAAGTTTTCTTTTTTTCCTAATTGTTTTGCTAACAACTCGCATAAATCTCTGTCAATTTCTACAGATACGACAGATTGGGCAAGGGGTATTAATTGGCGAGTGAGGATGCCCGTACCAGAACCGATTTCCAGAATGCGATCGCTTTTTGTTATTTCTGCGGCTTTAACTATTTGCTGCAATACTTTGTCATTTTTGAGCCAATGCTGCCCAAATACCCTGCGCGGCTTTACCACTTACAACCCTTGCAATATATAAACTCTAGCTTTATAAATCTTTTTATTTCTTATTTTTTTCTTACTTTCGCCATCTTTTCTAGTAGTACATAAGTATTATTAAGGTCTGCCCAACATTCCCCGTAATAATTCTACTTCAGCTTTCAAAGCTGCGGCTTCTGTCTCTTGTTTCTTCATTACAACTTGCTGGTAAATTTCTAAGTTTACATCTTTATCCATCCACCTTTGATAAGTTTTAGTATGTTCTTGAACGGAATGACCCATGTAATCAGCCATTGTTTTAATTGGTATTCTTAACAAATGTCCTCTAATTGCATAAGCATGGCGCAAGCTATAAGGCGGAAAACCTATATTTGCAGTCCTAAATTTAATATGAATTCTGGCAGTTTGATTTGCTAAAGTGCCGCTGGATGTAGGTATTTTAGGCTGCTTTAAATTAAACAAATCAACCCATTGCGGATGTAAAGGCGGTATGCCACAACTGCGTTCCCCAGTCTTAGTCCCTTGGGTAAGACTTGGATTTAATGTGACTAAATGTAATGTATTTGCAGGTGCAGTCCAAGCGTCTAAGTCCACAGCAAATAGTTCGTGCGGTCTTAGTCCGTAAGTTGCTAGCATTCCATATAACCATTGCCATTGCTGAGGTTGAACTAAGTTTTCCTTACTGGCAAATGGGGATAAAGGTCTGCCTATTTTGGCAAATCCAGCAGTAATCTCAGCATCAGCAGGAATTTGGCGAAAACTTGGTTTGGGCTTTCTGGTAGTATAAGAGGCGATCGCACCACTGCCATCAAAGCCACAAAATTCACAGAACTTTCTTAGTTGCCAAGCTAAGTAAAATCTGGCGCTAGTATTGGGCAAAGTCTTGTCAAAAGCTTGAATTAGCGCATTTTCAGATATAGGCTCATTTTGCGGTAATTTCTTGAGATGTCTTAAATAATGGCTATCCCAAGTTCTTAACCCTTGACGGTTTTCCGCGTGCGTCCGCCAAAACTGTTGCTTATATAGCTCGATTAACTTATAAATAGGCAAAGTTAGCTTTTCATCTGGCAAGGCTAGTTTTTGCGCCTGCTTGCCTAATAATTCGTTTTGCCATTGAAACTGCTTTGTCATCAATAGCAAGTCTAATTCCCTTGCCCTAAATTCAGCAGTCTTTATGCCTGCATCATTAGCAGCTATGCCTAGAGAAATTAGATACTGTTTATTCGGACTGCCATTTTTACCAACATCGCCTGGTTTGCAGGGAAATGTTCCTTGTAAGCCAATTGATTGATGATTAGTTAGTTTCAGCTTAACTTTGACTTTAGCAAGGTCTAGCTGCTTGTTTACCTGGTTGACAGCATACTTAATTCTTAGATACTCTCTTTCTCTAATTGCGCGATCGCTTTTATCTTTAGGTTTCCACTGCTTGTAGTTCGCAGGATCGAACTGGGCGATCGCACATCCATTCCACTCTGCTTTCCTAGGATCGTAACTAGAATCTTTAGGCGGCATTGTTAATTAAGTGCTAGGCAAACTTCTTTTAGTTAAGGAGTGACGGAGCAAAATTAGTACCATTCCTACTCCCGTAAATACCAGCGCCAGAATGTGACTGTCACGAGGAGCATACCGAACGAGAGCCAAATTGCAAAGCAACGCCAAAGCTGGAACTACAACAGGAACTTGAAAGCCGTTATTTCGCGGTTCTCGGCGTTTAGTAACCAAAAGCGAAAGATTAACTAGAAAGAACATCCCCAAAAGTAACGTTGCAGTCGTTCCCGCTAGAAATTGCAGCGTTCCTGAAAGTGATAGAAAAATCGCAATTGGCAAAATTACCAGCAGCGTTCGATAAGGAGTAGCACGCCTAGGGTGTAATTTTCCAATCCACGCTGGTAGTAGCCCTTCCCGCGACATTCCATACAACAGGCGCGATGCGGTGACAAAATTTAGTAGTGCTGTATTGAGAACTGCAAATAAAGCAATAAATGAGAAAATGATTTGCGGAAAATTAGGCTGCGTTCGCCGTACCACATCTAGCAGGGGAGCGCCTGAATCAGCAAGCTGTGCTGGAGTTAATACCTGAGTCGCCAACCAAGAAATCAGAATATAAATGACACCAGCAATGCTCAAAGACAGCAAAATGGCTCTAGGAACATTACGCTCAGGGTTTTTTACTTCCTCAGCAACATTGACAATATCCTCAAAGCCAATAAAGGCATAGAAAGCAAGTGCCGCACCTTGCAAAACAGCCGTCCAACCAACAGTAGGTGCATCAGGGATACTATTAGCAGTCCCTCCACCACCCCCAAATACAAACAAGCTTGAAAGCAAAATAACAAGCAGCAACCCTGAAACTTCAAGTGCAGTGCAAAAAATATTCAAAGCAGAAGACTCTTTCATCCCTCTAAAATTAACAAAGGCAAGAGCAGCAAAAAGTCCTATGATAACTAACCAAGCAGGAACAAAAGGAGCAAAAGCATTAAAATAGCCTGCAAATGCCTTAGAAATCGTTGCCATCGAAACTAAGCAAGTACAAAACATGATCCAGCCGACCAAAATTGACAGCCAATCATTGCGGAACGCTTTGTGAACAAAATAAGCAACTCCTCCACTTTGAGGAAAACGGCTGCCAAGTTCTGCATAACTCAAAGCTGTCAGCGCCGCCACAACCATAGCAGCTATAAACGAAGCCCATACCAAAGTCCCTGATAGTCCAGCAATTTTGCCAATTACCGCATAAATCCCCGCACCGAGAATATCGCCCACGCCATAAATAACCAAAGTCGGCAATCCAAACACGCGCTTTAGTGAATCCGGTTCTGTATTTTCCATATAAACTTTTTCTCGTCTTCTCAGTGTAGATATCAAATAAAAGCTTCACGAGAACAGGCTATTTGCTCCGAAACTCTCTACTTGCTCTTATCTTGGCGGTTAATTTTAATAGGACTGCCGTATTAATTGAAAGTATCAACTAAAACTTGTGGCAGTTTATAGCGTAATTTGTAATCCCATCCACCATTAAAAAGTGAATTGAGCATAGTATAGCTGCTTGCAGGCTTAGTCAAACTGTGTTCCAAACAAAGTTGCGTACCTTCTTTTAGGCTCGTTAGCAACCACCTAACAATCGTCGGCGACTGCATCAAACTATCTTGCCAAGTATAAGTAAGACGTTCTAAAGCATCCAGTTCTATTACCTCGCAGTAAATAAATTCTTCAAAGCCAGGTACAGAATACTTCTCCAACCAAAATTTATGTCCCAACCTAGGCTCAAAGTTATTATCCAACAGCCAAGTAGATAGCGATCGCCTATCTGTAATTACCTGCCAAACTTGCTGCACTGGGTAAGGGAAAAGAACTGTTTTCTTTACTTTTCTGAGCATAAATTCTTCCTCACCCAAAGCCTGCTGCGCTTCTAATCCAAGCTGCTTGTAAGACAAAAGCCAGCTAAATACAGCTTGCAAAGGCTCTACATTCAACCTGTAAAGCCTTTGCCTTCCCGCCCGTCTTTGCACAACTAAACCAGCCTCGCACAGTATTTGTAAATGCTGCGAAATTGCTGGCATTGACATATTAAATGGTTCGGCAAGCTGCTTGACGGGCTGTTCGCCCTCCCGCAATAGGTCTAGTAAAGTGCGCCGAGTTGGATCGGCGATCGCCTGAAATACATCTCCAGATGTCATTTAAGTAATTACTTAACTAAAAATTAATATATAAGCAATTACTTAAATGTCAACACCCTAAAATCGAGAAACAGCAGCACAATTTTTGATGTACCAACGCCAAGGTAAATCGACACCTTTGGAAATGCCAATGCGAGTAGTTTGGACAATAGAATCGCTACCAGCCAACTGTTGTTCGCTGCTGCGATGCTCAAGCCATAAAGCTTCCCCTGGTTGTAAAAGAGAGCCGTTCAAGCTGCGGTCAATTTGTAGCGCCAAGCACAACTTCCCTGGACCTGCAGCGAAGCGATGCAAGTTCTCGCCATCAGGTACAGACTCCAACTGCAAAGCTCGAATTAACACCGCACTAGGAACGCCATCAACATCGGTGACAACATTGAAACAGTGGTAAATGCCATAAATTAAATAGACATAACTCCTGCCTGCAGGACCAAAGACAACCGAATTGCGATCGCTGCGTCTTTTATAAGCATGGAAAGCAGGATCGCCGACAGCATAAGCTTCAGTCTCTACAATTAACCCCCGAATAACTCGCCCATCTGGAAGTTGACGCACTAGCACGCAGCCTAAAAGTAAAGGTGCAACTATAGTTGCTGGACGTGCTAGCCAGTTCGGTTCTACAATCTGATTGAATACGGTTGAATTAACCAAAATAAGTTAGCTAAATTAACAAGATGACCGCAGTCAATTGTAAATTTAGTAAGCTCGCATTAAAAGTTAGAGGAACTTTATAGAAAATGGACGTAAAACTGATTTTGGTAGGATTAACAGTAATATTTACGATCGCTTGCCTATTTTTTGGCACAAAAAACGGCTTTTACGACTCAGACAACTATCACGGCAATGGTTCGGCACATTAAAATCATTCCTGCACCCTAGACGTAGCAATGCTACGTCTCTACAAATCCCGCTTCGTACCACCAAAAATGAGGACTAATAATTCCCCCATATCCTCTATTGGGGGCAGTGGGTCAGAACTAGAATGTTTACCTTATGGAGTTCACCAACACGGCGAAGGCGTATGTTTGTTGGTGCGGATGGGACCATATCGCATTTTGCTTGACTGTGGGATTGCAGATATTTCCCAGTTGATAGCAGATTTTCAAGCTTCCCAGCCAGCAGATTTAGTATTGTGCAGCCACGCTCATCCAGACCATGCTAGAGGCTTACTAACACTCCATCAAGCTTTTCCTACTCTACCTATCTACGCTAGCGAAGTCACAACCCAGTTATTACCCCTAAATTGGCAAAATATTGACTCCCAGCATATACCGCAATTTTGTCAAGCATTGCCTTGGCGATCGCCAATTGAATTCCACACTGGACTTGTCGCTCAAATATTTCCCGCCGGACATTTACCAGGCGCAGCGGTAATTCTGCTTACTTACACTACTCCCCAGCGCTCCTATAAATTACTCTATACAGGCGACTTTTTCTTATCTAACTCGCGTCTGGTAGATGGCTTGTCTGTAGAAGAATTGCGCGGGTTAGAGCCTGACGTATTAATTATTGAAGGCAGTTACGGTACAGCGCGTCATCCCCATCGCCGCAGTCAGGAAAATACCCTAGCCGAACGCATCGAAAAAGCGATCGCCGAGTCGCGTCCTGTGCTTCTACCTGCGCCTACATTAGGCTTGGGACAAGAAATATTGATGCTACTGCGCAGTCACCACAATTTTACTGGTCGTGACCTAGATATCTGGGTGGATGGCTCAGTTGCTACTGGTTGTGATGCTTACTTGGAACTGCTACCTTACCTCCCAGCTTCAGTACAGAACTTCGCCCGCCATCAAGCCCTATTTTGGGATGAACGAGTCCGTCCTCGCGTCCGCAAATTGCACCCAGAACAGCGCTCGACTATTGGTAATTCTCCTTGTATTGCGATCGCCGATGAAACAATAGATCTAAGCCAGTACAATCATCCAGAATCTTCCCCTTGGTTAGTTTTAGTCCCAGAAAAGCCGAGTTATCAACATCCAACTTCCCTATCCTCAGATAACGTTGAAACTTATCTTTTAGCCCAACACAGCGATGGTCCTGGTATTACCCAGCTAATTCACAACCTCCGCCCCCAAGATGTCATTTTCATTCACGGTTCGCCAAGTTACCTAGCTGACTTAGCTAGTTTAGAAGAATTGCAAAATCGATACCACTTACATACCCCTGCTGCTGGTACATTGGTAGAGTTAAGAATTGGCGAAATGTTTTTGCAGCCTCCCGCCCCACCAGAAACTAACTACGAGGGCGAACTTAACGAACTTGGCAGTGTCGTCACAATTACTTTACCAGAAGCTATTACCACAGAACCCCGTTGGCGCAATTTTGCCGATACGGGGTTAGTTGAAGCGCGTTGGCAAGGGGAAGAATTAGTTTTGCGCGGCTTGTCACCGCGCGAATTACTTAAGTCTAGTAGCGATCGCTTATCCTGGACTCAGTTAAGCTGTTGTGGTACTTGTAAATTCCAAAGGGGACAGCGCTGTTGGAACCAAGCTTCCCCCTTGTTTGGGTTTAAAGTCCCGCCGGAAGGCTATTGCCCTGCTTTTGAACGCCTTAATCCTCTAGGTCCTATTCCTCAATAGGAGTAAGGCGAAGCGCTACTCAGGATTTGAGTCGTTATGATTGCGAATTCGCTCCGCTTCTGGGCAATCGTCAGAAACCAGGGGGTCAACATTACCTCTCGGTACTGATGCTAACTTTTGAGTTACAGCACCAATACTTTCTAAGCGAACCATTTCTTCCCACGAACAAACTTCTTCCTCTTCTTCTGTCTCATAGCGGAGAGTAACTAAATCCCCTTCTATGTCAATAATGCGGGCGCGTTCAATCCAGCGTTGCTGGTCCCTTAAGAAAATACAAATCTCACGCCCATCGCAACAAAGTTGATAAATCTTGCGGTGTAGCATGTATTACTTCTGCCTTTTTAAATGTAGTAGTTAATGTCAATCTTTGGATTCGACTCCAGTCAACGATACCCATTTTTAGCTGACTTACTTCACATTTGCTAAGTAATAACTCCATCCTGCTAGCTAGCGAATTTGTTGCTTTGTTGTCTTTCATGTAGATTTTGCGCCGCTATCTATAGGTAGATTCGCTTCATGGGTATTCTGGGATTGAGTGCGAGTAGCAAATGCTCTCTTATTCTGCCCAGACTTTTTACCTGTATCATCCTACCGCTGGGTGCGGCGTGCGTGAGTTTTGTTCGCTTCTAGAAGTCTAGAGACTCTACTTTTAGCTCAACCCATCATCAACAATCTTAACTTATTCTTAGGCTGCCTACACGGCGATCGCTAAAAGCTTACCTCCAATTCACAACTTTTTTTTTGCACTATCTGCGCCAAATTCTGTAAGTCAGCTTGTCTGCTTACCATTTCCGGTGTATGGCTAATTCCGGCTATATCTAGAATTTTACCCCAGCGATATACCCAATCGTGTCGCAACAAGGAATTTACAATGTTATCTGTACGGATTTTTGCTAATCTCTCTGGTTGGGCATCAAGTTCAGCAATAATTTTACTTATACCAGTACCATTGTCAGGTAATGCGATCGTCGCATCCGTCCAATTAAAGTTTTGCTTGTAGGTATCGCAATTTGGCGGTATACCTAACATTACTGCACCCGCTGCTGCTCCCTCAAAAAAACGCACGCTAGTTTCTTCTTGTCCTTGTGCGTACGCTAAATCGACTTTTGGTTTGCAAGCAATAAAATATCGGCTTCGCTTGAGAATGTTTCTATAAAGACTGCGGTGTTCGCGGTAGTCTTGCATCCGCTTGTTGTCCAGCGTGTCATAAATATAAAATATCCCTCTTTCTTCAACTAAGTCTAACAACTCTGTATGGATGCTTTGCCAACGACGACCTAAGTTGCAAACATCAACGCTACGATGCGGTTGCATTGGGTAAGGACAAAATTTTATGGCATCAACTCCAGGTGGCATATAATCGCAAGGTACATCCACAATTTTACTTATTGCTTCGGCACTTGCTTTTAAGCCTGTAAAGATGTAATCAAATTTATTTAAATGCAATAATTGCGGCTTTAATTTATCTACATCTTTTACCCATACTTCATCCAACCAACAAACTGCTTTCTTACACTTTTCTCGCCAATTGCTAATAGTATTAAGGTACAGAAGGTCGATTGGGTACTGACAAACATAGAGAAATAAGTCATACTCTTTTTCTAAGTTAAAATTATTTATTATTGGGTTGAGTCCATTACCTTTACCGCTAGTTTTAAAAGCATTTCTAGCAATTATGTTTTTAAATTTGTTTAACTGACTACCAGAAAAATAGGCAGGTACAAGCGTTTCCACTCTATCAAAATTAGTTATAGTATCTTCAATCTCTAGAGTATAAGAGCGAGAAACAGCAAATTCAATGTTACGTAACGACAAAACCAAAACGCGAGGAGTTTTGTTGAAGTTGATGGAAAAAGTTTCTGACATAAGAATTTCTCGATGACATATCAACTGTTAAAATTACGTCCAAAGATATATAGACATGAATTTATATACCTGAATAATCTTTAACAGGAAAAGCAAATTACCTTTTATTTTTAGCTTGAAACTTTATTCTGTAAATAAAATTTATCAAATAAATAATATTTGTGCTTTCACTTTATGAAAGCTTTAAATTATTAATAAATTACAGCCGTTAGGGAGAGCCGCTTTTATAGAAACAGCGAAAATCTTCATCTTGTTGACTTAACTGTACCCATTCCAACTGTAAAGATTTAAACTTTGCAACTAAGCGATCGCAAGCAGGACGTTCGGTGGCATAATGTCCAGCATCGATTAAAATTAAACCGCGATCGCGGCTTTCTTGAAATTGATGGAACTTACAATCAGACGTAAGATAAGCTTGTGCGCCAGTCTTAACTACAGCAGAAATGTAGCTAGCACCAGAACCACCTAGCACTGCAACCCTGGTAATTGATTTTGGGTAGTTATTAGCAGTAAAATAGATTAAATCAGGCGGATTAAGGTGAAATTGAATGATTTTGAGTAAATCTTCTAAGCTCAAACCTGGATGCAAATCGCCAACTCTACCGTATCCTAAACCCGATTGAGTAGGGACTACTGGCGTTACTTGCTGTAAGTCCAATAACTGCGCCAGTACATCTGCTGTACCATCTTCTACTTGATCGAAATTGGTATGGGCAGTATAAACGCCAATTTGATGCCTATAAGCTAAATTTACTACTTCCGCGATCGCATCTCCACTTTTTAAAGACTTCAACGGGCTAAAAATCAACGGATGATGGGCGAAAATTAGATTAGCATTTAGGGCGATCGCTTCAGTCATCACTGCTAAAGTTGGCGTAAGGCATACCAAAACTCGTGCTGGTTGTGACAATACCCCTGGTTCGATTTGCCAACCGCAATTATCCCAACTTTCTTGCCAAGCTGGATTTGCCCAATTTTCAACCCAAGTAATTAATTCAGCAATTTTCATTGGCAATATTGTTCTACGCAACGTACAAATATTTCTACCCCCAAAGGCAAAGCCGTTTCATCGAAATTAAATCGGGGGTGGTGGTGGGGATAAGCTAAATCTTTACTAGGGTTAGCAGAACCTAAAAAGAAATAACATCCTGGTACTTCTTCCAAGAAAAACGACATATCTTCGCCGCCCATAGTTTGACACTCTGGGACAATACCTATAGGAGTTTCGATTACAGCCTCAACTTGCGATCGCACTAATTGAGCAATTTCAGCATTATTAATTACTGGGGGATACAGTCGCCAATACTCTAAGTCATAACTTGCACCGTGACATTGACAAACTCCCGCAATAACTTGTTCGATCCGCTGCTGCAAAAATCTGGCAAACTTAGGATTAAAATAGCGTACAGTACCGCTCAATCTTGCCGTATCAGCAATGACATTTAGCGCCGTACCAGCATGAAATTCGCCTACAGTTACTACAGCAGACTCAACCGGATCGACATTACGCGAGACAATTGTTTGCAAAGCATTGACAACTTGCGCCCCAACTACAACTGAGTCTACCGTTTGATGAGGCATCGCCCCATGTCCGCCTTTACCTAAAATCGTGCAGCGAAAGCACTCTACCGCCGCCATCAATGCGCCGTTACGGATACCCACCGTACCCAGAGGTAAATTGTTCCACAAGTGCAAACCAATAATTGCATCGACATCAGGATTTTTTAGCACCCCCGCCTCGATCATCGGTTTAGCGCCGCCTGGGGACTCCTCTGCGGGCTGGAAAATGATTTTTACCGTTCCGGCAAAGTCTTGATGTTGCGATAAATAGTAAGCTGTACCAAGAGCGATCGCTGTATGTCCGTCATGTCCGCAAGCGTGCATTACGCCGTCATGTTGGGAGCGATAAGATACTTCGTTTTGTTCTTGAATTGGCAAAGCATCAATATCGGCTCTAATTGCCAATACTTTACCTGGTTTTTTGCCTGGAATTGTCGCGACTATCCCTGTATGAGCAATCCCAGTTTCATGCTCGATTCCCCATTCTTGCAACTTTTGGCTGATAAATTGGGCTGTTAATTGCTCTTTGAAGCCTAATTCTGGGTGTTTATGGATATTTCTGCGCCATTCTACAATTTGCGGCTGTAATGCTTGTATTTGGGCGCGGATGCTAGATGAATTAATATTTAGGGGATTTAAAGAAGTAGAAACCATAAATTAAATATATTTAATTGCTTATCTTTCATGGTAAAGACTAACCCAAGTAGAGAAAAGGTAAATAATTAGCTCTTCGATCCTTTCGCCTTCTCCCTCACCCAGTCGCGGAAAGCTAAACGCATCTTTCTTTTACCCATTGTTCTATGCTCGGCAATAAATGGCAAAATTTGCTGAACTGGAAATTGGGGAAACGCGAGACTAACATTGGTTTCAACGTAGGTATTATCTTGGAGTTGATAAATTTCGAGGTTTCCATTGTCGTATCGCCAAATCTCAGGAACCCCTAGCCGCGCGTATATCGGGAATCTATTTAAAGATTTACTTGTAACATCAATTTCTAAAACTAAGTCAGGTGGAGGATCGCGCCTTAAGTCAAAGTCCAACTTACCGCTAATCAGTTGCTCGTTTTGAAAGTAAAAACAATTATCTGGTTCTACTCCAGCAAGTAAATCTTGGCGCTTCCAAGTAGTCGAACCTAGAGTTTCGTAGTCAAGTTCCAACACCTCTGCTAAATCTTGAACTAAATCAGCGATCGCTCCTTTAAAATATTCATGTTCTGGCAAAGGCACTATAATTTCTAACAAGCCGCGATCGTAAGCAACTCGCGCACCACGAGTATTTCCCAGTTCAACTAACAAATTGTCAAATTCTTGCCAGCTAACATTTTCCAGCAAAATGCTTTTCCCTAGCGGAACTGTTAGCAAGACATCAGGGCTAGTTAGGTGTTTGATTGCAAGTTGCATAATTCTTACCTACTTACTCTTAAAATTTGCGATCGCTCTAGGCAGCAATATTTCTAAATTTAAGTTTGCCGCAACTTGAGCTAACTTATCTAAATCCCTTGGGTTGTCTAAATAAGGCATACAGCCTAGTACGGGTACGTTAGTCAAAGCTTGAATCAAATCTGTAGGTGTTAAATCGCTAACTTCTTCTGGGGTGCAAGGTTGAACGCAATTAAGGACAATTCCTTGCAGGCGAACGCCAGTAAGTTTTGCTAAAGCAACATTAGCCACAGCTTGAGAAATCGCCCCCAGCTTTACTGGAACTACCAAAACTGTAGGTAGTCGCCACTGCGCGGCTATATCTGCAACTGTAAACTCGTTAGTTACAGGCGAGCCGAGTCCTCCTAATGCCTCCACTAATACAAAATCCGTTCGCGATCGCATTTTCTCTAAAGCCTGCCATACTATCCCCAAATCTACCCCGCGTCCTTCTTTAGCGGCGGCTATTGGAGGCGCTAAGGGGGCGCGAAAGTACAAAGGGTTAATTTCATCCTCAGATAGAGCAAATAACTCGGCATATAACTCGCGATCGCCAATTCCTGCTTGAATTGGCTTCATTATCCTTAGCGGAGATTTTTGGTACTTTTGTAAGTATGCAGCTAAAGCAGTTGTCAAAACTGTTTTTCCTGCCTCAGTATCCGTTGCTGTAATTAATAATGCGTTCAAAATTGCTGTCCGTTGTTCGAGCTTATATCTAAAATAAACTCAGTTTCTCGATCTTGCGCCGCAACTACATCTATTTGGTATGCGCCGCTAGTTGGTACTTGTCCTTCCCAACTTGGAACTTTGCTCGCATTTTCTAGTAATTCCCCATTAGGAGAACGAATATCTAGCGCTACTGCGCCCTGTTGTACTCCAACTCTAAGAATTTGCCCTTCTTCAACGTTAACCAGGTAGCGCTTGCTTTGCAAAGGTGTAACTGAGGCAGAAACTTGGCTGGAAGGATCGCCAGGGCGAAGGGTTATTGATTCTACTTCAACTGTGGGCGTTGGCGTTGGTGTTGGTGTTAATGTTTCTGTTGGTGTGGGGCTAGGTGAAACTAAATTATCTAAACGCACGCTTAATTGATACTTGGTATCATTTTCAACTCCTTGTACGGGACTAAGAACGATCGCATATTCACCCGTAGTAGGTAGCGTCCCTTCGTAGCGCGTCACTCGGTTAGCGCGATCGTCAATCGGTGCTTGGTTAGGTCCTATTACCGTCAGTAAAACACCTTCAAATTGAGCTAAATCTACAGTCAAAGGCTGCCCTTGTTCGGCGCTAAATAGGTACGTTGCAGTAGTATTAGCCGTTAAAGTAGCTTCAATATTTGCCGTTTCACCTGGTGCTAAATTTAAGCGTTGGCTAAAGTTAGTTGGTTGGGGGCTAGGTGTAGGTGTTGGCGTAGTAGTAGGCGGCGTGGAAACTAAGGGAGAAGGGAAAGATTGCGGTTGGGCATTGCGATCGCGATTTAACCACCAACTAACTAAAAATAACGAACTACCTCCCGCAATTAACGCTACAGCAATGAAAATTAGGGTGATCGCCCACCAGCGTTCCCAAATCGATCTGCGCCTTACTGGTTCTACTTGTTTGCTATTAGCTACAACTTGATTCTGAGGGCGACCGACAGCAAGGGTATTTATTTCTGATAAGCTGGGTGTAGGCTGAGGGAAACTGTGCCTTTCTTCTACTGGGATTGTATTTGTTGCCGATAAGCTGGGTGCAGGTTGAGATGGGCTTTCCTTTGTTTGTAATGCTTTGGCAACTTCGGCAACTGATTGATAGCGATCGCTTGGTTTATGAGCGAGCATCCGATTTAATACTTCGCCAAATCTTGGGCTTACCTTTGCCCAACGCTGCCAATTCCACGTAAAATCGCGATCGTCAAATAATCCTGGCGGTTCTCTGCCTGTCAGTAAAACTATGCAAGTTACAGCTAAAGCGTAAAGATCGCTGCTAGGATATGCTCTGCCTGTTTGCATTTGTTCTATAGGCGCGTAACCTAGTTTACCTACTGTTGTCGCTATCGACTTGCCAGTTGGAGAATGAAACCGCGTTGCTAGTTCTCTGACTACGCCAAAATCTATTAGTACGGGTTTGCGATCGCTTTGCCGCAAAATAATGTTGTCTGGGGAAATATCGCGGTGAATAATGCCTCTAACGTGGAGGTGGGCGAGAACGGGTAACATTTGTTGTAATAGCTGCAATACTTCTGCTTCTGCAAAAGTTGTCCCTCTGGTAAGGCGTTCTTGCAATAAATCCCAATAAGTTTTGCCTTCTACATAATCTTGCACTAAAAATAAGCGCCCATCTTGCTCGAATGTCGCCCTAAATTGAGGAATTTGCGGGTGATGAATTTTGTAGAGGATGCTTGCTTCCCTTTGAAATAACTGTTGTGCCTTATCTAAAGACTGTGCGTCGCTTTGAGACGGAATTAACTCCTTTAGGGCGCATAATTCATTGAAGCGCCCGATATCTTCCGCTAAATAGGTACGACCAAATCCCCCTTGACCGAGAATTTTGATTAAGCGATAGCGATTTTGGAGAACTGTACTCAGGGGAATAGATGGTTGCATTACTTTGGTAATTTACAAAAATCAGTAGTCGATACCGTTTACGCTAACTATAATTGTTGGTTATTCTTCCTATTCTAGAAACAAGTAATATTGCTCACACATTTTCTCGGAACTTGCAATAACATAGAAGGCAAAAGTTTAGTTTTGTTGCCAATCTTGAAGCAAGCCTTAAACTATCGTAAGAAAAATCTTAAACAGTTGTTAATTAATAACTGCATACAAGCTTATAATTAAAATTCCCTAGAATTGCTGAGGAAGTAGGTAAACTTGTAATGATAGGATTGCCATGAAGCCCCTAAGAGGATCTGTTGTGCTACGCTCTGCAACTGCTTTGACGCTTCCGTTAGCCCAAAGTGCGATTACTGCTGATAATAATCGCCTGCGTTTGTTTTCAGGCTCCGCCAACGTACCATTTTCCCAAGAAGTTGCTCGCTATTTGGGGATGGACTTAGGACCAATGATCCGCAAGCGATTTGCGGATGGCGAACTTTACATTCAAATTCAAGAATCAATTCGAGGTTGCGATGTTTATCTGATTCAACCTAATTGCAATCCGGTAAACGACCATTTGATGGAATTACTGATTATGATTGATGCTTGCCGTCGTGCCTCAGCGCGGCAAATCACAGCAGTGATCCCTTACTATGGTTATGCTAGAGCAGACCGTAAAACGGCAGGTAGAGAGTCAATTACAGCTAAATTAGTAGCAAACTTGATTACCGAAGCAGGAGCGCATCGAGCGATCGCAATGGATTTACACTCAGCGCAGATTCAGGGGTATTTTGACATACCTTTCGATCATGTCTACGGTTCGCCTGTATTGATTGATTATTTAGCTAGCAAGCAATTACCAGATTTGGTAGTTGTATCGCCAGATGTCGGCGGTGTAGCAAGAGCAAGAGCATTTGCCAAGAAGCTAGATGATGCACCCTTAGCAATTATCGATAAGCGCCGTCAAGCTCATAATGTCGCTGAAGTCATGAACGTGATTGGCGATGTTGCTGGGAAAACAGCGGTGTTAGTAGATGACATGATCGATACTGGCGGAACGATCGCCGCAGGTGCTAAATTACTGCGGGATGAAGGAGCGCGTCAGGTGTACGCTTGTGCAACTCATGCAGTATTTTCTCCACCAGCAATTGAGCGGCTATCTAGTGGCGTATTTGAGGAAGTAATTGTTACTAATACAATTCCTGTAGCTGAAGAAAACAACTTCGAGCAATTGACAGTGCTTTCTGTTGCTAATTTGTTAGGGGAAACAATTTGGCGCGTACATGAAGATAGTTCTGTAAGTAGTATGTTTCGGTAGTTAACAGTGACCAGTTATTACAGTGACCAGTGACCAGTTAATATTCATAGTTTGATGTTTAAAGCTTCAACTGCTGAAAGGATGGTCGCTGGTCGCTAACTATTGCGATCGCATTTACTATACGAGAAAATCTAAAAACTCTTCGGGAACTAACAATAATTCTCTAGATTTAAATCGAGCGATATCTACCCACAAAGCAGTTTTTTGACGTTTACCTTCAGCAAAGACCAAACTTTCTAGTTGGTAAAACTTGGGATCGACAAAATCGCACTGATATACTTGTAAAATTTCGTGACCTTGTTTGCCATTAAAAGTAAATAAATTTTCCAAACATCCCAAGTAGCGAATATTAGTTAAATCTGCTTGAATTTCCTCTTGAAATTCGCGTTGCAAAGCCTCAAAGCTAGTTTCGCCAAAATCAACGCCGCCACCCATAGCGCGATAGAAAGTTTGTTGTTTAACAGGATCGTAGCCTTGGGAAATAAAAATGCGATCGCCATCGCGGATAATTCCTAAAGCTAAAACCCGAATTTCACCTTCTTTGTGCATCTTAATTGTTGTAATCGTATATAGACTCAGGGCGACTTTCGCTATCAGCTATCGACCAGTCGGAGTTTTCGCCGCCAATATATAAGCCTTCAACAGCGACAAACTCTTGACTTAGTTGTTGTAGACAATTAATTAAAACATCAAGCGCGATCGCATCGCTAGTTCCTAGGTCAAACCAGCAACGTCCCCAAGTACCTTGATACTCAAATGCACCCATGTTATGCATCAACGCCAGCATACTGCTACCAGAGCGTTGTTCGTCATAATTCATGTAGCTAAGGTCTAACCCTTCTTCCTGAATTTGCAGGTTTTCGGCGTTAAATCCGCCTAATTTGCCTAGATAAAACCAAGAATTAAATACTTCTTCTACATACTTCTTTTCCATCTCGGAAGGAACTGTACCAAATTCGACCCAAATCCATAAATCGAATTGATTGAATTCTCGAAATTGTACTTGCATAATGTGAAAATTAATGGGGTTCAATGTATTGTGGGAGACGTTGCACTGCAACGTCTCCCACATTGTTACGTTGGGTTGGTTAAACGATTAGATGCTAGGCGGCGTTCGCGTTCGATTTGTTTGGTCAAATTTGCTGGTAATTGGGCTTTTTTGGCGATCGCTTTGTCAAAATTAGCGATCGCTTCTGTTAGCATAGTGCGATCGTTTTGCTTTTTACTGTGTTCGGCTAATATCTGCCCTTTGAGGTAAAATAACTCTGGGTTATTGGCAGTAATTGTTAAAGCTTTATTTACTGATTCTAAAGCCTTATCGTACTGTTTGAGGTCGCGGTAGCCAATAGCCAAACCGCGCTCGGCTAAGTAAGTAGGATTAGCATTTTCCAAACGTGCGATCGCTTGATCGGGATTAGAAAAAGGTAAATTTACCGCCAGCATCAAATCCATGTAGCCGCGCAGTAAATTGATTTCTGGATCGCTAGCTGAGACAGCTTCAGCTTTGTCTAGATGTTGGTAAACTAATCGCAATTTAGATAAAGCCTCTGGCGTTCCTTTTACAGTACCATCACGAGCCAAAATGCTAGCACCTTGAAGGAAATAACCTACACCAGCATATAAATTGCCACGTAAGGGATCTGATGGAATCAACCGCTGGGCAGTTTCTAGGGTTTTGTTGCCGTAAGTAGTAAATGAAGTTAAATTTTTATCTAAACTATAAGCCAAAGAAGCACGCATAGCATAAGCCAAAGGCTCATTTGGTTCTGTAGTTTCTGCTTGCTTGAGATAACGCTGCGCTGCTTGGTAGTTACCATCTTGGAATATAGCTTTGAAAGCAGCTTCAGTCTTGTCACCAATTTGATGTTGGTTGTTAGTCCGAAAAGGATCGGCTAAAGAGGGATTAATCGAGAAGTTGAATGTAAATGCTACCGTAGTAGCGGCGATCGCACCAAATAGCTGAAATTTCTGCATAAATTACGTTATTTAAAGTTAGCAACGCCAACAGCTTAGAATTAGGGCAAGGCTCTTGACGCTCATCCTGATAATATGTTGCCAACAATTAGCATCAGTCAGCCACAATTAACTAGACCTCTTGCATAAGTCCATAGTTCAACGGACAAGGGGGACAAGGGAGACAAGGGAGAAGATAAGATTGCCAATTTAGAGAGCATTGCCTACCCCTACAACCCTTCAGTAATCAATTACGAATTACGAATTACGAATTATCACCAGATGCTTAATCTCAAAAATCTCACCTATCATCCCCCCGCTAGCCCTACAGCTATTCTAAAATCTATCAATTTACAACTAGCACCGCAGCAATTAGGCTTAATTGTGGGCGCAAGCGGTTCAGGCAAAAGTACCTTACTAGAAATTTTGTCAGGGCTAGTCGAACCGACATCGGGAATTGTTGCTTGGCGCGAACAAGAGTTAATCGCTGAACAGTTGCAACAACTAGCAGGATTAGTATTTCAGTTTCCAGAAAGGCATTTTTGCGGCGGCACAATTTTAGAAGAATTACGTTTAGGACATCCCGAACTAGGTTCAGAACGAGTCAAGCACGCTTTAAAAGAAGTAGGGTTAGAACAACTATCTTTGCATACACCACCGCAGGCTCTTAGCGGCGGTCAGCAACGCCGTTTAGCCTTGGCTGTACAATTAATTCGCCAACCACCTTTATTGCTTTTAGACGAGCCAACAGCAGGCTTAGATTGGTCAATGCGGCGGCAATTGGTAAGTTTACTAGCAAAGCTAAAAAAAGATTGGACTTTGCTAGTAGTAACACACGACGCAGGAGATTTACTAGCGATCGCCGATAGCTGTTGGATGCTAGATCGTGGCAACCTAACTTCTGCACCTCCTGTAGTAGCATAAATTAATATTCATCCTAAGTTTTTATTAGTTTAAAAAACCTGATAACTGGTAACTGGTCATTAATAACTGGTCACTGGTCACTGGTTACCGATCACTGTTTTATGTGCGATCGCATCTCACTACCAGAAATGACCGATTTGTGGCAAAAAACCATGAATTGGCAACCTAACGAGCAGCAGCAACAACAGTTTCAGCAGCTTTACGAACTGATCCTTGTTGGTAATAATCAGTTCAACTTAACCCGAATTACTGAGCCTACAGAGTTTTGGGAAAAACACTTATGGGATTCGCTGCGGGGAATATTGCCTTTACTGGAAAACAAACAAGATACAGCAGTTAAAGCAATCGATATCGGTACGGGAGCAGGATTTCCAGGCATTCCCATTGCGATCTCTTTACCTGCAACTACTGTCACCTTGCTCGATTCCACCCGTAAAAAAATAACTTTTTTAGATACCGTTATTGAGCAGTTAAATATCTCCAATGTTCAAACATTAACATTTAGAGCAGAAATTCTCAGCAAACAACCCGAACATCGCCAAACTTACGATTTAGCGACAATCCGCGCAGTAGGTTCAGCCGCTATTTGTGCCGAATATACCTTACCATTGCTCAAAAGCGGAGGTTTAGCAGTTTTGTATCGCGGTAATTGGACAGAGGAAGAAAAAATAAGCCTACAAAGCACAGTTGAGAAGTTAGATGGAGAAGTCGCCTCCATCGACAGTTTCACCACACCCCTAAGCCAAAGCGTTCGCCACTGCATTAACTTAAAAAAGCTATAAGTATTTCATCTGCGTCTATCCGCGTTTATCTGCGTTCGCTGACTTATCCCAAACCAAGTTCGCGCTTGAGTAAGTCGATCGAATTTTTACCAATAAAATTTTCACAACAGATTAACTGCGGTGGACGAATGATATCTTCTCTAATAGCTTGAACAGCGGATTTGACACTAGCAAAACTAGCGCGATCGCAAATAATCAGTTGAGCGCTTTTGACAATCGCATTGAGCTTATAAGCATCTCCTACTTGCGCCGTAATTACCAGTAGTTCGCTGCCGCGAAAACTGTGGATAATAACTTCTACCGCCCTTAATAACCCAGAACTAATGCTGACAAAGCCGACGCAACTATCATTGGGCAATTTTTTGAGGACTTGAATTTCTTTTTGGTAGTCGTAAGTATCGATGGGAATCGCGCGGACAGATTTAGCTTCGGCGATCGCTTCGGCAAGACCGATAAAATACCTAGTAGTTACAACTGTGCCAGCAGTTTGCTCTAGTACGTTGGCTAGTTCTTCTAAAGGTACTAACTGTACTGGAATGCCCAAAGACTGTTCTAGTTCGTCAACAATTAACTTCCCAGCACCAATATCATCTAAAGGGACAGTAACTATTACTTGAGCGATCGAGCGCAACCGCCAATCGATTTCGGCTAAAAATAACTCTCGTGCTTGATTGAGCGAACAACCTTGCTGCAATAGTTGATCCAAACTTTGTTGCACAATAGTGTCAGCTTGGGGATATTGCTCTAGTAAAGGGATTAAGTCAGGATTGCGCCTGACAACTTGAGCGCGGACGTAAATACCCGAACCTGCAATACTTTCGACTAAACCATCATCCTCAAGATGGCGATATACCTTACTAATAGTATTGCGGTGCAAGCCAGTTTGCATTGCCAAAGCCCGCGTACTAGGTAAACGATGTCCAGGGGGAAATTGCCTAGACGCGATCGCATAGCGAATTTGATTCAACAACTGAGTTGAAGCCGGAATTTCACTATCTGTCTGAATGCGGAATTGAACCATTTTTGGTGCAGGGAAGAAGAGAGCAGGGGAGATTTAACTGGTCACTGGTCACTGGTCACTGGTCACTGACTCTACGGGTAGATGGGTAAATACTAGCTGTAGCTTATTTTAGGATGGCACGCTCCTAGATTAATCATCATGACAGACCGAGAAATTTACATAACTGACGTTAGTGTTCCCAATGGCGAGGTGCAAATTGCGGCTCACTTAGCTTATCCCACAGCAGAAGGAATTTATCTTGGAATTGTGGTAATTCAGGAAATTTTTGGCGTTAACTCGCATATTCGAGATGTTACCGAACGTATTGCCAAAGAAGGGTATGTAGCGATCGCCCCTGCAATTTATCAGCGTATTGCTCCTGGTTTTGAGACGGGTTACACGCCTGAAGATATAGAAATTGGCAAAGAATACAAAGACCAAACTAAAGCTAGCGAATTATTAAGCGATATCCAAGCAACAATTGATTACCTCAAAGCCCAACCTCAAGTTAAACAAGGTGCGATCGGCTGTATCGGCTTTTGTTTTGGCGGTCATGTAGCTTATCTTGCTGCTACTTTAGATGATATCAAAGCTACTGCTTCGTTCTACGGTGCTGGAATTGCCACGCAAACGCCTGGAGGTGGCGAGCCAACTATTACTCGTACACCAGAAATTGGCGGTACTATCTACGCTTTCTTTGGCATGGAAGATGCTAGCATTCCCCCAGACCAAGTAGACGCAATCGAGGCAGAACTAGAGAAGAATTCTGTACCTCACAAAATCTTTCGCTACGATGGAGCCGAACACGGATTTTTCTGCGACCAAAGAGCTAGTTATAATCAAAAATGCAGCTAGCGACGCTTGGCAGCAGGTTAAAGAGTTGTTTCGACAGCTAAATACCTAATTTTTTGCTATCAAATAGGTGGATAGGTGAGAGAAGGAAGACAAGGAGAACCAAGTTTATTAAATCTCCCCCTGCTTCCCCTGCTCCCCCTGCTTCCC
>NZ_JYON01000049.1 GCF_000952155.1 Aliterella atlantica CENA595 | reverse complement strand
TAGTTTTGCTCGCAGTTTCGGCTCGTCTTCTGTAACTTCAATTGTCAGTCAAACTCAGGCGCAAACGTTAGAACAACAAGGCAAAGCATTTTACCAAGCAGGACGCTTTACTCAAGCTGTAACAGTCTTACAACAAGCCGTTCGCTCGTATCAACAGCAGGGAAATACAATCGCTCAAGCGATCGCCCTAAGCAATTTAGCCCTAACTTATCATCAACTAGGAGATTGGCAGCAAGCGAACGCGTCGATCGCCAGCAGCCTTAATCTGTTCGCGCGTTCTCCTAGTTCTGCCGAAGGGCTGTTAGCTACAGCCCAAGCGCTGGATATTCAAGGACGATTGCAATTAGCTCAAGGTCAACCAGAACAAGCTCTTGCCACTTGGCAGCAGTCGGCTCTTTACTACAAACAGCTAAATAATAGCGACCTATTAACTCGCAATCAAATCGAGCAAAGTCGCGCTCTGCAAGCTCTCGGATTGTACGAACGGGCGATCGCCCTCCTCACTGAGTTAGAGCAAACTTTGCGCTCTCAAAGCGACTCCCTGACCAAAGTTGCCGAACTGCGGAGTTTGGGCGAGGCGCTGCGCGTAGCGGGAAACTTAGAACTGTCGCAGCAAAGATTGCAAGATAGTTTGGCGATCGCAGAGAGATTAACAGTAAATTCAGCTAATGCGGACGATGTGAAAGAAGCGATCGCCTTGACACAACTTAGTTTAGGTAATACAGCCCGCGCTAGGCAAGATAATTTAACCGCCCTCAAATGGTATCAGCAGGCAGCAAATACCAAAGTAGCGACAACACAATTACAGTCCAACTTAAATCGCTTTAGCCTACTGATAGAAACGGCAAAAATATCAGACGCTCAAACTTTATTACCGCAAATTCAACGCCAACTGCAAGAATTGCCGCCCAATCGCACGACGGTATTTGCCCGCATTAATTTAGCTCAAAGTCTAGCCAAAGGAGCGCCCAAATTCTCATCGACTGATGCAGCAGCACTTTTGTCTAGTGCAGCAAAGCAGAGCGAACAATTGGGCGATCGCCGCACTCAAGCCTATGCATTGGGGCTATTAGGAGGATTGTACGAACAAGCTCAACAATGGTCATTTGCAGATAGTCTGACTCGTCAAGCACTGCAATTGACATTATCTACCAATGCCGCCGATGTCACCTATCTATGGCAATGGCAACTCGGACGCATTCTCAAAGCTCAAGCCCAACAGGGAATTGATGTAGCTAAAAATAGCACTGAGGCGATCGCAAGCTTAGAAGAAGCACTAAAAACTCTGCAATCTTTGCGATTAGACTTAGCTTCTATCAATGTTGACCAACAATTTTCATTTCGACAAAGTATTGAACCTGCTTATAGACAATTAATTGAGTTACTCTTACAATCCGATCTAGACGCAAAAGAGCCAAAGCAAGAGAACTTAGTAAAAGCTAGGAAGACTCTAGAATCTCTGCAAACTGTTGAACTGCAAAACTTTTTTCGTGAAGCTTGCACCGATATTCCTGTTGCTATTGATCGAATTGTCGAACAAACTAGCACGCTATCTAGCGATCGCACTAATACTTCAGCAGCCGTAATCTACCCGATTATTTTGCCCAATAGTATAGAGGTAGTGGTAAAGCTGCCCAACCAAAGTAATTTAATCCACTACTCGACTAAAGTAGAGCGAATACAGGTAGAAAAAACTTTGCAAGACTTGCGTCAGCAAATTACTCAACCAGAAACACAGCGATCGCTCCAAGCATTATCAGCGCAAGTTTATGATTGGTTGCTCCGTCCTATTGCAACCCAACTAAGTAAAAATCAAATTGGCACATTGGTATTTGTCCTAGATGGATTTTTGAAGAATATTCCGATGGCAGCTTTGTACGACGGCAAACATTATCTAGTGGAAAATTATGCGATCGCCCTAACACCAGGGCTAGAATTGCTACCACCACAACCTTTAGAACGCCAAGAGATACGGCTATTGTTTGCCGGATTGAGTCGCTCAGTCGATGGTTTTAGTCCGCTTACAGCAGTCGAACAAGAAAAAGAAGGAATTTTGGCTAAAATTCCCCAGGCAGTTGTCTTGCTAGATCGAGACTTTACGGCTAAAGCATTACAAAGTCAAATCGAGCAAACGCCGTTTCAAATTGTCCATCTAGCAACACATGGTAAATTTAGTTCCGATCGCACTCAAACATTCATTCGCACCCTCGATCGTCGCATTAATGTAGACGAGCTAAATCGCATCTTGCAAACTAGGGAGCAAGTGCAAACAACAGCGATTCAACTTTTGACCTTGAGCGCCTGTCAAACAGCAGAAGGCGATGAACGAGCGGCTTTGGGGTTAGCAGGAGTAGCAGTTAGAGCCGGAGCGCGTAGTACCCTTGCTTCATTGTGGAGTATCGACGATCGCTCCAGTGCGTTTTTAATGGTTGAGTTTTACCGTCACTTAGTTGAAAATCCATCTGTTTCTAAATCTCAAGCACTGCGCCAAGCTCAACTCACACTTGTCAAACACCCAAACTACAATCATCCTTCCTACTGGGCTCCTTACGTATTATTAGGAAATTGGCTTTAGTTGCTTGTTAGGGAGAGCTTAATGTCGCCACGCATTTTTTGCGCCGAGCGTGTAGATATCGCCTGAATCCACCTATTGAGTTAGTAATTGTTGAGTAACCTAAATACGCCTCGCCAGCCTGCTCCTTGATAGCTCAAGTAAAGTCGTACGAGCCATTGTTTTAGGATACTGAACGGCACTTGAACGCAGAGGCATCTTAATAATTCGAGCTTGCCTTGCGTTGCCAGAGTCACCGCCGCAACCTCATCAACGCGCTTCAATATCTTTGGCTGTCCATCACCAATGTAAAGCAGTGGCAAACTCTCCCAAGGGTCAAACTGGACAAACTTGATGGAAAAGTCCCAACAAGGACGAAAAAACTGTTGTCCTCGCTCATTTAACAAACAAGCGGCGAAGCTGAAAACACTATTACTAATACCGACCACATCACATTGACTCAATATAAAAAAGTCAACATAAAATTCAGCATGAATGCTTTGCAATTGGGTAACTTCAATCGATAGCTCGTTGCAAGTGACGGGCTTGAATTTGGCAAAGGCAGGCAGAACACGATCCAAATCGTCACTACACAGAAATAATACTGGCTGGTCAAAGCGCTCCCACATCCGATCGAGCCACTCGCACCACCATTCTAAGGGTACCAATAAGGTAAACCCTGCCATCGGCAAATGAACAAAATCGCCGCGACGGATGTGTACGCCGATGATTGTTTTGCCACGCGATCGCAACTGCGTAAGTCCAACTTCTAAAGCCTCTCTAAGTTCGGGAATCGGTTGAAATAGCGAACGAAAAAAAGCCTGATGCGGCTGCAAAAATCGAGTATGAAATTGAAAAAATCCCCACAAATCGACATTGCTTAATCCCTGCTCTATCGCTTCGACACCAACTCGAATGCTAGGCGCTCCTGCCATCTTCTCAAAGTATGGAATGAACTCTGGCATCGCATCGAACAAGGTTTCACCCCGATCGAGTTGTTCGATCGCCGGAGGTAAAAGCTGCGAAATCGGTAGATCGATATGTCCAAACAGCGATTGACCGATCCAGCTTGGACACTCAACTTTTGCACCTGATTTTAGCGCGCAAATTCGTAAGAATGCATATTGAAAAAGCTGATTGCCAAATCGTCCCAGTTTGCCCAGTGACGACATCGACAGTACACATTGCTCAGACTTTGAAGCAGTGTCTATCGCCGTAGTTTCTGCCGTTCGATCGAGAGAATCTAAAGTATAAAAAATTCGCTCTGTTTCACTGCGCGTAGAGTATTTTGAATCTTTATTCAAAGCTGACCTCCGGTTTATCAACTAATGTAAGTGCTATGAGGCTTCTAAGAACTGCTGTCAACGAGCAGCAAATACCGTGACAAAATAAGCTGCTACTCTATCAGTTAAATTAAGAACGTTGACCAAATTAATTCGCGCATTCGCGCATTCGCGCATTCGCGCATTCGCGCATTCGCGCATTAAACAGGTACAAGCCCTTTAATTTATTAATGGAGAAACCAAAAATGCGTAAAAGCGTTATTTCAAGCCGCTGCGTTCACGCATGGGGTAGTAATGCGCGAATGCGCGAATTATTAATTACGAATTGCCGCTTTGCGGCTTGACACTGCCTTAGCCTTCAAGTTGGAAGTGTCAATTAAAAACTCTCTAAATCGATCGCTCGCAGTAAATTTATCCAAGCAGATTTAGTATTATTGTCAGTCGGATTGGTGCGATAAACTTTAGCAATAACATTTACTGCATCATACCAAGCGTTATTTTTGATATAGAGATTAGCTTGCTCAGTGGGAGTTGCATTTGCAAGCTGCTTGGCTAGATTTGCATTGAGGGCAATTCGCTCAATTCCTCCTTGTACGTACATGGGTGCTTCCATGCCACAATTTAACTTGAAATACCATTTATAAACCTTACCGATTTTTAGCGGTGCGATTGTAGATGGAAGAGAAATACCAATTATGCCTGGACTCACCTCAGCAGCAGGAAAATCAGTGGAAGCAATTTGATAGATGTTTTGACCTGTATTATCTTGCAAAATAAATTCTCCGGTCAGATCGGCACTGAGCGAGTAGGGAACGTAAAACCAAAACGTGGGATACTCAGCCGTTGTGCTGCCCCCAACATAAGTTTCCGGAAGAGCTTGAGTTGAAAGTTCAGTTTCAGGAACTAATGCCGTTAATTGAGTTGAGGTGGCTGGGCAATCTCCGCGTCGTGCGCCGCCGCGTCTGCGTCCTGGAACTCGCCCTTTTGCTTGCTTGTTATAAATTGAGTGTGATGTGTTAGGGCTGGCTTGAACTGGCATTGGGGCGAAGTCAATTACTGGGCTACCGACAAATATAACTCCTGCTAATACTAAGGTATGTTTTAGAAAATATCGAGTTGAAGTTTTGAGCATATTGGGCAAAATCATGACGATGAAGTAGAACGAGTTGGTAATCGATAAATCAAATAGATCGCTACAACGGTGCTAGATAAGATTAGGGCTAGCAATGGAGACACAAATGGCAACCATTTTCCTCGCAATAAACTAAAAAAGCATAGTCCGTATAGAGAAATTGTGGCAACCGTCATGCTTGCTGCTAGATGCAACAGAACTCGCCTCATATTTCTGCGCTGCCGTTGCCAAAATGCTAAGAGGCAACCTACCATTGCCCACGTCCACACCCAGCCCAGCGCTTGCCGTAGAGGTAAAACAGTTAAAATAGAACGCCCATCCAACGCGGCGCTCAACAGTTGCGAGATTGCGTGTGCTTGAACAATTACCCCTGGCATAGCGACATGAGGCTTTGTCGGAATAAACCAGACATCTTCCCCTCCTTGTGCTGTCACTCCTACTAACACAATTTTGCCAGAGATGTATTGGGGATTAATTTGATTGTTGAGAATTTGCCCAAGCGTGACGTGCGTAGCAATTTCTGCTGTAGAACGATAGTTAAGCAAGATTTCGCTGCCGCTTGACTCTAGTAGCGGATAAGCACTACGGTTCGATTGCAGAACCTTAATTACGCGATCGCCCAGTCGTAAGTCACCACTAGCCGTAAATTGAATTTTTATATTTTGTTGTTGCAAATACCGAGCGGCAACAGCAACGCCAAAAGCGCGATCGACATTACAGCGAGAGTCTGGAGTTCTTAGCAACGGAACCATGCCTAAAAGATGGCGGCGGAGGATGCCGTCGCTATCTTCTTTGAGATCGCTAAACCCAATACGATTTAATGGTACTTCTGGAGGTGGGTTGATACTAGGAATATTGGGATCGTCAAAATCTTCCGCTTTACAGACAGTAATAAGTTCTGGAGTAGCGCGTAAGCGAGCGGCTAATTCTGGTAACCTAGCATCTACAGTAAAGTCTCTGTAAATATCTAAGCCAATGGCGCGGGGTTGATGTTGCTCTAAAACGCTTAACAAACGCTCCAAAGAGCGATCGCTCAAGGATGTTTCGACATCTCGATTTAAAGATTGCTTTGAGAGAGACTTGCGATGTAACGATTCCCCCTTTTGCTTTTGGGCTTCAATATCAGCATCGGTGACTTCAACAATCAACAAACGAGAATCGGCTCCTTCATCAGGTCGCTGTTGCATCATCAGATCGTATACGTTTAGTTCCCAAGATTGCATCAACTCCAGAGGACGAATGCCAATTAGTCCAATTGCGATCGCTAAACTGACTAAGATCGCCAACCAGCCTGGGCGCATTCGGTGCAGCAAACGCTGGAGATTAAGCGCAAGTTGCCCTTGGCGATCGCCTATTGCATCTGTAACTCGTGGAGTGGTTGTCGAGCCAGGAATCTCGTGAATATTGAGATGGGCATCTTCACCAAGTTGAGAACTATTTTGCGTCACACCGTTGACTAATTCTTGGTAACTGGGCGGCATTGCTGCTGAATTTTGCACAATAGTTGGCAGCCAGCTAGCGCAGGGAAATCGATCTTCCATGCTATGCAACCGCTCTTTTGCTTCCCGCACCGAGAGATAAAGCGATTTGCCCCCTGAATATGCTGACAAAAAATGCTTCAAAAATTCTTGAGCAACTGAATCTGGCACTGGTTCGCGCATCACAATCATTTGCGGGATGTGCAACGCTTCTAATGCTTGGGCTAATCCCAATCCATCACAGGAGTTAAAAATAGCTATTTGCAAACCTTGAGCGATCGCCCGTTTTAATCCATACTTCAGTTCTGCTAGCGTTATTTTCTCGTGCGGATTGATATAAATGAATCCGCGATCGCCATCTGTAGCGCTGTGTCCAGCAAAAAACAAGATATGCCACTTTTGCTGCCAAAGTTGCTCGTCGATTTGCTGCCTTGACGGTTCAACCAAAAATGTCACCTCTGCATTGGGCAGAGCTTGCAAAAACTGACTGTCAGCTTGCACGTTAATATTTAGACTGTTGCCTAAAATCGCTAAAACTTTTACTTTAGGGCAATTTAATGCTGCCTGTAACTCTAGCTCAACTTGCTCGGATACGGTGGAACTTAGCCCTGTTTCCGATTTAGAGTAGCGAGCGATAAAATCCCACAGATGCCAAGGCAAACGCCGTAATTGCGGATCTTCAGTCCGAATCAGCACTCGAATAGATTCATTCTTACTCACAGCTTCGCGCACGCGTCGATCTAGACGGAGAAATGAGGAAGATTCTAGCCAATGTGTCATCTGCTGCTGTAATTGCAGTGCAGATCGACGACAGTCATTTAGTCTATTTACAGAGCCGCCATAGACAATCTTTTGCGGTTGAATTCTGCTGTTAACGCTCAAAGTATCGCTACTCAAACTGCGATATATTTGTTGCCACGCCCATAGGTGTTGGGCTAGCTCTGGGTTTGGCGGTAATGCCCCAACTAGCTCAGTTGACGGTCGAGCGCCATCTCTGCCGATTTCCAGCATTACCTGCAATCCTTGCTGGAGATTGCCATTAAACTTTAAAACTACTAGCTTTCCATCAGTAGGCACGATAATCGCCTGTTGTTTAGATGACAAACGTCTCTACTAGATTAATATCATTTAGCCCTAGTTCAATGCTAAATTGTTCGCCTATTACACCTTGAAACTGCAGTTGCAACATATCTGTTTGCCGCGATTGTGCTTGCATTACCGCCACCCCATGCTCGTCGAGTACCTTAATTTCTAAATCTTCTGGCAAGTAAGAACCGCAATTTGTCGGAGCGAGCTTTATCCAAATATCGAGTTGGAGTGAGTTGTTGGGGATTAAACCTACTAGCAATACTACCTGATGACTTAGCGATCGCGGTACTAATTCGAGGATCTTGCCGCGTGTTGTTACTGATGGTTTTAAATTACTCGCCAATTCCAAGCTTCTGAAACTTACCACTGGTTGGGGTTCGAGTAATTCTTCTACTGCCCGCCAACCTGTTGTAAATATTCCTTGCGCCCAATGGCTCAAGTTAACTAATTCTTTATCTTGCTGTGGTTGTGGTTGCGGCTTGAGCATATCTAGCAACGTGGCAACTGGTTGTAACTGCTCCAAGGGCAACTCTTCGGTATCTACACTTGGCACAAATCCTAACAAGGTTGCTGTTTTGAGGTCTGCATCCAAAAGTACAGCTATATAGCCAATCCGATTAGACCAAGTTTCCGGTGCAACATAACAAGCCGTAGCTTCTGGCAGTACGGGACGACATTCTAATTTGCCCTGTCCTGGAATGTCTAAGTCGGCGATATCAGCTAGAGCTTGGAGCGTTGGATTCCAGCTATCGCTAGCTTGCAAGTCGCTGGCAATTCCTAACCAACTTAAATAAGCACGAACGGCAGAAACCGCTAAGGTATTGAGATAGACTTGTTTTGCCTTGCGTGCGTCAGCGTGCTGTTGGTAAAATAGTAAGGCAGCGTAATGTGCTTGGAGCGTGAGCGGTACAGGTAGAGTTAAATCTTGCTCGGTAGAATCGATCATTTTAAAGTCTCTCACGACTATAGTAAGTAAGTTTTTAATATGGGGGCAAACCGAGTCAAGCAGCGTTGGTAGAAGCTACTTAGGGTGGGAATTGCAATATCAAGTTCGATAGATAAATCTTGCCAGGAGTATCCTTCTAGTCTTTTCAATGCCAGGTGTTGAAAACTAGCTGCCGGATGGTCTGCGACATAAGCTTGGGCAAATAGTCCTTCGGGATCTTCCGCCAAACAGTCTTTCACCTCTTGGGAAAGAGGCGGAGTTAGTTGCGGATTGAGTTCGTGCGGGTTATATTTGTCCAGGCTTTCTAGTGTTAAGTGTTTAACTGCTCTTGCATCCATTCCTTTATATACAGCGGGCAAAAAATCACGACTAGCTTCAATAAAAAAACGTTGACTTAGCAAAAAATTAACCCATTGCAACACTTCACCTTTTTGACGATCGTAGGCATCAATGCGTTCGCAAATAAATAATAATAGGCGCTGCAAAGCTTCTGCATAAATTTCCTCATATAGCATTTGAAATTGACCTCGACGGGGACGACAAAGCTTGCCCGATCGCAGCATCACGCCGATTAGTACAGTTAAAGCACGTTGCCTCGCTGGACTATCTTGAGGATGATTTTGGGCTGCGATCGCCAGTTGCCTCAAGCGATCGTCTAATTGGGGCATATCTGGACTTTCGTCTGATTGGTTCATCGTTTCACTGGCACGGTTTTTGACGTTAGACCATCTTGAGGGTATCAACCTCTATGTAGTTCTCAAAAATTGCTTGCTGTTTATATGCACGCTTTTGTCTTTAATAATTTGTGCAGTCATAATTTGCGTCATACCTGAAGGCTTAAATGCGAACATCTTAATTCTCTGTTATGCAATGCTTAACTATCCAACTTCCGCTGTTATCTGCATAAATTTATTTAGTTTTTTTTGAGAAATAACTAGAAGATAAAAACCTTTGCATGGATAAAAAGGCGATCGCGCTTTAAGGAATACACTATTTCGCTCCCTAACTCAATCCATGTAACGGGAAAAATCTCAGCTTAATAGATCCCCAACTTAATTTTGCTTACAATGAAAAATCAAATTAATAAACAACGTCTGTTATCTGTATTGTCTTGCAGTCTAATTACTGTAGTATTTGGATTTAGTTTTTGGATTGACAGCACTCAAGGTGAAATTCCCACCAAAAAGCCATCTCAACAAGGCTTCGGACGCGCCCCAAATTCAAATCCCACCGCAACTCCCACCAGCACCAAAAAGCCACCTCAACAAGGCTTCGGACGCGCCCCAAACCCAAATCCCATCGCAACTCCCACCAGCACCAAAAAGCCACCTCAACAAGGCTTCGGACGCGCCCCAAACCCGAATTCACCTAAAATTTAGTTTTAATGATTAATGCAACAAAAGAGCGAAAAAGTGTAAGCATCAAGTGCGGTGAGAAATTAAGTCGATCGATGGAGCAGTCTTGGCTATGCAGCGTAGGCTCGTCAAAATTTTAGAGTTTAGTTTAGTTGTCCTGTCGATCGCTGGCGCAATTTGGTTAATCAATCGAGTTGGCATCGAGCAAATTAGAACCAATGTTGCTCAATTCGGCATTTGGGCACCATTGATTATTCTGTTGCTAAGATTTTCTAGTATCTTAATTCCTGTATTGCCAGGTACAGCTTATGCAATTTTGTCCGGTGCATTGTTTGGGTTCGCGCAGGGTTTGGTGGTAATTGCTCTGGCAGATTTGCTTGCCTGCAGTGCTAATTTTTTCATTGCGCGTCGTTACGGTCGCCCAGTGGTGCAACGGCTTGTAGGCAAGCAATTTATGGACAAGCTCGATCGCTGGAGCAAAAAATATCTCGAAGGCAATTTTTTCTTGCTAACAGGCGCTATGATGTCCAGCTTTTTTGACTATATTTGCTATGGGGCGGGTCTATGCCGGATGCCTTGGCAGCGATTTATGAGTGCTTTGGGGTTGAGTATTGTGCTGGTCAAACCTCCGCTTGTGGCGGTTGGTGCAGGCATTTTGCAAGGCGAGAAGTTATTGATTGGCGCTTCAGTAGTGGGGGTGTTAGCGATCGCCATTATCTCTGCTTGGACTCGACGCAAAGCAGAGTAAACTGCTAGCATCTCGTTGCTGAAGCAAATATTGAAAGGCAGCAATGCCAAATAACTGTTAAACAGATGGCTAAAGTGGAATTGGCTCATCTCTAGCAGCGAAGTAGTGCGAACTATTTGATAACCTTCGCCTCAAAAAGTTCCGAACTTCTTGGCTCGGTTTCATTGGTATATGTAGAGGTATTGCGCGGTGCAGGTAAAAACCAAAAGTTAGTTTATGCTTTACAAGCCTTATGACCGTCGACGTTTTCTCCAAAATGCCGCCCTGTTCTCTACTGGTTTAGTCACCTACTAACTCATGCTCATTTGGCGAGTGCTAGACCTAGAAAACATGGAATGGCTCGGTATGACTATATTGTAATTGGTGCTGGCTCGGCGGGCAGTGTCGTTGCCAACCGTCTTACAGAAGACCCTAACACGAGAGTATTGCTGCTCGAAGCAGGTAGTCCTGATACCAAACCAGAAATTCAGATTCCCTCAGCGTGGCCTACACTCTTAGGCTCCGAAGTAGACTGGGCATACTTCACCGAAGGGGAACCCTACTTAAATAACCGCAAAATTTTCTCTTCACGCGGTAAAGTCTTGGGCGGCAGCAGTTCGATTAATGGCATGATTTATATCCGAGGCAATGAGCGCGACTACAATAGCTGGCAAGCGTTAGGTAATATTGGTTGGAGTTATCAGGATGTCTTACCTTACTTCAAGAAATCGGAAAACCAGCAGCGGGGAGCATCGTTATTTCACGGGGTTGATGGACTACTTAGCATCAGCGATCCACTCTCTCCAAGTCCAGCGTCGCAACGCTTTGTAGAAGCTGCGATCGCACAGGGCTACAAGCAAAATCCCGACTTCAATGGCGTACAGCAGGAAGGTGCAGGACTTTACCAACTGACCGTAAAAGATGGCAAGCGCCACAGTACAGCAGTGGCGTTTCTGCGTCCGATTTTTGAGCGCCCCAACTTGACTATTCAAACAGGAGCATTAGTAACTCGTTTACTCTTTGAGGGAAGGCGCACGGTTGGGGTAGCATATGTCCAAAATGGAACGGAATATCAAGTTAGGGTCAACTCCGAAGTAATTTTGAGTGCTGGCGCGTTCGATTCCCCCAAACTGCTCATGCTTTCTGGAATTGGACCAGCCGAGCATCTGCGGGCGTTAGGCATTCCTGTAGCTGTTGATTTACCAGGTGTCGGTCAGAATCTTCAAGATCACCCACTTGCCGTTGTTGGCTACCAGTCTACTCAAAACCTGCCCGTTGCGCCAAGTAGTAATGGGGGAGAGGCTGGGTTATTTCTGCATACAAACAATAATTTAGATGCTGCGCCCAATCTGCAATTTACATTTGTGCCGCTCTTATTTGTCAATCCTGCCTTTGCACGTGAAGGTCCAGGATTCACTATTACTTATTACATCACTCATCCCGAAAGTCGTGGTAGTGTGAGACTGCGTTCCTCCTCCCCCTTTGACCCACCGTTGATTCGGGTCAATTATCTTCAGAAAGAATCCGATATGCAATTGATGGTTGAAGGACTGAAAATTTCACGTCAACTTGTCCATTCGGATGTGTTTAATGAGTTTCGGGGCGAGGAAATTGCTCCGAGGGCTGAAGCAAAGAGCGACAAAGCAATCCGAGATTATATTCGGCAAACGTGCGATACGGCATGGCACCCTGTTGGAACGTGCAAAATGGGTATCGATCGCATGGCGGTTGTCGATCCCCAACTCAAGGTACGGGGGATTGAAGGGTTACGAGTTGTTGATGCATCGATTATGCCAACTATCACCACAGGAAACACAAATGCACCTGCGATTATGATTGGAGAAAAGGCTGCCGACTTGATAAAAGTTGGATGCATCGATTCTTCCCACCATCGCTAACAGAAGACGAGCCGAAACTGCAAGCAAAACTG
>NZ_JYON01000048.1 GCF_000952155.1 Aliterella atlantica CENA595 | reverse complement strand
AGGACTATGAGCTGCTAGTGGAAATGAGTGAGGCAATGATTTATGGCGCAATGATTCACACCATGTTGCGTCGCTTGGCGAAGCTGAAACCGAACCATTCATAATTGTTTAGAAACAGGCTCTTAGGGTGGTATTTATCCGCTCACCATGTTGCTTGGTTGGTGGGTGCTTTTGTAGTATTTATAGCTAAAGCTATAGTTTGGAAAAGTAGTCCGCTGCTAAAGCAATTATCTAACCTGGGTTCTCAAGGGCTATTTGTAGTTATTACTGTGAGTTTAATTTTTAGCCTCTCGGTAGCTTTGGCAATAACCTGGTCTACATCTTTTGCATTTATTGTCGTACCGTTTATAACTACATTTTTTGCTCAAGTAGAAATGGGTATCAATGGATTTAATAAATCTCAGCAGTTGTTTTTCTTAACACTTACTGCTGGCTTGGGCTTGCTGTTTGGCGAAGTATTAGATCTAGCCTTTTTCCCTAGTGTGCGATACTAAATCGTTATTTAGTTAAAGGGCGATTGCTACTTAAATCTACAATATGAGGTATTTCGATAGTCAGATGAATTAATTGTCTAGAGCTTTAGGCTTGTAAATAAGCAGTGTTAAAGAAGAGGATTTAAAGCTCATGGTTCTTTACAAGCTTGAAGATTTCGATGCAGACTATCAAGATTCTTTCGATCGCGATGACATCAAAGGCTACGATGTATACGCAGATAGATCCAACGAAAAGATTGGCAGCGTCAAGAATATTTTAGTAGATGAAGCAGGTCATTTTCGTTACTTAGTAGTTGATACGGGTTTTTGGGTATTTGGCAAGCAGGTATTACTACCGATGGGACGCTCTCGCATCGACCAAAATCAGCGCCGGATCTATGCTGTAGGCTTGACAAAAGAGCAAGCTGAACAACTACCTGAATTTACCGATGACCTCAAAATCGATGACGATTATGAGGAGAACGTTAGAGGAGTATATCGCGATCGCTCATCAGTAGATGTACCGCCGATACCAGCTACTACCCAAACTAGCGACTACGATCGCTCTAGCTACAACTACCAGCAAGAACCATCTCTGTACGAGATGAATCAGCAAGATCACCAAACGCTCAAACTGTACGAAGAACGGCTAGTTGCCAATAAAACTCGGCGCAAAGCAGGGGAAGTTGCGATCGGCAAGCACGTTGAAACAGAAACAGAACGAGTTTCAATTCCGATAGAAAAAGAGCAAGTAATTGTCGAGAGAGTAACGCCTACCAATCCAGGAAGACCAGTAGCACCAGGAGAAGCAACATTTACAGAAGGTGAAGTTGCTCGTATGGATATCTACGAAGAGACTCCTGACATTCGCAAAGAAGCAGTTTTGCGCGAAGAAGTCAGAATCAGGAAAGAAGTAGAACAAGACACAGTTAACGCTCAAGAAACAATCAGGCGCGAAGAGTTAGATATAGATACTCAAGATCGTTCAACTTAAGTTAAAGGATTTGCTCTTTTAGCTAAATTATTTAATACAGGTGAAGTAAAAATTCACCTGTATTTTTGCTTAAACAGCGCATTTAATTTGCTCGGCATTTTCCTCAAAGCTAATTAGTTCTAGATAAGCTGGATTATCCATCAATTGTTGCGCTACGAGAAAACCTGCTATCGTCCAGGTTTGCAGCGTCCTAGCTTCCTTACCAATTAAGCGCCCGTTTTTACTGTCGTAATACTCTGCCCATTTATCTACACTCAGACGTTGCTGGGCAATTGCGATCGCTTTTTCTGCCAGTTCTTTTCGACCTGACTTTTGAGCGGCGGCGGCAAACATCCACAATAAAACGGGCCAATTGCCACCATTATGATAAGACCAAGGAATATTTTTAGGGTCGCAGCCAGTAACAATTCGCCACTCTAAGCCTTCTACAGCCGGAAAACAAATTTTCACAGGCATATAGCCGATCAAATCGTGCCAGCGATGGGCAAATAAATCCATTATTTGTTGCGATTCTTTCTCGCTGGCTAACGAAACTAAAATAGCCATCAAGTTGCCCAAGGCAAAAAATCGAAAATCTATTCTTCCTGGTCCTAAGTTACCCGCCAAGTAGCCGCCTGTTTCTGGCAACCATTCGGTTAACCACAAAGGAATTGATTCAGAATAAATGTTGAATTTGTTAGCCACCTCTTTGCCAAATTCTTCTTCTTTGTAGCGGTAAATTTCATTGAGACGTTGCAGGTCAAGCCAGTAATATTCGCGCACGTGATACCCTAACGTAGCTATACGCTGCTTTACGTCATATAAATACTGTTTGCCACCATTTTCAGGAATTAATAGCTCTTGAGCGGATCGCAGAGCGCCATAAAATAACACCTGAATTTCTAAGGGATATCCATATACACCCATGCGACGGTCAATCATGAAAGCGCCGTCAGGAACGAGCATTGTCGGATACATCTCAAAGCGAGGAATCAAGCACAAGTCCAAAATTAGTTTAATTCCTTGTTGAAATTCGCTTTGACGAGCAAAAGCAAGATCGCCAGTCGCTTTTACATAAGCCCGCAGCAGGATTAGCCACCATAAAGATGAATCAACAGGGGGAACTCTAGCGATCGCATATTCGCCAAAATCACCTGTCAATATCTCCTTACCATCAATAAATTCCACTTTAAAGCTAGCTGGCATCAATCCCGCGCCTGGTTGAAAACAATCCATGTGCGGATCGTGACTTTGCAAAGTTAAAGTTGTCTGTAAAAAATTGCGGACAATTTCTGCTTCGCCTTTCATTAAAAAAGCCAAAGCCGAAGGCACAAAATCGCGCACAAAACACTGGTCGTAATTGAGAGCATCTAATTCTGGGTCGTGGGCGGCTACTGTTCCGACTGGCTTACCGTCCATGTAGAAAATGGATTTTTCTAAAGCCTGCCAAGCTTCAGCAATAATTTCCGCATTACTCATTTAATTTTTTATCCTATAGCTGACTAACATTTTTGCCTCTTGACGCGATAGCCCTAATTCTTGCGCGATTGCAGTTTCTACTGCACTTAATTCGGTTGTGGGTAATGTCAATTCCACGTTTTTAAGTGCGGAGTTGGTAGTTTTTATCTCAACTTTGGTATAACCCCGTTCTTTTTCAATCTCAGCTAGAATTCCTTGCACGTTAAACTCTAGCTGCTTGTTTAATTGCGTACCTACTTGCATTTCTTGGGCAGATAGTCCTAATTTTTGAGCTAGGATAGCTTTTGCTGTACTTACTTGGGCGATCGCCAACTCAAATTCTAGTTTTTTAACTACAGAGTTTGCTGTATAAACTTCAACTTGAGTTATCTCTGGCTCTTGCTCGATATCAAGTTGATTTACTACCCCTGCAATATTTAATCGTCCTTGCGGATGCGGATTTTCTGCTTGCAATTTATCTAAAGCAATATAAGAACGACTTAATACTTGATTGGTTAGCTGCTCGCCACAAAGCCCGAAGGCTATTAAAAGTAGCGGTAGTAGCAATAAAAAACTCAACCTCAGACTAGGCGATTTGAGCAACCAGCAAGATGAAAACATAGGTGGGTAATTGCACCCGCATTTTTAGGTTTCTGACCATACTTTACAAAAATCCACGAAAATAGAATCTAACTGGTGGAAGATATGCGGCTGTATCAGTTTTTCTACCCTTATTTATAAGTAAAGCAAGTTTTTATTGCCCAATCTTGATAAGTAAGTATTATGAGAATTTTATTAGTAGAAGACGATCTAGAACAACTAGAACCTCTACACGCAGCCTTGAGCGAAGCAGGGCATATTGTAGATGGTGTTGAAGATGGAGAAACAGCCCAATGGTTAATATCTCAAAAAAGCTACGATTTATTGATTTTAGATTGGCTGCTACCAGAAGTTAGTGGTGTATCGCTGTGTCGTCAGTACAGACAAGCAGGTAAAACTGCACCAATATTAATGCTTACTGCCAAAGACACTACATCAGATAAGATTGTCGGTTTAGATGCTGGGGCGGATGATTATTTAGTCAAACCTACCGATGTTTTAGAACTGTTGGCGCGGGTGCGGGCATTGGGTAGGCGATCGCCTTTATGGCAAGGAGATATCCTGCAAGTAGCAGACTTGCAACTATGTTTGACTACTCTTACCGTGACGCGCGATCGCGCAACTGTGGAATTAGCACCGCGCGAATTTAATTTATTAGAATACTTTCTGCGCCATCCCAATCAAGTCTTAACTCGCGAACAAATCGAACAAGCTTTGTGGGCATGGGGCAATGAGCCTGAAAGCAATGCAATCAGCGCCCTCATGCGACGGTTGCGACAACGCTTGCAGTTAGTTGATGCAGCAGATTGGATTGAAACTATATATGGTATGGGCTACCGTCTTAAGCCGATCGACAGCCCTGCAGAGAAAGAGAAAATTAAGGGTTGAAGCTTCCCTATCCCTTTTAACCTTTGTCGCTAGTGAAGTTATGTTCAATCGCCAATTTACTCGCAGTCGAATCGATCTTGCTTTCTGGTTTGCCTTGACGATGGGGAGTATTTTGGTTGTCTTTGCAGGCGCAATTTATTACCTAACAATCTTAGAAGAGCTAGAAGATACCGATCGCTTACTCTACAAAAAAACTAGAGTAATGGCGGTAAATGCCGAATACGATCGGTTAAGCGGGCAAGTAAATTTGGAAAATGTACCGCTTGTAGGCGTTAATACTCCGCCAATTGGTACGGAAATTGTTTATGCCCGTTGGTACGACGAACAACGCCAATTATTCCAATTTTTCGGAACTACGCCATCGCCACAGCTACTTGTAAGTCCTGGATTTCACACAATTAGCACTAAGTCTGTTTGGCTGCGTCAAGTAACTTTGCCTGTCTATGAAGATGGTTTATTAATTGGGTACTTGCAAGTTGCTACTTCGCTAACATCTACTCAACAGAATTTAGCTCAGTTAAGAATAATTTTGCTGTTAGCAGTACCAGTAACTTTAGGATTTATAGGTTTAGCTGGTTGGTTTCTCGGCGGACTTGCTATGCAGCCGATTCAGCAATCTTACACTCGATTGCAACGCTTTACTGCTGATGCTTCCCACGAATTACGCGCCCCACTATCAGCGGTGATAAGTAATGCCCAAGTCGGGATAATTTCCAAATCTAGCGATCGCCAGAGCCAAATTCTCCGCTTTGAGAAGATTGTTAAGGTGGCAAAATCAATGGAAACTCTAATTGGGCAGCTATTATTTCTCGCCCGACACGAGGAAGCTTTAGCTAGGGAATTTTTAACTCATATCGATCTGACAATGTGGCTGCAGGAATTAGCAGATAACTACATCAGCCCAGTTTCAGAGCATTTAATTAAAATTGCTGTACCACCACAATCGCTCAAGGTAGAAGCTAATCCAGATTTGTTGTATCAAGCGGTAACTAATTTGCTCAATAATGCTTGTAAATATACTCCTATTGGTGGCACAGTAGAATTACGGCTTTTGAAGCGATCGCATTTAGCAATAATTCAAGTTAAAGATAGTGGCATTGGTATTCCACCGCAAGATTTACCGCATATTTTTGAACGCTTTTATCGCGTGGACAAAAAGCGAGCGCGCAAAACTGGTGGCTTTGGTTTGGGGCTGGCGATCGTCCAGCAAATAGTTCAAGCTCATGGCGGCGAAACTAGCGTTGGTAGCATAGTTGGGCAAGGTTCAACTTTTGAAATCAGACTGCCGCTAACAAATAGCAATTAAATAACTAAGTGTCATTTTCTTATCACTTTTATCGACAAAAATAAAAATAGCAGAATAGACTGAAACCTTGGTGCTAATAATAGCAGATATTCCTTATAAAATTACCAAATTGGCTCTGTCTTAGGGAATAAATATATTATTTACTGTTAAGAATTAGCTGCTTGAAGGTGATAATTGCCTGCAAAAAAACATTAGTAAGTATTTTTTGCCAGTCCTGCTAAATTTTCTTAGGAGCTAAGACATGAATACCAAATTATTGCAAAAAACTTCCGTCATCCTTGGGATTGCTACATTAACAGCGATCGCTAGCACAAATTCAGTTCAAGCCCAAACTGCTGCCGATCTTAGCAACACGCAAGCAAACGAAGTAGCTCAAACTCCGACAATCGAGCCAGGTAGAGCAACTCGCGGCGGTTCTAGCTATGTTGGTGTAGCCGGAAACATTGGTTTATCTGGTGGCGAAACAGCTTTGGGAATTGGCAACTTTACTGTTATCAGCAAAATTGGCTTTACAGAAACTTTATCAGCACGTCCAACAGTCGTAATTGGCGACGATACTACCGTTCTCGTACCTGTCACCTATGACTTTAATTTGCGCCCAAGAGATGCAGTTGCAACTACAGTTACAGCCGCTCCCTACGTAGGCGGGGGGATAGCGATCGCAACAGGTAGTAACAGCGATGTCGGACCATTACTAACTGCTGGGGTAGACGTACCTGTAGCCGAGCGAATTACAGCCACAGGCGCGGTTCATGCTGGTTTCTTCGATCGCACCAGCGTTGGGGTAGTAATTGGTGCGGGCTACAATTTCTAATTGCTCTTGTCACATTCTCATCACTTTTACTTTGAACACTGGAATAAGTAGTAGATATTTAGAGGTCAGCCAATATGCAACGCTTAATTATCTGCTTAACCTTAGCAGCGATCGCTATTCCTACATTTCCGGTTGTAGTAGAAGCGCAAACTAGAATTAACGAGTTGCAACAACGTGCTAGAGGCACTACTATTTCTGGCAAAGTAATTAGTGTTGTCGGTAACGACTTTACACTCAACGATGGCTCTGGGGAGATCGTAGTCGATGCTGGACCGCGCTGGTGGCGGGAACTTGACATTAAACCTGGCGAAGAAGTTACCATTACAGGCGAAATAAGCAAAAAAAGCGGCGAATTTGATGCCTTTACTATTAACCGCGCTAATGGTGCTGTAATTGAAATTCGTCCATCTGAAGGTCCGCCGCCTTGGGCTGGAGGTCCCAATCGCGATCGCCCCAAACCACCAAAAGGATAACCTAGCACCATTATTGCCGAGAGACAACGATATGCAGCTACGAAACCTCCTGAAATTGCTGGTTGCAGGTGCAAGTGTTAATAGTTTAGCGATCGCCGGATGTACGCAAGAGCGCCAGTTCGATCCCCAAACCCCAGCAACTTCCAATAGCATTCAAAGCCCACAACGCCGACCGGACGTACCTTACGTCCCCACTCCGCAAATAGTTGTCAACCAGATGCTAGCGATCGCTGATGTCAACAAAAACGATGTTTTGTACGATCTTGGCAGTGGTGACGGCAGAATCGTCATCACCGCAGCCCAAAAATTTGGTACGCGCGGGGTAGGTATAGATATTAATCCACAACGGATTGCAGAAGCCAACACTAATGCGCGACAAGCAGGCGTAACTGAATTAGTAGAGTTTCGCCAACAAGACCTGTTCCAGACCGATTTTAGCGAGGCTACAGTAGTTACTCTCTATATGTTACCTGAAGTGAATTTGAGGCTCCGCCCTAAGTTGCTCAAAGAACTCAAACCTGGTACGCGCGTTATCTCTCACGCTTTCAATATGGGAGATTGGCAGCCACAACGGGTAGAAAAAATAGCTGGTAGCACTATTTACTACTGGGTTGTTCCTGAAAATTCGCAGTAAATAATTGAGGATAAAACTAATGAACGTGCAAACAAAAACAAAATTTGCTGGACTAGCAGCAGGTTTACTAATTTTTCCAGCGATCGCTGCTTGTACTCCACAAGCACAGATTCCTAACACTACTCAACCTGCACCGGAAGCTGTACAACCTCCTTTGGCATCGCCTTCAGCCCCGATTGCTGATGCAGATGACAATCGCGTGGTTGACGTAGTAGAAGCTAATAATTCTTTATCTACCCTGGCTTCAGCAATTGATGAAACACAGTTAGATGAAGTGTTAAATAGAGACGAACCTTTTACAGTTTTTGCGCCGACAAATGAGGCATTTGCGGCACTACCTGCTCAAACTCGTCAACGCTTGCTGCAACCAGAAAATCGCCAAAAGCTGGCACAGATTTTGTCTTATCACGTAGTCCCTGGTCAATTGGCTGCTAACCAATTGTCATCAGGAGAAGTAAGAACCGTTGAAGGTGCAAATGTCAACGTCCAGGTTGACCAAGCAGCCAATCAAGTGCGGGTTAATGAAGCTACAGTCGTCCAAGCAGATATTCCAGCAAGTAATGGAGTTGTCCACATTGTCGATAGAGTAATATTGCCTCCCAACTTTGAAATATAAATCGGTCGCTGAACGATTGCTTATATCCTAAAAAGTATCCATAAGTGATGCAGGAACGACATGAAGGGACTCAAAGGCAAAAATGCCCTGATTACAGGTGCAACTTCTGGGATTGGGCAAGCGATCGCGATCCGGCTTGCTCAAGAGGGATGCAATATAGCCATCAACTATCGCAAAAGCGTAGAGGATGTAGAAGACACCGAAGAGATGGCAATGCAAAAGGCTTGTGGCGATATTGACAACTGTGGTGTGAAGTCTTTGCCAGTTCAAGGCGATGTCTCCAAAGAAGAAGACATTATCAGGATGGTAAATACCGTAGTTGAACAATTTGGCAGTATCGATCTGTTGATTAACAATGCTGGAATTCAGACAGAATGCTCCTCCCACGAAATAGACACGCAAGACTTCGATCGCGTACTGTCAGTAAACTTGCGGGGTGCTTTCTTGTGCGCCCGCGAGACTATCAAGCACCAACTAGCGCAGAACCGTCAGGGCGTAATTATCAATATCTCTAGCGTTCACGAGATTATCCCGCGCCCCATGTATGTTAGCTACTCTATTAGCAAAGGCGGGATGGAAAACTTAACTAAAACTCTCGCCCTAGAATATGCTGGTCGTGGCATTAGAGTTAATGCTGTAGCGCCAGGGGCGACAATTACGCCGATTAACCAAGATTGGGTAGATAACCCAGAAAAAAAAGCAGTTGTGGAAAGCCATATTCCCATGAGTCGCGCCGGAACTTCTGAAGAAATGGCAGCCGCCGTCGCCTTTTTGGCTTCTGATGAAGCTGCTTATATTACAGGACAAACGCTGTTTGTAGATGGCGGCTTAACGCTTTACGCCGATTTTCGCGAAGCTTGGTCAGCCTAACTGTATTACCCCATCTGAGGAAAGATAAATATGACCGCAGAAGAAAAAAGACTGCAAGAAAATCGCACCCGCCAAGCTTACTGGCGCAGATGGGGTCCTTATTTAAGCGAAAGGCAGTGGGGTACAGTCCGCGAAGATTATAGCCCTTACGGCACTGCCTGGGACTATTTCCCCCACGAACACGCCCGTTCTCGCGCCTATCGTTGGGGGGAAGATGGGATTGCTGGCATTTCTGACAATCACCAAAGACTGTGTTTTGCGATCGCTTTGTGGAATGGTGAAGATCCGATTCTCAAAGAAAGACTATTTGGGTTAAGCGGACCTGAAGGCAATCATGGGGAAGATGTCAAGGAATGCTACTTCTATCTAGACAACACCCCCAGCCATGCTTACATGAAGTATCTCTATAAATATCCCCAAGCTGCTTTTCCCTACTCTCAATTAGTAGCAGAGAACCAGCATCGAGGATATGCAGATCCAGAGTATGAATTGCTCGATACTGGAGTATTTGAGGGCAATCGCTATTTTGATGTATTTGTGGAGTATGCCAAAAACTCCCCTGAAGACATTTATATTCAAATTACAATTATCAATCGCAGTTCTGAGGAAAAAACCCTTCATCTATTACCTACTCTGTGGTTTCGCAATACTTGGTCTTGGGAGGAAGGTCAGGAAAAGCCCTTTTTGCAGGTAATGCAACCCGATGTTTTAGCTTGTGCTATTGAAGCTAATCATCCAACTTTGGGTAGCAGATGGTTGTACTTGCAAGACTCTTGCAAGTTGTTATTTACAGAAAACGAGACTAACCAGCAAAAGTTATTTGGAGTCAATAATAATTCTGCCTATGTCAAAGACGGAATTAACGATTACATCGTTGATGGCAACCAAGAAGCTGTTAATCCGCAGCAAGTAGGCACTAAAGCAGCTTGTCATTACTCATTAAGTATTGGTGGAGGACAAGAAAAAGTAGTCCGCCTCCGACTTAGCGACATGGGTAAGTTGACTCAACCATTTGCTGATTTCGACTCAATCTTGCAGACTCGCAAACAAGAAGCAGATGAGTTTTATCAACGAATTACTCCTACTTCAACCTCAGCAGATGTTCAAAACGTGCAAAGGCAAGCATTTGCGGGTATGTTATGGACTAAGCAGTTTTATCACTATGTTGTGGAAGATTGGCTAAAAGGAGATCCAAAGCAACCACCACCGCAACGCAAATATGCCAGAAATGCAGATTGGACGCATTTATTTAACGATGACATCCTTTCTATGCCGGATAAATGGGAATTTCCTTGGTTTGCTGCCTGGGATTTAGCTTTTCATACTATTCCTTTAGCGACAATCGATCCAGATTTTGCCAAACGCCAATTAGATCGGTTGACGCGGGAATGGTATATGCATCCCAACGGGCAAATTCCAGCTTATGAATGGCATTTTAGCGATGTCAATCCCCCAGTAGAAGCTTGGGCAACTTGGCGCGTGTATCAAATAGAAAAACAGATGTACGATCGCGCCGATACAGACTTCTTGGAACGTGTGTTTCAGAAGTTACTCCTAAATTTTACTTGGTGGGTGAACCGCAAAGACATGGACGGCAATAATGTCTTTCAAGGTGGTTTTTTGGGGTTGGATAATATTGGCATTTTCGATCGCAGCGCCAAATTGCCAACAGGCGGATATATCGAGCAATCAGACGGTACTAGCTGGATGGCAATGTATTGTTTGAGTATGCTGGCGATCGCTCTTGAATTAGCTAAAGATAATCCGCCTTATGAAGATATTGCCAGCAAGTTTTTTGAACACTTTTTGCATATTGCTGATGCCACCAACCACATTGGCAATACTCAACTAAATTTGTGGGATGAAGCCGACAGCTTTTATTATGATGTATTGCATTTTCCGCATGGCGATCGCTTGCATTTAAAAGTCCGTTCGATGGTAGGACTTATCCCACTTTTTGCTGTAGAAACTCTAGAAGCAGAAATTGTTGATGCTTTTCCAGGTTTTAAAAAGCGGTTCGAGTGGTTTGTTAATAATCGTCCTCACCTGACGCGCAATATTGCTTGTATGGAAAATGGTACAGGGGAATGTAGATTACTTGCTCTTGTCAATCCGCAAAAGCTGAGAAAAATTTTGCATAAAATGCTAGACGAAACAGAATTTTTGAGTTCTTATGGTATTCGCTCTGTTTCTAAGTTCCACGAAGCAAATCCATATACTTTTACGGTAGATGGATACCAACATCGCGTGCAGTACGAACCCGCTGAATCTACAACCGGAATGTTTGGCGGCAACTCAAATTGGCGCGGTCCTATTTGGTTTCCTGTAAATTATCTCATTATTGAATCGCTGCAAAAGTTTCATCGCTACTTAGGTGATGATTTTAAAGTTGAATGTCCAACTGGTTCTGGTCAACAAATGACTTTAGCCGAAGTTGCAACTGAGTTATCGCAAAGATTAATGCAACTTTTCCTGCAAAATTTGCAAGGTCAAAGACCAATACATGGCAAAGTACAGCAGTTTCAACACGACCCTCACTGGCGCGAATTAATACTTTTTTACGAGCATTTTCATGGCGATAATGGTTCAGGACTAGGTGCTAATCATCAAACTGGATGGACTGGTCTAATTGCCCAATTAATTCATGATAGTGAAAAATTTTATAAATAAAATATGTCTTAATAATTTTGATATTTGCAAGTACCTTTATCTTGTTATTACTTGTGATAGATACCTAAAAACACGTATTAAACAATGATAGTTATAAACATTTGAACAAAGAACAATATGTTGTTCTAACAGGTAAAGAGGAGATGAAAATGAACAGAAAAGTTTCAAACCAATTATATTACTGGTCAGCAATTGCAGTATTTTTATCACTAACAACTACCTATAGCTTTTTAAATCAGCATATAGCTAAAGCTCAGTCGTCAACACCTTCTGCAACTCCACAATCTACCTCCGCTCCGGCTGCATCTACGGAGCTTAGACGCTTACTAGATACTAAAGAATGTGCTGGGTGTAATTTAAGTGGTGCAGACTTGGATAAAGCAGATTTGCGAGGAGCAAACTTGAAGGGTGCAAACCTACAAAATGCCGATTTAGATGAAGCGAATTTACAAGGAGCCAATTTGCAAGGAGCAAACTTACAAAATGCCGATTTAGACGAAGCGAATTTACAGGAAGCCAATTTGCAATCAGCTAATTTAATTGATGCAGACTTAGGAAAAGCAAACTTGCAAAGAGCAAACTTGCAAGGAGCAAGCCTGCAAAGAGCAGACTTAGAAGAAGCAAATCTCACAGGAGCAAATACAACTAGAGCAAATTTGCAAGGAGCCGATCTAGAAGATGCAATCGGTATAAACAGAACTAATTAGCTACTGAGCGCTGTCTGTTATTAATATCAGACAGCGCTGCGTAAATACCTATTTTGGAGGCAACAAACACGAATATGCCTTTGTTGTATTTTGCTAAGAAAGCTTTTGCGTAGGCGTTTGATTCCATTTATCCATAACATCTTTAATCAATACTTCCTCTAACCATATCTTGACAACTACAGTTAGTGGTATAGCCTTAATCAATTGGGTTAGGACGTTATTGTAGAGGTAGAGGAAAGTTCAGGAGTAACTATGCCAGCCCCCTACAGTTATGACCTGCGCTGCAAAGCGATTGAGGCAGTAAAACAAGGCG
>NZ_JYON01000022.1 GCF_000952155.1 Aliterella atlantica CENA595 | reverse complement strand
CGCAAAGCTTTCGCGGTTTGTCCTGAACAATTGGATGCGGCAGCGATGGGATGAATTTGATAACTTTCGTGATTGTGTTGATGCCGCCTTCAAAGACTGTCCTAATGTTCTTGCGTAGAGCTATAAATCTTTGGTTTCCTGTGCGATCGGCTTATTTTTCGGGTTAAGGACAAATTGCCGACCACACTGTTTACACTTAAAGTTTTGGTTGCCGTTATGAATCAACCCATTTTTAACAACCTTATTGGAGTCACAGCGTGGACAGAAGATGGTATTTTCCGACATGGTTCTTTTTAGAGCTATCCATATCTTATCCTTACCTATTCAGGACTACCAAAGGTTTTACCTGCTGGCGGTTCTGAACTTTCCCAACCAAGTAGATAATTATAATCTGTTGGTGTCGAGCTAATTTCAACGTTCATTATACGCGCTAAACGCTGCGCGTGTTCTGCAAAAATCCATGCTGCATTACCTGCGTTGAGAATAGCTGCTCTCATCTGTTTGCCACATAATTCTGAGCCGCATTAATACTCAGAAACTTTAGTAAAATAATATTTATCGTTAGTTCGCACTACGTAAATTGCTATAGCGCATCATCTTTCTGTTTCTGTTTTGAACTGTTTTGCAGACGCTCTACAAATTCAGGATAATTTTCTATATCTTCCGGTGACTGCAAAGGAGGCATTTCTATCCAATTGGCTTCAGCGTGTAACTTGTCAACATACGCATAAAATGCTTCGCGATCGTCCCGATGAGCGAGGAAGTAGGTATGCAATTCTTGCCTGCTCATTGTCTGGAAATTAGGTTTATTCATTCCACGTACCTCCATCGCCCATTAGGATATATCTCAATAATATTTTCCTCACCTGCTAGGAAGAAAATATTTCCCGATCGCTCGTCTTGGCGAACTACATTTATGGGCAAGTAAAGCGTAGTAAACCAACAACATAAATTGAAGCACTGTGTCTTCTGCTCTGACGTAGGAATAAGTTAAACTCCTGGCTATATATTTTAGAGACTATAACATCTCAACTTAGTTGTCCAAGACTAGCACTGAATATAAGCCAACTTTAAGCTAAAGCTTCCACTCTCGCTAATAAGCCCTCAAACAACTTCAATCCATCTGTACCTCCGAGCATTGGATCTGAGGCTCTTTCTGGGTGAGGCATCATTCCCAACACGTTGCCTTGCAAGTTGCAGATACCAGCAATACTATTGATAGAGCCATTAGGATTGTTGTCTTGATAGCGGAATAAAACTTGTCTGTTATCCTCTAATTGTTGTACAACATCTTTATCAGCGTAGAATTGCCCCTCACCGTGAGCTATGGGTAAAGTAATAATTTCCCCGCTTTGGTATGCTTGCGTCCAAGGTAAATTGTTACGTTCTACTTTAATGGGGGAGCGATCGCAGACAAAATGCATTTCCCGATTTCGCATCAACGCCCCTGGTAATAATCCTACTTCTGTAAGTACCTGAAAGCCGTTGCAAATACCTAAAACAAACTTACCTGTTTGCGCGTGCTTGACTACTTGCTGCATTACTGGCGAAAACCGAGCGATCGCCCCACAACGCAAATAATCGCCGTAACTAAAGCCACCAGGAACGACTACTACATCTAAATCGGTAATATCTGTTTCTTCATGCCATATCATGCGCGTAGGCTGTTGCAAGACATCGCGCGTAACATAAGCCACATCGCGATCGCAGTTTGAACCTGGAAAAACTATAATTCCAAATTTCACAACCTATGCTCCTATCTCTATGGCTACTTCTACTAAATTGAACCGATAATTTTCAATTACTGGATTTGCTAATAGTTGTTCGCACATTCGCTCTAACTGTTGCCTTGCTGTAGTTTCATCTGTTGACGAGAGCATAAGTTCGATATATTTACCAATTCTAACTTGCTCTACAGTTTCATAGCCCATGTGCTTGAGTCCCGATTGTACCGCCGTACCTGCTGGATCGAGAACGGAAGGGCGCAGAGTAACATATATCTTAGCTTGATACTTTCGGTTCATATAGCAGTGATGAAGGCAACAAACGCTATCCTACCGCCAAAATGTAGTTCCAGGAGCAAAACAGGAGTAAAACTAGGAGCTTTCTGGAAACTTAAAATGAGAATGAGCATAACCGCAACTTACACATGAAAACTGAACGCACCCGCAGCCAGGAGCGAATTCTTAAACTCCTCAAAACCCTAAACAAAGCTATTTCTGCTCAAGACCTTTATATTGAACTGCGTAATTGCAATCAAAGCATTGGTTTGGCGACTATTTACCGCGCCTTGGAAGCTTTAAAACTAGAAGGTGTTATCCAAGTGCGTACTCTAGCTTCTGGAGAATCGCTTTATAGTTCGGTGCAACAAGACAAGCACCACCTTACCTGTTTGCAGTGCGGACAGTCTATCGGGATTAATGAATGTCCCGTGCATGAGTTAGAAACCCAGTTACACCAGTTTCACAATTTCAAAATCTTCTACCATACTCTAGAATTTTTCGGGCTGTGCAACCAATGTCAAATAATTCAAGCTGACCATAGCAAGACATAAGTTATTTGAATCATCACTATAGATGACAGCCTTTATTTTTAAACTTATGCTAGTAATTTATGCTTAGTGCAATTTGCTTGTCGTGAAATTATCAGCGATCGCACTTGCAAATAATCTCCTATTAGTTCTTATGGCTAGGTTTTTGGCAGATTTTCAGGGTAAACAGCGCTCGTTTGATGTTATATCTTGATTTGCGATCGCTTTATCATTTTGTCTCTTTATATACTTTTCACCATAAAATAAAAACTATAGATACCTATCAATGGCAACCATAGATGCGGTCAATAAATAGCGCCATTAGATAAGCAAAGTTAATTACATTTATTGATGATTTTGGTAATTAAACAATTTATTTGTAACACCATTAAAGGTAAGCTTTAACTTAACTCAAATATTAAAAGAACATTAATTGTCCTGCGTTAGCTTTTAAGTGAAGTGGGGCAGATACATGGTTGTTCTGAACATTTAAGTTGTCATATCAATATAGAGTTAACTACCGATGGCGCAACTTTTTCTACAAACCATCTGGTTTGTACCTTGCTATGCCTTAATTGGGGCAGTTTTGACCATCCCTTGGTCGCCAGGAATCATCCGGCGTACGGGACCAAGACCTGCTGGTTACATCAACTTATTGATGACATTTCTAGCTTTTGTACATGGCGTAATTGCTTTGCAAGCGACTTGGAACCAGCCAGCCCAACAAATAATTATTCCTTGGCTGCAAGTTGCTAACTTAGATATTTCTTTGCCTCTAGAAATCTCGTCAATTACTGTCGGCGCAACTGTACTTGTAACTGGGATGAACTTACTCGCCCAAATTTATGCAGTTGGCTACATGGAAATGGACTGGGGCTGGGCGCGATTTTACTCACTTCTAGCACTATTTGAGTGCGGAATGTGTGCTTTAGCCTTGTGTAACTCTTTGTTCTTCAGTTACGTAATTCTAGAGGTTCTTACGCTAGGAACTTACCTGTTAGTTGGGCTGTGGTTTAGTCAACCTTTAGTAGTTACAGGCGCTAGAGATGCCTTTCTAACTAAGCGAGTAGGCGACTTGTTACTGCTAATGGGAGTTATTGCCCTGTTATCTATGACAGGAACTTGGAATTATTGGGAGTTAGCTGATTGGGCGCGGGGGGCGCACCCAGACCCGAAAGTAATTACTTTGATTTGTCTAGCTTTAATTGCTGGACCAATGGGTAAATGCGCTCAATTTCCCTTACATTTGTGGCTAGATGAAGCAATGGAAGGTCCAGTTCCTAGCACGATTTTACGCAATTCAGTAGTAGTCGCAACTGGGGCATGGGTACTAATTAAATTAGAACCAATACTGACCTTATCGCCTATAGCGATGTCTGCCTTGGTGTTAATTGGGTCTGTAACGGCTGTAGGTGCTTCTTTGATTGCGATCGCTCAAATCGACATCAAACGCGCTTTATCCTACTCTGTCAGCGCTTACATGGGACTTGTATTTATTGCTGTAGGAACCGGACAAAATGATGCTGCCCTATTACTGGTACTGACTCATGCCGTAGCAATGGGCTTGTTGATTATGAGCGTAGGTGGCATTATTTGGAACAACATTACCCAAGACTTGACGCAATTAGGTGGCTTATGGTCGCGCCGTCCGGTATCTGCTTTAGCCTTTTTAGGCGGTACGGCGGCTTTGATTGGTTGCCCTCCTTTTGGAAGCTTTTGGGCGCTGTTGAACTTAGCCGACACTTTATGGGCAACTCAACCTTGGTTAGTAGCAATCGTATTAGTCGTCAATGCTTTGACTGCCTTTAGCTTGGTAAGGGTATTTGGGCTAATTTTTGGTGGCAAACCTCAACAAATGTCGCAGCGATCGCCTGAAGCTTTATGGTTGTTAGTAGTACCCATGACGCTATTACTAGGCTTCACTCTGCATTTGCCTTTAGTTTTAGAAAGCTTGTCTTTGCTACCTAACTGGGCAAATTTGAATGACGATGTAGCAATACTGCTGTTTTGGTCAAGTGTTTTTGGTTGCACCCTTAGCGGGATAATTTATCTAGGCAATTTTATTCCCAAGCCTGTACGGCTGCCATCGACAGCTTTGCAAAACTTATTTGCCTACGATTTTTACACTCCCAATCTCTATCGCTTGAGTATTGTGTTTGCTGTTGACCGAGTTTCTAAAATTACTGCTTGGGTTGACCGTTTTATCGTAGACGGCTTCGTGAACTTGGTAGGTTTGGCTTCGATTTTGGGTGGAGAAAGCTTAAAATACAGCACTTCTGGTCAATCTCAGTTTTATGCGCTGACAATCTTGATTGGAGTAAGTATTTTGGGCGCTTTCTTAAGTTTCCCTCATTGGTCGGCTTACAACATTTTTAACTCTGGATTTTGAATCAGTGACCAGTGACCAGGTGAAGAGTTGGCATAGGTTACTGTCTTAACTGGCGCTTGCTCGCTGTCAGAAATTCCATCTCGATATTATCTGCATTGTGTTAGGAACATAGGAAAGAATGAACGTGAAGAAGTTAGGCAATGTTTCCCGTAGAAATGCAATTAAGTTTGGTGCAGGAGTTGTGGGTGCAGGAACGCTAGCTGTAGGCGTAGGTTTGCAGCCAGGAAATGAAGGAAAAGCGATCGCAGCTAAATACCCGACAACACCTGATGAAACTATCAAAGCGTTGCTAGACGGGAATAGACGCTTTGTGCAAAGAAAACGCACAAATCCGCACCAAGATGCTGCTTGGTTAGCAGAAGTAGCAAAAACGCAAAAACCTTTTGCATCTATCTTAAGTTGTGCGGATTCTCGCGTGCCTTCAGAAATTATTTTCGACCAAGGGTTTGGCGATTTATTTGTCTGTCGCGTTGCTGGTAATATTGCAACTCCAGAAGAAATTGGCAGCCTTGAGTTTGGTACGGCAGTTTTAGGCTCAAAAGTTATTATGGTTATGGGTCACGAACGATGCGGCGCAGTAGCAGCAACAATTAAAGGCTCTTCAGTTCCAGGACAAATAGGTTCGTTACTTGAGGCAATTAAACCTGCTGTAGCAAAGTCAGAGGGACAACCAGGCGATCGCTTGGAGAATGCTTGTAAAGCCAACGTCTTAGTCCAAATAGAAAAACTAAAATCTTCTCCTGTTTTAGCCCAATTAATTAAGGAAAATAAACTGAAAATTGTCGGTGGTTATTACGATTTAGACACAGCAAGAGTAAGTTTAGTTAGTTAGCAACACAGAGGGAAAATCTGTGCATTTTCCCTCTCAAGTAAATACATTTTTGCGTATTTGATACTTACTTAAAAGGAACGCCATAGTTTTATGCTCAGTACCTTAATTTGGATACCTTTATTGGGTGCAGCAATTGTGGGCTTTTTGCCAGGCAATTTTACTGCCACAAGTCTGCGAGCAATTGCTCTTGCTATCTCTTTCAGTATATTTTTATGGACCTTATATTTAGCAACGTCTTTCAGCACGACTGCGATTGGCTTTCAGTTTCAAGAGTTTATTCCTTGGATTGAACCACTAGGCTTGGACTACAAGTTAAGTGTTGATGGGTTGTCGTTTCCGCTAGTAGTTTTAAATGCGTTGCTCAGTTGGATTGCAATTTACAGCAGCAGTAATTCTGTAGAACGTCCTCGCCTGTATTATGCCTTAATTTTGCTAGTTAATGCTGGCATCGCTGGGGCTTTTACCGCTCAAAACTTGCTGCTATTTTTCTTGTTCTACGAGCTAGAACTTATCCCGTTGTATTTGTTAATTAACATCTGGGGCGGTTCTAAGCGCGGCTACGCAGCCACCAAGTTTCTCATTTATACTGCTGTTTCGGGCATATTAATTCTTGCTGGATTTTTAGGTACTACTTGGTTAAGTGGTTCGACTTCGTTTAATTACGATGCGCTCAATACTCAGGATTTGACTTTACAAGTGCAGTTAATTCTGCTCACTGTGCTGTTAATTGGTTTTGGCATCAAAATTCCCTTAGTTCCTCTGCATACATGGTTGCCAGATGCGTATGTTGAAGCTTCACCACCTGTAGCCATTCTTCTAGGAGGAATACTGGCTAAACTAGGCACTTATGGCTTGTTACGCTTTGGTTTGGGTTTATTTCCCCAAACATGGACAATTGTCGCGCCTGGGATAGCGATTTTGGGGACGATCAGCGTATTGTACGGGGCATTTAGTGCGATCGCTCAAAAAGACATCAAGAGGATGGTTGCCTTTAGTTCTATCGGTCACATGGGCTATGTTTTACTAGGATCGGCAGCGGCTAATGCCCTTAGTCTAGTTGGAGTAGTTTCCCAAATGATCGCTCACGGCTTAATTTTGGCGCTGCTATTCCATTTAGTAGGAGTAGTAGAAAACAAAGTTGGTACTCGCGATTTAGATGTCTTAAATGGCTTGATGAATCCCTTGCGCGGTTTGCCAGTTGTCAGCATTTTGTTAGTGTTTGCAGGTATGGCTAGTGCTGGGATTCCTGGCATGGTTGGTTTTATCTCTGAATTTATGGTATTTCAGGGTAGCTATGCTGTATTTCCCTTGCTCACATTGCTAGCTGTAGTAGGTACGGGTTTAACAGCAGTATATTTTGTAATTTTGCTCAACCGCACCTGTTTCGGCAAATTAGACAACTACAAAGCTTATTATCCCCGCGTTGGTTGGTCTGAGCGCGTACCTGCTTTTGTCTTGGCAGCATTAGTTCTAGTTTTAGGAGTACAACCCAATTGGTTAGTGCGTTGGAGCGAGACAACAGCAACAATGATGGTTGCTACACCATCAAATGTTAGTAAAGAATTGCTATCGGCAAAACCCCCAAAAACAGTAATAGTGACGAAGATTCCTTCTATTGCTAGTAGTGACGGCTAGAAGTAGGGGACAAGGAGATAAGGGGAAAATAACTGCGTCTTCCCTCATAGTTTTTAACTCAAAACTCAAAACTTAAAACTCAAAACTATTCTCAAATTATCGCCACCTGAAATTATGACTACTGCAACTGCAACCAAACTACCGCCTTCGACACATGAATTTGCCGATGTCATTCATCGCTTAGAAGCAGGCGGCGCAATGCTACCTGATACGCCAGAAAATCTCATGCAAATTATCGGTTTGTATAAGGCTTATGCTGTACCGATGGATTTTTATTGGCGCGACTTACTTTATATTGCCGAACGGGTATTTTTAAATCCACTGCCTGCTTTTAAATACTTCTTGCCTCAAGAGTATTTAGATTTGCACAACCATTATGCCGGAGATGATGCCGATTTAAGGATTTGGCAAAAAGGTGCAGCTACCGCTCACCCTGAATTGCTTGCCTTTATGGATAAGGGCGAAACCACTAAAATGCCCAAGTTGCTGCATCATTTATGGCACGATCGCATCAATATGGAGTTTGCCGAAGCTTGTATGCAGGCGATGTTGTGGCATCGCGGTATGGGCGGAAAGTTTGACCCATATTTGGATACGCCCGAATATAAAGCAGCTTGCGATCGCGCTATTAAAGCTTACTTTAAGGGCAACCCAGCCATGTTAGGGATGTATAAGCTGTTTCCTGAGATGTTTATCGAACAAGTAAGGCAGCTATCTTATTACAGCAATTTAGGCTTGTTTTGGGAAGTAATGGCTCCTGTTTTCTTTGAAATGAGCGATTTATACGATGCAGGTGAGATTAAGAGCGTCCCTGATGCAATGAATTTCTTAGTTAACGGCATCTTTGCAATTGCAGGTCGTCCGATCTACCATCACGTTTATATTCGCGGGGAAATGTACGAAATTATCCCCAAATCTTGCGGTTTTACCTGGCTGTATGAGGCAGCGCTGCCTTATGTTGAAGCTGTGTTTTATCGCACAGCACCATTTCGCGGCACAAAATCTTACAATGCTCAAGCCAAACAAGTGCCTGAAGACCAAAAAGATTTTCACTACGGCATTTTATACGCAGATGTTTTTCCTGTAGGTACGGCTGGAATTCCACCTACATTGTTGATGCAAGATATGCTCCACTTCTTGCCTCCTTATTTGGTGGAGTATTACAAAAAGCATTGTCGCGGCGAACAAGATACGCTAATTCAGTTAGGAGTTAGTTTTCAGCGCTCGATGTACTGCGTCACATCTGCGGTAATTCAAGCTTTAAGAACAGCGCTGCTTTATCCTTTAGATGACCCCAATCCCAAGCATTTGCAGGCAAATCGGGCGTTTTTTGAAGGTCAAATCGATAGATTCAAGCGCCCTGAAGCTAGGCTGAGAGATATTCAAAGACAAGAATATCGCTAGATTAGACGCTCCATGTCTGCTTGGGTTTAATACGTTAGTTCATGTCAGCATGGGGCGCAATACTTTGCGCCCCTAAATATAAAATCTTTGGTGGAATAATGCCCGATATTGTTGATATTGCTGTTAGTGCAGGTTCTTTTACAACTTTGGTAACGGCTGTACAATTAGCTAATTTAGTAGATACGCTCAAAAGTCCTGGTCCTTTTACTGTATTTGCTCCCAATGACGATGCTTTTGCTAAATTACCGCCAGGAACCATACATACATTAGTTCAAAATATTCCCCAACTGTCTAGAATTCTGACTTTTCACGTTGTACCTGGTAAATTGATGCAAGCAGACCTAGCCAAGCTTGGTTCTGTTACCTCTGTAGAGGGTTCGCCCATTAGGATAGATTGTTCTGAGGGTTTTGAAGTTAAGAACGCTACAGTAGTTGCAGCTGATATTGAGGCTGATAATGGCGTAATTCACGTTATTGATACAGTGATTTTGATGGGCTAATGGAAGTAGGGTGCGTTGTCGGCAACGCACCCAACATGATGGGCGATCGCTCTACAGTGTATTTAAGCTTTAAAATTGCGCCAACACCAGCGTTGAAGATTGGAATTGAAGAGGTTGGGGTTTAGCAATGCCATAACCTTGAGCGTAATCTACCCCAAGTTCGCCAATTTTTGCCAAGATAGTATCGTCCTCCACAAACTCCGCAATAGTTTGAATCCCCATTGCATGACCAACTTGATTGATTGCTTGTGTCAACGCCAAATCTGTTGAGTCGTTAACAATATCTTTGATGAATTCGCCATCAATCTTCAAATAATCTACAGGTAAATTTTTGAGATAAGCAAAAGATGACATACCCCTACCAAAGTCATCTAGAGCGAAGCGACAACCAAGCTGCTTGAGTTTTGCGATCAACTCTCCAGCTTTGTCTAAATTAGTAATAGCAACAGTCTCAGTAATTTCAAAACAGATTAGTTGTGGTGGAATAGAGTATAAGGAGAACTGCTGATATAAAAAGTCAGTGAAAGAATCGTCATTGATACTTGCGCCAGAAAGGTTAATTGCATACATATTGGCACGGCTTGGTGTTTGGAAAAACTGCCAGGCTTCTTGATAGTGCTGGTCGAGTCTAGCAAAAAACGTACTGATTACCCAACGGTCAATCAGATGCATGATGTTATAACGTTCTGCTGCCGGAATAAATGCCATCGGCGGGATTAACTTACCTGTTTCATCTTGAAGGCGCAGCAGGATTTCGTAATGCTCCCCTTTGGACTCAGCTGAAGTTAAAGGAACAATTGCTTGGCAATAAAGGCAAAAAGCATCAGACTGCAAAGCTCTAGTCAGCCGCGATATCCATTGCATTTGACCGTGACCACTTGCCAAAGCTTGGTCGTCAGCTTGATAGACGTGTACGCAATTACGTCCTGCATTCTTAGCTGCATAGCAAGCCATGTCAGCAGCACTCAAAATGCTAGACAAATCTAAGGTATCGGCATTAATAGCAACTAAACCAATGCTCACGCCAATAGTAAAAGTATTATCTTGCCAAATAAACCGAAACTCTTGCAGACTTTTACGCAATACATTAGCAATACGCAGAGATTGAATTAGGGGGCATTGATTGAGCAACAGAGCAAATTCATCTCCGCCCAAACGGGCAAGAGTATCAGTTGCCCGCACTTGCTTTTGCAGCAAAGCAGTAACTTGACGTAGTAGTTCATCTCCTGCAGCATGACCGCAAGTATCGTTGACAATCTTAAATCGATCTAAATCTAGATAACATAATGAGTGTTGTTGATTGTCAGTTTTAGCACTGCTCAAGGCAAGTTTTAATCGTCGCTCAAATTCCCAGCGATTTACTAATCCTGTCAAAATATCGTGGCTGCTTTGCCAAGCTAAACGCTGCTCGGTCTGCCGCAAAGCAACTTCCGCTTGTTTGCGCTCGACAATTTCTTCTTGCAACAGCGCATTTGCGACTTCTAGTTCTTGGGTTCGTGCGCTGACTCTGCTTTCTAAGTCTTCGTGCGCTCTAAATAGCTCTAACTCTGCCTGCTTGCGCTTTTTATCTATCTGATTTAAAGCTCTAGCATCCAACCAGACTAAGACGGCAAAGATAATAATATTAGATAGTACCAGCAGCGCCACACTGAACTCTGTTTCCATCAGTCCAGTTTTTTGAGTTTGCAGACACAACCAACCAAGCACTAAGGAAACAATAATAATAGATGGTAGCAAACGGCGAGCGATCGCTCCGCCAAATGTATCAGAAAAGATTGTCTGGACTAGGCTAGAGTTTGGCACAGCAAGCAGGATACCGAGCGAGAGCATAATAAAGGTGACGGCTGTGTGCAATGCCATCGTCGCTACCTGGTAAACAATCCCAATTAAAGCTGTCGCGCCATAGGCATAACCAATCAAAGTCACCAAGCCAAGCAAAGCTGGTATCAGAATCAACCCTTGTGCCAGAACTTGAATTTTTTGTGCTTTTACCTTAAGCAGAATTAAAGATAGACCCGATATCAAAAAGCATAGAGCGGTACTAAACGCCATCCGTCCAGGGGCAATCGTACCAAAACTATCAGCAGCGGCGGTTTGAGCAAATAACAATTGGTCGATGTGTAAATCCCACCTGAAAACATACTCAATCAGCGTTAGCCCTCCTAGCAGAAACACAATAATTGAGCAGCCAAAACCAATTAATTCTCTCCAGAAAACCAACACGTTCCTACTGCCTTCTTTGGCTGGTAATCTGAGCGTTAAGGATAGACCTGCCATGATAAATCCCATTGCTGTATTTGGTCGCATGGCAACAAATCCAGGGACAACACTCTTTAATAATGGAATGTTATAAGTCCACCCTACTATTACTACGCAGCCAACGAGAATGACAACAGTGCTTGTAGCTTGGGAACAAGATTTAAGTAGAGCGTTTGTCACTACTATTCCTACTCGCGTTCAACTGACCGTTGTTGCATTAGGCTTTTGATGTTCGACAGTTTCTCTGTCGATTCATTGCCTGACAACAAATTTACATATATAAATTTTCCTTTAATGCTTATAAAAGCGGCTATCGTAGAATTACGGAATAACACGCCACTATTTGCGCTCAGGGTAAGGATGATTTTATTTTGTCCGTGAATATACGCTTGAGGTAAATCTGCCAGTCGCTAAGAAGCGTTCTTTATTATGCTTTAAATCCATCCTCGTAATAGTTGGCGAATGCAAATAATCTTCAAGCTGGTATTGTACAGCAGCTTAGAGCGTACAATTGCGCGATCGCTCTATATTTGGCTCTGCTGCATATCTTGTAGGGTGCGTTTTCAAATCGCACCCGTACAATTGCTAGGCATCGAGATGTAGCCGTTTTTAGTTATACAAAAGTATTGAGTCTGCAAATCTTAGGCAATACTGCCAGTTTGCATTAACGGATGCATGGACTGGTATTTCACAGTTAAGTAAATCCTATCACTTATAACAACAACTTATATAATAATTCTATTGCTATTGGATATATTTATTGTTAAATTCAAATAGTCAGCCAAACCGATAGTAGTTATCTGGAGAAGTTCAATGGTTCACACTACAGAAAAATTAGTTACAACACGTTCAATCTCTCGCTCGGAAAGTAAAAAGTCTTCGGAAACATCCCTCCAAGCTGCTTTAGAACACGCTCGTCGCCTTACTCAAATGTATGGAATTGAAGCAACTGAGGTGGCTGTAGCCTGGGAGACAGTCGAAGAATTGATAACTGCCAATTTTCGCCGCCAGCCAGAAAGTTTTCCCTCTGCGTTTGAACTCTACTGTGCCTTGTATCCAGATGCGCCTGAATCTCGCATTTACGATGTTTAGACGGCAAGTGCTTCTTGCCAGACAGATTTGCTCAATGGCAAGAATCACAGCCCTGGCGCGATCGCTAGCAATTTTACTGCAAGCGCCCTTTGTGGTAGCCTTGAGAGCCTTGTTTGCGGTGCGATCGCCCATTTTATAGGGTGCGCTGACTTGCAACGCACTCTACACTACTATGCAATGGCGATCGCCTAAAAAACTTCTTTGATTTGACTGCAAGCTTTTATTCATTTTTTTATTGCTAGTTTGATACCTCAGCCATTTCAATTACCCGCCCTTCCAAATCCTTAACGAGAAAGTTCAAAGGCTTTTGGCTGCGAATTTTGTGCTTTAAGCCGCGCGTTTCTACTCGCATTAATACTTGTTCTAAACATTCCTTATCGAAACAAACATGGCGCTGCTGGTTTTTGTTGCCTAAATTAGCACCGGAAATTACGTGCAGTTGGTTATTTTTCTTAAGTTGATACCATAAACCATCAGGAGCATTCATGCTTCTGCTGTTGGCAATACCAGGACTTGCAGACATATATAGCGGGTCAATTCCTGCTGGCGCTCCCAAAGATTGCTCGTAATTATAGTAATAGTGCAAAGGAATGTCAGCAGTAGGCAAATCTAGCAGCCCTTCATAGAACTGTCTGGCAACTTCCATGTCCGATACCATAATCGTATGTACTTTCGGCGCACTTGTCAGAAACATCCACATCGCACCCGCGTAGGCTACCAATAGCATAACCATGATGCCTTGCGTAGAAAACAGGCTATCCAAGGGCAAGGAGAAGAATGCCCCTAGAAGGGCATAAGGCGAGAGCAAAAAGGATGTTACAGCAATGGCTAGAAACATGGACAATTATGATATAAGAATTTACCTAATGATATTAGTGTATCAAACTCAAATAAAATTCAGTGCAAGTCTATCTGTAACAAATATCGCTCTACTACCAAGGTAGCAGAGCGATCGCAATTCTACACGTAGAGACACAATCTAAACAGTGTCTCTAGATAACTTCACCTTAGTTTAAGCTTCTTGCCACAGTTCCTTGACCCTTCCAGGTAAATAATTAGCAATTTCTTGACTGCGTTCTTGTGATAATTCTTCTTTAGTTGCAGAAAATACAGCTTTAACTACTTGTTCGCGGTCTAGATCGTATCCTGTAACTGCCATTGGCGATTCGTTTTTAACTCTTGTCAAAAAGCGCTCGTCGTTAACATTAGAGATATCCGCAGGATTGTGCCGATTTGAATGGTCGAAGGGAGCGCGAATTTTACTTAAAAAGCCGACAATCGGATTGGTATCTTTCCACAAGTCGGCAATTTCCATTTGCAAGGCTTTATCTTCAGTGGGTAATACCTCTTTGTGCAATTCGCCTTCAACTTTCTCGGCGGTTTCAGTTGGCATGAGGTCGCGCATAGCTCGGTAAATTACCTCTGTAACATCTCTAGCATCAAAGATATCTTCAAGACCGCTCTTGATCATTACCTTTTCTAAGAAAGGCATATCTTTAGTTGCAATGGGAACAGATACTCCTTCTTTTAAAGATTTTGGTGGATCTGCCTCCATTTTGTCTAACATTTTGCGACCTTTGTCTGTCAATTCTGCCGCTTTAAATGTAATTAAGTGAGGCAGAGGTCCATCTGGCGAACCAAAGGAATTGGCGATTCTAAAATCAAACTCTTGGGGATCTACACTGCTAGGAACATCTTCTTGGTTAGCATAAGCATTGCCTGTAAACTCAGCTTTGATATACTGCTTTTGATTTAAGTAATCTAAAGTACCCAAAAACTCAGCTAACGTTATCTGTATCCCTGGAAAGAAATCATCTGCCCCAAACTTAACTTCATGCATGCCCTGCTGACCAGTTTCATTAATTCTTTTGAGGACAGTGTAGACAACATCATCTCTTATTTGTATTGGCATTTGACTCTCCCTAACTTTGCATCTAATTCAATAATGGTGGTTGTAGTAGCTAGTAGAGATTTTTCAGCAAAAGGCTAAAAGCAAGTTCCAGTAGGATCGCTATAAAACTATGCAAAATCAACGTGCAGCTTGTAACTACAAACACCGCTATATAAGTCTTCCCGTAATTGTTAACTGCTTGCATCTCCCGCAGGAGACATTTTGCGCCCAAGCGCGATCGCTCTATTTTGGTGAGATGAGAACAAGGAGGACTTATAATGCAGCATTTACAGGCAATGTAACTGTAAAAGTTGTACCTTGATGCAGGATACTTTCGGCATGAATTTGTCCGTAGTGATTGAGGACAATTGCCCCAGCGATCGCCAAACCTAAGCCGGAACTGCTAGTAGTTGTATGAGTGCGAGCCGGATCTACTCGATAAAAACGGTCAAATAAGCGGGGTAATGCGGATTCAGGAATACCAATACCCGTATCAATTATTTTAATTTGCAGGTAAGCAGCCAGAGGATTTAAGGGCGCGGCTTTAAGCGCCAAACGCGAGGAAAAATCGCTTGGCGTTGCAGTGCGTTGGAGCTTTACCTGCACTTTGCCACCGCGAGGCGTGTATTGCAGGGAATTTTCAATCAAGTTAGTAAATAATCGCGCTAGCTGATTCCAATCACCTTGGAGCGCAAACCAGCTATCTAACTGTTGCAGATCGGTTGTGGATGCTGGCGGATCGACCAATTCTAGAGCGATCGCAATATTTTTCTCTGTTGCTAGTAATTGTTGTTCCTCTACTACTTCCATCAATAGAGCATCCAAAGGACAAGTTTCAAATTGCGGTTTAACAATGCCGCTATCTTGACGAGCTAAAAATAGCAAATCGTCAACCAATCGTCCCAAACGTTTAGTCAAACGTTCCACCACTTTTAAGTGTTGGAGATATTGCAAAGAATGAGGCGAACTAACTAATTCTGGATCGGCAAGCGCAACTTGGACATTAGTTTGAATTAGCGCAATCGGACTTCGCAGTTCGTGGGAAGCATCAGCAGTAAATTGTTTGAGCCGTTGGTAAGAGAGCAAAACTGGTTCCATCGCTTTACCCGAAAGAAACCAGCCGCAAAGACCTACAGACAGTACCATCAACCCCGTACCCAAGCTGAGATCGAACATCAATTGTTGAATTGGTTTTGTTACCTCAAACCAAGGATGACTAACGCGCAAGTACCCTAATACCTGCCTACCAACCTCCACTCTTTCAGTCACCTGGCGCAGCAAAAGCGAAGGCTCAGAGGCACTAGAAAACACTGACCTAATATCTTCCTTCCCCTGCCTCCCCTGCTTCCCCTGCTCTCCAGCACTCCTAACGACCTGCACAGTCTCACCAGTGCGGTTGTAATGGATGGGGATATCTAAGGGTGCTGATAAAGTTGACCACAGCAATTGACCTGTAGGGCTAAACCACTCCAAATCGATGCGATCGTCTTCTACGGTTTCGGTATTATCTCGAAAACTAGCTTCTACATTGACTTGCAACTTACTACGATCGGCAACTGCTTGCTCGATGACAAGCGATCGCTCTACTACCTCGATCACATGATTGAGCGTATCATCGATCCGTTCGATCAAAGTGCTACGGACGTACACATACACACCAGTTGCAAATAAAAGGAGCAATACTGCTGTAACGACGGTGTACCAAATAGCTAGACGACGACGAGTAGCTTGAAACATTTAAAAACCAGTGATTTTGCTAGAAAATGTAACGTTTGTATCAATCAAGCGGATCGGGGTAATGCTCAAAAGCAAGACTAAGGTAAAATTAGATGTAAGATAGCCCACGATAAGAAATTTGTTATTTAAGTTTGGCTATAACTCAATTATGGTTGAAACACCTAAGCTATTTTCTGTATTAGGGCTGCCGATTCACTTGATAGATGACTATACGCTCTGGTTGAAATCGCGCCTGCAAGAAGGAATTGGCACTCATGTTGTCACTTTGAATGCGGAAATGTCAATTTTGGCTGAGACTCATCCGACATTAGCCAAAATTATCCATCAAGCAGATTTAGTCATTCCCGATGGTGCTGGAGTCGTGCTTTATTTGCAAATGCATGGCAAGAAAGTAAACCGTTGTCCTGGAATTGAACTTGCAGAATCATTGTTGCAAGAAGCACAAAACTTACGAGTATTTTTCTACGGGGGTGCGCCAGGAGTCGCCGCCACCGCCGCTCGAGCTTGGCAGGAAAAACTACCAAATTTAAACATAGTTGGCGTACAAAACGGGTTTACTCAACCAGCAGAAGCCGAACAGTTGCAACAAACTCTTAAAGAACTACAACCGCAGCTAATTTTTGTCGGCTTAGGAGTACCGCGTCAAGAATTGTGGATTGCTGAAAATCGAGCGCTTTGTCCTCAAGCGACTTGGATAGGAGTCGGCGGTAGTTTTGATATTTGGGCAGGGGTGAAAACAAGAGCGCCAGGTTGGCTGGCAAACAATCATTTAGAATGGCTCTACAGGTTGTATCAAGAGCCTTGGCGGTGGCGGAGAATGCTTGCTTTACCAGTATTTGCCCGTAAAGCTATAGTTTATCGTTTTACTCAAAATGGTTCAATGTCTCACCCGTTGCCTAAAGTTTAAGACAACGGTGACAATAGTTTAATTTTCCCCTACATCCTTACTCTCAAGCAAAAATTACGAATTAGACTCCATCCACACTCCAAGGCAAAAATTACGAATTACGAATTACGAATTACGAATTAAACCTCAATCAGCCCTTTAGGAATAGAATCTATCAAGCGGCGCGTATATTCATTTTGGGGATTGCGGTAGATGCTTTCTGCTGCACCTTGTTCGACAATTTTGCCTTGATTCATGACTAGAATGCGATCGCTCATAAACTTGACTACGTTCAAATCGTGAGAAATGAAGATGTAAGTTAGTTTATATTCTGCTTGCAATTCTTTTAAAAGATTCAGCACTTGCGCTTGTACTGAAACATCCAAAGACGAAACCGACTCATCACAAATAATAAATTTTGGTCTTAAAGCTAACGCTCTAGCAATACAAATTCTTTGCCTCTGTCCGCCAGAAAATTCATGAGGATAGCGGTTCGTTAAGCTAGGGTTAAGCCCTACTCTCTCTAACAATTCACCTGCTATAGTGCGGCGTTGGCGGTCTTTATTTTTGGTTGAGTGAATAACTAATGGCTCTATAATGGCATCGCCAATTTTCATGCGGGGGTCAAGAGAGCTAAATGGGTTTTGGAAAATAATCTGCATCTCTTGGCGCAATTTTTGTAAGGGAACGCCGCGCAGCACAGCTACATTTTGACCTTCAACCATCACACTGCCACTTATAGGAGTAATCAGTCGCAGCAAAGTCCGCCCTAATGTAGTTTTGCCACAGCCAGACTCACCTACTAATCCTAATGTTTCCCCAGGGTAAACTTGAAACGAAACGCCATTAACTGCCATGACATAACTTCTGGTTTGACCAAACGCTCCGCGATTGGGAAAGCCTACTTGCAGGTTACTGACATCTAGTAGGGGTTGTTGTCGGGTTAGTTGGTTTAAGCGTTGCTGTAAAGCTTCAGTAGAGACTTCTGGAGGCAATTTAGGATCTTCTGGGAGAATTTCTAATTTGCCATTTGTTGTTACCTTGACGCTCATATAGTCAGCAACAGTCAGCAAATATTGCGATCGCTTCTCCAATGTCGGACGACAAGCTAATAAGCCTTTGGTATAAGGATGTTGAGGTTGTTTGAATACATCATTAATTGCGCCGTACTCAACAATTTTACCTTGGTACATCACAGCTACCGATTCAGCCACTTCAGCAACTAATCCCAAGTCGTGAGTAATAAATATCATCGACATTTGGCGATTTTTGCTCAACTCTTTGAGCAACTCAATAATCGTTGCTTGCACCGTCACATCTAAAGCGGTAGTTGGTTCGTCAGCAATCAACAAAGTTGGGTTACAAGAAATTGCCATTGCGATCGTTACTCGCTGCAACTGTCCGCCAGAAAGTTCGTGAGGATAGCGATCGAGTATCGCTTGTTTTTGCTGGCTGATAAAGCTAGCTAACCTATGCGATTGAGAACCCCTGGGCGAAGCGAGAAACTGCTTTTGCAATTCTTCATCGCTAGGCAATAGTTTGACTTCTTGGAGCAAAGAAATTGCAATCCTTCGCGCTTCTTTTTGAGAAACTTTTTGGTGGCGCAGTATAGCTTCCTCAAGTTGAAACCCACAAGTGTAGACTGGGTTAAGCGCACTCATCGGCTCTTGAAACACCATCGCAATTTTGCCGCCTCGGTATTGCAGCATTTGTTTAGACGATAGCTGCAAAAGATCCACTTCCGGCTGCGTTTCGGCGCAACGAAACAAGACTTCGCCGCTAATTTTGGCTGAACTTGGCAACAAACCCATGAGCGCCAAAGATGTTACCGATTTACCCGATCCTGACTCCCCCACAATTCCTAGAGTTTTACCGCGCTCCAATTCAAAAGAGATATCGTCAACAGCAGTAATTATCTTTTCGTCTGTAAAAAATTCAACTTTTAAATTACGAACCTTTAAGACATCACTCATAGGAGGTATCGGGCGTACAAATGAAAATTAATTGGATTTTAACAGCCCGTCTGGTTGCTTGTTGTCAATTTGACTATATTCGAGCAGCCAGCTACTAGCTAGCTGGCTGCTATATTAAAACGGAATATCATCAACATCAGCATTATTTACTGAATAATCAGGCTGAGAAGTTGATTTTACTGGTTCTGAATAGCTAGGTGGGTTGTTGCTATATTTATCTTCATATTGCTCGGAATCGTAACTGTTATCAGCTTTGCTCGTTGAAGTGTAACTACCAGCAGTTGCAGGCGATCGCATTTCATAGCTTGGGCTGCCCAGTTCTGAGTCTGTAGTAGCTGTCGCTGAACCAATACTTACATCTGCCCCCAAAGGATAGATCCTTTGCACTGTAAGCTCGGCACGCTTTTCTTTGTAGCCTTCTAGTTGGACGGTATTCATGCTCAAGCGTCCTTCAATGATGACGCGATCGCCTTGATGATAAGTTTTTTGAATTTCCTGAGCCAAATTTCCCCAACCAACCACCTTGAGTCTAGACAAAGGTTCTTCCGTACGCGGCTGCGAAAACTCCACCAACATTTCGGCGATCGCCATTTGGTCGGCAGTATAACGCAGTTGGGGTTCTTGAACAATTTGAGCCATCAAAATGCAACTATTCATAATTTTTCCTAACTAAGCGAAGTATGGAAGATTTAACGCTGACCAGTGACCAGTTATATTTTGGTAACTGGTCACTGGTCACTGGTCACTGATTACATTATCCCAACACTGACTCTTGAGTGCTAAGAGGGGTATGCGCTTCTTGTTCTTGTTCGACGAAATCTTGAACGCGAGTGCGATATTCCCTTAAAGAGGTATCTACCCACTCTCTATCATTACTGTTAGCGTACAAATGTACCAGTGGTTCGCTAGCATCTGGCAAAACTAACACCCAATTATCGTTTTGACGATTGATAATCTTGACTCCATCTACCAACTCCAGTTCGTCCGCTGGGTGAGTCTCAACCAAATAGCGCATCAAAGCCCCCTTAACAGTCCAAGGGCAGCGCACTGTATAACTTTTGTGAAAAACACGGGGCAACTCAGTCCGCATCGTTGCTAAAGAGCGCTCCTGAATTGTCAGCATTTCTATTAGTTTAGCGATCGTGAACATGGCATCAAAGCCTGGGTGTAGCTGCGGGAAAATAAAGCCACTTTCACCGCTACCTCCCAGTACGACATTGCCGTCTCGCTGGCACTCTTCCATCAAAGCTGTGGGGTTAGCCTTGGTGCGAATAACTTTACCATCGTGGCGACGGGCAATTTGTTCTACCGCGCTAGAGGCATGAATAGGTACTACTACTGTACCTCTAGGATAAGCCGTTAAGATGGTATTGACCATCAACGCCGTCAGCATTTCCCCGCGAATCGGTATCCCCGATTCGTCAACTAAAATCAGTTGTTCGCCATTTGCCGATACCTGTACGCCAAAACTAGCTTTCAAGGCTTCAACAACATGACCTAGCTGGGTTAATAGCTGCTCTTTTTCAATTGATGATATGGCAGAGGGCTTCAAACTGGCATTTAGTACGACGGCATCGCAACCAAACTTGGCTAACATTTGCGGCAATACTGCTCCAGATACAGCATAAGTGTAGTCAATAATTACCTTTGAGTTGCTGTGACGAATTGCCTCTACATTTAAATTCTTCTCGAAAGCTGTGCAGTAATTGTCAATCATTTGAATTGGGTATGTGACATTCCCAATCTCATGAATCTGCACTCGGCGCAAGTCTTCTTTGAAATAAGCGCCCTCAATTTTCTTTTCCTTGGATTTGCTGATATTGATACCTTGCTGGTCGATAAATTCAATTAGGATATAGTCTGGGCGATCGGGATGCACCCGAACGTGAATACCGCCAGCTACATTCATTGCAGATACTACAGTTCGAGCCATTGGAATCGCTGTCGCATCCAAGTTTTGAATATTTACCCCAACAGACATCAATCCAGCTATCAGACTGCGCGTTACCATGCGCGAAATACTGCGCTGATCGCGCGATACTGTAACTTGAGAGCCAGGTTTTAATGTCGAACCATAAGCAGCACCCAACTTGACGGCAAACTCTGGCGTAATATCGATATTTGCTAATCCTTGTACTCCACGCTGACCGAATAAATTGCGCTGCGCGGTGTGACCCCAAATTAAATTAATATTCAAAGTCGCTCCTGATTCAATTTGTTTGCTTGGCCAAACGCGCACGCTAGGACTAATTTGGGCTTCTTCTCCTACTGTAGATAAAGAACCGACTACAGCGCCTTCTAGGACTTGGGCGCGACGGTCTACGCGCGTACCGCGAGAGATGGTGCAAGCTCTTAAATTTGCTTCCTCGCCGATAATCGCTCCATTCCAAATAATCGGACGCTTCAAATTAGCATCAGCGCCAATAGTAACGTTGTCGCCAATTACCGTCCCAGCATCAATTTGTACCCTCGGTCCAATGCGGCAATTATTACCAATTAGACAAGGTGTAGAAATTTTCGCGCTAGGATCGATATGAGTATTTTGCCCGATCCACAGATTAGGCGATTGTTCTGCATAAGCATAATCAAGTTTTACTTTGCGGTTTAAGCCGTCATACTGGCTTTCCCGATAAGCTTCCAAATGACCGACATCGCACCAATAACCTTGAGCAATATAGCCGTACATCGGCTCACCTTTGGCTAGTAGCAAAGGAAATAAGTCTTTAGAGAAGTCGCACTCTTGATTTTCTGGCAAGTAATCTAGCACCGACGGCTCTAATATGTACGTACCTGTATTCACTGTGTCGGAAAAAATCTCGCTGGTAGATGGTTTTTCTAAAAAGCGGGTAATGCGATAATCTTCATCAGTAATTACCACCCCAAACTCAATTGGGTTAGGGACGCGGGTTAAAACTAAGGTGGCTTTTGAGCCTTTGCGTTTGTGAAATTCGATCGCTGCTGTTAAGTCAAAGTCAGTGACGCTATCGCCGCTGATGACTAAAAATGTTTGGTCTAAAAAATCAGCAATATTTTTGACGCAGCCTGCAGTTCCTAAAGGCTGGTCTTCTTCTACTGCGTACGTCATTTGTACGCCGAAATCGCTGCCATCTTGGAAATAGTCCCGAAATACATCTGGTAAATAGTGCAGCGTGGCAATTACTTCAGTAATTTGATGTCTTTTAAGGAGATTTATAATATGTTCGGCGATGGGACGATTCAAAATCGGCACCATCGGTTTAGGAAAGTCACAAGTTAGCGGTCTTAACCGCGTTCCCGACCCTCCAGCCATTAATACTGCACGCATAACTTCTCCTTTAGGTGTTTTGCTCGCCATTGACACTCAAGCCAATGACAATCGCTACGATTAATCTTTATCTAGTTTCCTACTTTTACCTGCATCTAAGATACTTCCACAAGATACATCCGGCAAAGCAGGCTGCCAATCAATTACTAAACCTGCTTTACACTTATATTAGAAGGCTAGATATCCTAGCGCGATCGCAGATAAATTAGTAGCTAACAAATTATTAGGTAAAAGTATTTTTACCTAATAAGTGAATTTAATTTGTGTTTTTCTGTAGCTTTTGAGGTTGAGTAAAATGAGTAGTCTAATCGGTTTAATATTACTCGTAACTTATGGCGGTGGTGCGTGGAAGTTCTGGAGTGGCTTTAACCAAACTAATTTTAGCCGTAGTTTTGCCAACAAAGCGCGATTATCACTACTTTGGCCCTTCTTGCTAGCATCTAGTAAGTCTTACCGTCAGAATTTTAGAAAAGCTCTAAAAGGCTGATCAGTTGTCACCAGCAAATTGTCAACGTCTTTGGCTAATTGGCGGTACTCAAGAAAGCGCCGAATTAGCGCAAGCGATCGCCCGTGATGGAACTGTAGGTTGTATTATTTCTGTAACGACAGACTCAGCGCGATCGCTTTATCCCAACGCAGCTAATTTGCAAGTATGGGTAGGACGTTTAAATAACCAGCAGCTAGAAGAAGTTTGGCAACAACAGCAAGTTAGCGCTGTTTTGGACGCATCTCATCCCTATGCTGTAGAAATTTCTCGCAATGCGATTTCTATTTGCCAAAAACTGCAAATTCCTTATTTGCGTTACGAACGCCCTGCGCTCGACACCCAGCAAAACGAGCGAGTAATCGATGTAGATAGCTTTGCTACTTTACTGACTGGAGATTATTTAACTGGGGCGAGAGTGCTGTTAACTATAGGTTATAAACCTTTACCGCTATTTCAAGCATGGCAGACAAAAGCTACACTATTTGCGAGAATTTTACCTAGCCAAATTGCTTTGCAAACAGCCTTAGAAGCAGGATTTACAAGCGATCGCATTATATGTCTGCGTCCGCCAATTTCCGCTGATTTAGAGCGAGGACTTTGGCAGCAATGGCGCATTAATTTAATTGTCTCTAAAGCCTCTGGTAGTCCTGGGGGAGAAGACATCAAGCGCAGTGTTGCCTCACAGTTAGATATTCCGTTAGTTTTAATAAATAGACCAATTGTTGCTTATCCTCAGCAAACAAGCGATTTAGCAGTTGCTTTAGATTTTGCGATCGCTTTAGCTAGACATAGCGCTCCTCATAGAAGCGATCGTTCTCAGATAGGTTAGATTGAAAAGCATGAAATCCAACGTTAGTTGCATTTTATTAGGTCATATTGCTACTTAATCCGAGCTACTATCTAAATTTATCGTTTAAAATCAATTATAGCGATTTTCAAATCAAACGAGAGCATGCAACTTATCAAAATAACAGAAAAAATTAAGCATGAAATACAGAGTTTAAACCAAACAGAAAAAACTTATCTTATAAAAAGTTTTATTTTTCTGATTAATAATATCGAGCCTATATTAGGTTTATCGGAGCCACTGCTATTAATAATAGATAATCAAGTGTTAAACGACCTGAACCATATTAATACAAACCAATTTGATTGCAAAAATAGGCTCAGATACGTTAGGCTGATTTCTGTATTTATGCTTTTTAATTATCTAGTAAAGTATGCTGGAAAACATATAAAAATTATTTTAACACCTGCTATCTTTTTGGAATTTAATCAAAGGAGTATTCCCAAAACAAGTGATGAGTTCAATATTGTATTAAATAAATATCTTTCTTTAGTGGAAAAATTTGAATGTGAGACTCTATCTCTAAGTATAAATAACTTTAAAGATGCAAGACAAAAGCTTAAAACTATCCAATATGATGAGCAAAAAATACTGAATATCATCAATAAGCTCAAGTTTAAAAGAATGACTTTTGAGCTTTTTGATAAAATGGATTGGCGTGATGAAAATAATAAAAAGGTAAAATGCGAACTTTTTAAACCTCCCTTTCTCCTTGCTTATCAAGTAGCTTCAAAACAAAAAATAAGACTGAAGTATTTTGATAGAAGTGTTGTAAATCATGTTATTGCGTCTCATTTGGAGCCGAAAGTATATTCAGATAGCGCCTTAACTAATTTGGTACAGCAAAAACTTAAAGGATTTCGATCTGAGTCAATCAGCAGAACTGCTTCAGTCTCGAAGATTGTGAAAGGGCAGCTTAAAGGATTAGCAGATATTGAAATACTACAATTATGTAATATTGAGAGCCAGTTTAAATATAATTTGGACTATACTTTTTTTGCTGTGACGTTTGATAAGAAATTATCAGAACTTCTGCATGAAAGGACTAGACTTAGCATACATAGTGAAGCACTATCTATTCAGGATAATAGAGAAACTCGTAAAGCCAAGATTGATGTTGCTCAAGAAAAACAGTTAAAAGCACTCAATGAACTTGCTCTGTTTTACCAACATCTTGAAACCGTAGTTTGTTGATGCGATCGCCAATCTTATAGGGTGCGTTGTAAAGCAACGCACCCTACAATCACAAAGGCGGTGCTGGCAAAGGTTTTGCTGGTGCTGACATTGGATCTATGCCAGTAGTTCCGATTTGATATTGAGTCATCATGTCATGGTCTTCATGAACTAGGTTGTGGCAATGAATTATATATTTACCTTGGCGCTCTTCATCAAACTTAGCAAGCACCCTAATGTTATTATTTTCACCCAGATAGACTGTATCCTTCCAACCCCTCTCGTAGGGAAAAGGTGGTTTACCATCGCGAGAGAGAATCTGAAAGTCAACTAGGTGAACGTGGACGGGATGGAACCACTCGCGACTATTGTTCTGAAAATTCCAAATTTCAGTACCTCCCGCACCAGGATCGGCATCTATGCGGTTTTTATCCCAAGTATTGCCATTAATTACCCACATTTCACTGCGATGGTCGAAAGTCCATCTCCTCTCAATTACTCTTGACGGTTGTTTGTTCAGCTTGAGGTCTCGTAGGGTAGTAGGTACAGTGCTATCATCAGCCTCTCTGCTTACGACATCAAATCGCATAATTTGCCCTGTTAGATCGTAGTCTGTATTATTGGGAAGACCGAGATTTTGCAAAACTATTTGCGTGCCAATAGGATACGCAGAGAAGTCAATGACAAACTCATAACGTTCTGCCATCCCGATTATCAGTTCTTTAGTTGGCTCTGGCTTTGCCAGCAATCCGCCATCTGATGCGATCGCAATTAAGTCTGCTTTATTACTCAATGCTAATTTATAAGCGCGTGAATTGGAGCCATTGACAACTCGGAAGCGGTACTTACGCGCACTTACTGCCATTCTGGGGAACGGCGCACCATTTACCAAAATTACATCTCCCATTAGACCATGATGATTGTCATCGTTAAAGACCAACGAGCCATTGCTAGCAAATAGTTTGTCTTGAATTATCAAGGGTACATCGTACTTGCCTTGCGGTAACTTCAAAGCGGCTTCTGCTGGATCTTGAACTACGTACATTCCTGCCAATCCCATATAAACGTTACGGGCAGTTGTATGAACGGCGTGGTCGTGATACCACAGCATTGCTGCGCGATTATTTGGATAGTGGTAATCCTTGTAATAGCCTGGAAGAATTAAATCTTCTGGGTAGCCATCGTATTGCGGTTGTGATGCCATGCCATGTAAATGAATTGATGTCGATACATCGATATGATTGATAAAACGAACAACAGATTTGCGTCCTAGAGTCTGTACGATTGTAGGACCAGGAACCATACCTTGATAAGCCCAAACTTCTGTTGTTAGTCCAGGCAAAATATTCACCCGACTTTTTTGCATTTTAATCTCGTAGTAATCGGTATTTGCATCGCTGCGGACAGGTTTGAGAATTGGCGGGATCGGTAAGTTAACTTGAAATGGCGTAGGTTGAGGGCTACCAGCATTTAGGCTGTATCCTCGGCGCTGGAGTGCAATAGGTAGTAGCAGCGCACCACCAGCAAACGCACCAATTTTTAATGCCTCTCTTCTTGTAATACTCATTACGTTCTTCTCCTCATAAAGTTAAGGCTGTAACATAATGTTTTTAGATAAATAAGGTCAAACTAACTAGCCTTAAGTAACTTAAAAACACGATAATTAGGTATGGAGATGCAGCCCTTTATGAGTTATGCAAGCAGCAGTTACTAGACGCAAATTTGCACGATTAATTTGCTAACAAACACCGCAATTATTTGAATTAATTCGCATTCTTTAATCAAATTTAAAAGCTTTCAGGCATGAAAATTTTTCTCAATATAAACTGATAGTGATAGCTAGAACTAGCCCAGCTTATAAATAGATAGTTCTTTGAATAATTGAGTTTAGCGATTTATCGTGTAGTAATGGGTTTAATTGTCTGCTTATTTAACTAAAATAATTCTTCAACTTAAATAGTAAGTATTCCGCAAAATAAAATATTTATATTTGTTAATTATTTATGGTCAAATTCTAAGCTGTTTGACACAAAGTCGATAAAATGAATAAATCGCGATCTTGACTGGATAAAAAACCTATAATTAGCAGATTTAGCTTAAATTTGGATTAATTGTGTTAGAGATCGCCATATTCCGTCTCTAGGCGCTCGTAGTATCAGACGCGAACTTGACTTTGAGTTTTTTTCTGTTGAGACATTGCTTTTATAGTAAAAAAACATTGTTGCTCTTACACAAGTTGTATGCAAATTCGCCAACTCCATTCTTGGCAACTTACTACTGCTGAAGCGATCGCCATTCAAGAACAATTAAAAGCTGAGGTGGCTACTGAAGACACATTAGGCACAGTCAATTACATAGCTGGTGTAGATATGGGCTTTGAAGCAGCAGGAACAATCAGCCGCGCTGCTGTAGCTGTACTCAGTTTTCCTGACTTGCAACTAATAGAAAGTGCGATCGCTCTTCGTCGTACTACTTTTCCTTACATTCCTGGGTTTCTCTCTTTTCGAGAAATTCCGGCTGTGATTGATGCTTTAGAAACAATTAGCACTGTACCTGACCTAATTATCTGCGACGGTCAAGGTATCGCTCATCCCCGACGGTTTGGAATTGCTTGTCATTTAGGCGTACTTACAGATATACCGACAATTGGCGCAGCTAAATCGCTACTAATCGGCAAACATGAGGAATTAGCAGCAGCGCGTGGTAGTTGGCAGCCCTTAAAGCACCGCCAAGAGATAATTGGTGCAGTATTGCGATCGCGCACCGCCACTAAGCCATTGTATGTTTCTGTCGGTCATCGCGTGAGTTTGCCTACAGCAATTGATTACGTGCTGCGCTGTACGCCTAAATATCGTTTGCCAGAAACTACTCGCATCGCTGATAAGTTGGCATCAAATAGATAACAAAAAAGGGCAGACTCATAAAGTTGCCCTAGAAAGCTTAAATTAAATTTTAGAGTTTAGTAACGGCGAGAATATCCACCGCCATTGCCTTCGCGTCTACCGCCGCCGCCGCCACCTCTGTCCTCGCGGGGTTTGGCTTTGTTTACTCTTAACGCGCGACCCATCCATTCAGCACTGTCAAGTGCTTCAATGGCTGCTGACTCTTCTGCCTCTGTTTCCATTTCTACAAAAGCAAAACCTCTTACCCGACCTGTTTCTCGGTCTGTTGGTAGTTGGACGTTTTTAACAGTTCCGTACTCTGAAAAAACCTCTTTCAGGTCTTGCTGACCGACCTGGTAGGAGAGATTACCGACATAAATTGACATAAAACGTCTCTAGAATCGTGGGTTGATGAGAGTAAGATTCGGAGAGAGTCTTATACTACAGGTAAAAATCAACTGCATAACCGAATTTAATCCTTAAAAATAAACTAACACAAATCGGCTATCTTGCGAAAGTTATGAGTATTGAATTAGTCCACAGCTAAATCTAGATAATTAAAATGCTCGCCACCGCGCCTTCTTGACTAGAAGGTTTTCTTGGCGCTAGTCAACTCTACTGCCACACGCTCTAGAAATGTTGCTTTTAAGTCATGTCAGCAAAAGTTAACTTTTAGGTCGTACTGCGCGGATTTGCAGGTGGCTTTAGCCCTGGAAATTAAAAAAATTAGCACTCTATGCTAGAGAGTGCTAAATTGGCTATTGGAAGCGCGTGGAAACAAATATCATGGCAAAAATCATTGCATTTGATGAAGAATCCCGGCGGGCGCTAGAGCGGGGCGTAAATGCCTTAGCTGATGCAGTCCGCATTACCTTGGGACCAAAAGGGCGGAATGTACTATTGGAAAAGAAATTTGGTACGCCCCAAATTGTGAATGACGGAATTACTGTAGCCAAAGACATCGAATTAGAAGATCCTTTAGAAAATACAGGGGCAAGGCTAATTCAAGAAGTCGCATCCAAAACAAAAGATGTCGCAGGCGACGGTACGACAACAGCAACAGTTTTAGCCCAAGCCATGATAAAAGAAGGCTTGAAAAACGTCGCTGCGGGTGCAAACCCAGTTAGCTTGCGCCGAGGCATGGAAAAAACCATCGACAGATTGGTAGAAGCGATCGCCCAAGTAGCCAAGCCAGTAGAAGGCAGCGCGATCGCTCAAGTAGCCACTGTTTCGGCTGGTAACGATGAAGAAGTAGGCAGAATGATTGCCGAAGCGATGGATAAAGTTACTACAGATGGCGTAATTACCGTTGAAGAATCTAAATCTTTGACAACAGATTTAGATGTAGTAGAAGGAATGCAGCTAGATCGCGGTTATATTTCGCCCTACTTCATCACCGACAACGAGCGGATGGTAGTAGAGTACGAAAACGTCCGCATTCTGATTACTGACAAGAAAATCAGCAGCATTCAAGACTTAGTTCCCGTCCTAGAAAAAGTCGCTCGTTCCGGTCAACCTTTACTAATTATTGCTGAAGATGTAGATGGAGAAGCTTTAGCAACTTTGGTCGTCAACAAAGCGCGAGGCGTATTGAGTGCTTGCGCGATCAAAGCGCCAGGATTTGGCGATCGCCGCAAAGCCATGTTACAAGATATCGCCGTCCTTACAGGCGGACAAATGATATCTGAAGAGGTCGGCTTAACCTTGGATGCCGTCTCTTTGGAAATGATGGGAGTTGCCCGCAAAATCACAATTGACAAAGAAGCAACCACAATTGTAGCTACTGGCGACTATACGTCCGAAGTGCAAAAGCGGATCGGGCAAATTCGCAGGCAGCTAGAGGAAACCGATTCTGACTACGACAAAGAAAAACTCCAAGAACGCATTGCCAAACTAGCTGGTGGTGTAGCAGTCATTAAAGTAGGTGCAGCAACCGAAACCGAACTCAAAGATCGCAAGTTGCGGATCGAAGACGCGCTCAATGCTACCAAAGCGGCTGTAGAAGAAGGCATTGTTCCTGGCGGCGGCACGCTGTTGATTCACCTCAGCAAGCAAGTTGCCGAGATTAAAAATAGTCTGGGAGAAGAGGAAAAAATTGGTGCTGATATTGTTGGGCGGAGTTTAGAAGCACCACTACGTCAGATGGCAGACAACGCAGGTGTTGAAGGCTCAGTAATCGTGGAAAAAGTACGGGAAACTGACTTCAACATCGGCTACAACGCTGCTACTGGAGAATTTGAAGACTTAATTGCCGCAGGTATCATCGATCCAGCTAAAGTCGTGCGATCGGCTTTGCAAAATGCTGGGTCAATTGCTGGTATGGTTTTAACTACCGAAGCCTTGGTAGTAGAAAAGCCAGAAAAGAAAGCCGCTGCGCCTGATATGGGCGGTATGGGCGGTATGGGCGGTATGGGCGGCATGGGCGGCATGGGCGGCATGGGTGGCATGGGCATGATGTAGTATTGCTCTGTAGCCCTAGCAAGACTAGGGAGATAGGTAAGTAAAGCCTATCTTCCCTGCTGCCCTAGCTACCAAACAAGCAGTTTGTCAAGTGCGACAGACTGCTTTTTTATTTGTTCCCCGCTCTATCTTTGGTATAAAAAGTTTATTTGTACGCTCTATCTTTGGTATAAAAATACATAAAGGTGGAGTTAAATTCATAGAATTTTAACAATTGCCTTTAAAAATCAAGCAGGTGTAATTCCAGCAAAAGCTAACAAGCACAAGCTGAACAAATAAGCGATCGCCCCTTAGCAAAAGGCTGTGACGCTTTTAATAGCAGTCAAATTTGATTCAAACAACTACTTAAATCCATCACTAGCGCTGTATGCAAAAGAAAATTTGGCAATTAACAAACTTGTGTTTGATAACCTCTGGTGCAATTATTGGATTAGAAACATTGCAAAGCGCGAGCGCAAATGCTGCAACTCTTTGGAGTACCTTATCTCCAAATTCAGCCCAAGCTTTTAGCTCTCAGTCTAATGCTGCTATTGGTTCGGAAACGGCTGATGACTTTTTCTTTCTCAATTCCCTAGCGCCCCAATTTGAGGTAGAAGGCATTAAAGTTAACGGCTTATTGTCCGATCCAGATGCCGAAATTACCAACGTTCGTGTTGAGCTTTACAGATCCTTTCCTGTAGATTCAGATGCGACCAGAACTACTGATATTGTCCGCCTCAACGGTCCTGCTGACGATGCTTTTGCAGCATTTGATAGTGGTGAAGGTTCGCTATCGTACAGCGTCACAGATAAAGGCTCGTTTACAGTAGATAGTACAATTACTCCTGGTTCTCTAACCAATTTGGGTGCAGTAGGATCGGGACTAACAGGCAACTTACGCCAAATTGATATTACGCTGACAGACTCAATTTTACTGGACGCTGCTGCAACGCCTCTCGATCAGGCAAATCATTACTTTTTAGCTACTACAGTAGAAACTTCCCAAGGCGACTACTACTGGCTAGCTGGCGACCAACCCCCCACAACTGTAGGCGATCGCCAAGCTTGGTTGCGAACAGAGCCGTTTGTCCCAGACTGGATTAGAGTATCAGATATCATCAACGATGAACCTGGCACGCTTGCCCCAGCTTTCAACGCTAGTTTTGAAGTTTCCGGCAAACCCGTACCCGAACCATCTACAGCCGTAGGAACATTGGCACTAGGCGGCATTGCTTTGGGCTTAAGCAAGTTACGCAAGCGCCGCGCTATATAATTTGTAGTTACTAATTCGTAGTCTCAACCAAGCGATAACTCTAACTATCCACTAACAAGCGTAGTTAAGTGTACTTATATGCTTCTATAATTACGAGTTACGAATTACGAATTAGTAATTATTTGCTCATGCGTGCTACCACTGTTTTAGTAATTGAAGACGATATCCGCCTGCGAGAAACAGTGCAGCTTTACATCGAACATGAAGGGCTGCGCTGTTTGAGTGCAGGTAGTGGTAGAGATGGAATCAGTCAAATTCAACGCTTTCGCCCGAACTTGGTAGTGTTAGATATTATGATGCCTGACTTAGATGGGTTTCAAATTTGCCAACAAGTGCGGGCAGCTGGCTGTTTTATTCCGATTTTGATGCTGACAGCGCGGGCAGATGAACGCGATCGCCTTTACGGTTTGTCTGTTGGTGCTGACGATTACTTAACCAAACCTTTTAGCGCTAAAGAATTAGTTGCGCGGGTAAAATCCTTATTGCGTCGCGCCTATCAAGTCGGCTACCGAGATGTCAGTCATACTAGCGGCATTATTGTCGACGGCTTTACCCGTCAGGCTTATCGCGGCGGACAGTTGCTAGATTTGCGTGGGAAGGAATTTGACTTATTGGCGCAGTTAGTCGAATCGCCTGGTAGAGCTTATTCCCGTGAAGAATTATTGGATCGAGTTTGGGGCTATGATTTTGATGGTGACTGTCGGATTGTCGATGTTTATATTCGCAAGCTTAGAGAAAAAATTGAATTGCACCCAGCTAACCCAGAATACATTCAAACAGTTTGGGGAGTAGGGTATCGGTTCACGGCGGGGGCAAAATGAGGCTGTGGCATAGCGTTTCCTTCCGCTTGACATTGACTTTGCTCGGCATAACTTTGGGGAGTTTAACTGGCTTATCGTTAGTTGTAGACAGCACCCTACAACAGTTTTTTATCCGCGAAGCGCAAGCAAATTTACAAAATCAAGCAACCATCTTAGTCAATCAAGCTAGCAACCAATTTGATAACACAACTTTAGAGCGATCGGTCAACCTCATTGCTCAACTCGAACAAGTGCAAGTAGTTATCTACAATTCCCAAGGCTCGATTCGCTCTCAAAACCAACAGATTTCTGCTGGTGGCACGGTGGAGATTCCCCCTAACTTAATCGAGCGAACTTTAGCAGGAATTCCCCAGCACGGACAGTTTTGGGTAGCAACTCATCCCCAATATCCTTGGTGGCTTTACAGCACGATGCCCATTCGCTCGGTAAATGCGCGAATTTTGGGTGCAGTCTATGTTGCTATGCCCCTACGCCGCCCGAAGCAGTTTGCCCTGCAAGTTAAGGGCATAGTTATGGGAGTGGCGATCGTTGCTGGTATAATTGCTATTCTTGCCGGATTGCTGCTGTCTGATACGTTGACTAGCCCCTTACGCAAATTGCAACGTCAAGCGCAAATGTTAGAAGCAGGAGATTATACAGCCCGTTCTACATTGCAAGGCAAAGACGAATTAGCATTACTAGGGCGCTTGCTCGATCGCATGGCAGCAAAACTCACAGAAACTCTAGCAGCGTTGCAAGCACAAGAAACAGCAAGGAGAGAATTAGTCGCTAATATTTCCCACGATTTGCGAACACCTCTAGCAACTTTGCGCGTAGGCTTAGAAGCCGTACTAGATGGAGTAGTTACGGGCAACAAAGCCCAACAATACATTAAAAGAGCTTGCTACGAAACCGATCGCCTCACTCATTTAGTCGAGCAACTGTTATTGCTTGCTCAAGTAGATGCCGGACAATTGCAGCTAAATCCCCAATCTGTATCTATAGTAGCGATCGCCCAAGAATGTCTGTTTCGCATGGAACCAGCCGCAGCCAATACAGGCATTAAATTAGAACTATCTACCAGTGGCAGTTCGCCGCAAGTTTGGGTAGATCCAGAGTTAACCGGACAAGTAGTTTTGAATTTGCTAGATAATGCCATTAAGTATGCACCGCAAAGCGAAGTCATTTATGTCTTAATTTTACCTTTGGTAGAAGGAGAAGACCGTAATTACGTACCTTTACAAGTTAGCGATCGCGGTGGGGGGATGGAAATAGAAGAAGCAACGCAAGCCAGCCAGCGTTTCTGGCGAGGAACTAGCAAAAAAAGCCAAGGCGGTATGGGCTTGGGGCTGGCGATCGCCGATCGCATTTGTAAGTTACAAGGCGGCTATTTGGAAATCAACAGCCAGCGCAATCGAGGTACGGCTGTAACTCTATTTCTACCTACCTCTGCAGGAATGTTGCCTAGTAGTTAAAGTCTCAACTAAGTTAAAACTAGGCAGGAAGCCAAGTCATTCTCCCCTATCCCCTTGTCCCTTTTTGTCACCATCTAAAGTTATGTATAAGCCAGCTACTTAACAACTCTATGCAGCCGATAACAAAAGCCCGTTCTCGAATTGCTAAAGTCCTTAGTAAACCTCGCGTTGACTACTTCCACGAACAACCTGGGAGTATGCCTGGAACTCTAAATATTGAGGCAGGTGCGCCACCACCACAGATTGAATTAATTGATTACAAAGACACAGATTATGCCTACGAGCAAATAGCCACACCAGAAGACTTGATTCCACACTTAGACAGCGAATCTGTTTCCTGGGTAGACGTGCAAGGCTTAGGCAGCGAAGACATTTTGCAACGCCTTGGTAAAGTATTTGACTTGCATCCGCTGATTTTGGAAGATATCGTCAACGTCCCGCAACGCCCGAAAGTCGAAGATTATGAAGACCAATTAATTATTATTGCCAGGATGGTATTACCAAAACCTGGGAATACTGGCTTTCACAGCGAACAAGTTAGCTTTGTACTAGGAAAACATTACTTACTTACCGTCCAAGAAGAGGCGCAGTACGATTGCTTTAACCAAGTGCGATCGCGCATTTGCAACAATAAAGGCATTCTCCGCAAGCATCAAGCCGATTATCTAGCTTATACACTGTTAGATGCAATAATTGATGGCTTTTTTCCTGTATTAGAAGATTATGGCGAATTAATAGAAGATTTGGAAGAGGAAGTAGTAGCTAATCCCACGCGCAAAACTTTAGAAAAAATCTACCGCATCCGCCGAGAATTATTAACGCTGAGGCGAGCAATTTGGCCCCAAAGAGATGCAATCAACGCCCTAATCCGCGATGACAGCGAACTTTTGAGCGAACACGTGCGGGTTTATTTGCGCGACTGTTACGATCATGCAGTGCAAGTTATGGATATGGTAGAGACATACCGAGAACTGACATCAGGATTGATGGATGTCTACTTGTCAGCAGTAAGTAACAGAATGAATGAAATTATGAAACTGCTAACAGTAATTTCATCGATATTTATTCCTTTAACTTTTATAGCGGGAATTTACGGCATGAACTTCAATACAGAAGTATCGCCTTTGAATATGCCTGAATTGAATTGGGCTTGGGGCTATCCACTTTGTTTAGCCTTTATGACAACGATCGCAGGGGGATTAGTCTTTTTCTTTTGGCGGCGTGGTTGGTTTGAAAATTTCTCGACTATTCAAGATGATACGGGGGAAAGTAGCAACAGCAATCTCGTGTCCTTAAATAGACAATTGTCAAGAAGGCGATTGTCATAATTTCGCTCGCTTCAAAGCTAAACTAAATATGGGAAAAGAGTAGGCGCAGGTGGTTGCAGATTAGGCAAGGCAGCTAATTTGAGGAAAGTCCGGGCTTCCGAAAGACCAAACTTGCTGGGTAACGCCCAGTGCGAGCGATCGTGAGGATAGTGCCACAGAAAGATACCGCCTTTACAGCGATCGGTGAAACAGTAACCAGTTACCAGTTTTTGGTCACTGGTCACTGGTTACTGGTCACTGTATAAAGGTAAGGGTGCAAAGGTGCGGTAAGAGCGCACCAGCAGCGCCGAGAGACGCTGGCTCGGTAAACCCCGGTTGGAAGCAAGGTCAAAGGAACTATGGTTGGTCTTTTACCCGTTCCACTGCCCTTAAACCGCTTGAGGTGTTTGGTAACAAACATCCCAGATAGATAACCGCCCTGATGAAAAAAGACGTAGCAGTGCTACGTCTCTACGTTAGAACAGAACCCGGCTTATGTCCGACTCTTTTCCTGTTTTTGCTAGATCGTTGCATTGGTAAACCAGATGTAGCAATGCGCTATATGTTGGAGACGTAGCAGTGCTACGTCTCTACGATGGTTGGGGAAATAATTGGGCGATCGCATTTTCTACATTTGGTTGTTTAATCAATGATTCGCCAATTAATACTGCATTTGCTCCGGCTGCGGCTACTAAGGCTAAATCCTCAGCTTGATGCAATCCCGATTCGCTGACAACTAAGATATTTCGTTCTTGTAATTGTTTGCCTCGTTCTGCGAGCAGAGAACAGGTAGTTTGCAAGTCAACGGAAAAATCTTTTAAATTGCGATTGTTGATGCCAACTAAAGCAACTCCATCTAAAGCTAAAACGCGATCTAGTTCGGCTAGAGTATGAACTTCAATTAAAGCCGCCATTTTCAGCGCCTTAGCAATTTTGATGAAATATTGTAAGTCTTGGTCGTTTAAAATTGCCGCAATTAACAATACTGCATCTGCTCCTCGGACGCGGGCGAGGTACATTTGGTAAGGATATAGAACAAAATCTTTGCACAGTAGCGGCAAATCTACACTGGCGCGGACTTGAGTTAAGTTACTAAAACTGCCTTGAAAGAATTTTTCGTCAGTAAGTACCGATAGACAAGATGCACCGCCTTGGGCGTAGGATTGGGCGATCGCTACTGGGTCAAAATCTGCTCTAATTACACCTTTACTGGGAGACGCTTTTTTGACTTCAGCAATTAAAGCGGGTTTAGTTTTACCTTGGCGCAAAGCACCGATAAAATCGTGGGAAGGTGGCGAGGAAAGTGCTTGCTGTTGCAGTTCGGCTAAAGGTATTTTTTCGCGCAGTCTAGTGACTTCATCTTCTTTGTGCCAAACAATTTCTTCGAGGATATTGTTCGGTTCAGCACCAGGTACGACAACCTGATAGCGCATACTTTCGATCGCAACGGCGCGATTAGGGGGACGGCGGCGGATTTGCATTATGTTTATCTAATAAGAAAAATTCAAAAGTTACCAGCGCTCGGCAACCACAAACTGGTCACTGGTCACTGGTCACTGGTCACTGATTCAAGCGATCGCTCTTTTGTAGGCTTCGTCTAGGACTTCTGAGAGGGTTGGATGGGCGTGGACTAGGTGAGCTAAAGTATGGACTGATTGACGGTTGGCAATTGCGGCTGAGGCTTCGTGAATTAAGTCTGAGGCGTGTAAGCCGATGATGTGTACTCCTAATACTTCGCCTGTATCTTTGCGGTATATTAGCTTGGCTATGCCGTCAGCTTCTCCTTCGGCGATCGCTTTGGAGTTACCTTTGAAATAACTTCTGACTGCGCCAATTTCAAATCCTTCTGTATCGCCTAATTCTTTGGCTGCTGTTTCTGTCATTCCTACATAGCTTATTTCAGGATGGGTAAAGGCGGCGGCGGGAATGCTGCGGTAGTCTACTTCTCTTGGCTGTTCGCAGATGTTATCTACTGCTACAATACCTTGCGCTGAAGCTGCGTGAGCTAGCATCATTTTGCCATTTGCATCGCCAATTGCCCACAGATGCGGTACTACTTCCCCAGCCGATAGTACCGCCATAGCATCATTGACTGGGATAAAACCTCGGCGATCGATTTCTACCCCAACTGATTCTAAACCTAAGTTTTGAGTTGCTGGGATGCGTCCTGTGGCAACTAAACAAGCATCTACCTCGATTACATCTACATCTTCTTTCGTCTTGAAGTTAGCAAGTTCGATAACTACAGGCGTACCAGGAATAACTCGTTTTGCGTATATGCCTACATGAGTTTCAATGTCTCGCGGTGCAATCAATATCCGTTCTGCAAGTTTGGCAATATCTCGGTCAAAACCTGGCATCAATTGATCTAGGGCTTCAATCATGGTAATTTCACACCCTAGCGCCGAATAAATATCGGAAAACTCTAAGCCAATATAACCGCTACCGATGATTGCTACCCAATCAGGTAGCCAATCTAGTTTTACACCTTGGTCGCTAGTAAATACAGTTTTGCCATCTACTTCAATTCCTGGTGGTACAAATGGAATTGAACCAGGGGAAAGAATAATATCTTTGGCTGTAATAGTTTGTTCGCCGCTATCGGTTGTAATAGTAACTTTTTGCGTTCCTGCTACTTTTGCCCAACCGCGAATAATATCTACTTTTAGGCGTTTGAGGCTGTTAGTTAAGTCGCCTTGGAGTTTTTCGACAATATTGCTAGCGTGGGATGCGATCGCACTTCTATCAAAATCTACACTCCCAACTTGAATTCCCAAAGACTTGAGATGATGGGCGTTACGTAGTTCTCGCACTCTCCCAGAGGCGGCTAGCAGGGCTTTAGAGGGGATACAACCTCTATTGACACAAGTACCACCCATATCAGCCGCTTCAATAATTGCCGCCCGTAAGCCACGACTAACAGCGTGCAGGGCAGCGCCATGTCCGCCTACTCCAGCGCCAATAATAACTAAATCGTAATCAAATTCCTGACTCACGGCAGAGCCTCTCCTGGTGCGCGTTACTTTTTTATTCTCGACTTGTAAGTGCGATCGATCAAGTATTTTTGTTAGTTCTTCGATCTTGGAGACAAGCAGACAAGGGGGACAAGGAGGACAGAGTATGTAAGTTAATTATCTTCCCTTGCTCCCCCTGCCTTACATCTACTCTGCTCCTTCAATCGGTGCAAAACCTTGACGTTGGATATTTTCTGTAATCGTGCGCGGTTCTAGAAACTGGAGTAAGTAATCGGGACCTCCGGCTTTGGAACCTACACCAGACATCTTGAAGCCGCCAAATGGTTGCCTAGCAACGATCGCTCCTGTTATTGTCCGATTGATGTAAAGATTGCCTACCTCAAATTCTTGCTCTGCTTGCTGAATATGGGAAGGAGTACGCGAATACAGTCCGCCAGTAAGTGCGAAATTAGTTCCATTCGCAACTGCGATCGCTTCGTTAAAGTCTTTTACCTTAATTACAGCCACAACTGGACCAAAAATTTCTTCTTGAGCGATCGCTGCTGTGGGTGCAACATTGCTAAAGATTGTTGGACTAACAAAATACCCCGTATCTGTTACAGGTATTTCCAGTGCAGCTTGGGCTTCTTTTTTCCCCTGCTCGATGTATTCTTTAATCCGATCTCTAGCATTAGCATCAATTACCGGACCGACTTGGGTGCTAGGAGACTCAGCAAGCCCGATATTAAGGCTATGTGTTGCTTCAACCAAACGCTGCACGAAGGCATCATAAATAGGCTCTAACACTATCACCCGCGAACAAGCCGAACACTTTTGCCCGCTGTAACCGAAAGCAGATTGTACTACGCCAACTACGGCTGCATCTAGATCGGCACTTTCATCAATAATTAGCCCATTTTTACCACCCATTTCGGCAATTACACGCTTGAGGTGTTTTTGCCCTGGCTGCACAATAGCTGCATCTGCATAAATGCGACAGCCTACTTCTTGAGAACCTGTAAACGCAATTAAGTGAGTATCGGGATGATTGACTAAATAAGCGCCAACTGTAGAACCTCTTCCTGGTACGTATTGAAACACGCCTTTGGGAATGCCAGCTTCTACCAATATTTCAGCAAATTTAGCGGCAATTACAGAAGATGTCTCCGCAGGTTTGAGTAAAGTACAATTACCCGTAGCCAATGCTGCTACAGTCATCCCAGCAGCGATCGCTAAAGGGAAATTCCAAGGCGAGATAACTACTGCAATTCCTCTAGGTTGGTAGATATAGCGGTTAGTTTCCCCAGCGATATCGTAGTTATACCCTTTATCTAGGCGTTCCATCTCCTGGGCGTAGTAGTTGCAAAAGTCTATTGCTTCCGATACTTCTGCATCTGCTTCTTTGACTGGCTTACCTACTTCTAAAACTATCCAAGCTGATAATTCTGCCCTTTTTTGTTCCATCAAAACAGCAGCTTTGCGTAGTATATCAGCGCGTTCTTTAACTGGGGTACGCCGCCAAGCTGGAAAAGCTACTTTTGCCGCTTCCATAGCTGCTTTGGCTTGTTCTGGCGAAATTAGCCCAACTTTACCGACTATTTCGCTGTATTTAGAAGGATTGACAGAATCAATTATTTGTTCTGTCTGTTGATATTCGCCATTAATTAAGGGTAAATAAGTTTTGCCTAGTTGTTGGCGAACGTTAGCAAAAGCTGTTTGGGCAGTATTTCTTAGTTCCATATCTGCATAATCGGTATCAGCCACATTAGCAAAAGCTGCATGGTTAGCTGCAAAAGGTACATCGCCCTTACTAATTGGTGGTGCAAGTAGTTCTTCAACTGGACGATCTTCTAAACTTTGGCGCAAAAACGAGCTATTTGCTGTATTTTCCAGTAAGCGGCGAATTAAATAAGCCATTCCTGGAAGTAGTTCGCCATAAGGGCAATAAACTCTTACTCGATGCCCTCTTGCTACCAGTGCTGATGCTAATTTATCTCCCATACCGTACAATACTTGCATTTCAAAGCGACGGCGAGGGATATTGAGAGTTTCGGCGATCGCTATGGCTACAGCTTGCGATCGCACGTTATGGCTGCCTATTGCTGCATATACGTATTCGTGATTTTCTAACAACAGTTGCGTAATCGTTTCAAAGTTGGCATCTGTTGCAGCTTTATCGTTATATACAGGTTGTTGCCAATCTTTTTGTGCAGCTTTGATTGTCTCTTGATCCCAATAAGCGCCTTTAACTAGCCGAATTGTCAAAGGATAACCGCGTTCTTTTGCCCAAGCGATTAGATCTTTAGTATCTCTTTCGCTATCGCGCAGATATGCTTGAATTGTTATGCCTACATCTGTGCGGGTGCGAAACTCTTGTTCCATCAATATTTTTTTCAAAATAGATAGAGTTAAGTCTTTATAGGCATATTGTTCCATATCAAAATGGACTGCTGCCCCTAATTCTTGGGCGCGGCGTAGTAATATGCGGATGCGATCGCTAACCTTTGCTTCGCTACCACAAGCGTCTAGCGGATCGAATTGCGAATAAAAGGCTGTAAGCTTGACAGATACTTGCACTTGGGACAATGTTTCGCCCTCAGCACTATCAATCGCTGCTACTGGTGTCCACTTTTTCGAGGCTGCTACCAATTGCGCCATCAAATCGAGATAGCGATCTAGATATGATTGGGCTTCAGCTTCAGTAATTACAGCTTCCCCAAGCAAATCGATGGTAAAAGCCATCTTATTCTTACGCAGACGCTCGATTGTTTTGAGGACTTCTTTGATATTTTCCCCAGATATATACTTATGCGCTAAAGTTTCTACAGCAGTAGATACAGTTGTAGCAGCTACTTGTCCGGGCATGGAATCGGGCGTGGCAAAATTGAGCATTCCCTTTAAGGCTGCTGGTAATTCTACCGACTCATCGCCTAAATACTCTTGCAGATGTGCGGCAACTTCTGGTTTACTGTGCAACGCAGGTAAGCAGTCAATGAAGCGAAACAACTGCACGCGCAAGCCTGGGTTACTCATTGCCCAAGCTAGTAATTTATCATCCCAGCGCATTTGATCGCGTAAGGAAGCAAAAAACGAGCGATTTTCCCGCGTAGCTGCTAAAAGTTGTTTAGCAATTTCCTGAGTTTTAGCTTCGTAAGTGTTTTTTTCTACTTGTAATACCACTGATTGCAGGCTCCCAATTTTAGGCAAGGCTTTAGATAAAATACTCCTATCTTTCTATTTTCTCTCTATCAACAAGCCTAATGCGCTATAACTTTGTTGATATTTGTTAAATGAAGAAAGTGTGTTTATTTTTACCCAAGCACAATAAGTATGCTGTGCCTTCTCGCTCATTTACCTGTTTGACGTTACCTGTTAAAGTGACCCTGAAGTGTACTGTAATTTACAAATTGCTTTCAATATTTGTAGTAACTGAAGCGATCGCTGCAAGTCAAATAAGTTAAGTTCTGGCAATAATTGATAAGTTGGCGGGTTCCCTTGCTTGAGATTGACAAACCAATAACTTAGCCCGTTAGTTGTTAAGCCCCAAACAGATTCTTGATGTTCTGAACTTTTATAGGCATAAGTAAGTAGCTGCGGTAAACCTTCTAATGCTTCAATACTACTATTTTTAGTTTCAACTACTAATACCCAAAATGGCGTAATGGACGTTTTAGACTTAGTTCTGCTAACCGCTAAAATATCCATTCTCCCTTTAACTACTGTATCTTCATCTTCAATTGAGATATCAGCAATATTTTCTTCAATAGTTATTTTAATACCCTGTTGATAAAACCCAGCCAACCACATTAGAGGAGCAATAGTCAAAAATTTGACTTGCCCTTCTGAAAATCTACCGCTTGCATAGTAACTGCGAAAAACATCACGGATTTTCAGCACTTCCTGTTGTTCAAATTCTGTAAGGTGTTCTAATGACAATAATGATAAAGGAGATTCATTTAAACTTTCTTCCAATTTTAAAAGGCGATGGACATCTTCTAAAGATAAGTTTCTAGCATCCAGAATAGCTGTCATTTATTATTTTCCTTTCTAACGGCTTAATTATTGGTAGTAAATTTTATGGAAAAATTTATGCATAAAGTATTACCAACCGTCAACTAATCTAAACTGACATAAGTCTAAACAGTCATTAAGCTTGTACTTTTACAATATTTGTGAGACGCTTATATATTCGCAACAAAAAAAATACTTTGCAATAATCGAGCTTAACTATTGCGATCGCTTTGAGAGTTAAATTCTAGCTCTAAACTACGTTATCTTGAGACTGAGAACTATTACGAATATGTTCGAGGAACTCAGGATGATTATCTAAGTCCTGCTCAGACATTAAAGCAGGCATCTCAATCCAATTTCCTTCAGCATGAAGCTTATCTACGTAGGCATAAAAGGCTTCAGAGTCTTCCCGATGAGCAAGAACGTAATCGTGCAACTCTTTTTGACTCATCTTTTGAAAGTTAAGCTGATTCATCCGATGTACCTCCATTTACCATTGGGGTATATTTCTATAATATTTTGCTCGCCTGCCAAAAAGAATACGTTTTTGGTTCGTTCATCTAGACGAACAATGTTAATAGGCAAGTAAAGCTTAGTGAATTGACAGCACAGTATATAACACTGCGTTTTTTGCTCTGAAGTAGGAATATTTCAGTCTCCTTAGCTTGACTTTACAGCTATAGGCTTATTTTACATTTTGGGACAACAGAGCCTAAATAGCCCAATAGAGCAGAGTAATGCTACCTAAAGTACGATCGCTCTTTGGTTGTTCCCTCAACTTCACGCCTTAGCATATAATTCACTTGAAAATACAAGGTGTAGCCAAGCGCGTGAAGTTATTTATTTACCATACTCCCGAACTAACTCCCACCGATCGCATCCCCGATTGCGCGATCGCTGTAGATGTACTGCGAGCTACAACCACTATGGCTACTGTGTTAGCTGCTGGTGGTGAAGCTATCCAAGTATTTAGCGATTTAGATAAGTTGCTGCAAGTTAGCGAAAAATGGGCTGCTGATAAAAGATTAAGAGCAGGCGAACGCGGTGGTGGTAAGGTAGAGGGTTTCGATTTAGGTAACTCGCCTTTAGACTGCACTAAAGAGCGCGTAGCAGGGCGGAGATTGTTTATTAGTACAACTAACGGCACTCGTGCTTTGCAATGCATACAGAGCGCTCCTACAGTGTTAGCGGCGGCTTTTGTTAATCGCGCGGCGGCGGTGCAATATGTATTATCTCAGCAACCAGAGATTGTCTGGATTGTTGGTTCGGGTTGGGAAGGTAGCTATTCTTTAGAAGATACAGCTTGCGCGGGAGCGATCGCCCACAGTTTATTGCAAAAGACTAATTTACCTCTAGAAGAACTTGCAGGTAACGATGAAGTAGTAGGAGCGATCGCGCTTTACGAACAATGGCAAGATAAATTAGTAGAATTATTCCACCAAGCTAGTCACGGTAAAAGATTGCTGCGTCTGGACTGCCACGAAGATATCAAATATTGCGCTCAAATGGATATTTTAGATGCTTTACCCATTCAAACAGAACCAGGCGTATTGAAAATCAGTGACCAGTAACCAGTAACCAGTGACCAGCTTATGGAGGGTGCGAATTTAATTCGCACCCTACTTCTCAATCCTCAATGGTGGAAAACTCGCATCCCAAATAGTTAGCAAAGTTTTGTTGCTGCAATTCAGTAGGATTTTTTACGGGTTTTACCTGATAGCGATTAGGGCGTGGAGAACTTAAAGTCAGGGTATAGTTACGCAAGTATTCTTGATGGAAAACTGTAACTTGTATAGAGTCATGGGGTTTGTAGTCTTTAATGCGCTCGCTCAGTTGTCCTGAATTAACTTTAATCCCGTCAATCGCTAGCAATTCATCTCCTGCATCAATCCCCGCTATTTGAGCAGGCGTACCTATTTCCACAAATTTAACTATCTCGCGTCCGTTTTCTGCACTTGTCTTGATGCCTAAATGCGGTACTGGTTCATCTTCAAAATCACCGCCTAACTCCAACCCAAAAGGTTTTAGATACTGGTTAAATGGCAACTCTTCAACGCCATCAATGTATTGAGCAAAGAAGTCAGCAAGTTCTATCCCAGCTACCGATTCGATAACTGTTTGCAACTGCTGGGGGGTAAAGCCAATTTCTTCTTGCCCAAATTGCTGCCACATTTTCAGCATTACATCATCAAGCGATCGCTGATTTTTGGTTCGTTCCCGAATCAGCAAATCTAACAGCAACGATACCATTTCTCCTTTCAAATAGTAGGAAATTTGGGAATTGCCGCTATTAGGATCTGGGCGATACAGCTTAATCCAAGCATCCAGACTCGACTCGCTAACTGGTTGTACTAACCTCCCTGGAGTTGTCATATAGCGAGTAATTTCTTTACCTAAGTTCTGCAAAAAAGCCTTAGCGTCATAAATCCCCGCCCTCAAGGGAATAAGCAAGTCGTAATAACTGGTTGTGCCTTCACTAAACCACAATGAAGGCGTATAGTTTTCATTGTCGTAGTCAAATACTTCTAAAGCTTTGGGGCGGATGCGTTTGACGTTCCATAAGTGAAAAAACTCATGGGCTACCAATTGCATAAAGCGATCGTACTTATCTTTGGCGCGAAAGCCAAATCGCGGGTAGTTTAACGAGCAACTGTACTTATGTTCTAAGCCGCCATTACCTTGCGCTGATAGGTGGAGTAAAAATAAGTAGCGATCGTAAGGCAAACCGCCGAACATTTCGGCTTCTACGGCAATAATTTTCTCGATATCAGCGATCGCTTTTTCTGGCTCAATATTACTCTTTCCGCCCCAAATAGCTAGTTCGTGAGCTTTACCCAAGGCAGCAAATCGATATATTTGCTGTTTGCCAATTTCAAAGGGGCTATCTACCAAAGTGTCAAAATCAGCAGCGACAAAAGTATTTTTTTGCTCTGCAACTTCTGGTAAAGGTGTAGTAACGTGCCAATCTGGATGCGGTGGGATGATAGTAACGTTTACAGGTTGCTTGTCATATTCAAGTATGCGTAAAAATAAAGCTGCGCCGTTGAAGTAGCCATGAGTAGCGTCGAGATGATTTGTCCGTACCGATAGTTCGTGGGCAAATATGCGGTAACGGATGGTAATTTCTGGTTCTGTTGTGGCAATTTGCCAGTGATTTTTCGCTATTTTGCGCCAATTTAGAGGTTTTTCGCCTGCACTAACTGAAAAATCTTGTAAATGTTTGGCGTATTCCCTGACTAAATAAGAGCCTGGTGTCCAAACTGGCAATTTTAAATCTAGTAAAGGTAATGAGTAATCTTGGATATGCAATTCTACTTCAAACAGATGATTTTCTGGTTGAGGCATGGCGACGCGATAATTTAGCTTCGGTGTAATTTCGCCAGCACTGCGCCGAGATGAGGTTAATGTTGCTTCAGTCATGGGGAATGAGGATTTTATTGATTATTGTGGCATTTCCAAATTGCGATCGCTTGATATCGGTTTTGTACCGCCAACATACGTAGAGACGTAGCACTGCTACGTCTCTACATTTTTCAATCCTGGCTGCGGATCGCTTGTGCTGCTAAATAAACTTTTCCCCATTCACCTAGCACCTGGTGGGTTTTCATTTGCATCTGTTTGGCAATTTGCTCTATATCGTTCCCTGCTTTTTTCAGATTTATTATCTGTTGCTGGCTTGGGGTTAAACTTTCCCAGAGTTTGCCCCATTCTTGAGGCGTTAACCCGAAGTTGTTTTCCTCTAAAGAAGTCCCTAACCACCGATCTACAATCTCTGGCTGTCCTTTGATCGCAAAAACTTGAACGGCGTGGTAGCTGATTTTTTCGCGCAGTCTATAAACTTTTTTTATTTCTAGATTTAAAGTTTGGGCGATCGCTTCTTGGGATTTGCCTTGTAAATATAACTGCAACCACTGGGCGGCTTCTGGTCCAATTTTTTCGGTTAAATAGGCTGCAAATTCCTTTTTAACGTTGTTTCGCAGCGCTTGTTGTTCTTCGATTGCTTGCGCTTCTTGATACTCGCTCACAGCTTGGGTATCTAGCAAGCTGACAGGGTTCTCGCTATCTTCTGCTAGAACTTCCTCCGATATTAGCCGGATTAAATCGTTGGTAGGAACATTTGTTAAGCCCCCCCTTTGAGTGCGCCGCAGGTAATTGACGAATCTGTAAGCTAGCAACGGCTGATTGCGTACTGGGCGCAAACAATACTCTTCTGTGGCTGCAAATAATAAAGTGTTTTGTAACCTGCGATCGCTCGTGCATTGAGCAATCCAGCTTATTTGCTGCTGCATATAGCGATCGCTTTGCAATAGTTCCTGCAATACTTCTTGCAGTACATCTGCTACAGCGCGATGGCGATCGCGGCTTAGAGCGACTCCAGTACGGATTTTGCTCCGCAATACCATCAAACTTCCCAATCTTTTGAGTAAGTTGTTGTATGCTCTTTCCGGTCCTACTCCTATATACCGCTCCTTTAAAATTCGATAGCGATATTCCATTGCTTGTTTAGCAATTGCCAGCCTGTCTGCTTCTAAGGTTTCAAACCGTTCCAAATCGTTGCCTAGTAGCCAGCGAATGATAGTTTCCCTGGTCGCAGCACTTTGTTCCCCGCATTCTACTTCTAGCTGCGATCGCCACTTCTGCACTAGGTCTTGGGCTAACTTTCCCATGAGATTGCTTCCCTCAAATCCCTGTCTTAAAGCTTGCTCTACAACCTGCATTTGTTTTACTTACTGATGTCAACTACTGCTTAGACATCATTATTATGCAGCCGCTTCTTTATCTAAAAGCTTATGTATATCAGTAATTTCACTGTCACAACTTCTAAAGTGCCACCACCCTTATTTTATTTTCCTTAGCATAGTAAATAAAAAATCCCTTTTTTTAAAGGATATTTGGATTTTTTACTTTTTTCGATAAAGCTTAAAAAAATTTACTGATTAAGGATAGCTAACCGCACGTCCCGCAGGGAATGAATGTAACAAATATCGATAAATAGCACTGTTTACCGATTGCGAACAATCTGTAATTTGCTAATTTCGCTACTTAGCTCGACAATTATAAAAGTATTGTCAAGCCATACCTATAATTATTCACTGGCTTTTAAAATTTCAGTAATTTCACTGTTTTCCTATTTATAAGTATTGAAAAACACCGATTTTATAATAAAAAGTAGTCTGCCGTATTCCAATTAATTAGTATCTAAAAACAGATTTTCAAGCCGCAAGGCGGCAATTCATAATTACTTAAGGGGCTTGAAACCTAAATGAATTAATTATCAATTTTATCTGTAATTAAAAATTACGAATTATTTTCCCTGTCCGTAATTACGAATTACGAATTACGAATTACGAATTATTTTGGTTAGTCCTAAATCTACCGCAACGCGATGGGCGCAAGCAAAACCAGAAAAAGCTACAGCGTTTAATCCTTGACCTGGAAATGTACTATCTCCTACACAATAAAGTCCAGGAACCGATGTGCGATTAAATGGCATCCCTAACAGTCCTTTTAACTTGCGGCGGGGTATAGGTCCATAAGTACCATCTACTCGATTTAAAAACCGCCTGTGAGTGCGCGGCGTACCGACTTCCATATAATCTAATGCTGCATCTATACCAGGAAAAATCTGCTCCAAGCGCTTAATTATTTTACCTGCTACCTCTTCTTTTCGGCGATCGTACTCGCCTGGTGATACTTGCCAATCTTCAACCCAACTAGGCGAAAAAGTATGAATAATATGGTATCCATTAGGTGCTAAGTCGGGGTCTAATAAGGTAGGAATTGAAACAAAAATTGTTTCTCCCATCTTTTCCCAATCTTCTAGCAAAATGTGATGGCATTCTGTACCTACAGGCAATACTTCTGCTTTCACGCCTAAGTGCAGATTAAGGAAACTAGGCGACTTTTGATAACGTTGCTGCCATTTTTTTTCGGCTGCTGGTATTTCAGGCAATAACTTCTCAAATGTATCCCAGCGCGTAGAATTTGAGATAATTCTTTTTGCCCGATACTCTTTGCCTGAAGTTAGCTGCACTCCTACAGCGCGGTTGTTTTCGACAATAATATTTGCTACTTTGGCTCGATAATAAATTTCTCCCCCAGCTTTTTCTAGCCCTTCTACTAGCTTTTGGGCAATTTGCCCAACACCGCCTTTGGGATAGTTGATCCCGCCATAATGACGGTCAGAAAATACCATACCCGCATTAATCATCGGCGTTAAGTCTGCGGGTACTACTGACCAGCAATAGCACTCTATGTCAATAAACCTCAATAGTACCGGATCGCTGATATACCGCCGCGCTATGTCGCCTGCGTTTTGAGGCAAATACTTAACTAAACCCAAACACGCTAAGGGATGCTGAAAAAATACCTGCGTGAGATATCTTGGTTCCTCCAAAGATAGTAAATCCATCTGGTTGAGGCAGTTAAAGACTTTCCAGCACTCGTCATAAAACTTACGGATACCTTGACGTTCGTGGGGAAAACGTTCTGTCAGTTCTTGCAAAAATTTCTCATAATTGCGATGGACTTTCACCTCTAAATTGTTGGGTAGGTGATAGTGAATTTGGACTGGATCGGGTATAGTCTCTAAACTGACATTAACTGCTTCTAGTGCTTTAGTCAGTAAGTTTGTAGTGCCTTGAGTGCCAAAACCAAAAATCATTGATGCGCCGACATCGAAGCGATAGCCTTCACGTTCAAAGTACCCCGCACTACCGCCAGGAATTATATAACTCTCTAGTACCAGCACTTTTGCGCCCTTGGCTGCTAGTTGTGTTGCTGTAACTAAACCGCCAACCCCCGAACCAATAATAATCGCGTCATACAAGGTTTGGGCGGTAGGAATTTGAGGTGAAATTGCGGCAGTCATGAAAGTAGGCACTCGATAGATGTAGGCGCTCTGTCTAACTGTCCAGTTTAGCGCTTATTGCTCTCTTGCAGTAGATAAAAAAATGGGGATCGGTCTGCTGTCGTAGCTGACCCATCCCATCTGCCGATCCTTAAAGAGAGGAGAACACTGAAAGTTAATATAAACTTGATTGAGAATACTTGTCAATAGTTAATGCAAATAATTTTCAATTAGGCGGTTTTGCGTTGATAAGTCGCATATTTGCTAGCTTGGACGCTGCGTTAGAATACTGAAGCGATCGCGCGAAAGTATTAAGTTTCGTAAGATATTCAGTGAAAACTCGCAAGCATTCTCAACAACAGCAGAGTTAACTTAAAATTGGCTTTTTTGTTCGTGAAGATTATTGAAGTTTGCTGCTAATGCTTAGATTATTGCGCTGTGTTGCGGCTCATCTCAATCCGCGTCGTAGCCTGAAAACTCGTGTGGGCATAGCGATAGGTACTGTTGCTTTGGTACTATCAGTCTTGGCTAGTTTGATTGTGGGGTACGCAGCAAGCGAACAAATCAAAGTAAACGTCGGTGAATCTTTAGCAGAACTAGCCTATCAAATGACCGACAAGCTAGACCGAGGAATGTTCGAGCGCTACCGCGATCTCCAAATTCTCAGTACCCTAAATGCAATTCGTACTCCAGATTATGCAATATCCGAGCAGCGCAATCTTTTAGAACAGTTGCAAAACACTTATCTTGACTATGCATGGATTGGTTTAACCGATAGTAGAGGAATTGTGCGAGCTAGTACCGGAAAATTGCTAGAAGGCAAAAGTGTGGCGCAAAGACCTTGGTTTATCAAGGGCAAAACAGCACCTTATGTAGGCGACGTACATGAAGCTTTGAAACTAGCGAAGTTGTTGCCCAATCCTAGTAAAGAACCATTGCGCTTTGTCGATATAGCAGTACCAGTCAAAGATTTGCAAGGCAACTATCAAGGCGTACTCGGCGCTCATCTTAGCTGGTCGTGGTCTAATGAGGTGAAGCGATCGCTTCTAAGATCGTTGCAAAATCAATATACAGAAATGTTTGTGCTGAGAGAAGATGGCAGCCAATTACTAGGTCCGCAAGGATTTAATGCCGCACCACAAGCAGATAAGAGACAAGCATCGCCTTTACAGCTGGCAAGCGTGCAAGCAGCCAAGCAAGGAGCCAATAACTACAAAATTGAACCTTGGGCAGACGATCGCAAGTATCTAACTGGTTTTGCTAAAAGCAGTGGTTATCGCAATTACCCTGGATTGGGGTGGTTAGTGTTGGTGCGACAGCCAACAGACGTGGCTTTCGCTCCCGCAAGACAACTGCAACAACACATATTTACTTGGAATTTGGCGTTGGGCGGGTTATTTTCAGTTATTGGCTGGGTAGTTGCTGGGCGCATAACTAAACCAATGTTAGCGATCGCTCAAGCTGCCGATCGCATTCGCCAAGGCAATACGACAATTGCTATTCCAGTTATTAAAGGGCAAGATGAGACGGCGAAGCTTTCTAAGTCATTGAACAAGCTAGTTTCTACTCTCACCGAGCAGGAAAACGACCTCAAACTTAGCAATCAACAGTTGCAAACAAAAATTAGTCAATTGCAACAGGTAGAAGAGTCTTTACGCTTTAGCGAAGAAAAGTTTCGCCAGTTAGCAGAAAATATTCATGAAGTATTTTGGATTGCCGATCCCAACATCAACGAAATTATTTACATCAGTCCAGCTTACGAGCAAATTTGGGGTAGAAGCTGCGAGAGTTTGTATGCAGACCCTAACTCTTGGTTAGAGGCTGTGCATCCAGAAGACCGCGATCGCGTACCTCACAGACAGCAGAAAAATACTCTAGGAACGTATAATGAGGAGTTTCGCATCGTGCAGCCTAACGGTTCAGTTCGTTGGCTGTGGACTCGGACATTTCCAGTACGCAACGCTCAAGGGCAAGTGTATCGATTAGTTGGCATTACTCAAGATATTACTGCCCGCCAGCAGGCAGAAGAAACGCGCATAGCGCTAGCACAAGAGCGAGAATTAAGCGACCTTAAATCTCGGTTTATTTCTCATGCTTCCCACGAATTTCGCACGCCCCTAACTGCAATTAAAATGAGTGCGGCAATGCTAGAGAAGTTTAGCGATAGAGCAACGCCGGAGCAGAAAAATCGATATTTTGAGCAGATTCAATCAGCAGTCAAACGTTTAATCAAATTACTTGACGATATATTGCTTGTAGGTAAAGCAGAAGCAGGCAAACTAGAATGCAAGCCGACTGTCCTTGACTTAGTCGATTTTTGTCAGGTGCTAGTGGAGGAACTGCAATTAAGCGCTGGTGACTCCTATAATCTGAACTTTGTATGTCGCGGCTGCTATGAAGCATACTTAGACGAAAATTTGCTGCAACACATTCTCACCAACCTGCTTTCAAACGCGATTAAGTATTCTCCCCAAGGCGGTAATATTCAATTTGACTTGTTTTGCAACGGGGAAACGGCAACTTTTCGCATTCAAGATTGTGGGATTGGCATTCCAGAAGCAGATAAAGCAAAATTATTTACTTCTTTTTACCGCTGTAGTAATACTGGTAAGCTGCCAGGAACAGGGCTAGGACTGGTGATTGTTAAAGATGCAGTAGAGCTTCACGGTGGCACAATTACTGTTGATAGTACAGTTGGAGTCGGTACTACTTTTACAGTTAAGTTACCAATTAATCTAATAAATAAAAGCGATCGCCCAGCAAGATAATTTTTGTCTGCCCACTGCGTGTCAAATTTTTTTAATTACGAATTACGAATTACGAATTACGAATTATCCTGTCCCAACAGTATTATGATGATTCAGTCCTTAAGCAATTGCCCTTCCTGGCTATGACGCTGCAACTGCGGGTTTACGTTCCACCCCACCCCTTAATTAAACATTGGTTAGGCGTTGCCCGCGATGTGGCTACGCCACCAGTATTATTTAAAAGTGCGATGACAGAGTTAGGACGGTGGCTAACTTACGAAGCAGTGCGCGATTGGTTGCCAACTGAGGAAACTATGGTGCAAACTCCCTTAGCACCAAGTCCAGCGACAACAATTGACTATACAATCCCGATCGCTGTCGTGCCAATTTTACGGGCAGGATTATCTGTGCTAGAAGGAGCGCAGACTTTATTACCTTTGGCATCAGTGTATCATTTGGGGCTGGTGCGCGATGAATCTACGCTCACTGCTAGTTGTTATCTCAATAAGTTACCAGCGCAGTTTGCACCAGAAACTAAAGTGCTAATTTGCGAACCAATGCTAGCAACTGGCGGCTCGATTATGGCAGCAATGGAGCAATTGACAAGCAGAGGTGTAGATCCAGCTTTAATCCGGATTATTTCAGTAGTAGTTGCGCCCCCAGCTTTGCAAAAACTCAGCGTAGCTTATCCGAGTTTAGTTATTTATACTGCAACCATTGATGAAGGGCTAGATAGTCAAGGGTTTATCGTGCCAGGATTGGGGGATGCAGGCGATCGCTCGTTTGGCACTTGAGCTAATATGCAACTAACTGGAGGAGATCGAATCTCAAGGCAGTAAAAATATGAATCAGCGCGATGGATTTACAGGTGGCTTTATAGCTGGAACAGTTGTCGGCGGTGTAGTAGGGGGGGTAATTGGCGCACTCCTAGCTTCCAGAACGTTGAATGAAGAAGCAGATGCAGAACCAAAGCGGAAGGCAAGCTTAACAGACAATAACACTTCAAGAGCAAAACGGCGGCAAATGAAGGCTGCTTCCTCCGAACAAACAATCGAAGTTGCACGGCGCAGTTTAGAAGATAAGATCGCTCAACTCAATGAAACAATTGATGAAGTGCGTCTTAGTTTAGGCAACGTTAACGGCGATCGCTCCCCCAGTAATGCCGATAAATCGCTAGGCGAGGAATTGCGATAAAACTTATTTAACAGATGGCGATCGCGCAATAATTTACTGTTGAGATTGGCTATTTGCTACTTGTCTAACAGCTTGAATGTCTATGCCTAGCTTTTGGGCAATTTGTTCGAGGTTCATGCCAACTTCAAGTAGTAAAGGAACAGCGGCTAACTTCCCGCGAAGTTCGCCTTCAAGCCTTCCTTCTTCACGCCCTTCTTCACGCCCTTCTTCACGTCCTTCTTCTAGAGCTTCTTGATATACTTTCGTTTGTTTCAGTTCGCTCAATCCCAACATACTTTCAATCTCCTTACGGCTCAATTCGGGAAACTTATACACGCAGATCGTCTCTATCAATTCTAAAATTTTTCTTGGTTCTAGTACCTGGTTTGGTTCGTTTTGCACCCTATCAATTAATTGCCGCGCTTTTTCTGGGGCGATCTTTGGTTGCAAGCCAATCAGTCGCAACAAGCTTAACCCGATGGAAAGGTCTTTTTCAGGGCTTAGTTCGTCTAAATATATGCGTTGAAACCTGTGACTATCAGCAAAGTCTTGGTATTGTCTGGGTAAGCCTGGATCTAGATTGCGTTTGGTGAAAATTAATATGCTGCGCCAGTCGTTGACTGGTTGGTAATCGTGTAGATAGAGGAAAATTTGGCTGAAAAAGCTAGAATACAAGACTTTTTTCGTATCTTTATAACCTTGGATTTCTACAAAAAATATCGGCGAATTTGTAGCGTGAATTGGTGGTACGAAGATGCCATCAATGCGGAAACTGGTTTCTTTTATTTCTTGGGAGGCAAAGCTATAGGTAGATGCTTTAGGATTAGTATCACCCAATAGCTCAAATAAAATACTCGGTTGAGTTTGAAAAATTAAGTAAAATAGGCTGTCGGTACGCATTAATGTTGCGATCGCTTGTTTTTACTTCATATTAGCGGAATATTAGCTCTAAACGTTTTTGAGCGTCGTTTACAGCTTGAGTGGGCGTACTTTTGCCTAATAATACCGATTCTAAAGCCCGTCCCAAACCTTCTGATAAGCGGCTGTAGCGGGGAAAAATAGGACGCGATCGCCCGTATTGTGCTTGCTCTAAGAATACTTTAGCTGCTGGCTGCTCGGCTACAAATGCTTGGTAGCGATCGCTTTGTCTGGCTTTAAGATTAATTGGTAAGTATCCCGTACCAATTGCCCATTGCGTCTGAAACTCCTCGCTAATGACAAATTCTGCAAACTTCAGCGCGGCAGCTTCTCGTTTAGGAGTTGACTTAAAAACAAACAGATTCTCCCCGCCAACGGCTGTAGCACGCCTCGATTTGGTGGGGATGGGAAAAACGCCAAAATCTACTCCTGTAACCTTTAATTGCCCTAAAGTCCAAGGTCCTGTAAATTGCATAGCAACTTTGCCAGCTAAGAAGTCGTCAATTTCAAAACCACGTTCTGGTAAGGATAAGACTGCAGAACCATCTGCGATTAAACTTTGCCAAAATTCTAAAGAAGCGATCGCGCCTTGATTAACAATTGCTGGTGTCTGCTTGTCATCTGCTACTAATTCGCCGCCGCCACTCCACATAAACGGTAGCCACAAAAATACAGCAAATTCTCCTTTCCCCAAAGGCAGAAATATGCCATGTCTGTCTATGCGGTTGTCGCCGTTTGTGTCTGCTGTCAGTTGTCGGGCTACTTGTCGCAGTTCATCCCAGGTTTGGGGTAGTTGGGTAATTCCTGCTGCCTTGAATATGCTAGGGCGATAAAATACTCCTACATTATTGGTAGCAAAGGGTACTGACCATGTATGCCCAAGATATTCCATTGACTCGAATAATGCGGGATCGATTTCGGCTTTTACTGGTGAGTTGTCTAGCCATTGTTCTAAGGGTTTGATGGCGTTTAGTTCTACCAATTGCCCTGTGAGTGTGGCATTAAACCATAATAGGTCTGGTGGTGCGTTGCCTACTACTGCGGCAAGTATTTTTGGTAATTGTTGTTCGGCTTGCCCTACATATAACGATTCTACGTGTATATCTGGGTTTTGTTGATTGAATTTGTCTACTAAAGTTTGTAATATGTCGCGGTTGGGTGGCGGGTTTACGCCTTGCCATAGCGTTATTGTGGTTATATTGGCGGTTTCGGTGATGTTGTGACAGCCTGTTAAAAGGAGAGTTGCTGCAAGTAGGAGGGGTAAAAATAAAGAACTGCACAAACGCAGAGATAGATGAGGTTTAGGAGTTATCACTTTTTTTGAGCGATCGCACTTTTATGGTTAGGAAGATTTTGGCATTTTTTGCTTTGTTTGTTATCGGGATTGCTATTTTCACTGGGTGTAGCGTTGGAAGACAGGTAGATAACAGTGGGGTAGTAACGATTACTCTTAGCGGTTGGAGTAATTTGCTGGAGAAACAATTTTTGCAAAAGGTGATTGATGGATTTGAAGCTGAAAATCCTGGGATTAAGGTAAGGTATGATGCGATCGCCGATCAGTATATGGATGTGCTGAAAACTCGCTTGATTGGTGAGACGGCGGCGGATGTATTTTATTTGGATGCTTTGGAAGCGCCTGGGTTGATTTCTCCTGGGGTATTGGAACCGCTGAATGGGTATATAAACAAGGAGTTCGATTTAGCAGATTTTGAACCTAAGTTGCTTGATGCTTTTAAAAGCAATAACACAATTTACGGTTTGCCTAAAGATTTCTCTACTTTAGTGCTTTTTTACGATAAGCAGGCTTTTGCTGAGGCTGGTTTGTCGCAAACTCCGCGTACTTGGGATGAGTTGCGGGAATATGCACGCAAACTTACTCGCGATCGCAATGGGGATGGCAAAATAGATCGCTATGGTTTGGGTATTTTACCAGAGTTAGCAAGGCTTGCGTATGTAACTGAAGCTTTTGGAGGCAAGTTAGTTGATGCTGAGGGTATGGCTACTTTTGCATCAACCGAAAGTTTGCAAGGTTTGCAGTTAATTGTCGATCAATACCGCCTTGATAAGTCTGCAAGTCAACCTTCGGATGTTGGTGCTAGTTCTGGTAGCGAAATATTTGGTCAAGGTAAGGCTGCAATGGTAATTGAAGGACCTTGGCTAATTTCTTATTTAGACGATACTTTCCCCAATCTTAAATATGCTACCGCAGAAGTGCCGACAATTGATGGTAAAAATGGCACTATGGCTTATACAGTTGCTTATGTAATGAATAAAAAATCTCAACATAAAGCCGCCGCTTGGAAGTTGATTGCTTATTTGACAGGAAAGGAGGGAATGAAGGCTTGGACAAGTGGTGGTTTTGCCCTACCTACTCGTAAGTCTGTTGCTAGGCAATTAGGCTATGAAAAAAGACAATTGTATTCTCCTTTTATTGCTGGTGCTAGTTATGCAACTATTTGGCAAGCAGGTGAGTATTTACCGCTAATATTGAATAATTTTAACAACCAGTTTATTAGTGCCATGCTAGGCGAACAACCTTTAGCTAGTGCAATGCAAAAAGCTCAAATTACAGCAAATAAAGAAATTCAATTAGCGCAGTAGTTGGTTATGTTATATAAATTCGATCGCTCAAGTAATAAGTTTCGAGAATCGGTAAGCGGTTATGTTTTTATGCTGCCTGCTATTGTCATTCTTCTAGTGTTTCTAGTTGTACCTATTTTATTGGCAATAATTCTGTCTTTTTACAAGGTTCAGCCTTTAGGAGATGTTAGTTATAGCTTTAGAGGTTTGAGGAATTTTTGGCGTGTTACTCAAGATGAGCGAGTTGCGATCGCTTTAAAAAATACTGTTGAATATGTGGCAATTGTCGTTCCTATTCAAACAATTTTAGCATTAGCTTTAGCCTCTATTCTCAACGCAAAAATCAAAGGTAAAAATCTATTTAGAGTCATATTTTTTCTACCTACAGTCACATCATCTGCTGTACTTACGCTGATTTTTATTTGGATTTGTAATTCTAATGGTTTACTAAATAATTTTCTAGCTTTATTACATTTACCTACTTATAATTGGCTGGGAGATCCAGCAGTCGCACTCAAAGCAATTATGTTAATGAATATCTGGTCAACTGCTCCTTTATTTATGGTTATTTACTTAGCTGCAATGCAAGATATTCCCCAAAATCTGTATGAAGCAGCAACAATTGATGGTGCGAATGGTTGGGATAAATTTACTTGCATCACATTGCCTTTTTTGAAACCCATTACCTTTTTTATCATAGTTATGGGTATTATTGGTACGTTTCAGTTATTCGATCAATCTTATATATTTTCTCGCGGTTCTGGTGGTCCTAATAATTCCACTTTAACTGTTGTGCTTTTAATCTATCAATACGCATTCAAAACTTTAGATATGGGCTATGCTGCATCATTAGCCTTGATGTTAGCTTTAGTAATTATAGTTGCAACATTAATACAGAGATATTTATTTAAAGAAGAAAGACTTGACTAATATGAAGAGCTTAAACTTGATTAAAATACCTTTATATTTACTATTATTTATATACGCAATTATTACTTTTATTCCTTTTGCCTGGGCGCTTTCAGCTTCGTTTAAAACATTAGCTGAAATAATAGCAGGCGGTATTAACTTTATACCTCAGCAATTCACATTACAAAATTACCAAAGAATCTTTACTCAAGAACCTTTATTTGGTAGATGGTTGTTTAATAGCGTTGTAGTAGCTGTTAGCGTTACAGCATATAACTTATTATTTAACTCGATGGCTGGCTATGCATTAGCAAGATTAAAATTTCCTGGAAATCAGTTTTGGTTTTTCCTAATTTTAGCTGTGCTTATGATACCAGGGCAAATTACGCTAATTCCTACTTTTCTAATTCTTAAAAGTTTAGGTTGGTTGAACTCATATCAAGGTTTAATTGTACCAAGTGTTATAAATGCCACATTTATATTTATGATGCGTCAGTTTTTTGTGAGTTTTCCCAAAGAATTAGAGGAAGCTGCTGCATTAGATGGTTTAGGACGTTTAGAAACATTCTTTCAAGTAGTTTTACCTCTAGCAAAACCTGCTTTAGCTGCACAAGCAATATTTGTATTTATGGGTGCTTGGAATAATTTTTTAACACCTTTACTAATTTTGTCAGATTCAGAAATGTTTACTTTGCCTTTAGGATTAAATACATTTAAAGGACAATATATTAGTTATTGGAACTATATTATGGCAGCATCAATGATGTTTACCTTGCCCGCATTAGCGATATATGCATTTTTTAATCGCTACTTTATTCAAGGTGTGACATTTACTGGTAGTAAATAAGGGTAATAGTTATGGCAGGACATAGTAAGTGGGCAAATATTAAAAGGCAAAAAGCTAGAGTAGATGTAGTAAAAGGTAAAACATTTACGCAATTATCGCGGGCAATTATTGTTGCAGCTAGAAATGGAATTGTCGATCCAGCAGGAAATTTTCAACTACGCACAGCAATAGAAAAAGCTAAAGCAGCAGGCATTCCTAACGATAATATAGATCGTGCGATCGCAAAAGGTGCAGGTACTTTCGACGAAGGTAAACCATTAGAAGAGGTACGCTACGAAGGCTATGGCGCTGGTGGAGTAGCTATTTTGATTGAATCTCTCACTGACAATCGCAACCGCACTGCGGCTTATTTGAGAGAAGCATTTAGTAAAAATGGCGGCAATTTGGGCGAGACTGGTTGTGTAAGCTGGATGTTTGCTCATAAAGGTGTAGTTGCGATCGCTTCTTTTTCCGATGAAGATACACTTTTAGAAGCTGTATTAGAAGCTGGCGCAGAGTCTTACGAACTAACTGATGATGGCGAAGCAGAAGTATTTACCGAACCTGCAAACTTAGAAAACCTCAGCCAAATATTAAAACAAAACTTCCCAGTCAGCGATATAGAATTGCGCTGGATACCTGATAATACAGTAGAAATCACAGATCTTGATGTAGCGCGATCGCTTTTAAAGTTAATCGACACTCTAGAAGCCTTAGACGACGTGCAAAACGTCACCGCCAACTTTGAGATGTCAGACGAATTATTAGCCGTTACAATAGCTTAACCCCTCTTAACTGGTCACTGGTTACTGGTCACTGTTAAACGCCTATATCTTCATTCCACAATTGCGGATTATTGGCAATAAAATCACTCATCAACTGCTTGCATTCAGCTAAATCTAAATCGATTACCTCAACGCCGTGAGATTCCATAAATTCTCTAGCACCAGGGAAAGTTTGCGACTCGCCAGCAATAACTTTTTTGATACCGAATTGAACAACCGCGCCAGCACAAAGATAGCAAGGCATTAAAGTGGAGTAGAGAACTGTATCCTTGTAATTGCCTATTCTGCCAGCATTACGCAGACAATCGATCTCTGCATGAGTGACGGGATCTTGCGCTTGTACGCGCTGATTGTGTCCTTGTCCGATAATTGCATTATCTTTAACCAGGATAGAACCTATGGGAATGCCACCTTCATTTAATCCTTGTTTTGCTTCGGCGATCGCAGCTTGCATAAATTCATCCATACAACAATTATCTTCCCATGAATAAACAACTCGTCCTACTGGATCATGATGGCGGAGTAGATGATTATTTAGCAACTATGCTGCTAATGACAATGGATAACGTGCAACCTCTAGGTATTGTCGTCACGCCTGCTGATTGCTACATCGAACCTGCTGTAAGCGCAACGCGCAAAATTTTAGATTTAATGGGTTGTTCGCATATCCCAGTAGCCGAAAGCACAGTTAGAGGGATAAATCCATTTCCCCGCTTGTACCGTCGCGACTCAACGATTGTTAATTGTCTACCTATTCTCAACGAAAATGAAACCATCAACACGCCTTTACTAGCAGAAACAGGACAAGATTTTATGGTGCGGGTATTACGTGAAGCTACAGAACCCGTAACATTGATGGTAACAGGTCCATTAACCACAGTTGCAGTTGCCTTAGATGCAGCGCCAGAAATTGAGGCAAAAATTAAACAAATTGTGTGGATGGGAGGCGCTTTAAACGTTCCTGGAAACGTTGAAAAAAGCATTGAATCAGGTCAAGATGGATCGGCAGAATGGAATGCTTATTGGGATGCGATCGCAGTTAAACGAGTATGGCAAACTCAACTTGAAATTATTATGTCTCCCTTAGATATTACTAATAACGTACCTGTAACATCAGAATTAGTATATAAATTAGGCAAACAACGTAAATATCCTTTATCCGATTTGGCAGGACAATGTTACGCCTTAGTTATTCCCCAAGATTATTACTTTTGGGATGTATTAGCTACAGCATATTTAGGACATCCAGAGTTTTATCAATTGCGCGAATGGGAGACAGAAATTATTACTACTGGTGTTAGTCAAGGACGAACTAAAGTGCAACCTGGAGGTAGAAAGATTTTAGCAATGGATACAGTAGATAAAACAAGTTTTTACGATTATATTTTGCAACAATGGGCGCAGTAGCGATCGTATATAATGTATGAACTAGAATTAAACCATCTAAATATATGAATCAACATACACCAGAAGGAATTGTTCGTAGGGGTAGATTGTTTCCAGAGATTCAATGGTCAGAAGAAAAAAAAGCAGCACATAGAGCAAGACAAGAAGCATTTTATCAACGTTGCTGGGCAATATTTGAACAACTAAAACCGGAAATACTAGATAAATACTATGGTTGGTATATTGCTATCGAACCAGACAGTGGAGAATACTTTATTGATAAAGAACAAGAAGTAGCAAGTCGCAAAGCCAGAGAAAAACACCCTAACACCATTCATCATATGTTCGGAATTAATGAAACTGGTGTCAGTGGTAGAATATGATTCAAGGACGATTTGGAGAAAAAGGACAAATATACTTTGAGGTGAATTTAATAGATGCAGATGGATTAAGTCTTTCCACAGAAGCAATGTTAGATACAGGCTTTACAGAGGTTCTAGCAATGAATAAGCAAGATGTAGAAAGCCTAGACTGGCTATTTTTGCGCTAAAATAAGCTGAGAACAGCACAAGGGGAAGCATTTTTTGATATTTACTTAGGTAAGATAGCGATCGCAAGCCAAGAATTTGAAATTCCTGTATTTGCAGGCGATGAAATAAGAGAAATCTTACTAGGTTCTCAATGGCTAAAAATATTTACATTAATAGCAAATTACCAAGAAAATAGAGTAACTTTCTCAAGATGAGTGGAGATACATACTTAACTACTCTTTTGCAATCCATGAATCCTAAGCTAGATGAAGAAGAGTATGTTTTTTGCTCCGTTGCTATAGAGCAACTTCCAACACTTAACGTAACTCCTATTTGCCAGTTTAGAGAAGTAGAAGGAGTAACATTAATAATTACTAAAAATCAAGCAGAAGAAGCCAATCTAGAGTATGATTGTGTTTTTAAAATGATTTCTTTGTTAGTGCATTCTAGTTTAGAAGCCGTAGGATTTTTAGCTGCTATAACTACCAAACTTGCTGAAAACAATATTAGTGTAAATGCAGTTTCAGCATACTATCACGATCATCTATTTTTACCTGTAAGCAAAGCAAAACAAGCTATGTATATACTTCATAGCATGAGCAGATAAGTAATAAAATGTCAATACTTGATGGCAACTAATCTCTCAAAATCCTGGCGCTCAAAAAATTGCTGATTTCTAGAATATTGACCGCATATATCATAGTAAATCCTATTTCCTTGCACGTTAAAGAAATAGCCTTTTAGCTCTGGTTGCTGCGTCTTAAGTTTAAATACTATTGTATTGGTCGTATATTTACCATATTTGCTTATAAGATAAGTAAAACTTTCAAAATCTCCTTTTTGTGCTTTCTCAAATTCTAATAAATTAGGATTGACAATATTACTCACTTTTAAAAGTATCTCTTCTACTTCTCTAAAATTTGCTAACTGATTAGTTTCAAAATCATCATCCTTTTTAAGGAATAGTATAGTTTTGTGATAGTTATATAAAATTCCAATTTTACAATTAGATTTTATTAGATATCTTTGAATTTGAGCATAATGATTTTGTAAATTTACATCTTCTCTTTTTACTTCCACAATTACTGTAGGAGATTGATAAGGTTTGAAGTTAGAATTTTCTGCTAACTTATATATTTCTATGTCATGATTGTTGGATTCAACTTTAATTTCGATCTTGCGTTGAAGCAATGTACTTTCTTTAGTTAGATAATGAATGAATAGTTGTCTAACTAACTCTTCTGGTCTGCTATCAATTGCAATTTCTAAATTTCTAATTAAGCATTTTGTATAACTTTGATTATTTACAGAGCGTATATCAAGCTTTTGTCGCATTTCTTTATTTAAATGAATCATAAATGCTTTAAATTTGAATTATGGTGACTATGATGATCTAGGGACACAACTCAATTGCGTCCCAAGTCGTGTATTAGCTGTAGCACCAATACATTTTTATTCTTGTCCAAAAAAACCAATCGTTTTAAGAACTAATTTTTCCCAGTAGTATTCAGCTTTACTTTGGAGAAATTTATTTAAGCTTGTTTCGGTTTCAAGTTCTCGCTCAAATATGAGACATACATTATCTCCATATCTTTCTCCACGTGGTCTTACTCTACCTCTTTCAGCCATGAACGCATTCCAAAAGTCAGATTGTTCGCTTTGAGGTGAAAGCTTGCTTAAAGTTTCGTTGTGTATTTTTAGTCCAACTTCGTAGATGAAATCATCATACAGAACGTAGAATTCTTTGATTAGCTCAGGAATAAGTGTCTTTAAAGATTCATTCGCAGCAGTAAGCTCTTGTAAAATATTTTCAATCTCATCTTTTGCTTCTCTAGTAAACTTTCTTAGCATTTCATTTTCATTTATTCCTTCTGCAACAATCTGTGCATCGAAATATATATCTATATCCCTTGGCTTATAATAGCCAAAATTTCTATGAATAGCGTGTTTAGTGTTCCATGCTGGATAAGTATCACGATAATAGTTAATGAATTTATTAATAAAATCATCGTAAACAAAACTAGGTATTCTCTTACCTAATTCTCGTAAGCTCTTTAGTTTTTGAATAGCGTTTTCAATTGCTTTAACTTCTGTTTCTGTTAAAGCATCGCCTTTCTGAATTTTTGTAAAGCTTTCTTTGATAGTCTTAACTTCTTCAAGCAAAATATTTCGCCTGCGTTTTACTACACCTGATACAGCATCGATAAATTCATTTTTATCTGCTTGTACGTCTTCTTCGGTGTAAAATTCATTAAGTTTGACTATAGTATCTTGGTAGTACCTTAAAGCATCGTAGAATAAAATATTTCCTGGAAAAAAGTCTAAATTCAACTTCCTGAACGTAGTTTGTATTTCTTCTTTTTTTCTTTGCACTCCTATATCCCAGTCACCGTTACTCTCATTCACGTTTTCCGGTTCATTTCTACGCGGTAATACTAGCGTTACAAACCTATGATGAAAGTCTTTTGATTTGGATGCAAGGTGATAACTAATTAGTTTACTAATATTAGCTTCAGGAGCAGAGTTAAAGGGAGATACAAAAAGACAAATTACATCTTGGCTTTCAATGTATTTTTGTAAGTCTTTACGAATTGGATTCTCATCAAGTCCTTTGGTATCTACGACAGAATCAAACTGAAATAAGTTTGAGCCAGACAAAACTTCATTGCTCACATAAAGACTTATTTTTCTGGGTATCGCGAATTCTTTTAACTGAACGCTATTAATAGCAGCAAAGGTATCTTTTATCCATTGTTGTTCTGTAGTCTGATTATCAAACTCAATTTTGATTTTGGTTCTAGATTCAATATTTGCATTGTTTAATGCAGTCTTTTTTAGTATATCTTCTCCAGCTTCATCAAATAATTCTTTGGCTTTATCAACTAAAGTGTTTTTAGTTTTATCGCCATCAACAATTGATTGATTAACCTTTTTAAGATCTATCATGTTTCTAATAGCTCTTTCAATTTCTTGAGATATATTTATCTGAGTTTCTGAACAGGGAACGTTTTTGCTTGAAATAGAGTCACAAAAATCAAAGATAAGATTTTCCATCTCATCAATTGTATAAGGCTCTATCTCTATATACGTTTTGTTGGCGGCTTTAAGAACTACCTCACATATGGTAGTTCGTCCCGAACCTGTAGATAATAATTCTCTAGTTTCAATTACATCTTTGCTCTTACCATTAATAGTTTTAGAAACTTTGAAGTTACTTATTAAATTAAAAAGATGACAAATAGCTGTTGTCTTTCCTTGACCAATAGTACCGATAAAAACAATTTGATACTTATCTATATTAAGGATTTTCTCAATTTCGTCTAGGCGATCTAGTTTTGATTTTAGGTTGTTGATGCAAATATGCTTAATAATATTAAGTTCTGAACCACCAGATATTTTAGCTATTTCACGTTTTAGACTTTGCTGCAATGATGTAATTTCTTCTTGCCACTGTATTGTCAACATACTATTTACACTGCTTGAGGATTAATTGTTGACTTCAGTATTCCCACCGCGTAGCAAAATCTAACAAAATTCTTAAAAACAACTTAATATGTTGCTCACAGGAAAGCGAAAGCTATCTCCTGCTCCGAATTAATCCCCCAAAAGTAGTAGAACGATCGCAACTAGCTACCTTTCTGACAATATTGAGAATACAGGTTTGAAATATACTAGCGATTTAGTATGAAATTTGCGATCGCTTAACTTATGCAAATAAATATCGAAACATTTACAGTAAACAAACGCTTCCCGCTAACTATTAGTCGGGGTACAACAGCGCAAACAACCAATATTTGGGTAAAAATAGCACAAGATGGAATTATAGGCTGGGGAGAAGCTTCGCCATTTTCCCTAGGAAACCATCGCCAATCTACAGAAACCCTGCAAACAGCACTGCAACAAATTGTACCGCAGCTAAGTAAATTTCACCCCTTACAAAGACAGCAAATATCCCAGCTATTGCAATCGTCTCACATTCCTTCCTCCGCACAAGCAGCAATAGATGTAGCTGTACATGACTGGCTGGGAAAGCAAGTAGGATTACCCCTATGGCAATTCTGGGGGTTAGATTGCGATCGCATTGTGCCAACTTCAGTCACAATTGGCATTAATACCCCAGAAAAAGCACAAGCTAGAGTAAAAGACTGGTTGCAATTTGCCGATATTCGCGTATTGAAAGTAAAACTAGGTAGCACAGAAGGAATTGCAGCCGATAAAGCCATGCTACTAGCAGTAAAAGAAGTAGCACCCGCGCAAGAACTATTTGTAGATGCAAATGGCGGTTGGAATAGCGACGATGCAGCTACAATGTGCAACTGGCTAGTAGATTTAGACGTGAAATATGTAGAACAGCCATTAGCTAGAGGCGAAGAAAGTAAACTTGCAGACTTGAAAAAGCGATCGCCTCTACCTATATTTGTAGACGAAAGTTGCATGACAAGCGCAGATATCCCCCTACTTGCCAACTCTATAGATGGCATTAATATCAAACTCATGAAAGCTGGCGGCTTAAGCGAAATGATGCGGATAATTCATACAGCAAGAGCTTGCGGCTTGCAAGTCATGTTTGGCTGCTATTCTGATAGTACGCTGGCTAATACTGCCGTTGCACACTTATCACCGCTTGCTGACTACCTCGACTTAGATAGTCACTTGAACTTAACAAACGATCCCTTTAGTGGTGCAATAATGCAGGCAGGAAAAGTTTTGCCAAACAATAAACCAGGCTTAGGAGTAGAACTGCGTGCGGTTGGGAGTTGATACAAAAATAGCTATTTTGCTGCACGAAGGTGTAAAAGGCGTTTATGGCAAAACTGGGTTAGCACTTCTACGTTTTAGTGAAGCACCAATTGTCGCCGTTATCGATCGCCAATGTGCGGGAGAATCTTTACCACAACTAACTGGTATCAATCGAGATGTACCAATAGTCGCCTCTGTAGAACAAGCTTTAACCTACGCGCCAGATGTATTAGTGATTGGGATTGCACCCTCTGGCGGAGTGTTACCCGATGAATGGTTGGATGAAATCAAGCAAGCAGTAAGTGCAGGTGTATCGATAGTCAACGGCTTGCATACGCCAATGGCAAAAATACCCCAATTGCAAGCAATACTTACAGATAAACAATGGATCTGGGATGTTAGACAAGAACCAGCTAATATAGCGATCGCTAGTGCTAAAGCGCAAACCCTATCTTGTCAGCGAGTTCTTACCGTGGGGACAGATATGGGAATTGGCAAAATGTCAACTAGCTTAGAATTGCATAAAGCCGCGCAAAAACAAGGTTTGCGATCGCACTTCCTCGCCACCGGACAAACAGGGATAATGATATCTGGCGATGGCGTAGCCTTAGATGCAGTGCGAGTAGACTATGCTGCTGGTGCGGTGGAACAATTAGTAATGCGTTATGGCGACAGCGATATCCTGCACGTAGAAGGACAAGGATCTCTGTTGCATCCAGGTTCTACAGCTACTTTGCCACTAATTCGAGGTACGCAGCCAACAGCTTTAATTCTCGTTCACCGCGTTGGACAAACTCACATCCGCAATCATCCACACGTCCCAATTCCGTCGCTAAATGAGGTCATCAAACTCTACCAAAGCGTTGCTAGCGCCGCAGGTGCATTTAAACCAGCAAAAGTAGTAGGAATCGCTCTAAATACCGCTCATTTAGACTCAACTGCTGCTGAACTTGCTATAACTCAAACCCAAGCTGAGACAGGATTACCTTGCACAGATGCAGTCCGTTATGGTGCAGAAGTTTTGTTAAATGCAGTAGGCAAAAATCAATGAAAATTTGGCAAGCTGATTTTTACCGCCGTCCTTTGCAGGATGAAAACGGACAAGTTTTGTGGGAACTATTGATTTGCGACGAGAATCGCCAATTTACCTACGAAGCTTTGTGTCCGCAATCAGCAGCAAATGCAAGTTGGCTAACTTCCCAACTGCAAATAGCAACCGTAAACCAACAACCAGACGTAATTCAAGTATTTCGTCCCCAGTCTTTAAGCTTAATTCAACTAGCTGCGCGATCGCTCGGTATCCTTGTCGAACCAACGCGCCGTACTTTTGCTTTAAAACAATGGCTGAAGGCGCGTTCCTATCCAAGTCAAGATTCTTACGATCCTATCGCTCTAGAACAGCCACCACCAACACCTTTACCAGAAAACTTATGGGGACAGCAATGGCGTTTTGCAGCGCTTAATGCTGGCGATTTGGTAGACACTTTTTCCCAGCGTCCTATTCCCATCTTAAATATGCCAGAATTTTTACTGCCAATTAATTTAGGACTAGCATCAACAATTTCTGTTCCTGGTGTTGTCATTGATGGTGGTAGACAATCGATGCAATTAGCGCGGTGGTTGCACAATGCTTACCCTGTAGCACTCGATTATGTAGCTGGTAGTCCTAGCGGATTAGTTTTAACAGCAGGTTTAGTAGATAGATGGATAGTTGCAACATTTGAAGATGCTGAAGTTACTACATCGGCGATTAATTACACCCAAAGAAAGCAACTTAGTAAAGGATTGCATTTTTTGTTAGTCCAGCCTGATGATTCGGGAATGACTTACAGCGGTTTTTGGTTATTAGGAGATATTTAATATTATCAAACTAATTATTTTTCGCAGCCGATTTGCTCAAAAGACGTAGAGCATAGATACTTTGCCTATATCTAATTAGGCATAAAATACACTTATATGAGCAAAAATTTTACTGAAATATTGATGCAATAACTATTGTAGCAATTATACCTAACGAGAGATATATTTGTAGTTTAATCTAGCCTTAAGCTAAGAATTGTAATTAAACACTTTTAAGAGGCAACGATCGTGAATAATGAGCAAGTTGGTGTTGATACAGATACCTACGATCGCGGTATTGTTCCGGCAGAAACCGCAGCCCGTAAAGAAAGAGAAGGTGATAGGTTTAAAAATCCAACTGACGAAAATAACCAAAGCGATCTCGATACTACAAGTGGCTATACAGTAGATAAAGAAGGTCTTAGCAACAACTACGCAATCGAACCAGAAATGTATGTTGATGAGCCAGGAGATTTGCAACAAGAACAAGAAGAAGCAACTGCTGAACGTGTTAGCGAACTTGATAACTTGAATCAAGATGAAGAAGGTAAACTTACTGCAGATGGCGATAAGCGAGGAAAAGGTCCAGGAATTATTTAAAGCTTCATTGCTGTAGGTTACAGTGCAAGTTTAAAAAGTTTGAAATGTGTGTCATAGTAATAGCGCTCAAACTTCTTTTCTAGGAAAGATTTTGAGCGTTTTTTCTGAAAATTAAGCGATCATTTTAGGCAAAATTCTCAAACATCCACATCGATGCAAAAATCATCTCAGTCCGCGCAGGTGAAAGAGTATATAGACGCTAATTCTCTAAACTTTTAATTTTGAAGTCTATTAAACGAAACTGGTAATTTGCCAGTAAAATAACTTCTTGTGGCAGCAATACCCAAGGACACAAGCATGAAAACAGCAAAAATTGGCATCATTGGCGGTAGCGGACTTTACAAAATGGAAGCACTTAAAGATGTAGAAGAAATTGAAGTCTCTACTCCATTTGGTTCGCCATCCGATAATTTAATTATGGGGAATTTAGCAGGAAATTCAGTAGTATTTCTCGCTCGTCACGGTCGCAATCACACGCTATTGCCTTCGGAAGTACCGTATAGAGCAAATATCTATGCAATGAAAAAATTAGGTGTAAAGTATATAATTTCTGCCTCTGCAGTTGGCTCTTTAAAAGCAGAAGCCAAGCCTTTAGATATGGTAGTACCAGATCAATTTATCGACCGTACAAAGAATCGAATTTCCACATTTTTTGGTGAAGGAATTGTCGCTCACATTGCTTTTGCCGATCCAGTTTGCCATCAATTAGCGCAAGTTTTGATAGATGCGATCGCTAGTCTCAATTTAACTGATGTTACCCTACACAAAAGCGGTACTTATGTCTGCATGGAAGGACCAGCATTTTCTACCAAAGCAGAATCTCATCTTTATCGCAGTTGGGATGCTACAGTTATCGGCATGACCAATTTACCAGAAGCAAAATTAGCTAGAGAAGCTGAAATTGCCTATGCTACTTTAGCATTAGTTACCGATTACGATTGTTGGCATCCAGACCATGACAGCGTAACGGTAGACATGATAATTGCAAATTTACACCGCAATGCAACTAACGCCCAAAAAGTAATTCAAGAAACAGTCAAAAGATTGAGCGATCGCCCGTTTGTATCGGATGCTCATTCAGCATTAAAATATGCAATTTTAACTCAGCTAGATAAAGCGCCTCAAGCAACCAAGCAAAAGTTAGAGCTATTATTGCAGAAGTATTTGTAGTTCTAATTTCGCTCTGATGCAGTTGAATAGCGCGATCGCTAATTGACTTGCAACTGAAATTAGCAGAAACGCTCCTAGCAAGGTACGATAGGACTTAGCGATACCTCAAACTGGTGTCGATGTCGAACTTGTGTAGATTTTATGGACAAAAGTCCATCACCTGACAGTACAATTCTCCTCTAAGCTGGCGATCGCACCTCCCAGCGCGGGGGAGATGCAATGGAGGTTTCATGCTTACTCAGGAAGTTTTTAATTCCCTGTTAGATACTGCCGATTTAAACCAGCTAAAGTTAGAACTCAATCGTCTACCTGCTGTAGATGTAGGCGATTATATTGCCGAATTGCCTCCGGAAAAAAGGGCGATCGCTTTTCGCCTGCTCAACAAGGGACAAGCTATAGATGTATTTGAATATCTCCCCAATGAAGTCCAAGAAGAGTTAATTCACGCCTTGCACGATTCGCAGGTATTTCACCTTGTCGAAGCGATGAGTCCTGACGATCGCGCTCAATTATTCGACGAATTGCCAGCCGGAGTTGTCAAGCGCCTAGTACAACAACTTAGCCCTACCGAAAGACAAGCAACAGCAACGATTTTGGGCTATCCTGAGTACACCGCAGGGCGCGTAATGACGACAGAATATGTCAGGTTGCGGCAAGGATTAACAGTCGGTGAGGCGCTCAGTAAGATTCGCTTAAGCGATCGCGATAAGGAAGTTATTTACTACGCCTACGTTACAGATGACAACCGCAAATTAGTTAGCGTTGTTTCGCTGCGGCAGTTATTATTTACAATTCCCGATACTTACATCGGCGATATAGCTAGCGATCGCGTTTTGAAGGCGCGTACGGAAATGCCTCAAGAAGAAGTAGCGCAATTAATGAAACGCTACGATTTGATTGCTTTACCTGTGGTAGATCGAGAAGATCGCTTGGTGGGGATTGTCACTATTGATGATGTCATCGATATTTTAGAAGAAGAAGCAACCGAAGATATCCAAAAACTAGCAGGGGTTAGCGGTGGTGACGAAGAAGCTTTATCTCACCCACGCGTGACTATTACCAAGCGCTTACCTTGGCTAATTGCCAATATCGGCTTATATGTTGGTGCAGCAAGTGCGATCGCTCCTTTTCAAAAGACTATTGCTCTAGTCCCTGTTTTGGCTGTAATTATGCCAATTTTGTCTAATACTAGCGGTAATGTGGCAATTCAAGCTTTATCTGTGACAGTGCGCGGACTTGGTGTAGGTGAAGTTACGCCCAAAGATACGCTGCAAATTCTCCGCAAGGAAATTTTGGCAGGGTTAGGAACAGCTTTAGCCTTAAGTCTATCTTTAGGTATTTTGTCTTTAATTTGGTCGCCTGCTAATGAACGTTGGGTAGCTTTGGTTGCAGCCGCAGTTATGGCTATTAATGTACTTGTTGCAGCTAGTTTAGGAACTTTGTTGCCAATGGCATTGAAGCGATTGCGGCTCGATCCTGCTTTAATTAGCGGTCCGCTGTTGACTACTATATTAGATGCAGTGGGATTTTTGACATTTTTATCGCTGATTTCTATGGCGCTGCGAGTGTTTGGGTAAAATTTAAATTTCGCTACACAACACTTGGTTTAGTTGTGGATTTTAGGCAATAATGTGCTTTTTTTAACCAAACGAATAGTAAAGAAATTATTTATTATTGCTGAATAAATAAACTTTTGAATATCGATCTATATATAAAGAAAGTATAAGCAAGTGCGAGGGATTCGCAGCCAAATAAATAGTAAATATGCGGATAAATCAGTCAATTTTGTTTGTAGATGACCATCGACCTGAATTTTTTCAGTAATGCTACCGTAGCCGGATTAGTGGCAACTGCGAGAGACTCTAATTGTTATAAAGCTTTCGTAAAGTAATGGAGCCAGAAATGGTAGTCGCGAAGTAACCCTTAATACTATCAAGGGATTCGATCGCTAGAAGCAATGCGATCGCAACTTTATTAATCTAAACAATGCAGCAACTCAAAAAAATATCGTTAAAACTATCATTTTCTCTTAAGCACAATTACTTATAAAAGTAGGACAAACTAATGTGTTAGCAGACGTAGATATGCAAAACTTTTATTGTGGGGCTACAATTATGTTCCTCGCTTTCTTGAGTGTGTATTTCTGGTACTTAACTCATCGAGAAAGTGACAAGCGCCAGCAACTAGAAGCATTGCTAGAGGAAGAGCGCAAGTATATATCCACCATTTTAGATACAGCTAGTGCCTTGGTTGTAATGCTAGATCTGCAAGGGAAGATCGTTGAATTTAATCGAGCTTGCGAATATGCAACAGGTTATTTATTTGACCAGGTAAAGGGTAAGTATGTTTGGGATGTATTGACGATCGCCGAAGAGAGAGATATTTTTCAAAGCGCCTTAGCCGCAGTTGTTACAGAACGCTTACCGATTACATTAGAAACTTATTGGATGACTTCATCGGGCGATCGCCGCTCGATCTCGTGGACAAATACAGTGCTTGAAGATCGAGATGGCAGCGTTACGCACGTTATTAGCACTGGTATTGATATTAGCGATCGCTTTGCTGTAGAACAAAGCCTGCGAGCAAGCGAAAAGCAGTATCGCGCTGTAGTTAATAACAGCAAAGAAGTTATTTTTCAATTAGATGAATGGGGATTGTGGACATTTCTCAATCCCGCGTGGACAGATATTACTGGATTCTCAATTGATGAAAGTCTTGGTACTCCGTTTCATACGTATATTCATCCTGATGACTGTACAAAATGTTTGCACCTGTTTCAATCGCTAATGCAGCGCCAGATGGAATCTTGCCACTGTGAAATTCGCTACATGAGCAAGCATAGTAAATTTCTCTGGCTGGAAGTATATGGACAAGCGATCTTAGATGCCTATGGAAATATTATTAGTATTTCTGGCAACCTCAATGATGTTAGCGATCGCAAATTTGCCGAAGCCGCACTGCAACAAGTGCATGAAGAAGTAGCGCAAAGTCAAAAAATGTTGCGAATGGTTTTGGATCTAGTACCTCAAGCAATTTGGTGGAAAGATCGCGATTCTAAGTTTTTGGGTTGCAATCGCAATTTTGCCCGCATGGCAGGAGTTCAGTCGCCTAGCGATCTTATTGGCAAAACTGACTACGACTTTTGGACAAAAGAAGAGGCAGACTCTTTTCGGGCAGTAGATGCGCGGGTAATGAACCAAAATAGAGCCGAGTACGGCATTATTGAACCTGCTTGCCTGCACAACAGTACAACGACAGTTTGGCTAGAAACGAATAAAATGCCCTTTCACGATGCCAGAGGGCAAGTCATCGGTACGTTAGGTACTACCCAAAATATCAGCGATCGCAAGCTAGCACAAGAAGTTATGCAACGCCAGCTAGCTGCGATGGAAGCAACTATCGATGGCATCGGGATTGTTAATCAAAACGGTGAATATATCTATGTCAACCAAGCTTACATTGATATATATGGCTACGACAGCCCAACTGAACTACTTGGCAAAACTTGGAGAGAACTTTATTATCCAGATGAAATTGCTCGTTTTGAAAACGATGTCACAGCTATTGTTCGCCAAAATGGGCGCTGGCGGGGAGAAGCAGTAGCCAAAAGGAAAGATGGCAGTATATTTTTTGAAGAACTTTCCCTTTCTTTACTAGAAAACGGCAACTTGATTAGTATTTGCCGCAATATTTGCGATCGCAAATACATGGAAGCTGCTTTGCGCCAAAGTGAAGCACGTTTTCAAGCTTTTATGAAAAATAGCCCAGTGGTAGCTTTTATTAAGGACGAACAAAGTCGCAATGTATATGTCAACGAGACATTTGAACGTGCTTTCAATATAAAAATGGTAGATTTGCGCGGTAAGAGAGATGATGAATGGTTGCCAAAAGAAGTAGTAAAGCAAGTCCACGAACACGACCAAATTGTTTTTTCTACAGGTAATACTCTAAAAACTATTGAAACTATCCCTACACCTAATGGTTCTTCTCTTTATTGGCTAGTCCTAAAGTTTTTGATTGACGATCCCCAAGGTCAACCTTTATTAGGAGGTGTGGCAATTGATATTACCGAACACAAACTTGCCGAGGAGAAAATTAAAGCAGCACTGCAAGAGAAAGAAGTTTTGCTCAAAGAAGTACATCATCGAGTCAAAAACAATTTACAGGTAATTGATAGCTTATTTAGGCATCAATGCCGACATATTAAAAACCAACAGGCAATTGATGTATTGAAAGAATGTCAAAACCGTGTTGTTTCAATGGCATTGCTTCACGAAAAACTATACCAATCTAAAAGTTTGTCAAATATTGAATTTGCCGATTATGTTAAAAGTTTGGTAGCAAATTTATTTAGCTCTTACAATATTTATGCAGGTGAAAATCATTTAAACATTAAGATTGAAAAAGTATTTCTAGAATTTGAACTAGCATTAAATTGCGGACTAATCATTAATGAATTATTAACTAATGCTTTGAAATATGCTTTTCCATCAGGGATTTTGGGAGAAATACATATTGAGTTTTGGTATTCAAGTCCTGAAAGTTATAATTTGATTATTCGAGATAATGGAGTTGGATTGCCTGCCAATATCGACTTAGAAAAAGTCAAAACATTAGGCTTAAAGTTAGTTAGGAGCTTGGTTAGACAGCTAGATGGCAAAGTTGAAATAACTAGCGATCGCGGCACAAATTTTAAGATTAGCTTTCCAGCAAAAAAATGTGATATTAACTTATAAAACAATGAATACTATAAAAATTCTTATTGTTGAAGACGAAATAATTGTAGCAGAAGATATCAAAGAGAATTTAGAAGAACTTGGTTATACAATTACTGCGATCGCTGATTCGGGAGAACAAGCTATTAGAGAAACTGAAATTACCAAACCAGATTTAGTGCTAATGGATGTCCGTCTCAAAGGTAAAATGGACGGAATACAAGCATCAGAAATTATCTGGGATAAATTCAAAGTTCCCATAGTATATTTAACAGCTAATTCAGATATTAGTACCATCCAAAGGGCAAAAGATACCGAGCCATTTGGTTATATTACTAAGCCATTTAGAGAAAGAGAACTACACGCGGCAATCGAAATTGCTTTGCACAGAAATAAGTTAGAGCGCAAATTAAAAGAAAGAGAACAATGGCTAGAGACAATTCTTACTAGCTTAGGCGATGCTGTAATTGCCACCGACAATAAAAGTTGTATTACCTTACTCAATCCCGTCGCTGAAGCTTTGACAGGGTGGAAACAAGCAGATGCATTTGGCAAAAATGCCGCAGAAATCTTCAACATTGTTCATGCCCAAACCCGTAATGAAGTTGATAGTCCGATCGCCAAAGCTTTGCAAACAGGAATAGTTGTTGGTTTACCCGAAGATACAATTTTGCTCAGCAAAGACAAACTAGAAATCCCCATCGACGACAGTGCTGCACCGATATTTAACGAAGAGGGAGATATTAGAGGTGCTGTAATTGTTTTTAGAGACATTAGCGATCGCAAACGTGCCGAAGAAGTGCTGCGCGAAAGCGAACAACGTCTAGCTTGGCAGGCAAGTCACGATTCGCTTACAGGACTTGCTAACCGCCACGAATTCGAGCAATGTTTAGAAAGTGCCTTAATAAGCACCCAACAGCAAGGTCAAATACACTCATTGTGTTATTTAGACTTAGATCGCTTTAAGATTGTCAACGATACCTGCGGTCATGCCGCTGGAGATGAACTACTGCGCCAAGTAGCAGCTTTATTACCAGCCCAAGTTCGTAACACCGATATAGTAGCGCGTTTGGGTGGCGATGAATTTGCCATATTACTGAATAATTGCCCGACTAAGCAAGCATTAAGGATTGCCGATACACTGCGGCAAAAGTTAGAGGAATTTCGCTTTGTTTGGCAAGATAAAATCTTTACCATTGGTGTCAGTGTCGGTTTAGTAGGTATTAATGCAGACACAACAGATTTAGCTAACTTATTAAATGCGGCTGATGCGGCTTGCTATGCAGCTAAAAATACTGGGCGCAATCGCGTCCACATCTACCAAGCAGACGATCGCGATTTAGCTATAGCCTACGGTCAAATGCAATGGATATCCAAGTTGCAACAAGCATTAGAAAACAATAGTTTTTGCCTCTATTGCCAACCAATTATTGCTGTAGGTGCTGACGATTTCGATCTCCAACACTATGAAATACTCCTGCGTCTTCGTGATGAAACAGGTAATATCGTTCCACCAATGGCATTTATTCCTGCGGCGGAACGTTACGGACTGATGCATCTAATTGACCAGTGGGTAATCCGCACCCTGTTTACTTATTTAGGACAGCACTATCAAAATATGGGGGAAAATAGCGGCTATATCTACGCAGTCAATCTCTCTGGGGCGAGTATTAATGACGATCGCTTTATGGAATTTTTGCAGCAGCAATTTGCCCTACATCAAATTCCCCCGCAAGCAATTTGCTTTGAAATTACCGAAACAGTAGCAATTACCAATCTCAACAATGCCAGCAAGCTAATTCGCGAACTCAAAAATCTTGGATGTAGTTTTGCTCTAGATGACTTTGGTAGTGGGATGTCTTCATTTGCTTATCTGAAAAGTCTACCTATCGATTACCTCAAAATTGATGGCAACTTTGTCAAAGAAATTGTTGATGTACCAACAGACTTAGCCCTCACAGAAGCAATCAATCAAATCGGTCATGTGATGGGGCTAAAAACTATTGCCGAATTTGTGGAAAATGATGCTATTTTGCAAAAAATTACCGAGCTTGGGATAGATTACGCGCAAGGCTATGGTATTGCCGAACCCTACCCCTTTGTATTGACGGCAGATACTTAAGCTACGCTTGAACTCAAGCTACCCCCGCCGACTCCCCCTGCTGTCAAGTATAGGAATTAACTGGTCAACGACATAAATTTTTCTTTCTTTTCCATAACTAAAGTCAGGGGCTTGTACCTCTTTAATTACGAATTACGAATTACGAATTACGAATTATTTGGTCACTGTTAAGATACCAGTTAACAACATCGCCCAACGTCTCATCTAAGGGTCGAAAACTAGCTGCTAACTCGGCGATCGCTTTTGCCGAAGTTACTTGTCTTTTGCGATGCATAGTCCGGACACCTTCTAGGGGAAGCACCGATTTTGCCCCTGTCAAACGTGCATACATATCTGCAAGCCAAGCATATACTAACGTCGCTTGGTAAGGAATGCGGCGCTGGGGGCAAGCAACACCAGTAACTTTTTCTAGAGATTTAAACAGATTCTCCATACTCAAATATTGTCCGGCAACAATGTAGCGATCGCCGCTTTTTCCTTTTTCCACAGCATTAATTGCAGCTTGCGCGACATCTCGCGCGTCAACCATGCAAGCTCCGCCGTCGATAATTCCAGGAATTTTTTGCGCCAGATAATCCAACACCAATTTACCGCTATTTGTGGGCGCAGCATCTTGGGGTCCAAACATCCATCCTGGCAAAATTAACACAACTGGTAGCGAGTGCTGCTGCAAAAATTTATCTATGGCAGTTTCAGCTACAACTTTGCTCTTGAAGTACAGATTTTTTGCGGCTTCTAGATCGTACGGCGTTGATTCATCACCTGGAACGCCATTGGCTTTCATGCCAACGGGACCCGCAGAACTGATGTAAATTACTTTTTTGACCCCTTGCTTTTCTGCCTCAGATAGTAATTTCATCGTGCCTGTAATGTTAATGTCTTCCAGCATTTGCCAGTGATTTCCAGGTTGAAAGTATTCTCTAAAGTATGCAGCCGTATGAAATAGCACATCGCAGCCTGCAAGTTCGCAAGCAAAGCGATCGATATCGAGCATATCGCCTTCAACCAACGATATATCTAAGTCGGCAAATAGTTTTGCTGCTTTTGCTTTTGAACGCACTAAGGCTTTGACCTTGTAGCCTTGCTCGATTAATAGTCTCACTAAGTTATTGCCAAGCAATCCCGTACTACCAGTTACAAATGCTTGCATCTTGCTCCTTTTGCTACAGCTATGCTGGTGTTGCTAGAGTTTTTTAACCTACATTCGCTTTTATATCTAGAAGATACATATCTAAGAACTATATGTCAAGAGAAAACAAAAGCAAGTATGCAATTATGGGTTTGTTGGGTGTAAGTCCAATGTCTGGCTACGACATCAAAAAGAAAATTGAACGAAGCACCAGCAACTTTTGGAACGAAAGCTACGGACAGATTTATCCGATCTTGAAAAAATTGGTAGCTGAGGGGCTAGCAATGCGATCGGTAGAGTCACAATTAGGCAAACCCGATCGCCATATTTATAAGCTGACAGAAAAAGGTCAGCAGGAATTGCAACAGTGGTTAGTAGAACCTGTAGAACCTCCAGCAGAAAGAATCGAGATTTTGCTAAAGCTCTTTTTTGGGCAGCAGGTTTCTGTAAGTGATAACATTCGCCATATAGAGCAGTTTCGAGAAATGCAACAGCAACTATTGCAAAAGTACAGCGCGATCGCTCAAGAATTACAAGAGAAGGAAACTGACAATCCTCATATTCCCTACTGGCAAATGACAGCTAGTTACAAGCTGCATACAACTAAAGCACTAATCGATTGGTGCGACGAAACATTGGTTAAACTAGGCAAGCTAGCAGCAGAAAGATGAAAGCTAAATATAAACTTTTTTATGGCTAATACTACTTGGACTCGCAACCACGTTCTATCCCTATCTGACTTTACACCGGATGAGTACAATACAGTCTTGCAAACAGCCGCTAGCTTTAGCGAGGTACTATCGCGGCGGACAAAAAAAGTGCCAACATTGCAAGGACAGGTAGTTGCTAATTTATTTTTTGAATCGTCTACTCGCACTCGCAGTAGTTTTGAACTTGCAGCCAAACGCCTGAGCGCAGATACACTCAATTTTGCTGCTGCTACATCTTCTTTAACCAAAGGAGAGACGATTTTAGACACCGCCAAGACCTATTTGGCGATGGGAACTGATATGATGGTGATTCGCCATAAAGAATCGGGAGTACCAAGCGCGATCGCTCAGGAAATGGATCGACTTGGTGTTAAAGTAGGCGTACTCAATGCAGGCGACGGTCAACACGAGCATCCATCCCAAGGCTTGCTAGACTTATTTACTATTTGCACGTTACTCAACCCCCAAGAACCGCGTTTGGAATTGCTTGCAGGCAAAAAGATTGCGATCGTAGGTGATATATTACATTCGCGGGTTGCAAGGTCAAATATTTGGAGTTTGACAGCTAGCGGTGCGGAAGTCCATTTAGCAGCGCCGCCGACACTTTTACCCAAGCTATTTGCCGATTATGGTATTGGTACTGGGAAACTATTTTTGCATTGGCAAATAGAACCTGCACTGCAAAATGCAGATTTTGTTATGACATTGAGGTTACAAAAAGAACGCATGACTAGCCATTTGTTGCCGAGTTTGCGAGAATATCATCAATTATTCGGGATTACGCGCGATCGCTTGCAACTGTGTCAACCTAACGTCAAAGTTTTGCATCCTGGTCCTGTCAATCGCGGTGTAGAGATTAGTTCCGATTTAATGGATGACCCAGATTTTAGCCTAATTTCACAACAAGTAACTAGCGGTGTTGCCGTACGTATGGCGCTGCTGTATTTAATGGGTAGCGGTAAGGCTGGAAATTCTCTTTAATTAGATAGTTTTTTATAGGCTTCGTTGATTTTTTTGAACTTTTCTGCTGCTTGCAGTTGCAGTTTAGGATGATTAAAAAATAGATCGGGGTGCCATTTTTTGACTAAACGTTTGTAGGCTTGCTTGATTTCATCTTGAGAAGCACTTTGCTTGAGTTCTAAAATTTCATAAAATGGTTTATTTTTCTCGTTTATAGGTGGAGTATATTTAGTTTGACTTTGAGGATTTTTCATTTGAGCTTTTAGTTGCTCTAATTCTTCCTCAATTTCTTGCGATAGATATTTCTTTTTCGTTTTAGGATCGCTCGTAGGCGGAGTATATTTAGTATTAGCAGGCTGCGGAGGAGTTTGAGGATTTTTCATTTGAGCTTTTAGCTGCTCTAATTCTTGCTCAATTTCCCATGCTCTAAATCTTCTTTCCGCTTCAAAGCTGTCCATAACATTAACTTAGGTTTTCCAGTAAATTTTCTATTAGTTGAATTTGATAACTTTGCTCATTAACTTCTAATTTTTCAGCATTCTTTTGACAACCAATTACTAGCAATGCTGTTTGCTCATATTGATAAAGCGTGGCAAAAGCATCTTCGCTAAAACGAGTTAAATAATCTTTAGCAACCTCAGTATAAATTCGAGTAATTTGTTGCTGATAATCGACCGTAACTTCGGGTTGCTCTAACTCATTGTTTTGGTTTAAAATATAGCTAACACCCCCTACTACTGCTGCTCCTACAGGTCCTCCTAATAGCCAGCCAAAGCCAGTTGCGATCGCAACTGGTGTAATATCGTTATTACTCGATTTTGTTGTATTTGTAGGTGGTGGGGGCAAAGATATTTGCGGCGCAGCAGGAAAGGCAATTGATAGCGTTCCTGGGTGGTTTGTATTAAAAAAGTCGCAAGCTTTATCAATCCATTGATTGATTGCTTTTTGATATTCTAAAACTGCTAATTTAAACTGTTCTTGCCAACTACTAAAACTACCTTGTTGCAAAGCCAAAATAATTTCCAGTTGATAGCGTTCTAACAATTTTGGTAAATACAACCAGCTTTGAAACGTGCTGCTGCTAGCTTGAAAACCTTGCTTAATTAAAGTCTCAGCTTTTTGTTTGATTTCAATTTTGGCTTGATGCTTTGCTTGGGCGGCGGCTACTTCTTGAGCGATCGCTTGTTTCTTGGTTTCTAGAGCAACTTTAACTTGAGATGCAACTTTTTGGACGCGCTGCAAACGGTTATCTTTCTCTTCTTTTTGCACCGCAGCTATATTTTGCAAAGCCGATTCAAAAGTAGCTAACCCGCTAGTTTGAGCCGCCGCCACATCGCCTTTAAGTCTAGCTCGTAAAGCAGGTAAAGCATCAACTCGATACAAATTACTAATTCCTGGCGGTAACTCGGAGCGGAAACTTTCAGCTACAAACCGGAGGCGATGTAATACTTCTTTTTGCTCGTCAGCTTCTAATAAATTGAGGAAATTAACGACAAACACGACAGTTGTAATACCTCTACCCTCCAGCCAATCGCGTAAATTTTCCCGCTCGCCTAAAGTCATCAGCTTGCGTGCATCTAGTACCTGTACAACCAAATCGATAGTTAACAAGCGATCGCGTACTAACTCATCTTGGGCTTGGCGATCGTTCGTACCAGGCAAATCTAGGAACTCTACACCTGTTTGCAAGAAAGGATGGGGATAGAAAACATCTACAGATGCAACATCGCTACGCATACATCTTTGCTCGTCTAACAGCGCGTATTGCTGCAAAATGTCCGTACCGCGACTGTTTATGTGCGTACCATCAGTTAAAGTAATGCACGTCTTTAGCTCATCTCCATAACCAACCCGAATAGCCGCACCCGTTGTCGGAATTAGATCGATTGGTAAAGTACGGCTACCTAGCATCGCATTTAGCAGCGTTGATTTGCCGTAGTTAAACGGGGCAAATACAGCAATTTGGTAAATTGGATTTGCCACGTAATCGCAGATAGAAATTACATCTTTGCGTAACTGCGCGTATTGCTCCTTTTCTAGCAATCCAATCGCCGCTTTTAGAGCCTGTACAAGCTCCGCATTAACGTCTCGTTTCATACATTTATGTCAAGAGATGTTGATAAGCGCTCTCAACGCTTTTAACTTCGTTAGAGACATTAGTTTCCAACGTTCTTAACCGCGCCAACTCACTGGCGCGATCGATTTCACGCGATGCTTTTTGCTGACTCAAGTTTTCCAGTTCAGATTTACGCGCTTTGATATCGTCATCGATGCGTACAGTTACTTCTTGTTCGTAAGTTTCAAAGCATTCTTGTACGGCATTATAAATAGGCTGCCATTGCTCTTGTGCTACTTGGGGTAAGTATTTGACTAACTCTTTTTTCGTTGCTTTAACCAACTGTTGACGAGCGCTGTCAGCTTGCAAAGCGCCAATTCCTAGCGCCAAAAGTGCTAAACTAACTGGACCTAAGATAATGCCCGAAAAAGCTGCGATCGCTCCCCCAATGCCAATTACCGCAACTAAGTTGAGCATAATATTTTTCCAATCCATACCTACACCAGCTAAGGCGACTCCAGCAACATTACCTGAAGCAAGAGAAATCAAACCCATTGCCCATTTTGCCCAACTTGGCGAATTATCTTCAGTTGCAGTGCTACTAATGCGAACTTTTTGCCCCGTCAGCTTTTCCGTAATTTTGTCTGTAACTTTGGTATAAGATGCGCCGTATTGAGCCGCACTTTGCGATAGTTGCACAAAAGCAGCATTCATCTGTTGTTCGGCGGTAATACTCCAAGCTGCTAGTTTGTCGTGAATATACTTCTCAAAGGCTTGCTTGAGCGCAGTTTCAAAGGCTTCTCGTTTATTGCGATCGAGAAAATCCATAAATTTGAGTTCGGGCTGATAGCGGACAAAATCTGACTCAAATGTATTTTCTACATTCAAAACGTAAGTACGGAAAGAATCAGCAATTTCGCGGGCTTTAGACTGTTTTACCGTTCTAATTTCGTGTTGAAATTGGCTGCTAATGTCAGTCAACTTAGCAAATTCAGGTTCAACTGAATCAATCCGCCGTTTTAACTCGGCAACATCTTGTTCTAATAAAGGTATGCGGCGTTCAATTGCTTCATGTACGTGCAAGTGCGCTTGACGGGCTAATGTTCTTGCTTGTCTTAGTTCGGAAACTGCTCTTTCTTTAGTTAAAAAGGTGCTAATAGCGCCCATAAATTCAGCAAATCCCGTACCGTCTAAAGCTGCATCAGGGTTTTTTAGTCGTCGCCGCAGTGCTTGAATTGAAGAAAGTTCAAATACTCGCTCGTCATATAGATCGTATCCGTCTATTTGACAATATTCAGCTAAATTTGCCCGAAAAACTCGGCGCAATCTTGCTTCAGCTTCAGCTAATTCTTCAGTATCGTCAGGATCGATCAGGCTTTCTTTGACTTGATCCCAAGCATTGATTAAAAAGAAGACTGTTAAACCGCGACTTTTGATATAGTTTTCTAAATAACGGCGTTCTCCTAAAGTGCAAGGTTGCGAAGCTCGCATGACAAACAAAATGGCATGGCAATTATTCACATAACCTAAAGATAATTCGTTACGTGCTTCTGTATCGTTTAATCCTGGGCTATCAATAATTTCTACACCTTTTTCTAGTAACGGTAAAGGATACTCAACAACAGCATGGCTAACTTCAGGAAAGGCTAATTTTTTTTGTTGTTCTAGTTCTTTTGCTTCGGAAGGATCGATAGTATAGCGCTGTTTAAAAGCTTTAAAATCTAAATTTTCAGGGCTAACACCATTATTAAAATGGACGGTTACTTTTTTCTCCGCCCCGTAACGGAGAATAGTCAATATAGCCGTACAAGGATTAACATCGCTAGGTAACAAGTTTTCGCCGATTAAAGCATTTAAAAATGTACTTTTACCCCGCTTCATATCTCCCAATACTAACAGCCGAAATACACCATTACGCAAGGCTTGACTAGCTTTGGTGATATCTTCTATATCTCTTTGTAATTCCAGCTTTCCCGATTGTTTTTCGCCATCTAATTCTGCTTGTTTAAGGGTTTCAGCGATCGCTCCTAGACTTTGCGCTCCTTGCAAACGCGCTTGAGCAACTCGCTCTAAGTCATCTATAAAATTTTTTGGCGCAACTTTAGCATTCATGTTACTTCTTTCCTATCTAAATAATCAGGGTATGCAAAGCACACCCTACACCGTATTTTTCTAACTTTGCTGTTTTTACTGACTTTTAGCAGTAGCAACTACCGAACGCTTGACTAAATGTTCAAATTGATATAAATAAGCTGCAACAGTTACCCAAACAATTACTGTTACTGAAAGTAGTAAGTCACGGCGATCGCCATTATATAAATACTTAACCGAGCTAACCTCAATAAGCAGAATATCTAATATGCCAATAGTTAGTATTGTTGCTAAAACTATTACTAGCCAACTATACAAACCCTTCCACCAGCTAATTAAACCAGGATTTAGCCCCTGTACTTTATCTAGTTTTAGTAATTCATTATTTGGCAATAAAACATCTAACAATAAGTTGAGAAAATGGTGAATTATTGCAATGAAGAATATAGGTGATAATATAGCAAGTACGCCAAACATAGCATCCAGCCTTGGTAAATGCTGGCTCAAATAATAGCCAGCTTGCAAAACTTTACCTGCTCCTTTGACTAATCCAGATAAAATTAAGCATAAAAATATCGCACTTATCCAAGAGCGAGGATAAGGAATCCAAGGCGACCAATTTTTCATAATTAATTCCTATAACTATCTACTAAAAATTCAATTTCAGGCTTTGCTTAAATTTGTAATGCAAAATAAGCTTAGTATTTAATCTACTTATAAACTTTAGCCTCAAAAGTTTGGTTTGCCTAGATAGTCATAAAAAGCTTTATAATGCTTTCAATTTAAGCGTGAAAATACCAATTTTTGCTATTTTTGTGAATTTAAGTTGTTTGCTTTTAAGTAGATGTACGGTTGAGTTATTGCTCAATAATATATCTTTGTGATTAAGCTAAGTATTTTCAATGAGAATAATTATAATTAACTGGAAAAAAGCTAGATTGCTGGTAGATACAGCAAATCGCCAATCGAATTTTGTAAATATTAAATTCTTTGCCGATAGTTGAAAATAAGACTAATGCTAGCTATATAGATATTTATAGTTGACAAAAAGGTTTTCTCAAAATGAGTTTAAGTATTATTGCAGCGATCGCCTACGGTATCCTAGCAGTTGTAGGTGGCATCATCGGTTACGTACAAGCGCAAAGCAAAGCATCGCTCATTTCTGGCAGTATCAGCGGCATATTGCTGATAATAGCTGGTATTTTGCAATTACAAGGACAAAGTGCGGGGCTAATTTTAGCGACGGTAATAACAGCAGTGCTAGTAATCGTCTTTGGGATTCGACTGACTAAAACTCGTAAGTTTATGCCTGCTGGATTGATGAGTGTATTAGGCTTAGTAGCTTTGGGGCTAATGGTATCGGAATTAATCTAAAATGCCCCAGAAAGCGTTAAGCTTCTTGCTTGTAGCGAATCTTTAAAACCAAAATTATCGACGCAAGCACAAAAGTGACGATATTTGCTGCCACAATCGGGATATCGCGTACGGAAAAGCCGTACACCAACCACAAGATAATCCCTACACACAGAATAATTAACATACTCCAGGAAAGGTCATCGGCTGATTTTGACTGCCAAGTTTTGATCAATTGAGGTAAGTAAGCAATTGTAGTAAGTACGCCTGCAACTAGCCCTAAAGTGGTTGTGAAGTTGATATCCATCGGAGTTTTTTTTAACTAGGGGATGTTATGTATATATACTGCCCTCGTTCCTAGTTAAAATATCACCACCATTTTTATAGATTCCTGACAAGTGCGATCGCTCTGCAAAAAAAAGCTTATGCAGTAATCCTTAACCAGCCTTAGCTATGATTCCTTCTAACAAAGGGCGTGGATGAAAGTGTAACTCCAAAGATGCGATCTATCTCTCAAGTTTGAGGTAGCCGCGTGTAGATGAAATAACAATTCAGCCAAAAATTACACGCTATGTTGTGCGGCGATTACTGTTCTATTAATGGTGCTGATTGACTTGCTTACGCTAGAGCAAGGAGGCGATCGCGCTCTACTCCCCGTACGGTTCTATGCAACTTTGGTTGGCTCTATTCTCACTGCAGTTGGTACAGCAGTCACTTATCCTGAACTATGGTTGCACAAAAGAGCAAGAGGTAGCTAGGCGATCGCATAATGCTCAGAACTTACGCAAATTCAACAATTCCATCAGTAGCAAATTCACTACTGCGGAGATCGGCAACTGGCTTCGACGTGGTGCATAATTGCCCAAGAAAGCCCTGCCCAAAGCGGAGTATTGACATTAGCAATTTTCAGACCTTCAGCCGTCCAATGATTGCTATTGCGAACAAGGGAATATCGTCCTGTCGCTTCATAGAATATCGTGCCAGAGGTTGAATCGGTTAGTGGAACAAGAAAGCCCTGCTCGGTGCGTTGAAACGATTGTTTGATAAATTGCATCAAGGCTAAATAGCGCGATCGCTCAACTGGGATGCATTTAACCTCATCGCGATCGCTTAAGCGATCGAGGGCTTGAACTCGCAATGCCGCAGGATTGGGTAAAAACAACGCTCGAAATCCTCTTGGCACAATATCTTCTAATCGAGCAGGAGGATTCATATACCAATTGCGCTCTCCCCATCCAAAGCCAATGTACTGAGAACGAGTCACTGGCTTAGGCAGGTAATTTTGCCAGTTAAAAGCATCATTTTGAACGGGAACGACAAGGTTAGTGTGAATGTCAGTTTGAGTCACACAAACTTTATATTGACAACCTACTTGGGCATGAGTACGCCATGTTCTAGGTAGAAGCGAGCCGATCGCGAATAACATTGGCATCGGTAACATGATGCTTAAGGTAACAATCAACCATTTTTTAAGTTGCATTTTCATGATTTAACACAGAATTCTTCAGTGTCTAGTGGAGATGATAATTCTGGCTGGATCAAACATAATTTTTGCATCGAACTAACTTCTTAAATGTTTGAATCCTTGTACCTTCTTCAAGTTAAAATCTGAAGTTAAGAAAATGATGAAAACATAAATTAATGTTATTAATTTAAATTAAAAATTTTATGTAATGCTCGACCTTATTTGCTCTTTCTCTGCACGAAATAGATTTTTGCCTTTGAATGCAGCTTGCATAATTGCTCGACGTTCAGTTGTAATATACTCTCATTATCTTCTTAACTTGTCTTGATAAGCTCTATATTTTTAGTTTTTCCAAATTCAAAATTTTTAACCTTTCTCATCGTTTTCTTAATCTTGTTGTCTAGTCTAAAAGTATGAATAAACAACATAAATCTCTTAATGATTAGGAGAGAAAATAAGATGGGAATCAAAGGGATAATTATAACTGCTCTTGGAGGAGGAATTCTGCTTGCTGGAGGAGCTTGGTTTTATCAGACCCGAACTGCTGAAGCTGCTCTTTCTAAAACACCTCCTGCCATATCAATGGTTAAAGCCGTCGAAACCGTCCTCGCTGCCAATCCAGGTACAACAGCAATGGATGTCAATTTGGAGAGAGAAAACAAAAATCTGGCATGGGAAGTTGAACTCAACAACGGCTTGGAAGTATATGTCGATGCTAATAACCAAGAAATCATAAAAACCGAGCAACCTTGGAAGCTGGCAAACCTGAAAGATTGGATGCCAAATTAATTTGTCCTTTATATAAGTGTCATTTGATGGTTGTTATTTACCTATGAGTGTCAAAACAGTACAACCCCCTCTGAAATTTATTCCTCCTGCCTTCAACCCTTGGGTAGCCAGTGCAGCCCAAAAGCTGCTTCCCTTATGGCTGCAATATCGGTGCATCAGCCATATTCGCTTTGATGGCGTAGAACAATTAGTAGAACTCTATCGCCAATTTCAGTTGGGCAAAATCCGTTTTATAATTGCCTTTCGCCATCCAACTTTAGATGACCCAACCTGCCTGACTTATTTGCTCGGACAGATCGTACCCCAGGTCGCTTGCCAGCATTCTGTTCGACTATGCCACCCGATTCACGCTCATTTTATCTACGAACGCGGCATTCCTCTTTGGGCTGGAGCGTCGGCAGGTTGGCTATTGTCGCGCTTGGGAGCTACGCCGATTCACCGAGGCAAACTTGACTTTGTGGGACTGCGATCGGCTCGCGATCTATTTGCCAACGGTTCCCTACCGATGGCAGCAGCGCCAGAAGGGACTATCAATGGTTTGAGCGATCGCGTCAATCCCCTAGAACCTGGCGTTGCTCAACTGGCGTTTTGGTGTTTGGAAGATTTGTTGAGTGCAAAGCGATCCGAGCAAGTCGCTATCTTACCTGTTGGAATTAAATATCGCTATGTCCGCACTTGTTGGCAAGCGCTCGAAGAATTACTAAAACGGTTGGAATCTGAAAGTGGGTTGTCCGTTAATGATTCCTCAATGCTGTCAACAATACCATGCTGGGAACAAAGAATTTTCGGACGGTTGATGCGATTGATAGAATTTCTGCTGTCGCAAGTAGAAGATTTCTACAGTCGGTTTTATCATCAATCGCTATCGAGATCTGGCAGCTTGGACAATCGCCTGCAAGCTTGTCAAAATGCAGCGCTGAGTGTGGCAGAAAGCTATTTTGGCTTGCCAGTGAAGGGCAGTCTCATCGAACGTCGCCATCGCGTCGAACAAGCTGGCTGGGACTGGATCTATCGCGGAGATATTCAAAATATAGAAGTCTTGTCTTTGATAGAGCGCGGGCTTGCCGATCGCGTTGCCCAAATGACCGCTCTCTATGTGTGGCATATGGGTCTTTTGGAACATTTATCGGTATCGATCGCTGACTATGTAAGAGAAAAACCCACGTTTGAACGCCTTGCTGAAACTACATTGCTGCTGGGTAACGCGATCGCTCGAATGAAAGGACGCAATCAGCCTTTGTATCCGTTTCTCGGTCAGCGTTGCGTCGAAATAACGGTAGGCGAGGCAATTTCGGTTTCTCAACGTTGGGATGCTTATCGTACCAACCGCCGTCAAGCAGTAGATGCATTGACAAAAGACTTACAAACAGCGCTAAAAGCTATGACTTGACAACCTACTACAGAACTAGAAAAGGTGCTTTTGGTTAATTAGTTTGGCTTGGAGAACAAGGCAAATGCCGCCATTGTCTATGAAACCGTCGGACATACTGATAAACGCATCTTTATGTCACCCTGAAAGACTTGCCAGCACCCGTAACTCTAACCTTGCGACGATTCGATTGCGGGTTAATTGCCCCTCAACCCCAACTATCATTCGCAGCAGGATTATTAAAGGTCGCTTTAAATGAAGCGGCTGATTTAGGCGCAGATAGAATTGCCATGAAAATCGAATCAGGGGATGTGTTTTTGAAGTAAGTCAAAGCTCTAGTTAGAGCTTGTTTCTAAATAAATATTGAGTTGAAGGTTTGTTGCTGAATGCTGGTACGAGGATAGAAATGTAGTTCTTGCGGATTGAGAAGATGCTTAAGTCTTATCCGAGCGACCTGACGGATGC
>NZ_JYON01000003.1 GCF_000952155.1 Aliterella atlantica CENA595 | reverse complement strand
GAGTGCAAACATGAAAATCACATCTATCAGTTACCAGGCAGTCAGAAACCTAGGTAACTACGAATCCGAGCGCCTAGAAGCAACCGCCGAGGTAGCGCTTGGCGACGATCCAATTGAAACGGTAAGATCGTTGCGCCTATTCGTCCACGAACAATTAGATGCCCCATCATCAGCGATGCCAGACGACCATAACCCGCTATTTGATGAGGGCGACGCTGACCGCTTTTAGATAAGCTAAAGCGATCGCGTCCGCGTCGGAAAGAGGAAGCAATCGCGCCAAAATTAACCAACACTGATTATGATTGAAACCCCCATATTTATCAAGGTCAAGAGCGTGTATTTTGTTAAATTGCCGACGATGTGGCTAAATCTGGCTCAAATTCGTCAAGTTAAACCTGGTGACATACCAGGGAAAATCGTTGTCATCTACGACACGGGCGAATTTGATTGTCTTGTTGGCATCGAAGCCCAATTGTTAGTTGATGCCTTAAACGAAACTAACCACATCGATAAATCCGCCTGACGAGCTAGACTGACTCATTTAGCGAAACACCCCAACTGGCATGATGGGGTGTCGCGCAATAGAGTCGCGATCTATTGCGTCAAGCTTTAAAAAGCTTGCAGTCGTACATTGGGGTTTGGCTTCCAATAAGAAATAAGCCATTTATGGCTTTTACATTTCGCAAGCCAGCCAACCCCAACGCATGACTCCTCTAGTGACTTAAACAACGAATTAAGCCAGTGTTTTGGCTTCAGGGAGATTCATAAGTCGCACTTCTAGAGGTCGCCAAAGATACACGTCTCCTACGAGTACCTTAAATAAATGATAGTCGGTTTAGACATCGGTCGCTCTTTTGCCGTAGCCTCCGCATTGGATCGTTTTCCTCCCAACCCTAAGCGCTACTTCAACGAACATCGACGTAATTTTGTGCGCCTTAATACCAGTATTGAGGGCATCGAACAACTATTGTCGCTCAACCCTACTGCCCTGGTCATGGAACCTACTGGGAACTGGTATAGTGCTTTTTGGCGCGAATTTGCCAAAAGCATTCAAATTCCGATTTACTGGGTAGGTCATGCCGATCTGTCCCACCAAAGGGGTAGTTACGGCTTTGTCAACAAACGCGATGATGAGGACGCTTTCTGCTTGGCGCTTTGCTACTTCGACGAGCGCTTTATCGATATTCACGGACGCAAACGCTTTATTTCGTTTGAGTCGGGTACTATAGCCCTCATTCGCCAAAAGTTTTTAGAACTAGAGCAAATAGATAAAAACCGCACTGTTCTAGTTAACCAGTTGCGCCAGCGATTGACCTTGGAGTTTCCAGAAATTGCGACTCGCAAGTTTACTGCATCGGAAAAACTAGGCTTTACGCCTGTGCTGGGCGCTCTTGCTGGCATACATACTTATACGCGCATAGAAAACGAACGCTCTGGCTCGGTAGCTCGAACTTTGGGTATTGAAATTAGCGACTTTTCTTGCGATCATGCAGCAGCGATTTGCACGTTGGAACTAAGAGAGAAGAAGATTACCAATGCTCTAGCACATCTACTAGAAAATCCCGAATTTAGCCCGTACCTCAAGGTATTTGCCCAATTTGGTTTTGGAGTAAGAATGCAAGCTTTAATACTTTCACAGGTTTACCCCTTCGAGAAATTTCTGATTGATGGTAAACGCTACATCGAATGGGAAGAAGATGCAAAAGGAAAACTCCAAAAGCGCGATCGCTCGCTGCGTAGCTTTCAATCTTACATGGGCTTGAGCTACAGCCTTAAGCAAAGCGGCGATAAAAAGTCAAAGAGCTTTCACGGATCGTCAATAGTTCGCAGTCATCTTTACGTTTGGGCGCTATCAACGATTGCCCCACAGCCTCCCAAGCGCCTAAATACAATCATCGGACATATTTTGGGCGAGAAGTTCGATGCCTTGCGAACGGAGGATTCGTCTATTCCTGGCAAGGACAGCTTTACTAGAGTGTTGTTTAAAGCTACGGCGCTGCTGTTTAGAGAACTACGGCTCAAGTTGCACTTTGATTAAAAGGTTTACAACGAAATGTAAATATGTTTAGTAATGATATCGAGTCTGCAAAAACTCAGTGCTTTCTACTCAGTACATAAGCCTATCTTGCTAACTACGGATTGACAAAACTAAATCTGGCTACAGAGTACGACTTTTTAGAGGAAAAGCCAGAGTAAGGTATAAATATCAAAATTGACTTTATAAAAGCGATCGCCTTATGTTGAAATCCTCTTCAGTCAATTCCACCAACCACGCTCAGGCTAATTTAAAACATCTCGATCGGGCGACAATCCAATCCATACCGGAAATTTGGGCGATCGCTCGCACCCAATTTGGCGATACGATTGCCTTAAGAGATCCTCACGCGCAACCAGAAGTAGTTTTAACCTACGCCCAGTTATCCGAGAAAATTCAGCAATTTGGCGCTGGATTGCAGGCATTAGGGATTAAAACAGGCGATCGCGTTTCTTTATTTGCCGATAATCAGCCGCGCTGGTTAATTGCCGATCAAGGCATGATGATAATTGGTGTAGTAAACGCCGTACGCGGGGCGCAAGCAGATAAAGAAGAGTTGCTGTATATTCTGTCTCACAGCGATAGCGTTGCCCTAATCGTCCAAGACTTAGCTTTACTGCGAAAATTATCTAAAGACCTCGACTCGCTGCCAGTAAAACTAGCAATTTTATTATCTGACGAGCAGTTACCACAGACTAACAATGTCAAAATCCTTAACTTTTCCCAAGTAATTGAGCTTGGAACTCAACATTCCTTACAACCAGCGCAACTACAAAAAAAAGACTTAGCAACCTTAATGTACACCTCCGGCACTTCGGGAATGCCTAAAGGAGTAATGCTCAGTCATGGCAATCTACTATCGCAGGTTTTTGGCGCTAGGGCGGTAGTTGAACCCCAACCAGGGGAACGAGTGCTGAGTATTTTGCCAGTTTGGCACTGTTACGAGCGCAGCTTTGAATACTTTACTCTCGCTCACGGTTGCACGCAGATATACACTAACATTCGCACTGTCAAAAAAGACCTCAAAGACTTCCAACCCTACTACATGGTAGGCGTTCCTCGGTTGTGGGAGTCTATTTATGAAGGGGTGCAAAAGCAATTTCGGGAACAGCCAGCTAAAAAGCGAAAGTTGATTAATTTTCTACTTGCTCAAAGTCAGCGCTACATTCTTGCCCGTCGTATAGTTCAAGGATTAGATTTAAATAACCTTCATCACTCCACATTGGAGAAAATTTGGGCAGGATTGCAAACAATCCCGCTAACGTTAATTCATCAGGTAGCAGATAAATTAGTTTATCAACAAGTACGCGCTGCTACAGGAGGACAAGTTAAATTTTTAGTCAGCGGTGGCGGCTCAATCGCCGAACACTTAGAAGACTTTTATGAAATTGTTGGTATTACTATCTTAGGCGGCTACGGACTAACGGAAACTTCTCCCATAACTCACGTTCGCCGTACTTGGCGCAACTTACGCGGCGCAGATGGTCAACCTTTACCCAATACAGAAACGCAAATAGTCGATCTTGAAACTAAAGCCCCCTTACCTCCTGAAACGCAAGGCTTAGTCATGATTCGCGGCGATCAGGTAATGCAAGGCTATTACAAAAATCCCGAAGCAACTGCTAAAGCAATTAGCCCCCAAGGCTGGTTTGATACTGGCGATTTAGGGTGGGTTTCCAAGCAAAACGATTTGATTATTACCGGACGAGCCAAAGATACAATCGTGCTGAGTAATGGGGAAAACATCGAACCGCAGCCGATAGAAGATGCTTGTTTGCGATCGCCCTACATTGCTCAAATTATGCTGGTAGGACAAGATGAGCGACTTCTTGGTGCTTTGATCGTACCGAATTTAGAAGCGTTGCAAGCATGGGCAGATAATCAAAATTTGCAACTAGATTTATTGCCTTCCCCTGAAACTGCTCTTAATAGCAAAGTAATTCAGGACTTATATAGGCAAGAATTGACCCGCGAAGTGCAAAATCGCCCAGGATATCGCGCTGACGATCGCATTGGACCTTTTAAGTTTATTCTCGAACCATTTTCGCTGGAAAATGGCATGATGACTCAAACATTGAAGATTAAACGATCTGTCGTGATGGAACGCTACCACGATATTATTAACGGGATGTTTGCTTGATGCAATTTCACAAATTAGTAATTGTGCCTCGATTTTATGGATATTTCCCCAAATCACCTCACGCTGAAACGACCTATTAATGTTAAAGCTGTTGTCACTCCTCGGTGGAAGGACGAAGTGCAGCAACAGTTGCAAGCACAAATCAACCAAGTTGACGGTCAATTGCAACAATTAGATATGCAAGGACAAAGAGCGATCGCGGAAATTCAAAAGCAAAGCTTGCAGCCTCCAGGTCCTCAAACCTTACAGCAAATCGAAAGCATCCAGATTCAGGTTAACGAAAAGAAAAGCGAACTATTAGAGCAAAAAAATCAAAGTTTGCAAAATCTCCAGCAAGTGCAGTTACTAGAACTCAATCAAGAAGTTAACCAGTTTCAACTAGAAGGCTTATTCAGCGTCCAGCCAGGGGACAACCTGATTAGCAAAATGCAAGTCGAAATTCTGCTGCGCGACGGGGTGGTTGAGGAAATTCGCGGCGACCTTTAACAGTGACCAGTGACCAGTGACCAGTGACCAGTGAAGAAGTTATCAACAATGGCTAGTCGCTGGCTGTTTCTTACCTAGTAACTGGTCACTGTTAAGCTCCGGTGCAACTTTGCTTTCATAATTAAGATTATTGGATTAGCGCTTTAAGGTTAGAAATGATTCACGAAGTATTTATGCCTGCTCTTAGTTCGACTATGACTGAGGGCAAAATTGTTAATTGGGTTAAATCGCCTGGGGATAAAGTAGAAAAAGGCGAAACAGTAGTAGTTGTCGAGTCAGATAAAGCAGATATGGATGTAGAAACCTTCTATGAAGGCTACATTGCTACTATCCTAGTTGACTCTGGCGATACGGCTCCTGTAGGTGCTGCGATCGCTTTAATTGCCGAAACTGAAGCAGAAATAGCAACTGCCCAGCAAAAAGCTAATTCACCAGCAGGTAGTTCTACCCCACCAGTAACAACAAATCCTACTACTTCTCCAGGGCAAACAGCAGATGTTGCCAATACAGTACCTACTACTACTGCTTCCCCAAATGGTGCGTCAAACCATCAAGAAGGACGGATTATGGTATCTCCCCGCGCTCGGAAGCTAGCAAAAGAGATGAAGGTAGATATCAGCAGCCTCCAAGGTAGCGGTCCTCACGGGCGAATTGTAGCTCAAGACATAGAAGCCGCAGCAAACATTCCTGCTACCCCTGCCTCCCCTGCTACCCCTGCTACCCCTGCCTCCCCTGCTTTCTCTGCCCCTCCTACTCAAAAACCCGCCGTACCTGGTCAAGTAGTACCCTTGAACACGCTGCAAAATGCGGTAGTGCGGAATATGGTGGCTAGCTTGCAAGTGCCAACTTTCCACGTAGGTTACACCATTACTACTGATGGGCTAGATAAGCTGTACAAGCAGATTAAGTCTAAGGGCGTGACAATGACAGCGCTACTTGCTAAAGCTGTAGCTGTAACTTTACAAAAACATCCCTTGGTTAATGCTAGTTATTCAGAACAAGGCATCGTCTATCATGCTGGCATTAATATTGCTGTCGCCGTAGCGATGGAAGATGGCGGGTTAATTACCCCTGTATTGCAAAATGCCGACCAGATAGATATTTATTCGCTATCGCGGAACTGGAAAGGTTTGGTAGATCGGGCTAGAGCCAAGCAGTTGCAACCAGAAGAATATAATAGCGGCACGTTTACGCTCTCCAATTTGGGAATGTTTGGGGTAGATAGGTTTGATGCAATTTTACCCCCAGGACAAGGATCGATTTTGGCAATTGGTGCAGCTAAACCGCAATTAGTCGCTCATGATGGCTTATTTGGTGTCAAGAAACAGATGCAAGTCAATATTACCTGCGATCACCGGATTATTTATGGTGCTACGGCTGCTGCTTTCTTAAAGGATTTGGCGCAGTTAATCGAAACAAACGCTCAATCCCTCACTCTTTAAATTAAGCGATTAACTTTATTGCTATTTAGTCAAGTATCTTGGGGTGTAAAAAACTCCAAGTTTTTTAATATTTGGGATCTTAACGGTCGGGTTTTCACCTAACATGGCTGATAGCAACTCCGTAAAATCTCACAAGCTTTAACGTCCCTTTACCACAAATTCATCGTTAGCTAAAAATAAATTTTTATACTGGAGTTAACCTGCTAATAGTGAATACACCAACAAATATGCAGACTTCCCCCGCGAACCTATCGGCTTGGCAAAAACTTAAAAATCAAGAAATTAATTGCACCCAAGCACTACAGCTTTTGGTTGACGAGCAAGGAACAGTTAACCAAAAATTCCTCGATCGGGAAGTTAGTTCCAGATTTTTGCGGCACTTTCACGATAAAAGCTGTTTGCCACCTGCAATTCCCTTATTGTTGTGGCAGGGTTGTTATTACTTAGGCAGCCCTGTAACTTTGAGTAAAGAAGCGATCGCCGAATTGAGCGATCGTACTAATAGCCAAGTCAAAATTGTCCCCATCTCCGATAAAAGCTATCGCGCTTGGTTCCACACGCAAAACATCAACGTCAACAGTATTAGCTCGGCTCCATTAGTCAATCCCCTCACAGGCGAGTACGAGCAAGAAGATATCAGTGAAACTACCGAACTCTACCTTTCTAAAGCTGCTGACCAAATAGGTAGAATCAAAACTTTAATCTCTGGAGCATTACGTAACCGCGCTAGCGATATTCACCTAGAACCAATGACAGACGGTTTGAGAGTGCGCTACCGAATTGATGGCGTACTGCGAGATATTACTATCTTGCCTGGCGAGTTGAGCCGCCGCGTAATTATCGCGCTCAAAGTCATGTCTAGTATAGATATTTCCGAAAGCCGCCGCCCTCAAGATGGCAGAATTGGCGAAAAATATACTTCCCAGCACGAAGCCGAACTAGGCATGGATATGCGCGTCAGTACCCTACCCTGCGTCAATGGCGAAAAAGCTGTTATCCGCTTGTTACCGCGCAAAAACCCATTTTCTAACATTAATAACTTAGGCTTCTCCAAAGAAACCTTAGCTATATACAAAAGCTGGTTGCAGCAACCGCAAGGCATGGTGATTCTTACAGGTCCTACAGGTTCCGGTAAAACCAGCACCCTTTATACTAGCTTGCAAGTAGTTGCCAACGAACACGTAAACGTAGTTACTGTAGAAGACCCTGTAGAATACGTCCTGCCGCGCATCACTCAAACTCAAGTCAACGAAGCGTCAGGCATGACTTTTGCTGCTGGTTTGCGGGCAATTATGCGCCAAGATCCAGATGTCATTATGTTGGGAGAAATCCGCGATGCAGAGACGGCAGAAACAGCAGTAAGGGCAGCGCTAACAGGACACTTGGTATTGACAACCTTGCACACCAATGATGCAGTCGGGGCAATTCCTCGACTCAAAGATATTGGTCCCGACCCAGCTTTATTAAGCGATGCTTTATTAGGCATTGTGGCGCAGCGCTTGGTGCGTCGCGTTTGTCCGCACTGCGCCGAACCTTATACCCCAACAGCCGCAGATTTAAAAGTTCTTGGTTTGCAACAACGATTTGGCACGTGGCGGCGAGGTGCTGGCTGTTCTGCTTGCTTCAATTCTGGCTATTTGGGGCGAGAGGTAATTGTCGAACTATTAGATGTTGATGAATCAGTCCAAGAGATTATTTACGAAGGTAGTATTACTCAACTCAATCAATATCTCAGAAAAATCAACTTTGCCTCATTTAGAGTAGCAGCAATTGAAAAAGTTACTAGCGGTTTAACTACAGTTGAAGAAATAATGCGCGTATTGCCTCGTAGTTCTTTGTATAACAGAATTCCCACCAATGAAAACTTGAAAAGCCGACTCCAATCAGCAGTAACCGTTAATTAGTAGGGATAAATAAGGAAACGCCCGAATAGTAATTCGGGCGAAGTGTGGTGTGAGGAGTGAACGGAAACATTTGTCTCCGCTTTTTCTATTGTACGCGACAGCAAATTTTTTGGTAGAGCCTAGTTGTCAGATTCAAAGAAATTTTTGCTCCTAGATTTTCTTGGATTTTCCATGTCTCCAACGATCGCGAAACTAACTGGCGATCATTTGCCCATACCTAATTGCTGGGCTTTTTGATAGACTTTGCCTTCAGTTAATAATGAAGGAGCGATCGCAACTTCTACTTGCTGCATTTCTTTAATATCTTTTGCGCCCAATGTTCCCATACTGGTTTTCAGAGCGCCCAGTAAATTATGCGTACCGTCATCAAGTTGAGCAGGTCCGCGCAAAATTTGCTCTAAACTGCCAGTAGTACCAACACGAATTCTTGTCCCGCGCGGCAAAATTGGGCTAGGTGTTGCCATGCCCCAGTGATAACCGTTGCCTGGAGCTTCAGCGGCTCTAGCAAAAGGCGAACCAATCATTACGCCATCAGCACCGCAGGCGATACATTTACAAATATCACCACCAGTAATTAAGCCGCCGTCAGCAATTATAGGCACATAGTTGCCTGTTTCTTGATAATAGTCGTCGCGGGCGGCAGCACAATCGGCGATCGCAGTTACTTGGGGGATGCCTATACCCAACACGCCGCGCGACGTGCAAGCGGCTCCTGGTCCTATGCCTACCAATACCCCAGCCGCTCCAGCTTTCATTAAGTTGAGCGTAACGTCGTAGGTGACGCAGTTGCCTAAAATAACTGGCATAGGCATATCGCGGCAGAATTGCGCTAAATCTAATGGGGTTTGCGATTCTGGCGCAAGATGTGCTGTAGATACTACTGTTGCTTGGACGAAAAACAAATCTGCTCCAGCGTTTGCTACAATCTCGCCGTATTTGGTTGCACCGATGGGGGTAGCGCTGACTGCGGCTATGCCCCCTTGTTGTTTGATTTCTTGGATGCGTTGCTCGATTAATTTTGGTTCTACGGGTTTGGCATACAGTTCTTGCATTAATCCAACGAATTCGTCTTTGCCAACTGTACTAATGCGTTCTAAGATCGGCTGAGGATCTGCGTAGCGACACTGGATGCCTTCTAAGTTAAGTACGCCTAATGCACCGAGTTCGGACAAAAGGACTGCCATGCGTACGTCTACTACGCCGTCCATTGCACTAGCGATGATGGGAATTTCTCGTTCGATGTTGCCTATGCGCCATTTGGTGTCTGCAAGGCTCGGATCTAGGGTTCTGTTGCCTGGTATTAAGGCAATTTCGTCTATGCCGTAGGCTCGTCTTGCTGTTTTACCGCGCCCTATTTGAATGTCCACTCTTTTTTCACTTTTAATGCTGTTAAGACATAGCGTATCAAATTGCTGGGACGATTGAGACGAACCGCACAAGACGCAGAGGAGCCAGCGCCGTGCGGGGGGAGCCGCCGCCCGTGCGACTGGCGTAACCCAGAGTCAAGAGGTTTGGGAGAGGGTTTAGTATGTTTGAGGTGCTGAGAGCTTTGTTATTAGTGTCTGTTAGGGTACAGCTACAGGTGTAGATTTCGTTAGAATGAAGTTATCAATTGTTTTGTTAAAACTGCTTTTTAACACTTGTAGTTGCAACGATCGCAGGTAAGCTTTGATCCAATCTGAAACTTTAGAATTGTTGGAATGGTCGCGTCTTTGTCAGCATTTAGCTACGTTTGCGGCTACTAAGTTGGGATTTGTTGCAGCGCGTAATCTCGTAATTCCTACTTTGCAGGCAGAAAGCGAAAAGTTACTGGCACAAACTAAAGAGGTTTACGAGTTAGAAACTAGACTAACGGCGGGTTTGTCGTTTGAGGGCATTCAAGATATTGGCGAATCTATAGAAAGAGCCGGATTGCAAGGCATTTTGGCTGGTAATGAGTTGCTAAAAGTCGCTACTACTTTATCTGGTGCTAGGCAGCTTAGGCGGGTAATTGACAATCAGCAAGATGTTCCGGTACTTACGGATTTGGTTGCCGAACTAAGAACTTATCCAGAGTTGGAGCAAGAAATTCACCGCTGCATTGACGATCGCGCTCAAGTAGCCGATCGCGCTAGCCCCAATTTAGCTGGTATCCGTACTCAAATAAAGCAGTTACGCACGCAGATCAATCGTTTGCTACACAATATTTTGCAGCGTCACTCTAATGCCGTACAAGAACAGATAATTACGCAAAGAGGCGATCGCTTTACAATTCCGGTGAAAGCACCCCAAAAAGATGCGATTCCTGGGATTGTCCTCGATACTTCTACTAGCGGCGCTACTTTGTATGTTGAACCTAATGCTGTTGTGCCTTTGGGCAATCAATTACGGCAGTTAGTTAGGAAGGAGCAAGTTGAGGAAGAAGCCGTTAGACGGGCTTTGACAGAGCAAATAGCGGCAGTTCAGACCGATCTAGAACGCTTGCTGGCGATCGCTACTATTTTAGATCTAGCAACAGCCCGCGCTCGTTATAGCTTGTGGTTGCACGCTAATCCACCCCGATTTATTGATTATCCAGCTACGGAGACGATTACTCTGCGCCAGTTGCGTCATCCTTTATTAATCTGGCAGCAGCAGCACGAACAAGGTAGGGCAGTTGTACCAGTTGATTTACTCATTCAACCTCATATTCGCGTAGTAACTATTACTGGACCAAATACTGGCGGTAAAACTGTTACGCTCAAAACTTTAGGATTAGCCGCTTTGATGGCAAAGGTAGGGCTATTTGTTCCAGCAAAAGAACCTGTGGAAATGCCTTGGTTCGAGCAGGTGTTAACAGATATTGGCGACGAACAATCGTTAGAGCAGAGTTTATCGACATTTTCTGGTCATATTCGCCGGATTAGTCGGATTTTGAACGCTATTTCTAGTATAGACAACCAGGAAGTCTCAACTTCGTCGCTGGTGTTATTAGATGAAGTCGGTGCAGGAACCGATCCCGCCGAAGGTAGCGCGTTAGCGATCGCACTGTTAAAATACCTTGCCAGTCACGCCCAGCTAAGTATTGCTACAACTCACTTTGGCGAACTAAAAGCTCTAAAATATCAAGATGAGCGCTTTGAGAATGCTTCGGTAGAATTTGACGAAGTGAGCCTATCGCCAACTTATCGCTTGCTGTGGGGGATTCCAGGACGCTCTAATGCTCTAACTATTGCCCAGCGATTGGGACTAAATCTTGAAGTAATTGAGCAAGCTAGAGGCTATATAGGCGGTGCAACTGAAGACGTAAACCAAGTAATTGCAGGCTTAGAAGCGCAAAGAAAACGCCAAGAAACTAAAGCTACAGAAGCGCAACAACTATTAGAACAAGCCGAGCGTTTTTACGGGCAAGTATCAGCTAAAGCCGCAGCCTTGCAGGAAAGAGAGCGAGAACTACGCGCCAACCAAGATGCAGCAATTCAAAATGCGATCGCCCAAGCGAAAGGCGAAATTGCTCAAGTTATCCGCCGCCTGCAAAAAGGTCCAGTGACAGCGCAAGATGCCCAACAAGCAACTAATACAATCAACCAAATTGCTCAAAAACGGTTATCGCCTCCACCAAAACCCAAAGCTGGATTTAAACCGCAAATAGGCGATCGCATTCGCATCCCCAGGTTAGGACAAACGGCTGAAGTATTAAGCAATCCTGACGACGATGGTGCTATCAATGTCCGCTTTGGGATCATGAAAATGAATGTCAAGTTAGAAGACATTGAATCATTGGATGGCGAAAAAGTAACGTTACCCAAAGCCAAAAAACCAGAGCCAAAAAGCGAAGAACAACCAACACCACAGCAAGCAGCACCAGCAATTCGCACCTCCAAAAATACAGTCGATCTGCGGGGTAGTCGAGTAGCTGATGCCGAAAGAGTATTAGATGAAGCGATCGCCCTTGCTAACGGTCCTTTATGGATTATTCACGGACACGGAACGGGAAAATTGCGTCAAGGCGTTCATGCATTCTTAAAGCAGCACTCTAGAGTCACTCGTTATGAAGCCGCCGAACAAGCAGACGGCGGTACTGGTGTCACGATTGCTTATGTTGAATAGACAGCCGCAAAGTAATTCGTAATTCGTAATTGAAGTCCATAATTACGAATTATTTTGGTTACTTTGACTCAAAAGTTCTCCAAGATAGTAGATTTTTAGGCAAATACACATTTATTCCAACTCAAAACTCAAAACTTAACATTCAAAACTATTTAAGTACGGCGTATGCTATTAGAAACAAAACCTCGCGTGCAAAGTCTGGTTTCAAAATAGGTAACACCGAACATCGATACCTGTCTTAGCTTATATGCTTAAAGTTATGCCATCTAGCGCCCAATCGTTTCCTCAGTGGGACGATCTTAACCGCACTCAACCCGATTTAGCCCAACTAGACAACATCAAAGCTCAAATTGACTTGGTGCTACTAGCTTTGGAAGCTTTAACAGGGATTGGTTCTGAAGCTATGCTGCAAGCAGCAGCAGTTTTGAACCTAGAAGCAAAAATACCCGATCGCGTAACTTTGTGGCGACTGCGCCAATCAAATCCATTACGCAAAGGTGAAGGCGGACGCAAAAAGCTAGATGTTGAAGAAGCGCGAAGTCTCGTTCTGATTATTTGTTATCTTGCCAAACAGCACCAGGAAATTATCCGTCGTGCTGTGGGTTTGCTAGAACAAGTAGCTCAAGATGGCAGCGAACCACACAAAACCGCTTTACTTGGAGAGTATCTAGATGGTTTTAGCAATACTTATCAAGAACGCATGGAAGAAGATGAAAATGTCTCTACCCATAACTTGACTGACTTAGCGCTCAAACTTCTAGTAGACCTGCTATTTTATAGCAGTGCTGGCGGTCATCGCCGTTTGTGGCTTGCCCTTTTAGACCGCGCCCAATAGTCAAGATTTTTGATTAATAATCTCTCCCTCTCCAGTTTTTTCCAACTGACACAGAAATAAGTTTAAGTTCTCAAGTTTAAGCCAAAACAACTCATAAAACTTAAAACTTAAAACTAAAAACTCAAAACTATGCCAAACTCGGTTCTACGTCGCTATACTCCACCTACTTGCACTTTGCAAGTTGTCGCTTATAGCTCTCCTGTATCCCGTTGGGTGGGTCGTTCGGTAGTAAAACAAGTGCAGTTCGATCTAGGCTTGGACGATCCGCGCTTGCCAGCAGAACAACGGGTTCATATTACAGGCGATGGCGATCGCTTAGAAGCTCTGCATATAGCAGTAACAAATTACATTCAACAGTTATTAGCGCAATCGCCAGAGACGTTTAAGACCACTTTTTGGCAGCAAGCCACCTCGACAGATGATGGGGTAGCTGCAACCACCTCAGAAGTCGAGGCAGCGAGTGTAGACCTGTCTAGGGATGGAAGTGCGCCGCAAGAAGTAAGTGAAAGTAGTGCGCCACAAGAAGTAAGTGGAAGTAGCGATCGCATATTTTTCCAACCCACTACAGGACTTGCTCATAACCTTTTCCTCGGCTCTTTAGCGACGGTAGAAACTGGGCAAGTTGTCCCTATTAGCACGCTCCAATTATTCGATCTGGCAACTGCTCTTGACGATTACGCTGCTGATTTAGTTGCGTTACCTACTCCTTTTAGTCGCACTCAAAATTCGCCTGCTCCTATGGCTTGGGCAAATATTGCTGCTGTACTGTTGTTAGGGGTAGGTGTAAGTGCGCTGGCATTGCAAATTTTCGATCGCTCCAATCCCACCCAAACAGCTAAAACTGTAGCTCCAAGTAATACTAATTCCCAAGTTGCTCTAGCCCCTTCACCACTTCCCACCATAGCAGCAACAGAAACGCTGCCACCGCCACCAGTTGTAGGTTCTATATCTCCTTCCCCTTTAGCGTCAGCACAAGTTCCAGGGAATACCACTGTACCGACTCAAGCTCCAGTTCCAACTACAGCAACCGCGCCAGGGAAAACAACTTCAGTTCCAGGCAATTCGATTGCGAACCAACTACCGCCACAACCAAGTGGTAATCCTAGCCCAAATCCAAATGGAGTTGCGATCGCTGTTCCCCAAAAGGGTGCGCCTGCTAACGCTCCTGTGCCACCAATAGCTATTATTCCTAATTCTGCTAGCAACGATAAAAATACTTCTACACGTAACCGGACGGCTGCAGCCGCAAGGCAAAACGAAATTGCTATCGTCAACAACCCACCACCTGCACCACCGCCATCGGCTCTACCAACTGCTCCTAAAGCGCCTACCACTACAGCTTATAATGATGTTCCCCAGGTTGCAGAAGTAAGAGATTACTTTAATAAGCGCTGGCAACCACCAGCTAGCTTGAGACAATCTCTCCAATACAGCATTGTTCTAGATGTCGATGGTAGCGTGCAACTAATTGAGCCTTATGGTGCAGCATCACGACTTTATTTGGATCGTACTGGTATGCCTTTAATTGGCGAACGCTTTGTTTCTCCTAATGCCAATGGGCAAAATCCCAGAATCCGCGTCCGGTTTAATCCTGATGGCAAGGTGCAAACATTTTTAGAGGTAAGAGATTCTAGGTAGAGAGTAGAGGGAGCAGGGGCGCAGGGGAAGAAAGACAATAATTTAATAATTATTGCCTTATTTTCAAAACTTTCTACACTTCCTAGTACGGGCGCTGCGGCGTTGCGCCCTTAACCTTCATATTTACTCCAGGGGCGGTTTACTAAGACTGCGCCTATTTTTATTAAATTATGTAACATTAGGTACTAATTACTATTGCAATTTTGTACACAATCAAGTAGACAATTTATTCTTTAAGGAAGATGTTTTGCTTGACAAAAGTGTGTCACTATGCAACAAAGCAGATTGTTGGTAGCAGTAAATTTGAGGCTAACAAACTAAAAAGCAAAATTGATACAATTCCCCCTTAAAGTAGCTACTTTCCCAGGAATAACTGCGAAACATACGATAAATTTCCTACACCCCATCTACTTACGTAGATCGATTCACTTCTTTTAGTACGATCGAGGAGTTTCACTATGGCAGGACAAATGTGCTGGTTATCTAAGTCGGGCAATGACGGAGAAAAAATACTGCATTTGCAAGTACAAACAAACCAAGGTTGGCGACCTTACACAGCTTTTCCTCACATTGCCGTACCCGACTACCGCGTGCCTGGAGGTTCCAAAGGTTGGGCAACCTATCAAAAACTAATGAAAGCAGGTTGGACTTTAGTTCCTAGTGCGCGATCGCTTGAATTTGGTAGAGTAGAAACTACTCAAGTACCTAATAACCGCTAGCAGCACCTTCACCGCGCGGATCTGCGGCTCCCTCCAATTTACCATCGCTAGTGACCACAATCGCATTAGCATTTCCCCAGGGCGATCGCTCCTCTACTTTATGTCCGCGTCGTCGCAACTCAGTAATTGTGGCAATATCTAAGCCAAATGGTTCTACCCGTAGTTCATCTGGGAGCCATTGGTGGTGGATGCGAGGAGCAGAAACAGCAGCGCCAGCATCCATATCGTAAGCTAGGACATTGAGGATAACTTGCAACACAGTAGTAATAATCGTACTTCCGCCAGGCGCACCTGTTGCCATTTTGAGACGATTATTTTGGGTAACTATTGTAGGTGTCATGCTAGACAAGGGAGTTTTGCGCGGTGCGATCGCATTTGCATCTCCTCCTACCAATCCGTAAGCATTAGGAACGCCAGGTGCAGCAGCAAAATCATCCATTTCATCGTTAAGTAAAATCCCCGTTCCTGGCGTAACTACTCCAGAACCAAAGCCATAATTGACTGTAAATGTAAGGCTAACTGCATTTCGCTGGGCATCGACAACAGTTAAATGGCTAGTATCGGGCGATTCTTTGGTGGTGAAACGTTCTAGAGTTGCTTTGTCTACTGGCTTAACTTGCGTTGAAGCTCTCGCCCTATCCATCTGGATTTCTTTGCGCCTTAACGCTGCATATTCTGGGCTAATTAGTTGTTGTACTGGCACTTTGACAAAATCAGGATCGCCTAAGTATTCGGATCTATCGGCGTAAGCAATACGCATCGCTTCTACCATTAGATGCAATACATTTGGATTGTGCCAGCCTTGAGCTTTGAAATCGGTATTGCCAATCAGATTTAATATCTGTAATAAGTGTACTCCACCCGATGAAGGTGGTGGCATCGAACAAACTCGCGCTTGCCTAAAAGTGCCGCAAACTGGAGTGCGCCAGATTGGTTTGTAGGTTTTTAAGTCTTCTAGAGTAATTAAACCGCCATTTTTTGCCATATCAGAAGCGATCGCGCTGGCAATATTTCCGGTATAAAAGCTTTGGGGATTAACAGCGATTTGTTGTAGTGTCTTTGCCAAATCTCGTTGTACTAGCTTGTCGCCGACTGCATAAGGCTTGCCATTGCGAGTAAATACTTGGGTAGCTGCGCGGTTATTCAGAATTGCTTTTTTGCGGATTTCTACAGCATTCACAAACTTTTGCGATACAACAAAACCATCTTGGGCATAGCGAATTGATGGGGCAACTAATTTCGCCCAAGGCAATTTTCCATATTGGCGATGCACCTGATACAATCCTGCTACTGTACCTGGTACGCCTACTGATAAATACCCATCTATACTTGCATCTGGGCGTACCTTACCTTGGGCATCCAAGTACATATTTCTGGTAGCTTTCAATGGGGCGCGTTCGCGAAAGTCTAGCGCCTGCATATCTGCTTTATTTGCCTGGTGCAAAAGCAAAAAACCACCCCCGCCAATTCCGGCGGAAAATGGTTCGACAACAGAAATAGCAAAAGTTGTTGCTACGGCTGCATCTACAGCATTACCACCTTGGCGCAATATTTCTAAGCCAGCTTGACTTGCTAAAGGATGGGCGGAAACAACCATCGCCCTTTGGCTGCGTAGCGGTGTCACAAAAGCAGCGGTTGCTGGTTGTGCAAAAGCGATCGCACTGATAGAAATAAAGGTTAAAGGCGATCGCGCAACTGAAAAAATACCCATCAACAATGCTCCACAAGCGGCGTTGCAGTCTTTTATATTTCTATACCATGTTTCACAATGCGATCGCAGCCTTCTAATCAGCGTAGGGTGCGTTTTCAAAACCCGCCCTACAAATAAAGCTACACTTTGCCTTCTGTTATAAATTACTATTCTTAGCGTTTGTGTTTGAGGAATAAACGCGAACCTACAATACCTGCTACAGCTAGAATACCAAGCAAAGAATCTGGTTCGGGTACTGGTTGGGCAACCGGAGATTGGCGGATGGTGAAAGAGTTATAAAAATTTCCCCCTTCATCATCTGGAACATCAAGAGCAAAGCTAAAATCTACCGATTCACCAGGCGCTATAGTACCGCCAGACCAATCAATGCGAAAAGAACCATCTTGAAGGACTTGCCCAAACTTGGATGATGTAGGCTGAGGGTCGGAACCTGAACCATTGAAATCAAAGTCTGGAATTGCTTGACCGACAGGCACAAGAATCAATTCAGGCGGTGCGAAATTATCCCCAGTACCAAAACCAAGACTCAAGCTAAAACCACTCCAGATAGAGTCAGTATTATTAATAACTGTTTCACTTACCAAATACTCGGTTGTTCCTCCTGATGGAGAAACGAATAACTGGGTATCGATTGGCGCTACAGAGCGAAAATTTTTAGGAGTACAAGATAAGCCAGGAAAGTTTTGAATTTGATTTGGATTGGCGTTTAAGCTGTTATCGTTGTTAGGAAGTGGCGTATTAACAGGAGTTTGTACCTGCGGACACAAGACATCGCCAAGACCTGCGCCTGTAGGTGGACTAATACTATCAACAATCCGCGCTCCAGCAGCTTCACTCCAGCCTAGAGAAATGAATAAAGTAGTTACTAGCGCTTGATTTATTTTCTGCATAATAATACCCCATGACTAGAGCAACAAGATTGCTTCTAACTACAATTAGTAAAAAATAGTTTGTAAAATATAATTATTTTGAACTCAACTTATTATTATTTATTTATAAAGTCAAGACTAAATATGTATATTTTGTATGTTACTAAAAGCACTATTAACTGATACATTTTAAATTTGATATTTTCTCAACTTGTTTTGGTGCTTTTATATTTGCAAACAGTTGAATTGCTCTATTGAAGTTTATAATACTTTCGTCTTGCCTATTCATTTTTTTGTAAGTCAAACTCAGTTGAAAATAAGCTTCTGCTAAATCGCATTTTGCGCCAATACTTATCAATAAATCTATAGCTGCTAAATGACGCTCAATAGCTACTGTTAATGAATTATGCTGCCTGTCTAGTTCTGCTAAAGCATTGAGCGTTTTTGCTTGTACTTGCGTATAATTGCTTTGCTGAGAAAAATATAAAGCTCGATGATACATTTGATTTGCTTTCTCTAATTCACTCATATTGAAATATGTTTGACCGAGAAGTTGAATAAAATAAGCAAACCTGCCCGTGTACTGCGGTACTTCTTCAGTCAAAATAGCTTGATAAATAGGCTCTACTAATAAATAAGCTTCTTGAGTAAAACCTAAATAAGAGTTTATCAAAGCAAGACAAACAGTTGCTTTTTCTGCCCAACGATGATGAGGAGTATTTTGGGCAAGCGCGATTACTTGTTTAAATAAATTGGCGGCTGCGACTAATTCCCATAAATCTATTTTGTATAAACCAATGCTTAATAGAGAATCAATCTCGATCATTTTTAGACAATAGATAGGATGTTGACTATCTAAATCTAGGGAGTTCAAAGCTTGAGTTGATAGCGCAATCGCTTTTTCTTGGCAATCAATAGCTAGATGAATTTTGCCCCCAATCCAGTAAAGATCGCCTAAAATATTGTAAATTTCACTGCGGTAGCGATCGCCTGTAATCTTATCAATTATTTGCGTAATTGCAGCTAACACAGGTTGCAGCAAACCCAAGCGATACAAGGTACTACCCAAAGGTAAATACTGCCGCCATTGATTATTTCTACTTTTCAAAATTACCCTAGCTGCTAAGTCAAAATCGGCAACAGCAACATAGTGATAATACGCCTCTAAAGCCTGCAAGCCATCTTGAATTGTCTCAATAGTCTGAATGCTATTCGTCCAAAAATCTGCAGCTTGATGGTTCGCAACTGACCATTCTGCGCTAGTTCGCAACCGCGCGATCGCTTCTGTGCAAATTACTGGGTGCAAGTAATATTTCCCACGATCGCATTCTACCAAGGAGCGATTGCGTAAAGATGCAATTACTTGTCTTTGCTCGGAAATTGGTACATCCCAAAGCAAAGCAATAACGCCTTGAATGGGAATTTTTGCTACATCCTGATAGCGATAGCACCCCAAACGGCAAAATAAACGATAAGCTTTTGGATCGATACTGTGCAAGCGGTTGACTTGACTTGCAACTAAATTTTTTAAGTCTGTTGGCGCTAATAAGTCTTGGTGGTTTTCTTGCCAAAAAGACTTCGCATCACCAGCAAAATCAGCTTGAATTGCCCCGCAGAGGATGCCCATTGCCTTAGCATTACCACCATAGGCAATATGCATTTGCTGTACGGTTAACGGCTCAACAGACACTCCACGACTGCTAAAAAACTGCTGCCATGCATCTTGAGTCAAACTAGGCAAGCGATAATGTTCGATGTGAATGCTAGGTTCAGACAGGCGATCGCGGCTGGTAATTAGCACTACAGCTTGTACTCTAGAATCAGTCAAAACTCGCAATAGCTCTACATAGCTGCGGTGCTGCGAAATCAACTGTCCCTGACGAGCTAAGGCAGGTTCTAAGTTATCGATGAGGATACCAATTGTACGAGTTTGCAGTTGCCTTTTGAGTCTTGCTAAATTAACGCCAAATTCAACGCCAGACTCCTGTTGCAAATCTTGTTTTAGCCATTCTTCTACTACTCGTTCAGCCGAGGTAATGTTTTGCGTCTCCTTTGCCATCAAAAGTTCTAACACTACCTCAAAGTGCTGGTGCAGATATGCTTGCGCTAAAGTTGTTTTACCTATACCGCCCTCGCCCTGAATGACGATCGCTTTGCTGCCACGAGCGACTAAGCTATTGAGATGAGCAATCGCTTCACTTCTGCCTATAAAATTATTACTCTTATGTTGGATTGAAGGAGTTATTTGGCGATCGCCTGAATGCAAATATCGCTCTATTGCGCTGCAACAGTTAATTTTAGTAATTTTTTCGCCCAATTCTTTTGATAATAGCTGCCACAACTGGGAACCAATATCTTTAATATGTCCTTCTGTATAACCGTAATATTGGGCAATTTCTAAATATTTGCGCCCTTGCCAAACTTGCTGAAGAATAGTTAATTGCAATGCAGAAAGGCGTTCTCCAGTCTTAGTCAAAACTAAATTATCTACCCATGCTAATGCTGCTTCAGCGTCCATAGTTAGCTAAGTACGAATCAATCTTAAGTATAACTTGCTACTTCTTAGCTGCAAGCAGATAATGAGGCTTCTACTTTACGCCGCGTTCAAATTCCGACTTTTCCGACCTTCTAAGCTGAAAAACTGCCTACTTATACCGACTGACAAGCAGTTTTAACATCTCATAGGCTGTGAAGCATAGAAGCAAGTCCTAAAAAATATGCTAGACACGCTGCAACTCCATCTATCTGCGCCAGATTTGGCAGGTCAGAATTACCAGTATCCTAACTACAAGCAAATTCAAGAGCGCATTAAGTTCTTAGTCAAGCATTATCTAGCAAAAGAAGAACTAGGCGATCGCTTGCAAGATTTACCCATCCAATTTGATAACCCGCAGCCGCGACCTTGGCAAGCGATCGATTGGCAGTCTATTCAACTAAAGCAAATTATTGGCATCAACCCAGAAGTATTTCTAGCTATTATCTTAGGCTCGATAGATACAGAAGCACCAATTCGCGGCTATACGCAAACAAGCAGGCAATATTTAAACACCTTACACCCCCAACTCGCCCGTTTTGTTGGCGGTATTGCAGAAGATGGATCTTTATTAGAGATTGGTTTGTGGGAAAAAGAAGAACGCCAACATACCCCAGCCTTGATAAAAATCTACACCCAACTAACAGGCAAAAAAGTAGCACCAAATCAACGCGCTGTCAGACAATATCAGCCTTCAAGCAATCCTTACACAGACCTTTATCGTCATGGACTGCACCGTGTCGCCACTGAATACGGCGCAACCTGTCTTTATCTCTGGTTGATGGCGCATACTACCGGACAATTGCAAGCAGTTCTAGCAGAATTAGTAAAAGATGAAATCAACCACATGACCAAGTTTTGGGGATTTGGTATTTGGGCTTTTCCCGAAAACTCACTACTGCAAATAGGACGTACATTACTCAAACAGCGTCCTACATATAGCAAAAGCCGTAGTAGCTTGCTCGGTACTGTGCAGCGCATGAGCGAGGTGTTGGACTGGCAAAATTGGTCTTTGACTAACAAAGCAACTTTTAGCTTTACCTGCATTTATATTCTCAATTGTCTTTGGGGTTGGAGCAAAAGCCTAACCCCAGAATACTTGCAAGCACTGTTCGGCGAACCTTTGACAGTGACCAGTTACCAGTTACCTAACATTGCTAAACCTAATCGCTAATTGAACTACTAGAGTCTACTAAATTATATGAGTGGCGATTTTTCCACATTACCAATCGATTTAGACCCGCAATTCTTACCTCAACACGTAGCTGTAATTATGGATGGTAACGGGCGTTGGGCTACTAAACAAGGATTACCGCGCGTTGCTGGACATCGCCAAGGCGCAAGAGCGCTCAAACAACTATTGCGCTGTTGCAAGGATTGGGGAATTAAGACGCTAACAGTATACGCATTTTCAACTGAAAACTGGCGAAGACCATTTGCAGAAGTAGATTTTTTGCTGATGCTGTTTGAAAAGTTGCTCAAGAAAGAACTAGCCCAAATGCATAAAGAAGGAGTTAGGCTATCTTTTATTGGGGATTTGTCAGCTTTACCTGAGTCTTTGCAAAATCAGATCGGGCGATCGCTAGTTGAAACCGCGCACAATCAAGCTATCGACTTTAATATTGCCGTCAACTATGGCAGCCGTAACGAAATTACTAGAGTTTGCCATCAAATAGCAAGTAAAGTTCAACAAGAACAATTGAGCTTAGAGGAAATTAGTGAAAACCTGATTGCACAACATCTTTACACGGCAAATACTCCCGATCCAGATTTGCTCATTCGCACCAGTGGCGAAATGCGTCTGAGCAATTTCTTACTCTGGCAATTAGCTTATACAGAGATGTATTTTACTAATTTGTTATTTCCTGATTTTGACCGCGCTGCCTTTCATCAAGCTTTATTAGCGTATCAGAAGCGCGATCGCCGTTTTGGTCAAATTGCTGCTTCTGCTTAAGATTTCTCTACTGGTGCATCAGCAATTCGACTCCATTGATTCCACGAACCATCGTAGTTTCTAACATGGGGATAACCTAGCAAATACTTCAGTACAAACCATATATATCCTGCTCTCGCACCAATAGCACAATAGGGAATAATCTCTTTATCCGCAGTAACTCCATGACTGTTATATAGTTCTTGCAATTGCTGGAGCGATTTAAAAGTTCCATCCGCGTTCAAAGTCTGTAAATGCTCTATATGCACAGCACCAGGAATATGTCCTGATCTTTCTGTTGGTTCTGGCGGTTTAAGCAAAAAGTATTCACCGCGATATTCTTGAGACGTACGCACATCTAATAACACGCTCTCTTTTTGAGCGATCGCTGCTCGAACTTCTGGCTGAGAAATTCGCATACTAGAATCGAGAGCTTGAACGTGGTACTGGGTGGGAGCATACTGTGCTAAATCTGCACTTATCGGGCGATTTTCTGCCAGCCATTTTTGATGTCCGCCATTGAGTACGCGCACGTGAGGATGTCCTAGTGCTTTCAACAGCCACAAAATCCATGCACCAGTACCAGGATAACTACCGTAAGCAATCACAGTTGTATCGTTAGTAATCCCAGAACGCTCGAAAAGTCGAGCCATAGCTGTTGGATCGAGATTCATTTGCAAATCGGGTAATAATAAATCGGTAAAAGTGTTCCAGAAAACAGCACCAGGAATATGAGCGTTTTTAAATGTTTCTGGGCTGGTATCAACTTCAACCACGCGCACATTAGGATCGTTTAGCCGCTCGTTTAGCCATTGGGTATCAACAACAATTTCATGCATATATTTTCTGCTCAAGCTTGTAGTTAGCTAGCGCCGCTTTTAGCTTGGGGCTTTATCTGCGATCGCGCATAAAATTAAAATAAGCTGGTTGCCTAACTGAGCCTAGTCCTCGAACGAGTACACTTTGCGTATGGCGAACTTTTTACAAGCGGCGATTGAGGCAATTTCTAAGGCAAAAAACGAGCAAGAATTGCGATCGCAATTACTAGCAGTAGGTATGAGCGAGTATTTTTCTGCTACGCGCTGCGGGTTGTGTTTCTTTGACCAATTTGATTTAACCGATAGTAAGCTCAGAAAAATTCTAGATGTTGCCTTATCTATCGAGCGCAATCCTATCGCCCGCTATTTAGTAGAGCATCACGCCCCTGTGTGCGAATCTTTGGTAACATCGCCTAAAGTATGGCAGTTAATTTGTCCGCGTGCCGATCATTGGCACGTAATGGCAGGACCAATCGTTAGCTACGGGCAATTGATCGGTATAGTTGGTGTTACTCGCAGCCAGGGAATGTCAGCTTTTGATTGGCGAAACCTGACCGATTTAAGCGCTTTGTGCTTGCATATATCTACATGGGCAGCAATTAAGCGATCGCATCAGCAAGCAAGCTCTCATCAATCTCCTAGCCTCTTTAAACACGATCTACTGCGCCTTACGCCTCGTGAAGTCCAAATTGCCCAATTGGTTGCTCAAGGGTTTACTAATGCCGAAATTGGCGCTGAACTTTGGATTACTGAAAATTCTGTCAAGCAAGCGCTAAAAAGGATGTTTCGCAAACTTGATGTTTCATCTCGTGCGGAAATGGTGGGACAACTTTGGGCGCAAAGAGATTCTTACAGCAATTTTTGACAAAAAAAGAGGCGGTGCGATCGCACCGCCTCTAAATCTAATTCAAGTTAGTTAAATCGGTAAGCAGCACCTAATTGAAGGCTAGTAGCAGCAGCCGAACTATCTTCGTAGGCATCTAGTCCTAACTTCACATCACCGTAAAGCACAACTTGGTCAGTGACTTGAGATTCAACACCTGTAGACAAGACAACCGCATCCTTATTACCTAAAGGAGTGGATTGACCATCTTTGCCAACAAAAGAGTAACCAGCACCCAGATAAACGTTGGTATTGTTGCTCACAGGCACGTCGTAAGATAGCGATGGGATAACTGAGACTGTCTCGCCACCAAATAACAGCGCTCCTCTAGCTGAAATTGGTGTGTTGGGGATAGCATAACGTCCTTGGACGTTGCCGCCAAATTGCGCGTCATCATTGTATCTTGGGCTACCACCATCAGTAACGCCAGCAGAAATACCAGCACCTAGATAGCTAGCGTTAGTACCTGTCGGCTGTTGACTAACAGTTTGAGCAGAAGCATTCCCAGCAAAGAGCATTACAGGAGCAACTACAGTAGAAAGGGCAAGCACACTTGGAAATAGGCGTTTCATAATTCTGTCTAACCATCTGTTATAAAGTCTGTCGTCGCAATGATGGTTACTATCGCAAAAGCTAGAACTTATCTACATCTATTAGCTTTTGGAAACTGTTTGTCGTACCTTCCATTGCCACATTTCTAAAGTAACGCTTCGCATACGTAATATTTAACGTCAATGTACTGTTGTTATAGTGTCACAAAAAGTTACATATTCGGAGATGATTGAGGTAAAGTTTTGGTTAGAGTGACTGGCTAGGTGCAGGAGCGATCGCTGCAATACTTGATAATTAATACAATGGTCGTTGAGAAGCGACAAAATAATTTAAACTTCAGCCATTAGCAGAAATATCATAAGACACAGATATGCCTAGAACTCAGCGCAACGATAATTTTATTGACAAGTCTTTTACAGTAATGGCAGACATCATCTTAAAGATTTTGCCTACCAACAAAAAAGCTAAAGAAGCGTTCGTTTATTACCGCGATGGAATGTCAGCACAAGCAGATGGCGAATACGCCGAAGCTTTAGACAATTACAACGAAGCTTTGGAGTTAGAGGAAGATCCCAACGATCGCAGTTATATCCTCTACAATATGGGACTAATTTTTGCTAGCAATGGCGAACATGATAAAGCTATAGAACACTACGAGCAAGCTTTAGAATCTAACCCACGATTGCCCCAAGCTTTGAATAATATTGCCGTAATTTACCACTATCAAGGCGAACAAGCTAAAGCCGCCGGAGATGCTGACGGCGCTGAAGGGTATTATGACAAAGCGGCTGAGTATTGGCTAAGAGCAATTAGAATGGCTCCTAACAACTACCTCGAAGCCCAAAACTGGCTGAAAACCACAGGCCGCTCGAATATAGATATATATTTCTAGCTGCTTGGCGGTGGGTTTGGTAGGATGCTAAAACCCACCGCACACACTCTTAAATTTCTACTTTTATGATCGATCGCGAACAAGTCCGTAAAGTTGCCTTACTCGCCCGTTTGGAACTAACGCCGGAAGAAGAAGAAAAATTTACTACTCAGTTGGGCAGTATCTTAGATTATTTTGAACAACTGAGCGAACTTGATGTTACCGATGTACCGCCGACAACACGAGCAATTGATGTCAGCAACGTAACTAGAAGCGATGAACTGCATCCATACAGCGATACTGAAGCCCTGCTCAATAGCGCTCCTAACCGAGAAGACGAATTTTTTAGAGTCCCCAAAATCCTCAATGCAGAATAATTTAATATTGATGCATTAGCCTTAAGAGTGATGACATTCAAGCCATAATTCGCTCCTATTAGAAATTAGGGGCTATATCCGAGGAATTTAGCTAAAAAGCCTGGATATAGATTAATTTTGGTAATTATAGGGGTCAATTATGGGTTTAGGTATCCTTAAAGATGGAAAATGGATTCCCAGGCGGGATCAAGAAGACGAACAAGGTAAATTTGTTCGCCCTTCTACTACTTTCCGCGACAAAATTACTGCTGATGGTTCTAGCGGCTTCAAAGCCGAACCTGGACGTTACCACCTATACATATCTTGGGCTTGTCCTTGGGCGCACCGCACCGCCCTAACGCGCCGTTTAAAGGGGTTAGAAGATGTAGTTGGTCTATCAGTAGTTGCAGCAGAAATTGACCAAAATAGCTGGGAATTTTCTGAGACTGAACCTGGTACTATTGCCGATACCGTCAACCATACTAATTATCTATGGCAAGTGTATCTTAAAGCCGACCCTAACTATAGCGGACGGGTAACAGTTCCGGTACTTTGGGACAAACAAACAGGCACAATTGTCAATAATGAATCTCGTGAAATTGTCAGGATGTTTGACACCCAGTTTGATGCTTATGCAAAGAACAAAGTCAACTTCTATCCTGAAAACTTGCAGACAGTTATTGATGAAACTGGCGATGCTATTTATCAGCCAATCAATAACGGCGTTTATCGCGCTGGTTTTGCTACTACCCAATCTGCTTATGATGAAGCAGTAACAGAACTATTTGCAGCACTTGACCATTGGGAAGGCGTACTCGCAAAGCAAAGGTACTTATGCGGCGATCGCATTACCGAAGCAGATTGGTTTATGTTTACCACTTTGTTGCGCTTCGACGCTGTATATTACGTACATTTCAAATGCAATTTGCGCCGGATTGTAGATTATCCCAACTTGTGGAACTACCTCAAAGACTTGTACCAATACAGTGGAGTCCAAGAAACCTGTAACTTAGACCATATCAAACGGCATTATTACCGCAGCCATCCCAACGTTAACCCAACAAGAATTGTCCCTAAAGGACCAATAATAGACTTTACAGAGGCGCACAATCGCGATCGCATACCAGTCGCAGTTTAGCCTTAGTTTGAGCAACCAAGCAGGGAAAAAGAACTAAAAAAGTGTCCTTCTACCCTGCTCTACGAGCTTTGACAGCTTGCCTAAAGCCAAGGGCAATTAATATATTAGATAGCGTTAAAAACAGTTCTGCTGAACCATGCAGCCAATCTACATTAGCTAAAGCCTCGTGATAATGAACTTGAGCGTAAATCCCAGCAGGAATAGTAACAGCAACAAAAACTAGAGTGCCATAAAACCCAATTAGGGCTAAACGAGGCATAGGTTTTACGCGGCTGAGAAACCACAAAAAACCTAGATAGGGAAATAAAGATAAAGCAAAAAGAGCTTCTTTGGAAATCATTACCCTATTTTAGAAGAATTATTGCTAATTTGAGCATTAGCAGCTTGGTTAGATTTAGTCGCCCGCCAAATCCACCACGCCGCTGCTAAAAGCGTAAAGTTACCAACCAACGTTAACGCTGCTTGCAGTGTCACCACCCATTCCAAAGATTCAGCATTATCAAAAAAGTGCCAAGTACAAGCGCACATAGCACTAATTAATGCAGGCAGCATAGCAAAAGATAGCGCAAACCAAGATTTTTCGCGCGTCACTTCGCCATACATCCAAATCAACCAAATAGCGCTAATCCACTCAATAACGCTAGAAACGTGAATAATCCAAGTAGGAATTGATAGAGCGTGCATGGGAGAGAGGGGGAGCAGGGGGAGCAGGGGAGCAGAGGGAGAAAACAATAAACTTACATATTGTCTTCCTTGTCCCCCTTGTCTTCCTTGTCTAAGTTATCTACTTAAGCCAATCTTGAGGCTTTAAGTAGGTTTCGTACAGTTCGGCTTCAGGTGTATTCGGTTCTGGCTGATAGCCGTATTCCCAACGTACTAACGGCGGTAAAGACATCAAAATCGACTCGGTGCGTCCGTTGGTTTGCAGCCCGAAAATTGTGCCTCGGTCGTAGACTAAGTTAAATTCTACGTAACGTCCCCGCCGATATAATTGGAAATTGCGTTCGCGATCGCCATATTCCATGTTTTTGCGGCGTTCTACAATTGGTGTATAAGCTGGCAAAAAGGCTTTACCGCAGTCACGGGCAAATACAAACAATTCTTCCCAATTGCGCTGTGCAGGTACGCCAACTTGCTTGCTGTAATTGGCTGCCGGACCTTCTGGGTCTGGACCGCGATATAATTCTCCTTGTCCGTCTTGATAATCGAAGAATATACCGCCTACGCCGCGAGTTTCTTGGCGGTGCTTTAAATAGAAGTATTCATCGCACCAACGCTTAAATGTTGGGTAATATTCAGGGTTATGGGCATCTGCTGCCTGTTTCATGGTGGAATGAAAGTGGACGACATCCTCCCTAAAAGGATAATAAGGCGTTAAATCTATCCCGCCACCAAACCACCAAACAGGACCAGCTTCAAAATAACGATAATTGAGGTGAACTGTAGGTATGTAAGGATTGCGCGGGTGCAAGACCATTGATGTACCTGTAGCAAACCATTTATGTCCTTTAGCATCAGGGCGTTGCGCCAAAATTGACGGTGGCAAATGCGAACCCCAGACCTCAGAAAAGCCTACTCCACCTTGTTCAAATATACCGCCATCACGCATTACACGCGATCGCCCGCCGCCGCCTTCTTCTCTATCCCAAGAGTCTTGACGAAACAAACTTACTCCATCAAGCTGTTCTAGGGCTTGACAAATTTCATCTTGCAGCCCTTGCATTAGCTGTCTGACTCGATCTTTAGCATCAGTAGGAGGCAATGCAGTTGACGTTGTTGGCGAGGAACTTGAAGCAATGGTCATAATTACAACTTAATTTAAACAAAAGTTAATTTTTAAACAGGTTGTTAGGTAGAACTAACACAGTTAGTTGTCAGTTCCGCTAGAGTTTTACAAAGTTAGCTTTGGCGATCGCTCCATTTATTGTCTCTCAAATCTGACTTAACGCGCGATCGCCTCCTCAACGTTAATAAATTTTTAGGTAACGTAGCCATCCAAGTAAGTCTAACGACAGATCCAGAGGTGGGAGAGACTAAGTTAAGAAATCGTTAATTATTAGTCTTAATGCGCGAATTACGAATTACGAATTACGAATTAAATCAGGGCTTAGGGAGGACGCTTGCCGAATAATGCACAAATGTATTTCCAAATTCATCCACCGCAAACATCGTTGGTTTCGCTGTTCTCTAGCGCGCACTTATGAAGCTATTAGTTCTGCTTCTGTAGACGAACTTTGGCAAAAAGTAGTGGACTTAGCTGATGTATCTTGGCATCCTATTCTATCCAAAACCAACGTTCCTAACGGCTTAGTACCAAAGCCTGGTTTAATTTATCAAGCTGTAACGCGCTTAGGTCCAATTCCCGTCCGCATTTTTGTGGAGATGGTTAGACCTGGAGAATTGCTAAGTGTAAGAGTAATTGCCATTCCAGGCGTAGAAGAACGAGTAACTTACCGGATAGAATCGAGTGTTTGCGGTAATTGTATTTCTTATTCAGTCACCTTAAAAGGTTGGCTGTCGCCGCTAGTTTGGTCTTTCTCACGTCGTCATGCAGCACAAGTAGCAGCAGCTTTAGCAGCAGCAGCAGAAAAGGCAACTCTACCTGGAGTTAGCCAAAAACCCAAAAATAGTTTTGAGTTTTGAATGGCAGTCATAGATTTGGATATTTGCCAAACAAAGCGATCGCTCTACTTAGGAAGTTAAGATGCATTAGGGAGTATTTGCGCGTACATCCCTAATATTAGTGCTTCCTTTCTTCAAAAAAGCCATGATTGAAACCCTTAATGCTAATTCTGTATTAGAAGTATTGCGACCAGTTCAAGATCCAGAATTGCGTAAGAGTCTGGTAGAAATGAATATGATTCGCAATATTCATATTGACGGCGGTAAAGTTAGCTTTACTTTGGTGCTAACAACTCCAGCTTGTCCGTTGCGCGAATTTATTGTCGAAGACTGTCAAAAAGCTGTAAAAACATTACCAGGAGTAACTGAGGTACTGGTAGATGTCACAGCCGAAACTCCTCAACAAAAAAGCTTACCCGATCGCACTGGTATTGCTGGCGTAAAAAATATCTTGGCAATTTCCTCTGGTAAAGGTGGTGTAGGCAAAAGTTCGATTGCTGTGAATATTGCTGTTGCTTTAGCGCAAACTGGGGCAAAAGTCGGCTTATTAGATGCTGATATCTACGGTCCTAATGCGCCAACAATGCTAGGACTTGCAGAAGCAAAGATTATGGTACGCGAAGGCAAACAAGGAGAGATCCTAGAACCTGCCTTCAATCATGGCGTAAAGCTTGTTTCAATGGGTTTTTTAATTGACCCAGATCAGCCTGTGGTGTGGCGCGGACCGATGTTAAACGGCGTAATTCGCCAGTTTCTCTATCAAGTAGAGTGGGGAGAATTAGATTATCTAATCGTCGATATGCCGCCAGGAACGGGAGATGCTCAACTAACTTTAACTCAAGCCGTACCAATGGCGGGAGCAGTAATTGTCACCACACCGCAAACTGTTGCCTTACTCGATTCTCGTAAAGGCTTGCGGATGTTCGAGCAAATGCGCGTACCAGTTTTAGGCATAGTAGAAAATATGAGCTATTTCGTACCTCCAGATATGCCAGATAAGCACTACGACATTTTTGGTTCTGGAGGCGGGGAAAAAACAGCCAAGGAAATGGGCGTACCTTTACTGGGCTGCGTGCCTTTGGAGATATCTTTAAGACAAGGAGGCGATCGCGGAATTCCGATTGTCATCGCCGAACCCGAGTCAGCATCAGCCAAAGCCTTAACAGCGATCGCGCTTAATATTGCAGGTAAAGTCTCAGTAGCCGCTTTAACTTAGGTCAAGAATGATTTAGGGACACTTAATAGATGTGTCCCTATCTTCTAAGCAGACGTATTTATTCACCTAAAAACGCTAAGACTTGCTTATTGAAAGCATCAGAGCATTCTATATAAATCAAGTGTCCGCATTCATCAAAAAGTTGTAGCTTGGCATTAGGAATTGCTTGCACTGCTACTTGTGCGTATTTAACCGGAATCACTCGATCTTGCTTGCCCCACAGAACAAGTGTTGGACAATGAATTTTGCTAAGACACTCCCTAATACTGCTCAAAAACGCTGATTTCATGCCCAAAAAGTTCGCAGCAGTGCGAAATGTCCGCAATTGAAACTTCAACACTTCTACAGGTATGTTCCGATAGACGAGATCGATAACCTCATCTGTGAGAAAAAGTTGAGGAGCGTAGAAGCATTGATGTATGAGAAATTTGGCAGTTGCAATGCTAGGTTTGTTTAAGGCTTCACCGACTCCTGGAATAGCTGAAACTCTCATGCCAAAGCCAACAGATTTCCCTAATCCGGCACAATTGGCTAATACCAATTTTTGTACGCGATCTGGGTACGCTGATGTTAGCTTGAGGGCGATCGCTCCGCCACCAGAAGTTGCCACTAAAGATAACTGCGATAACCCAACTGCATCCACAAATTCGATAACAAATTGGGCGAGATCGTCGTAGGTATAAGTTGTATCTGGCTTATCTGATTTGCCAGAGCCTACTAAATCGAGAGCATATACTCGATGATTTTGGGCAAGCTCAAAAACATTTTTGTACCAGTAATCAATTGAAGCTCCAGCACCGTGAACAAACAGAACTGAAGTTCCTTGATTGCCAACTTGCCAATAACGAGTATTAATGCCATTAACTCGAATAAATTGGTCAGCAGGGGTTTGGATCATGGCTGATTTCTCGTGGCGAGCGCGTTCAAAGCTTCGGTCATCACACTTAGCATCACGTCGAAACTAGCAGTAGTTGGGCGTGAAAGTACAAACATTCCCGAACTCTCTGCCTGAATAAAGCCATACACTGCTGCATGAAAAATGCGAATAGCATCTACCAGTTCATCTGCATTGAAGCTGTAGCTTCTCAACGCACTCGTATAGAAACTGGCAATTTCATGCACGATATTTTTGAAAGCATCTACACTCGCATCTACGCGCACTTGTGCCATGACGCGCCATAGAATCGGATGCTGTCGTGCGAAATCTCGGATAGCGTACCCAATTTGATGTAATTGTTCTTCTGGCTCGTCTATTCCTGTGGCAGCACGTCGGTAGTGGCTGATAAATCGTCGCCAAATCTCTAACGTTACTGCTTCCTTAAGTGCAGCATTGCCATCAAAATGCTTGTATATAGAGGGTGGCTTAATCCCAATTTCTCGTGCAACTCGATGTACTCCTAATGCCAATTCACCCTCTTGCTCCAAGCAGGCGATCGCAGCATTAATAATATCTTGCTGGCTCAATGTTTTCTCTTTAACAGGACGACCCAAGGCATAGAACCAAATAAGCTAACAGCCTTAGCTTAAAGCTAACAGTCTTAGCTAGTCAAGTAGTTGGAAGATGAGCGGTTTCAATCGAGCCTTCGGGAAGCTAAAAATTAAAGTAGATTTAATTTATAAAGGAAATTAAATGCCAGCATTATTTTTACGCAAAGCTAAAAGTATAAAGCTAGTTAAATTTAATCCAATCTCGATAAATAGTTTTTAATCGCTCTATCCTTACTCAATCGCCCCTATTCCATAAATGCTAAGAAAGTCACCGTATAAAATTCGCTGGCAATATTTGTTCGCGGCTTGGAAGCAAATAGATTGGTGGCTGCTTGCCCTTTGCGTAGGAATGTCACTATTTGGCGGCATTATGATTCGCAGCACCGAATTAAATCAGGGACTTACAGACTGGTGGCAGCACTGGCTAGTAGGCGGTGTAGGCTTGACTGTAGCTATGTTTATCGCCCGTTGGCGTTATGAAAACTTACTCCAGTTACATTGGTTCATCTACAGCATTACTAACATTAGCTTGATTGCAGTGATGGTAATCGGAACTTCCGCCAAAGGGGCGCAACGCTGGATCTCAATTGCTGGCTTCAACCTCCAACCTTCAGAATTTGCCAAAGTAGGAGTTATCATCACACTAGCGGCGATTTTACAAGCAAAAACAGCGTCAACCATGCCCGCTTTCTTAAAAGCTTTAGCAATTACCGCCGTACCTTGGGCATTAGTATTTTTGCAGCCAGACTTGGGTACTTCTTTAGTATTTGGGGCAATTACTTTAGGAATGCTTTATTGGGGTAATGCTAACCCTGGATGGTTGATATTGCTAGCTTCGCCTCTTGTTTCGGTAATTTTGTTTAATGTATTTTTGCCTGGCTGGGTAGTGTGGACGATCGCCATGTGTGCGATCGCCTATCTTACTTTACCTTGGCAGCGCATAGGAGCAGTTGGCGCTGTCGTAGTTAACTTGTTAGCTGGGGAATTGGGCAGTATCCTTTGGAACGTATTAAAAGACTATCAAAAAGACCGCATCATCTTATTTCTCAACCCCGAAAAAGACCCCTTGGGCGGTGGCTACCATTTGATTCAATCGCGGATTGCTATCGGTGCAGGCGAACGCTGGGGACAAGGGTTAAATAACGGTACTCAAACTCAGCTTAATTTTATTCCCGAACAGCATACAGACTTTATTTTCTCAGCAATTGGTGAAGAACTAGGCTTTGTCGGCTGCTTGGCAGTATTATTTGTGTTTTGGCTCATTTGCTGGCGTTTGCTACATATTGCTCGTACTGCCAAAGACAATTTTGGTTCTTTGCTAGCAGTTGGTGTATTGTCAATGCTAGTGTTTCAGGTAATTGTTAATATCAGCATGACAATCGGACTTGCACCTGTAACAGGTATACCTCTACCCTTAGTTAGCTACGGGCGATCGGCAATGCTGACGAATTTTATTGCTCTAGGCATAGTAGAATCAGTAGCAAATTATCGGCAACGGCTCAAATTTTACTAATTAGGAAAAATGTTAATATTACCTGGTGCAACAGTGCGCGTAACTAATGCCAACGATACCTACTATGGCTATCAAGGGCTAGTCCAAAGAGTAACTGACGGGAAAGTTGCCGTTTTATTTGAAGGCGGTAATTGGGATAAGATAATTACCTTCAAACTGTCTGACTTATCGGCAGTAGAAGTAACAGCAGGGCGCAAAAAAGCAAAATAATTGCAGCAATTAGAGCGATCGCATTCAATCGTAGGATAATCACGCCTTACGAATTAAAAATTACGACTTATTATGCGTCTTCCCTTACCCCAATTTACTACAAGCGATCGCTCTCCACATCACATTGCTGAAGTGATCGAAACTTCGACAGCCGAATTTTTGGCTCAATGTCTAGATCCTGAAGACTTGAGCTTTCCTGTAATGCCACCGTTTGGTAGTTGGGTAAAATCTACCGACGAAGAATCGGGCAATCAAGTTTATGCTGTGGTTTATCATGCTACAACAATGCCCATCGATTCGGTCCATCGGGCAAGGGCTTTAGGCTTATCGTTGCAAGACTTGCGCGAACAACAACCTCAGATATTTGCCATGCTCAAAACTGAGTTTCGGGCGGCAATTGTCGGATTTAAGCAGCAATTAGAACCTAGAAGCACTACTCTTTATCAATATTTGCCACCACGTCCGCCACAAATTCACCAAGCAGTTTATCATTGCGATGCTCAGGAAATTGTTGAGTTTAGCGAACAGCTAGATTTTTTACGTACATTACTGCAAATTAATGGCACACCTCAAGAAGCCTTGACAGCCGCCGCTATTCGTCATATTTATCAATTACGTCATGGCGATCGCCCTTGGCTAGTCAAAGCTGGCAGAACTCTCAGCATTCTCCTTAAAGACGACTACGATCGCTTGAAAGTAATTTTGAGCCAAATCCATCCCTAGAGAGTTATTTAAACTCGTTTGATTCTAGTATGTTGGTAATTTTAAGCGCTGAAAAAATTATTTACAGCATTCTTCCTTAAAATAAACCTGCTTTAAATTAGCATTAATTTCCAGTCAACAATGACGGCAATTGTTGTATATATACAACTTTGGCGTTTCTACACCCAGCCATATTTATGCTCTTAATCTCACAACTACTTGCTGTAGAACCAGCAACAGACGTTCTTGGCAACGAACCAATTGTACCGTTTGCGATTTTGCTGGTCGTCATTCTAGTTGTACCTATTGTATTTGAGAAGCTAAAACTGCCAGGATTAGTTGGCTTGCTAGCTGCGGGAGTATTGCTTGGTACTAACGGCTTGAACGTACTGCAAAATGACCTGCCGACAATGGAATTACTGTCAGACATTGGGCTTGTTTACCTAATGTTTGTTTCAGGGCTAGAAGTTGATATGGAGCAGTTTCGCCGTACTAAAAATCGCTCTTTGGTATTTGGGACTTTTACATTTATCGTCCCCCTAATTATGGGAACGATAGTAGGGCGAGTTTTTGGTTTTGGCTGGAATGCATCAATATTAATCGGTTCGTTATTTGCATCTCATACTTTACTTGCTTACCCTATTGTCAGTCGCATAGGCGCAGTTGCTAACGAAGCGGTAGTTGTGACAATTGGCGCAACTATTTTTACAGACATTGGCGCTTTGTTAGTTTTAGCTGTTTGTGTGGCAATTAACGCAGGCGACTTTACCATAGTGCGCTTGATAACTTTGATCGGCTCGTTAGTCGTCTACTCTGCCATAGTTTTGTTTGGCTTTGATAGGGCGGGTAAAGAATTTTTCCGGCGTACTGGAGATGATGAAGGCAACCAGTTTTTGTTTGTATTACTAGCTGTCTTTCTCTCGGCTGTAGGCGCTCAATTAATCGGTGTAGAAAAAATTGTTGGTGCTTTTTTAGCGGGATTAGCAGTAAATGATGTAGTTGGTGAAGGACCTGTTAAAGAAAAAGTAGTATTTGTTGGTAACGTTCTATTTATTCCGATTTTCTTTGTAGACTTAGGCTTGCTGATAGATTTACCTGCTTTCGTCAAGAGCCTCAGCACTATTTGGCTAACTTTAGCGATCGTTGTCGGTCTAATTTCCAGTAAATTCATAGCAGCATTCCTAGCAAAACTCGTATATCGCTACAATTTGAACGAGCTTCTAGCAATGTGGTCTTTATCGATGCCACAAGTAGGGGCTACTCTAGCTGCTACATTAGTCGGTTACAGAGCAGGATTGCTAACTGAAGGTGTACTTAATAGCGTCATCGTCTTAATGCTAGTAACGGCAACTTTAGGACCATTAATTACCAGCCGCGTTGCAGCTAGTTTAGTTCCAGTCGCCGCAACTGACTTACAAACAGAGACGGCGGTGGTTGAAAATGACCCTTATAGGCAAGAAAATGGCAAGTTTACTGTCGTAGTCCCAGTTTACAATCCTCAAACAGAGCAATATCTAATAGAATTTGCCGCATTGCTAGCAAGGCAATCGTCAGGGAGAATTATCCCCTTAGCGATCGCTAAAGCATCAGTACACATGAATACGCCTCAAGTAGATACTGCTTATCAAAGAAGCTTGGAACTGTTAAATAATGCCGCTCAAATGAGTCGAGAACTAGGGGTAGAAGCAGAGCCATTATTGAGAATTGATGATGCGATCGCCCAAGGTATTACCCGCGCTAGCCGCGAACAAAATGCTAGCGTAATTGTTATGGGTTGGGGCAAACGCACCGGAATTAGATCGCGTTTATTCGGCAACGTCATTGATAGCATTTTATGGGCAACTCATTGTCCGGTAGCCGTATCGCGCCTATTGACTTCGCCCAAAGATATCCGCCGCATTTTGGTTCCGGTTGAGAACCTGACACAACGTGCAATTCAACCAGTTAAATTTGCCAGTATCTTAGCAGCAGCAAACGACGCGCAAATAACTGTATTGCACGTCTGCGAACGTCGCGCTAGCGAAAGTAAAAAAGCTTGGATGCGATCGCAACTATCTTTAATAGTTGGCAAATTAGGCTTACCTTATCCAATAGAAATTCAAGTTACACCCAACGACAATGTAGCTGGGGCGATCGCTATAGCCGCCAAAGACTACGATTTAGTTATCCTGCGTTCTATGCAGCGCCGCAACAGCGCAGGTGTTTTAGCGATTAGCGATCTCAATGCTCAATTATCTAATACTTTGACTTGCTCAATTGTCCTCCTTGGAGAACCCCAGCAAGATATCCCTGCGATCGCCCCCAACAAGCGCCAGTTAGTTCGCGTTAAAACAGTGACCAGTGACCAGTGACCAGTTAATCAGTTGCATTACTTAGTTGGGAAAAGGAGGGCAAAGAAAAACTTTCCCCCCTGCCTCCCCTGCACCCCCTGCTCTCTTCTCCCTAGCGTGCTTTTTTAGCGAATATTTGCTAGTTTGCTAGTTAATTTAGACAATGATTGTTTAGAAATATTTCATTATTACTTAAACAATTACCGACAATCTTCTTGGTAAGTTTGTCAAAAAGCGAAAGAACCTATGTTAAATATTGAGTTGCTCTACTCGCAGGAGTAAAGCACTTGGTTTGAGCAAAGGTGCGATCTCAACTCCAACTAAATGCAATTAACTAGCAAATTATGAGAATATTGGTTACAGGCGGTGCGGGCTTTATAGGTTCCCATCTGATCGATCGACTGATGGCAGAGGGACACGAAGTTTTATGTTTAGACAACTTTTATACAGGTCATAAGCGCAACATCCTTAAATGGTTAGACAATCCTTACTTTGAGTTAATCCGCCACGATATTACCGAACCAATCCGCTTAGAAGCAGACCAAATCTATCATTTAGCTTGCCCAGCTTCACCCATACATTACCAGTTCAACCCAGTTAAGACAGTCAAAACAAATGTCATGGGAACTTTAAATATGTTGGGGTTAGCAAAGAGGGTAAAAGCTCGGTTTCTGCTAGCCTCAACATCGGAAGTTTACGGCGATCCAGAAGTACATCCCCAAACTGAAGAATATCGAGGTAGCGTTAACCCCATTGGTATTCGTAGCTGTTATGACGAAGGTAAGCGGATTGCGGAAACTTTGGCATTTGATTATCACCGTCAAAACGATGTAGACATTCGCGTTGCTCGCATCTTTAACACCTACGGTCCGAGGATGCTAGAAAACGACGGGCGAGTAGTCAGCAATCTAATCGTGCAAGCCTTAAAGGGTATTCCATTAACTGTATATGGCGATGGTTCGCAGACGCGAAGTTTTTGCTATGTATCAGATTTAGTAGAAGGACTAATGCGCCTGATGAATGGCGACTATATTGGTCCGGTAAATTTGGGCAATCAAGATGAATATACAATTTCTCAGCTAGCTACAGAAGTTCAAAAGCTGATAAATCCTCATGCGGAAGTAAAGTATGAACCTTTGCCTCAAGACGATCCCCGCCGCCGCCGCCCAGATATTACCAAAGCAAGACAGTTGCTTGGTTGGGAGCCAAAAGTGCCGTTGCAAGAAGGATTGCAACTGACAGTAGCAGATTTTCAAAGTCGCATTCAATCAAGCGTGCAGCCATCACCCTTGTCTTAGCTGACATCAAAATATTTAGCGTTCTGACTCTACATGGTGCGATCGCTACCTAGTTTCACTACAAACAATTTAAGGATAAAAAAACTATGCGTGTTTGCGTTATTGGTACTGGCTACGTTGGTTTAGTCACTGGTGCTTGTCTAGCCCATATCGGTCATCATGTCATTTGCGTTGACAACAACGAAGAGAAAGTTAAACTCATGAAGTCTGGGCAATCGCCAATATTTGAGCCAGGATTGTCAGAGATTATGCAGTCAGCAAGTACAAGCGGACTATTAGAATTTACAACCGATTTGGGCGCGGGAGTCGCTCATGGGGAAGTTTTATTTATTGCTGTCGGTACGCCACCTTTGCCCACTGGCGAAAGCGATACGCGCTATGTAGAAGCAGTAGCGCGGGGAATTGGCGAAAACTTAGACGGCGGTTATAAAGTAATCGTTAATAAATCAACAGTGCCAATTGGTTCTGGTGACTGGGTGCGAATGATCGTTCAAAGTGGCATCGTCGAACGCCAAAAAACCTTAGTTGGCGCAGGAAATGTTAGCCCTGAAACAGCTTTAGAGCAGGTAGCAGGCTTTGATGTAGTCAGCAATCCAGAGTTTTTGCGCGAAGGTTCAGCCGTATATGATACATTTAATCCCGATCGCATTGTTTTAGGCAGCAACAACCCCAAAGCGATCGCCATCATGCAAGAATTATACGCGCCGATCGTCGAGCGTAAAGTAAAGAGCGATCGCTCTATGCCCCCCGTACCAGTGCTAGTTACTGACCTAAGTTCGGCAGAAATGATTAAATATGCCGCCAATGCATTTTTGGCAACAAAAATCAGCTTTATCAATGAAGTTGCCAATATTTGCGATCGTGTAGGTGCAGATGTCACTCAAGTAGCCCAAGGCATAGGCTTAGATTCCCGCATTGGCAACAAGTTCCTACAAGCAGGTATCGGCTGGGGTGGTTCTTGTTTCCCCAAAGATGTCTCGGCTTTGATTCATACGGCTGACGATTATGGCTATGAAGCGCATTTACTCAAAGCTTCAGTAAGCGTTAACCAACGCCAGCGCCTAATTGTGGTCGAAAAGCTGCAACAAGTGCTAAAAATCCTCAAAGGCAAAACTGTAGGTTTACTTGGACTGACATTTAAGCCAGATACCGACGATATGCGCGATGCACCAGCACTCAACTTAATCGAGCATCTCAATCGCTTAGGAGCCAAAGTCAAAGCCTACGATCCCATTGTTTCTCAATCGGGCTTGCGCGACGGAATTGCTGGTGTTTTGGTTGAAACTGACCTCGAACGCTTGGCAGATGGTTGCGATGCTTTGGTACTTGTTACCGACTGGCAACAATTTCGTACCTTAGATTACCAGCGCGTAGCAAGTTTAATGCACAACCCCGTATTAGTTGACGCTCGTAATTTCTTAGATCGCGAAGCCCTAATTGAAGCTGGATTTAGATACGTAGGCGTAGGTAGATAGGTTTTACAGTGACCAGTTACCAGTGACCAGGTAAAAGAGAAAGAGGAAAATACTCTTGTCTAAGGAGCCAATAACTTGACGATGAGATAGTTAATAGGTCAGACCATTGCCAGTAACTAGGTACTAATTCTTAACTGGTCACTGGTAACTGGTCACTGGTCACTGATTAATAGATGCCATTGCCAGTTTTCGTCTTGGCAGTAATAATCTCCATCCCACCAAGTGCAGGTTTGAAAATTTGATTCAACTTCGCTAGAAAGGCTTGGAGATTTGCTATTTAGTAAATTAACTACTTCCTGCAAACTTTCGGCTGCAGCTTGCTCTGTAAGTAAGTCTAGAGTTTCTTGTAATTCCTCAGCAACGAGATTAAAAGTTTTCATAGCGATCGCATCTACCAAAAAGAGTAAGTTGGGTATATATCTTCAATGCTTATAACTTGACTGTCGGCTGGGACAGCAATCTTTTAATTTAACTTAACTTTTATAGCGATCGTTAGCTGAAAAACTTAGGACTTGAATAGTTGCATAGTCCAACACTTACGTCCTACACCTTTAATCAGTAGGGTGAACTGTAGATTTCTTCACATCGAGCATTGGGCTATTGCTTTAAGCAAAACTCCAACTTTTTTTCTCCAATCAACTTATCAATGCCCAAGGAGGGCATTGTATTTTTTTGCAGAGATAGGCAATGTTTTAATTAGTAACTTGGTCTAAATAGGGACAAGCGCAAATAGTGCGGAAGGACTTTGTAAGTAGTAGCTCAAATTATTGCAGTCACTAGGGCGCTCTTACTTTTATTTACAAGTCATCTGGTGCATTGCCTTGGTTGACCATAGGTACTTTTGTGTAAACAAGTCAACGACAAAAGCGACACGGAAATATTAGCAGTGAGGAACAAGATAATGCTCGGACGGCTAAAAGAATTGCTTGTAGGTTTTGCTCTTGTACCATTTTTGATTCAACCTGTATTTGCTCATACTGTTTGGTTTGAATACAAAGATGGAGAATATCAGTTAGTATTTGGTCATCCTGAAGAAGGAAGCGAACCTTACGATCCAACTAAATTCAGAGGAGTTACAGCCTATGATATCAACAAACAATTAGTACCTGTGAAGATTGACCAGCAAGAAGATCCTGTAACAATCGCTCCCGATGGAGAGTTTGCTGCCTTAACAGCTTTTCTAGATAACGGCTTTTACGTGCAAAAGTCTGAAGATAACTTTGAAGAAGTTTCACAAGCTGAGGCACAAATCTATAATCCAGATTACGAAGTTGGTCATTATGTCAAGTCTACTAAGGCACTTTATGATTGGTCAGAGCCACTTTCACAACCATTTGGTTTGCCGCTAGAGATTATGCCCCTGCAAAATCCTTCAGGATTGACGGCAGGGGAGACACTGCCGATTCAAGTTCTCTATCAAGGTAACTTAGTTAAAGATGTGCTGGTGGAATATGAAGGAAAAACTTTAGCACTGGACGAAAACGGCATAGCCTCAGTCCTAGTTGGAGAAGGAGGATTGCAACCAATTGAAGCTAGTTATGCCAGTGCTTTAAATAACGACCTTGCAGCAGATACAATTGAGCACGCTACTACTTTAACTGCTAACCCAGTTCCCGAACCTTCTACATTACTGGGTCTAAGCGCTTTTGGTTTATTAACATTTTTGCGTAAAGGCAAGCTAAAAAGAAAAGACTAATGTAATAAATAAGTTGGCGATTGTCTCAAATGTTTGCTAGTAGTTATACACTTCATCTATTAAATTAGATGGAGTATTTTTATGGAAAATGATTTTGTCGGTCAAGGCGACGTATAGCACGACAAACGAGTAGATTACGAGCCGCTTAGAATATTTTTGGTCAATATAGTTCGTATTTAAGTAACGTACAAGCTAAAGAGCCGTTATACACGGGAATGCGGCGAGCGGCTTTGAGTCCTATTTTCTTCGCCAATTCTTTATTACCAGTTAGCACAAAAGCTGTCCAACCTTTAAAGCGTTGTTTGCAAATATCGCCGATAGCTTTGTACAGCGCTGCTAATTCTTTGACATCTCCTAAACGTTCGCCGTAGGGAGGATTGAGCATCAGCACTCCGCAATCTGCTGGTGCTTCAATTTGGGCTAACTCAGCTTGAGTAAACTTAATTTGATGGGCAATGCCACAACGCTCTGCGTTGCTTTGTGCTTGCTCTATAATATCGGGATCGCGATCGCTTCCCCAAATTAGTGCTTGAGGTGCAGATAATTTACTATTTTGGGCGGCTGTAACTATTTGCTGCCATAATTGGGGGTCAAAATCGGCAAAGCTTTCAAAGCCAAACTTCTGCCTGAGCAAACCTGGCGCAATATTCATTGCTTTCAAACCAGCTTCCAAAGGCAAAGTCCCAGAACCACATAAAGGATCTACAAAAGGCAAACTAGCGTTCCATTGTGCCATGTCTAGCAGCGCTGCGGCAAGAGTTTCTTTTAATGGTGCTGCACCCATAGCTTGACGATAACCACGCCGATGCAAGCTCGTTCCAGAACTATCTAAGCTGACAGTACACTTGTCTTGATGAATATGAACGTTGACCGTGATATCTGGATTTTGCACGTCAACGCTAGACCTTTGCCCGAATTTAGCCCGTTGTTGGTCTACGATCGCATTTTTAACTTGCAGCGCCGTAAAGTGAGTATGATTGAGCTTTTTGTTGCCCCCAGTGCTAGTTACAGCTAACGTGTGTTCTGGATTTAAATACTCGTGCCAATCTATTTTTTGAATTTCTCGATAAAGAATCTCAGCATTAGGACAATGAAATTCTCCAATTGGTACTAATACGCGAAAAATTGTCCTTGCCCACAGATTTACTTTATATAGCAAAGCGCGATCGCCAGCAAAATGCACTCCCGTAAAGTCAGGGCGGACTTCTTTAGCCCCCAAACTTTCTAATTCTTGGGCTGCAATTGGTTCTAATCCACGGGCAACCGTAGCAAAGTAACTAAAATTCAAGCCTATTTCTACTCCCCGCGCCAAGCCGCAAAGCGACAATTGATAATTAATACCCTACGCCTAAAGTCGGTGGCTTGAAACAGGATGCTATGCATTTTTACTTTCTCCATTAATAAATTAAGGAGCAGAAAACCTCAATGAATTATTAATTTCCTCCATAATTACGAATTACGAATTACGAATTATTAGGGATGCGATCGATTTGAGCATAACCGCTGAAAATTAATTGCTTTCCTTGGGTTTCCAAACGGTTGATTCGCATTGTCACGCCGTCAAGGTCGAAACGGTCGAGATCTACCATATTATTTAATATCTCAGTAAAAGCTACTGCCAGCGATCGCGATATTTCTGCTTGCGCTGCTGCTACAGTGTCAGTCTCAAACTGTGGATTATTAAACGTGACGCGCCGCCGCCTTTCTACTGCTAGAGTTGCCGTCATCACAATCGGTACTAATTCCTCAGCGTTCAAATCCGCTTTTGCCAAAATCCGCACTTGATTATGAGGCAAAATTTCCACCTTTACCTCGCTAAAGGAAACTGGCTCGCCAGCCGATAATTCCGTCAAACTAGGTACGGTCAGGTTGAGCAAGCGTTTTTTGACCAATTCTGCTGTAAAAGCCCGATTAATCCCGTCTTCGGTCAATTTTACTTCTGCAACAGCTTGAGTAGGTTGCTTGAGAGTAAGTTTGCCGCCTAATACCGAGCTAAAGTCAATAGCTACAGCATCCGTCTCAAAAGACATTTCCTCTACCCAAAAGTCTTTGCGGATAGTCAAGCCTTTACCGCTCATTTTGAAGTTGTCTATACTGCCCTGTAATAGCTTGCTAGAAGGATAGCAACGTACAGAGACTTCTACTGATTCGCTTTGCGTGAACAGATGGCGAATCGTTTTGCTAGCAACAGTATTGAGCATTCGTTCGCCCCAATCTGTGCCAGTAGGAGTGGTGAAACCAGTTAGTCCGCCGAACATCTTGTTTTTACGCCGAATAGAAGTTCTCTATACTTTTGTAACAAAATGTGAACAATACAGCAAGCGATTTTCTATAAGCGGTTCTGAACATCGGTATAAGGCGGTAGGGACACAGCGCCACCGCGCCCATAAAAATGTATTTGATATAACACTGCTACGTCTAGAGATACAGTCTAGCAGCAAATTTTATTTATATTTGAATTTCATTAACATTAAATAAAAGATATCTATTAAATTTGCCATTAATAGCCATCAAATTATAACCTTCAAAATTAGTATTTATATCGATTTGACCTAAAAGTTTATATATTAAACTTTTAGATAGATTTTGTTAGATTTGATATATTCTTTAAAGGTTAAAAATATGTCAGGATCGCTATTTGACGACGCGAAACAAAGACTAGAACAAGCATTAAAATATGTTTCAATATCTGAAGATGCAATAGAACATTTAAAATATCCTAAAGCTAGCTTAACAGTTTCAATTTCGCTACGCATGGATGACGGTTCGCTGCGAATTTTTCAAGGTTATCGCGTGCGCTACGACGATACAAGAGGACCAACCAAAGGTGGAGTTCGCTTTCATCCCAACGTTTCCTTAGAAGAAGTACAATCTTTAGCCTTTTGGATGACATTCAAATGTGCAGTATTGAATTTGCCTTTTGGCGGTGCTAAAGGTGGGATTACAATTAACCCTAAAGAATTATCAAAGATGGAATTAGAGCGTCTAAGTAGAGCATACATAGACGCGATCGCTGATTTCATCGGACCTGATATAGATATTCCTGCTCCCGATGTCTATACCAATTCGATGATTATGGGTTGGATGATGGATCAATACAGTATTATTCATAGGCAAATTACTCCCGCCGTTGTTACTGGAAAACCACTATCTAGAGGCGGTAGCTTAGGAAGAGATACAGCTACAGCAACAGGGGCATTTTATACAATTGAAACCATCATGCCCAAATTTCAAGCCAAACCCCAAGATACCACAGTTGCAGTTCAAGGCTTTGGCAATGCAGGTGCAGAAATAGCCGAATTACTATGCAAAACTGGCTATAAAGTAGTAGCAGTTAGCGATTCTCAAGGTGCTATTTATGCCAAAAAGGGCTTGGATATTCCTAGTATTCGCAAGTATAAAGAAGCCCATCGCGGGATGAAAGCAATCTACTGTCAAGGAACAGTTTGTAATATAGTTGAACATGAAGTTTTGAGTAATGGAGAACTATTAAATTTAGATGTAGATATTTTGATCCCCGCTGCTTTAGAAAATCAAATCACTGCGGCAAATGCTAATAATATTAAAGCAAAATTTATTTTTGAAGTTGCCAACGGACCAATTAGTTCGGCGGCAGATAAAATTCTTGATGCTAAAGGAATTTATGTCGTTCCCGATATCTTAGTCAATGCGGGCGGCGTAACCGTTAGTTATTTCGAGTGGGTGCAAAACCGCAGTGGGCTTTATTGGACGATAGAAGAAGTTAACCAGCGACTCAAGCAAAAAATGGTTGAGGAGACAAAGCAAATTTGGCAAATTGCCCAGGAGCAAGCTATTTCTCTACGTACCGCCGCTTACGTACATGGGTTAAATCGCTTGGGCGAAGCCATCGACGGTAAAGGCACAAGAGATTATTACATCAATGGCTAGACATCGGCGATCGCTCTTAGCAAATATTCGGGGCGATCGCTTTATTCTCTACAACGTTTCGCTCGATCTTACAACCTGCGCTTGAACGATTAATTACTATTTATCTTTTTACTACTTAAGTTATAAATACTTTGTAACTTAAGTATGATTTTTTACTTGTGTAATTCAACTCGCGCGTTAAGACTAAAACCTTTGCCTGGCAAGTATTCCAGCCATAAACAATTTTTTGAAATACTTAAGTATGTATGCTATTGACTGTTAACTTCAACACCGTCTAAAAATAAATTATTTAGAATTTAAGTAAGACAAAGTTCAGTGATTTTACTGAGATAAATTAAAGTAGTGCGATCGCTTCACTGCTCAAAACTCTCAGTCAAACTATGCAACTAAGTCAGCAATCACACTTCTATAACCAAATTCAAAGATGCCTTCAGCTTTTCGGTACTCAGTTATTCCGGCGCTTTCTAAAGTCACTTTAGTAACATTGCTTGCTTGTGCTACCCTAGCTCAAGCTTTTAGCCCTGTATTTGCTCAAAATCCAGGTGCAGATGATAGCTCCCAACCGCGTGTTGGCGACGATAATCCCAAAGGCGACGACGATAATCAACCGCGTGTGGGCGACGATAATCCTAAAGGCGACGACGATAATCAACCGCGTGTGGGCGACGATAATCCCAAAGGCGACGACGATAATCAACCGCGTGTGGGCGACGATAATCCCAAAGGTGACGATGATAATTGCCTAACTGATGATTGCGATCGCCAAAATCGTAGTGACTTCAACGACGATAGTAAATCGGACATCCTGTGGCGTAAAGACGACGGCACATTATCTGTTTGGTTTATGAACGGTACTACTTTAACTAGCAGCAGCTATCTTAATCCGCAAAAAGCAGACCCCAAATGGCAAGTAGTTGGTACAGGAGACTTTAATAGCGATCGCCAAACCGACATTCTTTGGCAACACAAAGATGGCGACTTAGTAACTTGGCTGATGAACGGTACTACTTTAACTAGAAGCATTTCACTTAGCCCTAAAGTAACCGATAAGAAGTGGCAAGTAGTTGGTACAGGAGACTTCAATAGCGATCGCCAAACCGACATTCTTTGGCAACATCAAGATGGCTACTTGTCTGTTTGGTATATGAATGGTACTACTTTGAGTAACAGTAAAATGCTTAATCCTAAATTGGATGACAAAAAGTGGCGCGTAGCTGGTACGGGAGACTTCAATAGCGATCGCAAACCTGATATTCTTTGGCAACACCAAGACGGCTACTTGTCTGTTTGGTTTATGGATGGCACTAATTTAATTAGTAGTAGCTGGCTCAATCCCAAGCAAGTCGCAGACAAAAAATGGCAAGTTGTGGGTACGGGAGACTTCAATAGCGATCGCCAAACCGATATTCTCTGGCGCAAAGATGATGGTTACTTATCTATTTGGTTGATGAACGGAACTAACTTAGTTAGCAGTACATCTCCAAGTATCGATCATGTTAGCGATACTACTTGGAAAGTTGTCAGTTCTCGATAAGACAACTTATTTATATAATTTTGTAGCAAGGTGACGTTGTTATACGTCACCTTTTTTCAGTTAGAAACAGCGATCGCTTTTGCATTAGCGTCTAAGAAATGCTGTTGTTGCATCAACTTATAAAGATTGATATCTGCCTCTACTAAGCAGGCATGACCGCTATAAGGCAGAATTACCATGTTGGCATTAGGTAAATTCTTTACTAAATATCTAGCTTCCGCTATAGAAGGTAATAACCGATCGAGGGCGCTAGCAATGAGCAAGACTGGTTGAGTAATTTGACGTAACTGCCGATCGTCAACATCAAATTCTCTAATTAGAGACAACCGCCACAAAACAGTTTCAGGCGGTACAGAACGCATAGTCTTGAGTATATCTTGGCGATCGCTTCGAGGTGTCCGTCCCAAAGAAACTAAAAAGGGTAATAATCCCAAAGCGCCAATTTCAAACAAGCAAGATGGGACTAGATAAACTAACTGAGATGCCCAATCTAACCAGGGGCGACGATGTAACGCGGAAGCTGGATTGACAAGCACAACTCTTTGAAATAATTCAGGCGCTTTTAAGGCAATTTTTATTGCCAGCGCCCCGCCAAAAGATTCACCACACAAATAAACAGAGCGACGAGAGTTTTTATCTAACTCTGCTGCAATTAAGTCTATTACTTGCTTTGTTAGAACATCCCAGCTAGTTCTTTCTTCTGGTGGCAACATCAAACAACGTACGTCAAAAGCTGCTTCTAAACCAGTAGTTTGCGATCGCAATAATTGTCCCGTTCCATCCATTCCTGGCAAAAATACAAACAGTGGGTACTCTGGCTGCAAGCGTTTAGGCGTTAAAAAACATGGATGACTTTGAACTTGTGGCATTTTTAAATTAAATTATTAAAAATTGATATGGCTTAATACTTCCAAGTTATCAGGCTTTGCGAGCAGTCATACAGGAAGTTAACCAAATGTTGGATCTATGTTGCCCTCCTTGCAGCTAAAATCGCTACTTTAATAACAGCCTTGACGTAAGAGTTCGGCAATTTCAGTTTGGCAATGCCCTGTAATATCAGCTACAACTGCTTTTGCTTGTTTGCCTTGATATTGTTGCCGCTCTTTGGCTGTAATGCGATAAGGACAACCGATTAAAACTCCTACTCGATGATAAATAACTAATGGATGCCAGCCATTTTGGTTAAATAAAGGTTCAGAAGGGTCAAATAAGCTCAACAACCGTAAGGGTACAGCAGAGCTATTCGCTTCTGCTAAAGATGCGATCGCCACAGGCAAAATTGCTAAATCTTCTACAGGTTTGACTGTGGCGCTACCAGCATCAGCACGTAAGGCAAGATGAGCAAAGCCTCTTTGAAATTCTCCTAAAGAATTTGGCTCTGTAAAATCTACCATTGGCTTTGTGCCTTCAGGAAATACCCCCACTGCTTGATTTGTTTGCAGCAGTTTCAAAGCCTGTTGAAAAAAGCCTTGCTGGCGATTTTCTGGCGCTTCTAAAGGAAAACAGCCTAATTGTCCTGTGACAATCTCCCGCATTACTGGCACTTGTCCCATGTAATGATGACACGCAAACCGAATCGGACGTTTTACAGATGCCATCAATACTGGTGCGTCCATAAAGCTGCGATGATTGCTAACTACCAGCACAGGACCATTATGAGGAATGCGATCTTCAAAGTAGCGGAATATTTTCGTTCCCGTAGCAGCTAAAAAGGCATGAGAAATTTGGAGAGAATTGTTGGCACTGTTCATGCGTTGCAGACATTAATTTAAAGTAGTTACAAGGCTGTGAGCATGGGTAGTTGCCCGTTTTAGTCTTATTGCTCAAAAATAAATAGCTTTGAGTTGTCCTAATTATTTAACTTTTACATTTTTTTACTAGATAAAGGTAGTGTCTTAAGGTATAAATGTCTCAGTTGCTTTGTATGTAAGGGCTAATAGCTTACTTAACAACCTAGATACTTTGCATACCCATACAAATATTAACAAACTTACATATTTGTAGCTTGCGATATATGATATAGAAAAGTTTTTATTCAATTTTAAAATTAATGGATTTATCTAGTCAGCAAGAAACCTTTGCTGTAACGACACCGCTTTATTACGTAAACGACTTACCGCATATAGGTAGCGCTTATACAACGATCGCTGCGGACATCATAACTCGGTTTGAGCGGATGCGCGGTAAGGCTGTACTATCAATTACAGGTACAGACGAACACGGGCAGAAAATTGAACGCGCAGCCCAAAGCAAACAAAAGTCGCCGCAAGTTTACAGCGATGAGGTTTCCGCCGCGTTTGTAGCTTTGTGGGAAAAATTAGATATTCAGTACGATAGATTTAGTCGAACGACAGCAGCAAATCATCATGCGATCGTCAAAGAATTTTTCCAGCGCGTTTGGGACAAAGGAGACATCTACAAAAGTCAGCAAAAAGGCTGGTACTGCGTCTCTTGCGAAGAATTTAAAGAAGAACGAGAGCTTTTAAAAGGGCATTTTTGCAGCATTCATACCAACAAGCAAACAGAATGGCGAGATGAAGAAAATTACTTCTTTCGCCTATCCAACTACCAAAGCAAACTCGAAGCCTTATATCAAGCGCAACCAAACTTTATTCAACCCCAAACTCGCTGCAATGAAGTGTTAAACTTTGTCGCTCAAGGTTTGCAAGACTTTTCTATTTCCAGGGTGAATTTAGATTGGGGTTTCCCAGTACCAAGCGATCCCAGCCATACACTGTATGTATGGTTTGATGCCTTGCTAGGCTACGTCACAGCCTTACTCGATCCAGGTGCAGAACCAACTTTAGCAAATGCTTTAGCTAAATGGTGGCCCATAAATTTGCATTTAATTGGCAAAGATATTTTACGCTTTCATGCCATATATTGGCCCGCAATGCTGATGTCAGCCGAATTGCCGTTACCGAAAGTAGTATTTGGACATGGTTTTTTGACCAAAGATAATCAAAAAATGGGTAAGAGTTTGGGCAATACCCTCGATCCCGTAGCTCTGATCGATCGCTATGGTGCAGATGCCGTTCGCTACTACTTCATGAAAGAGATTGAATTTGGTAAAGACGGCGACTTCAACGAAACCCGTTTTATCGATACACTCAATGCTGATTTAGCCAACGATTTGGGCAATTTACTCAATCGTACTTTAAAAATGGCACTAAAGTACGGCTATACCAACATCCCCAACTTGACTTGCGAAACTATAGCTGACGATAATCCTTTGAAAATTGCTGGTGTTATTTTAGGAGAAAAAGTTGCAGTGGCTTATGAAAGCCTCTGCTTTAGTCAAGCTTGTGAGATAATATTGAATTTAGCAAGAACTGGCAACAAATATATTGACGATGCTGCACCTTGGACTTTGTACAAACAAGGCAAGCAGCAGGAAGTCGAAGAAGTATTATATGCTGTTCTAGAATCAGTTAGACTGGCAGCATATTTGTTGTCGCCAGTCGTGCCTAACATTGCCAACAAAATATACAAGCAACTAGGCTTACCAGCAGACTTTCACAATAAAAATCAAATTTCAACTGAACTAGCGTTTGCAACTCACGCAAATTGGGGAATACTAAGCGGGGAAAATAAGTTAGGCGAACCTCAACCCGTATTTCAACGTCTAGAGGCTCGTTAAGTATGTGCGTATAAGCTGGTACTTACAAATTTAACTTACCCCTATCATTGGGCTAACTTATGGTAGGTTACACTACCTAGCAAGACAAATAACATCTTTAAACATACCAATTTCTTTTTTGATAAAGCTTCAAGGACTAAAAAATGTTAAATAATTTTGAAAAAAATACCATATTCACGCCCGAACAAGTGCTGGAAAATAGAGGAAGAGTAGCCATTTTTATTGATGGCTCGAATTTATTTTATGCAGCCCTGCAACTAGGCATAGAAATTGACTACACGAAGTTGCTGTGTAGGCTAACAGCAGGTTCAAGGTTGCTGCGGTCGTTTTTTTATACAGGCGTAGATCGCACCAATGAAAAACAACAAGGTTTTCTGCTCTGGATGCGTCGCAATGGCTATCGAGTAATTGCTAAAGATTTGGTACAGCTACCTGATGGCTCAAAAAAAGCCAACTTGGACGTAGAAATTGCTGTAGATATGATGGCATTAGTAGATTCTTACGATACAGCAGTATTAGTTAGTGGCGATGGCGATTTGGCTTATGCTGTCAACGCTGTTAGCTATCATGGCGTGCGCGTAGAAGTAGTTAGCCTTAGAGCAATGACTAGCGATAGTTTAATTAACGTGAGCGATCGCTATATCGACTTAGAAACTATTAAAGAGGATATTCAAAAAACATCTCGCCCCAGCTATGCCTATCGTCCTTTGTCTAGCTTAGGACTAATGGAACAGCCCGACGATGGTACTTTGGACATCATTAATTCAGCAGAAGATTAGAACAAAGATACTACTGCTCAAACATCCAGCTTGCAGCCAAAAAAGCGAAGATAGAAATATGAATATCTTCGCTTTTTCATTGGCAAAAAATTACCCTGCGATCGCAATTACCCTAATAGGAGCGATCGCTATATCAGGTTGCAGCGGGCAAAATCGCTCAGTGCAAGAAGTCTCGCAAAATAGTTCGCCCCAGCCTAAAAGTCAAAACGACCTATCGTTTAACAATATCACCCTCGAACAAGCAGACGAACAAGGAAGACCACTTTGGAGCGTTAAAGGCAAGCAAGCAACTTATAGTAGAGAGCAAAAAGTTGCCCAAGTGCAAAACCCTTCAGGAGAGCTATTTCAAGATGGCAAAGTAGTTTATAAAGTTTCAGCCCAACAAGGCGAAGTAAGGCAAGATGGCAAAAGTTTATTCCTAAAAGGGCAAATTGTAGCTACAGACCCGATAAATGGCGTAGTATTGCGCGGAAACGAAGTAGAATGGCGACCCCAAGAAGATTTATTACTTGTACGCGATCGCATTACTGGCAAATACCGTCAAGTGCAAGCAGTAGCCCAAGAAGCACGAGTATCTAGCCGCACAGCAAAAATTGAATTGCTAGGAAAAGTGATAGCTCAAGCAACCGATCCCGCCTTGCAAATGCGTACAGAACATTTAACCTGGTACGTAAAACAGCAAAAACTGATTGGCAATCGCGCTATTGAAATCGACCGTTACCAAGGTAAAACAATTAGCGATCGCGCTACAGCAAATGGCGCTGAAGTAAATTTAAATACGAAAATAGCCACCCTCCAGCCCCAAGCGCAACTGATATCTAGCCAGCCGCCCCTACAAGTAAATAGTAATTCTCTTAGTTGGAACTTAAATGCGGAAACCGTAATAACCAACCAGCCTATAAAAGTAGTACATCGCCAGCAGCAAGTCACCTTAAACGCCAAGCAAGGGCGCATGGATTTGAACAAAGAAATTGTTTATCTAACTGGTAACGTTAATGCGGTCGGGCAGCGAGGTCAAAAGCTCAATGCTCAAAAGCTCACCTGGTTCGTACCAACTCAGTTAGTAGAGGCAACTGGCAATGTAGTTTACAACCAAATAGATCCACCAGCTAGCTTTACAGGGCAAAAAGCTGTAGGCAAATTGCAAGAGCAAAATGTTGTCGTTAGTGGCGGAACAGTAGTCACAAAAATTGTTCCTTAACATTTTTATTTAGCATTTCTAGCAGCTTCCCGCAGCCGTTCCACGTCACGCATCGGTGGTACGCCAAAGAGCCGCTTGTACTCTCGGTTGAAGTGCGAAGCGTCATCGTAACCCACTTGGTAAGCTGCACTGGTCGCGTCAAGTTTTTCCCCCAGCATCAGACGACGAGCCTCTTGGAGCCGCAGTTGCTTCTGAAACTGTAAAGGACTCATTGCCGTGACAGATTTAAAGTGATGGTGGAAGCCTGAGACACTCATGCCAAGTTCGCGGGCGATGGTTTCAATCCGCAGGGGTTGATTAAAGTCTTTCCGCAGCCAAGCGATCGCTCTAGCAATGTGGTGAGTGTAGCCACCCAAAACGGCAATCTGCCGCAGCCGATCTCCTTGCGCTCCTATCAGGAGTCGGTAAATAATCTCCCGCTTAATCAAGGGTGCGAGAACATAAGCTTCAGTAGGAGCATCAAGCAGCCTGACGAGCCGCACCACAGCATCTAATAGATTTGCATCCAACGGACTAACATCGATCGCTTTGACATCCGCACGACTGCGCGATGCGGAATGCCCTGCCTCGACCATCACTGAGCCAACAAGGATAGGGTCGAGGTCAAGGCGCAAGCTTAGATACGGTCGCTCCCAAGACGCTTCCAGAATTTGGCTAACAATCGGCAATTCGACCGTCGCTAGCAGATAATTCATCGGGTCGTACTGATAGCGATCGTTGCCCAAAAGAACTTCTTTGCTACCTTGAGCAATTACACAAAAGGCAGGGATAGAGAGACTATGACAAGCTTCCACTGGCGAGGAGGAGCGGTTGAAGTGCAATCCTTTTAACGGCTCAATTCTCCCATCCTGACGAATTGTCTGCCAGATGCGCTCGACAAGTTCGCCTCGGTTGGCTTGCGCTCTTTCTGCCTCACGCTGCGATAGCGAAGCGGTGCTGCAAGCAGATCGCACATCAGACTGGCTCAGTTTGACAGCATTCATATCTTAAGTTTGCAGGATTGTACAACAATTTTAGACGATCGTTATATGACTTGTCCTTGAGAATTCTTAGTATAAAGCTACGCCCATAAAAAATGATGTCAGCTTATTATCAGCAGCCTAGATTTTTATGCAAGCGCAAACTCAGTGTAGATCGGTCAAGTGTCTCGCCTTCTGACACCCAACATGTTATCAAGGCTAACCTTGCCACTTAAAAAAATCCATCCCTACAGATAGAGCAGGCGATCGCGCCCAATCTCTAAAACTGGGATAGCGATCGAACTGGCATCCAGTTAAGGAATGAAGAAAATAGACATCAAACGCAGTGTTTCGCAGCCTTCCGCCAAAGGACCAGCAGATTATTTTATGGGCATTTGCATTGACCGTTTATTCAGGACACGCGAGCCAGCCCGCATATCTGCCGCTAGTGTCACGTTAAAAGTAAATTAATAGGAGCATCAATTTATGTACAAAGCGAAAGCTTACTCTGCTGCCAGTGCAACCTCTCCGCTTGCTGCCGATGCGATCGAGCGGCGCGATCTGACCGAAAACGATATCCAGATCGAAATTCTCTTCTGCGGCATCTGTCACTCTGATCTTCATTCGGTGCGGGACGAGTGGGGTGGCGCAGTTTACCCGATTGTCCCTGGTCATGAGATCGTGGGACGTATTACTAAAGTCGGTTCAGCCGTCACCCAATTTAAGCCTGGCGATCTTGCAGGAGTCGGCTGCATGGTGGATTCCGACGGCTCTTGCCCTCAATGTAAAGCAGGGCTTGAGCAGTTCTGCCCAAATATGATCCAAACCTACAACTCGCCGGACAAACATCTTGGGGGTGTTACCTATGGCGGCTACTCAGATAGCATAGTTGTCGATCGACGCTTTGTGCTGCGCGTTCCTCCCAATCTCGATTTAGCGGGAGTCGCACCGCTGCTGTGTGCTGGCATCACAACCTACTCGCCTTTGCGCCATCATGGCGTGACCAAGGGCAAAAAAGTGGGCGTGGTCGGTCTGGGCGGACTGGGACACATGGGCGTGAAGCTTGCTCATGCGATGGGAGCGCACGTTGTGGTCTTTACTACGTCCCCCGACAAGAAAGAAGATGCGCTGCGTTTGGGTGCAGATGAAGTGGTGGTGTCCCGCAACTCGGATGAGATGCAGAAACACGCAGGGAGCTTTGACTTTATCCTCGATACCGTCTCCGCCACTCACGACATTAATGCCTATCTCAATCTGCTTCAAGTTGGTGGCAACATTACTCTAGTTGGCGCACCTCCCAAGCCTCTGGAAATTTCGGCATTCAGTCTAATTATGGGTCGCCACAATCTCTCTGGCTCGATGATCGGTGGCATCGCCGAAACTCAGGAAATGCTCGACTTTTGCGCCGAACACAACATCACCGCCGATGTCGAAGTTATTCCCATTCAGAAGGTGAACGAAGCTTACGATCGCTTGCTCAAATCTGATGTGAAGTACCGCTTCTCGATCGATATGTCATCGCTCAAATCCGAATAACTAAGAGGTCACGATGCAAACGCGCAAACTGGGAAAATTAGAAGTTTCAGCGATTGGACTGGGCTGTATGGGATTCAGTCATGGCTACGGTGCTACGCCCGATCGCCAACAGTCGCTCGACCTGATTCGTTACGCTTTTGAACTCGGTTGCACTCACTTCGACACAGCCGAAGGCTACGGCGCAGGTGACAACGAAGTATTAGTAGGCGAAGCACTCAGAGGAGTGCGCGATCGGGTCGTTATCGCCACCAAGTTATTGATCGAAGAAAGTTCAGTCACTAATCCCGCCGACACGCAGATCCGCGCTCATTTGGAAGCCTCACTCAAAAGGCTTGGAATAGACCATGTCGATCTGTATTACCAACACCGTATTAGTCCCAACATTCCGGTTGAAGAGATTGCAGAAAGTATGGGTAAGCTGATCTGTGAAGGCAAGATTCGTGGCTGGGGACAATCTCAAGCAACCGCTGAACAAATCCGCCGCGCCCATGCCGTCACTCCTCTAACTGCGGTGCAAAGTGAATACTCAATGATGGAGCGTATGGTTGAACGCGAAGTCATTCCAGCGTGCAAAGAACTTGGCATCGGGTTCGTACCCTTTTCCCCGCTCGCCAGCGGCTTTCTTGCGGGTAGAGTACGCGCCGAAGATCGCTACCAAGGCGACGATGTGAGACGCGTAATTACTCGATTCGACAAAGCGAACATCGCTGCTAACCAGCCACTGGTGGATCTGCTGCATCGCTTTGCTGACGAAAAGCACGTCACTCCAGCCCAAATCTCGCTCGCCTGGATGCTGGCAAAGGAGGACTTTATTGCTCCCATTCCTGGCTCCCGAAAGCGCGATCGCATTGAAGAAAATCTTGGTGCGGCAGATGTGGAACTGACTGCTAGCGAACTGGAACAAATCGAAACGGAACTGGCAAAGATAGACATTTACGGAAACCGGACTGATGAGGATATCGCGAAACTGTATCGCTAAAAGACACTTGACATGGCACAACGAGAACTATTGAATCCCCTGAAAAATATGTCCGTGAAAACCTGAGCGTAAACAAACAAAACTCCTAATCGCGAAGATACACAAGACCTAATCCAGTATCTATTTTTACAAAAAGTCACAATGCAAAAACGCAAACTTGGAAACAGCAACTTAGAAGTCTCGGCGATCGGACTGGGATGCATGGGAATGAGCTTTTCCTATGGTCCGCCTAAAGACACGCAGGAAATGAGCGCTCTGCTTCGGGCTGCGGTCGATCGCGGTATCACGTTCTTTGATACGGCTGAGGTTTATGGTCCGTTCCTGAATGAAGAACTGGTGGGCGAAGCGCTTGCTCCTTTTCGTGGGCAAGTCGCGATCGCAACTAAATTCGGGTTTGACCTGAATCCGAATTCCGATCCTCGTGGGATGACGGGTTCGCCCGCACTCAATAGCCGACCAGAACACATCAAGCAGGCGGTGGAAGGCTCACTCAAGCGACTCAGAGTCGAAACAATCGACCTGCTTTATCAGCACCGAGTCGATCCGAACGTAGCGATCGAAGATGTAGCAGGAGCAGTAAAGGAACTGATTGAAGCAGGCAAGGTGAAGCACTTTGGACTGTCTGAAGCTGGAGCGCAAACAATCCGTCGCGCCCATGCTGTTCAGCCTGTGACAGCACTCCAGAGCGAATACTCGCTGTGGTGGCGAAAACCCGAAGCGGAGATCGTACCGACCCTTGAGGAACTTGGAATCGGTTTTGTCCCGTACAGTCCGCTCGGTAAAGGATTTCTTACAGGCGCGATCGATACCACTACAACCTTCGATAGTTCCGACTTCCGCAGCACCCTACCTCGCTTCACGTCAGAAGCACTTAAGGCAAATCAAGCTTTAATCGATTTACTGAGTACGATCGCCCAACGCAAGCAGGCGACCTCGGCTCAGATCGCGCTCTCCTGGTTGCTTGCTCAGAAACCTTGGATTGTTCCGATTCCAGGTACGACAAAGCTGCATCGCTTAGAGGAGAACATCGGAGCAGTCTGTGTCGAACTCACACCTGACGATCTGCGAGACATCAATGAAGCTGCCGCTAAGATTACAGTTCAAGGAGCGAGATACCCCGAAAAGCTAGAACAAATGACGGGTCGTTGAACGGCAAAAACATGGGTTGTTCGGCTCCGATCTCTAGCTCTCCCTGAGCAAGTTAGCGCGATCGCCGTTTAGAGGATCGCCCAGTCAATCACCTCCCCCGAAACGATCGCAATGCTCAGGGAGCAAGTCCTCCTTCCAAAAATAACGCATTGCCTATGGGGGTGGTGGAATGTCAACAGAGGAAAAATATGAAATATATCACAACGTTCTTATCGCTTTTTCTACTTGCTACAACGGGCATATTTGCTAGCCAATCCCAAGTCGCCGCAACAAATAGCGGGAAGCAAACTATTTCTCGATCTATTTCTCGATCTCCCCAGAAAGGTTCTACCGAATTCTTTACAGGCAATGTTCGGATTGACCCGCTATTTTCCCCAACCGTTGTTGTATTTCAAACGACGGTTTATTCGATTGTGCTTCGGTTCTTATCCCGAACTCGCGTTACTTTAAATGTTCAGTAAAAAACGCTGCCAACCTATCAAATGGAATTAACTCCACTTTGTCATATAAATCGACGTGACCCGCATTTGGAATGACATACAATTCTTTGGGTTCGGCTGCACGTTTGTGGGCATCCTCACTAAACTCTCTTGAGTGAGCTTTGTCACCCGTGATGAACAGCATAGGACGAGGGGAAATTGTTTCTATGTCATTAAATGGATAAAAATTCATGAACTTAGCGTTACTGCTTAGTGTTGGGTGCGTTGTAAGTTCCGGCGATCCTCCTCTTGGCGTGTATTCACCTCTCGGTGTACGGTAGAACTCATAAAACTCACGCTGGATGGGGTCTGTGTTTTCATCTAACTTGTGTACAGTCCCACTCGTGTATTTAGTTTCACCACCGCTAAACTCCACATAGCGTTGCTCGGCAGCTTTCGCTATAGTCTTCTTTCTCTGCTCAAGTGTTTGCGAATGGTTAAGTGCATTCCGGCTGGCTGCTCCCATATCGTACATACTGACAGTTGCGATCGCTTTCATTCGCGGGTCAATCTTAGCGGCACTGATAACAAAGCTTCCACTACCACAAACTCCAATGATTCCAATTCGATTTCTGTCCACAAAGGGACGAGTGCCAAGAAAGTCAACTGCCGCACTGAAATCTTCAGCATAAATATCGGGTGCAACCGCGTTGCGTGGTTCGCCCTCACTCTCACCCCAGAAAGACAAGTCAAGCGATAGAGCTACAAACCCTCGTTCAGCCATGTTTGCCGCATACACGTTGGCACTTTGTTCTTTTACAGCCCCCATAGGATGCCCGACAACGATCGCTGAATGTTTTTTACTGCGATCTAAATTCTTGGGAATAAATAGATGTCCCGCAACATTCATTTTGTATTGGTTTTTAAAAGTAACCTTGTACATCGCAACGTTGTCGCTTACCTCAAAAGTTGTGTATTCCTTTGGTGTTACTTGTTCCATTTCTGCCGTTTGTTTTGATAGTTCTTTTTGTGCTGTTTGTGTATAAGCCTGTCCGCCGAGCGTCAGGGTCATCATTGCTAAAATGAATATATATTTCATCTTCATAGTATTTATTGTGTCCGTGTATTTATTGTTTTATTTTGCGAATGCAATCATTGATGCTAATGATTGCATTCGGTGCCAAGAATCTATTGCTAACAACAGCTTTTTAAATCCCTATACTGTTTGTCCGCCGTCAACGACCATAATCTGACCGACAGCAAAGGATGCCGCGTCCGAACACTGCCAGAGGACGGCGTTGGCGATCTCCTCCGGCTTACCCATCCTGCCAATCGGCTCCTGCGCGATGACTTTCTGGCGACCTTCTTCGGTGCCACCGGTGACGCGTTCCATCATCGGGGTGTCGGTGATGCCAGGGCACACCGCGTTGATGCGGATGTTCTGCGTGGCGTATTCCAGCGCCGCCGACCGCGTCAGCCCGACTACGCCATGCTTCGAGGCGACGTAGGCGGCTCCTGGAAAGCCTTTGACCCCTGCACCTGACGCGATGTTGACAATCGCGCCGCCCTGCTTGAGAATGAGCGGGATTTCGTACTTCATGCATAGAAATACGCCGCGCAGGTTGGTGTCTACGATGCGATCCCACTCGTCTTCCGCGACATCAGCCAGCAACTCCGGTCCGTGATCGATACCAGCGTTGTTGCAGGCGTAATCTAGTCGTCCATACGTCTCGATCGTTTGATCGAGGGCTGCTTTGACCTCTTCTGCCCGTCGCACGTCACACTTGATGGCGATCGCTTCTCCGCCTTCCTGCTTGATACGATTTAGCCCCGCTTCAAGGTGTCGATCGGACGAACCAACAATCGCTACACTGGCACCTTCTTTTGCAAATGCGATCGCGGTAGCAGTTCCAATTCCTGTTCCACCACCAGTGACAAAGGCAACCTTGTCTTTAAATAATTTATTTTCTTTCGTTTCCATCATCTTTAGATCCTCTGCTGTATAAGTTCAATTATGCGGGCGTGAAAATGGATAGCGTGAGGACGGTCATCGAAAAAAACCGGACAATTCTCCAAAAAATTGCCGTGCAACGTGCTGAACAGAAACAAAACGTTTAAGGTAAATTTATGAGCCAAAAAGAAGCAGAATTTGAACAGCGAAAGATGCAGATCAACCGAGAAGAGTTGATCGAACGAATGATTCGTCTCGCTCCCAAAAACAGCCTTTTGGAAGTGTCTCCAGGCATTTTCATCTATCAATCGTCGAAACCGACCGAGAGCGAAATTTCTGTACTGAAGCCTGCCTTTTGCGTCATCGCCCAGGGCAGCAAGGATGTGCTTTTGAACGATGAATTATTTCACTACGACTCCGGTCATTACTTAATCTCGACCCTCGATCTGCCAATTATGAGTAATGTCGTTGAAGCCTCTGAAGAAAAACCTTACTTGAATCTGCGGATAGACCTCGATCCGGCGCTTGTGGCTGCGGTGATGATTGAATCCGGCATCGAAACACTCAAAAGCGGCACTGGAGTCAAGGCGATGGATGTCAGCCCAGTTGATGCCGATTTACTGGAAGCGGTCGTCAAATTGGTGAGACTATTTGATACTCCAGACGAAATGAAGTTTCTCGCTCCACTCATCATCCGCGAGATCGTCTATCGGCTTTTGAAAGGAAAACAGGGCACACGACTTAGCCAGCTTATTACCACCGAAGGCGACGCGCAGCGCATCTCCAGAGTGGTCAAGCAAATCCGCGAGAACATCGATCGACCGATGAAAATCGAAGATACAGCCCGCGAACTCGGCATGAGCGTATCAGGCTTTCACCAACATTTTAAAAGTGTTACAGCAATGAGTCCTTTGCAGTTCCAGAAACAAATACGGCTTCAGGAAGCACGCCGTCTGATGCTTGGCGAAAATATGGACGTAGCGAGCGCCAGTTTCCGCGTCGGTTATGAAGACCCGTCATATTTCAGCCGAGAATACAAAAAACTATTCGGTATTCCCCCGCATCGTGACATCGCTGGGCTACGTAGCAATTTAGAGCAATGAGAATTGGACAGATTAATTGGTGCAAAGGACTAATACAAAGCTGCTTGCTTTTTGTTCCGCCGCGTTGAGCGTCAGCAAAAACGGCATGATACAACCGAACAGTGATTGAGCTTATCGAGTAGAATCAATGCCTCTGCGGTTCTCGATTTAACCGTCAATCTCGATAGTGTCCCCAGTGTTTATGCCGCAATCGATCGTCGGGAAGCGAGCAAAGGTAAGACTTTAAATAACCTGGCTCACCTAATATAAAGGAGAGTAGGAGGTCGTTAGAGATGTTACTCTTTTCTGCAACATTCACTTCATGCAAGGCATTTTCATTCAATATATTTACATCATCTTAATCGTTCTTGGGCTGGTCGCGATCGCCAATAAGCTGCAACTGGCTTACCCAATTGTGCTTGTATTGGGCGGACTCGCGCTTAGTTTCATTGCTCCGTTTTCAAATATCACCATCAATCGAGAACTGGTTTTCCTGGTTTTTCTTCCACCCCTGCTCTATGAAGCAGCATGGCAAGTCTCGTGGAAAGAGTTCTGGAAATGGAAAGGGATAATCATCAGTTTTGCTTTTCCCATCGTCATCTTAACTTCGTGCGCGATCGCCTTTGTCTCAAGTGCGCTGATTCCAGGTTTTACTTTAGCGCTGGGCTTTCTCTTGGGTGGCATTATCTCACCACCTGATGCTGTTTCCGCAACAACTATCATGCAGCAGGTAAACGTGCCGAAATCGCTGGTCAGCATTATTGAAGGCGAAAGCCTGCTTAACGATGCCTCGTCGCTGATCGTGTTTCGCTTTGCTTTGGCGGCAGTCCTCACAGGACAGTTCCATCTTCAGGAAGCAGAAGTCAACTTCATTCTCGTTATTTTAATGGGAATATCAATCGGACTGTTTGTGGGGTTGATTTTCTACGGCATTCATCGTTTATTACCTACAACGTCCAGCATAGAAATCGTTTTAACACTGATTACGCCCTACTGTATGTATTATTTTGCCGAACACTTTCATTATTCGGGCGTGCTAGCGGTCGTCAGTGGTGGACTCTTCTTATCCAGCAAGCGCAATAGTATGCTTAGTTACCAAAGCCGGATTGAAGGGTTAAATGTATGGAATAATCTGGTCTTTGTCTTTAACGGGTTGATTTTTTTGCTCATCGGACTCGAATTGCCGTTTGTCATCCGGCAGCTTGGAGACATTAGTTTAGGTAGTGCTATTTGGTATGGATTAATTATCTCTTTGGTGCTGATCGTGACGCGGCTGCTTTGCACGTTAGGAACTTCTGTTTTGATGAGATTCATGAGCCGCTTTATCGCCGTGTCAGATCCTAATCCAGGATGGAGAGGTCCGCTGATTTTCGGTTGGGCGGGAATGCGCGGCGTGGTATCGCTTGCCTCCGCACTTTCCGTCCCGATACTCACTCAAGAAGGACAGCCGTTTCCCTATCGCAACCTGATTTTGTTTATCACTTTTATCGTCATTCTAGTGACCCTGGTTTTTCAAGGATTAACGCTTCCTTTGCTGATCCGCAAAGTGAAACTCAAAGATAGATTCACTATCATCCCCGAACAAAAGCAGGAGATAATTATTCAAAAAAAATTAGCGCTGGCTTCGCTGCGATTCCTAGAAGAAAAATACAGCCAAGAGCGATCGCGAAATGAATACTTGGATAATCTGTTCTCGAAGCTCGAAATCGAACTGAGGTTTTTCAATCGGCAACTTGAAGAATCAGATTTTGCTTGGCAAAATTCATTAAAAGGCTATCGCTCCATTTACCTAGAAATGCTGGAGCGACGACGAGATTTGCTTAATAAAATGAATCGCCGTGCCGAGTTTGACGAAGAGTTAATTAGGAAATATCTTTCATTAATTGACGTGGAAGAATTTAGAACTCGGAACAACGGTTTACAAGAATTGGACACTGATTAAGGAGATTTTACCCGCAAGCAAAGGAAAACGATCGCAAGTAAAGTCTGTTTGATCGCAGGAAGCACCAGCACGAGCGCTTTCCAGCATTAGCCTTTGTACATAATCTCATTGCGACTAGCCGCCCCTAAAGGTGCAGGAGTATCTTGCAGCGAACTAGGAGTTATAGCAGCCGGAAGATTAGGGGCGACTTGCAATTGCTGCAATAGATTTTGCAACAGCCGATCTTGTCCTTGGCGGAAGCGTTCGATATCCGATCCCCCGTTAATTGCGGCAAACCACACCAAACCGCGATCGCGCGTAGGCATAACTCCTGCTAAAGCACTAACTTCATTAAGCGTACCAGTCTTAATTACTGTATGTAAGGGAATTTGACGAGTTAGTAACGTCCCTCGACGATCGCGTCCCGATACGGGAAATAAGTCAGCAACAGTTAACTGGTAAGGTGACAATTGCCGTTGAATTGCCATCAACATCGCACACGCTGCCCTCGGAGAAATGCGATTTCCCATCCCCAAGCCCGAACCATTGACTAACTCAATTTCGGCGATTGGCACTCCTGCTGTAGTCGCTGCTTTGCTTCGTACTACCTGCACCCCACCTAGATTGTAAGCTAGCATTTCCGCCATCTCGTTGTTGCTATAGACATTCATTTCCTTAAGAATTTGTGCTAGCGGCAAAGAGCGATGACGCAAAAGTAAAATTTGTTTGGGGTTATTTATAGTTGCTAGTTGTACCGAACCTGCGATCGCAACTTGCGGGCGCGGCGTACCTTGAGGCAAAGTTAAATATTGATTTTCTATTAATTGCGACCAATTAGCGGCATTTAAAGCTTGCTTGAGCAACTCCCCCGATGCTATAGGGTTGAATTTGTAATTCATGACAAAGTTGCCACTGACAATCAAATTGCCCGTAACGCGGCTAATACCCATTGCTTGCAAACTGTTACCAAGAGCGATCGCTTCTTCCCATACAAAAAAAGGATCGCCCCCAGCTTGAATGACTAAATCTCCTTGCAATACGCCATTTTTTATCGGACCTGTAGCGCTAACTAGCGTTTGAAACTGATACTCTGGTCCCCATGTTTTTAAAGCAGCTAAAGACGTAGCAATTTTAGTGAGCGAAGCAGCGGGCAAAGGCACTGTTCCCTGATGATTTGCCAGCAAAATCGGTCCTGACTGTATCCATACTCCCTGATTTGCCTCTACTCGCCCTGCAGCTTTTAATTGCTCAATGTACTGCTGTACCACCGTCGCCCCCACAGGCGTGCGATCGGGAGCGAGGACTAGACTAGGGCTGCTTTGCAATGATAGAGCTTCTATAGGATCGAACTTTGGACTTTTCACCCCAGCCATATCCAGCCACAAGGAAAGCAACCCCGAACCAAATAACTGCAGCATGGTTTATGCCTCTTTTGCAAGTAGTTTTCTCGCTATAAATCAATCACAGTTTAGCGCCCTAAAAAAAATTCCAGGCTCTAAAGAGCGTATTACACAGCGTTATTGACTAAAATTACCGCAACTTCGGGCAATTTTGTTTGCCAATCTCTAGCTAATTCAAAGTAAGATTGCAAGTATGTTGGAAAGCATCTGGTAAAATTTTGAAGGTTTCTACAACTTTAATCAATGGGAGCTACTCGCGCACGGATCGCAATTGATGCCATGGGTGGGGATCATGCCCCCGCCGAGATTATTACAGGGGCGCTGCGAGCAAAAGAAGAATTAGGGGTAGATATATTGCTGGTGGGCGACCCCCAGCAGATCCAAGCTGCCCTCCCGCCGCAGCCTAATTTAGGGCAAATAGAAATTGTACCTGCCGAAGGGACAATTGAAATGCATGAGGAGCCTTTGGGTGCGATCAAGCGCAAGCCCAAAGCTTCGATCAACGTAGCAATGGATTTAGTCAAGCGCCAGCAAGCCGACGCTGTAGTATCGGCAGGGCATTCAGGCGCGGCAATGGCAGCAGCGCTGTTGCGCTTGGGACGAATCAAAGGCATCGATCGCCCAGCTATTGGTGCGGTACTGCCCACAATTGCTAGTAAACCAGTGTTAATTCTGGATGTTGGTGCAAATGTTGACTGTCGCCCCAAATTTTTAGATCAGTTCGCTGTGATGGGAAGCGTTTACAGTCAGTACGTGCTAGGAATTTCCGAGCCAAAAGTTGGATTGTTGAATATTGGGGAAGAACCTTGTAAAGGGAACGACCTATCAATTCGCGTCCACGAAATGCTAGAAAAAAATCCTAGAGTCGCCTTTATTGGCAATGCTGAAGGGCGCGACGTGCTTTCTGGTCGTTTCGATGTGATTGTTTGCGACGGTTTTACAGGCAACGTGCTGTTGAAGTTTGCTGAAGCAGTGGGCGAGGTGATGTTGCAAATTTTGCGAGAAGAACTTCCTCAAGGCTTACACGGTCAACTTGGTACGGCAATCCTAAAGCCTAACCTCAGACGGATCAAGCAGCGTGTAGACCATGCCGAACATGGTGGCGGGTTGTTATTAGGAGTTGCGGGAATTTGCATTATCAGTCATGGTAGTTCGCAAGCGCCTTCAATTTTTAACGCAATTCGGATGGCAAAAGAAGCAATTGACCATCAAGTATTGGAGCGCATCCAGTCACAAGAACGCAACAATCGACAATCGGCAATTGGTAGTAGTGAAGCAAATAGCGATGATTGAGGAATGAACTTAATTAATCGCCTGATATCTAGTTTGCCCCTCACGTTGGGAGAATTATTTTGCAAAATTTAGGTGTAGCAATTACAGGAAGTGGCTCGGCAGCACCAAGCACTTGCTTGGACAATGAGACACTCAGCCAGCTAGTCGAAACCTCTGACGAGTGGATAGCTTCGCGGACGGGAATTCGCCAAAGGCGACTAGCCCAAGCATCAGAGTCACTGAGCGCGATCGCAACTTCCGCAGCAAAAGAGGCGATCGCAATGGCTGGGATTAGCCCCCTAGATGTAGATTTAATTATCTTGGCAACTTCTACCAGCGACGATTTATTTGGCAGTGCTTGTCAAATTCAAACTCAACTAGGAGCAATCAATGCAGTTGCCTTTGACCTAACAGCGGCTTGCTCTGGATTTATATTTGGGCTAGTTACTGCTGCCCAATATATTAGAACAGGCGTTTATCAAAATGTAGTGTTAATTGGCGCAGATGTTTTGTCTCGCTGGGTAGATTGGCAAGACAGGCGTACCTGCGTTTTGTTTGGCGATGGTGCGGGAGCAGTAGTCCTGCAAGCGCATCAAAGCGATCGCTTGCTAGGTTTTGAAATTAGAAGCGACGGCACGCAAAATAGCTCCCTTAACTTATCCTACAGTCCTCAATCGCAACAATTAATGCCTGGTGTGGCTGTAGGGAAGGGGAATTTTCAACCAATTACCATGAACGGTAAAGAAATCTATCGCTTTGCCGTCCAAAAAGTTCCAGAAGTCATTGACAAAGCCTTATTTAGAGCGAACTTGAGCGTAGATGCGATCGATTGGTTGCTCCTACATCAAGCAAATCAAAGGATTCTCGATGCTGTCGCCGATCGCATGAATATTCCCAGTCATAAAATTATTAGCAATCTCGCTAAGTACGGCAATACCTCCGCCGCCTCTATTCCCTTAGCCTTGGATGATGTAGTGCGTACTGGTCAAATCAAAAATGGCGATATTATTGCTGCATCAGGATTCGGTGCGGGTTTAACCTGGGGGGCAGTAATTTTTCAATGGGGTGTGTAGAGACGTAGCAGTGCTACGTCTCCACTTCATATAGCAGTGCTAAGTCTCTACACGGGCGGATAAATAAAATTTGACTTTAACAATTAAAAACCAATCAATGACTAAAACAGCGTGGGTATTTCCAGGGCAAGGTTCGCAAGCAGTGGGGATGGGCAGCGATTTATTTACTTTGAGTGCAGCCCAAGACAAGCTTGCCCAAGCTGAGGATGTTTTGGGCTGGTCTGTGCCGGAAATTTGCCAAAGCCAAGAAGATAAAATATCTCGTACTGTATATACGCAGCCTTGTTTGTATGTAGTAGAGAGTATATTAGCTGATGCAACGCGCGATCGCTCAAGTCAGCCCGACTTAGTCGCCGGACACAGTTTGGGAGAATATACAGCCCTCTACGTTGCTGGTGTATTTGATTGGCTGACAGGGTTGCGTTTAGTCAAGCACAGAGCCGAATTGATGGATAGCGCTGCTGGTGGCATGATGGCAGCACTAATTGGTTTTAACCGCGAACAATTAAACGAGCAAATTGCTCAAACTCCTGATGTTGTCCTAGCCAATGACAATAGTTCGGCTCAAGTAGTCATTTCTGGCACTCCAGAAGCGGTAGAAGCAATATTATCTAAAGTAAAAGCAAAAAAGGCTGTGCCTTTAAATGTATCGGGTGCATTTCACTCGCCCTTAATGGCTCAAGCTGCAACTCAATTTGAGGCAGTTTTAGAAATTGTCCAATTTGCTCAAGCTCAAATTCCGGTACTATCTAACGTAGACCCCGAACCCTCTACAGAGGGAGAGGTACTAAAAGCGCGTCTCATCGGGCAAATGACAGGTTCCGTCCGCTGGCGCGAAATCTGCGAGCGTTTACCATCTGAAGGTATCGAAAAAGTAGTAGAAATCGGTCCTGGGACAGTGCTAACAGGTCTAATCAAACGTACCTGCCCCAACATCGCCCTAGAAAACATCAGCACTATCGAAAACCTACCCAACTAAGCAACTTAAACCTACTAAAAATCCAACTCAAAACTCAAACCTATTCCCAAATGGGCAAAAGCCGCGAACCAGCAATTAGTCTGTTTCTTTATCACCTATTTAAATGGTCAGTTGTTAGCCCTACGCTGCATCTTTACCTGCGAGGGCGCATTTATGGGGTGGAAAATGTCCCCAAGCGCGGACCATTGGTAGTTGTCAGCAATCATGCTAGTCACTTCGACTCGCCGATTCTTTCTTGTGCTTTACGTCGCCCTGTGGCTTATATGGCAAAGGAGGAACTTTTTGATATTCCTATTTTGGGTAAAGCAATTCAATTGTATGGTGCTTATCCAGTAAGTAGAGGTGCAGCAGACCGTAGCGCTATCCGTTCGGCGCTGAAGTCTTTAGATAATGGTTGGGCTACGGGATTATTTTTAGAAGGTACTCGCACCCCAGACGGACGCATTACCGAACCTAAACTCGGTGCAGCGCTGATTGCTGCTAAGGCGCAAGCGTCCATCTTACCAGTTAGTTTGTGGGGAACTCAAGGAATTTTGCATAGAGGTTCGCCTATTCCTCATTCTGTCCCCGTTACAGTTAGGATTGGTGAAGCGATCGCTGCGCCTAGTTCTACAGATAAGCTGGAATTGCAAGCTGTGACGCAAAAATGTGCCTTAGCAATTAAAGAACTCCACGATTTAGGGCGTTAAATGTAGTTAGGGAAAATATACCGCGCGAGAGTAGCGATAGAGTAGCGATCGCGTCTAATTTAGTCATACCTTTAGGCATATAAATGTTTGACGAGAGCGGACATGAATGAATTATCTAATAAAGATTTTTGGGATAAATTAAATAATTTAGCTTTAGTTCGCTTTTTATTACTATTTCTGTCTGGCTGGGCTGCAGTTACCCTTTTAGCCTATTTTGAAACAGTTATTGTAATTTTTACCTCAGCAGCGATTCTCGCTTTTTTACTTAGCTTTCCTGTACGCTGGTTGCGTCGTTTTTTACCTCACGGTTTAGCTGTTGCTATAGTTTTCCTATCTAGCATTCTGATTTTATGTGGGCTTACAGCTACCGTAGGTTTAGCTATTTTATATCAAGGACAACAATTAATTGATAGTGTTACTGCGTTTCTAAATTCTTTAGCACCTGTAGTTGGACAAATAGAAGACTTTCTGCGGACGAGAAATTTGCAGGTAAACTTAGAGGGAATTGAAGAACAATTACGCACGCAAGCTTTGGGGTTGATTGGTTCTGGTTTGGCAACGTTGCAAATATTTCTAGCTAATTTAGTAACGCTAATATTGATTGCTGTTGTCGCTTTATTTATGTTGCTAGATGGTGAAAGGTTATGGAATCTAGCCCTGAAGGCTGTACCAAGACAATTACGCAATAGATTAAATGCAGTTGTAAAGCGCAAGTTTCTTGGTTTTTTTAAAGGGCAATTATTGCTGATGATATTTTTGTCAACAACTAGCTTTTTAGTCTTTTTGATATTGCGAGTACCTTTTCCTCTAGTTTTAGCTTTAATAGTTGCTATTTTTGACGCTGTCCCTGGAATTGGGGCTACATTAGGAATTAGTATAGTTACTCTAGTTGTCCTATCTCAAAACGTTTTTTTAGCAGCACAAGTATTGATTGCTTGCATTGTACTCCAACAAATTCAAGATAATTTAATTTCGCCTAGAGTCATGCAAGATTCCCTCAATCTCAATCCAGTAGTAGTGTTTTTTGCTTTATTAGTAGGAGCGAAAATAGCAGGATTGTTAGGCGTATTTATTTCTATTCCTATTGCAGGAGTATTAGTTAGTTTATTTGAAATAGACGAGATGAAAGCAGAAGCCTAAATAATTCGTAATTCGTAATTCGTAATTCGTAATTTCAAACCCTTGATTTCAGTAATGGGGTAACAATTACCAGTTATTGAGCTATAGGGTACTAATTTCTTAAGTTATTTAAGTTGTATGTTTTTGGCGACAGTTCAATTTTCATGTTACACGTTAGTTTCTAGTTACAATTTCGCCGATCGCATAGCTGGCAAACAAATCTAGAATAAAGTTATTGAATACAAATAATAAAATATGGCAGATATTAGAGCAGACTTAGCCGAAAATCTGGACGAAGCAGAATGGGAATGGCTAATTCCTCATGTCCAACGCGATAGCGTGTTAGTGGTAGCAAATGAGTTAGATTTGCTTGATGTAGGTGTAGCGCTAGCTAGCGATAACGTACCGTCAGTGCAGCATTGGATTAGCGAACAACTAATTCAAAAACCTTCGCAAAATCAGTTAAGTGATTGGAATGGCGATCGCCAAAGGCGGTTTAATACCCTGATTGTCCAACCTTTTGTCCTCGTCCAAGAGCCTGCAAGCTAGCTATTTTTTGTCTTTGGCAAAAGTTGAACCTGTATGCCCGGTAACTACCCACAGCAAGGCTCTAGCGCCATCACGCAAAGCTTTTCTTAAGGGTTCGGGCGATCGCTTACTTGGCACTATTACAGGTTCAAAGTCTATCCCTCTGCTACCAAAAACGATTTCACCAACAATTTGAGCGCGGCGCATATGCTCTTGGGATGTAACCAAGTACACTTTAGTAATTCCCCGCGCTTGAAAATCATCTACAAGGGTAGTGAAGTTTGTTACTGTATCTACTGCTTGAAAATCTAAATACAAGCGACTGGGGTTAATTCCGGCGTTGGTAAAAACCCGCGTAACGTAATTTTTGTTGGTGCTACCCGAAGAAACCCAAATTGGCAAATTATGATGTTCCAGCGCTAACTTAGCAGCAAAACGCTCTCGCTCTAAATCTACTGACGAGCCGCCTAATACTAATACAGCTTGAGGTTGTTCTAAGCCTCTCACTTGTTTATAGCCCAACCAGAAAAAAACTGGCACAGCTAGGACAATTATCCACCGAGAGAATTTGCCCTGGGAGCGTCGTTTTTTGGTAGATTTGCGATTTTGCCTGCTTCGTAACATAATCTCGCGCTATGGCACGATAATCTAGATTAACAGGCATTGGACGGGACTGGTGCGTCTCGAACGCACGACCTAGCGCTTCAGATTTGTGTGAGTTTCCCCACTCTCTGGACTATATCTTCACCATAGGTTTTTAACCTTTAGGTGGCAACCGTTTAGTCTCTACACCTTCCTGAAATAATTCTGTAGTTCGATCTACAAATCAATTTTAGGCTTGGCTCGGTATTCCCATAAAGTTTTTGCTTTTTAGGGTTCACCGACTTTGATCGCATTCATACATAAAGTTTCCTCTATGATGCCCGATATTTCAGGAGGCGCTCGCTCTATCCAACTGAGCTACAGCCCCAGTTATCAAACAGTTATTATCCTAGCATTACTCAGCTAGAACATAACTTTTAACTCGATAACCATGCGCCTTCCCAATTACTTCCGCCTGTCTCTAATCCGCATAGCGAACTATGGGCGCTAAGAATTACATTTGATTTACCTTGATGGCGCGATCGCAATTCTAAGCTAAGTTGTCCTCGCATTGTATCTTGGCAAACAAACATTAATCCATTTTCTGTCGGCGCACGCAAAGGAGTACCAGGCAAATTAGTTGTACCAGTTAAACTAATCTCAAACTCAGAATTAGTTGCTTGCATTTGCCATTTACCCCAAGGCTCAATATTCCAGCTAACACGGGAGTTCCAGGGGACAAACTCGTAAAATTTGCCTTCGTAGTGCAAGCCAATCATTGCTACAGATTCCATCCACCACAACACGCCGCGCCTACCACCGCCTGCTGTTAATGCTAAATCTGGTTCGTCATCAAAACTATTGCAATTTAGCCAAAACCACTTTTGCGGAAAAGCACCGCCCCAATTTTTCTCGCCGTAAGCGGGGGCGTTAGTAAATTCATAGCGTTTTCCCCGCCAATCTATCCAGCCTGTTGCCAAGCCGTGAGCCATCAAAATTTGCCAACCTGGTTCAAAAATTGGTAAAGATGACAGCAAACCTGCGGTAGATTGCTGAGGCTTATTACTACTTCCCCAACCGTATATAGGCTGAATTTCGTACTGCCAACTGCAAGCGCCCATACCCCCAGGATCGTTAATTTTACCTTGATTTAAGGTAGCCGAGGCTTGATAGCCTTCTAATATATCACGGTCAAATTCTGCTGGTTGCAACCACTGCGGTTGAGTAGATAAATTTGTTTTGCCCCAATGACCAAACTCTAGCTTCTGGGGACTAGCAAAGAAGCGTTTGACATCAGGAAAAGTGCGCCAGAGATACTCGTCATCAATGCCCAGAACTTGGGCTGCGCCTCCGCTGTGGGGTTTATTGTCAATCGGGTCTTCTATTGAGTACATGAAAGCAAAAGTTTGACCGATTTGAGGCAAAGTGACGCGATAATACCAACCTTCAAAAAAGCGGCGACTGCTACCATCCCACTGATAGCCACTATGAGGAGTTTGGAGATTTTTGGGAATACTAACCATGAAAACTTGTTTTAGCTGCTCTTTCTATTGTGAGCGATCGCTTCTAGCCTAATTCATCCTCAGTACACAAAATTACAGTGGCATTCTTATTTTTTTGCGTAATACTCTTGATACCACTTAACAAAGCGTCCTAGCCCTTCTTCTATTGATGTAGTCGGCTTAAATCCTACATCTTGGATCAAATCATCTACATCCGCATAGGTAGCAGGAACATCGCCAGGCTGCATTGGTAGTAAATTTTTGATTGCTGTTTTACCAAGAGCTTTTTCAATAACTGCGATAAACTCCATTAACTCTACTGGCTGGTTGTTGCCAATGTTATAAATTTTGTAGGGAGCAGTATTTGCTGTAGGATCGAGGCTGGTTTGAGGAGGCTTAGACATGACCCGAAATACACCTTCAACTACGTCATCAATGTAGGTAAAGTCGCGCTTCATCTTCCCAAAATTGTAAACATCAATAGGTTTATCTTGAGCGATCGCCTGCACAAATTTGAAGTAAGCCATATCTGGTCTACCCCAAGGACCATAAACTGTAAAAAAGCGCAGTCCTGTAATTGGCAATTTGTATAAGTGACTGTATGTATGAGCGATTAGTTCGTTGGCTTTTTTAGTTGCAGCATACAAAGAGACTGGGCGATCTACGTTATCGCTGGTAGCAAAAGGGACTTTGGTATTAGCTCCGTAAACTGAACTAGAAGAGGCAAATACTAAGTGCTTGGTTTGATGCTGACGACAAGCCTCTAATAAGTTGACAAAGCCTACAAGGTTGCTATCTACGTACGCAAAGGGATTTTCAATTGAGTAACGCACGCCTGCTTGCGCGGCTAAATTGACGACACAATCAAAGTTCTGCTCTTGGAATAAGTAACTTAGCCCTTGGCGATCGAATAAGTCAAGTAATTGAAACGTAAACTTAGGCTGGGGCTGGAGTTGAGCGAGTCTATCTTTCTTCAAGCTGACATCGTAGTAGTTATTGAGGTTGTCAATTCCATAAACATTTATACCCTCTGCTAACAAACGCTCTGCTAAGTGATAGCCGATAAATCCAGCTACTCCTGTAACTAATACATTCATTTGCGATCGCCTCTGCTAAGGTCTGCAAGCTGTGTGCTACTTTTTACGCTTCATGTATTGAAACCAAGCTCAAGTATTTGCCTCGATCGGGAATCTTGCTGCTTAATTATCTAAATATAAATCAAATCTATCTAAACTTTTTACTTAAAATATTGCTTTTCTTGAACTTTCTTTATATTTTCCTATAAATTGTTCAATCTCTAACTGTTGGAATAAATTTAACTAAATATTCATCATTGTATTATTAATAGCTCGTAAGCTCTAATAAGTGTGTAATTCATATACCAGTACCTTATGTCTATGTTTTTACTAGCATTTCTCATGCCAAAAAGTGAGATTGTATTTAATTCATTTTAAATAATAATCGTTATTACATATTTTTGTTATTAAATCATTTTTTATAATTAATTGAGAACACTCGCTTAACTGAATGAAAATTTAGTACATAGTTCATGAAAATTGCTTATCTTACGAGTTATGACGTTTTAGATTCTTCGCAGTGGACAAAGAAAAAAGTAGGATTGTATGGCGCAGGTTATCACCTAGCTAAAACTCTAGAATCTCAACTTGTTCCTTTAGAATACATTGGACCAATAAACTACAATTCTCCATCTCTAATTCATAAACTCAAATGGCATTTTAATCGCCAACTGTTCAAAAAAGATTATTTCTATTTTCTAGAGCCATCAGTTCTCGAAGAATACGGCAAGCGGATTTCTCAAAAAATTGCTAAATCTAATTCAGATGTAGTTTTATGTCCAGAAAATACTCTACCTATAGCTCATCTTAACTGCGAACAGCCTATAGTTTTATGGACAGACGCACCGCTATCAGCATCAGTCAATTTATATGCTTGGTTAAATAATTTATCTGATGAAACTACTAAACATCTCTATGAGATGGAGAAACTTGCCCTAGATAAATGTAAATTAATTATATTTTTATCTCAATGGGCTGCTCAAAATACTATTGAAACCTACGGAATAGATCCGGCAAAAATTAGAGTAATTCCTTGGGGAGCAAATTTAGATAATCACAGAAATAGCGATGATATTCAGGCAATAGTAGAATCCAAAGCTAGCGATCGCTGTAAGTTATTATTTATTGGCGTAGACTGGTTTAGGAAAGGAGGAGATATAGCTTTTGAGGTAGCCAAAAACTTGAATGAAAGCGGTATAAAAACAGAATTAACCGTAGTTGGTTGCGAACCTGCAATCGATGGAAGCTTACCTAGATATGTAAAAAACCTAGGTTTTATTAACAAGAATACCCGCGAAGGTGCAGCACAAATAAATAAATTATTTAGCGAGTCTCATTTTTTAATATTACCATCGAGAGCGGACTTTTCTCCTCACGTGTTTTGTGAGGCTAACTCTTTTGGACTTCCTTGTATATCGACTCAAGTAGGTGGGATTCCTACTTTGATTAGAGATAATTTGAACGGCAAAACTTTTGCGCTCAAATCTACTATTTCAGACTATTGCAGTTACATTAGTGCAGCGATTGATAATTATAGTGACTACAAAAAGTTAGCTTACTCATCATTCCATGAATATCAAACTCGCTTAAATTGGGCGGTAGCTGGAGAAACAGGAAGACAGGTTATTAAAGACATATTGTAGTTTGTTTATTAGTGAAATTTGACTAACCTGCAATTTGCACAGTTACTATTTTAAAACTCGCAAGTATTGGTAGATAAAGTCTTATGAGGTTTTTATGACAAAAATTTCTGTAATTATTCCTGCATATAATGCAATGGCTTACTTGCCAACTGCTTTAGCAAGTGTTTTAGCACAAACTTTCACAGATTTTGAAGTATTAATTATCAACGATGGTAGTTCCGATAACATACTGCAATGGGCTAAATCTTTAGTAGATAGAAGAGTCAAAATAATTTCTCAAACCAACAAAGGTGTATCAGTAGCTCGCAATACAGGAATTAGTAATGCACAAGGAGAATACATTGCCTTTTTGGATGCTGACGATTCATGGGAACAAACAAAATTAGCAAAACAAGTAGAGTTTTTAGACACTCATCCAGCGGTAGGGTTAGTTTCTACTTGGGTAACTCTTGTTAATGAAAAAGGGGATTTTTTGTCAGAAGCAAAGCTGCGGTTTAAATCAAAAAATATTTGGCAACAAATGATCGAGCAATGTCTAATATCATGTGGTAGCGTACCGATGGTGCGTCGCGATTGCTTTGCAACCGTTGGCTTATTCGATCCAAATTTACAATTTGGTGAAGACTGGGAAATGTGGACGCGCATTGCTGCACGATACAATTTTGGGCTGATAGAAGAATGTTTAGTTAGCTATCGCCAGCATACTAAAAATGTGTCTAAAAAGTCGCAAGAGATGACACCAGATTTTCACAAATTAATTGAGAAGATGTTTGTCTCTTTACCTGCCGAATTATTATATCTTAAAAAGCAATCCTATGGGCGTTCTTATCTTTACATAGGTTGGAGAGCTTTAGAAAACAAAGATTACCCAGGTGCTAAATCCTACTCCCATCAAGCACTAGCTTACTATCCACAGTTAGCATTCTCAAAAAGTTGTCTCAGGTTGCTGTTGCTAACGGCAATCAAAAGTAGGCTAGATTCTAAAAGTTATCGAAAAGTTAGCAGCTTTATGCAGCAACTACAAAATGCTATGCAGTAGAAATCGCTACAAATCGTGAATTTCGAGCAAGTATGCCTAATGTCTTTACCTAAGTATTCAGTGCTGCGGTAGAGCAAATTAGTGTAAGAGTGATGTGTACTTTTCTTTTTTCCTTTTAAGCTACGCGTAGCACTTTTATGGGGTTAAACAGACTTTCTCTACTGAGGGTATGCAGTTTAACCATTGACGGGCAGATTGAGCAAAGTCTTGGGGACAACCGCTGACACAAAAACGAGTGGGTAAAGAGGGCTGAGGGTTTGCCAATCCCAAAAATTTGAGCCAGTCGCCAGCAGTTTCTACCACTGCAAAAGCAGGATCTAGTAACTGTACTGTAGGTGGCAAAAGACTTCGCAATATAGGTGCAAGATGCGGGTAATGGGTGCAACCATATACTAAAGTATCGATGTTTCGCTCTAATAATGGCTCCAAATAGCCTTTAGCAACCTCAGTTGTATAGGGGTCGTAAATCCGGTTTTGTTCGATTAAAGGGACAAACTCAGGACAACCTACTTGCCAAACTTCAACACTAGGATCGACCGCTAAAATTGCCCGTTTGTAGGCATTGCTAGCCGCTGTAGCTGGAGTTGCAATTACTCCAATCCGGCGACCTAGTTTAGTCGCAGCGATCGCTCCTGGGGCAATTGTACCGACAATCGGCATCGGAAATTCAGCTTGTACGATATCTAAAACAATTGCAGAACTGGTATTGCAAGCCATAATTACCATCTTTGCCTGTTGCTGTAACATCCAGCTAATTATTTCCCGCCCAAACTGCAAAATTTCCGCAGGAGAGCGCGTACCGTAAGGGACTCGCGCTGTATCGCCAAAATAAATAATTGATTCGTTTGGCAATTGCTGATAAAGCTGGTTGAGGACAGTCAACCCGCCCACACCGCTATCAAAAACGCCAATACAAGCTGAAGGCGATTTAGCAATAGGTGGGTTGGACAATGTACTAGAAGATGCAAAAGATTGAGACACAGGCTAAAAGATTAACGTTGTTGGATGTACTGCAGGATACCACGAGCGATCGCTTCTGCCATTTGATTTTGATATGCAGCAGTTCCTAAACGAGGAGAATCAACTGCACCTGTCACAAAACCAACTTCGACTAAAACTGAAGGCATAGAGCTTTTTCGCAGTACGTAGAACCTGGCTTTTCGCACGCGGCGATCGCGGATATTAATATCTTGGAGTACGCTACTATGAATTGCCCGCGCCAGACCTTGACCGCTGCTATAGTAATAAGTCTCTAAGCCATTTACATCAGTCCTATTTGCTGGCATAGAGTTAGCATGAATGCTGACAAACAAATTTGCATTAGCGCGGTCTGCAATTTCTACTCGCGGCGCTAAATCGACAAAGTAATCGCTATCTCTAGTCATTACTACTTGGATGCCTTTTTTCTCCAAAATATCGGCAATTTTTTTGGATATCGGCAGAATTACGTTTTTTTCTTGCAATCCCCTCAACCCAATTGCCCCAGGATCTTTACCGCCATGTCCTGGATCGATAACTACAACAATTCGCCCTTGTCCGACGCGGCGCGGTTTGGGCGAAGCTGCTGGAGTCGGTGGCGGTTCAATTGTCGGGATAGTAACTACTTCAGGCTGCTTTTGTGGCGGAATCGGCGGTGCTGAAACGATAGTCGAACGCTGCAATTGCAGGGCAAATAGTTCTGGAGAAGGTTGGTTGAGTTCTCCTAAGCGCACTCCCGCTGCTGGTAAAACTGAAACTATCACGGTGCGGGGAGTTGGCTGCTGTACTCGCACCCGCAGTAAAGGATCGTCACTATCTAAATTTGGTCCTTTAACTGAGCGCGATAACTGGGCATCAGCAAAAGTGATGCGATACATTCCCGAAGATCGGTCCCAACCGCTAGTATAAGTCAAGCTTTGGTCGGTTCTAATCAGTAGTTGATTGCGATCGCCATTTAGTTCTACCGCCTCAATAGTTGCTACATTAGCCGACTGTTTGGTAGAAGAACTAGAAATAAATACATCTGGATCGTCGTTGGTACGATTGTTAGTAGCAACAACGCTAGTTCTGCCTAAAGGCAGAACTGTATAGCCACCAAAGCGACTAAATGATGCTTGCCAATCGGGGCTATTTGCTCTTACTTGCATCGTCATTCGCACTACAGGCGGCGAAGACTGCACTTGATTTAGCTGAATATTATTGATACCGAGACGATTGACGCTAATATTTGCTGGCGCTAGATTTGATAGCGTCGCCCCTTTGAAGTCTACATTGATTGTGTCGCGATCGCGGCTGCGATTAACATTAACTTGCGGATTTCCCTTCCCGCGAGTACGCACGAACAAGCCGTCAGCTGTAACTGTCACGTTTTGAATTTGCAGCCCAGTTTCCGATCTACTAACTGTATTTCTACTTAAAATCGGTCTTTTATTTTGTAAGCTGCTATTGGTGGTGACAACTGAAAATAATTTTCTGGGACTAGAGGGCGTACTAGCTTGGCTCAAAGAACGAGATAACGGACGGTTACTACTAGGTGCTGGTGGATTAGAAGCTATTTTTTGCGGCTTAGGTATCTTAACTATCCAGTAAGTTGGCGAAGTACCTCGGACTTTAACTTGCTGAGGATCGAGTTGATAACCTGGGCTAATTTCTACAACTACACGAGTTGTACCTTCTTCAAATTGTCCTACACGAATACTACGAATCGCCCCACTATATTCTTGCTTTACAGTCGAGCGCTCTAAAGTCGTTCCTGGTAAGTCAATGACTAAGCGAGTTGGGTTAAAAATTAACTTGGCTTGAGGTTGAACTCCACCTTCAGTTTTGAAATACAACTGATTTTGACCAGCATCAAAACGCCAAGATTTTAGCTTTGCAGCCTCAGCCGCAGAGGATAAGACAAAAACACTTAAAATACTGGGTAGTAGCCAGTGAAATTTCACAATTTTTTCTCCTAATTCGCATTCATCCCAGCCGTTAAAGCCTGCTCTTAACTATGAGTTAATTTGCACTCCACCATCTGCTGTAATGTTGGGTTAGATGCCGACTTTGAGTATAGCTGAGTATAAGTAAACATCCGCATCCTAAGCTGAAAAAACCTACTAAAATCTGTCTTGCTGGAGCGAGCCAGAATCAAAAGCTAGGTACTCTATAAAGGGGTCAGCTTACACCACGATCGCACCGAAATCAATATTGAGCGATCGATTTCCCTAAAAATACACCACAATTAGTAAAAAGTGTATTTGTAAGCGAAAGAGAAATTTAGCATAAGTATCTCTTAAAGCAGTTATAGATTGCGAGGACGCATAACTATGCTCTCAAGTTTCCTCTAGCTATTTATTAGACTTCTTGCAAAAGTAGGCAACGCTCTGTAAATTAGCAATCTTATCTTCTCCCGAACTCCTCCTTGTCCATCGCAATTATGGATTTATGCAAGGGATATCAAGGACAAGGGAACCACAGGGGCATCGAAATTTCCCTATCTATTTGGCATCTGTTGAACCAAAAGACTCGGTAGCAGGTGTTGGGGTATCACTACCTAATGGTTCGGTTGATGCAGGGAAAACAAATCTTAGCAAAGGAGGAGCAAGAAAAGTTGTGAGTATGACCATGACAATAATTGCTGCTTCTAGGGGTTTAGATAGAACGCCGCTAGCTGAACCTACACCAGCAAACACTAACCCAACTTCACCTCTAGGAATCATTCCTACCCCGATCGCTAAACGATTGATGTTGGGTTGACCAAATACAGCAAGCCCTGTGACTACCTTACCAACGATCGCGATCGCAATGAGAAACGAAGCAATAATCAAACCCTCGCGGTTGCTAGGTACTAATGGATTGAGTACGCTTAAATCTGTTTTAGCGCCGACGCTAACAAAGAAAATCGGTACTAGCATATCGGCAATTGGACAAACTTGTTTTTGCAATTCTTTGCGCTTATCAGTTTCATCAAGCACAAGCCCAGCAGCAAAAGCACCTAAAATAGCTTCTAATTGAATCGCCGCAGCCAAGTAAGACATCAAAAAAGCGAAAATAAACGCCGGAATTGTAATTCGTCCGCGAGTTTTCAGCTTATCTGCGATCGTGACAAAAGAATGATTGAAGACATTTCCCAGCAAAATCGCCCCAAGTAAGAAGCCGCTGGCACTAATAATTAAATAAATCACATTGCTGACATCGATTTCCCCCGTCTTTGCCAAGCTAGCAACTACAGCCAAAACGATAATTCCCAGCACGTCGTCAATCACCGCCGCGCCTAAAATAATCTGCCCTTCCTTAGAATTGAGCGTACCAAGTTCAGACAACACCTTAGAAGTAATGCCGATGCTAGTAGCCGTCAAAGCTGCTCCCGCAAAAATAGCCGGAATTGCTGCGACGTGAAATAAAGTCATCAATCCCGCAGTACCCGCAGCAAAAGGGACAATAACACCTACAACTGCTACTATGGCAGCTTGATAGCCTACTTCCAGTAGTTCTTTTAAATTTGATTCCAGTCCAATTTCAAACAGCAGCACAATCACACCAAGTTCTGCCAAAACTGAGACTACTTCCGACTGAGTTTGAAAAGTTGTCACAGCAGCATCAGGAGTCAATCCCGCAGTAGTTTGCAAAAAATGCACGATTGCAGAATTAGCACTATTTCCTCCACCTTCAGGAAAGACTAAAAGATGCAAAGCAGAGACCCCAACTACAACACCGCCAACTAATTCGCCCAGTACAGGAGGCAAACCTATTGAGTTAGATAATTCCCCGCCAATTTTGCTAGCAAGGTAAATTGCAACTAAACTTAGCAGCACCCCAGCAAGTACCAAAGGAGCGCTTTCGGGTTCTGTAGTAGTTGCTACTGTTCCCCAAACGGGAACAAGAGCCGAAGTCAGCAAGTCAAGAGCGGCAGTTGCATCTAAATCCATTGGCTACCCACGAAATCATCTTTTTTACTGTACAAGCTTGCTATAACTGTGGCATTGAGAAATTGAGTTTTTAGCAAGAAGTTAGAAGATAAAAGGTAGAAGCCAGAACGATTGAGCAGTTACAGAAAATATTTTTGGTGAGTGAAGAGTGCTATGAAAACTAAGTCGATTGACGCTGCTTGGCAAAGAAAAAGTATTAAAAACGACGATAAGAGCGATGGGCGAAAATCAATTGCTTGGGACAGAGTGCGCGATCGCTTTGTGCTACTATCTTTATACTTAGGTCTTGTATGTATAACTTTTACAAATTCTGCTTTAGCCCAAGATAGAGGGCAAATCCAAAATATGCTGGTAAGAACTCTTACTGTGAGCGGTCGCGGTGTGGAATCAATTCCGACAACTTTAACAGAGGTACGTTTAGGAGTAGAAGTTCAACGCAAGACAATTACAGAAGCCCAACAAGAAGCAGCGCGGCGTTCTGATGCTGTAGTATCGCTATTAAAAGCCCGTCCCCAAGTTGAAAAGCTGCAAACTACGGGAATCACGCTCAATCCTGTTTACAGCTACAACAACAACACCCAAAAATTAACGGGTTATATCGCTACAAATACCGTAAGTTTTCGGGTTCCTACTGAAAAAATTGGGATGTTATTAGATGAAACCGTCAAAGTAGGGGCAACGCGCATAGATGGGATTAATTTTGTCGCTACAGATAGCGCCGTCTCTGCGGCGCAACAACTAGCGTTAAGAAAAGCTACTCAAGACGCACAACAGCAAGCAAATTCCGTATTGAGTTCGCTTAACTTGACACCTAAAGAAATTGTCAGTATTCAAGTGAACGATGCCAACGTACCCCCACCACAGCCATTATTCCAAGCCGAGCGGGCTACAAGTCTTGCTGCTGATGCCAAGGTAGCAACGCCAGTAGTCGGCGGCGAACAAAAGGTAGAAGCATCAGTTACCTTGCAAATTAGCTATTAATCTCCGTAGGGACGCTGCAGTATTGCGTCCCTAACTTTAAAATCCGTCGCTACCATTACCAGTAGGAGATTCATTATCGCGCTTAGAGCCTAATAGCTCCAATCTATCTACTAGGATAACTGGCGTAGAACGAGTTGTTCCGCTATTGTTGCGATCGCTCCAAGTATCAAAGCGCAAAGAACCTTTTACGCCAATTAATTTGCCTTTAGGAGCGTAGTTAGCTGCTACCTCGGCTGTCTTGTTCCACAATTCCAAGTTAAACCAGTCTGGTTCATCGCTATTGCGCGATTGGCGGTTAACTGCCAGTGTCATTTTACAAACTGCTTTACCGCTTGGTAGATACTGAATTTTAGGCTCCCCACCCACGCGCCCGACTAAATGCACAACGTTAAGACTCATATCTATTTATATACAGTACAGGTGTACTCTAACATCGTGCCTCTAATCTTCAAAAATTGCAAATCCGAGCAGACAAGAAAATCTGATTGAAGCATATATATTGGCTTGTTCCCCTATAGTCTTCCTTGTCCCCTACTATCTTCCTTTTTCCACTAGACGCAAGAGCCAAGACGTAATAAAATCCAGCACGTTATCATTTTGCTGTGACAGTAGAACTCGTTAAACTTGGGGTGGCTAGGCGCGTGGGTCTTTTTGGTTTTTTTAGTCAGTCTTCCTTATCTAGGGACATGGGTATCGACCTCGGTACTGCCAATACCCTCGTTTTTGTATCTGGTAAAGGTATTGTTCTGCAAGAACCTTCAGTAATTGCAGTCGATCGCAAAGAAAAAGCAACGCTAGCAGTGGGAGAAGATGCCAAAAAAATGTTAGGCAGAACTCCTGGCAGTGTAATTGTTAGTCGTCCTTTACGTAATGGCGTAATCGCTGACTTTGACACAGCAGAAATGATGCTCAAGCATTTTATGCAACGGGCAAATGGTGGTAGAGCAATCAATCCGCGCATAGTAGTTGGTATTCCTAGCGGCGTTACAGGTGTTGAACAACAAGCACTAATGAATGCTGCACTGCGAGCCGGAGCTAGAGAAGTTCACGTTATTGACGAACCATTGGCAGCAGCAATCGGCGCAGGTTTACCTGTAACTGAACCAATTGGCAACATGATTGTCGATATAGGTGGCGGGACTACAGAAATTGCCGTGTTGAGCTATCAAGGCACAGTAGAGAGCGAATCAGTAAGGGTAGCAGGAGACGAACTAAATGATGCGATCGCCCAATATATGAAAAAGATTCATAACATGGCGATCGGCGAACGTACGGCAGAAGAAATTAAAATTCGCATCGGTTCGGCATATCCTAGCCGCGATGACGATGAATCAATCATGGAAGTACGCGGACTGCACTTGCTTTCGGGATTGCCGCGAACTGTCACAATCAAAGGTCCAGAAATTCGTGAAAGCCTATCAGAACCTCTATCAATAATTATTGATGCCATCAGGCGAACTTTAGAGAGAACTCCACCAGAACTTGCTGCTGATATTGTCGATCGCGGCATTATGCTAGCTGGAGGCGGAGCATTACTAACAGGGCTAAATACATTAATCAGTCACGAAACGGGAATTATTACTCATGTAGCCGACGAGCCTTTAAACTGCGTAGTTTTAGGTACGGGGAAAGTTTTAGAAAACTTTAGCAAAATGGAACGAGTTTTTGCTGGACGCTCTCAGCATCAGTAATTCGTAATTCGTAATTCGTAATTCGTAATTATCAGCGGGTTAGGGGGATCGTATGTATATTATTCGGCGCTGGTGGGATAAAAATAGATGGAGTGCGATCGCCATTGGTTTAGCTCTGGTTGCGGCGTGGATAATTCGTCAAACTCAAGGAGCGGCGGTTTCTGAGTTGATTAACACTATCTCGCGTCCGTTTCAATCTCATCCTACTCAAGACGAGCGGTTAAGCGATGCCAGGACTATAGAGCTAAAATCGCGTTTGGCAGAACTAGAAAGCCAAAACCAACAGCTAAAAAAGCTACTGAACTACCGTACAACAGCGAAAAATTCCCTAATGACTCTCGCGCCTGTAATTGGGCGCAGTGCTGACGCTTGGTGGCAGCAAGTAACTTTAGGGCGGGGCGAGCGTGCAGGCATTAAAGTCGGCTTTGTAGTTACTGCTCCTGGTGGCTTGGTAGGGAGAATTGTTAGCGTTACGGCAAATACAAGTCGCGTATTGCTAATTAGCGATCGCACAAGTCAAGTAGGCGTTACTATTAGTCGCAGCCGCTACACTGGTTTTTTGCAAGGACGCTCCTCTACTCGCGCTGTGATGCAATTTTTTGAAAAAGTCCCCGATGTCCGCCCTGGCGACTTTGTGGCTACATCTCCTTATAGTCAAATATTTCCCAATGGCATCCCTGTTGGCAGGGTAGAATCTGTAAACTTGCAGAAAAGCCCTGCTCCAGAAGCCACAATTGTCCTGACATCTCCCCTCAACTCTTTGGAGTGGGTTTTTGTTCAACCTAAACCTAGTCAAGCCCAGGAGTGAGAAACGCGTGCAAGCTTCAAATAGATTTTTGCGGCAGATGTTTGGGCGTTTTTTTAGCAGTTTGCTGGGCAGTTGGGTGGTAACTGCTAGCTCGGTGATGTTATGTCTGCTGTTGCTGACAATTCGCTTGCCAGGAATGGAACTGTTGGGTATTGCTCCTAACTGGGCGTTGATTTGGGTAGTAACGTGGAGTGTCAAACGCGCGATCGCTATTAGTGCTATTGCTGGCTTAATTATTGGACTATTGCAAGACAGTATGACTGCGGCTATTCCTACTCACGTGCTGAGTTTGGCGTGTGTAGGTGTATTAACAGCACGTTTGAACAAGCAACGATATATTCAAGAAGATTTTATTTCTATTGCTCTAATTGTCTTTGGCATGACAGTAGTAGCAGAAACAATAACTGCCTTTCAATTTGCCATTCCTAGCAACGTTACTGGAATAACTGACTTAGTAGATCGATTGGCACTAAATTTAGTAGACATTTGGACGCAAAGGCAGCAAATTATTCTTTGCGAAGCAATTGTTAGCAGTCTGTGGGGTCCTGTGGTTTATTATCCTCTTAACCGTTGGTGGCAATATAGCAGTAATTCGTAATTCGTAATTCGTAATTCGTAATTGTAAGAGGGGATACAGGGTAATTTGAATAATTTGTAATTCGTAATTGTAAAGAGGACTATAGAGGGATCGAAACCTTTTAATTAGCGCTAGCGCTTTTGTCGGTACGACTTTATTATTAGTAACTTGATGTGAATCAACCAAACGATTTGGATAAAAACCAGCCCTCCAGCACCTTCACTGATGTCGATCGCGATATGATGCAACGCTGCTTGTCGCTAGCCCGTAAAGCTTTAGGAAGAACTGCTCCTAATCCGCTAGTTGGTGCTGTAATTGTGCAGGATAGGCAGATTGTTGGTGAAGGTTTTCATCCTGGTGCGGGGCAGCCCCACGCCGAAGTTTTTGCCCTCCGAGCAGCAGGCGATCGCGCCCAAGGAGCGACAATCTATGTCAATCTAGAGCCTTGCAATCATTATGGGCGTACTCCCCCTTGTAGTGAGGCTTTAGTTGCGGCTCAAGTAGCAAAAGTAGTAGTTGGCATGGTCGATCCTGACCCTAGGGTATCGGGTGGTGGAATTGCTAGATTGCAAGCAGCGGGAATTGAAGTTGTTGTCGGAGTAGAAGAAGCTGATTGCCGTCAGTTAAATGAAGCTTTTATCCATAGAATTCTTTATCAGCAGCCATTAGGAATTTTGAAGTACGCCATGACTTTAGATGGCAAAATTGCTACGAATAACGGTCATAGTGCTTGGATTACAGCAGAATTAGCCCGCAACGAAGTCCATCAACTACGGGCGGCTTGCGATGCGGTAATTATTGGTGGCAATACTTTAAGGAAAGATAACCCTCAGTTGACTACCAGACAAACAGATGCGCCTCAGCCATTACGAGTAGTTATGAGCCTTTCATTGGACTTGCCAGAACAAGCTTACCTATGGCAAACTACGGCAGCACCAACGTTAGTCTTAACTACAGTCGGCGCTAAGCCAGATTTTCAACAGCGATTGCTGGCAAAGGGGGTGAAGGTAGTAGAATTAGCACCACTATCGCCAAAAGAAGCAATGAACTATTTGTATTCTTTGGGTTTGATGTCAGTGCTATGGGAGTGTGGCGGTACTTTAGCTGCTAGTGCGATTTCTCAAGGCGCTGTGCAGAAAGTTCTTGCCTTTATTGCTCCGAAAATTATCGGCGGTAGTATGGCTCCATCACCTGTAGGCGAACTAGGTTTTACTAGCATGACTCAAGCTATTGTTTTAGAGCGATTGCGGTGGCGGAGCGTAGGCGATGACTGTTTGGTAGAAGGTTATATTCCTATAGAGCAGAAACCAACTATTGAGTTACCACAATAGACCTCTTGCATAAGTCCATAATTTCAACGGACAAGGGGGATTACAGGGGGATCGGGGACAAGGAAGAAGAAAATAGGATTGCTAATTTACAGAGCGTTGCCTACTTTTGCAAGAAGTCTAATAATTCTGTAATCTGGCACTCAGTTATAGGGGATTTCGATCGACGATTATTAGTAGCTGGAAAAATTAACGAAATATATGAATTCACAACAGCAAGCACAAGAAGAAGAAATTTTGACTCCTTATGAAGCCTATGAAGCTCATGGCACGTTAGTTCATGATACCGAGCAACTAGAGACAATCAAAGACCCCCGCTTAGTAGGCTGGGAATTTAAAATAGTCAGGGCAAAGCGCGATTTATTTCGAGATCCAGAAGAGTTTCAAGCCTTATGTGTAGAAGAAGCAGAGGCAGGCTGGATTTTGCTAGAAAAATTAGACGATCGCCGCGTGCGCTTCAAGCGACCAATTGCTCTACGAGAAATTATCAAACCTGAATTTCTTTCTTTTGACCCTTACCGCTCATCTTACGGTTCTACAGGGATATCTATTACTACGGTAATTAGTGCGATCGCTGTAGCTATCGCCATAGTTGTCCCTGCCTACCTTGGCTATACTCTAGTCGCTCAAGCGCTTACTTCTGCAACTACTCCTTCGTTGCAAAGTTTTCCGTCCCTAAAGCAACCGTCTCCACATTGATCCTAGAGCGATGCCAAGCAAATAATTAAAATTTGTAGGTGATTTTTGCCAGTATGGCTGTGGAGAAGCGATGCTTATTTCACAAGCCTTAATTATCGTTGTTGTGCCAAATCGCGAATCAAAGTTAAGCGCGATTCAATGTAGTTGGTAAGAACGTTGGTTTCGTCACCGTCTAGAGATGCTTTATTTTTGGTTTGCTTGAGCAACCACTGGACTAAGCTGGCATCATCAAGCTTTAGCAGTGTATGAGATTGAGTAGTTTCTACTACAGACCAGAGTTGACGTAGAATTGTCGGAGTCATAAGACCCTTCCTTAAGAATTTCTTTATCTTTTAAGAATATACCCAAATATCTAGCCAACTAACTAGGTAAATCACAAGATTACACAAGAGTTACTAAATACTTAATAATGCGAATTATATCTTGACAATCTCTGTCATATATAGAAATAAATACTTAGCGATCGCGCTCCTGTAAGTCTGCATTCTGGCGGTTATTGCTCCGTTTGCCAGTACCAGAGCAGAATTTAAGCAATTGCGCTCGTCGTTAGCCTTAAATGATATGTGAAATTGGTATTGCTAGCAAGAAATACCCAAGAAAAATTTTTCGTCCTCCCTTCAACATTTTCCACCTGGGCAACAACTCTTCAGGAATGGATCTGCGCCCTAGTGTAGCTATACATAGCTTCTCAACACCCTATCGATGTTGGCGAACAAAGGAAAGTTTTACCGATCTTTCCATTATTTAACTAAAGTCAGCAAGGAAATTTGCTCATGATGTTATTTCCTCCTAAATGACGGGAACAATAGCAACAACAAGCAACATTGATTCAGTCAATTGTCACCGAGAGCCATTGAGACGATTACTATGCCAGCACTATCTTTTTACGCAGATGCCACCAACGACGACCTCCAGTTATCTGGTGAATTTTCGCTAGAGGAGATGAACCAAGAACCGGATCTCCTAGTAAATGACCTATATAGCTTGGATGCTTCATCTGCCGAACCTGCTAGCTCTACGCAAACTCCCAATCGTCGCACTACAGATTTGGTTCGTCTGTACCTACAAGAAATTGGTCGAGTCGATTTATTAGAGCGAGACGAAGAAGTTGCCGAAGCGCAAAAAGTTCAGCGTTACCTCCGCTTGCGAGCGCAATGTTCTAAAGCGGCTCATAATGGCGACGAAATCCTCGCACCCTACACTCGCTTGATTGAAATTCAAGAGCGCTTGACCTCCGAACTAGGACATCGCCCTTCTTTAGAGCGCTGGGCGGCTACTGCTGGCATAAATATCACCGAACTCAAGCCAATTTTATCGGCAGGCAAACGGCGCTGGGCAGAAATTTCTAATATCAGCACAGAAGAATTAGAGCAAATTCAAAATCAAGGTATTCGCGCCAAAGAACACATGATCCAAGCAAATCTGCGCTTGGTAGTATCAGTTGCCAAAAAGTATCAAAATCGCGGTTTAGAACTATTAGATTTAGTTCAAGAAGGTACTTTAGGTTTGGAACGAGCAGTAGATAAATTTGACCCGACGAAAGGTTATCGTTTTAGCACCTACGCTTACTGGTGGATTCGTCAAGGGATTACAAGAGCGATCGCAACTCAAAGCCGTACGATTCGCCTACCCGTCCATATTACCGAAAAACTGAACAAAATCAAAAAAGCCCAACGCAAAATTGCTCAAGAAAAAGGTCGCACGCCGACAATTGACGAAATTGCAGCAGAACTAGAAATGACACCGAGACAACTGCGAGACGTTTTGTTGCGCGTACCTCGCTCGGTATCTTTGGAAACCAAAGTTGGCAAAGATAAAGATACAGAACTAGGCGACTTGTTAGAAACTGACAGCGTATCGCCTGAAGAAGTCTTGATGAGGGAATCATTGCAAAAAGACTTGCAGTATCTATTAACCGATCTTACCGATCGCGAAAGAGATGTAATTCTCATGCGTTTTGGCTTAGGAGACGGTCATGCTTACTCGCTAGCAGAAATTGGACGCGCTTTAGACTTATCGCGGGAACGAGTACGTCAAATTGAATCAAAAGCCCTGCAAAAGTTACGCCAACCCAAGCGCCGCAACCGCGTACGGGATTATTTTGATTCTCTCAGTTAGAAATATGACCTCTAGACAAGGTGAGAGCGTAAGTAGTAAATACTTACGCTTTTTTCTATCCGCCAATTTGGGACATAGTACGGCTATAAGCGCCTGTAACACCTGAAACTCTGGCTTTGTAATTAATCTCTGGCTTGAGCGCAAGTAGTTCGCTAACGTGCGATCGCAATTCCTCAACACTTACTCCACTTCTGAGCGCTGTTTTTAAATCAATTTGATTGCTTTCATTTAATAAACACGGACGCAACCATCCATCAGCAGAAAGACGCATCCGGTTACAGCGATCGCAAAAACACTCTGACATTTGACTAATAAAGCCTAAAGTCCCTTGTGCGCCAGGGATTTGAAATACATCAGCAGGACCATTTCCGCGTACTTGCGACTCTGTTAGACCAAATTTACCAGCAATGCGATCGCGCAATTGTGCCGAACTTACCCAGCCTTGCTCGTTAAATAAGCGATCGTTACCAATGGGCATAAATTCAATAAACCGGACGTGCCAGCGCTTGTCAATCGTTAAAGCAGCTAAATCGAGGATTTCGCTGTCATTTACACCAGGAATTACCACAACATTCAGCTTTAAAGGGTCGAAGCCTACTTGATAAGCTGCCAAAATACCATCCCAGACTTTTTGCCACTGCGATCGCCCACGATTGCCGATAATTTGGTTAAATGTATCTGCGTCCAAAGAATCGAGACTAATATTAATTCGCCTCAGTCCTGCATCGTACAACGACTTTGCCATTCCAGCTAATAAAAAGCCGTTGGTAGTCATTGAGAGGTCCTGAGTGTGGTCAATTGCAGCAATTGCTCTGACTATATCTACCACGCTTGGACGCAGTAATGGTTCGCCTCCAGTCAAGCGAAAACGGTTAAAGCCGACAGGAATAAACACTTCCTTGATAAGAGTCAGCAATTCCTCATCAGTTAGCATTTGCTGGCGGAGAATATAGTTTAACTCGGCTCCTTCCGGCATACAGTATTGACAGCGAAAATTGCAGCGGTCAATTAAACTGATACGGAGATAATCAACTGTATTCATGCCGTTTTTGTTGGGACTTTACCCAAGAGCGATTTTCTAGCCTCTTACTCTATTTTGGGGTATTTGTCACAGTTACGGTTTGAGGTACAGGCGATCGCTGTTTGAAATTAATTATATTACTTACAATGTGGCTAATACTTTGGCTGCGCGGTTCGCGGACAAATACTAAAGGTATCAAAGCAAATAAGCGCACGCCAGCAGAAAGGGCAAATAATCCTGGTAAACCACCAATATAAGGTAACTCGCTCAAAAATCCGCCTGCTGTTGTTCCCAAAGCGCCACTAACTCCAGCTACAGCCGCAGCTACAGCAAAATAGGCAGAAGGATGATCCATCGGCGCAATTTCCATTTGAATATTACTACTACACAAATCGAGTGCTGCCCAAATTCCCCCAGTAAATAGATGAATTAACGGCAGCCATACCCATAATGAGAAACTATCATTGCTAGTTCCCAACCAAAATAAAGGCGTAACTGCTCCTAAAATGCCCAACGCTAATAACAACGGACGATTACCAATTTTGTCTGCTAATTTACCCCACCAAATCAGCAATGCTAAATTAGCCGCAGCCGTCAAACTGCCGTAAAGAGTTGCCCAATTTAAATCTAAATGTAAGTTGTCTAATAAATAAAGATTAAAAAAGGGCAGGCTGAGATTAACAGCAAACATCCATAGACCAAAATAGAGCAGAAACATCAAAAAATTAGCAGAAAAGTGAAAGCCCGCAGGTGAATCGCTATCTTTTGCTTGTGCTTGTTCTTTTGCTTTCAATTGCGGGTTAACATCTACCATAAAGAACTGACAAGCCAGACTAATTAACCCCACGACAACGCCCAAAAATAGCACCACAGCGTAACCCTCAATCGTACCACTGGGCCAAGCTGAGACAGCAAAGCCAAGTAGGGGTACGCCAATCAGGTTAGTTAAGCTAGCAGCACTATTACGAAACCCAAAATACCGCCCGCGCAAGCGATGGGGAACTAATACCGCCATCCAACTTAGCCAAGCTGAACTACCCAAAGACTCTAGTAGGTGAGTAACTACAACCATTGCTAGAGTCCAACTAACTAGCTGATGGGGATTATCGCCCGACCAACTAATCCAGCCAATACCGACAATTAAAACCAGCCACAGCAGTCGCGCTGTCCCAAATATCCACAGACAATAATTATGGCGGCTATTAGTGCGATCGCCAAAATACGCCCCCAATGGTTGCAGCAGATTCAATAGCATGGGGATTGATGAGAGCATCCCAATTTCTACAGGCGTTGCTCCTAGCTGCAACAAAAAGTTGGTAAGTAACACGCCGCCCGTGATGCTGGTAAAAATAGCCGCAAATACACCGTCAATCGTAGATGCTTTTAAGCTATTACGAATCGCTTGCTTGCTATATGGTTGATTTTGACTGTCGGGTAAAATACCTGCTGTTGTGGCGGCGAGGGGTTCGACTATATCTACAACTGGTTGAGTAATAGTGTCTACCAAAACAAAATCCAATAATTGTTGAGTAATGAACAAAAATATTTAAACTATCAGCGAGTTGAGTTAGAGCCAACTGTATTGCACAATAGGCTAAAACTACGATACTAAACAACAGTCAACAGAAATAGAACTTTCTTAATCTATTCAAACAAAAAATCTGCAACATTCTTCTTAAAGCAGATGTTAGTTTTCTAGAAAAGGAAGCATGGATGTACGGGGCGGCATTTTTGGGATTTTTTTGTGCGCCAATGGCGCACAAATTCTCTAGGTACAAAGGAAAGGAAATAAGATTTTAGATATTAGCTCAGTGCATAGATAGCTACACATGACTGTTACTTCGCCTCGTTCAGGCTATACCTTACCCGTCTTTGCTTGTGCTGCGGCGGTTGCGGCTTTGGGTTGGCTGCGTGAAAAATCTTCTCCTTTGACTGTAACAATCGATTTAGTTAAACCTGCAAGGCAAGTAGAAATTGCGATCGCCCAATTAGCAGGATTGCAGCAGAACATGGCTCTAGCAATCACTTACAGCGATCCTGGCGATAACTTAGATCTTACTCGCAATACCCCCATTTGGGCAGTAGTTGAGTGGCAAGAAAATTCACAACAGCAAATTAATATTGTTGGCGGTGAAGGTGTGGGGCGAATTCTTTCTAGTGACGGTAAAGCTGCTATTTATACCTACGCTCAAGAATTATTCCAAGTAAATCTGTCACGGCTGCTTAAGCCTACAGAAAATATTAAAGTTACAATCATTTTGCCAGAAGGTAGAGCGTTAGCTGAACGTACCTCTAACACTGCTTTTGGGGTAGTCGAGGGGCTGTCATTACTCGGTACAACGGGCATTTCTCAACCACTTAGCGCCCCAGGACAATTAGAGGCTTGCTTAGAACAAGTACGGATTAAAGCAAAAACGAGCGATCGCTTAGTCTTTTGTATCGGTGAAAATGGTTTAGATTTAGCCCAGCAATTAGGTATTAATCCTCAACACATAGTGAAGACAGCCAATTGGATAGGACCTGTATTAGTAGAAGCAGCTAGCCAAGAAGTCAAAGAAATATTGTTATTTGGCTATCATGGCAAACTAATTAAACTCGCTGGAGGAATTTTTCACACTCACCATCATCTAGCTGACGGACGCTTAGAAATTCTTACAGCTTATGCCGCACAAATAGGCTTACCAACACCAGTATTACAAACTATTTTGGCAAGTTCTACAACAGAATCCGCCCTCAAATATTTACAGGCATTAGATACAGAAACTAATAGTAACTGGGTACAACAACTGTATAGCGCGATCGCCAACACTATTGACAAACGCGCCCAGGAATATATATTTTCCTTAAGCGATCGCCACATTCGAGTTGGTTCTATATTATTTGACCGCGATCGAGCGATTATCACGCAAAGCCAAACAGCTAACACATTCTTATGTTAATTTAGTAGGAATATTCAAATACCAACAAATAAGTATTCATCTCAAGGTAAGCGATCGCTCTGCCTCAATTTTTCTATTTCTAGAACTACACTTGCACTAAATTAGGAATAAATCGGTGGTACAGACAGAAACACTGCCTCAATCGGACGCATTGGCGCAGTTGAATCGCCAAATGATTGTCATTCTAGACTTCGGTTCTCAATACTCGGAACTAATCGCTCGGCGGATACGCGAAACTCAAGTATATTCTGAAGTTCTCTCTTATCGCACTACCGCCGAACAGCTAAAACAACTCAATCCCAAAGGAATTATCTTCTCTGGCGGACCTAGCTCAGTATATGACGATCGCGCCCCTGAGTGTGACCCCGAAATTTGGCATTTAGGCATTCCCGTCTTAGGTGTATGCTACGGAATGCAGCTAATGGTCAAACAATTAGGCGGAAAAGTTTTGCCAGCCCAAAAACGAGAATACGGCAAAGCATCATTATTAATCGACGATCCTACAGACTTATTGACCAACGTAGAAGATGGCACAACAATGTGGATGAGTCATGGCGATTCCTGCGCTGAGTTGCCAGAAGGGTTTGAAGTGCTAGCACATACAGAAAACACCCCCTGCGCGGCGATCGCTAATTACGACAAAAAGCTCTACGGCGTGCAATTTCACCCCGAAGTCGTGCATTCAATTGGCGGACTTGCATTAATTCGCAACTTTGTCTATCACATTTGCGACTGCGAACCTACTTGGACAACTGATGCTTTTGTGGAAGAAGCAATTAGAGAAATTCGGGCAAGAGTAGGAGAAAAGCGAGTATTACTAGCACTATCAGGCGGTGTTGACTCTTCTACACTAGCTTTTTTGTTGCATAAAGCAATTGGCGACCAACTAACCTGCGTCTTTATCGACCAAGGTTTTATGCGTAAATTAGAGCCAGAAAGGTTAGTCAAGCTATTTCAAGAACAGTTTCACATTCCGGTTGAATATGTCAACGCCCGCGATCGCTTTTTGGCATTGGTTGCAGGCGTTACCGATCCTGAAGAAAAGCGCCGCCGGATCGGACACGAATTTATCCAAGTATTTGAAGAAGCATCCAAACAACTCGGACCTTTTGATTACTTAGCCCAAGGTACGCTTTACCCTGATGTAATTGAATCAGCAGATACTAACGTCGATCCCAAAACAGGCGAACGAGTAGCAGTCAAAATTAAGAGCCATCACAACGTCGGCGGTTTACCCAAAGACTTGCGCTTCAAGCTAGTCGAACCATTACGCAAACTATTTAAAGATGAAGTGCGGAAAGTTGGGCGATCGATTGGTCTACCAGAAGAAATCGTGCAAAGACAGCCCTTTCCTGGTCCTGGTTTAGCCATTCGCATTATCGGCGAAATTACCGCAGAACGCTTAGACATTTTACGAGATGCCGATTTAATTGTGCGTCAAGAAATCAATCGACGCGGCATTTATCACGATTTCTGGCAAGCTTTCGCTGTCCTATTACCCATCCGTAGTGTAGGCGTAATGGGCGATCAGCGCACTTATGCTTACCCAATTGTCCTGCGCTTAGTTTCTAGCGAAGATGGCATGACTGCTGATTGGTCGCGCGTTCCTTACGATATATTGGAAGCAATTTCTAACCGCATCGTTAACGAAGTCAAGGGCGTAAATCGGGTAGTTTTGGATATTACTTCTAAGCCACCTGGAACTATTGAGTGGGAGTAGGAATTTTGATAATTCGTAATTCGTAATTCGTAATTCGTAATTACAAGAGGATACGGGGGACTACAGGGGGAGCGATTGAGTGGGAGTAGGAATTTTGATAATTCGTAATTAGAGGGGGATTGAACGGATTAGTCTTGTTACTTTTTCGGGGATTGGTTCTACTTCTACTTGCTGTACTGATTTGAAGGTGCATAGGCGCTCGTATTGATTTTCGCCTTGCTCGTCTTTGCCAATGCAACGGCTGAAGAAAACTACAGGGCTATATTTGTTAGTAGGCGATCGCCTTACGAACTGTTTGCCTTTCCATGTAACAATTGCTGCGCCTTGAGCGTCGTGTCTTTCTACTGTTGCATCTATTGATGCCCAATCAAATGTTGCAAATTCTTCCAAGCGTAACTGGAAGTTGGGTGCTTCCTTTGGTGCTGATGCTTCTAGAGAATTGGCTATTCGCTCTAGCAATCGATTGTTTTCATGCAGGAGTTTGTAGATCGCTCTTAGTCCTGTAGTTATAGTTTGCTCAAATTCTTCACTCATGACTTATATATCCTTCCATTTGATAGCGGCAATTTTTAATGCTTATAGTACATTTATACTATACGAATTGCTGCGATCGCATCAAAGTTATGATTTTGGAGTTTTGTTAGCTATTTCTCCTCGACGATCGCTTCAGCTTGGAGAGCGATCGCGCGTAACTTATCTAATACTTCTGCATCAACATTTGCCCATAAACCTCGCTGATGAGCTTCTAACAAGCGTTCTGCCATATCTCGTAAAGCCCAAGGATTTTTTGCTTGCACGAAATCCTGCACTTGCGCCTCAAACAAATATGCAGAAGCAATTCCTTGATACATATAGTCTTCTACACATCCAGCCGTAGCATCATAAGCAAACAAATAGTCTACCGTCGCCGCCATTTCAAACGCACCTTTGTAGCCGTGACGCATTACGCCGCTAATCCATTTGGGATTGACAACGCGAGAACGATATACCCTAGCTATTTCCTCTTTTAACTGCCGAATGCGAGGATTGGCAGGGATAGAATTATCGCCAAAGTAAGTTTGGGGATTTTTGCCAGTTAACGCTCTTACCGCCGCTGTTAAACCGCCTTGAAATTGATAATAATCATCTGAATCTAATAAATCGTGTTCGCGGTTGTCTTGATTGTGCAGAACAACTTGCATTGATTTGAGCCTATGGGCAAAAGCTTCTGGTGCAGAACGAACTGTCGTGCCATAAGCATAGCAACTCCAATTGATATAAGCGCGGGCTAAATCTGCATCATCATTCCAGTTTTGCGCCTCAATCAAGCCTTGGAGTCCAGCACCATAAGCGCCAGGTTTAGAGCCAAAAATGCGGTATTGCGATCGCTCTTGCGCCGCCTCTTGACTTAACCCCGCATTTTGCCACTGTTGAGTTTCCTGTTTTACTTGTGCAGCCAAAGGATTTTGCTGTGCTGGTTCGTCCAAAGCAGCTACAGCAGCTACAGCAGAACTAAATAAATCAATTAGATTAGGAAAAGCATCGCGGAAAAATCCCGAAATTCTCAGCGTCACATCCACACGGGGACGACCTAAAATTGATAGCGGCAAAATCTCAAAATCTACTAACCGCCGCGAAACACCATCCCAGACAGGTTGAACGCCCAGCAAAGCCATAGCCTCAGCCAAATCGTCGCCCCCAGTCCGCATAGTAGAAGTACCCCAGACAGATAAGCCCAAAGTTTGCGGATATTCGCCATTTTCTTGCGTATAACGCTCAATCAAAGCCTCTGCTGCCTTCCTACCAATATCCCAAGCTGTTTCCGTAGGAATACCGCGAATATCTACCGAATAGAAATTGCGACCTGTAGGTAAAACCTCTGGGCGACCCCGCGTAGGCGCACCAGAAGCACCGCTAGGAATGTATTGCCCATTTAAGCCGCGAAGTAGATTAGTAATTTCTAAGTTAGTAGATTGTAGTGCAGGTAGAAGGCGATCGCATATCCAAGATAGTTCCGAGGATAGGGGAGTTGGGGGAGTAAGGGGAGCTACGGGGGGATCTACCAAGTCGGCGGCGTGTTGTTCTAGGATTTCTACAGCGTCGCCGATAGTGCGACAGGGATTTTGAGTTTTGTTATTTAGAATTTGCTGGTTTTTATTTGATAGCTGCAAGCCTAAATCGGCTGTCAGCGGGTCAAAATCTAAACCCCAATCTTGAGCAATAGCGCGAGTTAGTCCGATTCTGCCGTTACTAGGCTGACGAGCGATCGCTACTATCAAATCTCTTAATTGTCTACCTTGAGGACATTGCCCAAAAATGTGCAATCCATCGCGAATTTGGGCTTCCTTTAGTTCGCATAAATAGCCATCGAGATAAGTAAAAATTTCTGTTGGCTCAACTCCTAAATCTTGATAAATATTTTCTTGTATAACTAAATCGGTAATCCGAGATGCGATCGCTTTTACCCTACCTGGATCTAAACTTTGCGCCTCATAATACTCATCAATTAAACCCTCCAACTGCTGCAAATTACCGTAAAGTTCGGCACGAGTCATCGGCGGCGTTAAGTGGTCTAAAATTACCGCCCCAGAGCGACGTTTAGCCTGCGAGCCTTCCCCTGGATCGTTAACAATAAATGGATAAAAGTGGGGCAAAGCACCTAAAGCTACCTCTGGGTAACACCGATTTGATAGAGCTATGCTTTTTCCTGGCAACCATTCTAAATTGCCATGCTTGCCTACATGAACTACTGCATCAGCACTAAATACCTTCCGTACCCAATAGTAAAAGGCTAGATAATCGTGAGTAGGTTCTAAGTCTGGGGCATGGTAATTCAAACTAGGGTCGATGTCATAGCCTCGCGATGGTTGAATTCCAACAAATATGTTGCCAAACTGCACGCCGGAAATTGCGTAATTTGGGCTGTGGGGAGTGGTGTTGTGGGGGGGTGGGGATGGGTTGGAGACGTTGCACTGCAACGTCTCTACATAATGATGATTGTGGGGGGAACCCCAACGATCGCTAATTCCTTTGATGACATTTTCTGGTAAACCATCGAAATATTTTTGATATTCCTCTACACTTACAAACTGCCGTACTGCTCTAAATTGCCCTTGCGGATCGTTGGTTACTCCGCTTGCTAGTAACGCTATCAATTCATCTCCAGTTGCAGGTAAATTATCTACTCTGTACCCCGCTGCTTGTAAAGCTTGCAAAATCTCCACACAACTAGCTGGGGTATCTAACCCCACACCATTAGCTAACCTACCGTCGCGATTGGGATAATTTGCCAAAATTAGAGCTACTCGACGCTCTTTGGGCGATCGCATTTTCAAACTTACCCAACGCTTTGCTAACTGCGCTACGAACTCAACGCGATCGCTCACTGGTTCGTAAACAACCACATCTGTTTGCAATTCGGTGTTTTCAGCCTGCACAGCCTTAAACGAAATTGCCCGACTAATAATTCTGCCATCCACTTCAGGCAAAGCTACATTCATCGCCATATCGCGCGGCGACAGCCCTTGCAGCCCAGAAGTCCAACTCTCAGCAGTACCGCCGCTCAAAATAACCTGCAATACTGGTACATCCAACGTTTGCCACAAATCTAACTGCGGCATATCTGCATCCAATTTAGCCAGAGAAAAGCTAGTAGTATTGAGCAACACTTGAATATCAGCTTGCGATCGCAATTGCATCAGCACCTCAGCTTGCACTTCCGTATCGCGCAACGAAGAAACAAAGATCGGCACTGGCTCTAAATTTCTTGCTACCAAAGCTTGACAAAGTGCATCAATTGGGAGTGTATCTGCTGCTAAATAGTGAGCGCGGTAAAACAATATGCCCACTTGCGGAAAACCGCTCTTTCCAGAATCCCAAGGATATAGCCCGACACGCGGAACGCTCTGAGGTGGTGGCGGATTGAACTTTGTTTGCAGACAAGTATCGCTAATAAATTGCAGAGCATGAATAGTATTTTCTACCCCGCCTTCGGTAAAGTAGCGCCACAACTGATTAACAATAGACAAAGAAACCGTAGAATGACTAACCAAATCTGGATCTAAGCGATCGTCTCCAGGCATAACAATCAGTGCTGTGCCAGTTTGCTTAACTATTTCTTGGACTACTTCTAAGCCATAACTCCAGTATGAGCGTCCGCCCAGTAGCCGTAGAATTATAACTTGAGCTTTTTCTAAGACTTCTTCAGCGTATGTATCAATAGTTAGCTGTTGCTGCAAGTGCAACAAATTGGCAACCCTCAAGGCTGGAAAATTGGGTGGTAACTTTGTAACTGCGGCAGCTAGAGTTTGAATATCAGTATCAGCAGCAGTTAGAAAGATAATTGGCGCAGGATCTTGATTTAAAAAAATCACTCCCTCCGCTTGAGGATTCCAGCCTCCAGGAGTAGCATTGATGCGATGCATAATTATTGGGGTAGCCAGAGGCGACAATAAGTAGCCTCTGTCTGGGATTTAATATATCGAACTACAAAATCGTAGCAATTTCCTTGAGATAAACGCGCGAAAATGGCTCGTGTTCTCCAAGTTCGTACTGTTCGATCAATCCTTGACGGCGAATAGAAATAGTATTGTTCTCTTTAGTTACTACTATAGAATCGTCAAAAACATCACGCGATAGCATCTTCTCTGTCTCTGTTGGATTGTCCAAAAATACTAAATTGCTGCTTTGATAAAACATTCCTTCTCGCTCTAAGGTGTCTCCCTTGTATTCAGCAATCAGCAAATCGAGCTTGGGATTGCGAAGCAAGTTTTGGACGTTGCTGTTGTAGTCTTTGTTGAGGTGCTTTTGAGCGCGATTGACAAACACGCCATTGTTGCAAACAGCGCCAATCGTCCAATCAGGATGCTGCAAAAGAATGTAGTCGATAATTTCTTCTAAGTCTTCCACCGACACGTTATTAAAAGTAATTATCGGAATTCTTGCTTCTGCACTTGAGGAGAAAAATGTTTCTAGAATATGCGAAGGTACGTCAACGCTGTCACCCGTAGCAGGATTGAGGTGCATAAAAATTCCTGGTGCAGCATTGATTTCCAAAATGCCAAAGCCACCATCTTTCCAAGATTGGGCTAAACTCTGAGCGATCGCATCTATCCCCAAGCAAGTTAGGCGAAAATGTTGAGCTATATCTTGCGCCAGCACTATATTATCGGGGTGAACTGTAGGAGTTGCATCTATACTCACGCCACCAGCCGATAAATTAGCAACTTTGCGTAAATACACAGTCCGCCCTTTTTCGATAACGCTATCGAGCGTTAATCCTTGTTCTTCTAGAAACATATCCATTGCGTCGTCGCACTGAATTTTGCTTAAAGCTGAAGTAGGTGTATCTCTTCTGGCTTTGGTGCGATTTTCGCGATCGATCAATTCACCAATAGTTAATTTACCATCACCCTCCACCCAAGCCGGACGGCGTTCGGTAGCAGCAACGAATCTACCATTGACGCACAGCAAGCGAAAATCTGCTCCCGAAATACTTGTTTCAACAATTACTCGCGTTGGTTGTTCTTCGGGTATAGCTTTAACTGCTCTATTAAAAGCTGCTTTTAATTCTTCAGCATTTTGCACATCTGCTGTTACGCCAATACCTTTATGACCTACTACTGGCTTAACGGCGACGGGATAGCCGATTTGTTTAGCTACAGATATTGCTTCCTCGCGGTTGGTAACAATGCTCCCTTGAGGTACGGGAAAGCCCAGAGTATGTAAAAATGCCTTGCAATCATCTTTACGAGTAGTAAAGTCTGAATCTAAGTGACTGTCGCAGTCAAACGTTGTCGCTATACCGCGTATATGTTTTTTGCCATAGCCGTACTGCATCAACCCTTCATCCCACAGATAAAAAGCGGGAATACCTTTTTGAGCCGCTGTACGTAGGAGCGCGTACACAGTAGGACCACCGTAAACCGATCGCCTAAATATATCCTGTATTGCGCGAATTTGCTCTTCAAATACAATTTTTTGATTTTGGGTAATAGCTTCAAACCAGTCCCAAACAAAGTAAACTACGGCTCTGCTCGTGCGGGCGTGCAGCGATTGCACGCTAATTATTGCCTCATCTCCATTTTGCTGATAGCTCCAACGATCTAGATGCAAATCCATGTCTAGTTGTCCTACTTCGGCAACTGTATGGGCAAATAGATGGGCGTAGGAATCGTAACTTTGCTGTAAACGAATTTGTGGATAGCGATCGCCGATAATTTCTACATACTCCTCTATGGGTAAAGGCTCTTTGTACCCTGTCAGCGCAAACTCAAATATCAACGCCCCTACATTTAAGTACGGGTTTGCTCCTTCGTAATGCTTGAGATTGAAAATATCGAAGGCATCAGACTTTCTCGCGTTGACGCGCACAGTATCTTGACTACGAGCTTGAACCATAAAATCTCCTTTTTATTTAATCGTCCTTCTTGAAGATATAACTTTTGAAAGGTGTCTTACATCACAATTTTGGTTGACAATGTGTTTAACAGTTTATAAAAAACATTTATGAGCCAGCAGCATATATCACACGAAGAAGCTGAACTCAAAAATGAAATAAGAGAGCTTGCCGAAAAAGCTTTTCACCTCAAGTTAATTGCTGGCTATGGTGATGGACCTGATAGCGACGAGTATCAAATTGTCTATGAGGGTAAACCAAGACACCTACCCTTAGTCCGCGCTCGCGATTTTCTTAATGACTTAATTAAGCGATCTTACCAACTAGATGATTGAAATTGTCAAGCTGCTATGTACGGAATTTAATTTAAAAATCAAATTCGTTTAAATAGATTTAAAACATAATAAATTTGTTTGGGTATTCATTCACTATAAATACTCATCTTTTTAATGCAAGCTATAACAAGAATAATTCATAGTCAAAACTTTGGAAATAAAACCAATTGAGTAGCTCGTTTCTGTATAAACATCTACCGAATAGCTCTTTTATTAGTTTGTTTGGTCATGCTTTAGTAGAACTATTAATTAAGAGCTAGAGGATATAATCGTCATGAGTCAGAGCCAAGGGCAACTGGTAATTATTGGCGGTGCAGAAGATAAAGAAGGAGATTGTAAAGTGCTGCGCGAATTTGTGCGCCGCGCTGGAGGTGTAAACGCTCGGATTGTAGTGATGACAGTAGCAACCGAGATGCCTAGAGAAGTTGGAGAAGACTATATAAGAGTATTTGAAAGATTGGGTGCAGAAAATGTCCGTATAGTTGACACAGTACATAGGGATGATGCTAGCTCTCCAACTTACATAGAAGCTGTAAACAAGGCTACCGGAGTCTTTTTTACTGGTGGAGATCAAGCGCGGATTACTAGCATCCTTAAAGATACAGAACTTGATGCGGCAATTCATCAACGCTATCAAGAAGGTATTGTCATTGGCGGTACGAGTGCAGGTGCAGCCATGATGCCAGATGTGATGATAGTAGAAGGCGACTCAGAAACCAATCCGCGCGTTAATGTGGTAGAAATGGGTCCTGGAATGGGTTTTCTACCAGGCATAGTAGTAGATCAGCATTTCTTGCAACGCGGACGTTTGGGGCGTTTGCTTTCTGCTTTATCCCAACAACCAGCAGTTTTAGGATTTGGGATTGACGAAAATACTGCGGTAGTAGTGCAAGACAACAAGTTTGAAGTAGTTGGCGAAGGCGCGGTTACTGTAGTCGATGTTGCCGATATAATTCACACTAATATAGATGACATCTTAAAAGATGAAGCGATCGCAATTTGTGGAGCCAAACTGCACGTTCTCCCTGATGGATACAAATTCGATTTAGCAGCAAGAAAGCCAATTGTCGAAGCTGATGCGCCTAGAGAAGTAGCAACAACCAACGCTTGATAGCAAATAATCAAGTAAATATATTTAATAGAGTAGAGGACGTTAAGATGCTATGTTTTAACGTCCTTATTTATTCTCCTAACTATGTCAGTTGATTTCCAGAGTGCGATCGCACCTTTGTATCAAGGCTTAATTGTCTCGTGTCAAGCGCCTGTAGATTCGCCATTGCACGAACCTAATGTAATTGCAGCAATTGCTCAAGCCTCTGTAAATCGAGGTGCAGTTGGACTGAGAATTGATACACCCGCTCATATTCAAGCAGTACGCCAGCGCTGTCAAGTGCCGATTATTGGATTGTGGAAGCAGCAAATACCAGGCTATCAAGTATATATCACGCCGCAGTTTCATCACGCACAAGCGATCGCCCAAGCAGGAGCAGATATTATTGCTATAGATGCTACTACGAGAGAACGTCCTGAAGGCGAAACAATAACTAATTTAATTGAGTGGATTCATAACGAACTAGGTAAACCTGTAATGGCAGATGTAGATACGATTGAAAATGCGATCGCATCTATAAATGCTGGTGCGGATATAGTCGGAACTACTCTCTACGGCTACACCGAAGAAACTAGCAAGTTTTCTCCCCCAGGCTTTGAACTTTTAAAAGAAATAGTCAAATTAAATATTCCCGCAATTTGTGAAGGCGGTATTGCTTCGCCACAAATGGCGCGTCAAGCTTTAGACTTGGGTGCGTATGCTGTAGTTGTCGGTACAGCAATTACAGGCATTGATTTACAGGTACAGGCTTATCAAAAAGCGATCGCTAAATAAAAGGAGAAACACATAATGGACCCTAATTTCGATTCCAACTCTTCAAGCAGCGATGAATTATTACTGGAACAGCAGATTTTGCAAGAACAGTCTCGACGGATAATGAGCAATCCTAATACAATTGTGCTAGAGCCAGATGCTTCAGAAGCAGAACATATTGAAGCTATCAAAAAGTTATTAGAGCAAAGCGATCGCCCTAATAATCCTTAAGATAACTGGCTAGCAACTTGTTGGCGCTTGAAAATTATCATATTTTTGCCGACAACTGGACTACGAGCTAACAAAGTTCCTTGAGCATCAGTAAGTTCTAGGCGAGTAAAATCTAATTGTTCGGCTTCATTAAACATCCGATTTGCTAGCTTATCTTGCTCGGCTTGCTTGAGAGTGTACCAATCATCTTTGAGTTGAATACTTAAACTACCACCCTCAAAATTGGCTTGTACAGATTGAATCAAACCATCAGCAAAGCGATCGCTAACTTGAGCAATTTGTGCTTGAACTGACGCAATCAAACTTTGTTCTGGCGTAAGTTCGATAACTGGTTCGCTTTGAGGAGTAACAGCAATTGGTTCGGGTTCAGCGGGTGCTGATAATTCTGGTGGAGTAGGAATCGTTGGTTCGGGTGCAGGTTCTTCAAGTGTTGGCGTTGATTCTGGTTCTTCTACAGGCGCGATCGCATCTGTTGGTTCTTCGGGGGCGATCGTTGGTTCAATTGGAGTAACTATCGTGGGTGTAGGTTCTGGTTCGGTAGGGAGATTTGCTACTACTGGAAGCTTATTAGACAACAAATTGGCACTTATCCACACCACAACTGTTAATAACGTCGCAATTATCCCCGTTAAACCTAAGTCTGAAAGCTTAGTAGACAGGTTTTCTGGTAAGAACGAGCGGATAGTTGCTAATAGCCCGCGCCAACCTTGTTGTACGCCATCAAAAAGGCTGGACTCACCTGCTACTGGTTCAGCTTCTAGTTTAGAAACCGCTCCTTCTAGCAGCCGAATTGTTCCGCGTAAGACTTTGATACTTTGAGTTTTAATCGCAGACTGACTTTGTTTTGCAGGGTGATTTGGCTGATTTTCTGATGGTGGTGATGGCTGCTCTTCTTGTGACATTAAAGTTTTCCTACAAGCCAGCAAATGATATACAAATAGGCTAGATTTTTACGAGTGCTGTCTCTTTAGCCCTAATTTATCACTTCTGGTTTACCCTTATGCCTCTCAAACGTCGTCATTTTCTTGCATTAGGTAGCTTCGGTGCTTTTGGTTTAACTTTTTTGAGTAACAAGCTACGGCGAAATTCTGCCAGCGTCAATATAGCACCTGCGATCGCTTCCAAGCCATTACTTCCTTTTCGTTTTGTTTCTGTCGCCGATACTGGTACAGGAGCAGCAGGACAGTATGCTGTGGCTGAAGCTATGACTCGCCATCACCAGTTAAACCCTTATGACTTAGTAATTTTAGCTGGCGATAATATTTACAACGACGGCGAGATTAGTAAAATCAACACTGTATTCGAGCGCCCTTATCAAGCATTACTCCAAAAAAAGGTTAAATTCCAAGCTTGTTTAGGCAATCACGACATCCGCACCGCCAACGGCGAACCACAAGTCCGTTATGCTGGCTTTAATATGCAAGGAAAACGTTACTACACATTCCGCCGCAACTCAGTGCAATTTTTTGCTTTAGACACCAACGACAACGCCGACTGGAAAACACAACTAAAGTGGCTAGACAAAGAACTCAGTCGCAGCAAAGCACCTTGGAAGATCGTATTTGGACATCATCAAATATATTCATCAGGAAGTTATGGTGTAAACCAACCATTTATCAAAACCCTGACCCCATTATTTCAAAAATACGGCGTGCAGCTTTACATAAACGGACACGATCACAACTACGAACGTACCCGCTCTATTAATGGAACTACTTATATAGTATGCGGTGCAGGTGCAGGAACCCGTTCAGTGGGGCGTTCCGAGTGGACGGAACTTTCAGCCAGCGAACTAAGTTTTGCAGCTTATGAAGTGTATAGCGATCGCATAGAAATTAGCGGTATAGATGCCAACTCTACCGTGTTCGATCGAAGTGTGGTTAAATTGAGAACAGTTTAAATTTTAATAAGACACTGATGATTCTTGAAGCGGTAATGCTTAGTATTAAGCCTAACCTAGAGAATGATTTTGAATCTGCTTTTCAACAAGCTTCTAGTATAATCGCCTCTATGAACGGATATTTATCTCATGAACTTCATAAATGTATCGAAGTCCAAGGGAAGTATCTACTACTTGTTAGATGGGAAACTTTAGAGGCTCATACAATTGGTTTTAGAAACTCTGCTGAATATCAACAGTGGAAAAATTTATTACATCACTTCTACGAGCCATTTCCAACAGTTGAACATTTTAAGCAAGTTTCTCTATCTTAGTAAGATGTTATTAAAAGTTCTGTAATCTTGCCGCGTTTACTGACTCTTGAATTAATAGCTCTTGCTGCTAATATTTCATGAATATTAAACTCAGCGTAAAGTTCGCGGACAAAAGCGCAATCAGAATTAGATGACATAACTTTTACACCACGTTCAGCTAACAATTTAAACGTATCTCTTAGCTTTGTTTGCTCGCTTTCACCAAAAAAATCGCGACTATAAGACGTAAAATTGCTAGTAGAATTTAAAGGATAATAAGGCGGATCGAAATATACAAAATCCCGCTCTATTTCAGCACGATCTAAAACATCAACAAAATGTCTGACAGAGATATCAGTATCTTGCAAAGCGATCGCGGCACAACGCAACAGTTCAACATTACATATATTAGGATTTTTATACTTGCCTAAAGGTACATTAAACTCACCTTTAGAATTTTCTCGATACAACCCATTAAAACAAGTCTTATTTAAATAAATCAAACGTGCTGCCTGCTCAAAAGCATTTTTAAACTTATTAGCACGAACCTGATAATAATACTCTTTACTATGTTTTAGCTGATGCTCATTCAACAAACTAATTAATAAGTCAACATCATCTCGAACACACAAATAGGCATTAATTAGATCGGGATTAACATCGGAAACAAACTTAGGAATATGAGGAAAGCGATCGCCTAAATAAAAAAACACAGCCCCACCGCCCAAAAAAGGCTCATAATAGCGATCGAACCCATCAGGAAAATAAGTAACAAACTGCTCAATCAGCTTACCTTTTCCACCAGCCCACTTCAAAAAAGGACGAGCGCAACCCAACCTAGCATTTACAGATAGCATTTAACAAAAAAGCAAACAACTCCAACTTCTCTTTTCTCTGCATCCTCAGCGTCTCAACGGTTCGTTCAAAACAAAAACCGCCATATTACAATAAACATATCTAAAAACTAGACTTAAAAACAGATTATGTTCGACGGATTTTGGGAAAACGTCTCGCGCTACCCCCGCTACTTCATTACAATCATACTAGGCGTACTACTAAACACCTTCTCCCCACTAGCACCATTATTTAAAAATCCAGCCAGCGCGATCGCTACAATCAGCCTATTTGTCGGCATAATAGTCTTCACTATCTTCACCCTTCGAGCAATGCTGGGTTTAAGTACAATTTGAACCAGAAACAGGAACCAAAATAATTATGGCTACAAGCCGTCGAATTTCTCGCGTCGCCGAACTAATCAAACGCGAAGTTAGCCAAATGCTACTAAACGGCATCAAAGATGACAGAGTAGGAGCAGGAATGGTCAGCGTCACTGACGTAGACGTATCAGGCGACCTCCAACACGCCAAAATATACGTTAGTATCTATGGCAGTCAAGAAGCTAAACAAGAGACAATGGCAGGCTTAAAATCAGCCACAGGCTACGTTCGCAGCGAATTAGGGCAAAGAGTACGCCTGCGCCGAACGCCGGAAGTAATTTTCCAAGAAGATACTTCCATCGAAAGAGGGACGCGAGTTTTGTCCCTAATTAATCAGTTAAACCAAAATCGCCCAGCAGAAGACACCGAAGACGATTACGTAGACGCTCAAGAAAACTAAACACTGCTACAACTAAATCTAGTTTAGAATGCCTAAGTCCCATCGCTTTTAAGTGCAAGTTGTGACTACGCTACCCGATCTAGATACCCTCACCCTAGCAGAACTTGTAGCACAGATGGTTGTAGTTCGTGCTTCTGGCTACTTATTTGATCGCCAAATTCAATATCCCGTATGGGAACCGACAGCAGCAAAGTTGCAGCATTTAATTGAATTAGGGGTAGGTGGGGTAATTTTTTTGGGTGGGAGTGCAGTAGAACTAACTCTAAGAGCGCAACAAGTCCAAAATTGGGCAAAAATTCCCTTACTAATTTCTGCTGATATCGAAGAAGGCGTAGGACAAAGGTTTTCGGGTGCAACTTGGTTTGCGCCACCAATGGCAATTAGCTCTATAGCGCGGCAAAATCCCAGCCTCGCCCAACAATATGCCCAGCAAATGGGCGCAATTACCGCTCAAGAAGCCCTAGCTATTGGCATTAACTGGATACTTGCACCAACTGTAGATGTCAACAACAATCCCAATAACCCTGTCATCAACATTAGAGCTTTTGGGGAAAATCCAGCCGAAGTTAGTCAATTAACAACTGCGTTTATTCAAGGGGCGAAAAACTATCCCGCCTTAACTACCGCCAAACATTTTCCTGGTCATGGCGATACAAGCATAGATTCTCATTTTGACTTACCTATAATACCGCACTCGCCCCAGCGCCTAGCAGAAATAGAATTGCCGCCATTTCAAGCGGCGATCGCTTCAGGTGTAGATGCTGTTATGAGCGCTCACCTAATTATTAAATGTTGGGATGCCGAAAATCCAGCCACGCTATCAGCAGAAATTTTAACTCACCAATTGCGGCAAAATTTAGGATTTACAGGCTTAATTGTTACCGATGCTTTAGTAATGGGAGCGATCGCTAATCGCTACGGTGCAAATGAAGCCCCAGTTTTAGCGGTAGAAGCTGGCGCAGATATCTTGTTAATGCCTTTAGATCCTGAAGGTGCAATTAAAGCAGTATGTAGTGCGGTAGAAAGCGGGCGCATCTCACCTTATAGAATTCGTGACTCGGTAGAGCGAATTTGGCACGCCAAAGCCAAAGTTAGTCATACAGTTGCGCCTGACACAATTGCCACGCAATTAGCACAAAGCGCAGCTAGCGATACAGTTATGAGTATTTTGCAAGCAAGCGGGCAAGTTTATGGCAAAGTACCCTTGCAGCTATCATCTCCAACTGAAGAATTGCTAAATGTCGTTGTTGTAGACCAATTGCTGACTTGCAACAAGTTCTTAAATCCTCAAGCACCAGCGATCGCTATTCCCCAACAACTCGGTTATACTACTTGGCTTTGCGATCGCCATACGCCCTTAAACAACGATCTGGCGATCGATCGCCCTACTTTACTGCAACTATTTATTCGTAGCAATCCATTTCAAGATAGTACGGGTTTGACTGATGTCGCAATTAGCTGGTTTAAGAAATTATTAAGCTCTAACAATCTGCAAGCTTTAGTTATTTACGGTAGTCCTTATGTGCTGGAAAAGTTTATGCCTGCGGCTAATTCGTCAACTCCTTGCGTCTTTTCTTACGGACAAATGCCTGATGCTCAAGCGATCGCTTTGCAATCGCTATTTGGTGTATAACCTTCTATATCTTTAGATATAATTTTTGCTTTTTTCAGCAATTGATGACCTATCTAAATTAGTTTTCCCTTTATAGTTTAAACAGAAAACAAGCGAAAACAGGCGTTTGCTTGAGTTTATAGAGAAAATCTACCCCAAGTTATTTTTTAACTACTTTGTCAAGATTTGCTAGCAATCGCAATATATATTAATATAGAGTCAGATAATATAGCGCCACAATGAAATCAATTCAGTATAGCCAGCTACAAATGCATTGCTACTGAGGCTGATTTCTAAAAGATTTGTTAGCCTGGTGAGCGTTCAGCACAAGATAAAAGGTAAATTTCTTAGGTAAAAACCATGAGTGTGAATACGTTGCCATCAATTCGATATTCTTTGGATGTAATTCAAGACGAAGCTCGTCAATTAGTAGAAAAAGGAGTCATTAGTCGGCAGCAGCCGATCTATACATTATGTCAGTACATCCCGCCCCGTGAATGGGTTTGCGTAGAATGCGAACTAGAAAAATGTGATTTTTTACTGCGCGATCGCATCGCCGATTTGATCGGTCGGGAAGAATGGGATAACGACTAGCTTTATTGGCAACAAGACGATTTAAAAAATAAATTTGCTGAAATTGAGTAATAATAGCCCTTGAGCGATGTTATTTTTTGTGAAGGGCGACAGAAATCTTAATCTAAAAATGAGTTGATTTGGTACATATCAAGCCTGTCAACAACAAAGCCAAAAACAATCAAAATTATTAGCAATTTATGAAGTTGCAGCAAGGCAAGCGAGTTTTACGCCATTACTTAAACTTGCTTGCTTTGCTATATTGGGGCTTAAAATTGTTCTAGATACTGATTGAGGTCTTCTATTAAACGAGTAAGTTCTGCTTCTGTTGTGAGGCGAATATTAGTATCGCGAACGGTAATTAAAACTTTCGCTGCAAAAGGAGTAGCCCAGATATTAGGGTTGCAGAAGATTTCTAAAAATACATCTCCTGTATAACGGTATTCTAGGGGAGGTTGGGGGGTAGCTTTAACGCCAGGAGTTTTGACACTGGAGGTTTTGAGTCTTGTCATTAATTGAGCGATCGCTGCTTGCAAATCTCGCGCTGACTCGGCTTGGAACCTAAAGGATACTGAACCTTCAACCAAGTTGAGCGTTAGATTGTTTGGAGACATAAATGTAAGTAACTAACTGTAATAATTCATGTTACCTGTGTTGAGTAGATAAAGTAAGAACGAACCCAGATGCACGCAGATGAACGCAGATGTAGGCGTAGTCTTGCTGTGGGGTACGCAGCGCGACCTCTAGGATATTCATAACAGAGATTTATTGTTTGTTCCTTTACGTCCGAAAGTAAAGAAGATAGTAACATCGTCCCAAATGCCTTTATCTGTAACTAATGCTTCTAGTTCTGCGTCATAATCAGCTTTAGCCTGGATTAATTGCTCTGGTGAGAGTTGCCGTAAAGAACTGCTGAGAGGATGTTTTAAGCTGATTGCCCAAATATTTTTTGCTCGCTCTAAGCTGATATAGCTGCCATATTGTGCGCTTTTTATTTCAATATCGGTAAAACCTGCATCAGTTAGCAAAGTGGAGCATTTTTCTTGAGTACCAGTTATTCCGTGAAAATTTAGCCCAATGCCGTGTTTTCGGGCAACTTTCCCCAAGATAACGCCAGTAATGAAAGCTGTTTCGGCAAAGCCATGAAAACCAATTAATCCGCCTACTTTGAGAAATTGATGCCATCGGCGCAAAGCTTTGGGAATATCGGTCAGCAAAATTAGTGCTGAAGAACATAAAATCGTATCAAAGCTGCTATCTGGAAAGTCTAGAGTTTCAGCATCGGCTAGTTTAAACTCAATATTATCTAGTCCTGCTGCCTTAGCTTTGGTATTTGCCATATCGAGCATCCCAGTAGAAATATCTACTCCTACTACTCGACCATTTGAACCTACAAGTTGGGCGGCTTCAATGGCAACTAAACCTGTCCCAGTAGCAATGTCTAATACTTTTTGTCCTGTTTGGATGTTGGCGTATTCAACTAGATGATGAGCAATTGATGGATGAAAATCGCCTTCATCGTCGTAGTTGCTACTCCTTTGCGAGTACATATCGGCAATTTGCTGTTTGAACTTATCCAAGTTTAAGGAGTCATTCATAGTAAACTAAAGGTCGCTCTACATAATGCCAAAAACTATAATAAAGATTGGCATAACCTTTTTTACTATATTATTTAGTTTATAAATGGACACGATCGCTTTTAACCGCCTCTACCATATCGTTACTTTTGGCTGTCAGATGAACAAAGCTGACTCCGAACGCATGGCTGGTATTTTAGAAAATATGGGTTTCGAGCGATCGCCCGACCCAAATCAAGCCGATTTAATTGTCTATAATACTTGTACGATTCGGGATAATGCTGAACAAAAGGTTTATTCCTACTTAGGTAGACAAGCCAAGCGCAAACACAACGAACCTAACCTTACTTTGGTAGTTGCTGGCTGTGTAGCGCAGCAGGAAGGAGAAGCGCTGCTAAGACGAGTCCCCGAACTAGATTTAGTTATGGGACCTCAACACGCTAACCGTTTGGAAGATTTGTTGCAACAAGTTTTTGATGGCAACCAAGTAGTAGCGACAGAAACAGTCCATATTGTTGAAGATATTACTAAGCCACGCCGCGATAGTACGGTTACAGCTTGGGTAAATGTAATTTATGGCTGCAACGAACGCTGTACTTATTGCGTGGTTCCTAACGTACGCGGCGTGGAACAATCGCGCACGCCTGAAGCTATCCGCGCTGAAATGGAACAGCTAGGCAGATTGGGTTATAAGGAAATAACTTTACTCGGTCAAAATATCGATGCTTACGGGCGAGATTTGCCAGGAACTACGCCAGAAGGTCGTCACCTGCATACTTTGACAGATTTACTTTATTACGTGCATGACGTGCCAACAATTGAGCGGATTCGCTTTGCTACCAGTCACCCGCGCTATTTTACCGAGCGACTAATTAAAGCTTGTGCCGAACTGCCTAAAGTCTGCGAACACTTCCATATTCCCTTTCAATCAGGGGATAACGAAATATTAAAACAAATGTCGCGGGGATATACTCAGGAGAAATATCGCCGGATTATCGATACTGTACGTCGCTATATGCCCGATGCATCTATTAGCGCCGATACTATTGTCGGTTTTCCTGGGGAAACTGAGGCGCAGTTTGAAAATACGCTGCAATTAGTTACAGATATCGAATTCGATCATCTCAATACTGCTGCCTATTCGCCTCGTCCTGGAACTCCTGCGGCTTTGTGGGATAATCAACTGAGCGAAGAAGTAAAAAGCGATCGCCTACAAAGACTCAATCACCTGGTTAATGTCCAAGCAGAAAGGCGCAATCAGCGATATCTCAACCGCACAGAAGAAGTATTAGTAGAAGACCAAAATCCTAAAGATCCCTCTCAAGTCATGGGGAGAACGCGGGGAAATCGTCTGACTTTCTTTACAGGCAATATTAGCCAATTAAGAGGCAAATTAGTCCGAGTCAAAATTACAGACGCTCGTGCTTTCAGCTTGACAGGAGAAATCGTGCAACCTGGTTATTTAGGACAGGAAAAGATGGCATCGTATAGCTTGTAATTATTGCGTCCTTGCTTTTTGGCAGTATATAACGAGCGATCGGCAGCAGCAATTAGCGATTCAACGGATGTTTCACGATTCGGTACTTGACAGCTAATGCCTAAACTTGCAGTTACAACTGTACTGACGCGAGATTTTGCATGGGGGATATTAAGTTGTTCAATTCCAGAGCAAATTAATTTGGCTACCTGCATCGCTCCTTGAGCATCGGTATTAGGCAATATAACTGCAAACTCTTCTCCGCCATAACGCGCAACTAAATCTGCTGGACGCTTGGCAAGTCGAGCAATTAATTGAGCAATTTGCTTTAAACAATTGTCGCCCGCCTGATGCCCGTAGAAGTCGTTGTAGCTTTTGAAGTAGTCGATATCGCACAAAACTAAAGATAGCGGCGCTTGCTCGCGCGCTAGCCGTCGCCATTCTGCTTGTAGATGTTGGTCGAAGCAGCGCCGATTAGCAACTTCGGTTAAGCCATCTATGTTGACTAAACGTAGTAGTTCGCGGCAAGCGGATTCTGCTTTTTGCCTGGCAATTTGGAGTTCTGTTGCCTGCTGCTGCAATAATTCGTTCTGCTTTTGCAATTGATGAGTTAATGCCTGAACCCGCAAGTGAGTATTAATTCGAGCTAAAAGTTCTTCTTGTTGAATGGGTTTGGTGATGTAATCTACTGCTCCTAACTCAAATCCTTTGACTTTATCTTGCGTATCTGTCAAAGCTGTCATGAAAATTATCGGAATAGCTTGAGTTTGAGGATCGGCTTTGAGTTGACGACAAGTTTCAAAGCCATCTATTCCTGGCAAGAGTACGTCTAGCAAAATCATCTGCGGACGTGCATACTTTGCCCTTTGTAAACCGCTTTCACCATCTTGAGCGACTAAAACAACAAAATTTTTAGCTTCTAGATATTCGGCAGCTAGCCGCAAATTAATTGGGCTATCGTCAACAACCAAAATTGTTGCCTCTGCTGACTCAGATTCGCTATTAATAATGGGGTTTGCGCTCATCATAGGAATTGGGAAGGCAAATATTTTTTAATTAAGGAGACAATTGCTTTTTCTTGAAATTCTCCAGCTAGTTCTTTGAGGGTATGGGCAAAAGGAATATATTTTGCATCTAATGCTTCTAAATAGTTAGCGCGATCGCAAATTTTTCGCATACTGCCGAGCATTGCTAATTCGTATAGTACCTCCATCTCTGCTTGTGGGGGTGTGACTAATGATGCTACCGACTTTGGGGTTACTTCCATCTTAGGATCTTCTGCATAAACCCACTCTAATTGCAAATGTTGTTGTAACAGGCTTAGTAAGTGTTGCTCGTTAATTGGCTTAGACAAAAAAGCTGTAAATCCTGCTTCTTGCCAGTTGTGCTGTTCTATACTCAAGCTACTAGCAGAGACAGCAATAATTTTTGTATCGCTAAGTTCAAGCATCTGGCGAATTTCGGCTGCTGCTTCAAAACCGTTTTTGCCTGGCATTACTAAGTCGGTCAAAATTAAGTCAGGATGAGTTGTACGGGCAAGTTCAATTTCCTGCTGCCCGTTTTCTGCTACTACTAGATCGAAACCCAAAGGCTCTAACATATCGAGCAATACTAGGCGATTTTCTAGTTTATCGTCTGCTACTAAAATTCTCCGCCGTTTTCCTGCATAACCCTTGACTTGAAGTGGCTGTTCTTGTTTTGTTTCTTCTAATATATTTGTTGAGGGTAAAGTAACTTTAAACCAAAAGGTAGATCCTTTATTTAATTGGCTGCTGACGTTAAGTTTGCCGCCCATTAGTTCAACAAGTTGCCGACTAATTACTAAGCCTAAGCCTGTTCCTTCTACCCGCTGCCCAGCAGAGCTAACTTGTTCAAAAGGTTGAAAAATTTTTGCTAGCTGTTCGGCATCCATGCCCATACCTGTATCAATAACCTCAAAGCAAATTACCTGCTGTACAAAGGAATTCGATGATACTTCTTTTAGGGGGCGATCGCCACTTACCTTGAGGATGACTTGTCCGCGTTCTGTAAATTTAACAGCGTTGCTTAATAGATTGAGCAGAATTTGTCTCAATCGTTTTTCATCTGCACGAATTATCGCAATTGAATTGCTATGATTTTCATATTTAAAGTCAATATCTTTCTCTAAAGCCCTCATGCGGACGATCTCTACTACTCCCTGCATAAATGTTTGAAAATGAAATTCTGTGCAGTTGAGTTCCATTTTTCTAGCTTCGATTTTAGCAATATCTAAAATGTCATTAATTAAAGTTAATAGGTGAGTGCCACTTTTATAAATAATATGCACACCATTAAGCTGTTCGGAACTTAAAGTGCGATCGCGTTTGAGAATTTGCGCGTAACCCAAAATGCCATTGAGCGGAGTCCGCAGTTCGTGACTTATATTGGAAAGAAACTCGCTTTTAGCTTGGCTAGCTACTTCTGCTTGCTCTTTAGCTTTAGTTAATTGGGCTGTACGTTCTTTTACTCTGCTTTCTAATTGTTCGTTGCTTGTTGCTAAGGCATTGAAGGACTCGCGCAATTGCTGCGCCATCCGGTTAAAAGACTGGGCAACAATCCCTAATTCCTCAATTTTTGATACTTCTACTTGCTTGTCTAGTTCTCCTGATGCGATCGCTTCGGATGCTTGACTTAGATGCAATAGCGGTTGCACAATCCAGCTAGAAGTATAAATACCAATTAATGTGGCGATCGCTAAAGCTAATAGGCACAAAAATATAGTATGGCGAGTGTTTGCTTGAATTTCTGCTATAAAGTCCGATTCTGGCACAGTAACGACAATCAGCCAATTTAAACCATATTTATCTTGCCAAGGAGTAACTTGAGCGAAGGTTTTTTCGCCAGCAATATTTAAGTCTATGTGTTGGCTGCTCTGAATTTGACTTAAGTTTTTATAGCGATCGACTAAATACTTGGTTGTTTGTTTAATTGCCGGATCTTGACTGTCAATTGCTTTAATTCTTTGTGCTTCGCCATTGTCTAGTTTAAAAAATCCTTCTTGAGTTGAAGTCGCTACGATTAAGCCGTTCCGCTCTAAAATAAATATCTTTGCTGATGGACTAACTTGAATTTGACTTAAAAAGTTACTTAGAAGTGACAAGATATAGTCAATACCAATTGCCCCAATTAATTGCTTATCTGTATCGTATAAAGGATAGCTTGCAGAAACAGAAAGAATTGAAGGATCGTCATCCCATGTATAAATTTCGCTCCATAATGGGTGTCCCGCTTTTACTGCATCTATATACCAGCTATCTCTACGAAAATCGAATTTATCAACGATAATTTGCTTAGTCGGATTTCCTTGCTTGTCTGTAGCGAAACCATGATATTCACCAAGATAAGCTTGCTCGATTATATCCATCCGCAAGTTACCATCAGGAGCGCGATAAATACCAATAAAATCACCTTGAGGGTTGCCAAAGTTAATGTAGCCAAACTCGTTAAATGTCTGCATTTGCGCGTAAAAGTAACGCCCTACACTACGCAGATTTTTGGTATCTAGCATTCCTTGCTCAATCGCATTAGCGTTAATTTGATTGATCTGGTGAGGGATAGCTAAGTAAACATCTAAATGCTGGCGTACTCTTGCAGTAACGTTTACTCGGAGTTGAGCAGACAATTTTTTGACTGCTTTTTCGCCATTACGCAATGATAAGTAACCTGTCAATCCCACAGCAGCAAATATTAGCAGCACAAAGGGAGCAATTGAGATAAGTTGCAGGGGAATTTTATTAAAACTTTTGGCTGTAGTTTGCTTTAAGGATTTGAAAAACATATACTATTAATAAATGTTTAAAAAACTATCTCGATGTATTGTTTTAAATTAAAAGCAAAAGTTGACTAAGCTTTACAAGTATTATTAAGTTAATAAAAAACTCTTATTTGAGCAATACAGTAAAGCTATTAGCTTTCTCCTGCCTTTCGACCGTTAAAATGTTAATAATAGCTTAGATTAGTTTATAGGTTAACCGCGATTATACGTAAGTGCTTGCTATTGAGAGTAAATAATACAGAAAGTTTAAGTAATAATATAGATTGCTTGAATAGCAACAAAGAATACAGTTTTTATGAAGTTTTTAAATCTAAAAACAACAGCACAAACATCCGAAAAGCTAGTGTAGTTAGAATTTGTCCAAAAACGCAGGAAATGTATGACGCGATTAAGTAAAAATTAATTCGCCTAGAAGAGCTAATCCAACAAATTTAAAAAATCTGTAACTTTCTTAAATATATTGGCTCTGTAAGTCAAAAACACAAGTATTTACAGCAGATTATGGTACGCTATGCCCAGCGCAGAGAGTCAAAGGTGTTGAGGATGACGAAGCTGAAAGTAGGGGTGCTATTTGGTGGGCGATCGGGAGAGCATGAAGTTTCTATAAAATCGGCACAAGCGATCGCCAAAGCTTTGAGTACCAGTCAAAACGCAGATAAATACGAACTGCTGCCATTCTACATTCAAAAAAATGGTAAGTGGCTAGCAGGACAAGCGCCACAAAAAGTTTTAGAAGCTGGCGTACCTTTACTAGAAGCTGAAGATTCTGCTGCCAACCTAGCTGTAAAAACAACAAGTAACATCCAAAACAGCCCTTGGCAATCTCCTTCTCAAGTAGCAGAAGTAGATGTTTGGTTTCCCATATTACATGGACCTAATGGCGAAGATGGTACAGTCCAAGGGTTACTAACTTTGATGCAAGCTCCCTTTGTCGGATCGGGGGTATTGGGTTCGGCGTTGGGAATGGATAAAATTGCCATGAAAACTGCCTTTGCTCAAGCGGGATTAGCACAGGTAGAATATGTTGCCCTCAATCGCGCTCAAATTTGGTCGAATCCTTGCATATTTCCCAAAATAGGCGATCGCATTGAAGAAACTTTAGGCTATCCGTGTTTTGTCAAGCCTGCTAATTTGGGTTCGTCAGTAGGAATTGCTAAAGTGCGATCGCGTTCGGAACTAGAAACAGCTTTAGATCGCGCTGCTAGTTTAGATCGCCGGATAATTGTTGAAGCAGCAGTTGTGGGTAGAGAACTAGAGTGTGCAGTATTGGGAAACGATAACCCCAAAGCTTCCGTAGTGGGAGAAATTACGTACAATAGCGATTTTTACGATTACGAGACTAAGTATACCCAAGGCAAAGCTAACTGGGTTATTCCAGCAAAAGTACCAGAAGAGATCGCGCAGCAAGTACAAGAAATGGCTGTAACAGCTTTTCTGGCTGTAGATGCAGCAGGTTTGGCGCGAGTAGACTTTTTCTACGAAGAAGCGACAGGAAGAGTATTGATTAATGAAATTAATACGCTCCCAGGCTTTACAGCAACCAGTATGTACCCGCAACTTTGGGAAAACAGCGGTATTTCTTTCCCAGAATTAGTTAACCAATTGATTCAATTTGCTCTAGAAAGACACAGCACAAGTAATCAATAATGTTAGTAATATTTCCCCATCGCTGTACTAATTGGTGAAGATCGCCGTGAACAACAATCAAAGTACGCAGCAATCACCGCAATTGAGTCAACAGGAACCGCCAAAACCAAGTCGCCGACAACTTGAGTTGCTCAAAAATCATCCCTGGCTGTTATTGGTGATAGTGGCAGCCTTGTCAGTTGCGATCGCAGCTTTAGCTGTTTCTAGTTTAGTTAACATCGGGCGAGTAGATACTGCACAAACAAGCTCAAATCCCGATGAGACTACTCAATTTAGCGAGCCACAACGCCCTAAATCGACAAATTGGTTGTTGGTAATTTTTCTCTTGGGTGCTGGTACTGCTGGTGGAGTAATAGTTTATCGGCGGTTCAAAACATCGGCAATGCCCGATTTGAACTGGCAAACTGCCAGAAATACCTGGCAAACTGCTAGAAATAGGTTTATGCGCCGCAAACAGCGCAAGTTACTATTACAACAAAGTAAATCTACTGTTTCAGTAGAACCGCAGCTAGTTAGTGAATTTGTACCAGCTACAGATGTTGTTACAGCTAGCGAACCTATACCAGCTACAGATGTTGTTGCAGCTAGTGAACCTCAAACAATTACTGATGTTGTTGCAGCTAGTGAACTGCCCATAGTTAACGATGTTGTTGCAGCTAGTGAACCGCCCATAATTACTGATATTGTCACTAGCGAGGATAATAATTCAACAAGCGACCTTGAGCCAGAATTATTCGTATTATCTCTAGACGATTTGGTTGTTGACGAATTGCCACCGCCAGCAGAAACAGAAGTTATATATAACCCTACTGAAGCTGTAGTTACCATATTACCGCCAGAAGACGAGCAACCTGTAGATCCTAGTACGCGATCGCTAGTGGAAATGATGGATATTCGCCAATATCTATCTTTATCAGCAATATTGCAAGATTTTAAACCTAATAAACCAAAATAGGCTAAAAACCAATAGTTTTAAGCATTTCTAAGTGCTTGTGCAGAGGTGCTAGAGTATTTGCTGCGATCGCCCCACTAGCGGCAACTGCTGGTAAACCAATGCCTGGAAAAGTTGAATCGCCACAACACATTAACCCAGAAATAGGCGTATTAGGTCCAGGAAACAGTTCTTTTCCCGCCCGAATAGCTGGACCATAAGAACCCCGATGCCTCCTTAAGTAGCGCTCGTGAGTTAGGGGCGTACCGACAAGAGTTACTTGGGTGCGCGACCTAATATCGGGAATAAATCGCTCTAAAGCTTGCCACATTACTTCAGCACGCTCAAGCTTTTGTTTTTTATATTCTTGGCTGCTGCGATCCATGCCTTGCCAAACAGAATATGGCTCATTACCAGGCGTATAAACATGGACTACGTGCTTGCCTGGAGGTGCTAGCGATGGATCTAATACAGAAGGGATCGACGCAACTACAACATTTTGCGGTGCTGTAACGCCGGATTCCCAGTTATTAACGACGATATAGTGACAAGCTAGATCGGAACGGATATCTGTAGCATCGATGCCTAAATGCAGGTGCATGAAGCTATCGCACTCTGGAGTTGCTTGCCTTGCCTGTAATTTGGGAATTGCCTCGGATGGTAGCAGCTTGAGAGTATCCCAAATAGAAGTATTAGATACGATCGCTCGCCGCGCCCGTACAACATTGCCTCCTCGTAATTGCACGCCCACAGCGCGGTTATTTTCTACTAACACTTGCTCAACATGAGCGTTCAACATGAGTTTGCCGCCGTGTCGTTCTAGCCCTCTTACCAAGGCATCTACTAAAGCACCACTGCCCCCTATGGGATAGTCTAGTACCGTTCCCCCTCGATACCAGTCAGCAAACATAAAAGCCATTTCTGCCGCGCTAGTGCCGTCAGCAGGTAGCCCAGAAAGCAGAAAACAAAGCAAGTTGAGCCAGTTATGGATAAAAGGGTCGCTTACCGTGTCGTTCATAATCCGCGCAAACGGTCCTGTTAGCTTGGCAATATCCACAGCATGAGTAAGCAGTGCTGGCGCAAATTTGCCTACAGATACCAATGCACCCAAATCGAAGCGAACAGCAGTAGGCGGTAAAGTAAGCACAGCTTTAACCAAAGGTTCCATCACGCGCTGAAGTCCGCGCCACTCGCGCACAGCATCATTACCGCAAAATCTTGCTAAAATCTCGCAAAATTGCTCCGATCCTACTGATGTATCAAAGTCTCCTTCTGGCAAGCAGCAACCCCAAGTGTCATAAGTTGCCCATGATATATCTTCCCCAATGGCATCTAATACTTGCCGCAAAGGGTTGGCAGAAGGGCTGTACGACATTCCCGAATAGAGAGATGGACCTGAATCAAACTTAAAGCCTTGACGCTCAAAAGCGTGAGCAGCACCGCCAGCAATTGAGTGACTTTCGCAAACTACAACATCAATGCCATAACGTGCCAACAACGCCGCACAACTCAAACCGCCAATGCCACTACCAATAACAATTACTTCTGGATTTGCATCGGCTGTCATCAAAACTATATTCCTGCTGGTAGCTAAACTACAATAATTCGTAATTCGTAATTCGCGCATTCGTAATTACTTTTTGGTTAGAACTATATTAACTGTGTTGGGATTTCCGCGTGTAATTACTGGATAAGGTGAGGTGTGAGTATGAGTAACTTTGCCTTGATTAGTCATGCGGGCTTGAATGACGTAAGTATGTTGGGGATTAATTTGGGCTGGGTTGTATTTTAGGGCAAAATTAATTGGCGATCGCTTAGGGCTTGCGATCGCAACTCTAGCCAGAATATCCCCTGAACTATCTTGACGAGGCGATACATCTACCAATGTGATGTAAATAATTGCTTCTGGTGCTGAAGATAATTTTGGATAGCTCAACGTGCCTTTTACTTGAGCAAAGTTGGCGGCGATCGCATTTGCTCCTAAACTAATCGATATTATTGCACTCAAGGCGATCGGGTAAATAGCTTTGATAGAGCTCACATTTTAAAACCAAAATTTATATCAAAAGTGACAAAAATTTAGATAGATCCAAATTACTATCTGTGCTAGCAAAAGTTTAAAGAGGTGTGTCCCTTGAGCGATCGCTGGAAGCAAAACGTGCTTGCAACTTCATCTTTAACTTTGGCACTTATCCCTGGTATTGCCGAAGCAGCAACATTCTCCTTACAAGAAGCAAGTATTGCAGATGTCAATGCCGCATTTGATGCAGGTGCATTAACAAGTAGCACATTAACGCAACTCTACTTAAACCGAATTGATACCTACGATCGCGCAGGTCCCAACTTAAATTCTGTTGCTTACCTCAATCCTAACGCTCTAGCAGAAGCAGCAGAGCTAGACGAGCTTAGGCGCAAAGGCACTATTCTCGGTCCTTTACATGGCATTCCAGTGTTAATTAAAGACTCGTATAACGTCAAAGGATTACCTACAAGTAACGGAGTAGAAGCGCTCAAGTCACTAACTGCTACAGACGATGCATTTGCTGTCAAGCAACTTCGGGATGCTGGCGCAGTTATTTTGGGTAAGGCAAACATGAGTACCTGGGCTTTTTCCTACGATGGCGTGAGTGAAGCTTACGGACCTGTAATTAATCCTTACGCACCCGACGATCGCACTCCAGGCGGTTCTAGCAGCGGTTCGGGCGTTTCTGTAGCTTCTAGCATGGCATTACTCGCAATGGGTGGAGAAACTGGCGGCTCTATCCGCGTACCTAGCACTCACGACTCGTTAGTTGGGCTTAAACCTAGTGCTGGGCTAATTTCCGTTGCTGGTACTTGGCCGCTAACAACTGAGCGAGATGTAGTTGGTCCGATGGCTAAGTCAGTTACAGATGTAGCAATTAGCATGGATGCTTTAGTTGCCTACGATCCAAATAATATTTGGAACCCATATATTCCCGATAATCCGCGCCCTACTTCTTATACTGCTTATTTAGACGACAATTCGCTGCAAGGCAAAGTTTTGGCACTACCGCGACCTTATATTGGTAAAGGCGATCCCGCTAAGGGTGAGAGCTTTCCTATCGATCCGCAGGTTGCAGAGGCTTTCGAGCAAGCTAAAGAAGTGTTAGAAGCTCAAGGAGCAACTTTAATTGAAGTCGATATTCCCGCTCATGAAACTTGGTTTATCGATTATTTAGTTGAAGGCAATTTGCCAAACGGCTATCCTTCGCCAGAAAGTACGCGGAACTTGCAAAGTAGAGCTTATTACTATGAGGAACTTATTAAGGGCTACAACGACGACGAGATTAAATCGTTTGTCGATTTGGTAGACATTATCCCCGAAGATAACGAAAACTACGAATACGTCAAAGAAATTGCCGATATCATCGCCGCAGGAGAAGCTAAACCTTGGGAAGAACTGCCAGAAGTAGACCAAGCACTAGAAGCGATCGCCAAGCTACGAACGGAAGAATATGAGGAGTTTATGGCAGAGGAAGGAATTGATGCTTTTGTCTTTCCCAGTCTTAACTATCTTGCTCCACCCCAAGATGAAGAGGAAGCAAGCGAAGTGTACGAATTATACGGCAGTTTACCTGCTCGATTTGAGGCGAACATTCTTGGCGTTCCTGGGATTACAGTGCCAATGGGTTATTCAGAAGAAGGCATTCCTATGTCACTAGAATTTTTGGGTAACTATTATGGCGAGGCAGAAATTTTGGGTTACGCCTACGACTACGAAGCAGCAACCAATCTTTATCAACCACCTGCACTTGTACCTGCACTACCAGGAGAAGAGTTTAGTTACCAGCCTATCCCCGAACCTTCAGCAACTCCGGCTATAGTTTTGTTCGGATTGGGTGCATTTGCTCTCAAGTACAAGCGCAAGCGTTAAATTGAGGACAATTGTAGGGCAATTTTGTTTGCCCTTTAACTAACTTTCGAGTTAACTTGAGCGTAAACGATCGCAGGTACGCGTTTGAAAGCTGGAGTTCCCGAACGCCGATCGATTTTTGCCTTGAATAGCACGTTGGCTTCGGGGTAAAACATCAAAGCGGCTCCCAGGCGAATGCTACCGTAAATTAGCTCTACATTTTCTAGTTTGCCAGCATCTCCCTGGACTGTAACTAAGGAGCGATCGCTTAGTCCTGCACTTTCCGCATCTTGGGGATGCATCAAAATACAGTTGCGGTGCGGTATGCCGCGATATTTATCATCTAATTGATAAACTACTGTGTTGTGCTGGGAATAACTACGCCCAGTAATTAAAGCAACAACGATACTAGGAATTGTATTGGGTACGCCAAAATCTTGCGCTTTTGGTAATTCTAGCTGCGGTATAGGCGTAACAAACATTGCGGCTTTTTGCGATGGGGTAGCAAATTTGGGTTGCTCGAAAATGCGCCCCGAAATTGTAAACTCTTCGCCTGTAGCATCAATTTCACCAATCTTCTCATAGCCAGGAATTGTCTGGGCAATTAGTTGGCGCACGTATTTAGTATCTTGGAGTTGTCGCCAGTCAATCGGTGTATCGCCATGCAATCGATAGGCAAGCTCAGTCAAAAATTCAACTTCAGAAATTAAATCGGCATCTTTGAGATGGGTTTTACCTTCGTCATTTAACCGCACAAAGTTGTTACCTGATTCGGTAGTTGTTTTGTGGGGATTTTCAAACCGAGCAAATACAGGAATAATAATCGTGTTTTTCTGAGCTAAACCGTGAAAGTGTCCTAAATTCGGTTTGGTAGCAAGATAAATAATTGTCTCGATTTTAGATAAAGCACGTTTTGCCTGAGTTGAATCGGGATTAGCTGCATACAAGTTGCCACCTACACATATCAAGCTATCAACTTTACCCGCATCTGCTGCTTCAATCAAAGAGCGCGTATCGTAGCCAGGAACGCGACTGAGCGATCGCCCTATCAACTTTTCCAAGGCTGCTTGAATTTCTTTTTTCAATTGCACTGTTACGCCCATCGAGCCAAAGCCTTGGACGTTGGAGTGTCCGCGAATTGGCATCGTACCTGCGCCTACTTTGCCTGCATTCCCAGTTAATAGAGCAGTATTGGCAATACTAAAAATATTATCTACACTATTTTCCTGTTGGGTAATGCCCATTGCCCAAGCAAATACTACAGCTTGGGAACTGGCGATCGCTTCTGCTGCAAGTTCTATGTCTGCTTTAGCAACTTGGCACGTTTGCGTAATTGTCTCCCAGCTAGTGGCTTTGGCACTAGCAATTACTGCTTCCCAGCCTTCTGTATGCGCTTGCAAGTATTGAGTTTGAATTTTACCTGTTTCTAGCAAAGCTTTTTGGATACCTACAAACAAAGCTACATCGCTACCTGGCATCGGTTGCAGGTAAATAGAAGCAATCTCCGATCCTGGAAGTAAAGATTTTACAGGGAAAGCAGGCGAACCAAATTTAACTAAGCCAATTTCCACTACAGGATTAATGACAATTACCTTACCACCGCGATCGCGCAGTTTAATCAACTCGTTCATCAAGCGCGGATGATTGTAAGCTGGATTAGCACCGCACAATACTACACAATCAGAGTGCTGCAAGTTTTCTAAGCTCACCATCGATGTGCTAGAACCAAACATTTGCTTGAGTCCGAACGTAGAAGGCGCGTGGCACAAATCCGAACAGTCGGCTAAATTATTGGAACCGAGAACTCGCATCATCAATTGCAGCAAATACGCAGCTTCGTTGGAAGAACGCCCAGAACTATAAGATGCTACTCGTGCGGGTGACTTGTTAAATGCAGATGTTGCAATGTCATAAATCTCTGCCCAGGAAATATGCTCGTAATGAGATTTACCCTCACGCAGAATCATGGGGAAACTCAACCGCCCTAATTTATCTGCTTGGTAAGAATTTAGCTGTTGTAATTCTGCAATCGGTTGGGCAAACACTACGCTAGGGACAGGTGGTTGAATTTCCGATGCGATCGCCTCTACACTTTTCATGCAGCGTTGCAGCTTTTCGCCTGTTTCGTTAGTAAATCCGCCTTTTTGACCGCCTGTACCCCACGCACAAGATAAGCAAGCACTTTTATGTAGTAATGTCTGCCAAAGTTTGGCTCCTTCTGGTGCAAGCGTATGTTTCGCCCAATAACCAATAATGGGCAAACCACCACCTAAATCGGGGGTTTGCTCGTCTTTCTCTGACAGCGGATCGGTCAGTGCGCTTGATGTGATGTCTGCATCCATAAGCCTACATCTGCTTATTGCAGTAGGTATTTTTTATTCGCCTTGTTGCTCTTTAAGCTTAACCATTTTGGCTTGATGGTTGTGGCTGTCAAACATCAAACACAAACCAAAGTTAATAATTACTAAACTCAATGTGCCAATCCAAAACCAACCATCGCCGTTGATTTTGCGGCTCAATGCTTCGCCAAAAATGCTCAAACCCAAGCCCATGCAGAGTAATCCCGCAACGCCTTTAGTTAACCACAAAACTTTTTCTTGCTGCATATTTTTCAATTAATTAGCGATCGCACTTCAAACTACTCAAGCATTCAATGGAGAAGTATCATAATTTGCTAACAAATCTGCCGGATCGTCATAAATTGCTAAACTTCCTGCCAAAGAGCTATCTTCAAATCCACCGCAACGCAGCGAAATCACCCCAACTTTAACAGCACTTGCAGCTTTAACGTCATAAGGAGTGTCACTGAGCATCACAACTTGTTCGGGGGCAATTTGCAACTTATTTAATGCTACTTCGACAATATCTGGTGCTGGTAAGACCGCTTTGGCATCATCTGATGTTGTTTTCTCTGTTAACAAATCGTCAACTTGAGCAATTTTTAGCAAAATTTCTAATTCTTCACTGGTCGCCGAACTAGCGATAATTAGCTGCAAGCCAGCGTCTTTCATGTGTTGAACTAATTGCCTAGCGCCATTAGCTGGCGCTAATTTTGGTCCGTAGCGCTTCATTATCAATTCTTTGCGCCGTTGGGAGATAGCTTTGCTATCATTCTCATCATTGGGAAGTCCTGGCATAACTTTCGGCATCAATTGGTCGCCGCCCATGCCAATAAACGGGCGTACTTGCTCAAATGCTACTATGTAGCCATATGCAGCAAAGGCATCAACCCAGGCTTGAGCTTGAGCGTCATTGCTCAAGACCAATGTCCCGTCTACATCTAAAATGACTCCCTGCACCATTTGTTTATCTCCTTTTTCTGGTAATTTTTACCATAGCTAGCAATACAGGTTTCTGCCTATCCTGTTGGAAAGAATCTATTAAGTCAAGATATAAATGGTAAAAGTTGCTTTCTATTAATTTTTAGGACAATAATCTGTGGTTCCACTACGAGATAATAACCCTACGACTATTACCCCTTATGTAACTTATGGGCTATTTGCGGCAAATATTGCTGTATTTATATTTCAGCTAAGTTTGTCAGAGCCACAGTTAGCAGGGTTTTTCCAAATTGCGGCAATGGTTCCACGCGAATTATCTGGTGGTAGTTGTCCTCGCTCTTTTTTGGCTCAACCAATCCCAGAATGGGCAACTTTGTTTACCTCGCAGTTTTTACACGGCGGCTTTTTGCACATTGCAGGTAATATGCTGTTTCTGTGGATTTTTGGCAACAACATCGAAGATCGCTTAGGTCATTTTAAGTTTCTATTTTTTTACCTAACTTGCGGTGCTTTGGCAGCTTTAGCGCAGTGGTTCTTTTCCCAGGGTTCATGCATTCCCTCGCTGGGTGCAAGTGGGGCTATAGCTGGTGTCATGGGTGCGTACATTCTCCGTTTCCCTCACGCCAAAGTTTTAACTTTAGTCCCTTTGGGATTTTTCCTGACTACTTTCCAACTCCCCGCCTACTTGTTTCTAGGATTTTGGTTTTTGCAGCAAGCTTTTTTCAGTTTTGCCAGCTTAGGAGTCCGCACAAATGTAGGCATGGAAAGCGGCGGAATCGCTTATTGGGCGCACGCTGGGGGGTTTGTAGTCGGGGCTGTTCTCGGTCCGATGTTAGGATTGATGCGGCGAGATTAATACCATCTTTTTAATATCCCACCTCACCATACTTTATTCAAATCCAAGATAAATTCTGGCAACACATCTTCACCAGACAAATTAGCTGGCGAATCTAATACTTCTACATTCTGCATCGGACGGTAAATTTCTACTCGCTTGTTTTGCGAATCAATTAGCCAACCCAAGCGCACGCCATTGGCAATGTACTCTTGCATTTTGTCGCGTAACTTTTTCATCGTGTCGCTACTAGAGCGCAACTCGACAACAAAATCAGGTACTAAAGGCGAAAATTCTTGCTGTTGTTGGCTTGGTGTTAGTGCTTCCCAACGCTGTTTGCTTACCCAGGAAACATCAGGGGAAATAACTGCACCGTTTGGCATTGTAAAGCCTGTAGATGAGTCAAACCCAACACCTAAGCCTGTTTTTTCAATCCATATTCCTAACTGTACGTACAAACTGAAATTTTGTTTACCCGTCCAAGGAAAAGTCGGTGGCATAATAATCACTTCTCCACTAGCAGCCCTTTCTAACCGTAGTTCTTGATTTGCTTGACATAGTTCGGCAAAATCCTGCGGTGTTAAATGAGGGATACTTAATGTAATGGTATTTGTTATGTACATAATTCCTACCCGTGTCAGTAAAGAACAACAAGCGCGATCGCACCTTACCAAACTTTATTCAAATCTAAGACAAATTCTGGCAACACATCTTCACCAGACAAGTTAGCTGGCGAATCTAATACTTCTACGTTCTGCATCGGGCGGTAGATTTCTACGCGCTTGTTTTGCGAATCAATTAGCCAACCCAAGCGCACGCCATTGGCGATGTACTCTTGCATTTTGTCGCGTAACTTTTTTATTGTGTCGCTACTAGATCGCAACTCGACAACAAAATCAGGGACTAAAGGCGAAAATTCTTGCTGTTGTTGGCTTGGTGTTAGTGCTTCCCAGCGCTGTTTGCTTACCCACGAAACATCAGGGGAAATAACTGCGCCATTGGGCATTGTAAAGCCTGTAGATGAATCGAAACCTATTCCCAAGGCTGTGCGATCGCTCCAAGCCCACAGTTGACCGATAAGACCAAAATTTTGTTTACCCGTCCAAGGAAAAGTCGGTGGCATAATAATTACTTCTCCACTAGCAGCCCTTTCTAACCGCAGTTCTTGATTGGCTTGGCATAATTCAACAAAGTCTTTGGCTGTTAGGTGGGGAATATTTAAACTAATGACGTTGGGTATTTGCATAAGTATTGCCCAAAATAGTAGGGTGCGTTTTGAAAACGCACCCTACCAATTTAGCTAAGTTTTTGAGGTTAATGACCGAGTAATTTGTCGCGCAGATTTTTAATGCGATCACGCAACTTAGCTGCTTCCTCAAATTCCAAGTTCTTCGCTGCGTCTTTCATCTGCGCTTCTAACTGCACGATCAAGTCAGGAATTGTATCTAGCGGTAATTCATTGATTTGTTCGTAAGCTGTCTCCAATTCCTGAGAGTTCAGTCGCCGCGATACTTCTAAGAAAGACAAAATCGAGTTAGTCGATCTTTTGATAATCGGCTGAGGCGTAATTCCATGCTTTTCGTTGTACTCTGTTTGAATTGCCCGCCGCCTTTCTGTTTCCTCAATCGCTTTGCTCATGCTGTCAGTAAGGTTATCGGCATACATAATTGCTTGCCCTCTAACGTGACGCGCCGCCCGTCCGATTGTTTGAATTAGCGATCGCTCTGCTCGCAAAAACCCTTCTTTATCTGCATCCAATATCGCTACTAATGACACTTCCGGCAAGTCTAAACCTTCCCTGAGCAAGTTCACGCCAATTAAGACATCAAAAGTAGCGTCCCGTAATTCCTGTAATATCTCAATGCGTTGAATTGAGTTAATTTCTGAGTGCAGATATCTTACTCGAATCCCGCGATCTTGCAAATACTCAGTCAAATCTTCTGCCATGCGCTTAGTTAGTGTCGTAACCAACACTCGTTCGCGCAGTTCGACACGATCTTTGATTTCCCCTAACAAGTCATCAACTTGTCCTTCTGTCGGGCGCACAAAGATTTCGGGATCGATTACTCCTGTTGGGCGAATTACTTGTTGAACTACCTTACCCTCTGATAGTTCTATTTCCCAATCTCCAGGTGTAGCTGAGACAAAGATGCATTGATTTACCTTTTGCCAAAATTCATCAGCTTTCAAAGGACGATTATCAGCCGCACTAGGTAAACGAAAACCATGCTCGATTAAGACATTTTTTCTCGCGCGATCGCCATTGTACATCGCCCGCGTTTGGGGAATTGTAACGTGAGACTCATCAACTACTAACAGCCAATCTTTAGGAAAATAATCAACTAAACATTCTGGTGCTTGTCCAGGTTTGCGCCCTGCTAAATGCCGCGAATAGTTTTCTACGCCGTTGCAATATCCAACTTCCCGCAGCATCTCCAAATCGTAGCGCGTGCGCTGGTCTAGTCGTTGCGCTTCCAATAGCTTATTTTCCTGCTCTAACTGAGCTTTGCGATCTCTTAATTCTTGCTCGATATCGTTGCAAGCTACCTCTAGGCGTTCTTCTGGCGTAACAAAGTGACGCGCTGGGTAAATATTAATTGCTTCGATGCTCTTAATAATTTCTCCTGTTACCGGATCGACAAAGCGAATTGCATCTATTTCATCGCCAAAAAACTCAATTCTAACAATGCGATCGTCATAAGCTGGGACAATTTCTAAGACATCGCCGCGTACTCGAAAGCGTCCTCGACTTAGTTCTAAATCGTTGCGACTATACTGGACTGAGACTAAATCGCGCAAAATTTCTCGCTGATTGACTTCTTTGCCCATTTGCAACGGAATTGCAGCTTTTAAATATTCCGACGGGATACCCAAGCCGTAAATACAGCTAATTGAGGCAACTACAATTACATCTCGGCGTTCAAATAGCGATCGCGTGGCTGAGTGACGCAACATATCAATTTCGTCGTTGATTGATGCTGTCTTTTCTATATAAGTGTCTGTAACTGGAATATAAGCTTCTGGCTGGTAGTAGTCGTAATAACTAACGAAATACTCTACGGCGTTGTTTGGAAAGAATTCGCGCAACTCGTTACAAAGCTGGGCGGCTAAGGTTTTGTTGTGCGCCAAGACTAATGTTGGTTTGCCGACTTTTTCAATTGTCGAGGCGACGGAAAAGGTTTTTCCCGTTCCAGTTGCGCCTAATAGTGTTTGATATTGCGCCCCCCCTTCGACGTTTGCTATTAATTGGGCGATCGCTTGCGGTTGATCTCCAGTCGCTTTAAACGGTGCATGAAGATGAAACGATGACTTGTTTTCCATTATTAACTCTTTACCACTTTGCTAATTTCTACTTAAATTTTCAGCTTTTGAATGCGTCAAGATCCAACTGCTGGCGTTATACTTGGTCGCACGCTTTTAATGTGTTCTCTTGCTACCAGATGCTGCATATTTTTGCTTTTTCCATCTTTTAGCATAGAAAACTAATATGTCTTCTGACAGAAGTCTAGTTTCTATTTTGACCGTTAGATTGTTATAAGAATCACAAAATAACTTCAATAGTTATTAACCGATTTTGAGTTTCTTTGTTTAATAAAAAGGAGACAAATATCATGGGACTAGATGACAGAGCTAAAGCTGCTGCTAAAAACATTGAAGGTAAAGCTCAAGAGGCTTGGGGTAATGTTACAGGCGATCCTGAAGATAAAGCAGAAGGCAAAGCCAAGCAAGCTGAAAGCGAAGTACGTCATGGTGTAGAAGACGTAAAAGACAACATCAAAGAGAAGCTAGATTAGGATTAAATAAAAGTAAAAGGGTAAGAATATATCATAGCATTTTTCTTACCTTTTTTATAATAAGAAAGCAGATAACTCTAAATATTCTGCTTTTAATATAATCTCAAACATAAATAAAAATAGGAGGGAATTAAAGTTAGCATGATTCAGCAAATTCGCAGAATTTTGACCGCTTTAGTTTTAGTTGTAGTTTTAACAACAACAGCAGCTTGTAGCGGTGGAGCAGTTCAAGCCAGACAACCAGTAACAAATGCACCTGCAATTACTAGCGGCGATCGCTACGCACAGTTAGAGCGAGGCAATAGTGCAGGCGGACAAAACTTCGGTAACTGGGTTGTAGAAAAAAGTAAAGGTTTAGTTCAAGATGCTTACGTACGAGACAACAACTATTTGGGAGTTGTAATTACGCCCCAAGTGCGCCCAAATGACGTTAAGCCGTTAGCTAAATCACTAACTCAAGGTTTTCACAAAAACTTCCCCAATCGAGATTTGACGGTATTAATGTACGCTCCCGACAAAAAGTTAATTTTGACTGCTCGGTATGACGTGCAATCGAATCAGATTGAGTACAAATAAGTTTGAGCAAGGAGAGAAATATTATGAGTAGCAGCGACCAGTACAAACGCCAAATTATGAACGATTTGGCTCAAGGTAACACTGAAAGCCTAGACGACGCTTCAATGGGTTCAGAGCTTCAGTACGAAAACTTCGATGATTTTGCTCAACGTTCATCCCATGAAGAACGCCGCAAATTATTCGGTCGTTCTCTGCACCCCGATCGCCTACCTGCAACCCAAATGGAACCAGAGTTGCAAAAAGCGATCGCCCAGATCAAGCCTAACGAGAGAGATGACGTAGCACGGGCTTTCTTCAAGCACCTGCATGGTAGAGGACTAAGCGATCGCGCTCTAGAGCAGCAATTAGGGCTTTCTACTCATCACCCTAGCAAGATGAGTGTTGATGATGTGAGCAAGCTTGCCTCCTTTGCATATCATAGTCACCCTGATATTTTCCAAGAAGTGCTAGCTGAGAAGCCAGGAATTATCAAGTTTATGAGCAATCCGTTAGTAGCTGCGGTAGTCGGAATTGCTGCTGCTAAGTGGTTAGGCGATCGCCGCAACCATTAATAATTGGTCAGAGCGAAAAAATAAAGGTTGAAGGATACAGATCCTTCAACCTTTTTCCATTTAAGAGTGCGATCGTAACCATGCGCTCAAATCTTCTAGTTGGGAAAAATCTAATAATGCTTCGCTCAATTCTTCAATTTGGGGGATAGGTAATTGTTGGATTTGCGATCGTACTTCTGGAGGAATTTCGCCAATTTGGCGCGTCAGCAGGCGAAAAACGATCCGTTGTTCTCCCTGTTGTAGCCCTTCTTCAATAATTTCTTGATAAAGTGGTGATTCTCGCATAGCATTTACTCTCAAAAATTGGTGAATTAAGTTTTGGTCAAATCTTAGTCTTGCCAATAATTCTATACAGGTAGTAATGTTTCCTTGTATTGGTACTGATTCAATCCTATTTACCCTTTCTGCAATTTGTTGGAGCAAACTGCTCGGTGAATTTGTTTGAGCAAGAACTGCAAAAGGCAGCAATCCAGGGTTTGATAACAATGGAGTAGGATCGAGTTCCCATAACCTAACTACTCGATAACGGTGTTGAGTGTTAGCTGAACTAAATTGCTCAACATAAGCTAAGGGCGAATTAGTTTGTTTTAAAAAAATTACAACTTGTTCTATAGGACGGTCATATTGCCTGTGTAGTCTTACCCAATAATCTAGCATCCGTAGAGGTAAAGATGGCACAGATGTGGGCAAAGTTTGAAACTCTAAATGCAAGATTTGATTGTTTGTTTGTAACAAAATCAGTGTATCTGCACGTATAGGATCTAATTTTAGTTCTGTTGGGAGAATCTGAATATCATTAGCATCGTAATTAAGCAGCCAGCGGACGAATGCAGCAGGATATTCTGTTGCTAGGTATTTACAGATATTGTCGAAACTCAACGGTATTGCAGGTATTGGTCGAGTTAATTCTCTAATAAATCGCGTATTTGGTCAATTAAAGCAGATTTACTTTAAATTTTATTAGTATTTAGCCGACGATAGCGCCCTTGAATTATCATAAACATCCCATAGGCAATCAAACCGATCGCTACTATACCCAAAATCCAAGCCCCGTATGGTTGTTGTGCTAATACTTGCAAAGCTTCACCCAATCCTCTTACTTCGCTAGGATCGTACTGACGTGCAGCTTGAATTAAAAAAAATCCAATTACAGAAAAGACAATTCCTCTAGCTGCAAGCCCAAATCTACCAATTCCAACTACCCATTTTTTATGAGTATCGCTCAACTGACTTAAATCCATTTCTTTGCGAAATTTAGCTTGATAAGCTTTCAAAAATTGGTAAAAACCCAAGCCAATTACAAAAGCTCCTACTATTCCTACTAACCACTGTCCGAAAGGTTGCGAAAGTAATTTTGCTGTCCAATCTTGCGTGGAGTTATTATTACCGCCGCTTCCCGAACCGATGACAATTCCAATTGCAGTTAAAGCCAAACTTGCATAAATTAAACCATTAGCTGCATATCCAACCCGCTGTGCTAAACCTTTGGCATTGTTACCTTTGCGTTCTGGATCTTTAACTGCTTGCACAAAGCGCCAAACTACATAGCCAATTAAGCCAATTGCAACTAAAGTAAGTAAAAATTTACCAAAAGGTTGCGTTACAATCGCACTCAAAGCACCTTTAGTATCAGTTGTTTGTCCGCCTGCTCCAAATGCTGCTTGTGCTGCTAATAGTCCAACAGTAGCGTAAACAACACCTTTAGCAGCATAGCCAAATCTAGCCAACCGTTCTATCCATAAAGAACGTTGCCTTGTTAATTGTTGGGTCATCGTCATAAATACATTTATATATATAGTATTTAGCAAAAAACAATTAACAATATATCTGCCTAAGTGTATAAGTTGTAACCTTGATTGCAAAGTGAAATTTGAAAGAGCAAGAGTTTTGAAAATCCAACAATCTTAAGGAGTATCAATTATGTCAGTATTAACAGGTTCTTGGCAGCATGAATATATCGATACTAATGGCATAAAATTGCACTATGTGACGCAAGGCAGCGGCGAATTGATGCTAATGTTGCATGGATTTCCTGAATTTTGGTACTCGTGGCGGCATCAAATTCCAGAATTTGCTCAAAATTACAAAGTAGTAGCGCTCGATTTACGCGGTTACAACGATAGCGATAAGCCCAAAGAGCGATCGGCTTATGTTATGGACCAATTTATCAAAGACATTGAAGGTGTAATTCGAGGATTGGGATACGATCGCGCCATCATTGTAGGACACGATTGGGGCGGAGCGATCGCCTGGAATTTTGCTTACTCTCGCCCGCAAATGGTAGAGCGCTTAATTGTGATTAATTTGCCACATCCAGCAAAAATGGCGGAAGGATTGCGATCGCCGCAGCAATTATTACGCAGTTCTTATATGTTCTTTTTCCAATTACCAGAGATTCCCGAAGCCCTAATTCAAGCTGGAGACTACGAACTACTAGGAAGGACGCTGCAACAAGCAACTGTAAATAAAAATGTTTTCACTCCAGCCGATTTGGAAGCCTACAAAGATGCTGCCTCAAAACGCGGTGCTTTGACAGCAATGTTGAACTATTACCGCAATCTTACGCATCAAAGAATGCTCAGTTCTGATTGGAGTATTTTAGAAGTTCCTACCCTGCTAATTTGGGGTGAAGGTGATGTAGCCTTGGGCAAGGAATTGACTTACAACACGTATGCTTATGTAAGAAACTTGCAAATCAAGTACATTTCCAATGCTGGGCATTTCGTCCACCAAGAACAGCCGCAGTTAGTCAATCAATATATCCGCGATTTTTCAGTAGGCTAGATCGGGAATAATTAAAATCTGCAGATGTCTCAATCAGCAAAAGAGCAGCATCTCCTCTACAGACAACTAACCCCACTAGAACAAAAACAACGGCTAAAAGAACTTGCAATCGTCTTTTTGAGACTGGGAGCGATCGCTTTTGGCGGACCTGCGGCTCATATTGCTTTAATGAATGATGAGGTAGTTAAACGCCGTCAGTGGTTGACTCACGAGCAATTACTTGACTTGCTAGGTGTTACAAATTTGCTACCTGGTCCTAATTCTACTGAGTTAGCTATCCACATCGGTTACGAACGTGCTGGCTGGCGGGGGTTGCTGGTAGCTGGAAGCTGCTTTATTTTGCCTGCAATGGCGATCGTATGGTTGCTAGCAGCAATTTACGTGCGCTATCAAGCACTACCACAACTCGACTGGCTGTTGTATGGAATTAAACCTGTTATTATTGCGATGTCTTACAGGCGTTGTGGAATTTAGGCAAAAAAGCAATTAAAGATATTCCGACTAACGTAGCAGGATTGGGAGTAATTGTTGGCTACTTTCTAGGGTTAAATGAGTTACTGTTGCTGCTGTTAGCAGGAATTGCAGTTTTACTAGCAAAATTAGGGCGCAGTCAGGGTAGGTTTGGGGGCGCATTATTGTTGCCTATTTCTGGCATTCTGGCACAAAGAAGTGGTAACTCGCTTTTCACTTCACCTACTTGGCAGAGTGTATTCTTATTTTTTCTCAAAGTTGGCTCAGTTCTATATGGTAGCGGTTATGTTTTGCTTGCTTTTCTCCAGCGCGATTTGGTAGAACGCAATGGGTGGCTCACTTCGCAACAACTATTAGATGCTGTTGCAATCGGTCAGTTTACACCAGGTCCGGTATTTACTACGGCGACATTTATTGGTTACTTGATAGCGGGTAATGCAGGAGCGATCGCTGCTACAATTGGCATTTTCTTACCTGCTTTTGTGTTAGTTTTTGCTGTAAACCCTTGGGTGGCAAAGTTGCGAAGTTCTAAGTGGTTTGGCGGTATTTTAGATGGGGTAAATGCAGCTTCGCTAGGCTTGATGGCAGCGGTAACTTATACTCTTGGACGTACGGCGCTGATAGATTGGGTAACTATATCGTTGGCATTTATTAGTACGGTTATTGTCTTTCGTTTTCAAATCAACTCTGCTTGGTTAGTTTTGGTTGGAGGTTTGGTAGGGTTAGTAGCAAGATTAATAGCTTAAGTACGATCGCTTGCAGTAGGAAGAAGGATATGAAAGTTGGTTTTATCGGGACTGGTTTGATGGGGCTACCGATGGCGCAAAGGCTGCTAGATGCCCAAATTGAAGTAATTGCCTACAACCGCACGCCAGCTAAGTTAGAGCCGCTAAACATAGCAGGATGTGCGATCGCCGAGCAGCCATACCAAGCGATCGCAGACAGCGATTGTATTATCCTCATGCTGACTAATGCAGCAGCTATTACCAGCGTATTACTGTCAGATATAGCTAAACAGCATTTATCTGGTAAGACTGTAATTCAAATGAGTACGATCGCCCCTAGTGAAAGTCAAGAGATAGCTAAGGAAGTTGTTGCTGCTGGGGGTGATTATTTAGAAGCACCAGTTTTAGGCAGTATTCCCGAAGCCCAAGCGGGTAAATTGATAGTTATGGTTGGTGGTTCGCAAGCTCAATTTGATAAGTGGCAAGATTTACTCAAAAATTTTGGTTCCGAACCGCTGTTAATTGGCGCTGTCGGTTCTGCATCAGCGATTAAACTTGCCTTGAATCAATTAATTGCTTCTTTGAGTACAGCTTTTGGACTTAGTCTTGGTTTCGTGCAGCGCCAAGGGGCTGATGTCGAGCTTTTTATGCAAATCCTCAGACAAAGCGCTCTCTATGCTCCGACTTTTGACAAGAAATTGCAACGGATGCTAGATGGCGACTACGCAAATCCTAATTTTCCCACGAAGCACTTACTGAAGGATGCAGACTTATTTATCAGTGAAGCAAAAACCGCCGAACTTAATGTCAGCAGTATTGAAGGGGTGAAAAAAATATTGGAAATAGCGACAAATAGCGGGTTTGGTGATTCTGACTACTCATCACTATTTAGTGCGATCGCCAAGCAACAGTCAATAGACTATTAAATTCTGCTTTAACTTACAGAAGATACGGAAACGGCGACAAACACCAACCCGCTAACTAATACAGCAGCAGCTATGCCTAAGAATACATAGTTGCGCTTTTGCGTGCCAGTTGGATCTTCTGCTTGGTAAACTGTTGGCTCTTTAGCGAAGTTATTTAGCCGCCCGCCTTCTTCTGTTGTATATGGCATAATTCCATCCTTTTTTACTTAAACTTTACCAATTGTAACAGAAGCTTAGTAATTATACTCTCCTAATTCAGACATAAATCTTTACAAGAATGTAAAGACGTTAAGTTAGGTAGGAACGTCTTTACTTTGTTAGTTAGCTGGAAATTGTGCCACTTAAAGGAGAACTAGCACTAGCATAGTCTTTGACAGGGATGCGTCCGGCTAAATGCGCCATTCTACCAGCAACAGCCGCTAAACTCATAGCCTGCGCCATTACCGGAGGATTTTGGGCAAGTGCGATCGCGCTATTAATAAGTAAAGCATCTGCGCCCATTTCCATTGCTTGCGCCGCCTCGCTAGGCGTACCGATACCTGCATCTACAACTACAGGTACGCTGGCATTTTCTATGATAATTTGAATATTTGCCGCATTTTTCAGTCCTTGTCCCGAACCAATAGGCGATGCTAAAGGCATAACAGTAGCGCAGCCAACATCTTCTAAGCGTTTAGCCAAAAGCGGATCGGCATTGATATAAGGTAAAACGGCAAAACCTTCTTTAACTAATTTTTCCGCAGCTTCCAAAGTGCCGATTGGATCGGGTAATAAGTATTTAGGATCGGGGATTACTTCTAATTTGACGAAGTTATTATCTTCTTGCCCTAATAACTTTGCCATATCTCGTCCCAAACGAGCAACGCGAATAGCATCATCAGCAGTTTGACAGCCAGCAGTATTCGGTAGCATCCAGATTTTATTCCAGTCTAAAGCTTCAGCTAAACCTTCATGCCCTGGGGCTTTATTTTGGGCTCTCCGCACCGCAACGGTAACAATTTGGCAACCGCTGTGAATAATGCTTTGCTGCATTTCTTCGATACTGCGATATTTGCCAGTACCAGTCATCAAGCGCGATGTAAAAGTTTTACCAGCAATAGTTAAAGGACGATCTAAAGATTGTTCTACAGGAGATTTAAGTGTTTGCATTTTCAAAAGGGAAAGGTAATAGGGTAGGGGTGCGGCGGTTTTGCACCCTTGTCGGCGTATATTAGGTAAGAAACCGAGAATAATGGAAATGTTTTAGTAGAGGACGATCTTGGTTAGCGATCGCATCTGCAATTAGATTAGCTGTTACTGGTGCAAGCAAAATACCATTACGATAATGACCTGTCGCCAAAGTCAGATTGTAGTAAGGACTAGCGCCCAAAATTGGCAATTCATCAGGTGTTGCCGGACGAAAACCCCACCAAAACTCGATAATAGGATAATGCTGTAATTGTGGATAAAGGCGAATAGCCCTTTGCAATAAAGCTTGCATACCTGCGGGGGTATTATGCGGTGTAAATCCTACATCCTCGCTAGTTGCACCGATAACAATTCTGCCATCTTGACGCGGGACGATGTAAATATCCGAGCCGAATAATACTTGTTGCAAGGGTATATCATCAGGGGCGCGCACAGAGAGCATTTGCCCTTTTCTGGGGTAAACGGGTATAGACAATAATTGACCCGACCAAGCACCTGTCGCTAGAATATAGCGATCGCTAGATAACATCCCTTCATTGGTACGAACGCCAGTAACTCTATTTTGCTCGCATTCAATAGCTTTTACAGCAACCCCATCACGGATATTAACACCTAAAGCTTGGGCAGTTGCCCGCAATGCTAAAGTTAAAGCGCGATTGTCTACTTGAGCATCTTCAGGATACCACCAGCCACCGACAACCTCAGTAGATAATCCTGGCTGATATTGCCGAATTTGGGCTTGATTTAGCCAATTATCGCGATTTTCTTGAGTATATCTGGGTGCTAAAATGCCACAGCGCCAGTAGCCAGTATCTAAGCCGCTAATTTGTTCTATTTTACTTATCCACTGTGGATAAAGCGATCGCGACAGCAAGCACAAGTCTAACATTGCGCTGGGGGGAATTTGCTCGGCTTGGGGAGCAAGCATACCAGCCGCCGCGTGACTTGCAGCAGCAGGAAAGTCTCGCACCAGTACAGTTACGGATAACGAGCGCAATTTTAGTTCAACAGCGATCGCTAAACCAATTACACCACCACCAATAATCAAAACGTCAGTTGTTGCCGTCATACCAAACCAAAATTATCCCTATCTCTAGACTAACGAGCAAACAACTGTATTAATCTGCTTGCCAGACTATTTCCTCTCCTTGTCCCCAAAAACCGTTAAATTTTGTAACTCTGACATCACCTAAAACTTTGACTTGACAAGCCAAGCGCAGATTTTTTGTAGGAGAATGAGGAGGAAGCGACCTTCGAGTTTTATCTTGCCAAGTTACTTGCGAAACTTCTCCTACTACCATGACGGAACAAGTGCCACACGTACCAATTCCCTGACAATTGATTGCAGAGGCTTTACCGTTGTAGAGATTAATATCATTATCAAGTAATAATTTGCGGAGATTATCGCCGCGATGGCAACTTATAACTTTGCTTTGGGCAAAAACATCAGGCATAACTTTAGTCACTGTTTCGAGCTTTTCTTAGTTTAATTTGCTTATGACCACCGATTCCTCACATCAGCTTTGGATTTATGACACCACCCTACGAGATGGAACCCAACGCGAAGGGTTATCTGTATCCATAGAAGATAAATTGCGAATAGCCAGAGAACTAGATAGGTTAGGCATTCCATTTATCGAGGGCGGATGGCCAGGAGCAAATCCTAAAGATGTACAATTTTTCTGGCAACTGCAAGAAGAACCGCTAACACAAGCAGAAATAGTTGCTTTTTGTTCGACTCGTCGCCCCCATGTAAAAGCCAGCGAAGATCCGATGCTGCAAGCGATTCTAGCAGCAGGAACGCGCTGGGTAACGATTTTTGGCAAATCCTGGGATTTACACGTCACAGAAGGGCTAAAAACCAGCTTAGAAGAGAATTTAGAGATGATATCCGATACGATCGCCTACTTGCGATCGTCTGGGCGTAGGGTAATTTATGATGCCGAACACTGGTTCGACGGCTATAAGCAAAATCCAAATTACGCCCTGCAAACTTTGCAAACAGCTACAGATGCAGGCGCAGAATGGTTAGTTCTATGCGATACCAATGGCGGCACTTTACCGCACGAAATTAGTCAAATTGTCGGCGATGTCTTAAAGGCAATGCCGCTGCATACTCAATTAGGCATACATACTCACAACGATGCCGATACAGCCGTCGCTAATGCCTTAGCAGCAGTTAGAGAAGGCGCAAGCATGGTGCAAGGGACGATAAACGGTTATGGCGAACGCTGTGGCAATGCAAACTTATGTTCTTTGATTCCTAACTTGCAACTCAAATTAGGTTATAACTGCTTGCCAAAAGATAGAATAACTCAACTTACTCAAGCTAGCCGTTTAATTAGCGAAGTTGTCAATCTTGCCCCTGACGAACACGCTGCATTTGTTGGACGTTCGGCTTTTGCTCATAAAGGTGGTATTCACGTCTCGGCTGTAGAACGCAACCCGCTAACTTACGAACATATTCAACCAGATAAAGTTGGTAATAGTCGCCGGATCGTGATTTCCGAACAAGCTGGATTAAGTAACGTGATAGCCAAAGCCCGCACTTTTGGCATCGAACTAGATAAGCAAAACCCAGCAGCCAAGCAAATACTCCAACGCCTGAAGGAATTGGAAAGTCAAGGCTATCAATTTGAAGCAGCAGAAGCGAGTTTTGACTTACTAATGCGCGAAGCATTAGGCAAACGCCAGCAATTATTTACAATACATGGCTTTCAAGTCCATTGCGACTTAGTTCAAGGTAGAGTTAGTTATTGCAGCAATGCTCAAGCAACTGTGAAATTAACTGTAAACGGTCAAAATATTTTAGAAGCAGCCGAAGGAAATGGACCAGTCGCCGCGCTAGATGCAGCTTTAAGAAAAGCTTTGGTCAACTTTTATCCCCAAATTGCCGAGTTTGAACTAACTGATTATAAAGTGCGAATTTTGGACGAATACAGCGGTACATCGGCGAAAACGCGCGTATTAGTCGAATGTAGAAATAACTTTCAGCGCTGGACTACGGTAGGCGTATCAACTAATATTCTGGAAGCTTCTTATCATGCGGTAGTAGAAGGACTGGAATATGGTTTATTGCTGCATTCTACGCCCGTACTTAGTAACTAAGATCGTAATGCAAAAATTCAATTTCAATAGTAAAGCGATCGCTACTAGCCTATCTTTTGCTGTAGCAACCCTTGGCGGACAAAGTATTCAAGCACAAAATAACTTAGTTTCGCTCACACAGGCAAAGTGCATAAATAGCGGTATTGGCAGTTTTCGCCAAACTCCTTTAGATGTAGCGATCGCTAAAGCAGTATATACTAGCCCATTTTATTTAGGTGCTGGTTCTCGTTCTGCTGCCGTAACTTGTAAAATTAGGCGCGATGAAAATAAGCCGCTATTTCAAACTCTCAGGTTGGGTTTTGGGATGCGCGACAACAATACAACTAGCCCGCCTGTAGCAGTAAATTTTTATGTAGATAGCAATAAAGCTGAAACAAAAAATATTGCCCCAGGACAAAAAGAGTTAGTGTTGCTAGATGTGAGTAAAGCGACAAACGTAACTATAGAGGCAGTTTGTTCTACTCAGACAAGGTATTGCGATCGCGTTTATTTCTTCGATACATTACTTCAACCATTATCAACAGCTACAACTCCCAAAAAGTAACGCTAGCCTAGGTAATAAAGGTTAGATTCATGCCGCCGAAATTTGCCAATACTGCTGCATGGCAACAAGCAGAGTTAATCATGCAGCCTGCTTTTATTCGCATCTTAGATCGCATTCGCAAACAACTCGATGCTTCTAATTGGAAGGGAACTTATGAAAACGTGCTAATTTGGCAACCAGGAACTACAGAAGAAACAAAAGCTATTGTGGAGAATCTAGTGCTACAGCTAGAATCTGCACCACCCAAACAAGCAGACGAAATCGAACAAGCTTTAATGAAATTGCCAACTCCCACGCCAGGATATCAGTTAAATTTGCAGCGTGAAGGGATGGAAACAGTCAAAGTCGATCTTTGGGAACTATGCTATCAGGTGTGTTTTCTTGGCTACAGCGCCTTATTAGCAGAGTCGCCTAATTATACAGTTGAGATCGACACTAACTTAATAGATGAAACTGGCGATGTAGATTGGCAGTTGTTAGATGAAAAAGCAGCAGCATTAGTCGATCGCATATTTGCCAACTTAGGATAAACTTTATGACGCAATTACACGACATCCAGGCAGCAGTGGGGGCAACTTTTGACGCGACAATCCCCGTCAGTTTTGGCAACGATGCAGACGCACTAGAAGCGGCGCAAAATGGAGTAGCAATATGCGATCGCTCTCATTGGGGCATAATTCAAGTAACTGGTAGCGATCGCATTCGCTTTCTACACAATCAAAGTACCAATAATTTCGAGCGTTTAAAACCAGGTGAAGGTTGCGATACAGTTTTTGTCACTTCTACTGCCCGTACTATTGATTTAGCTACAGCATACGTTACAGATGATTCTGTATTGCTAATAGTTTCGCCTAATCGTCATGAGTATTTGATGGAATGGCTAGATCGCTATATTTTCTTTGCTGACAAGGTGGAATTAGCAGATATTACTGGAAAAATAGCAATATTTAGCTTAATTGGCAGTAAAAGTAGTGAATTAGTCACCAAATTAGGTGCAACTGAAATTATCGGACAACCTTACGGAACTCACCAATTATTAAACCAAGTGCGTATAGCTGTAGGTAGCGGACTTGCAACGCCTGGATATACTCTAATAATTCCTACCGAAAATGCTGCAAATATCTGGAAAATGCTTGTAGAAGCAGGTGCAGTACCAATGGGCGATCGCATCTGGGAACAGTTAAGAATCCAGCAAGGTCGTCCAGTTCCCGATAAAGAACTAACTGAAGATTATAACCCTCTAGAAGCAGGATTATTACAAACTATATCCTTCGATAAAGGCTGCTATATCGGACAAGAAACGATCGCGCGTTTAAATACTTACAAAGGCGTAAAACAGCATTTATGGGGTATTAGTCTCGATGCTTCTGCCGATGTAGGTAGTGCAATTATGGTAGGAGAAGAGAAAGTAGGCAAACTTACCAGTATTGTAGAGAGCGATCGCGGATTTTTTGGTTTAGGCTACATTCGCACTAAAGCTGGCGGCGCAGGGTTAAAAGTACAAGTAGGCGAAACTACAGGTGAAGTAGTTGATGTACCGTTTTTGAGTAGGATTTCGGGGTAAAAAATGCGATCGCATCTTTCATGTCTTTAGGAGGCATAAAAATGAGTGTCACTATTCCTATTCAGGCTATCGAACTTACTCCTGGTAGCCACATCAGCATCAATAACATATCCTGGCAGGACTTTGAGGAAATATTGACTAATTTGGGAGAGAAGCGCAATACCCGCGTAGCTTATTATCACGGAACTTTGGAAATTGTGTCTCCGCTAGCACTTCACGAAAGACCTCATAGAATTATTGCCTATATTGTTACAGCAATTTTAGATTCGCAAGGGCGCGAATGGGATGACTTCGGTTCGACTACCTTGAAACGTCCGCAAATTGCAGGTATTGAACCCGATACTTGTTTCTACATCCAAAATGCTAATAGCGTGAAAGGCTGTACCAATATGAATCTATCTATTTATCCACCACCCGATTTAGCAATTGAGGCTGACGTTACTTCAAAGAATACTCTGGATGCTTATATAGCTATAGGCGTTCCTGAAGTGTGGATCTACGAAAATCGGCAACTTAGTATTAATATTCTCAATGAAAATAGCTACGTTCAGTCTCCTAATAGCTTAGTTTTTCCCGATTTACCCATAACCCAACTTATTCCTCAACTGGTACAAAAAGCAATTGACGAAGGAACAAGTAAAATGCTACGGGAGTTAAAATCTCAGTTGTAGTTAGAGTAATACTGTGCTGATGTTAGATAATGTTGAACAAAACGACGTAGTTGATAGCGATAAAAATCTATTGCCTAAGCATAACAAGTTAGTTGGTACGCAAAGTGAAGTAGAAAAAGCTAAAGCTTGGATTGTTAAAGCGCTAATAATTATTTTTGGTAGTACAATCGGCTGCTGTTTTGTTTTAGTGGCTTTAGAAATTATATTTCCTAGCAGTAATAAAGAAACGCTTAAAGATATAGTAACTTCGATCTTATTTGCAGAAACAGTTATCCTGGGAACTGTTTTAGGCTTTTATTTTGGCGATCGCTCAAAGCATTAAATTCCTTCTCAACACATCTAAATAGGCAATTAACTATACAGTATTATTTTATTGATAGAATATTTACCTAAATTTTATATTAATTTTTTGTTAACAAGTAAGAAAATCGAAAAATTACTGCTAGATTATTCGACAGTCAATTTTAAGTAACTTAATGTTATCTAAAACACAGATAAACTTAATAAGATTTCTCCAAGAAGAGATGGGCGTTTCTAGCGAGTGCATAACCAAAGCCCAAAACCAATTAGAAGACAAAACTTTACTGCCAATGATATTGTGGCAAGAGGGGATATTAAGTTTAGAACAGTTAGAGCAAGTATTTAACTGGCTAGAAAAAAGGTATTCGGTTAAATAGGCAAAAGTAGCTTACAACTAAAAATGCGATCGCTGACACAACAAAATTATCTAGCTATAGCTAGGGGATATTTGGCTACGTTTGCAGCAAAAATTAGCTTAGGCGTTGTAACCAAAATCAGATGAAAGCATCTACAACAAAGTCTAGTTCGGGTATGGGGCTTGCGATCGCAACTTTTATCGCTATCCTCGCTACTTTGACTGTAAACATCTTCTCGAATTTTTTTCCACCTAGAGGCGCAAATATAGGGGAAATCGCTAATACTACTTTGCAAGGAGTAATGATTACTCCAGCTAATTATGCCTTTGCTATTTGGGGCTTGATTTATTTAGGCTTAATTGCTTATGGTATTTACCAACTGCGTCCTTCGCAGCGTCGCCATCCGACAATACAGGGTGTAAATATTTTACTAATTATTGCTTGTATCGCTCAGATTGCTTGGGTGTATCTGTTCACTATGCAGCTATTTTGGCTATCTGTAGTAGCAATGTTAGCAATTTTGCTTGCCTTGATTGGTGCTTACTTGCAGTTAGGTATCGGAAAAGAAAGAGTATTACGCGATCGCAAATGGCTGGCGCACGTACCCTTTAGTATTTATCTAGGCTGGATATCTGTAGCCACAATTGTCAACGTTGCTTCTGCTCTTTATGTATCTAACTGGTATGGTTGGGGTATTAGTAGCGCGAACTGGACGGCAATTATGCTAGTAGTAGCTACAGCGATCGCATCTGTTGTTGCTATCCAACGTGCAGACATCGCCTTTACCTTAGTATTTATTTGGGCATATATAGCGATCGCGATTCGACAGTTAAATAGCCCGATTATCTGGATTACAGCAGTATTAGCAGCAATCTTTCTGGGATTATTAGTATTATTTAGTAGCAGAAGACGCAATACAGTTAAATCTATAGCCGATTAAACTAGCGATCGCTCATCGTAACATTACAGCGATTTCCAGCTTGCATCTGCGTTTATCTGCGTTCATTTACGTTCGTAAAAAAGTTTATCATCACTTTACAAGCAAGGTTTGAGCCAGCGATCGCATTTCTTATAAAGTATCTGGATCTATTCCTTGTGCGCGTAACTTAGCTCTTAGCGATTGCAAGTCTTGTTCAGCTTGATTAGCTTGTTGCTGGGCGGCTTCGGCTTGTTGCTGGGCGGCTTCGGCTTGTTGCTGGGCGGCTTCGGCTTGTTGCAGGGCAGCTTCGGTTCGTTCCTCAAGAGATGGATATCTATTTCCTTGGCGATCGTACCAGTATAACCATTGCCGATTCCATCCTTGATAATTGCCTTGCCCCGTACCAATTGCTAGCTCAATTTCGGGTATCCATACAGGATCGCCTGGTTGTCTAACATAAACCCCATCTACTAGGCGATAAACTTCTAAAACTTCGTGCTTGTCTCTTCTAGAATAGTCAGGGTTGTAAATTATGTAGTACGGCGCTCCTAATTGAGTGTATTTTGCAATCTTAGTATCGTACTCGCCCCCGTAAGTTTGCGAGACTACTTCAAAAACTATTAAGGGAACAATATTATTTTCTTCCCACAGTACGTAACTCAAGCGTCCTTTATTGTTTCTGCGCCTTGGTACGCCAATACTGAGGAAACCATCAGGAACTATAGGGGTTGGACGAACTCCAGGAGTATAGCTGTAGTAAATACCCATATCTATAGCAAAAAACCAATCTTGGCGGTCTTTCCACAATAAAGCCAAAATTGAACGTAATAAACCAGGAATTAGCTCTTGAAATTCGTTATCCACAGGTGTATCGTCAGAATCCGGCAGTTCTGTAGCAGATGGTAAGTATTGCAGAGGATCGTACTGTAGCATAACGGGTTACTCTTGGACTCTACTGCTTGAATTTTAGCTGTTTGATAGATGCTTGTTATAAATAGAAGCATCTCTACTTCATTTTGAGCCAAGATGGGAAGGCAAGAGCAAGAAATCAAAATACTGGATTTCAGTCAGGAAAAGGCAACAGATTTTTTGCTGCCTCAACCTGCTATCTTGAAAAGCTCAGGATGGGATAGTATCTATTTTGAGCTTCACCAACAACCAAAGTTCGATACACCCGAACATCAAGGTACTTGGCACGTTATTGCTCATTGTCCGCCTTTTTATACATCAGGCGATCGCACAGGTGAGCGATGGTTGGATAACAAGCGCAAAATGGAAGTACGCAATCAAGGCGATGTTGCAATTATTCCTGCTGGTATTTCACAGCGCTGCAATTGGCAGATTTTATCTCAGTTTGCAATTGTAGCGTTCGATCCATTGCTGCTCAAACAAATAGGTCAAGATTGGGTAGATAGCGATCGCATTGAACTTATTCCTCATTATATGACCGAGCAAGATGCCTTAATTCAAGGTATCGTTTCAGCATTGAGAGCAGAAGTAGAGTCTGACAAAATCGGTGGCGATTTGCTGATTGACAGTCTCAAAACAACATTAGCCATTCACTTATTACGGCAATATTGCACCACCAAACCAAAGCTTTCTAGCTATGTAGATGGATTATCGCGATCGAAGTTGCAACAGATAAGAGAGTATATCAATACTAATCTCGCTCAAGATGTGAAGCTAATTGACCTTGCAGAAGTCGCTCAAATAAGTTCGTATCACTTTTTGCGTTTATTTAAGCAAAGTATGGGTATAACACCTCATCAGTACATTTTGCAGTGTCGGATTGAGAAAGCTAGATATCTATTGCAACACAGCGAACTTAGCATTGCAGAAATTGCTCATCGAGTAGGGTTTTGCGATCAAAGTCACTTGACAAGATATTTTAAACGCGCTGTTGGCATTACCCCTAAACAACTGTTGCAAGCAAGAGATAACAAGTAGTGCAGTGCTTCCTAACGCAAGAATTTACTAAAATACCGCAACTTTATTCTAGAGCGATCGCCAAAGTTCTTTCTAAGCTGTTAGTAGGTTTTTAGTAGAGAAAGCTATGCAACAAACAGCAATAATGGCTATTGAAATGACTCCGCCTCTTTGGGGTTTAGCTATTTTTATTTTATGGGCGATCGCTATCGTCATTCTGCTACTTGCAGTCAGAATTCGGCATCTATCTACTGGTGGTGCAGTCAAAGATTTTGGCATCCAAAATGAGGAAAGTTTGCTGTGGAGACTATTGCGAGTACACGCAAACTTGATAGAAAACCTATCATTGTATGCAGCAGTTGTACTTTTGCTGACAGTGCGCGGCGTTTCAGGAACAGCGATAAATCTACTTGTCATGGCGTACATTGTATTTCGACTCGTACACTCAATCATTCACATCGCTGGGTTCGATCCAAAATTTCGTGTTCTCAGTTTTGCCATCCAGCTAGGTTGCTTAGTCGCTTTAACTACCCTAGCAGTCTTATAGTTGAGAAAAACAAGCTATCTTTATGTCTATTTGCTGGAGTCGGTATTAGCAAGGATAGCATCTACTATTTTCAAATCTTCTTCGATGGGTGCGGTAGCAGAAACAACAAAAACCTTTGGATCTTCCTCAATTCTTCTGACTTCTTCAGCTATTACTTCCTGTCGTAAATTGTCCAACTTTCTGAGGCTGAGTTTTCTTAAGTCTCGTTCGTCTCTAGCCATGTTCTTTTCCTACTCTAGTTTATTAGTATAAAGTGCCACCGCTTGATTAAGGAACTTTGCGATCGCCCTAATTAGTCTAGTTTGTAGGCTTTAATCGATTAGGTGTGGTAAAGGGCATATATGCAAGCTATTGTTAGATGTGGAATACAGATATTATTAGCAGTTTCTATCCTACTTGGCATAGCAAGCTGTAATGTTGCCAATCTCTCTAGAAACGAACCTTTACCAGCAGTTGCGCCTCTTCCTACACCGCAATTACCAGACTGGATCGAACAAATTAGTCCAGTTGGGGAAACCCAAGTGCGATCGCAAATTCGCATCCGTTTTAAGGAAGCTTTAATTCCAGTTGAAAGTATCGATAGCCTTAACCAACAGCAAATTTTACAGAAATTAGCAGTTTTTCCGCCTTTAAAGGGTCAATTTCGCTTTCTTACTCCCCGAATGATCGGTTTTCAAGCCGAATCAGCATTACCGAAAGCAACGCGAGTTAGAGTTACGCTGAAAGCAGGACTTGCAGACTTAAAAAATCATCGTTTAGAGCAAGATTTAGCTTGGACTTTTAACACCGAAGCAATTAAGCTAACTAATCTGCCTGGAACTAGCGAGAGTGGCGAAGTTGAACCCATTGATATCAATCCCAAGCTGAAGTTTACCTCAAATGTAGAACTGGATATAGACTCTCTCAAAGAGCGCGTCAAGCTGATCCCTGAAGGAAAAAAACAAAGTATTGCATTTAATGTTGCATTAGAAGATAAGACGGAAGATCCTCAACCGCAAGATAACTTCGATCCATCTACTCATAATTGGGTTTATACCTTAGAACCGCGTCAAACTCTGAACAAAGCAACTAAATACCAGTGGGAAGCAAGTTCTGGTTTGCGCCCTATTAATGGTAATTTACCTACCGAAATGCCATTTATAAGTAAGGTTGCAACTTATTCACCACTAGCTTTTGAGAATATCCAATTTTTCGGACAACCAGATGCACGTTTTGTTAAAGGTATCGCTCAGTTGCAATTTAACAATGGTTTGGTAGCAGCAGCTAACGAACATATTACAGTTACTCCTACACCTAAGCAATCTCCTCGATTAGTCCAAGTTTATGAAGGCGATAGAGTTGTTAATCTCAATCCTTATGCTTTAGAACCTGCAACTACTTACACAATTACCCTAGATGCAAACCTCAAGGATAAATTTGGGCAAACTTTAGGTAAACCACTAAAGCTAAAGTACGAAACCGGAGATTTGACAGGCGATATTTGGGTTCCATCAGACTTAAATATTTTTCCCTCTGGTAAGGATTTGCAACTAAATATTTCTACAGTCAATTTGCCAGAATCAAGGTACAAAGCAGCTTATCAGGTAGTACAGCCTACAGATTTAGTTTATACAGATTCCGCTTATCCTAGAGGTGAAGGGAACGATTTACTACCTAATCTTGCTAGTTGGCAAAGTTTTAAAGTATCTAGTAAGAAAAATCAGTATAAAGATATTGCTGTACCTTTACGGGAAAAACTCGACGCAGCTACAGGAATGCTAGCTTACGGAGTGCAAGCACGAACTAATCGCTACGAAGAAAATGGCAAACAGCAATGGCGCGAACCTGTTAATTATGGATTAGTACAGCTAACTAATTTAGGCATATTTGCACAGTGGTTTCCCGATTCTGGCTTAGTGCGAGTGCATCACCTCAGCGATGGTGCAGTTGTAAGTAATGCAGCAGTAGAGATTTATCAGTCAAAGTTAGAAGCAAAAACTAGAATCCAACCTCAACCATGCGCGATCGCCAAAACTGACTCCACTGGTACAGTATTATTCAATCGCTCAGATTTGCAGCAATGTTATCCCAATTCTGATGATGCACCACAACTACTTGCGATCGCTAAAGAAGGTAATGATTGGGCTTTTGCTCGTTCCTTGCAATACAGCGGTGCTTACGATTACGGTATTGATGCAGGTTGGGATAATGGCAAACCAGAATCTAGAGGCGTAATTTTTTCCGATAGACAGTTGTACCAGCCAGGCGAAAAAGCTTGGTTTACTGCGATGGCGTACTATCTGCAAGCAGGAAATCTCCAGCAAGATAAAAATACCCGCTATGCAGTTACTTTAGAAGATCCTGATGGTAAAAAGACTAATTTAGGCGATCGCACAACTAACGACTTTGGCACGTTTTCTGTAGAATTGCCTATTAAACCCAGTCAAGCTTTAGGTTACTACTCAATTCGGGCAAAAGCTGATAATGGTGCGGAAATATCAGGAGAATTTCGCGTTGCCCAGTTTAAACCGCCTAATTTTAAAGTCGCACTCGCTCTAGATAAAGAATTCGCGGCTATTGGCGATAAGGTAGAAGCAAAAGCAGTGAGTAACTACTTATTTGGTTCTCCCGTAGAAGGGGGTAAAGTTCAATACTATGTCACGCGCCGCCAAACAGATTTTACACCCCAAGGCTGGGATAAATTCACTTTTGGACGCAAGTGGTTTTGGCCAGAGGAAGCGCCAGAAATTACCACAGATGTGCTGCAAGCCAACCAGGTATTAGATGCAGCAGGGAAAAGCAGTCAAGTTATCCCAGTAGCAAAAGATGTACCTTATCCAGTGACTTATCAAGTAGACGCAGAAGTTACAGATGTGTCTAATTTATCAGTATCAGATTCGCAGACATTTACAGTATTACCGAGCGATCGCCTGATTGGTTTGCAAAGCAATTTTGTAGCCGATGCAGGTAAATCTTTACCAGTACAAGTAATTGTAAGCGATCGCGCCGGAAAGGTAATAACAGGGCAACCAGTCCGATTAGAATTGCAACAAATTATCTACAGCAGCGTAACTCAAGTGATAGAAGGCAGCCAAACGCCTAAAAATCAGTTAGAGTACAAAACTGTCGCAACCACAGAAATTAGGTCAGCACAGACTCCGCAAACAGTTACTCTAACGCCTTCTGAGTCGGGTTCCTATCGCATTCGCGCTAATTTTGCTGATGCTAAAAACGATCTCGCTGCTACAGATACGCAGATATGGGTAGCGGGTGATAGTCCGGTAGACTGGGGAAGTAGATATCGCAACAATCGTTTAGAACTAAGACTCGATAAAGATACCTACAAGCCTGGTGAAACAGCAACCGTTTTAATTCAGTCGCCTTATCCCGAAGCTGAGTTGCATTTTGCAATTATCCGTCACAACTTTATCGAACGCCGCATAGTTCAAGTTAAAGGTGCAGCGCCACAAATTCAATTCCAAGTTACTGAAGATATGCTGCCGAATGCAGCCGTAGAAGCGGTTTTAGTCCGTCAAGGCGAACCTTTGGCGCAAGTAGAACCAGGAAAGTTAGATAAATTAGTCAGAGTTGGTTTTGCACCGTTTTCTACTAATTTAGACGATAAATACTTAAAAGTAGGGGCTACAGCTAGCAATCAAACACTCGCACCGAGTAGCGAACAAACAGTAAAACTAGAACTTAGAGATAGCCAAAATCGCCCAATCCAAGGACAATTTACTGTCATGGTGGTAAATGAGGCTGTATTGCAACTAAGCGGCTATCGACCACCGGATCTTGTATCAACAGTATATGCACAACAAGCGATCGCAACTCGTTTTGCAGACAATCGCCCAGATGTAGTCTTACAACCGCTTTCATCGCCATTACAAAAAGGTTGGGGATATGGGGGCGGATTTTCCAATGGGGCAGCTAATACCCGTACTAGGAAAGATTTTCAAGCCTTGGCTTACTACAATGGCTCAGTTTTAACTGATGAAAGTGGGCAAGCTAATATCACTTTCAAATTACCCGACGATTTGACAACTTGGCGTGTGATGGCTGTTGCTACTGATGGCAATTTGCACTTTGGTAATGGCGAAACAACGTTTATAACTACCAAACCTTTGCTATCTAATCCAGTATTACCGCAATTTGTGCGCCCAGGCGATCGCTTTGAAGGTGGTTTATCAATTACTAACAATACCGGACAATCGACAAATCTAGCTATTAATGGCAATCTCAGCGATGGCATAGCCTTTGCTAATAATTCTGGAAGATTGCAAACTCAGGCACAATCGGGAACTAGCGCTTATCGTTTTCCGATGGTTGCAAATACTATCGGTACTACCCAAATTCAATTTACAACTCAATTAAACGGTGCAAGCGATGCTTTTGCCGTACCTTTGGAAGTAAAGCCGTTAGAAGTCACCGAACAAGTAGTAGAAACAGGCGTAACTAACAAGCAGGTAAAAATTCCTGTAAATGTAGACAAAAATGTTGTTAACGGTACTGGAGGCTTAGAAGTTTCGGCAGCAAGTACATTAATTGGACAAATTACCGCACCCGCCGAGCAAGTTTTGGCAGATAACGAACTGCCATTTTTGGAACCTGCTGCAAGTAAACTAGCGATCGCTGCTAATTTAGCTAAATTAGGCGGATTCTACTCGCAAAACCCAGAATTTAACCCTGTAACCCAAGCTAGCCAAGCATTAACAGTATTGCAGAAACTACAGAAGTCGGACGGTGGTTTTGCAGCTTTCCCCAAACAAGAATCTTCCGATCCTTTTATTTCTCCCTACGCGGCGCACAGTATCGCTCAAGCTAAGGAGGCTGGATTTACGCTAAATTCGGCGATGGTGAGTCGTTTGGAGACTTATTTAGCTAAAATTCTCTCTAATCCTGGTCAATACGATTTCTGCAAGCAACAGTTGTGTAAAAACCAAGTAAGACTAGAAGCTTTAATAGGATTAGCTGCATTAGGAGATAAACGTACTGACTTTTTAGCAGATATTTATGAATCTAGAAGTCAATTCGATACCGTTACCCAAATTAAATTAGCCCGTTACCTCTCCCAGTTTCCCCAATGGCAACAAGAATTTCAAGCGCTGTTTAGTCAATTGCAGGAAACTATTTATCAGACAGGGCGCAGCGCTACAGTTAATTTACCTTCAGGTTGGGAATGGATCGGTTCACCGACAACAGCCCAAGCTCAAGCTTTGCGCTTATTTATTGCCCAAAATAGCCAACCAGAAGCTATAGATCGCCTATTACAAGGACTTTTGGCACAAAGACGACAGGGGACTTGGGCAAGCACTTATGACAACGCTGAAGCTCTAACAGCGGTCGTAGAATACAGTCAAATTCAGCCTAAACCTAATAATTTGACGGCTACAGTGCAACTAGCTGGCAAACAATTAGCCTCGGCGAAATTAGCAAGCAATGGCAATTCTACTCTAGATGTAAAAGTGCCAATTGCTCAACTTCCACGCGGTAAACACGATCTAATTCTCAAAAAATCTGGTCAAGGATTATTGCATTACTTAGTTGCTTACCGCTATCGCTTGCAGGGAAACCAGAGCGGCGCTCTTAATGGGTTGCGCGTGGTGCGGGAAATTAGGGCAGCTAATGAAGAAAAATTGCTACAGCGTTATGGACTGTATGCTAATGATGAGCCATTTAAGGTAAGTAGCGGACAAGTATTTGATATTGGGTTAGAAATTACTACCGACCATGAGGTAAATAATGTCATAATTACTGACCCCATACCAGCAGGCTTTGAGGCTGTAGATACAAGTTTCCAAACTGCTACGCCGTACTTCCAAGCATCGCAAGATAGCTGGGAAATTGACTATCAAACAATTTATAGCGATCGCATTGTTGCCTATGGTAATAGCTTGCAACCTGGAGTATATAGCCTGCATTATTTAGTTCGTTCGGTTACTCCTGGTACATTCCTGTATTCTGGCGCAGAAGTGCATTTACAGTACGCACCGGAAGAATTTGGGCGATCTGCTGCTGCTACTTTACAGGTGGTAGCAAACAATTAACTTTTGTAGTATGTACTGTTATGGCAAAACTCCCAAACGACTTATCTGAGACAATTTGGAGATTGAAAAGGCAATTAGCGGATGTTATCACCAACTCTAGAGAGTCTGAGTTTGCGATCTTTGAGAGATTTGGTGAAACAGAAAGGACAATTATCTATCTTGATGAAGTACAAAATGTTGCAGAACAAGCTACTGAGAGATTTTCCCAATTTTCAAGTTTGCAAATTCGGATTTTTAATATTCAACCTCTAATTCCAGCAGATATGCTAGAGCTAGTAATGCAGGTTATAGCGAATACGGAAGCTAGACTGCCAGCATTAGAACAAAGTATTCAGGAAATCAAGACTGAGTGGAATCTGCCATGAACAACCAACCATTAATGCCAAACCCTTCAGTCGATCTACGCCTACTAAGTAACTTACGTCGCAATCGCCTAGAAATTGAGGCGTTGGGATTGCAGTTTGATGAAGTGCTTGCCAGGTTTGATGAGGAAATTCGTCAGCAGAGGTTACAGAGAATCCAAAAATCTTTAAGTCTTTTTGACAACTAAAGCGATCGCACCACAATAGCAGCAATCTTAACTGACAATTACCAATCGCACTCTATACCAGTTGCAGACCAATATCAAAAGTTGCTGTATAGCCGCCTTGGGGGTTTTCTGTTAGTGAGAGCAGCAATTGTTCGCCACCGCGTCGAAATATACCATCTTGCTCGTTACCTTCTGTACGCTGTCCTTTGCTGGCGTATGGTGCTTGTGTATATACGCGATCGCTTACTGCATCATCAAAGTATAGTTGCGATGTAAACTCATAGCTTTGTCCTGATGTGGGATTTGTACGCACCTTAAAGTGAATGTGCGGCGTTCTACCTTGATACCAACCAGGATAAATAGTTGTAAATCTCACATTGCCATTAGCATCTGTAACTTGATAGCCGCGTAAAAACTTTTTGCCGACAGTATCAAAACTTCTGTCTGTTACGTCCGAATATACGCCCAGTGCGTCGCAGTGCCAAATATCAACAATTGCGCCAGCAATAGGCGTACAGCTAGTATTGCTTGCACTAGAAACTTGGAGCGTTAGTTGCAATGGTACGCCTGCTTTAACTTCGCCATCACTAGGATCTAAGCGGATGTCAGAGCGATTGAGCTTTTCATCGACAAAATAAGGTCCTTCGGTTTGCTCTGGGCTGACGATACACTTAGGTAATGTACTTGAATTAGTTGTTTGTGCCAAGGTAGATTTTCTAGACGTACAGCCAACGACAAATATAGCTGTTCCAGTTGCTCTCAATAGAGCTAGTACATCTCGACGACGAATAATTTTGCTATGTTGGCGATCGCTCATATTATGTTTTTGCATATAGTTAGGTAGATGCTGAGACTATGACAACGTTTCGGATGTTAGTCTCAGCAGCAAAGCTTTAGCTTCGGGGTAGTGTTACTTACCCCAAGCTAATATTTATGACTGCTGTTGTGGGCGATTTTGTTGCTTCTGCTGGCGGAATTGCTCTAGTTGCTGCCTTTGTTCGGCTGTAAGAACTGCATCCATCTTGGTCTTAGTATCATTGCGAATTGCTTCTATCTGGGCTTTTTGCTCGGCTGTAAGAACTGCATCCATTTGCTGACGCGCAGCAGAGCGAATTTCTCTCATTTGAGTTCTTTGAGCATCGGTAAGTCCAGCAACTCTTGGAAAACCACGACCTCTTTCTCCATTAGCGGGTGATGATTGTTGTAATTGTTGCCTTTGTTCGGCGGTTAAAACTGCTTCCATCTTAGTTCTAGTATCGTTGCGAATTGCTTCCATGCGAGCTTTTTGCTCGGCTGTGGGGATAGCTTCAATCTGTTGATGACTAGCAGCATGAATTTGTTGCAATTGAGTCCTTTGGGCTTCAGTTAAGCCGCTAATCCGGTCAAACTTTGCACCTCTTCCCCGTCGTCCTTCTCCTGGCTGGCGTTGCTCGGTAGATGGGGACGGAGTTTGGGCAATTAAGCTAGATTGGTCAGCTATAGCTTTGCTGGCGACAAAACCACCACCAACTAGAGCAGATAGAGCAGAAGCTACTAACAAACGATTGAATTTCATGAGCGTCAAACTTGTATATAAGGGTGATGTTTTTATTTAGCCCAATGAAAATTACAGCTTGACCCTTATCTAAATTACATTTTTGTAATTTCAGCCAGGAGGTGCGAAATATACAATTAATACTATGCATATTCTATTTGTTGAAGATGAGGCAAAGATCGCCAACTTTGTCACCGCTGGACTGAAAGAATACGGGTTTGTTGTCGATTACTGCGACAATGGCGACGAAGGCTATAGTCGTGCCATAAATAATGAGTATGATGCTCTTGTGCTGGATATTATGGTTCCGGGCAAAGATGGGCTGGCGATGCTCAAAAGCTTGCGCCAAGCCAAACGCAACGTTCCGGTAATTTTGCTAACTGCTCGCAACGAATTAGACGATCGCCTAGCAGGACTAAATCTGGGTGCAGATGACTATATTGCCAAACCATTTTTTGTTGAAGAATTAGTTGCTCGCATTCATGCCGTAGTACGTCGTAGCAACGGCGATCGCCAAAATATCCTCAGTGCAGGTTCGCTGAAACTAGATTGTATCAAGCGCGAAGTTACTTGCGATCGCCAAGTAGTAGAACTGACTACTCGCGAATTCAATCTGCTAGAGTACCTGATGCGCTCTCCAGGACGAGTCTTTACCCGTACGCAAATTTTAGAACACGTTTGGGGCTATGATTTCAACCCGACGACAAATGTTGTCGATGTCTGCGTGCAAAGAATTCGCAAAAAGCTCGATCCGATTGGCGGTTCGCCTTGGTTGGAAAGCGTGCGGGGTGTGGGATATCGGTTTCGCCAAGTGGAGGGTTGATGAATGTAATGCGCTCATTTCGTACTCGTCTGGCGCTAGCGTCGGCTGTTCTAGCAGGTAGTGCGCTAGTAGGATTTGGGATGACTTCTTGGTGGCTGATTTATCAAGCTCAAGTTAGTCGTCTTGACGAAGCGATCGCCAACCAGTTAATCAGAGCAAGTCGCCCCAGGCGGCATTTTCCGCCTTCACCGCGCATATTTGGCATTGATGAGGATACCCCAATTGCTGTATTAGTCAACGATTTAGATGGTAATACTGTTTATAAATCTGCTAATTGGTCGTCTGAGCTTAAAGTTGGTGGCTTGCTCTTATCTGCTACAGAACCAAAACAAGATGCAAACATACCGCCAGTAGATAATGCTTCACCTAATAGGCTACCCCCAGCACCTCGATTTGTAACCCAACGGACATCAACAGCAACTTGGCGTGTTGGTGTTGCAAGCTTTCCGTCTAATCGAATTGCGATCGCTGTCAATCTCGAAACTATTGACGGCGAAATGGCAGTGATTCGCAATATCTTCCTAATTTCTATATTTATTGTCCTATTTTTGATTGCTGGGGGTGCGTGGTGGCTATCTGGTAATGCTTTACGCCCCATTGGGCAATTGACGGAGGAAATTAAGCAAGTAACGGTCAAAGGACTAGAGCGGCGGGTTCCCATTGGCGAAACTGATGTTGAATTTGTGGAATTAATTGCAGTGTTTAACCAAATGTTGGAGAGCCTACAACGTAGCTTTAAGCAGGCTTCTCGCTTCAGTGGTGATGCTGCTCACGAACTAAAAACACCTTTGGCAATATTGCAAGGAGAACTAGAACGCACCTTGCAACAAGCTGAACCTGAATCCCAAATTCAGCAAAGCCTAAGTAGTTTATTAGATGAAGTTCGTCGCCTTAGTGGAATTGTCCGCAAACTCCTATTACTTTCTTTAGCCGATGCAGGTAGGATGAACTTGCATCGAGTTGAAGTAAATTTGTCAGAAATTCTCGCTCAAGTAGAGGAAGATATAGAATTGCTCGCGCCGCACTTAAAGGTGCAAACAGAAATAGCCGAGCGATTGCGGGTGCTTGGCGATCGCGATTTGCTTACCCAAGTTTTGCAAAATCTCATCAGCAATGCAATTAAATATAATCTTGCTGATGGCTGGATACATATTTATGCTAGGCAACAGCAAGCAACTATATCGATCTCAATTACTAATTCTTCTCAAGGTATAATTATCAGCGATAAAGAGCGGATCTTTGAACGGTTCCATCGCGGCGATCCTGCTCGCACGCGCAAAGTTGAAGGTACAGGATTAGGACTTAGCCTATCACGAGAAATCGCTAGAGCGCATGGCGGCGATTTGATTCTCGATTCAACTTCATCCGAGCGGACTACGTTTACTTTGAAATTACCCGCTTGGCATCGATAATAGACCTCTGGCATTAGTCCATAATTCAACAGACAAGGGGACAAGGGGGACCACAGGTAGGGCTGATTTATGCCTGTTATAGTTTATAGATAGTTAATGAAAGCCTCAATCAAAGGAGGCGATCGGATTATGACGGCTGCAAGTATTCAAGTAATTACTTTAGATGAGTTTTTAAACTTGCCAGAAACTCAGCCTGCTAGTGAATTTATTGATGGTCGGATTTATCAAAAACCTATGCCTCAAGGTAAGCATTCACGGCTCCAACTCAAGCTTTGCAATGCTGTAAATCAAGTAACTGAGGAGCAACAAATAGCCCTGGCTTTTCCAGAGTTGCGCTGTACTTTTGGCGGTAGGTCAATTGTGCCAGATGTCTCAGTATTTTCTTGGCAACGCATACCTTTCGATCCTGATGGGGAAATTGCTAATGTTTTTAAAATTTATCCAGATTGGACTGTAGAGATCCTTTCCCCTGACCAGAATGCAACTAAAGTTATCAGTAATATATTGCATTGTCTAAATTATGGTACTCAATTGGGGTGGTTTGTCGATCCAGGTGAGAAAATTGCGATTGCATTTCAGCCAGGACAACAACCAAGGGAGTTAACTGGTGAGGATCTTTTACCTGTACCAGCATTTTTAGAATTGCAGTTAACAGTTGCCCAAATGTTTGCTTGGCTTAAAGCTGGAAGTTAGATTTGAACTCTTTATAGGCTGCTATCTTTCAATAATGGTAGGCGAACGGTGAAGGTTGTCCCCTGCCCTTCCCCTACACTCTCTGCCCAAATTCTACCGCCATGCAATTCGACTATTTGCCGAGCGATCGCAAGTCCCAATCCTAACCCGCCAAATTTACGAGTTGTCGAACTATCTTCTTGGCGGAAATATTCAAATATATAGGGTAAAAATTGAGGACTAATTCCTTTTCCCGTATCAATTACTTGCATTTGCGCTTCATTATCTATTTGCGCCAGTCTGACTTCAACTTGCCCTTGTGCTGGGGTAAATTTAACAGCGTTCGATAACAAATTCCACACTACTTGCTGCAACCTACCAACGTCGCCATATACAAGATTGATATTGGGATTGGGAATAACTTGAATTTGAATTGACTTTGCTTCCGCCGCGAGGCGAACTGTTTCCAAAGCAGAGGTGATAACGAAGTTTAAATCTACAGGAGTCGCGTTTAAGCTTAATTTACCGCGCACGATCTGCGAAATGTCTAACAAATCCTCAACCAGTTGGGCTTGCAGTTTGGCATTACGTTCTATTGTTGTTAATGCCTCTAATACCTTAGCTTCGTCTAATTTGCGAGTTTGCAGCAGTCTTGTCCATCCCAAAATCGGATTAAGGGGCGATCGCAATTCATGAGATAGCACTGCCAAAAATTCATCTTTTAGACGGTTAGCTTCTTCTGCTTCGGCTCTTGCTGCTTGCTCTTGGGCGGCGATTTGATGCGCTCTAGCTTCGCTATCACGCAAGGCAAGTTCTGCTACTTTGCGATCGCTCAAGTCTAAAACAAAACAAAAACAGACTTCTTGCTCTCCTGGCAGCATAGAAACCCCAATCAAAATAGGTACGTGCGAACCATCTTTGCGGATGTATTCTTTCTCAAAAGGCGGACAAGAACCTGTAGCACGAATTAGCTCTATTGAGCGATTGTCTGCGTCGATCCATTCGGGCGGTGTCATTTCCCGCCAGCGCATATTACCCACTTGCACGTCTGCTTGCGTATAACCAACCATGTGCAAAAAGGCATCGTTGGCTTCTAGTAAGTTGCCTTTGAGGTCTGCTAAAAGTACGCCGACAATATTAGAATCAACAAAGCATTTCAAACGGGCATCGCTTTCTTGCAAAGCTACTTCTGTGCGTTTGCGATCGCTGATATCGAGAATAAATGCTACCGATTCTTCTCTAGCATCGCCTAGCAAGCTATAACCAACTAACACCCAAACACGGCTGCCGTCTTTACGAATGTATTGTTTTTCATAAGGAGTACAAGCTCCGCGTTCTTGGGCTTCGGCAATAGCGCGAGTGTCAAATGGCAACCATTCTGACGGCGTGATTTCTGTCCAGTCTATTTGCCCCGATATTAATTCTGGGAGCGAGTAGCCAATAATGCGTAAAAATTCATCGTTGGCATACTGAATTTTGCCGTAGATGTCGCCAAACAAAATCCCAATTAAATCGGACTGGGCAAAGCGTGTTAGCCTTGCTTCTGTATCTTGCAGAGCTCGAGCGATTGACTTGCGTTCGGTGATTTCTTGTACCATACCATTGATGCCAATAACTCGCCCTTTTTGTTTGAGCGGGTAAAAGCTAGATAGCCAAGTTCTTTCTACACCAGGTTCGGCAATATTTGTGCCGCTAATTTCTAAATCTAAAATTGGTTCGCCAGAGGCGATCGCTTGATGATATATTGGCTCTAATTTTGCTGCCAATTCTGGCAATACGTCGCTCACAGTGCATCCAATATGTTCTTCTACTGGTACGCCGTTGACTTTGGCAAGGTGTTCGTTGACGCGCAGGTAACGCAAGTTTGTATCTATAAAGTACAATCCAATTGGCGCAGTTGCATAAATAGCTTCGAGTTCTGCTAATTGTTGGCGAGCAGTATCATTAGCTTGTTTTAATTGATTGGTACGCCTTTTGATTTGTTGGGTTAGTTTCTGATTTACAGTTTTCAAAGCACTTGCTAGTTGGACGCGATCGCTGATATCTCTTGCTATGGCATAAATTGATTGCTTGTCTGCGAGTAAAATTGCCGTCCAGGCAAGCCATTTGTAAGAACCATCTCTAGCGCGGTAGCGGTTCTCAAAGCAAGTTGTGGGGGTTTCTGGACTTAGCTGGGTGAGTTTTGCTATAGTTGCTTGGCGATCGCTTTGATAAATGAAGTCATACAATGAGCGATCGCTAATTTGAGCGTTAGAATATCCCAAAATTTTGCTAAAGGCTGAGTTGATTCGTTGATAGCAGCCATCTAATCTCAGCACGCACAGCATATCGGGGGAAAGATTAAATAAATCAACGCAATTAGGCAATAATTCTTCATCTTCATAGTAGGGAAGCGCCTCCTTAATAGGAGAATTAGCTTTATCTTCTATTGTGTCCTTTTCTTCGCCCACTTTTCCCAGCGCTCTTAACCAAGTGACGACTGCATAAGCAGTTGTATCATCATTTTGGAATAAAGGATTTGAGTTGATTTGCAACCACACCAGTTCGCCATTAGCCCGATAACAACCCAACACAACATTGGCACAGGGCTTGCCCGTTCGCAGTGCTACTCTTGGGGGGTATTCGGTTGCTGGAAATGGGGAGCCATCAGGATAAATTGTCTGCCAGGGTAGATTAAATGAATTTATTCCAATTAAGCCATCAGCACTGTATCCTAATATGCGTTCTGCTGTAGGATCGCAAGCTTGAATAGTGCCATCTGCTGAGAGGAGAATCATTCCCCATTGGGCAGACACTTCTAATGTATATCGCTCCAGGTTATCACCCATTGCTGCGTCCTGAAAGACGGATGGTTCCTCTGTCATTGCCTATTGCTGAAAAATTTAGTAATAAATACTCGCTCTTAATTTTATAAATTTTTATCGGATGGAATACGGTGCAAGCACATTGATGCTAATAATATTTTGTTCGCAAATGGGAGGATTTGGCATCCTCCCGCAAGTAAGCAGCTATTTATCCCGCAAAACCAACCAAAAAGACAGCTACAGCACCGACTAGGGCAACAATTGTTAACACTAACCCAGCATTAGGGCTACCTTTCCAAGAGTAATTTTTGTTATCCATAGTTAAATATCCTGCATTGCAACACTAGCTTTAATTGTTACATTCTTTAATAATAATTTCTATGTTAAAAGATAGAACTAAGATAAATCTACCTAGCTCAAGCTGACTGCAGTTTCTAATGACGAATACTGCTAAATGCTGACTACTTAAGGGAAAAAGTAGCAGTTGAATCCCCTTTTCCCCTTTAACCTGCCAAGAAGGGGTTTTAATCAACCCAGCCAATGTCTGAATTGGTAAGAGTAGTAGATGGTAGGTGCGAGTGAATAACTTTATCTGTAGGTGTGGTCAAAACTTCATTACTTTTACTAGGTACAATTTGTTGACTTTGTTTGCTGGGAGTAGCGGGTTTTTTACTACTTTTAGTGTTAGTTTCTGAAAGCTGCAAGATAAAGTTTTTTGCATCTTCAAGCTCGGCTTTAATTTTGTCGATTTTACCTACTTCCGAGCGGAGAGTTTTTATTTCTGAACTATTTTGTTCTGCTTCTTTTAATTCAGCTTTTAGTTTTTGTACTGATGCCTTTTGAGTTTGTAAATCTGATTGCAAATCAGCTACTTTCTGTTCTAGGGAATTGCTATATTTTTGACTTTCTTCTAAAGCTGCTCTTAAGTCGTTGACTAACGCTTCTAAATCGGCTTTAGTCAAAGCGCGTTTAGCACGATGATTATTGGTATCATCCGCTGCTTCTGTTTCTGCTATAGAGTTATCTTCTTGTGACATTTGTTCACCTAAATTTATATCTGCTGATGAGTTTTTTTGGACTTCTTCTCGCAGTAAGTCTCCTAAATCCTTTTTAGCCATTATTTTCTCCAATCCTGCTGTATCTCTTGTGCTACTCGACGGTAATCTAACTGAGCTTCTCGTGCATTTTTGCCGCGCCATTGAGTAATCAGCATTCCTTCTAGCGCCGCGCGTTCGTGAGCTTTATAAGTACGCACAAACGCTTTACAAGTAGGAATTTTGAGTGCTGTTAGGGTGTTTTGAGCCTCTTTTGCTTCTCCTACCCTACGCGAGTCTACCCGCGTTAGCAACACCCGATGAGCTATCCCTACAGGGATGACAGCTTTTTTTACTGTTTCAATCAGTACAGCCAAGTCCATCGGTGCTGGCGGCGTGGGCAAAACTAGGTAGTCTGCAGATGATACTACAGCAGCTAGGGCATCGGAACCTAGCGCTGGGGGGGTATCTACTACAATTAAATCGTAGCCTTCTACGTTGCGTAAATTGCTTAATAGTTGAGCATTTGTTTCTTGAGTTAAGTCAAAACCTAAGTTTTGTTCGCTGCGTTCAGTCCACCACGTAAAACTACCTTGAATATCAGCGTCTACAGCTAAAACTTTGTATTTCTCAGCAAAAATACCTGATAAGGCAATAGCTGTCGTAGTTTTGCCTACTCCTCCCTTCCCGTTTAATACGCCGATGACTTTTGTCGGGGGGGACGATGATTTCACAAACTAATCTCCTTCCAAAGTAGTTGCACGTCAGCGCATCTAGCAAATATCTTTATAATTAGGCATCGCGCTATGAGTTTGAATATACCTCTTTTTTAGCGGTTAATTCTATTGACAGTTGCTAGATGGCAAATTACAAATATTTATCTACGAGCAAAGTCCGGCTTAACTATACTTTGCTAGCAGTAAGCATCATTCTCTAACTTACAATTTAGTCTGCCCAGCATTTTTATCTGCTGCTATGAGCGATTATTTATAAAATAAGTGAAAATCTTACAGGTAGATACTATGGCATTGACTGCTTCGACTATGTTGCCTTTGGGTACTAAGGCTCCAGATTTCAATTTACCAGATGTAGTTTCGGGTAACGCGATCGCGCTATCAAACTATGCTGATAAGCAGGCATTGTTAGTCATGTTTATTTGCCAACATTGTCCTTTTGTCAAGCATATAAAAGCAGAGTTAGCAAAAATTGGTAAAGACTACGCTGGTAGCAATTTAGGCATTGTAGCGATTAGTGCAAACGATGTCGTTAACTACCCAGATGATGCACCCCAAAAGTTAAAAGCAATGGCGCAAGAGCTAAACTTAGCCTATCCTATTTGTTATGACGAAAGTCAGGAGACAGCCAAAGCTTATACAGCAGCGTGTACGCCAGACTTCTTTTTATTTGATGCTAGCCAAAAGTTGGTATATCGCGGACAACTTGATGATAGCCGTCCAAGTAATGGCAAACCAGTAACGGGTAAAGATTTACGCGCAGCGATTGACGCAGTATTAGCAGGTAAAGATATTACTTTTGAGCAACAACCCAGTGTAGGATGCAATATCAAATGGAAACAGGGGAATGAGCCTAGCTACTATGGATAATTCGTAATTCGTACTTCGTAATTTCTGACTTTTTGCACGAGTTATAAATACTTAAAAATCTTATTATTCCGCCTGCACAAATGCGCGTTTGTGCGGACGCGAATTTTATTTGCTCCCTATTTTATAAATCGGAATTTAACGATTTTCCAACAAGCTTATCATTTTCTGTATATTCTATAGCCCAAGTTTTTGCTCCGCCTGTAATTGAAAAGCTTTCAGATAGATGTCGAGCTTTTCTAGCGACTAACATATTTACTTGCAAACAGTCACAAATAACTATATTTTAATTAGTTTATGCTCAGAGTCATAAAAGAGGGATATACATTTAGGCTTTTGCAAGAAGCATATTACTCCAAACTATTACCAAGGGCTGCCGACTACTGTAAAAGCAGACCAATAATAAGGATGAGATAAACTTCTATTGCTTACCTGGGCTAGTTCTGGAGGCAATTTTATATTACCTGTAGGTGTACGCAACTGACCATTTTCTAACCTTACTTGTCCTTTAAGCATGGCTATTTGGGCTTGCCTGAGCGCTTCTGCTTTAATAGGAGCAGTTCTTAGATCTCGATAAAATTCTGACATCAATGCCAAAGTGCCTTCATCGCTGACGAACCACAAACTAGCTAATGCTGACTTTACCCCAGCTTGAACGGCTAATCCAGCAAAACCTAACTCTGCTTCGCGATCGCCTATTGCCGTCTCGCAAGCACTTAGTACCAACAATTCTACTGGTACTCTATACCAACCCAATCGCCTAATTTGATTTAACTGCAATCTGGTATTCCAAAACTGCACGTAGGAGTTGCTTGGCGCTCCTGATTGAAAGTTAGCATGGGTGGCAAGGTGGATGATTCTAAATGGCTGCTGTCGTAGTTGATTTTGTAGATTGGCTAAAGTAAATGCTTGGTTGAGAAAAGCTCTACTTTGCCTTTGAATTTCGGTAATGACAGACAACTCTACTGGTACAGCAGGTAAAGGGTTTTGATTTGCAAATTCTGATGCTCCCATAGCTAGAGTAGGAGCGTTTTTGAGATTGGCATACAGCGTATCAGTCAGTTTGAAAGCAGGTATGCGCCCAATACTGTATTTTTCTACTAAAAACTGTCGTCCGTCATGTAATGCAGCTAAGGGCAATGTCCGCAAGCCAACTCCGACACAAAACATCAGCGTGTCTATTTTCCGCGCTTTTAAATCAGCTTCAATAGGGGCGATCGCCCACTGATAAAGTTGTTGAGATACAGGTAGATAGCGCGTATTACTTCTAAATCTAGGAATTGTCAGCGTTTGCCTAAATTCTTTGACTTTTGGTTGCAATGCTTGATTGTTAGCTTGAGGAATGCGTTTATGAACGGGTTTGCCATCAGGAAATATGGCGACAACATCTAGTTGCTGTTTGCCTGGAATTAAATAAACTAAAGCAGTTCTTTTGCCTGTTAAGCGGGCAATTCTTGCGAGAACAGCGGAAATTTCTCTTTGGCTGACTGAGCGATCGCCAAAATTTGTTTTAAAGTAGCCTTCATATTGCCTTTCCCACGTTGTCTCAATTTGCGGTACTGCTGCTGGCACATTCCCGCGCTTGAGAGCAGCTTCTAATCGAGCGGCTGTACTTTGAGCCGTTCGGGAAGTGGCAATTGTTTCCGCAGCGATAACTGATTCTTTACTGACGCTACCCAAAATATAGATTGCTGCTAGCAAAAAGCTCATACTACTACTTACTATTAATTTCATCTTCAGCCTAGTTATAGGACAACTCGATCTGTTGTAGCGATCGCCCAATTTATGCAAGCAATTAAGGTAAATTATCCACAGATGCGGCGATTTGCTGGGAAATAAACGGTAAAATAGCTCGATTTTGACTGTAAGTACCTTCAATAAATACTACTAGCAAATAAGGCTGCTTGCCAGGAATTTCTATATATGCGGCATCGTGGCGCACTTGGCTAGTCCAACCTGCTTTTGACCATAATTGAGCATCAGGCGGCAATCCACTACCCAAAAATCCAGTTACTTGATTTTCATCATTTAATTCTTCAGGATTGAGGCTGCGTTTTAGTAATGCCATCATCGCTTGACTGCGTGCTGCCGATACGGCTACGCCGCCAATAATACTGTGTAATAGCTGCGCTGTAGCATTAGTTGTCAGCATATTGCGGTTGTCCATCAACTCGCCAACAAACATCCGTTCTCGCCCGTAGGGACCATCACCCCAAGTTTTTTGGTTGACGTTGATTGATTCCATTTCTGCCCAACCTAAAGATTGGTAGTAGCGGTTAACTATATTGCGCTGCATTTTCCAGGTTTCAAATGGTCCTGGGGGCAATTCTGGACCGCTAGTAGTGCCGCTAAGAACGTCTACAACTAAGCTAGTAGCATCGTTGCTAGAATCTACAATCATGTCTTTCATCGCTCGTTCTAGTTCCCTAGAAGGCTGGCTCATGCCCTTTTCTAGCCATTCCTGCATCGCTACCAAATAAAATAATTTAACAACGCTGGCTGGATAAATTCGTTCTACGCCGCGATAGTTAAAGCCTCTAATCGGATGACTCCAAAATGCTTGCGGATTTAATGCTCCTCCTGTATTGACGGGTATGGGCGGATCGTAGACAATCCACGTCATAGCGATCGCGTTGCGCTTCAAAGCTGGAAATTCTGCCCAAGTTGCTTCTAAAATGCGATCGCCTAACTTATCGAGTTGTTCGTCTTTACGGAAAAATGTCATAAGCAGGCAAAAAGAATCTATCAGTATTGCTAACTTACACTTTTTTATGGTTTCTCTCGCTCAATTACAGCAAAATTTAGCCGCAGAATACTTGTGCTGTACTAATTTAAATCTTTATGACAACTCTAATTGCTCGACTTTGGCAACTCAGGCGGCTAGAGGACGACATTTGCAAGTTATTGGGCAGGAAAATCGCGCTGTTAAGGTGCGGTTGTGTGAAGATGATTATCCTGGTTGGCTGTTAGCTGATGATTTGGCTTTTTTGCAGGTTGCAGATCGAGTTTATCAGGCAAATTCTGTTACTGAAGCAGAAATTCAAGCGCGGATTCCGGCTGCGGTTGAGTTTACTAAGCTAGCTATGCAACAACCCAATTACTATCTTTGGGGTGGAACTGTTGGTCCTAATTATGATTGTTCGGGGTTGATGCAGGCAGCTTTCGCTGCTGTGGGGGTTTGGCTACCTAGAGATGCTTATCAGCAAGAAGTTTTTTGTTTGGCTGTTGCTGTTGAGGATTTGCAGGTGGGGGATTTGGTGTTTTTTGGGTCAGAGCATAAGGCTACTCATGTGGGATTGTATTTGGGTGAGGGTTTTTATATTCATAGTTCTGGGCAGAAAATTGGGCGCGATGGGATTGGGATCGATCTGCTTTCGGAACTTGGGGAGGAGGTTGGTCGATCTTATTATCGGCAGTTGCGTGGGTGTGGGAGAGTTGTAGGAAGTTATGTTAGCGAAGCTTGCGCGTAGCGCATACCGCAGAGGCGCAGAGAGTAAGAGGTGGAGGAGTTAAGAATGAAAGATGGGTTAGTTGTTGCGGGTGTTGGGGAAAATGGACGAGATGCGCGGGATGAGGGTTTGGCTGTTTCGGTGGTTGTGCCTGTTTATAATGAGGTGGAAAGTTTGCCCCATTTGTTAGCGGCGATTTCTTCTAGTTTGGCGGATGCTGGGCTTAGTTATGAGATTATTTGTGTTGATGATGGCTCGAAGGATGGCTCGGATCGTTGGCTGAAGGCTGAGGCTTTACGGAGAAACGATTTGCGCTCTGTGCTACTGCGGCGCAATTACGGGCAAACTGCTGCTATGGCGGCGGGGTTTTACTATGCGCGATCGCATTCTGTTGTAACGTTGGATGGCGATTTGCAAAACGATCCTGCTGATATCCCGATGCTACTAGCTAAGTTGGATGAGGGTTACGATTTGGTTAGTGGTTGGCGCAAGCATCGTCAGGATGCGGCTTTGACTCGGCTTTTACCTTCTAAACTTGCTAACTTGCTGATCGGACGGGTTACTGGGGTGCAGTTGCACGATTATGGCTGTTCTTTGAAGGCTTATCGGGCTGAAGTGGTGGCGGATATGAATCTGTATGGGGAGTTACACCGCTTTTTGCCTGCTTTGGCTTATATTGAAGGCGCGAAAATTACTGAGGTTCCGGTACGTCACCATGCTCGCCGTTTTGGGCAAAGTAAGTATGGGCTAGGACGGACTTTTCGGGTTGTGATGGATTTGCTGACTATCTATTTTATGAAAACTTTCCTAACTCGCCCGATGCACGTTTTTGGGCTGTTTGGTCTGCTTTCTACTGCTTTGGGTACAATTATTGGTCTTTATTTGACTTTTTTGAAGCTTGGTTTGGGTCAAAGTATTGGCAATCGCCCTTTGCTGATTTTGGCTGTCTTGCTTGTGGTGGCTGGCGTTCAGTTATTTTGTTTTGGGCTTTTGGCTGAGTTGCTGATGCGTACTTATCACGAGTCTCAAGGTCGACCTATCTATCGCGTGCGAGAGGTTATCGGCAAAAATATTAAGTAAAGTAACAATAGGATAATTAGTGTTCTAAATAAATTTAACTTTGAACGTTTTTTTGGCGCTCGATTCTAAGCTGCGGCGGAATTTAGCTATTTTGTTCGCTGCTGGGCTATTATTTTGGTCTAGTTTGACTGCTTTATTACCTACTTTGCCTTTATATGTTGCAGATTTAGGGGCATCGGAGCAGCAAATTGGTTTTGTGATGGGCTGTTTTGCGATTGGTTTGTTGCTGTTTCGTCCGGCATTGGGGAGACTCGCGGACGAACATAGTCGTAAGATTGTTTTGTTGATTGGGATGGCAGCAGTTGCGATCGCTCCTTTGGGCTATTTGGTGGTAAAGTCAATTCCGCTATTGATGGTAATTAGAGCGTTTCACGGTATCAGTATTGCTGCTTTCACTACTGGCTACTCTGCTTTAATTGCTGATATTGCTCCTCCCCAAAATCGCGGTGAAGTTATTGGCTATATGAGTCTTGTTAATCCGGTAGGGCTAGCTATTGGTCCTGCTTTGGGTGGATTTTTGCAAGCTGGTGCTGGTTACACGCCTTTATTTTTGCTGTCTTCAGGTTTGGGAATTTTGGGGCTAATTTGTACGGCGCAAGTTATCAATCCCAAAATAACTACTGATTTGCGCGGTAAAACTCAGAGTAATATATTTTGGTCGTTGCTTTTTAGTCCCCGCGTCCGCATTCCGGCTTTGGTGCTGTTGATGGTGGGTTTGGCGTTTGGGACTCTAAGTACGTTTGTGCCGCTATTTATTAAGTCTGCTGGCGTAGATTTGAATGCAGGTTTATTCTATACAGCAGCAGCGATCGCTAGTTTTAGCATCCGATTAATTGCCGGACGTGCTAGCGATCGCTATGGGCGCGGATTGTTTGTCACTATTAGCTTGATTTTCTATACGGTATCGATGCTGTTATTGTGGCAGGCAAATAGTCCTAGCAGTTTCCTAATTGCCGCTGTAATAGAAGGGGCGGGGGCTGGTACGCTGATTCCGATGATTGCAGCGATGATGGCAGATAGAGCAATGCCTTCAGAACGGGGGAAAATATTTGGCGTGTGTATGGTAGGGTTTGATGTGGGAATTGCGATCGCAGGTCCGGTGCTTGGGTCAGTCGCGCAATATGTGGGATATCGCCATATTTTCGGCTTTGCTAGCGTCTTGACGTTCCTAGCAATTATTATTTTTCTCACCCAATCTAGTAAAGATTTGCCCCATTCCCTACGGTTCGCATTAGGTAAGGGTCGTGACGTGTATGCCACAAAAATGTAATATCAAAACGTCAACCCATGTAGAGACGTTGCAGTGCAACGTCTCTACATATACCGCGATGTTAAATTTACAAAATACGGGCGAGGAGGGATTCGAACCCCCGACACCGTGGTCCGTAGCCACGTGCTCTAGTCCACTGAGCTACACGCCCTCGCAGAATTACTATCCTAACACAATGGAAAAATAATGCAAGAGTTTCCGCAAAAGTCTGCTAAGTTGACTCATCTAGATCCCCAAGGACAAGCCCAGATGGTAGATGTGTCGGGCAAAACGGCAACTGTTCGCCATGCTGTAGCGGCTGCTAGAGTGAGAATGCAACTAAAAACCTTCCAAGCAATCCAAGCGGGAAACTTGCCCAAAGGCGATGTGTTAGGTACAGCCAGACTAGCGGGAATTATGGCAGCAAAACAAACATCAACATTAATTCCTCTGTGCCATCCCTTGCCAATAGCTAAAGTAGAAGTACAAATTAACCCAGATCCTCAATTACCTGGCTACCAAATTCAAGCAGAAGTCAAAACAAAAGCCGAAACAGGTGTAGAAATGGAAGCCTTAACAGCCGCTTCGGTTGCAGCACTCACCTTGTACGACATGGCAAAAGCTTTAGAAAAGTCAATCTCTATCGAATCTATCCACCTAGTAAGTAAAACAGGCGGCAAATCAGGCGACTACCAAGCTGATTAATTGTAGTGCGATCGCCTCTAAAATTAAATTAGTTATTAGTCTTAATAACTCAACACTCAACACTCAACACTCAAAACTATTCATGCCTCCTCGTTGGCCCCGCAAACCAGACCGTAAAGACCCTGCTTACCGTAAGCTAGACGATAGAATGAATTTTGCTACTCATGTAGCAGTTTTTGCTGCCTGCAATTCTGGCTTATGGTTCTTCCATAATTTCAAATCTGCTAGCTGGGAATGGTTGCCCTGGCTAACCCTCGGCTGGCTAGGAGTGTTACTGTCGCATTTACTTTATATAGCAGCGATCGCTGATTACTCCGAGCAAACACCACCCAAATCCACCTAAAGATAGACGGCTAAAAGCAAATAAAATTATGTATCTAAGTAATATTAGAAAGTAGGACTAATATTTACTTAGATACCCAAAATCAAGCGCTATGGCTAATAGAACTACAGAAGTATTAGAAGCAATGGCTTCAGAAATTGGCGAAAACGTCTACATGGACATTGCCAAATGGCATTTGTATTTATCTGATGCTCATCTACATACGCTGCTTGCCGAGCAACTTTATCCGATATTAACAGCTAAATCTTTAGATGAAGATCGAGTTTTGCACATTTTGCAATCTATCCCGATTAAGATTGGCGCTGGTAAGAAAGAAGTACCTTTGCTTGAGTTTCTCCCGATGCAGTGTCAAGTCAATTTGATGGATATTCTCGAAAAATACCAGCGCGAAGTGTAAGCTGATTATCTGCTAAAACGCTGGCGTATCCTAGATAAGAAAATATCAATTTCTGGCAAGTTCATTCGCATGGCGATCGCCGCAAAAATACCCAAACCTACTATTCCAGCTAGGGTAAGTTGCAGCAATTGTCCGAGCAATCCATTTCCCTGCCAAAATTGTTGTATGCCCCAAAGAGTCAGCCAACTGGCGATTCCGGCTAAAAAACTGCTACCAGTTAACGCCGCAAGTGGTAGAAACCACTCTTGCCAAGGCAATCCATGCAGCTTGCGATCTAGCAACCAAAATAGCAGCAGCATGGAAATTAAGTTTACTACGACAGTTGATAGCACTAGCCCTGGTGCGCCTAAGATTTTGAAAAATAGATAGGCAAAGATCATATTAAAAAAAATACTAACGGCGCTGACTCGAAAAGGCGTATCACCATCGCCCAAAGCGTAGAATACTCGCACCAATACATCGCGTCCTAGATAAACAAACATCCCAATGCCGTAAACTACCAGCAACGAGGCGACTAATTGCGAAGCATTGCGATCGAAGGCTCCGCGTTCGTAAACTATGCGGACAATTGGTACTGCTAAAGCGATCGTCAGCGCTCCTAGAGGTAGCATGGTAATTCCAGTTAGCAGCAAGCCTTGACGAATTCTAGCTTTTAGTTCATCCCAGTCAGCCGGATCTGCTAGTCGAGAAAAGATAGGTAAAAGCGGTACTAATATGACGTTAGAAAGAATGCCTAAAGGAGTTTGTACTAACAAACCCGCATACTGTAGGGCGGCGGCGGCTTGGGGAATGTAAGAAGCCAAAATTAAAATCACATATAGATTAATATGGGTCATGCCTGAAGAAAAGGTTGCAGGTCCCATAATTTTCATAACTTCACTCACTCCAGGCTGATTGAAGTTAAACCGCAGGCGTAAAGTACCCATACCAGAACGCCATTGCGCCGGAACTTGGACTAACCACTGCAAAATTGCTCCAGCCAAAGTTCCCCAGGCTAGAACTACTCCACCTAAAAGCGCGTATTGGGGGCTAGTAACTTTTTCTCCTAACTGCAAAGCTAGAACGCCTAAGCCAATAATGACGGTAATGCTAGAAAATAAAGGACTAACTGAGGGTAGCCAGTATTGATTAGCAGCATTGAGCGTACCGAAACCAATGCCAATTAGCCCTGCTAAAAGTGCCATAGGAGCCATAATTTGCATTTGGCGAATGGCGATCGCTCGTACTTCTGTGCCATGAGTAGTAGTATCTAAGCCAGGCGCTACTAAATCGATAATTCCTGGAGCCAAAAATATTAAGGCGATCGTTACTAATAGCAGCAACCCACCGACAAAAGTTGTTACAGTTTCAACCAAAGGCGCAGCTTCAGACTTTGGGCGCTTGGCTAAGACGCTGACAATAGCACTGTGAAATGGTCCATTTATCCCACCGAGAAGAACCAGTAGAAACCCAGGGATAACATAGGCGTAGTTAAAAGCATCCGCAGCTACGCCTACACCAAATACAGCAGCGATCGCTTGGGTGCGTACTAAGCCAAAAACTTTACTAATTAAAGTTGCTGCGCCAACAATGCCAGCAATTCCAGCTAATGAACGAGAAGATTTTGATTTGGACACAAATATTATTACTTGGTAATTGGCTCAAGGGCTGCATAACATTTAACCTCGAAACCAGCACAAACAGCTAATTGGATAGGCTTTAAGACGAGCCAATTACCTTTACCCCAATAATTGCAGCAATTTTTCTATTGTTTCATAACCCCATCTAAGTGTCAGCAATCCACAGACAAAAGAGAGCGCCAAACAAAAGGCAATTCCTCTAATTAAAGGTATTGGCTCCCCAAAAAAATAAGTATAGCCGCCCCATTGGCTGGCAGAAATTAGCAACCCGACAACTGCTCCAGCACTAAAGCGTTTGAGCGACTTGCCAGCAATTTCTATTTTTGATTTAGGCGCTTGTGTCATAATCAACTCTCGATTTAAACATCTCGCTGACAATCGCCCCCAACTACATCATATTCAACGGATCTACATCAATAGTCAGGCTAACTACTGGAGGACAATGCGATCGCACTTCATCCCAGTTAGGCAAATTAGCTGCATCGCCGAGCTTGATTAAAATTTGCCAGCGATAGCGGTTAGCAACTCGTACAATACTTGCTGGTGCAGGACCTAGTATTTCATAGGTTGCCTCTGGCGATCGCAATATAGAAGCTATATTTAGCGCTACTTGCTCTACTTGCTCTGCATCGGTGCTACTAAGGCGCAACAATATCAGCCGCCCGTAGGGAGGATAATTTAACGCCGCCCGTTGTTCTAATTCTGCGGCTGTAAAAGGTTCGTACTCGTGTCTGGCTACAGCTTGAATGACTGGATGTTCTGGCGTGTAAGTCTGAATGATAACGCGCCCTGAATCTTCGCCTCTTCCGGCTCTACCTGCTACTTGGGTTAAAGTTTGAAATGCTCTTTCGCTAGCTCTGTAATCTGCTAAATGCAGCAACCCATCAGCAGCAATAACTCCTACTAACGTTACTTGAGGCAAATCTAAACCTTTAGTTAGCATTTGCGTTCCTACCAACAAATCAGCTTCTTTGTTGGCAAATCGAGTTAATAACTCCCGATGAGCCCCTTTGGTACGGGTTGTATCGCTATCAAACCGAATTATGCGTAACTGGGGAAATTGTTGCGCCAATTCTTGGGCGACTTTTTGAGTACCGCTACCAAAGAATTTTAAATAAGGCGAACCGCAATCGGGACAACTGCGAGGATGCGATCGCACGTAGTTACAGTAATGACACTGCAACATTTGACTAGCACCAATTTCGGCATGGTGATAAGCCAAGGAGACATCGCAGTTAGGACATTCAACGACATAGCCACAACTGCGACAAGAAACAAATGTACTATGTCCGCGCCGATGGATAAATAAAATTCCCTGTTGCTGCGTTGCTTGAATTTCTTGCAGTGCTGTTTGCAACGAGCGACTAAATATAGAGCGATTACCTAGATGCAACTCATGGCGCATATCTATCACTTCTACAGGCGGTAAAGGACGCGCACCAATGCGTTCGGGTAACGAAAGATAGTACCGATCCCCCCTACCCCCCTTGTCTCCTTGTCTCCTTGTCTCCTTGTCTTTCAAACCTACCCAACTTTCCAACGAGGGCGTAGCCGAACCTAAAACTAGGGGACAATTTTCTAATTCTGCTCTCCATTGAGCAACATTACGGGCGTGATAGGTGGGAATTGGTGAATCTTGTTTAAAACTGCTGTCGTGTTCTTCATCCAAAATTATGATGCCGAGTTTTGGTAGCGGTGAATACACAGCAGACCTAGTGCCAATTACTACTTGGGGTTCTCCTGTTAGCATTTGCCGCCAAGTGTCGTAACGTTCGCCATCGGATAAGGCGCTGTGATAAACGCATACTTTATCGCCAAAACGAGCGCGGAAGCGGTCTGTAAGCTGCGGTGTTAGTCCAATTTCGGGAACTAATACTAATGCCGATTGTCCTCGTGCTAATAAAGGTGCGATCGCTTGTAAATATACTTCTGTTTTTCCCGATCCTGTTACTCCATGCAACAATACTTGGGCTGCACCATTTAAGCTTGTAATAGCTGCTAAGGCTTGTGTTTGGGCTGGTGTTAATGTTTTGGGTGCATCGGCGGCTAATTGCGGGCTATTTTCGGCTCTGAGCATTTCCCGCTCTTGGATGACAACATAGCCTTTTTGTTCTAATGCTTTGACTGTAGAAGAATTAGCGTTGCTTACCTGCAATAACTCGCTCAACCACATATCGCCCCCTCGCCGCCGCAATATTTCTAAAATTTCCCTTTGACGGGGGGTAACATCAGTCTCAAACCCACTTCCTACCAAGGTAACGGCTTTTTGGAGCTTGGGTTTAGTCGCTTTGGGTGCTTCTAAATAGCTTTCTACCCAACCACGTCTTAATAGCTCTTTTACACCCCGATTTGCTCCTCTAACTTGGCGCTGCAAGTAGGTAATGCTGTAGTCACCAGTGCTTTGAGCTTGTAATAGCTGCAATACTTGTCTTGCTGTGGTGCTTAATACATCAGCACTTAATGTAATTTCTGGTTTTAAACGAATACGGCGTTGCGATTTGCCTAATAATCCTGGTGGTAATGCAACTTTAATTACCTGCATCAACGGCGTGTAGTAGTATTCGGCTACTTTTTGCAGCAATTCCCAGTAAATTGAAGAGAAAAAACCTGCACTGATAATATCTTCTACTTCGCGGATTTTATCGGTTGCTAGATTGGCTGGCGGGCGCTCTAATAACCGAATTGCGATCGCTCCCACTTGCTGCGTACCAAATGGCACGCTGAGAATATCGCCTGGTTGTATCGATAACATCTCTTTGGGCAGTTTGTACGTATATATGCCCGTAGCGCCTGGGCAGTCTACCAATACTTCTATCCAACGCTTGCTCTGGCTCGCCTCGAACTGATAAGCTGCGCCAGGCTCGGCTACTATTAAATTTGACCAATCTAACCCAGGAATATACATAGTCCGCTTTAGCTAAAAATCAAATCTTTATACGATCTGCATAAGTTACATTTTATACCTGCTCTTGCGGCTGATTTTCAGTGGATATCAATCTATATACAGGTACTTTTGTTTGTATCAATTTAACTTGTTAACGATCGCTCGTGCAGAAATTCACTTGCTCGTGTCATCTGTTATTTCCAAAAATTACTATTTTCTCCCCATTGGTAGAGAGCAAAGCCTTTGTATATATGAGATCCTGTTCTCAAGACTAATTAATAAATTAATAATTTTTGAGTATAAACATTTAGGTGTGTATAGGAGATAGTTTTATCTGTTTGCGATCGCGCGTTCAAAAATGAGTTTTTATCTAGTCTTTCAATTATTTTCTTATAATAACTTCAAGAGGATTTTAAAAAATACATAAGTATTTAACCATCTTAATGTTGTTTCAGGAAGATAGTTGAATTTACAGTTAGATTGTCTAGAATTATTTATTATAAGCTTTTTTCAGGTTGTACAAGTTGGGAGTAAGGATAAAATCCAATTTTTTGTTTAGATAATAAGACTAAGTAGCAAGTATAAGACATCCAATTGAGCAAGCCAATAAAAATAATTAGTACATAGCCAATTGACAACAGATAAATTTGCAGGTGACGCAGTTTACTAGACTAAATAAAATTAATTAGCAGTTAGTAGTGTTATGTACGAAAAAAGTCAAATGGAGCGTCAGTTTGAATTATCCCCATCAGAACCAAATATAAGTATGAATATTACTGAATTAGAGCCAATTGATAACTTGCTACCACCACAAGAAATAAATGATTCTGCAGTTGAAGAACTAGAAGAACCATCCTTCGAGCATTTAGCAGCAGTCGAAGAAATATCAGATATAGAAAATTTAGATGTAGAAGATAGAGATGGAGATAATTTAGCAGCGGCTAGACCATCAGGTTATCGTAAAACTGAGTCAGATGACGCAGTAGGTGCATTTTTCAAAGAAATGGCGCGTTATCCGTTGCTAAAGGCTGATGAAGAGGTAGAATTAGCACGTCGAGTCCGTTTCCTCGTTGAAGTAGACGAAGTTAAGCAACGCTTGCAAAACGAACTAAATCGCAGTTCAACACCAGTAGAAATAGCTGCTGCTCTCGATATATCAGAACGCCAGTTAGAACATCGCTTGTATCAAGGAAGAGTAGCAAAGCGAAAAATGATTCGTTCTAACTTACGCTTGGTAGTTTCTATTGCTAAAAGATATTTAAATAGAGGAGTACAGTTTCTAGATTTGATTCAAGAAGGCGCAATGGGATTGAACAGAGCAACAGAAAAGTTCGACCCAGATAAAGGTTATAAATTTTCTACATACGCATACTGGTGGATTAGACAAGCAATTACGCGAGCGATCGCTAATGATGCTAGAACTATAAGATTACCGATTCATATTGTTGAAAAGCTCAACAAGCTCAAAAAAGCACAAAGAGAACTCAAGCAAAAATTGCATCGTAACGCTACAGAGACAGAACTAGCCGCAGCTTTAGAAATTGCTCCAGAACAACTGCGCCAACTGCAACAATTGCGCCGTAAATCTTTATCCCTCAACCATCGCGTCGGTAAAGAAGAAGATACAGAACTGGTAGATTTGCTGGAAGATGAAGACGGACAATCTCCAGAACAGCAAATGAACGAAACTATGATGCGTCAAGAAATTTGGGATGTATTGGGTGATGTGCTAACTCCCAGAGAAAAAGACGTAATTTCTCTGCGTTATGGTTTGACGACAAGCGAGCCTTGTACTTTGGAAGAAGTCGGCTGCTTATTCAATCTCTCCCGCGAAAGAGTGCGACAAATTCAAAGTAAAGCTATGCGAAAATTACGCAGACCGCAAATTGCCAAACGCTTAAAAGGTTGGCTGATTTAGAAGTTTGGAGTCAACAAGCACTATTTACGCCTTAGAATCTAAAAGCTGCCGTAAATAGTGTCTATGTCTTTCGCTCTTAAATTACGTCCAGTTGAGCCTGCTGACGTACAAGTTTTATTTAAATTGATTCAAGCGCTAGCTGAGTATGAAAAGCTATCTCATGCAGTTACAGGTAATGCTGATGCACTACACGAGCATTTATTTGGTTCTCATCCTTGTGTAGAAGCAATATTAGCTGAGTGCGACGGGGAAGTTGTTGGCTTTGCACTATTTTTCCCTAACTATTCTACCTTTTTGACTCAGCCAGGCATATATCTAGAAGACTTGTTTGTTTTGCCTGAATATCGGCGTAAAGGTATTGGCAAAGCAATTTTGACTTACTTAGCCAACCTGGCTGTCGAACGCGGTTGCGGACGCTTGGAGTGGAGCGTATTAGATTGGAACGCAGATGCGATCGCATTTTACGAGCAAATAGGCGCTATGGTATTACCAGACTGGCGAATTTGCCGAATTACTGGCGATGCAATCGAGCAAATGACTAAATAATTCGTAATTCGTAATTACAGACTTCAATTACGAATTGCCGCTTTGCTGCTTGATGAAGGGTAAAGGGAGATAAGTGTGAAAAAACATCAATATCTCTGACCTTAACCTCAAAAAACGCCATAAAATCCTAAACTTAGTCTAAGAAGTCTTTTTTATCCTTTGTCTGGATGCAATGCATTGCGTCCCTTCTAACTTTATGATGACTATTTGGGTAAACGAACAAATCGATCCTTCAGGCATGATTCATGCTTGTATTGCTTGTTGTAACGAATCGCAGGCTGAGGCTTGTCACGAGTCATTCGAGCAAAATCTAACTGATGCTCAAAAGTTAGCAGGTTGGATTGCTCAAATGCGGACTGTTACAAATTGGGACGAAGTACCAGTCAATGCTCTAAAGCTAGATTGACTAAAATAATTCGTAATTCGTAATTCGTAATTCGTAATTACAAAGTTCACTTACGAATCACCGCTTTGCGGCTTGACTCATCTAATCGTGAAATCCACCATTAGGCATTCTTGCGCCGCAAAAACAAGCATCGGTTAGCTGCGTTTTATGTAAATACAATCCTTGTAAATCTGCGCCGCTCAGGTTAGCTCTACTTAAATTTGCTCCTACTAACCAGGTAGCTACTTTAGATTGACTCAAATAAGCTCCCCGTAAATCGGCTTCCACCATGCTAGTATCGCGCAAGTACGAACCACTCAAATCTGCGCCGCGCATATTAGCACAGTTGAGATTAGCTTTACTTAAGTCTGTCGCCCGTAAGTCGGTAGAAATTAAGTTTGTTTCGCTCAAATTAGCTGAATGTAACTTAATCCCTTGCAAATTTTTCCAACTCAAATCAGCTTTACTTAAGTCAATACCGCTAAAATCTCTTTCTCCTGCGGCGTAACGTTTGAGAAGTTCGCTAGCTTCCATGATATTTCCTTTCTAGTTGGGGGGCTTTGGTATCCTAGGTTACTATTTCGCTTCATAAAAAGCGATCGCATTTATCTAATGATTTGCATTAATATCTTTTTGTTCCCCTGTCAATTATCTTCCCAGGTTAAAACTGAAATTAGCGATACTGCTCTATCTTAAGAAGTAAACAAACAATGACTTTGTATAGATAATAACAATACATCTTAAGGTAGAGCGCAATTTTGAAAAAAAGCCATAGATCGACGATCCCCTATCATTTATTGTCCTTTTCGATATGTTTCATCGTTAGCACAAAAATAAAAACCTCTTTTTTCCTTCGATCTTAATTATGCTTAGGCGGACGTGGCATCCGGTAGCGAATTGGTCCTAATATTTGGTTAACTTGCCTTAATTGTTCCGCCGTACCCATACAAATCAACAAATCTCCAGCCATTAACTTAGTTTCTGCCGTAGGACCGCCAATTAAAGTCCCATCCACGCGGCGAATAGCTAGCACCAAAGCCCCAGTTTGCGATCGCAACTTTGCTTCCCGCAATGTTTGCCCAACACAAGGACAAACTGCTGGATCGAGGCGATACTCTTCCATATACAATTCTCTGCCTGCACCTGTCAATATCCCGTCTACAAAATCCATTACCTGGGGTCTGAGAGCAGCAGCAGCCATCCTTTTGCCGCCCGTAATGTATGGAGAGACAACAGCATCGGCTCCAGCCCGCTGAAGCTTCTGCAAAGCTTCTTGAGTGCTAGCACGAGCGATCGCCCGAATTTGCGGATTTAACGTCTTAGCTGACAAAACTGTATACAGATTTTCGGCATCAGAAGGCAACGCCGCCACCAAACACACCGCCCGTTCGATGCCTACTTTCAGCAAAGTTTCATCTAAAGTAGCATCTCCCTGGATCGCCACAAGTCCTGACTCTTGAGCAATCTGGACAGAATTGATATCCAAGTCAACAGTTAAAAACGGCACGCCCTCAGCCTTAAACTCTAAAGCAATTTGCTGTCCGGTGCGCCCGCAGCCGCAAATAATATAATGCCCTGTTAGTGATTCCATCACTCGCCTAAGTTGCCTGCGTCTTATTCCTTCTTGAAAGTAACCTTGAATGAGAGCTTCTGTAAAACGATTAACAATGTAGCCAATACTAATCACTCCCATTAAAATCAGGGTGATGGTAAACAAACGCCCTCGGTTGCCCAAAGGATTGATTTCGCCAAAGCCTACAGTAGCAAGAGTAATCACCGTCATGTAAGCCGCGTCTTCCCAAGTCCAACCCTCAACCAACCAGTACCACAAAGTACCGATGAGAAAGACACCTACTAAAGCTATAGCACCACCAATTAACTCTTTACGGATGCGACGATATCTTTGTTCAAATGTAGAGTACACAGGCGTTAGTTATGACGGACACTCGTTTGAGAATAGCCTTACTTCAGCTAAAAGTAAGTGCCAGTTGAATCGAATCGGACAGAAATTGCTTCTAGTTGCCATTAAACTTTCAGATACAAGTTTTCTTTAGTTGCCATTAAACTTGCTAGATAAACATAAATAATCTTTATAAGGAGTAAGTAGTGAGTATAGAAACTTTAGTAGATGCCTCTATACCTGCGGAATCCGGCGCTGTCTTAGGCGAGGCTTACGATCCTAATAGCTTTGATGATTGCGTCATGACAACCTACGGGCGCTTTCCCTTGGCTTTGGAAAAAGGTGCGCTTTGTCGTGTTTGGGATACTCAAGGGCGAGAATATCTAGATTTTGTAGCTGGAATTGCTACTTGTACTCTAGGACACGCTCACCCCGCCTTGGTAGAGGCGGTAACGCAGCAAATTCAAACGCTGCACCATGTTTCTAATTTGTACTACATTCCCGTCCAAGGGCAGCTAGCCAAATGGCTAATTGACCATTCCTGTGCGGAAAGAGTATTTTTCTGCAATTCTGGTGCAGAAGCAAATGAAGGTGCAATTAAGCTTGCTCGCAAGTACGCTCATACTGTTCAACAAATTGACGAACCGATTATTCTTACAGCTAATGCTAGCTTTCACGGTCGGACTTTAGCGACAATTACGGCGACAGGACAACCGAAGTACCAAAAAGATTTTAGTCCTTTAGTGCCTGGTTTTCATTACGTCCCCTACAACGATGTTAAAGCTGTAGAAACAGCAATTACCGAATTAGATTCAGGCGATCGCGGCGTGGCTGCTATTTTGCTAGAACCCTTGCAGGGAGAAGGCGGCGTGCGTCCTGGCGATCTTGCTTACTTCCAACGCATCCGCGATATTTGCGATGAAACGGGCATTTTATTGATGCTAGACGAAGTGCAAGTAGGTGTAGGTAGAACGGGCAAATTGTGGGGATACGAAAACTTAGGCATCGAACCGGATATTTTTACCAGTGCTAAAGGTTTGGGCGGTGGGATTCCGATTGGTGCTGTAATGTGCAAGTCTTTTTGCAATGTGTTTAAGCCTGGAGATCATGCTAGTACCTTTGGCGGCAATCCTTTTGCTTGTGCGGCGGCTTTGAGCGTGCTAGAAACTATAGAAAAGAACAATTTACTCCAAAATGCTTATCAGCGCGGCGAACAGCTAAGAAATGGCTTAAATGCGATCGCCGCTAAATATCCGCAGGTAGTTACCGAAGTGCGCGGCTGGGGTTTAATCGATGGGATGGAACTTTCACAAGATATAGCTTTGACATCTATCGACGTTGTTAAAGCAGCCATTGATGAAGGTTTGTTACTCGTGCCAGCAGGTCCTAAAGTTATCCGCTTTGTACCGCCGTTGATTGTTTCTGAAGCTGAAGTAAGCCAAGCATTGCAAGCGCTAGAAAGGGCTATGGCAAAGGTAATTTAATTGCAGGGCAGTTTTTAGCTAGTTAAGATAACTTTTTCGGCTTCTGTGGCAGCATAGAAGCCTTTTTTGCGTGTTTGGTTGAGAAGGCAAGATCTTATCGTTAAAAAATGTCAAAAATTCATATAAATCCAAATATTTGCAAATACATTATAAAGAAAATTCTTCCAGCCTCAACTACAGAAAAATCCCGATGAAACTAGGCTATATTCTGGATTAGAGAATTTGCTGCCTTTTTGTCGTCCTTAAAATCAAAAGCTTTAAAACGCCTAAGCACAAGTATCATTTTCAATCTGACTCATCTTTTATATGTTAAGTTCGTTAACCGATCCGATTTTAATTATTCAATCAGGCACTTGTTTTCAAGTTAACAACTTTCGCGTAACTATCAAAGCGCATTTAGGAAAGTTTGCGGACGTTGACTATTTTAGGGTTAGCATCCAGCAAATTGATGACGAAAAATTGCTAGCGAACAACGCACAAATTATAGATAAATTAGGCTTATTGCGAATTGGAAATTCAGATGGCGGATTAAGTCGAGAGTTGCAAGTACGTCATGCTCTTGCTGATAGCAAAATGCTTTCTCAGTTATTATTTGTAGGGCTGGAAAAGCAGGTAGATTTGTCTTTTGATTCTGCTGCAGTTCAAAATATTATATCTACAGACAAAGTTGTTAATAGCGAATTATTTAGAGAAGAAATATTAACGATACCAGTAGATAATTCATCACTTACTACAAAGTCAAAGTCTAATTTAGCTGAAGTATTATCTGATGAAGATTATTTAGAGTTCAGTGGAGATTACGAGTATTTAGAGGAGGATTCGCCAGCAGAAACAACTAACTTAAATACCCAGAAATTATTATTACTAAGTTATCTACCGCAAACAGAACAAACATTAGATACTTGGTTGCAAAAAAAACACCCTCCTCAAGTAGCAATAATGCTGGCAAGTCAAATTTGTCAGTTATTTCATGATGCATACGAATATGGGTGGTGTTTTTGCCAAATTATGCCCCAATTTATCCAAATAAATAATGAAATTAAGTTTTATGACCTAACTAACGTGCATTTATTAGGCGGACAAGTTGAATCTGGAATGGTAACTGAATATTGTGCGCCTGAAGTTGCTTGTAATTGTCATGTAAGTGAGGAAATGAGTACCTATGTTGTAGGTATTCTACTTTATCAAGCAATCCACCAGTCACTACCAAATACAAGACACGATCTTTACTCAAGTATTCAGCTAATTCCTGGTATTTATCAAATTATTAATCTTTGTCTCCAACCTATTACCCAAGACAGAATTGGCTTAAATCAATTGCGAAAAGCATTAATAGAGAGCCAAAATACAATTAGTAAATATAAAGTTCAGTGGGATATAGCTAGTTATTCAACAATTGGCTTATCGTTACACCGCCTGCAAAATGAAGATTGCTATGGCGTTCAGCAGTATTCTACAAAAGATGAGAGTATTTTAGTAGGAGCGTTAGCTGATGGAATGGGAGGAATGGCTGAAGGCGAGGTAGCAAGTAAGTTGGCTGTAAATACTGTATTATCAATGCCTTTAATTACAAATTTACAAGATGAAAAAAGTAGAGAAAATTGGCTAATATCTGTAGTAGAAAAAGCCAATGCTAATGTAATAGAAAAAGTGAGAAGAGGTGGAACTACATTAAGTGTTGTTCTAGCTATAGAAAATCAATTAGCGATCGCTCATGTTGGCGACAGTCGGATATTCTTGATTAGAAATGGTATGATTTGTCAATTGAGCGAAGATCATTCGTTAGTAGCTTCCCTGCTTGCTAACGGCGAAATTACCTACCAAGACAGTCAAGATCATCCGCAACGCAACGTCATTACTAAATGCTTGGGTGCGAAGAAAACTATAGAGCGGGAATACGTACAAACTTTAAGTTCATTTGGTACGGACTTATCTCTAGCTCTAAAAAATCGCGATATTTTGCTACTGTGTTCTGATGGAGTGTGGGATTTAGTTCCACCTGCAGAGTTAGCAGAGATTTTTACCGAACATCAAAATCTCAAGCTAGCAGTCAACAACACAATTAATCGCATATTAACTAGAGGTGCAAGCGATAACTCTACGCTTGTTGCTTTGAAATGCTGTATATCCAACCAATTTTAGCTAATCTAACCCAAAAGAAGCAGCGATCGCCACAGCCAAAGCATCAGCAGCATCATCAGGGCGAGGAATATAATCTAAGTTCAATTCTCTAGCTACAGCTTCTTGAACTTCTCTTTTATCAGCATTTCCCCAGCCTGTTAGCGCTTGCTTAATTTGGGCAGGAGTAAATTCGACAAAAGGAACGTTATGTTGAGCAAGTACCAACATCAACACGCCTCGCGCTTGGGCTACACTAATAGTGCTAGCCATGCGGTAGAAAAATAACTTTTCAATCGCCACTAGATCGGGTTGCCATTGTTGCATCAATGAGTTTAAATCCTCATAAATTGTGCAAAGTCGCTTGCCCATTTCCATATTTGCCGCAGTCTTAATAATGCCAAAATCGATCAAAGTTATCGGCTGGTTGACTACTTGCACAGCTAACGGAACAGAACTAGGTGTAAGATGACAAGCCGGAGTTTGGTAGCAAATTGCTCCAAATCCCAAGATTGCTAAACCTGGATCTAAACCTAGAATGCGCTTTTCCATAGGGAATTACCCAACAATACAGCTAGAGATAGCTGTTTTCTTTCAAAATAACAGCTTACAGCCATCGGTATCTAACTATAGCGATCGCTCATGTTAACTGCAAAGCGCGAAATTAAGGTATAAACTACATTGGCAACTAATAGCGCAATTTAGCGTCTTTTCCCCCTTTACCCTTAGACTTTAGTCATGCACGGTTGAAAACAAGAGTAGTTTCCCTTAAATTCAAAGCCGTATTTTGCTGTTGTCCAACGCCGCCTATGTCAATCAGTTATTTGAAGAAAGCCATAAACCTGTTTAGGCAAGAGTCGCGCAATCGGACTCAATATAGAGTTAACCAATGGTTTAAATGGCTTTCGCCTGGGCTATCAGTCAAGCGCTGGTTGCTAATTAGCGCTGGCGGCGTGATTTTGACGGCGTTAGGATTGGCAATTTGGATCAAGCTCACACCAATTTTTTATGCTATCCAGCTTATCCAACAACTTGTAGGCGCGATCGCTAATTTCCTCCCCAACTACGTTAGTGGTCCGCTGATTTTGCTATTTGGCATATTATTAATCTTCTGGGGACAAACCCGTACAGTAGGCTCAATTACCGAAGTCCTCAGACCAGAAGGCGATGAAGAATTAATCGATGTGCTGCTAACGTATCGCCGCTTGCATCGCGGACCAAAAATAGTCGTCATTGGCGGTGGAACTGGGCTATCAACGCTGCTCAGAGGACTAAAAAGTTACAGCAATAACATCACTGCGATCGTCACCGTAGCGGACGATGGCGGCTCCTCTGGGCGCTTGCGGCGCGAAATTGGCGTGTTGCCGCCTGGAGACATCCGCAACTGTTTGGCAGCCCTAGCATCAGAAGAAAAACTACTAACTGAGTTATTCCAATATCGGTTTACAGCCGGAGATGGTTTGACAGGTCATAGTTTCGGTAATTTGTTCTTAACGGCTATGAGCGATATTACCGGAGACTTAGAAAGAGCGATCGCGGCGAGTTCCGATGTTTTAGCCGTCAAAGGGCAAGTTTTGCCAGCAACTCTGAGCGATATGCGCTTGTGGGCAGAATTAGCCGATGGGCGCACAATTGAAGGCGAGTCAAATATTACCGAAGCTGGGGGCAGTATTCTCAAAATTGGCTGCTTGCCTCCTAATCCTCCAGCTTTACCTAGAGCAGTGCAAGCAATTGAAGAAGCTGACTGTATTATTATCGGTCCTGGCAGCCTCTACACCAGCGTTATTCCCAATTTATTAGTACCAGAAATTGCCGCAGCGATCGCCTCAAGACGCAAAGGCGGCAGCAAAAACCCGCCCGTACCTTGCATTTATGTATGCAATATCATGACGCAACCAGGAGAAACGCAAGGTTATACAGTTTCCGATCATATTCGGGCGATCGATAATGCTTGCGGGGAAAAGTTATTTAACGCCGTATTAGTCCACAAAACAGCCCCCTCACCCCGCAGTTTAAAACGTTACGCTCAAGAAAACTCCCATCCTGTATATCTAGATCGCGAAGTAGTATCCAAGTTAGGTAGAAAAATCATCATCGCTAACGTGATGGATGAAGATGAAGTTACAGGCTTAGTGAGGCATAATCCCCAACGGTTAGCAGGAGTGTTATTACGTTGGTACAGTCGCGCCTACGCATGAGGAGAAGAGATTGCAAATTAACCTAGCAAATGCTCAAGCGACAAGAGTTTTAGGAGTACATTTAGGGCAAACTCTAGCTGCTGGTAGCATACTTTTACTAACTGGAGATTTAGGTGCTGGTAAAACTTGCTTAGTGCAAGGGATTGGTGAAGGATTAGGCATTACCGAACCGATTGTTAGCCCAACATTTACCCTGATAAACGAGTACGAAGGCGGACGCTTACCGTTGTACCATTTAGACTTATATCGCCTGCAACCTGAAGAAGTTAAAGGATTAAACTTAGCAAATTACTGGGATGACGCTGAATATCCCTTGGGAATTGTTGCCATTGAGTGGGCGGAAAGATTGCCAGAAATGCCACCAACTTATCTAAAAATAGCTCTTAGTTACGCAGGCGATCGCCGCTTAGTTGAGTTCGCAAACGTAGGCGGACAATTACAATTAGAGAATTTGCTAGCAAATTTCTATTAAAACTATGCCTTTTATCGCCCAATTGCTGACTATTGCTGCTATTCAGTTACTAGGAATTATGAGTCCTGGACCTGATTTTGCCATGATTTGTCGCAATAGTTTGGTATATTCGCGCCGCACTGGAGTCTATTGCGCATTTGGCATAGCATTAGGAGTTTTAGTTCATGTTGCCTACTCGCTAGTGGGTATAGGGTTACTCATTTCTAGATCGATTATTTTATTTTCGATTATCAAACTTTTAGGTGCAGCGTATCTAATTTATATCGGATATAAATCTTGGCAAGCAAAACCAGCCAAAAATAACTTAGACAATCAAAAAGTAAGACAAGATATTAGCAGATTCAACGCCGTCAAAATTGGCTTTATCACCAATATCCTCAACCCTAAAGCTACATTATTTTTCTTTAGCTTATTTACCCAAGTTATTAGTCCTATTACGCCCGTAGGGATCAGAATAATCTACGGAGTGCAGATGTTTATCCTCACATTAAGCTGGTTTACGCTAGTTGCGATCGCCATTTCCCACCCAATAATCAAAAATCGCTTCCTATCTGCATCTCACTACATCGAAAAGACAATGGGAGCTATTTTAATAGCATTAGGCATCAAAGTAGCCTTATCAAGCGCAAAATAATTAGTCCCTATCGTCTTCATCTGCGTCCATCTGCGTCCATCTGCGTTCGCTAACTTTCTTGAGCAAATTGCAAAGCCGTACCGCGTACCTGAGTATTAACTTTCCCCTGTTCGTACACAACCTCACCACCAACAATCGTATATACAGCCCAACCAGTCAAATCCCAGCCCTCAAAAGGACTCCAACCGCACTTAGTTAACAACTCCTCACGCACAACTGGGCGATAATTATTTAAATCAACCAACACCAAATCTGCATCATATCCAGGTGCGATCGCACCTTTATTAGCAATTCCATACGCCTTTGCTACCGCAGTTGACATCCAGTTAACAACTTGCGCCACCGTACAACGCCCTTGCATTGCTGCAGTTAGCATTAATGGCAGCGATGTTTCTACCCCAGGCATTCCTGAAGGAGTATTGGGGTATTCTTGGGCTTTTTCCTCTAAAGTATGAGGCGCGTGATCTGTGGCAATAAAGTCTATTACCCCATCTAACAAAGCTTGCCAGAGAACTTCATTATCGTGAGGCGATCGCAAAGGCGGATTCATCTGCGCCCAAGTGCCAATTTTGTCATAAGCGCTGGTATTGAGCAACAAATGTTGCGGCGTTACTTCTGCTGTCACCCAACTAGGCTTATCTTGCCGCAACAACTCAGCCTCTAAGGCAGTAGACATATGTAAAATGTGCAAGCGGCGTTGGTACTTCTTAGCTAATCCCAAAGCTTGCTGTGTAGCTAATAAGGCTGCGACATCATCTTGAATTTGCGAGTGAATTTTGGGATCGTGAATGCCTGCAAATTCCTGCCTGCGCTGGTTGATTCTGGCTTGATCTTCAGCATGAACTGCAATTAAGCGCTTACCTTGGGCAAAAATATGCTCTAATGCCGTATCGCTATCTACTAACAACTGCCCGTGCATCGAACCCATAAAGATTTTGATGCCACAAGCTGGGTTAGCCGCAAGCAAGTCAGGCAAATTTTCAGGTGTTGCGCCGATAAAAAAGCCGTAATTAACTACGCACTTAGCCGCCGCCCGCTGTAACTTGTCATCTAAAGCCGCCTGCGTAGTCGTTAAAGGGCGCGTGTTGGGCATTTCTAAAAAGGAAGTTACACCCCCCTTAGCACAAGCACAACTAGCTGTAAACAAGTCCTCCTTGTGTTCTAAACCTGGTTCGCGAAAGTGTACTTGCGGGTCGATCGCTCCAGGCAACAAAGTAAGTCCAGTTGCGTCTATTTCTCTAACACCTGATGGAATAGGGATTTCTGGGGCAACTTGGGCAATCTGGCGATCGCTTACTAATACATCCCCAACTAAGAATTCTCCATTTGGTAACAAAATTGTCGCGTGGCGGATGAGCAGACTAGGATGAGATGACATAGCAAATATGAAGAGACAGGGGACAAGGGCGATCGCAAATTATACCGGATTTCGCGAGTGGAAAAATTTTCAACTATAGGTTTTTGCCGTACTGCAAAGTTCCTGATTCAATACTCTTAAATTAGATAGTTTTGAAGTTAGAATTTAGCAAGTATATTTCCTTAACAAGTTAAATTAGTTAACCGATTTATTTTTACTGTAGCTGTTAAACATATATGTCCGATCGCAAAGCATCAAAAGAGCGGGAAGGTTCGTGGATAGGTGAGTTAGGGAGAACGATCGCGTTAAGTATTATTCTCTCTCTAGGCATCCGTACCTTCGTAGCTGAGGCTCGTTGGATTCCTACAGGCTCAATGCTACCAACTCTGCAGATCAATGACAAATTGATTATTGATAAAGTAAGTTATCGCCTCCATTCACCGCAACGGGGAGATATTGTTGTATTTATGCCCCCTAACACTGCGAAAATTTGTTCGCAATTAGTTCCTGGCGACACAGTAGATCCTTGGCAAGTAGATCCCAATAAGTCAGAAGTTCCAGAAATCAAAGATGCATATATCAAGCGGCTAATTGGCTTGCCAGGAGACAAGATTCAAGTCAAGCAAGGTAAGGTTTACATTAATAACCAAGCTTTGTCAGAAGAGTATATCGCCGATGCTCCTAACTACGAGTTAGGACCTATTACCGTACCGCCAAATTCTTATCTCATGCTGGGCGATAATCGTAATAATAGCTGCGACAGCCATATGTGGGGTTTTGTCCCGAAAGACCATATCATTGGGCGGGCTGTTGTGAGGTTTTGGCCCCCTAACCGCGTAGGCGAATTAGATTAACATTCCTGTACGATGTAGAGACGTAGCACCCCCTGTAGAGACGTAGCACTGCTACGTCTACTACATCATGTCCATATCCTGCAATATTTGTTCTATTTAATTGGTTCGCGGGGGTAGGGTAACTTCCCAAATACCTTGATTGCCGCCGTATTCTAGCACGTAGATTTTGTTACGGATAATTTCCGCATCTATGGGTTGGTTAAAACCTCGCACAATGCGTGTAGTCCGCACTTGATACGTAAGATTGTTGTTGATGGTAACTTTAGTTAAATCTAGGTGCAGCAAATCTTCGCTCGGATCTTTAAAAGGACCTGGTACGCTTTCACCTGTGGGATCGCCTTTAGTCCAACTCAGCATGAAACCATCGCCTTGAAAAGCGGGACTCATCGTGTTTTGGCGATCGAAAACTATCCCTAAAGGAGAACGGTGAGAAGTAAAAGTTCTGATCGTTAGTCCGAGATTGCTAGCATCTTTAACTTGACCGTCTACCGCGTCGCGGAAACTATCGGCATCTGGTCCTAAGTTGTAAATCGAGCCAAATAAATCTCTGGCAGGTCGGGGCGGAAATGTTGGATCGTTATAGTAGTAACCTAGCTTCACTGCGTTAAATCGAGGATCTAATAAGCGATCGCTTGCTGGATTGTAGTTTGAGTATTGCTGAGGATTGTCTAAGCCACCTATCCGCCAAGGGAAACCATAATGACCGCCTTGACGCAACCAATTTAATTCTTCTGGCATATCGCGGTCTGGACCGTTTTCTGTGCCAAATAAGTCGTTATTGCCTGCAAACGCAAAATCAAAGGTGTTGCGCGTTCCTTCGGCAAAGATATAGCCAGATGCTTTTAAGCTATTGCGATCGTTGGGTAGGGAAATATTTTGACCGCTAATCGGTAGGCGCAGAATACAAGCTGTTAATCCTACTTCGCGGGTATTTGGGTACAGACCATTAGCTGATTGAACTTCCCCGTGATCGGTACGCGAACCGCTATTGACATATAAGTAGGTATTAGTTGGATCGACGATCGCGCCATTGAAACGATGATCGTAGGCTGTAGCGCTTCTCGGATAGCTAGCTGTTTGCGCTAAAGTTGACCAAACGCGCTGACCTGTGGTTGCATTAATTACACCCTTAACAATAGTTGCCCTAGTCTGAACGGTTCCCACATCAGCGTTACCAACTAAGTAAATTGTGCCATCAGGTCCAATTGCCATCCCTTGAACGCCAACTGCTTTGTGGTCTGTAGATGTGTAGACGCGGGTAGCGGTGCTGGTAGTCCCTAAATTGACGCGATAAATATCACCGTTTTGTTTGAGGTAATAAAGAGTTTGATTGCGCGGATCTTTGGCAATCCGAATAGATGCAGAAGTGGTTAATGTGTTTAAAACGTTACGAACTGTAATATCAGAACGCAGAGATAGAGGTACTGTCTGCGCTTGCGTACTAGAAACGTCGATAGTCAATCCTAAAGCGAGCGCCAAAAATAAGCAGCATGACAGCGATCCTTGTCTAAGCTGGCGAGACTGAATCGAGTTATTAATTTTTTTCAGCATATTAAAGTTGCGTTTGCAAATTGGTAAAGGAAGTGTTGCCATCTTTCCTAACAACTGCTTCCTGGTTCCTTTTCACAAGGCAACTTCTAATTTCCGCATTTAATTAATAACTTGTTATAATCTTGTGTTGCTTACCCAAGTTTGCATGACCCGACCTGTAATTTGCTGTCCTAGCCAGGGAGTATTAGTAGAAAGGGATTTTAATGCTTGATGTTCGACGCGCCAAGTTAGCTGAGGATCGAATAGAGTTAATTCAGCAGGACTATTGGCAGAAATTGCCACTACATTTTGCTGCAAACACTTTGCTGGATTCATACTCAAACAGCGCCATAGTTCCAACGCAGACAACTGCCCGTTTTCTACCAGATTTTGCCACAATAAAGCCAAAGCTAACTCCAAACCGATCGCGCCTGGTGGTGCTTCTGCAAAAGCTACTGTTTTTTCTTCGTAAGTATAAGGCGAGTGATCGATCGCGATCGCATCTATAACCCCTAAGCGCACCGCTTCTATAATTGCTACTCTATCAGTCTGATTGCCTAGTGGTGGCTCAATTCGCAGGTCAGGACTGTAACTGTCAAGCGATCGCGTATCGAGTAATAAATGTATCCAACTAACACTAGCTGTAATTGGTAAACCTCGTTGTTTCGCTTGAGCAATCAGTTCTACACTCCTAGCTGTAGAAACGCGCATAATATGGACTGGAGTGCCAATTGCTGCTACTAATTCTAGTAAAGCTGCGATCGCTGTAGTTTCGGCAATTTCTGGATTTCCTGGTAAACCTAAAATAATTGAGTCTGCACATTCCCTAATTACACCATTACCTACCAAACGGCGATCGCAGCACCATAAAGCGATCGGTTTATTTAAAGGCTGAAGGTACTCTAACAAGCGTCTTAATAAAGCTAAATTCTCTATTGGCTGACCGTCGCTAAACCCGACAATTCCAGATGCCGCAAGTTCTGCTAATTGGGTCATTTGCTGCCCTTGAATGCCTGCTGTGAGCGCTCCCCAAACATAAATATGGAGGGGTAGAGGTGCAATGCATTTTACCCCTCCCTTGATGCGATCGATGCTTGCTACGCCTGCGGGGGTGTCTATCGGCGGTGTGGTATCAGGCAAAATACACAACCGCGTAAAACCGCCAGCCGTCGCCGCCGCCATCAGAGATGCGATGTTTTCTCGCTCCTCAAATCCTGGTTCTCCACTGTGACTGTATAAATCTACAAGTCCAGGTCCCAATACCAAGCCTTGACAATCGCGTAGCTGAGTTTCCGCAGAAACATCGTCAATTTTGTCTTCTACTGCCTTAATTACACCATTGGCAATCCAGACATCAGCTATTCGGTCTGTATGCGAAACTGGGTCTATGACTCGGACTTGTTGCAGCACTTGGCTTATCATAATTTGGCGATCGGCTTTTTTGCTAGTAATTGGTTTAACTACCGACTCGCTATAGTGCGCCTGCGGCTGTTTTATCTAGTACGCCTCCTCCTAAATGAGTGGTGATATTCATTGCTTGCAATACAGGTAAACCATTCAAACCTTGAGGATAATCGATAACGCTAACTGCTCCATTACCTTGGCGGAAGTTCCAAAAGTTTTTGCCCCCCAAGCCAAGAACGTGACAAAGTAGGACTTTATTAGTCGCATCGTGAGCAACTACTAAGCCTGTTTGCAACTGCTTTTCTAAGGCTGATGAGACAATTTGCTGCCAAGTTACAATACTGCGATCGCGTACTTGCTGCAAGTTTTCTCCTTCTGGCATTTGTATTTCGTCTGGTACTGTGCGCCAGCGATGCAATTCCCCTGGAAAAGTTTGCTCGATTTCTGACTCTAATTTGCCTTCCCACAAGCCATGACCGATTTCTCTCAATCCATCTTGCAATTGCAGTTGAATATTGGGGTGATATTGCAAAATAATCTCGGCTGTCTCTTTGGGACGCAGCATCGGACTTGATACGGCAAAATCTAACTTAATTTGCTTGAGAAACTCGGCTGCCTTCTGCGCTTGCGATCGCCCATTATCATTTAAAGGAACGTCTATTTGCCCTTGAAACTTTGTTTGGCGATTCCACTCTGTTTCGCCGTGACGTACCAGTAATAACCGCACTCCCTGATGATTTGGACGCAGTGATGGTAAAACTTCGCCTAAATGTCCTGTCTGATTCAAAGACTCTAGTTGAACGCTATCCCCCAATCCACCAGAAAAGTTCAGCACGCTAATGCCACAGTTAGATTGCTGCACCGAATGATAGCGATCGGGAGCAATTCCTAATGCAGTGCTAATTAAGGCGCGATTGATGCCATTATGCCCAACAATCAAGATTGTTTGCCCTTGGTGGCGGGACAATACTTCTGTCCAAAACTGCCGCGCTTGTTCGTACAATGCCAAAATTGGTAAATGCTTTTTCTCTCCTCCTCCTGCTTGTGGCACTACCATCATTAATTCTTCTGGGCGGTGCTTCCAAAGGTGATAAGCTTCGGGAAACTTTGCTTTGACATCTTGAGATAACATACCTTCCCACAAAGGCAAGTCAATTTCCATCAACTTATCGGCAGTTTGGACGGGCGAGGAAGTTAGCAAACACTCGCTAATAACTTCTGTAGTTTGTTTGGCTCGTTGTAAGGGGCTACTATAGATCGCGGCAAAGTTGAGGTGACTGAGGGCAGCACCGACCTTAAAAGCATCATCACGACCTTTTTGAGTCAAAGTTGAGACATCGCTACGCCCTTGAACGCGCCGCTCGATGTTATAACTACTTTGACCGTGACGTACAACGATCGCGCGAGTGGTCAAGCTTTTTATCCTCCCAAGGCGGTAATTCGTAATTCGTAATTCGTAATTCGTAATTACAAATAAAATTAATTCATTCAGGTTTAATGCATAGCATCCTGTTTCAATCCCACGCCTAAAGTCGGGGGATAACAATTACGAATTACGAATTATTTTGGTCATTTTAGCAAAATGTAAAGCTTTCTGAGTAAGTTTTTAGCGAACTTCAAGCAGATTGACGATCGCCTTGACTAATTCTTCGGGATCGATTGGTTTAGAAATATGAGCCTGAAATCCTGCTTGCAATGCTTGTTGCCGATCGAAGTCTCTAGCGTAAGCAGTCACAGCGATCGCTTTTACCTCGCCGCCGCGGTCGGGCGATCGCAAGCGAATTTGTTGCATCAGCATATAGCCATCCATTTGCGCCATGCCTACATCGCTGACTAATACATCAAAAACGGCTCTCTCTATTGCTTGCAATGCCTCTAAGCCAGAACTAGCGGTGATTACCCTAGCGCCATTTTGTTCTAGTAAAAACGCTTGAAACTCGCGGCTATCGGCATCATCATCCACAACGAGAATTTGCACGTTGCTTAAAGGATTTGCTGCATTTCCTGCTTTGGCGCGGGATAGCTCCACAGCCGCAGCAGCTTGTTGCACAATAGGTAATTGCACTGTAAAAGTTGCACCTCGATTTTCGCCTAAGCTTTCTGCCTTGACTGTTCCTCCATGCATTTCCACAATTTGCCGCACGATCGCCAGCCCCAATCCTAAGCCGCCAAATTTACGAGTAGTTGAGCCGTCTTCTTGGCGAAAATACTCAAACACATAGGGGAGAAATTGCGGCTGAATACCCTTGCCAGTATCGATTACCTGAATTTGCGCCAATTGTTCAATTTGCCGCAGTTCTACAGTCACCTGACCGCCTTTAGGAGTGAATTTGACAGCGTTGGTAAGCAAGTTCCATACTACTTGTTGCAAGCGGGCAGCATCACCTAATACAAGCGAAACATCATCAAGAGCGAGCAAGATGCTAATACTTTTTGCTTCTGCTGCCAAACGCACCGTTTCTGCGGCAGCAGAAATGACAAACTTCAACTTAATCGGCACGACATTTAATGACAGTTTGCCCTGCATAATGCGGGAGATGTCGAGCAAGTCTTCTATTAGCTGCGATTGCAAAGTTGCATTGCGCTCGATTGTTTTTAAAGCTTCAGCTTGACGATTTGGGCTAAGAGTACCTTTCTGCAGCAGCTTTGCCCAACCAAGAATTGGATTGAGGGGCGATCTTAGTTCGTGCGACAACACTGCCAAAAACTCATTTTTGACGCGATCGGCATACTCTGCTGCTGCTCGTGCTGCTTGTTCTCGTTGCAGAAGTTGCTCTCTTTGGGCTTGGGTTTGTCTTTGGGCAGTTTTGTCCTGCATGATTTTAATAAATCCCTGCCTAATCCCTGCTTCATCCTGCAACGGCATCATCAATCCACTGCCCCAAAAGTAGCTGCCGTCTTTGCGTACGTGCCAACGTTCGTTTTCTGCCCGTCCTTGAGTGAGAGCAATTTCCTGTTCGCGCTTGTCTTGTCCCTGTTCTCTATCCTCTGGCGTAAAGATGATGCAACCGTTGCAACCAATAATTTCTGCTTCTGCATACCCTAGCAAGTTTTCCGCACCAGAATTCCAACTTGTAATGATGCCATCAAGATCGAGGGTAAAAATAGCGTAATCTTTAGCACTTTCGACCATGAGGCGGAAACGCGATTCGCTTTGATGTAGCGATGCTTCGGCAAGCTTGCGATCGCTAATATCAACGGCAGTTCCATAAATTACCCGCTCTTTGAGGTGCGGCTGCGCCTTCCACAACAACCAGCGATAAGAGCCATTTTTGTGTTGGTAACGGTTTTCAAATGCAAGTGTTTCGTTGCCAGACAAGAGGCTCTCAAATTCTATTAAAGATTGGCTAATGTCGTCGGGGTGGACAAAATCTGCCCAAGGACGAGACAGCATTTCATTGTTCGTCCACCCTAGCATTTGCTCAAAAGTTGGGCTTACCCATTGAAAATAACCATTACTGCTCGTAATCGCTTGCAAATCCGAAGCAACGGTAAGAAATCGCTCTCTTTCTTGTTCAACTTTTTTGCGATCGCTAATGTCGTAAGAAACGCTTAATACTGCATAGATTTCACCGTTTTCGTTATACAACGGCGTACCATACGAGACGTAGTAGCGATCGTGGCTGCTATGCTCTAGCCCAAATGGTTCGCCCTTAAGAGCTTGGCGGTAATAAGGTGCGTAGCTGTTTGCTAATGCTGGATCGAGAGCTTCCCAGAGCGTTTTTCCGACTAAGCTTTTGGATGCCATGCCTGCATCCTCCAGCGCTTGACCTTCTGCCAGCAGATAGCGCAAATTGCGATCGACAATGAAGATTGCTCCATAAGGCAAATTACTTGCTACTGCGTGCAAGCGGGCTTCGCTTTGACGTGTAGCTGCTTCGGCAAGTTTGCGATCGCTAATATTAGTAAATAAAATAGCAAATTGATGATTTTGCGGCTCGCCCATCCGAAAAGCATGGACATTAAACCAACGGTTCATGGCGATTGAGTGTTCTTCAAACTGTATCGGTTCGCCTGTCTTGACAACTTTGCCATAAATTTCAAACCAGTGGGCTTCGAGATTGGGAACTAATTCTCGCGCCGTTTTCCCTGTTGGCTGCTCAAGTCCTGTTAGCTCTTCAAACAGAGAATTGACTTTGATAAATCGATAATCTTCCGGTTCTCCATTGTCATCAAACAGCATTTGGCAAATGCAAAAGCCTTCATCAATTGACTCAAACAATGCCAGATGACTTGTTTGCGCCTCTAGTCTTGCTATTTTTTGGTGCTGTTGGCGGCTTGCTTGGGTTGCTTTTAATGCCCTTTGCACGCAAGGAATTAATTTTTCTAATCGGTGCTTGAGTACAAAACCTGCGGCTCCCGCTTCTAGTGCGGCGATCGCTAATTCTTCGCCAATACTGTTAGAGACAAAGATAAATGGAGTTTCAAGTTGCAGTTTACGGGCAATTTCTAATGTAGAAATGCCATCGCGATCGCTCAAGGCATAATCTGACAAAATTATGTCATAAGTATTTGTTTCTAATGCCTGGACAAAGTTGGCATAACTATCTACTCGCAATACATTACAGTCAATGTCACTTGCTTGCAGCACAGCGTTTACTGCCTCGGCATCAGAGATATTTGGTTCGAGCAACAAAAACTGGAGCGCAGACATTTAACAATATTGTGTAAAAATACTTAGGCACAGATGACTACAATTTATTTTTTTCCCAAGTTAATCAGGCAAATTCGGCATACAAAACCAAATATCATCTTTCCAGAGCAAGTGGTACTATCTGTAGGGTGACTTTGCTTATTTGCGATCGTTCTGTCCATTCCCCGAAAATGTCATAATGCAACTTGTGGCGATCGCATTTTCTAACGAGTATTCATGACGATTAAGCGCGTAATTTTAAGTTTGCTGACGTTGGTAGTAATTTTCTTTACTGGTACTTCACTGTGGGCAAGTTGGCAGCAACCCCAAATCAATAGTCGCCTAGAACTATCCCAAACTAACCTTTTACTACGCGCGGGGCAGTTGCAGGGCGATAAGAACGACGCAAACCTTACCAAAGCAAGCAAAACTTTGGTAGGCGAAGAACCTCTAGCCGCAGCAACAAAGCAGTATCAAGAAGCGCGAGAGTCAGCCCAAAAAAATTTAGCCAAAGCTAAAAATCAACTCTCTTTGTTGGCGCAGCAACCTAGCACTACTCCAGCACCGCCCAAACCTCAAGAACAAATTGCCCCGATTACTAACAATTCTCGTCGGGGACAACAAAAACAACTGCAAAAATCCCTAAATCAAATCGAAAAGTTAATTGGCGAATTAGATTTGCGCTTAGGTATTCTGCAAGCCCAACAACAAAAGCCAGAGGTAGCTTTGACTACTTGGCAAAATACCGTTGAGAACTCACCGCCATCATCGCTAACTGATACTGCTAATGTCTTAATCGGGCTGTGGAGCAATCCACCCAAAGTCTTTCCTGATGCTGAAAGGCTGATTCAAGCCAATTTAGACGGTTGGTTTCAGGGGCGTGCCTTTGCCCAACTATATCAAATTCAGCAGCGCCCTGATGCCCTACAGACGCTGCAAGCTGCAGAGCAAGAGCAAGCACAGGAAGCTTTATTTAAGTTAGCTATTATTAGCACTATTCCAGCGATCGCTGGTTTGACTGGTTTGGCTTTGTTAATTTATTTAATTTTCGGGCGTTTGACTAAAGGTAAAGAAGCTTTAATATCCCAAAATGGCGAACTAAGATGGTCAACTCCTTGGGATTGGGAAACTGTTTGGCAAGTATTTATCGTCGGCTTTTTCCTGATGGGGCAATTTGTTGTCCCGCTACTATTTGCCTTGATTCCTAAGCCTGAAGTTACCACTGCTAGAGTGCAAGCACTATCTACTTTGGCAACTTATCTATTTTTAGCTGCTGGGGCTGTAACAGTTCTATATTTTTCAATTAGGCAATTTCTCCCTTTACCTACAGGTTGGTTTCGCTTCAAGTTGCGGGGAAGCTGGTTTTTATGGGGTATAGGCGGATACTGTGCGGCTTTACCTTTAGTTGTCATTGTGTCGTTAATTAACCAGCGCATTTGGCAAGGACAAGGAGGTAGCAACCCCTTACTTTCCTTAGTTTTAGAAGGGCAAGATCGAATTGCTCTAGCTATATTTTTCTTTACAGCAGCGATCGCTGCTCCTTTGTTTGAGGAATTTTTGTTTCGTGGCTTTTTGTTACCTTCTCTAACTCGCTATTTCTCCGTCTGGCAAGCTATTTTACTTAGTTCTTTGCTCTTTGCTGTCGCTCACTTGAGTCTTTCGGAGATTTTGCCTTTGGCTGTACTGGGGGTAGTTTTAGGAGTAGTTTACACGCGATCGCGCAATCTTTTAGCTCCTATGCTCCTTCATAGCCTCTGGAATAGCGGCACGCTGATTAGTTTATTTATCTTGGGTAGTAGTTCTACTTGATGAGTAATCTGAAACACAATAAAATTGTAAATAGCACAATTTGCTTCTGTCTTTTTGTAGATGTGCTTGGGCAACTTGTGTTGTTTAATACCTGATTGAAGCCGAAATATCAACAGCAACCTAAGTATAAATAATAACTAAAATAGCTAATGTTGAATAGTTAAATATAAATAAAAAGTTATATAGATATTTAACTTTGGGGTTGTCTTAATGAGATATTTATGTAAATCTTGCAGAAATACTAAAGTTTTCCGAATAACCAGTTGTATGCTGTTATGGGGCGGTTCATGAACACAAAAATCTTAAAACAACTTCAAAAACCTATGCTAGGTAGAATGTTACTTCGTAAAGGATTGATTTCTTCATCCGAGCTGCAAGAAGCGCTAGTGGATCAAGACCGTAGTGGCAAAAAGCTAGGAGAGGTTTTAGTTGAAAAGAAATTAGTTTCCCCAGATAAGCTAAACCGAGCATTGACAGAGCAAAAAGTTCGCTTAGGTGAAATCTTGATCGAGCAAGGATACATATCACCAGAGCAGCTAAACCAAGTTTTGGTAGAACAAGATACAAAAAATAAGAAACTAGGCGAGCTATTGCTAGAAAGAAAAATGCTTACTCAAGAAGAACTGGAAATAACTCTTAAGAAGCAATATTGGCAAAAGAATGGTTTTTGGCTGATTTCCTAGTGTCATTACTAAATATTTCTTAGATAATTGAAATAACACTTAAAAAAATACTTGCGTAGGCGAGTATTTTTTTATTGCGCCCCCTGCTAGACGTAGTAGTGTTACCTCTCTGTATGTTCTGTCCCCTTGATAGACGTAGCAGTGCTACGTCTCTAGAATAATATGCAACTCGTTCCTAAAACCGTACCGTTAACTGCGTCTAATTCAACTTTGGCGACGAAGAAGATTACTTTAGACGTAGGTAGTATGAAGTGCGGAGGGTGTGTAAAAACAGTAGAAAGACTTATATTACAGCAACCAGGAGCGATCGCAGCTTGCGTTAACTTAGTTACAGAAGTAGCAGTAGTAGAGTGTCAAGCGGATACAGATCCCTTAGAAATAGCCGCAAAATTAACTAACGCTGGATATCCCACAAAGCCTCGATTTGCTCAAGTACCGCATTTAGAAGAGGAATCTACCTTAGCTCTAGAAGATCCGCAGCAAAAGCAGCAACGCGAAATGCGATCGGCACGCAGACAAATAATTACATCTGCGGTATTGCTAATATTATCGAGCTTGGGGCATCTGCCAGAAAGTTTACTAGGATTTGCTCTGCTCAAAAATATCTGGCTGCATTGGGGACTTGCAACCATCACATTGCTTCTACCAGGGCGAGAGATTATACTAGACGGCTGGCGCGGCTTAAAACGCAACGCCCCCAATATGAATACTTTAGTAGCATTGGGAACGCTAACAGCTTATACAACCAGTGTAGTAGCGCTATTATTTCCGCAATTGGGCTGGGAATGCTTTTTTGACGAACCTGTAATGCTGTTGGGTTTTATCTTACTAGGGAGAACTCTAGAACAACAAGCAAGAGGTAAAGCAGCAGCAGCCTTCAAACGCTTATTAGCATTGCAGCCACAAGTAGCAAGGTTGATCGCTCAACCTCAAGGAGAATTTGCAGTTAGCGATCGCCAATCGAGCGTCGAAATACCTGCCGATCGCGTGCGCGTAGGCGAATGGTTGCAAGTATTACCAGGTGAAAAGATCCCCGTTGATGGTGAAGTCGTAGCAGGGCAAACTACAGTAGATGAATCGATGCTGACAGGGGAAGCAATGCCGCAAGTAAAGCAAAGCGGCGATGTAGTTACTGCAGGTACGTTAAACAAGTCAGGTGCGATCGCTTTGCGGGCAACTCGTACTGGTAGCGACACTACATTAGCTCAGATTGTTGACTTAGTAGAAGCTGCCCAAACTCGCAAAGCTCCAGTCCAAAAACTAGCAGATACCGTAGCTGGATACTTTACATACGGGGTTTTAGCAGCAGCTTTGCTGACGTTTTTATTTTGGTATTTTATTGGCACTCATATTTGGACTGATGTGTTAACTATCGCTCATCCAGCAATGAGCGAACACGCTTCACTCCATACCCAACACTTAGCCAACGCTCAAATTCTTGCACCTTCACCTTTGCTGTTAAGTTTGAAGTTAGCAATATCAGTAATGGTAGTTGCTTGTCCTTGCGCGATGGGATTAGCTACGCCTACAGCAATTTTAGTCGGTACAGGAGTAGGCGCAGAACAGGGATTGCTAATTAAAGGTGGCGATGTTTTAGAAAGGGTACACCAGTTAGATACAGTAGTTTTTGATAAAACTGGCACTCTCACAAGCGGGCATCCGACAGTTACAGATTGTATTTTGGTAGCAGATGATGTATTGCCTAGCGATCTCCTCCAAATAGCCGCAGCCGTAGAAAGCGGTACTTCTCACCCCTTAGCAGCAGCAATTGTTCAAGCAGCGCAAAAACAGAACTTATCAATCCCCGCAGCCAAGGATTTTTACACCGAACCAGGGTTAGGAGTATCGGCGCAACTAAAAGATGGAGTTACAGTTTTAGTGGGTAACGCTCAGTGGTTGAGCCAAAATGCAGTTAATATTAGCGATACTGCATCCTTGCAAGCGCAAACATTGGCAGCCACCGGAAAAACAGTAGTTTTTGTCGCCACAGGCGATTGCTTAATCGGCTTGATTGCTGCTAGCGATACCTTAAGAGCAGATGCCAGTCAAGTAGTAGAAAGCTTAAGAGCAGGGCTAGGCTTGAAAGTAATGTTACTAACTGGAGATAAATTAACAGCAGCCAAGGCTGTAGCAGCCCAGTTAGGCATCAGCGACGAAGATATTATTGCTGATATTCGCCCCGCAGGTAAAGCCGCCGCCATCCAACAATTACAAGCGCAGCAGCAGCGCGTAGCAATGGTAGGAGATGGGATTAATGACGCACCTGCTCTTTCCCAGGCTGATGTAGGGATTGCCCTCAAAGCAGGCACAGATGTCGCAATGGAAGCAGCGCAAATTGTCTTAATGCGCGATCGCCTCACTGATGTTGTCGCAGCAATTGAGCTTAGTAAAGCAACTTTCCAAAAAATTCGTCAAAACTTATTTTGGGCATTTGCTTACAATACATTAGGGATTCCGATTGCTGCTGGCGTACTATTACCCAGTCTTGATTTTGTCCTTAGTCCTGCTGCTGCTGGTGCATTGATGGCATTTAGTTCAGTAAGTGTAGTTACCAACTCTCTGTTACTACGCCGATTTAAATAGTTTTGCGTTAGTAAGGAGAGCGATAACTTAAAACTTACTAGCTCAAAACTATTCTCCTCATTATGACTGCTATTTTTTTGCTCAATTGAGGTTAAACTAAGTCAAGATAAAATAAATACTGTAGTTCGCTCATTAGCAATGCAATCTGGTGAAAACTATCAGTCTGCAATGCCCCCATTTAGTTACTTATCCGTTCTTCAATGGCTTCCCAAAACAATCAGAGGCATTTACTAATTATTGAGGACGATCAGGGACGCAAGCAATTTCTACTTGACGGTTCTGTTTATTCTATTGGCAGAGATACCCGCTGTGACATTCGGTTATTCTCGCAGTTTGTCTCGCGCCGTCATGCGACGCTCGTTCAACTTCCTAGAGAAGATGGTAGTTCTTACTATCGCATTGTTGATGGCGATTCTAAAGGCAAGCCTAGCGCCAACGGTATGCTCATTAACGGGCGCAAAATTCTCGCGCACGATCTACGGAATCAAGATGAAATTATTTTTGGTCCCCAAGTCCGCGCTATATATTACTTACTCAGCCGCGATACTATGCCTTCAGCACCTACTGATGAGTATGATGTTACGCTTATAGGTCCGAATATGATGCCTGATTTTGACGAGTAAATTAACTCGCTATGCTTTCTATAAGCTGCCACTTTTGATTATCTGCGATCGCCTGATTTACCTGCTCGAATATTTGATGACAGTGATTGTCAAATTGCAGCGGTAATTCTTCATTTTTTACTACCATACTCATCCGCATTTCTGCTTGCGTAGAGCGAATTGTATCGATTAATACTTCTACTGCTACCAATTTAGACAAAGCAACTTTTCCGGGAGCCTCCCGCGCCATAATATATTCTCGGCGATCGTAGATTAGCTCTAAACCACAGGCTTTTAGCACTTCAATAATTGCTTGGCGCAGATTAGGATTATTTGTCACTGCTAAAGTAAAAGAACCAGTGTAACGCGCCATTGTTACTATTTACCTCAAATCTATCTATTACTTCCATCATAAAATAAGTAACAAAAAGTTCCAGTGATATCACTTATTAGTTTTGTAAAGAAGTAGTAAATAACACTATTAGTCTTAATCGTCTGGAGATGACATAAAATTATTCAAGTTAAAGCGATAGTTCTAAGATGACTGGCAAATTAATTGTGTTTGAAGGAGTAGAAGGCTGCGGGAAAACAACCCAAATAGTGCGATCGCACCAGTGGTTGCAAACTACCTTTCCTCAAGCCAAAGTCGTTGTTACCCGCGAACCAGGCGATACTCATTTAGGACTAGAGTTGCGTCAAATACTGCTAGCCAAAACAACAGAGCATCCCATCAGCGAACTAGCAGAATTGTTATTATATGCAGCCGATCGCGCTCAACACGTTGCCCAGGTGCTAAAGCCTAATTTAGCAGACAACGCGATAATTTTATGCGATCGCTACACTGATTCTACTATTGCTTATCAAGGCTACGGACGGGGTTTAGAGCGCAAGATAATTGACCAACTTAACTTATTGGCTACAGGCGGACTAGAAAGCGATCTAACTCTATGGTTAGACGTTGATGTAGAAATTAGTTTGCTGAGAATAAAAAGCAGAGGTGCAAGCGATCGCATCGAGCAAGCAAACTTAGCATTTCATCAAAGAGTACAAGCAGGTTATACGCAGTTAGCCGCAGCTAATCCTCAGAGAATCGAGCGCATAGATGCAAGTCTAAGTGAAGTAGCCGTAGCAGCACAAATTCAAAATGTTTTGCTTAAGTATTTTGACAATTAGCTACTTGATTGCTGCCGATTGTATTAGCGATCGCAATATCACATAACCTGACAAAAAACTGTATTTTTCGCTGCAAATTAGTGGGGAAATGCTAGTCGTAACGACTACGATGTAGATATGTCGAAATCATAATGAGTTTGGTTTAGAGCAAACTGAACTTGTTATCGCTCAAAGCAGAACTGCCCAATTAAGAGCAGACTTAGGTTATATATGACAGACGAGCAACAGCAGAATTCAGGAAATCAAGACCAAACGCTGACAAACCGTCAGGGTCATCCCATCTCCGACAATCAGAATACAAGAACAGTAGGCGATCGCGGTCCTACAGTCTTGGAAAACTACAATTTCTTAGAAAAAATTACCCACTTCGACCGCGAACGTATTCCAGAGCGAGTAGTTCACGCTAGAGGTGCAGGCGCACACGGATATTTTGAAGCTTATGGGACAATCGGCAACGAACCTGCAAGCAAATACACCCGCGCCAAACTTTTCCAAGAAAAAGGCAAAATTACACCAGTATTTGTCCGTTTTTCTAGCGTAATTCACGGCGGACATTCTCCTGAGACATTGCGCGATCCGCGTGGATTTGCTACTAAGTTTTACACTGAAGATGGCAACTGGGATTTAGTTGGCAATAACCTCAAAATCTTCTTTATCAGAGATCCAATCAAATTCCCCGATCTCGTACACGCCTTTAAGCCAGATCCAGTCACAAACCGCCAAGATGTTAACCGGATATTTGACTTCATCAGTCATATACCGGAAGCAATGCACATGATTACCTGGCTATTTAGTCCTTGGGGAATCCCTGCTAACTACAGACAGATGGAAGGTTCGGGCGTAAACACCTACAAAATGGTGAACGCCGATGGAGTAGGACATATAGTTAAGTATTTCTGGGTTCCAAAAGCAGGAGTCAAAAACTTAACGCTTGCTCAAGCTGAGGAAGTTCAGGCGAAGAACTTCAACCATGCTACGCAAGATTTGTACGAAGCCATTGAAAGAGGCGATTATCCAGAATGGGAATTCTGCGTGCAAATCATGTCAGATGACGAGCATCCCGAACTTGACTTCGATCCATTAGATCCCACCAAAATTTGGTCGCCAGAGCAATTCCCCTTATTGCCAATCGGACGCATGGTGTTAGATAAAAATCCTACTAACTACTTTGCAGAAGTCGAACAAGCAGCATTCGGTGCAGGCGTATTAGTTGATGGGTTAGACTTTTCTGACGACAAACTATTGCAAGGTCGGACTTTCTCATACTCTGATACTCAACGCTACCGAGTAGGGACAAACTACCTACAATTGCCCATTAACCGAGCAAAAGCGCAGGTAGCAACCAATCTCCGCGATGGTCAAATGGCTTATCACGTAGATGGAGTTGAAGCAGGCGAGAACCCCCACGTCAACTACGAACCAAGCAGCATGGGCGGACTTAAGGAAGCGCCCAAAGCTGGTAAGGATCGTACTCCTTACGTTCAAGGTCCAGTAGTGCGGCAGAAAATTAGCCGTACTAACGACTACAAGCAAGCTGGAGAGCGCTATCGGACGTTTCAAGACTCGGAGCGCGACGACTTGATTTTGAACTTAGTTACAGCACTCAAAACCTGTAACCCAGATATTCAAGAGCGCATGGTAGGACACTTAATGCAATGCGATGCAGAATACGGGACAAGGGTTAAAGAAGGTCTGGAGCAAGCCAAAATGTAATCAGGTTGGTAGGCATTTAACTTAAATCGCTAAAGGGTTAAGGGGAAATTAATCTCCTTAACCTTTCTTTATAGAAAGCTGGCTAAGAAAATCAGACTATTACCAAAGTTTTAACAACTAGCAAGGATACAATACGATCGCCCTGTTCTTCTGTCGTAACTCGTGCTACGCCCTACACCGGAAAAGCAATCAGATCGTTCCTCCAGATTTCCCAATCAGCGCTGGCAAATTTACCCAGAAGCAGAACGGGTGCTAGAACTTGCTCAATCTAGTCATATATCGCCGATAGTTAGCCAATTACTGATCAATCGGGGTGTAGATACTCTAGAAGCATTCCAAGCCTTTTTAGAGCCAGAATCGCCAGTTTTACCTTCGCCTATAGATGAATTTCCTGACCTAAGTTTGAGTGTAGAGTTGTTGGTTCAGGCGATCGCCACCAACCAGAAAATTGCTATTTGTGGCGATTACGATGCTGACGGAATGACTAGCACAGCTTTATTGCTAAGAAGTTTGCGCTGGTTAGGCGCACAAGTAGATTATGCTATTCCCAGCCGGATGCATGAAGGATACGGCATTAACAAACGCATAGTAGAAGAATTCAAAAGCGAAGGTTTTGAGCTAATTATTACTGTAGATAACGGTATATCAGCTTATGAGGCGATCGCCAGAGCTAGAGAACTAGGTCTAAATATCATTGTCACCGATCACCACGATATTCCCCAACAACTACCACCTGCTAATGCTATTCTCAACCCCAAATTAATCGCTGAATCTTCGCCTTATCGCGGTGTTGCGGGTGTTGGCGTTGCTTATATTCTGGCTATTTCCTTAGCACAAAAACTAGGTAAACTTCAAGGCTTAGTTAAGCCGCTACTGGAACTATTTACCCTTGGTACAATTGCCGATCTTGCGCCGCTTACTGGAGTAAACCGTCGTTGGGTAAAACGCGGGTTGAATCAATTACCTAAGTCTCAATTAGCTGGGGTACAAGCATTAATTCAAGTAGCTGGCGTAAGTGGAGATAAAAAGGAAAAAACTCTCAAACCAGATGATATTGGCTTTCGTCTCGGTCCCAGAATCAACGCTGTAGGACGCATCGCCGACCCCCAAATAGTCATCGAACTACTAACTACAGATGACCCTGGAATTGCCTTAGAACGGGCGATGCAATGCGAACAAATCAACCAACAACGCCAGCAATTATGTCAGCAAATCGAACAAGAAGCGATCGCTGTTGTCGAAACATTATATAAAACATCTCTACCCCAAGACCGCGTTTTAGTCATCGTTCAACCAAATTGGCATCACGGCGTAATTGGGATTGTCGCTTCTCGCTTGCTAGAACGCTACGGCGTACCCGTATTTATTGGTACTTATGAAGACGAACAACACATTCGCGGTTCGGCGCGGGGAATTCCTGAATTTCATGTATTTGCAGCTTTAGAATTTGCCAAAGACTTGTTAGGCAAATTTGGCGGACACAAAGCAGCAGGCGGTTTTTCACTTTTGGCTAGCAACTTAGACGCATTGCGATCGCGTTTAGCTACTTTTGCTAACCAATGCTTGCAGCCAGAACACCTCAAACCGTTACTAAAAATCGATACTCAAGTTAGCTTAGATCGCATCGATCTCCAACTTTACCAACAACTTAACGCCCTGCATCCTTGCGGTATCGACAACCCCGATCCGGTATTTTGGACACCAAACGTCCAAATAGTCGATCAACAGATTGTCGGTAAATATCACGTCAAAGTTACCCTATCTCCAGATGGCGTAACGAAGATTAAAGCGATCGCTTGGCGGTGGCGCGATTACTATCCTTTGCCTGCTAGAGTTGATATTGCCTATAAATTGCGGGAAAATAGCTGGAACGGCAATACTACAGTAGAACTTGAACTGTTGGGCTTCAGACTTCCGACTCAATCGCAGTTACTATTTTCGCCTACTGCACCCTCAAGCGCCAAATTTGCTTACAAACAACGGCAATACTCTTGTGGCTTCTTTCCTACCAGCGCGTTGCTAGAACTTAGAATCAAAAATCCTGAAGGCAAAGTTTTAGCTATTCAATCGGGACAATCTACAGGTTTGCTGGGTACTAGACGCGACGATGCTTCTGTAGTCGATCTATCTCATCCAGACTTTTATCCCTTGGTGCAAGCGGCTCTTAGTGCTTTGAACGCAGCAAAATAGGGAGATATACTATCTCCCCACTCTAAAAATTTTGACTCTTAAAGGTTGCCGTTACGAAAAGCGAGTATAAAAATTACTACTGGACCAGCAATCATAATTAGCCCTACCGAGATTAATTGAGCAATTACTAACCAGTTAATGCTACTTAAACCATCAAATAAAGATTCCATTTTTCCTCCGAGTTAACCCAAGCAATTATCTGACTGCGCTGGCAAATCCGCATTTTATCTTACCCCAAAGAGCGATCGCTTAATTTAAGTAAGTTAATAAATCTACAAAAGAGCGCAAACATTTAAGCATATTTTCTCATACTGGCTGTTCTTAACCAAATATAGTTAAGCTCAAAAAGCGCAAACATTCATCACAAATATTAAACTATGGCAACTTGGCAATGTGTAAAGCAATGTGGAGCCTGCTGCAATCTTACCCCTAGCGATCGCCCAGATTTAGATGAGTATTTATTACCAGAAGAATTAGAAGTTTACATGAGTATGGTAGGCGAGGATGGCTGGTGTATCAATTACGATCGCCTCAATCGTGAATGCCGTATATATGCCGATAGACCCCGTTTTTGTCGGGTAGAGTCGGAGATATTTCAAGATATGTACGGGATAGAACCAGAAGAACTAAACGATTTTGCGATTGAATGTTGCCAAGAACAAATCACCGGAGTTTACGGCAACTTATCTTTAGAAATGTTACGGTTTGAACGGGCTGTAGGTATCAGTCCCTTAGCGCGTCCTGAATTGTAAGCAGTTATTTGGTGCTTATCTTTTTTTACTGCCCATATACTGGAATTAAGAGCAATCTTCTGTACTGAAACTATGCCAGCTTCTCCTACTCAAACCCTCGCTCTTGAAGACTTCCTTAAACTTCCATATCTAGAAGAATCCCCCGCATGGGAGTATGTAGACGGGGTTGCCTTACAAAAACCCATGCCTAAGACTCGACACTCTTTTTTACAAAAACGATTGCTCAATGCGATCGACAACAGCAGTAATCAATATACAGCACTACCCGAACTGCGATGCACGTTCGGCGGGCGCTCTATTGTCCCTGATGTTGCAGTTATTGCTTGGAATCGCATTCAAATTAACCAAGCAGGAGAACCGGAAGATAACTTTACTCAAGCTCCCGATTGGACTATCGAAATTCTTTCACCCGAACAACAAGCAAATCGAGTAATTGATAATATCCTGCACTGTCTGCGACATGGTTGTAAACTAGGTTGGATGCTCGACCCAGACGATCGCTCGATTATAATATTCGCTCCTCATCAGGAACCCGAAGTATGTAGAGGCGATCGCCAGCTTATAGCGATCGCAGGTATCGATCTGACGCTGAGCGCTGAGCAAGTTTTTGACTGGTTGAAAATAGATAGACGCTGAGTAAAGTCTAGTGTCTATAGCTAAATTGATGTTTTATGGCAACTACACAGTTAGGAAATTCTGCGTCACTGCGCGTTTTTATCAGAAAACCAACTGATGATGATTGGCAAGAATTGCTATTACTTCATCAAAGAAGCGAAGAGTTTCACTTTCCCTGGGTTTGTCCACCACTAAACGAACAGGAATGCAAAGCTTACATTACTCGTTGCCAAAATGAAGACTTTGAAGGGCTACTGATTTGTCACGCCAGCCAAAACAAAATTATCGGTGTAGTAAACCTCAGGCAAATTTTCTACCGAGCATTTCAAAATGCTTATCTGGGGTATTACATTGATGTAGATTTTGCTGGTCAGGGATTGATGTCAGAGGGTATTCGTTTGGCTATCGAGCGCGCCTTTTATACGCTCGGTCTACATCGAGTTGAAGCCAATATTCAACCTGAAAATAAGCCATCAATCAATTTGGTCAAACGGTTAGGTTTTACAAAAGAGGGCTTTTCGCAAAGATACCTCAAAATCAATGGCGAATGGCGCGACCACGAACGCTGGGCTTTAACTGTTGAAAATTGGGGGTAATTTCCACCAGCAGTACAACGAAAGTAGCTGGTTTTCTCAAACACTACCAGGTGCTTTTGCTTAATAAAGTGTCAAAATTTGTATAAGACAGTTGATTTTTATTACGAAAACCGAGAAAATGAAAAGAATATGAAAACCTAACCCTGCTGCCTTGTGAAAATTTATTCTGCACCTTTAAGCCTTGTTGCATCAACTTTTAAATCTCCCTCAGAAAACTTTGATGTAGCGATCGCTCCAGACAAGCCTAAAGATGCCCGTCCGCAAACCGCAACGAACAAGTCATCGTCTACTGGTGCAGTCTTTAGTTCCACATTCATCACGATATTTTTGGCAGAATTGGGCGATAAAACTCAACTGTCAACGCTGCTCATGAGTGCAGAATCGCAAGCGCCAGGGGTAGTATTTTTAGGTGCAGCAACAGCGTTGATAACTACAAGCTTATTGGGCGTAATTTTAGGACGCTGGATTGCTAGCAGACTTGCTCCCAAAACCGTAGAAATAGCCGCAGGTGTGAGTTTGCTATTTATATCGGGAATGCTGCTATTAGACATCATTGCAGCTTAGGAGGCAAGAAAATGGACTGGCATTTGCTAGGACTGAGTTTTATTACTGTATTTTTATCGGAATTAGGCGACAAAAGCCAGCTAGCAGCGATCGCTCTTAGCGGACGTTCAAATTCTCCCCGCGCCGTGTTCTTTGGTACAGCCGCAGCACTATTGCTAACAACTTTAATAGGCGTATTAGCTGGGGAATGGATTGCTGAATTATTGCCAGTAAAATTAGTCAAAGCGATCGCCGCGATCGGCTTTGCTATCTTAGCAGTACGCTTGCTATGGCTAAGAGACGACGAATCTGAACTACCACCCAATTAAAAACCCCGCTTTTCGAGCAGGGAAAGTAGAAGTTCAAACAGTAATAGAGTATATTCTTCAACTGGTCACTGGTCACTGGTCACTGGTCACTGTTTATAGCTCCAGCCTAGTAATGTACTTCCTACAACTAGCTTGAATGCTTCCATAAACCAGTAAGCAACGTGCAGTTGATTCATTGTTGTGGGAATTTCTCTTACTGATTCAAATAAATTTAGCTGTGCGCCAATGGCGCACATTTGCGGCGTGAGCAAATAAGTATTAACTAGCGCTACAGCTAGCAATAGTGATGATAAGATAACCGCGCCACGCCGCCAGTTATTAGTAACAAATGCTGTTTGATTTAAAGTTAGTACGCTTGTCAGCACTATAGCCGCAGCCACTAACTCAAGGCGATTAAAATTCCAAAAAATTACGTATCCTGCTGTTGTAAAACCAGCTTGAGTCATCATTCCCGATACATATAAACTAGGCATAACTACCCAGTCTAAAAGCAAGCTGCCGCCAAGCCACAAACCTAAAGTGAGCATGAGAATTGTTTGCCAGATCGGTCGCTTAGATTGAAGGCTAGAAACAGCAGTCATATAATTTCCTCTGATGTATTCTATATTTTTAGCTTAACTAATTTAGTTATTAACAACTGCGAAATATCTTTTAAAGTAATCAGCTAGATAAAAGTAAGTTTTGTAAACCGCAGAGCTTGATAGGAATTGTTAAAATAAACTTTAGTAGCAACAATTACTAATTACAACTGCTCGAAAATTAAGTTTTAATTAAAAATATTTACAATGCCCGTCAGTAAATTAGTTACAACATTTGCCGCGATCGCAGTAGTCGGTGGAATTACCCCACAATTAGCGCAAGCAGCAAAATTAAGAGATGGCACAGTATCTTTTGTCCAGCCGCCGCGTTTAGTAGCTGCAACGACATCATACAAAGATGTAAACGTCTGGAATGCAACCTACTACTTTACAATCTCTCTCCCAGCACAGGCAGACGAACCATTGCAAAAAGTTACAATCGACCAGAGCGAGGGAGTAGATCGGATTCGCTTCGACTTAGAAGACACTCGTGCTTTTGAAGGTACGCGCCAAAATAGGGGAGAAAAAATACCTTTAGGCGCAGTAACTAGAGATAAAGAAACAAGAACAATCTCAGTGGTATTCGATCCACCAGTTGCACCAGGCAAAATCATCACAATAGGTTTGCGTCCGGTGCAAAATCCGAGAACTTCAGGCGTTTATCTGTTTGGGTTAAGAGGATTTCCTCCAGGAGAGAAAACAGCCAGTCAATTTCTCGGTTATGGCAGATTGCAATTTTACGGAGACTTATTTGATTAATCAAAAGTTTTTAGTGCGGGTGTAATGCCTTGCGCCCCTTTTGTTGTCTGCGATTAGCAGCTTGAGTTAGTAAAGAGTCAGCAAAAGCGATCGCATCTGTCGCCGAATGTCCGCCAGCCAAGGAAGCCAATTCTTCGCGGCGAGTAGAAACATTATCTAAAGACTTCACCCGTACTACAGTCCGCACATCAGGAGCAGAAGTTGTATCGACAACTAACTTATCGACGCGGAAATGACGATCTGCCATAGCAGCAACTAGAGGCTGGTGAGTTACGCACAATACTTGTTGGCGATCGCTTAATTGATGTAACTTTAAGGCGATCGCCTGCGCTACCTTACCCGAAACCCCAACGTCGATTTCATCAAATACCAAAGTACCCGCCGGATCTGCTTGAGAAAAACAAGCCTTCAGTGCCAATAAAAAGCGGCTCATCTCCCCACCTGAAGCGATCGCACTTAGCGGTTGCAAAGGTTCGCCAGGATTGGGACTAAATAGAAAAGTAATGCGATCGCAACCTGTAGCTGAAGGCGCACTCGGTTCAATATTCACTTGAAATTGCACCTTCTCCATCGCCAAAGGCTTCAATTCTGCTATTAACCGCGCCTCCATCAGCGCTGCTGTAGCTTGACGCAACTTAGTTAATCTCGCTGCTGCTTGCATCAGCTTATTTTCGCAGACTCTTTCTTGCTGTTCCAAAGCTTCTACTGATTGTTCGCCGCCATCTAATTCTGCAAGTTCCGCTTGGACGCGATCGTAGTAGGCGATCGCTTCTGCTAGAGTAGGACCATACTTACGACAAATTTGTTTGAGTTCTCGAATACGTTCTTCTACCTCTGCCAAACGCTGCGGATCTGCCTCCAAACCATCACCATAGACATTAATTTGCCTACCTGCTTCTACCACCGCAGCCAAAGCCTCGCTCACCAAATCCAACATCGGTTGCAACTGCGAATCGTATTGCACCATATCAGTTAAAACCGACTCCGCCTGACCTAACAAATCCGCACTAGCAGGAGCATCGTTATCATTTTGATATAGAGCCTGATACACCTGATAGCTCAACTGCTGCAACTCCACCACATGACTAAGACGCTGGCGTTCTTGCTCCAACTGCTCAAACTCATCTGGTTCGCTTAAATTTGCCGCACCTAATTCTTGCACTTGATACTTCAGCAAATCCAACTGCTGCAACCTTTGCCGATCTGACTGTCTCCGCCTTTCCAAATTAGCCTTTGCCACCTGATAATCGGCAAACACACTCGCCACCAATCCCCGCTCCTTAAAATGGTCATCACCGCCATAAAGATCGAGCCATTCCCGCACCTGCGCCGACTGTCCTACCTGCACAGTTTGACCTTGCGCCGTAATTTCCACCAAGCGATCGCGCAATCCCGCCATCACCTGACGATTTACCAATACCCCATTTATCCGCGAACGACTGCGGAGACTACCACCACCAACAGTCATTTCCCGACAGCAGACAATCGACTCATCATCAAGCAAATCGATTTCCTGTTCGGCTAACCAAGCCGCCAAAGAGCGATTGAGCTTAAAAGTAGCTTCAACCATTGCCCGATTTGTGCCAGTACGAATCGCGCGACTAGAAACCTTACCCCCCAAAGCCGCATCAATCGCATCCAAAATAATTGATTTCCCAGCACCAGTTTCGCCAGTCAGCACATTTAACCCAGTGCCAAACTCCAAATCTAGCTGGTCGATCAAAGCAAAATTTTCAATTAAAAGTGACAGTAGCATGAAAATTTATTCACCGTAAGGTTAGATGTCAAAGACCGTAAATTCAACAGAAACTAGCACTAAACCTAGTTTAATACCTCCACCAAACCTAAAACATCTCTCCTCCCCTGCTTCATCTTCCCACCCTTCGCTCTGCGTTCTCCGTGTCTCTGCGGTTCGTTAAATCTAAATAAAGATTAAACTGTGAAAGTAAAGGCACTTCTTAAGCAAACATAAATCCGCCCCAAACACCTCTCAAAATGCAGCCTACCGACCCTAACAAGTTTACAGACAAAGCCTGGGAAGCAATCGTCAAATCTCAGGACATAGCGCGTAACTACCTCCAACAGCAACTAGACGTAGAACACGTCATGCTTGCCTTATTAGAACCAACCGAACTAGGCGATCGCATTTTAAACAAAGCAGGCATCGACACTAGCCGCTTCAGCCAACAAATCGAAGCTTTTACCCAACGCCAGCCCAGAATAGGCAAAAGCGAACAATTATACTTAGGGCGCAGTTTAGACACCATGCTCGACCGCGCAGAGGCAGCTAGAGCCAAAATGGAAGATGAGTTCATCTCCGTCGAACACTTACTACTAGCATTTGCCCAAGACGAACGCCTCGGTCGCCGCTTATACAAAACTCTTAACATTGATACTCCCAAACTTGAAGCAGCAATTCAATCGGTGCGAGGCAGCCAAAAAGTTACCGATCAAGCACCAGAATCGCGTTATCAAGCCTTAGAAAAATTCGGGCGCGATCTTACCGAACAAGCAAAATTGGGCAAACTCGACCCTGTAATTGGTAGAGATGACGAAGTTAGACGAGTAATTCAAGTATTATCGCGGCGCAGCAAAAATAACCCCGTCTTGATTGGCGAACCAGGAGTAGGCAAAACTGCGATCGCCGAAGGTTTAGCGCAAAGAATTATCAACGGCGACGTACCCGAATCTTTAAAAAACCGCCAGTTAATTTCCCTCGATATGGGTAGCTTGATAGCTGGGGCAAAATACCGAGGAGAATTTGAAGATAGACTGCGATCGGTATTAAAGGAAGTTACCGGATCTAACGGGCAAATCGTGCTATTTATTGACGAATTGCATACCGTAGTAGGCGCAGGCGCAACCCAAGGCAACATGGATGCGGGAAACTTGCTCAAACCCATGCTAGCGCGGGGAGAATTGCGCTGTATTGGGGCAACTACTTTAGATGAATACCGCAAGTACATTGAAAAGGATGCAGCCTTAGAACGGCGCTTCCAGCAGGTACTTGTCGATCAGCCTACTGTCGAAACCACTATTTCGATTTTGCGCGGCTTAAAACAGCGCTACGAAGTACATCACAGCGTCAAAATTACCGATTCTGCTTTAGTTGCTGCGGCTACCTTATCTAGTCGATATATTAGCGATCGCTTTTTGCCAGATAAAGCAATTGACTTGGTAGACGAAGCCGCCGCCCAATTAAAGATGGAAATTACTTCTAAGCCATCTGAGTTAGAAGCGATCGACAGGCGGTTGATGCAGCTAGAAATGGAAAAACTATCCATAGCAGGCGAAGACCAAAAAGCCGCAATTACCAAAGAGAGATTAGCCCGAATCCAGCAAGAAATCTCTAACTTAACTGAAAAACAGCAAGAATTTAACAGTCAATGGCAAGGTGAAAAACAGTTACTTGAGGCAATTAGCGAATTAAAGAAACAAGAAGATGATTTGCGCGTACAGATAGAGCAAGCAGAACGCGCCTATGACTTAAATAAAGCTGCTCAATTGAAATACGGACAATTGGAAGGATTGCAGCGAGAGCGAGAAGCCAAAGAAACTAAGCTAATAGAAATCCAAAACCAAGGTTCGACATTACTGCGCGAACAAGTAACGGAAGCGGATATTGCCGAAATTGTCGCCAAATGGACGGGAATACCTGTAAATCGCCTGCTAGAATCAGAACGGCAAAAATTACTCCAATTAGAAAGCCACCTACATCAAAGAGTAATCGGGCAATCTGAGGCTGTAGAGGCTGTTTCTGCTGCTATTCGTCGCGCCCGCGCGGGGATGAAAGATCCCGGTCGTCCGATTGGTTCGTTTCTCTTTATGGGACCTACAGGAGTAGGCAAAACTGAGTTAGCCCGCGCTTTGGCACAGTTTTTATTTGATGCGGATGACGCGATCGTGCGTTTGGATATGTCTGAGTACATGGAAAAGCACTCGGTATCGCGATTGGTAGGAGCGCCCCCAGGATATGTAGGCTTTGAAGAAGGTGGGCAATTATCGGAAGCTGTGCGCCGCCGTCCATATTCGGTTGTACTGTTAGATGAAGTTGAAAAAGCTCACCCAGATGTATTTAATATCCTTTTGCAAGTTTTAGATGACGGGCGAATTACAGATTCTCAAGGTAGAACTGTAGATTTTCGCAATACTATCATCGTTATGACAAGTAACATTGGTAGCGAGCATATCCTTGATGTAGCAGGGGACGATCGCAAGTATGACAAGATGCAGACTAAAGTATTAGACGCATTGCGATCGCATTTCCGCCCAGAGTTTCTCAATCGCGTTGACGATATTATCCTCTTCCATACTCTCAAGCGCAGCGAACTACGGCAAATCATTAGTATCCAAATCAAGCGCGTGATGAATTTGTTAGCCGATCAAAAGATCAATTTAGAATTATCTTCTGCGGCGCAAGATTTCATTGTTGATGTAGGATACGACCCTACATACGGCGCTCGTCCGCTCAAACGTGCTATTCAAAAGCAAATTGAAAACCCCTTGGCAACTAAGTTGCTAGAAAATACCTTTGTTGAAGGCGATACCATTTACGTTGATTATGTAGATGACAGCCTGACATTCGATCGTAAAAAGACACTCAAAGCTGTGCCGCAAAAGGCTTAAAAGAAAACCTCGAACATTGTGAGCGTATTTCCTTTGTTAATAACTTAGACTAGCGAAATTGTAACAATAGTCAAGCTGCAAATGCCTAGTCTTAGGCATAACATACGGGTACTATTTCAAGATGTTTCTCTCCAACCATTGGTTGACGTAAAGGACATTCTTTAGTTGGCCAAGTGGTTCTATCTTCATAAATAAATGGTTGATATTTCTCTGAAAAATCCTTAGACGAATACTTTTCTATATGTTGAAAGTAGTTAATATAACGCTCGTAATAATCAAATCCTGGCGCTCTTACATGATCTGCTTCAAAAGGATTTGGCTCAGGATATTCGATAGTTTCATTACTAAGAATAGGGACAGGCAGCACTGCAATACCTGTTGGTTTAATTACTCTTTTTATTTCTGATAAAGCAGTGAAATCATCTTGAATATGCTCTAACACGTGAGACGCAAATATAAAGTCAAATTCTTCATCTTGAAAGGGAAGATTAATGATATCTGCTTTGACATCTACGTTTTCCATGTATAAATCGACAGTTACATACTCCTTAAATGTATTCCTAAACAGGTCTTGAAAGAAAGGCTCAGGCGCAAAATGTAGCATTTTTTTGTGGGGAAAATCATTACTTTCAATTAATTTATCTAAAACTAATTTTTGTAATCTATGCCTTTCTGCTGAATAACAGTTTGGACAAAACACATTTTTCCTAAAGCCTGTAGGAGGATTTATATCCCGAAAAGGACCATAGTATTTACAAACTGGACAATCATATTTTTGCTTGCCTATGTTGTACGCTTTGAAAGTGTTTACCTTGACAACATGAGTAAACTTTGATGTTATATTATTCATGAATAATACTCCCAAGTTAAATTGATATATAACCAACTATTCTAAGTATGTGAAAAATTTATTCTCAACCTTGGTTAAGAATAACAAAAACATGAAAGTAGAACTCCCGTGCGTCTAATAACAAAATTTATTTATAGTTACCAAAATTTTCACAGTTTAAAACCTGTATGATTACTTAAGTTGTTTTGTTAAATTATTACCTTTCTATTACGTCCCTATTTCTGACTGTAGAAAAGTTGAGCGATTTGACTACTACAAGGGCGCAGTCTCGGTAAGCTTACCAAGCATTGGGCAATGATCGGTCGCTTATCTAAGGATGGAATTAATTTTAAATCTGTCAGCAGCTAGCTAGGCGTAAAAACTGTTAAGCAAGAACGCGAAACGTTTCGCGCTTTTAAACAGGTGCAAATATATCTGCCTGACATGGCAAGCTTAAAATAGTTAATTTTGACATTCACAAAACTAATGCGAGACTGGTGGCAAGCGACATTTCCCCAAGGAAGACAATCCCTAACAATCATTGATGCTAACGGTTATCCCGTTCAAATTGCTTATGGCGAAAAAGGAGTAGGAATACCGCTACTTTTGGTGCATGGGCTGGGTAGTTGGAGTTATAATTGGCGGCACTGTGTTGAGCCGCTATCGCAACATTTTCGAGTAATTTGTTTTGATGCTAAAGGCTATGGGTTTTCCGATAAGCCGATGTACCCTGAAAGATCCGACCATCAAATTATTGAAATGCAGCGAGTTATTAACGCCTTATGCAATGAACCGCCTGTAATTGTTGCCGAATCTCTAGGGGCATTAGTTAGCTTAGGACTTGCTCAAGCGTACCCTAAGTTAGTTAAAGCATTAGTGGTAGTAAACGTACCAATTTTTCCCGAAAGCTTGCCGCATTGGGGAATGTTGTTGCTCTCGCAAATACCGTTTGAGCTTGCACAGACAATTGATTCTTTGCGCCTGACTTATTTGTTTGCACCCTTGTTTAAAGAAGTTATGGCTGTAGAACGGCGCAGCGTACTGTATGACCCTTCAATCTTGACTGCGGAGGATTTAGACTGGATCTGCTACCCGTTTACCCAGTTACCTGGCACTATTGCTAAAGCCGCTCAAGAAGTGCAAATAGCAGCGCGGGAAATTGAGCATTTACAAGCAAATAAACCCAATTTAATTAGTAAAATTCAAAGTGCTTTGGGTCTGATTAAGTGTCCAACGCTAATATTGTGGGGCGAACAAGATAGCTGGTATCCTTATAGCGATGGGAAAAAATTACGCGATCGCATCCCCAATTCTAAGTTAGAAATTATCCCCAATTGCGGCCACGATGCCTCATTTGGTGCGGCAAGCGTAGTTACAGCAGCAGTTTTGAAGTTTCTGCAAGATATTGTTCCAAGAGATTGATATTAGCAAAAAGCGAACAGTTTCTCAATGCTCTATTCTTAATCGCACAGCACATAGCCTTTTCTCTGGCTCTGCTCGCAGGATAACACGAGCCTTAAACAGAGATATTGCCAGCCAAAATTAGCTCGTACTATATCTAATCGCGTAAAACATAACCAACACTTCGCACTGTTTGAATTAACCGCGCATCGCCTGTTGCTTCCAACTTCAAGCGCAAATAGCGAATGTAGACTTCAATAACATTCGAGTCGCCCATAAAGTCGTAGCCCCAAACTTGCTGTAAAATGCGATCGCGCGTAATCACTTGCTGGGGATGCATTAATAAGTATTCCAGTAAATCGAACTCTTTAGCAGTTAATTCAATTAACCTTTTGCCCCTAAATACTTGCCTTGTGCGTCGATTCAAACTGAGGTCAGCAAACTCTAATATATCGACATCAACTTCTTGTAATTGCCTTAACCTTGCCCGAATCCTAGCTAACAATTCCTCAATGCTAAAAGGTTTAACTAAATAATCGTCTGCGCCTGCATCTAAACCAGCTACGCGATCGCTTACTTCATCTTTAGCAGTTAATAATATAATTGGCACTTTATCGCCAGTAGTCCGCAAACGGCGGCAAATCTCTATGCCCGATAAACCAGGCATCATCCAATCTAGAATTATCAAGTCTGGCTGCAACTCCCGCGCTGCCGTTAATCCAGCCAATCCATCGTGCATGACGCTGACTTGGTAGCCTTCATAACCTAGCTCTAATTCGATAAACTTAGCTAGCTTAATTTCATCTTCTACTAACAAAATATGCGCTGTCATGGTTTATGCCGCACTAGGTAAAGTTACAGTAAAAATGCTGCCTTCTCCTAGTTTGGATCGAACTGTAACATTACCACCCATGCCATCAACTAAAGTTTTGACGATCGATAAACCCAAACCACAGCCACCAGTAGCACGATTGCGGGCTTCATCTACGCGGTAGAAACGTTCAAAAATACGCTGTTGGTGTTGTAAGGGAATACCCAACCCGCGATCGCATACGTGAATTATTGCTCGTTGGTCACTTGTATCTAATTTAATCGCGATCGCGCTATGCAAGTCAGAATACTTAACAGCATTATCAATCAAATTTAGTATCACTTGTTTGAGACGGTGGCGATCGGCTTTCACAACGATTTTACTATTACTTGTTTCGAGTGTAATTTCTCGATTGCTATATTGTTGCGCCATTGCTGCAACTTCCCCCACCAAATCATTTAGCAGCAATAGTTCGAGATGCATATGCAAGTAACCAGTATCCGCCCTTGCTAAATCGAGTAAATCTTGTAATAAACGAATCGTACTTTCTGCTTCTGAGGCGGCGGTTGTTAGTGCTTCCCTTTGCGGTGGTGTGAGGTTATTTTCTCGTTTGAGAACGCTTTGCAAATAACCGCGAACTATAGTTAGGGGTGTACGCAACTCGTGAGAAACATTACCGACAAATTGGCGCTGTTGTTCCCAAGATTGAGACAGGCGATCTAACATCATGTTGCAGGTATGTACTAATTCTTGCACTTCTGTAGGTGCGCGTTCGAGATTTAACCTGGCTTGAGCAAGATCGTTAGCTGATATAGTTCCTGCTAGCTGACTGATTTGCCGCAAGGGTTGCAAGGATTTCTGAATGTACCAGGCGATCGCTACTGTAATAATGACTAAGGCAAGTAAGCTGACAATTGCTAAACTCCTCACCAATGCCAAAAACATTGTTTGCTCGTAGGATATATCTTGCGCTACAAACAATAGTCCTAATTTCTCTGCCTTAACTTGCAAAACCTTACCACTGACAACAAAATAGCGATCGCCGATCTCATACACTTGAGTGCTAAGAGGCGATTGCATCTGTGAAATTAAGTTTATCGCTGCGCTATCTAGGGGAACTACCGATTTGTCGTTAATTGTGCCATCAGGACGTTTTACCCAAATAACTGTTTTGTTAGTAGTAAGATTGGCGATCGCTTTACGCAATGATGTTTCTGTAGAGAACATATCGCTATAAAGTTTGATATCGCCTGGCAAGCGATCGGCAATTAGTTCGATATTTTGTTTGTGACTGTTAACTAAAATCTGCTGCATTTGCCACGTTGTCCACAGGGCTATACTACCTACTCCTACAGCAGAGACGGCAGCAATGCCTACAGTTAATCGTACCCGTAAGGAAAATGGATCGATTTTTTGCCAAATGCGATCGATTTTTTTCATCGCCACCCCCCGTAGAGACGTAGCATTGCTACGTCTCTACAACGCATTGCTACGTCTCTACAAAATATATGCAACGTCATGAAAATTTATCCTTTTGGTGGTGTCGGGGTAGGACAGGTTTTGTTGGCAAAATCGCATTGATAAATATACTGTTCTTGCCAACTGAGAGGAATTTCTAATAAATCCCGCGTTCCAGTCATTCCTTGTCCGATAAATAGTAATAGAGCAATACAATTTAAAACTGTGTGAGCAATGCGCCAGCGATGGGTTTTATCTTTGTAAATTGCAGGTGCGATCGCTAACGAAAATATCATTAACATTGCAGCAGTAAGCCCAATGTAATAATGCGACCAATACCACTCATTCGTGCGCCGAAAAACTCCATCTTGGCAGCCTAAGATAACTAATCCCGCACCTGTTAAAGTTGCAAAAACTCCTCGCCACAATCGCTGTTTTGCTTGGTAAAGAAATACTAACGAGGCAATAGTTAAGCAGAACATCAAGGCTATAAATAGCACTTGAAAAGGCTCTTTGCTAATTAATTGGTTAGTCAAGATGTTTTTAATAATCGGGTGCGCTAACCCTAGTAATGCAACACCTACAACTGCTGCTGTTAGCCAATTTCCTAAGCGATTGTGTTCGCCACCAACTACAGGCGGAATTTTGCTTTTATCTCCAGCTTTAGTTTGCAAGCGACGCTGACGAGTTTGCCAAGCTAAGTTGACAACCATCCCAATTAGCGGAAAAACGAAGAAAATAGCGATCGCTGGATGCAACAGAGTGAAAGCGTCTCTAAGTTCTACCATATAAAACCTCTGTGCAAAAGATGTAGGTTAATGCGACACAATTTAAGTTTCGATAGCAACAATTTCTGAAATAACATCACAGACACTATAAAAGCGTCTGTTAGATGTAGAATTAATCCAAGTTAAGAAGTAAGCTAGCTAATTTTCAGAATTTTCTTAGCAAATTCTTATTGACAAAAATCACTTTTTAGGCAACGAAACGCTGAGTTTTGCAGTCCCAAAAGTAGCGTTGAATTGACGACACCAAATAGCAGCCGATTGATAATTTGCTAAGTTGATGTTACTTGCGATCGCATAACGTTGAGCGCCACTGTAGTTTTGTAAGCGAGCAAGAACTACGTAATCGCCATTTTTGAGCGGATAGACAGGTGGTTGAGTAGTAGCCAGTACGTCATCAGAACGATGCAGAATTACGAATAAATCGGGACCTGAAGGCGAAGTTTTAAATGTTTTATCTAGTTCTAGATAGTATTTACCATTTTCCCTCACAATCCGAGCGCCACCTGTAGTTTCGTGTTCGCCAGCAACAAAAGTGCCAGATTTAATACTTTGTTTCGGAGTAGAACTAACTGGACTTGCTGTAGTCGGTTGTAGTTGAGGTTGAGTCAATGAAGCTTGTGTTGCACAACCGCAAGTTAAAGTAATTGCGCCCAAAATTAGCAAATAGTTCAGTTTCATGAGTGCAAAGCTCCTAGATACTTAGTATTATTATTCACTGGTAAGGTTGCACGTTTCGGGCGCTAATCCCAAATTCACTGGTAATAATTTCAAATTTGACTTTTGTCCCTGGTGCAATCGTCCGATAACCCTCGCCAGGAATGGCTGTGAAATTAAAAAAGATTTCTTCAGAATCGTCTTGACGTGCGATCGCTCCATTACCAGTTTTAAAATCAAACCAGCGTACCACGCCCTGCGCTACTGGTAGCCCGTTTGCACCTAAAGGTGGCGTACCGTTAGACCATTCTTGTGCTGGGATGCGAATTTGTTTAACTTTGGTTGTATTGTAAGCTTCATAGCTGTAGTTAGACGTAGTTTGCATAATCGCACGTAAATCTTGGCGTAATTCTTCTAAAGTTGGTCGCCCGACAAAAAACCAGCCATTATAAATCTTGTAAATAGTTAAATTGGGACGTAGCACAAATGTATAAGGCTGTGCGAGATTGGCATACTCGCCTTCAGTTTCATCGAGGATATTTATTTGCTTAATAACGTGGCGTTTCTCGTCAGCTAAAAAAGTCCACTGCGCCCCCAACCCAGCCCGAAAAGCAGCTTGGACTAAGGGTGCATCGGTACTAACAGTTATTAACTGACAGTAGTTAACTGCTAATTCCTGCTGAAATTGGACTAATTGCGTCATCTGCTGGCGATCGCGCGGGCAGAAGAAACCTCGGTAAAATACTAAAATTAGCGGATAACCGTCCAAAAATCCCAGCTTTTTGTCCATCAAACTAGGCTGAGTAAAGTCAGACAACTGCACCAGTTCGTTTTGGTGATTTGGCAGTGTAAAGTTAGGCAAGATGTTATCAACTTGTAAATTAGTTGTCATATTTTTCAGGAAAATCTCATCTTAGCTTCGGCAAAAAATCATCTTCGCACTAGAAAAAGCTGGTAATTTGTTTAACAACTGCTGTAGTAACTTAGTACAATCACTTTAAAATTGACTTTTTTGCTTTATATAGCCTGGGAATCCTACCAACACCATAAATATGACTATTTCTCAGTTTGGCAACCCAAATTTAGAACGTAGCGAACTCAAAAGAGTTCAGAGGTCGCGGACGGCAACTATAGTATTGGTAGGTATTATCGCCTGCGCCAGCCTTATAGTTGCGCTTTGGTTTGCTGGCGAAGGTACGATTGAGGGCATTTTCGCTTATCTCCATACTTTTCAAGAAAATCCGCCCATGTGGCTACAAGTGCCAATGGTGATGGGGGAAGTATTGCTTGCGCCTACAGTATTGCTGTTAGTGCTAGTGTTAGCAGTGATGAAGGTTTCGCCACAGCCTCGGTTATGGTCGCGGCGGTTAGTGGTGGGAATTTTAATAATTTTGACTGTACGCTATGTATTATGGCGATCGCTTTCTACTCTAAATCTTAGCGATCCTCTTAACGGTGTATTCAGTCTAGGTTTATTTTTTCTAGAACTGTTGATGCTAGTTAGCGGTACTATTGGGCTATTTTTAATGCTAAATGTCAAAGAACGTCGCCGCGAAGCAGACCAAAAATCTGCTTTAGTAGTTGATGGTACTTTTAACCCAAATGTTGATATTTTTATTCCTACTTATAACGAACCAAGTTTTATCTTGCGCCGCACTATTATCGGCTGCCAAGTGCTAGATTATGATAATAAAACTATTTATTTACTTGATGATACACAACGAGAAGAAATAAAAGAATTAGCAGATAAATTAGGCTGCAAATATCTAACTAGAACTGACAACAGTCATGCTAAAGCAGGCAACTTAAATCACGCGCTTCATCATACTACTGGAGAATTACTTGTAGTTTTTGATGCTGACTTTATCCCAACAAAAAACTTTCTTACTCGTACTGTAGGCTTTTTTGTAGACGAAAAGGTAGCATTAGTACAAACACCACAAAGCTTTTATAATGCCGATCCTATTGCCCGCAATCTTGGCTTAGAAAATATCGTCACCTCAGAAGAAGAAGTATTTTATCGGCAAATTCAACCGATCAGAGATGGCGCTGATAGCGTTATTTGTGCGGGTACTTCTTTTATAGTCAGACGGACTGCATTGCAAGCTACAGGCGGTTTTGTGACTGATTCACTCAGTGAAGATTACTTTACAGGTATTCGTTTATCTGCTCTAGGATATCGGTTGATTTATTTAGATGAAAAGTTAAGCGCAGGTTTAGCCGCTGAAAATATAGCCGCCCATGCTACGCAAAGATTGCGCTGGGCGCGTGGTACTTTACAAGCATTTTTTATTGAGTCTAATCCATTAACAATTAAAGGCTTAAGACCAATCCAAAGATTAGCTCATTTAGAAGGATTATTGCATTGGTTTAGCAGTATTTCCCGTGTAGGATTTTTACTTATACCTTTAGCTTACTCATTTTTAGGAGTAATTCCGGTTCGAGCAACAACACTAGAATTATTGTATTTCTTTTTGCCTTATTATTTAGTGCAGCTAACAGCATTCGGCTGGCTAAATTTGCGATCGCGTTCGGCTTTGTTATCTGATATATATTCTTTGGTGCTATGCTTTCCCCTAGCTGTGACAGTCATCCAAGTAATGCTAAATCCTTTTTCGCAAGGATTTAAAGTCACGCCCAAAGGTACGGCAAGCGATCGCTTTGCATTTAACTGGCATTTAGCTTTACCATTAATAATTATATTTGTGGCTACTGCTGTCAGCTTGTGGCGCAATTTGGGAATGTGCGCGGTAAAAGCAATGTGGGCGACAACTGTTTCCCCTGAAGTTGCACAAGCAATTAAGGGTATTGGTTTAGGGTGGCTGTGGAGTGCCTACAATTTAATTTTGCTAGGCGTAGCGCTACTTATTTTGTTAGATGTACCCAAACCAGATTTGTATGAATGGTTCAATTTACGGCGAGTAATAAAGCTACAAGTTGGCGCGCAAAAGTATTGGGGAGTTACTACAGCAATTTCTGAAGTAGGGGCAGAAATTGCCCTAACACAAGCTGGAATTACTTTAGATAGCAATTTACCCGTAACAATGGAAATTGTCGAAGATGAGCTAATATTGCCTGTAAATATAGTCCAAATAGGCTATAAAGACGAATTTCCGCGAGTTAGAGTCACATTTGAGCAAATTAATCTCATTCAACACAGATGCTTAGTAGAAATGTTATTCTGTCGTCCAGGACAATGGAAGCGTCAAGACACACCAGGAGAATTTAGTTCGCTATTGCTACTATTTAGGATTTTACTCAAACCGCGAGTATTATTCGATCGCAAAATTGATATCAATGCGATCGCAGTCTCCCAAGGATAATAAAATTAATTTGTGTTTGCTCCTTACCTGCTGCCAATACTAGGCTCAAGTATGGCTACATGAAAGCCTTTTCTGACATCTATATTCAAATACCGCTGCTGTAAATTTTGCCACTGTTGCCAAGCTTCGTAACTTTTTTGCGCTAATTGATTTGCCAAAGTAGGAGAAGAATGCTTTATCTCCTTATCTGATACTTCCAGTAGAAAATCGGCTAAAACTGCCCCATCTTGAATTTTGCCCAAGATTTCTTGAATACTTTTTACATCTTCTAAATAAGCTGTGTAAGCTTCGCCATAAAAGTCGCTAAATACTTCCATTTGGTAGCGAGTGCGCTTAACTTGTTTGCGTAGACTGTGCAAAACTTCGCCTTCTGCTGCTAATAATTGCTCTACTGTTTCTATTTCTGCTTGCTTAATTTCCTTACCTAATAACCAACCAGGATGCAGCAATAATTTACTTACTTCAGGCAACAGCAAATCTGGCAATACTTCCTCTATAGGCATTTGAGCAATAGCTTGATATTTGGGCTGCTGCAACCATTTAGTTAATGACTGCTTTAAAGACTTATAGCTTTTACTATGCAAAGTTTCTTTGACTGCTGTTACAGCGTTACGCCGTTGTTTGTCTAAATCATCTAGCGCTGTTGCCAAATCTTTCTGTTCGTTTGAAGGTAAACTTGGTTTATATTCGCCTTCTAGTGCTGCTTGCAATACATCTAAATCGCGCAAAGTTCCTAAAATTCGCGCAATTTTACCAATCTTTTTTTCTTGGGCTGCTTTGGGTAGTTTTAAAGCTGGGGCGAATCCTGTAACCGCACTACGCAAGCGACGCATCCCTACGCGCATCTGATGCAAATCTTCTGGGCTTTTATCTTTAAGTACGTTGGCTTCGTGCTTGATGACTTTTTCTAAGTGTTTATCAATAGCAATAGCTGCCCAGTCGCCTAATGTATTTGTCTGAGTTTTTTTATCAGTGACGATCATAAAAGTTTTGCCTATCTTCAATGTAGAGAGGCATTAGTTGCTTTGCTAACTATTGTGCCTAAGTTAAGTACAGTAGCGATCTAACTAACGACTTAAAGTATCATAACCCTACAATGGAGAGCGATCGCCAAGGAGGACTTGTCATATCCAAAGGTTGAGATATCCACATATCGTAGCGAATCGTTGCTTCTGCGGTGTCTAGATGGCGCAAGAAGGGCTTGCCAGTCCAGACTTGACAGCTACAAAGATTTTCGTGTTGTTGAAGCTGATAAGTATCACCTACCGCCTGTAATTGGAAAAATTCAATATGCCAATGAGGAGGTTCGACAGCTATATATTGCGGTTGTTCGCTATCTTCCTTAACTGTTAACGGCAAAAAATCTATGTCAAATATGTCGGGTTTTAAGTTGGTATTTTGCACAAATTTAAGTATCTCTTGCCAATCATGAACTAATTTAAGTTCTGATGCTTGCTTTGTATTTGCATCAATGCAGCGTCCGCCCCACAGCCAAACTAATTTAGCTAAAATACTTGTAACTCTTGGCAAATCACTCTGCAACAATTCCACATCTTCAGGTAACAATATTCGATCGGGGATGCACCACCAATATTCCCAAGAAGTGCTAGTATCCCAAGGTATAATACGTTTGACAATGCCAGGAATGCGATCGCGCTTTTGAATAGCTATAATTTCTGCTAAAGAAGAATGTTGAATATCGGGCAATAATAGTTCTAAATTAGTCGCTAGCGGATGTTGCGGTGCTATCATCATTTCCAAAGGCATAAATGAATTAGCGTCACCCATACTAAATCTTCCTACAAAAATTTTACTTAGGCTTAATTCGTCTTTATAATATAATATCATTTCTTAGTTTTCAATAAGTGTTAAATAAAATATGAATAATTCATCTTTATTAAAGCAAGTGTTACTTAAATTCACAGATAGTTTTAAAGAACACCATAAAGATGTCTCGGCAGTACGCCTTACTCCAGATAAGCATTTATGGTTAGGTTCGGATGAAACATCAACTATTGAACGACTATCATATATTGACGACAAAACTTTTGCCGAACACAAACATTTTGAAGTCACAGATTTTATCGATTTACCTGCACTACCTGAAGAGGAAATTGACATAGAAGGATTTGCTTATAGCGCTCCTTATCTGTGGTTTGTAGGTTCTCATAGTTGGAAGCGAAAAAAGCCTAAACCTGATAAAACTGATAAAAAAATATTGACAGACTAACTAAACTTCAAGCAGAACCAAATCGTTACATAATTGGGCGAATCCCGTTAATTAATGGAGAGTTAGTAAAATCTTGCCCGCATCCAGATAAACCAGGTGAAACAATAAGTGCAGCCAAATTAGAAGTTAGCCAACAAGGCAATCTTCTGATGGAAGCTTTACTCAATGACGTACATTTAGGAGCGTATGTAAAAGCAACAATTCCTGGTAAAGAAAATGGTTTTGATATTGAAGGTATAGCTGTATATCAAGAGCGAATTTTTCTAGGTTTGCGCGGTCCAGTATTGCGCGGTTGGGCTGTAATGTTAGAAATAGAACTAGAATCGAGCGCTCCAAACTTACTAAAATTAAAACAATTATCCGCCAACCAATTGTATAAAAAGCATTTTATCTACTTAAATGGTTTAGGCATTAGAGATTTGTGTTTGGATGGAGAAGATTTATTAATTTTAGCAGGACCAACAATGGATTTAGATGGTCCAGTTAGAGTTTATAAATTAGAAAATGGCGTAAATATCCGAGAAGATGTATTATCAAAACCAGAAATAATCAAAGAAATTCCTTATGGTAATGGCGATGACCATGCTGAGGGAATGACGCTGTTTACTGAATTTACTCAAACTCGGTCGATATTAGTATTGTACGATTCGCCTGCTGAAGCAAGATTGCAAAGCGATAGCGATGTTGTTGCAGATGTATTTAAGTTGGATTAGAGGTTAGTTGAGATTGCTTGCACCGGACAAGTAGGGATACACTGTTCGCAGACGATACAGCGCGATCGCGTAAATATTAGCTGAAATGTCTCAGGGTTTAATGTCAAAGCCTCTGTAGGGCATACTCCCGTACATAAACCGCAGTCTACACAAATATCGCGGTCGATGACAATTTCGGCTAAAGCTTGCGATACACCAATGTTTTGCGATCGCATCCAATCGATAGCAGCTTCTAGTTGGTCGATGTCTCCTGATAATTCTAGAACTAATTTGCCGATTTGGTTGGGCGCTACTTGGGCGCGGATAATGTTAGCAGCAACGTTAAAATCTTTAGCTAGTCTGTAAGTGACTGGCATTTGAATAGTACGCTTGGGAAAAGTTAGAGTTACTCGTTTTTTCATAAGTCTAAAGAGGAAGTTAAAGTTAGACTAAAATTGTGGAAAATGTTATCTACGCTTAATAATTTAAATTTATGACAGAGAATGTAGGGCAACCCGCGCAGGTAAGTGTGGGAGCAAAAGTTAGAAATTTATTAATTGTTTTAGTAGCTGTTGCTTTGAGTGTAGCTTTGTTTTTAGGCTTGAAAACTCAAGGTAACACAGTTTCTTTAGCTACTTTGGACGAGCAATCTACCCCATTGGAAGTTGCTCTAAGTAATGGTAAGCCGACTTTGATGGAATTTTATGCTAATTGGTGTAGTAGCTGTCAGGCGATGGCTCCTGATATTGCTCAATTAGAGAAAGACTACGATAAGTCAGTAAATTTTGTCATGCTGAACGTAGATAACACTAAATGGCTGCCAGAGATTTTAAAGTATCGGGTAGATGGGATTCCGCATTTTGTATTTATGGGCAAAGATGGAAATGCGATCGCTCAAACTGTAGGTAAGCAACCCCGCACGATTATGAGCAGCAATTTAGATGCTTTGATTGCCGAATCTCCTTTACCGTACGCTCAAAGTAATAGAGGTCAAGTTTCTAAGTTTTCTGCCCCTGCTGCACCAAATTCAGACGATCCGCGCTTGCATAGCGGACAGTCGCGCAGCGCAGGGTAGAAGGTAATTCGTAATTCGTAATTCGTAATTTAAGGTCGCGCAATGCCAGATGGAGTTTTTGAGCAAAAAGATTGCGATTTTTAAAGACTTGATACTAATTTTGCTGTTGTGCTTATAACTTTGGGCAGAATAGAAAAGTATAGCAAGCTACATTTTGCTCTGCTTAAATGCAAAATGTAGCCCCAGCATCCAGAATTGGAGCAAGCAGCAAAATGGTTGGCAAGCTAGGTACTGCAAACTTCACAGAGGTCGATATCGATCGGTTTGCAGAAGATTTGAATCGAGACGGAATTTGTGTAATTCGCGGACTATTTGATAGCGAACTAATTGAAGAATGGGCAGTTGCCTTTGATGCTTTATTTCAAAAGCGGCAACAGCAACCAGGTGGAGTAGCTCCTAGAGGGACTGCTCGCGGCTATGTGACATTGCCTTGGGTGGCTCCGTTTGCCAACACAGCGGTATTTGCCAATCAGACCATTTTAGGCATACTCGAGCGCGTGTTTTATCAAGAATACAAGCTAGTTCAGCTAGCGGCAGATATTCCCATGCAAGGATCGGAGTATCAAGAGATCCATCGCGATTTTCGTCCGCTATTTTGCGATCGCATTGTCACGCCCTTGTATGCGCTAGCAGTTAATTTTCCCTTGGTAGAAGTGACTGCTGACAATGGTCCCTTTGAGATGGCGCGAGGAACGCACGTTATGCCGCGTGAGGAGGGATTGGTCAAAATTCGGGCAAGGGAAATTGCGATGGAGCAGTTTTTCATGCAGCCTGGAGATGTAATGGTGCGATCGCCCCTAGCACTGCATCGAGGTACGCCCAACAGGACACCGCAGCCACGCCCGATGATTGTGATGGGTTATGTCATGCATTGGCTTCATACCCATAAGGTAGATTTAACGCTGGGGCAAGATTATTACAATAACTTATCGCCTCAACTTCAGCAGTTGCTTCGCTGTCAAACCGTAGAGCAGTTGCCTGAAGAAGCGAGAGAAACCTACGTGAATTTCCAGTATTGATGGTAGCGTCAACCTACACCAATCCAGTTTATCCAGAGTATTTTGCCGATCCCTTTGTTTGGCAGCATCAAAGTATATATTACGCGATCGCTACAGGTCCGGCGGAAGCTGCGGGGCAGGTAGATGATAGTCCTAAGCAGCGAGTATTTCCCGTACTGCAATCGGCAGATTTAGTCAACTGGCAATTTGCTGGAAACGCGATGCTACGCCCCGATCCTGCACTAGGAAATAACTTTTGGGCGCCTGAAGTTGCTTACCACGAAGGGCTTTTTTACCTGTATTACTCCGTTGGGCATGAGGATAAAAATCATCAGCTACGGGTTGCTACCAGTTCTGAACCTTTAGGACCGTATCAGGATCTAGGTGAGCCATTAGTCGCTCTCGAAACTTGTCCGTTTGCGATCGATCCTAGCCCTTTCCAAGACGATGACGGGCAGTGGTATCTGTTCTTTGCCCAAGATTTTCTCGATACAGAAAATGGCGTACGGGCGGGAACCGCACTGGTAGTCGATCGCCTGCTAACTATGACGAAGTTAGCAGGGGAAACAAAGGTGGTGTTACGCGCCCGTCATGATTGGCAACGGTTTTTAAGCGATCGCCCGATGTATGGTGGCGTGTACGATTGGCATACCTTAGAAGGACCTTGCGTTCGCAAACACAAAAACAAATACTACTGCTTTTACAGTGGTGGGCGTTGGGAAACGGACACCTACGGAGTTGATTATGGCGTTGCCGATCGGGTGATGGGTTCCTACTCGGATGCGGGAAATGAATCGGGACCGCGAGTGCTGCGATCGATAAGCGATCGCGTATTAGGTCCTGGTCACAACTCGATTGCAGTAAGTCCAGGCGGTCAAGAATACATAATTTATCATGCCTGGGATATCGGCATGGAGGCACGCCGGATGTGCATAGATCGCTTGCTCTGGACGGCAGCAGGTCCTCGCTGTAATGGTCCTACCTGGACACCACAACAAATCTAAGTTTACTCGCCAGCGATCGATAAGTTATCAACCCAGACTCTAGGGCAAATTCCCCCTGGAGTTAGTTCTGCTTCCTTTTCGATATAAATAATCGATTGGAACAGTTCTAAAATATCTCCAGCTACCGTTGCTGACTCAATACTCGTTAGTTTACCATTGCTGACGAGCCAACCATCAAAAGGCAGTGAGAAAGAGCCTTGCAAGGCTTTTACGCCTGCGTGCAGAGCTTGTAAATCGTCGATGAATATGACATTTTCGGCGTTATCTAAGCTATATTCCCGTTCGGCTGGAGTTTCACTTGTGACATGATAAAAGTGGGGACTTACAGACACCTTAGCGCCAATATTAGCGTGACCTGTAGGTTGAGCGTTCATGCGTTTGGCTGTACCCGCACTGTGAATAAAATTGCTCAATACGCCATTGGTAATTATTGGCAATCTGCGCGTGGGCGTACCTTCCCCATCAAAAGTTTCGGCGGCGACGTTGTCTGGATGCAAGGGATCGTCGTAAAAGGACAATAGTGGCGAAGCAATTTGCTTGCCTAAAGATTCGGGTGTAGATAAGCTTTGTTTGTCGAGAATATTTTGAGCGTTAAATAAATTAGAGAAGGCACTTAATAGGCTCAGAAAAGCATCGGCTGAGAAAACTACCCGATATTTGCCTGTCTTGACTTTTTCGTAGTTTAAATGACTAACTGTTTTATCTGCCGCCTCTTGCAAGCAAGATGAAATATCAAGCTGAGGGAGAGAACGGCTGATGCGAAAAGCGCCAGCACTACGTGGTTTTTTGCCTTCTTGCTCGGTTCTAGTATAAAGATAAACTGACGCGTATGAACGCGCTTCGTTACGTCTTGCACCGCCGCTATTGAGGTAAAATCTATTGACATCCCTTTGAGATAAGCCATTATAGGGTACGCTTGCGATCGCACTATGGGCTGCAAGTAAATCTTTCTCGGCTTTGATTAGCGTCTCAATTAGCTCCGATACAGGCGCTTGGGGTGCAGTTTCTTCAGTTTTGGCAGCAATTGGTGTAGTTGCTTCGGGGCTAAAATCTGGGATATTGTCTTTAACTCCAAAGAAGCTAGCTTCGTAGGCTGTCTTTAATGCTAGTTCTAAGCCTTTGGGGTCTACATCGGTTGTGCTTGTGACTCCCATTGTATTATCGGTATTCCACACGCGCACCATAACGCTAGAACGGTTTGAGGCTTTGACTTGTTTTGGTTCTCCGGTGTCTACTTGGACGCTAGTTTCGTCTACTGAGGAACCGTAGATATCAAATTTTTTAATGCCAAGTTGTTCGGCACTTGCTTGGGCGTAATTTGCAAGTTCGGTAATATTTGCCATGCTATTAGACCTGTTGGAAATTGATAATTTTCGATTTGTCGGCGCGTTTTTGCAATTGATAATTTTTGCGTTACCCGCCAGATATAGAGACGTAGCAGTGCTACGTCTCTACATAACGTTGACGGTTTTAAACTGGTAACTGGTCACTGGTAACTGGTCACTGTATTTATCTGCCGCCTATGGTGATACCATCTACCTTGATATGTGGTTGCCCAACTGTTACGTAAATGCTGCCACTGACTGAACCGCAAAAACCCGCAGCTAACCCTAAATCTTGAGAACACATCGAAATCTTATTCATGATTTCTGTGGCATCACCGATTAAAGTTGCGCCTTTGAGGGGCTTGGTTACTTTACCGTTTTCAATTAGATAAGCTTCGTCTACAGCAAAGTTAAATTGCCCTGTCGCGCCGACACTACCGCCGCCCATTTTCTTGCAGTAAATGCCTTTATCGATAGAAGCAAACAAGTCCTCTGTCGTATATTCGCCAGGAGCAATATAGGTATTACGCATCCGAGACGCTGCCGCAAAGGTATAATTTTGCCGACGACCGCTGCCAGTTCTGGGGTGTCCGGTACGCATAGAACCTGTGCGATCGCTAATAAAATTCTTTAATATACCTTTTTCAATTAATAAGGTACGTTGGGCGGGCATTCCTTCATCGTCCATATCAATTGTGCCAAAAGCTTCTGATGACAGTCCTTCATCCCAAGCTGTCAGGCTTTCGTGGGCAATTTTTTCCCCTTTTTTATCAGCAAAGGGTGTAGTTTTTCGCTCAATTTGCGTAGTTTCCAATAAGTGTCCGCAAGCTTCGTGAAAAATTACGCCGCCAAACTGATTTGCCATCACAATCGGATAATTGCCCGATTCTATATAATCGGCGTACAGCATTTTTCCGGCGGATTCAGCTACTTCTTGGGCTGTTGCTTCGTAGTTCCAAGTTCTGAGGAAATCTGGCTTGCTAGTATCGCCGACGCGCTGGTTGATTGCGGCGCGATTTGCGCCATCAGCGCACAACAAACTGTATCCTACTGATTGGCTGAGGCGAATGTCTCTTGCAAAAGTACCGTCACTAGCAGCAATCAAAACTTCTTGCCAATCGCGAAAATAAACTGCCCTTCTCGATTGGACATGATTTGCTTTGAGTTTTAGCTGGGCGTTAGCATCTAGCAATACTTCGCCCATTTCACGCATAGAGCTACATTGCGAAAGCCAAGTTTCTTTATTTTTTTTAATAGCGTAGTCTCTAAGAATCTCTAGATTAATTTCTGGGATGTAAGCATTGGGACTAGGTAGTTGCAGTCCGAGAATAGATAGACCTTTTTCGAGAGCAGCTTTCAGTCCGTTGAATGATAAATCGTTGGTACTAACATAGCAGTCAGCTTGACCGCGAAATACTCTTACTCCTGCACCCGTAGACAATCGCGGCGAGATGCTCGTAATTGCGTCTTCTTCTGCTTGACAATTGATATAGTTGGTTCGCTCTAAGAAAAATTCGATAAAATCAGCACCCGCTGCACGTCCCAAACCCAGCAGAGTAGATAAGGGAGCTTCCCAGGTTTCATCAAAGCGATCGCTTGTGGAATTATAGTGCAGGTCAAGTAGTTCTTTCGATAGTAGGGTACTTGGGTAGGTCGATAGCATCATCAGGTCTAGTGCGTCCTTGCTAAAAATTGACTTATAAAGCCTGGCTGAACTCAGTCTAACAAACTGCCTTAAGTCATGTTGGATAGAATCTGTCGTTCTAACTGCTCAAAATCCTAAAAAATTTATCTGTATTAGCTCGTGACTCAATACTGTTAGTTTTTTATATAAACAGGGCTTAATAGAATTGCAATACAGCACAGTGATTAAATGCCCCGTCAAATTCGTTACAGCAAAATAGCGAAAGATATTCGCCATATAGTTGCACAACAAGAAAACTTGCACGCTAAAGCGAGACAAAGAGCAGTAAATGGACAAGCAATTAGAATGCCTCCATTAAATAAATTAGTTAAGATATCAGGCAATACATGGCAGTTTGCCAACGAAACAGCTTTAGAAGACTTTATTTGGGATAACTTGAACGTTATTTTCGATTTAATACCTCTTGAGCGCCAACGTTCTATTAATGGTGAACGATGCGATATTATCTCAGTTTCTCAAAACAAGCAGCTAGTAATATTTGAGCTTAAAAACTCTCAGGATAGGGGAATTGTCCAGCAATTAACTCGATACTATGCCAATCTTGTTAAAGAGAAATTATTTGATGCAGATTACAATCAGCCTGTTAAGTTGATTGCAGTTACTCCAAATTTTCATAAACACAATTATATCGACAGAGAATATAGCAAGCTATCATTTGAGTTCATTGAGTTTAAGATTGCCATAAAAAGAGATGACAAACTATACCTTGAGTTAAAAAATGTAGATACAGGACAAACTTGGGAATCTCAGATTGCTTACTCTTCAGAGGGAGTACATAACATTAAAGATCATCTACCACCTATTCCTAGCGTATTGGCGAAGATGATTGAACCGTGTTCGCCTGAACAAAAGCAAATAATATTGCAGGTTAGGGAAAGAATTTTATGTTTTCATGAGCGTATTCAAGAGATCAAAGGAGCAACCTTTGTTCAGTATGGTAGAGGCAAAACTAAAATATGTGCTGAGATACGGGCAAATAATAGTGTTGAAATGCGAAATATGGGTTTTAATCCTACACTATATTTATACTTGCCCATACCAGACCGTAGAACATCGCGTACTTTGAGTAATGACGGCTCTAATAAATCGCATAGACATTCTTTAGGTAGAATGAAAATTTGTTCTTCTAGTAAAGACTGGAAGACATTGCCTCTAGATTTTAGTGTTGCTGCATATATTCCGCCTGGTAAGCGAAGTTCAATAGGTAGCTACAGCATGAAATCATTCGATCCATTTATATTAAATAAAGCTGACTGCGATTTGAATACACTTATTGATTTAGCACTGCAAAGTTGGCTTAACAAGCTTTAGTTTATTATGAAAGAAAAAGCCAAAATAATTTTGTTTATGGAAAATTACATCATGGAGTGGTTAAATAGTTAGTGACAGATGGAATATCTGTATTTTGCCTAAAATTTATTCTCACAAGTCTAATAAAGCAGCAATCAGATAAAACAAATGGAAGTCGATCGCCTAAACAGAGTTGAAGATAACTTGCAAACCGTTACAGATATATTAGTAGCAGTTGCTAGACGTGCTGAAGCGACGGATGCACGAGTAGACAGGCTGGTAGAAACTCAGGAAAGGATGCAAAGTCAACTCGACCAATTAAGGGCAGATGTTGACCATCTAAGGGCAGATGTTGAAATTACAGTTGAAACGATTGTTGCCCTCTCTAGCAATACTAATGCTACTTTAGCTTCTATCAATGCAACAATAGAGCGCCAAGACCGAGTTCTCGATTATTTAATGCGGCGCGATCGCAACTTCGATCCGCCTTCATTTTAATCTAATACTGCCAGTACAGCTTTAGGCAATAACTTATCTTTAAACCAGATAATTTTTGCTGGAACGTCTGTTAAGTTTACGCCAGCTTTTTCTAGATTCAAGCGCTCGGAAATAGCCAAAATTAGATCGTTACGTTCAGCACGACGTACTTGAGCGAACTTTTTTTGCAGATATTCTGGTCGCCAATAACCGACAATTTCTAATAAAAAACTTCGTCCGTCAGGATGCACTAAGCGAAAATCAGGAATCATCACGCTCCCAGGAATCGGCACTAAATCGACTTCCCGCTCTAACACCCATTCTGACTTTAAAGTATCCCAGCGCCCAGCAAAAGCTTCTTCTAACATACTGTCATAAGGCTTACCTGGCGGATAGTGAGACACCAAATTGCACTCAGAATCGAGGCTAAATCTGCCAGTTTTCCAGTTATTCGTGTAAAAATCGCGAGTTTGTAAAGTAGCGCTTAGACTCCACTTAGTAACGTGTAAAAGTGCTGGAATCATTTTAGCGATCGCCAGCCCATAGCGCGTACTAGGTTTAAACAAGCTAGTAGCCCCATCAATTGTAATTGTAAACCCGCGATCGGCTTCGCCCTCAATATAAGCCATCAACTGAAACAACTTCAGATAGCGAAACAACAGCTTATACTCTCCTGGTACATTACGATGAGCATTTAAGACTAACTGACTTGCTCGATAAAATACGCCTTGCACCTGAGAAAGATTGTATTTGTGCAGCAATTCTTCTGGTGTAGGTTCATCAAAGTTAGTCAACACCTTATTTTCTGCCAAGTCTGCATAAAGTCCGTCCTGAATTTGTGCAGGTATAACTTCTCTATCTAATTCCTGGCTAAGTTGCAAAGCTAATTTATCTAGAGTTTGACTGCTTTGAGCAATACTAGGAACGCTTAACGCCGATAAACTAAATACTCGTTCTCTCAGCAATGAAGGTTCTAAAGGACTGACAACTTCAAACTCGCAAGCACTTTTGAGCAGATGAGCTAGTCCCCGTTTGAGGCGATAATCAGGACTATCACCTTCTAATTCTTGCAACAGCCGATCTAGTTCGCCTTGAGTACCACCCCGCGCCGAGCCAAAACAATTAATTAATTGCGAAGCAATAGCTAAATTTTCGGCATCAATCTTCAACCTCTTCGGAATTATCGCTTCTCCACTCAACCGATGCATCAGCAACTCGCTTGGTAACATTTCCCCCTACTCCGTAAATAGGCACAATTTCTGATGGGTTTTCTGGCTGTGGGAGACGTAGCAGTGCTACGTCTCTACGGTGTGCGTTGCGCCTTCTTGTTGATGTCCTCTCTTCGCTGGTATCTTCTGCTATTACTTCATACATCAGGGCTAATTTATCGCCATGTCCCTTACGCAGCACTCGCCCTAATCTTTGCACGTACTCCCGCACTGAACCTGTACCAGATAAAATAATTGCTACTTTTGCTGCTGGTACGTCTACACCTTCGTTGAGAACGTGAGAAGCAACTAAAGCTTTGTATTCTCCCTCTCGGAACTTAGTCAAAACCTCATGGCGTTCTTTAACTGGAGTTTGGTGAGTAATAGCTGGAATCAAAAACTCTTGAGAAATTCGATACACTGTGGCATTGTCTGCTGTAAAAATTAGCGTCCTTTCAGGGTAATGCTGGGCTAGTAACTCGCTTAAAATCCGCATTTTGCCATCAGTTCCCAAAGCAATCTCTTTTGCTTCTCGGTGTGCTAGCATTGCCCTACGTCCAGCAGCAGAACGGGCGCTGGCTTGCACGAATAATTGCCAGCCTTTGAGACTGCCTAACGAAATTTTGGACTGCTTTAAAAATGTATTGCGATCGCAGATTAACTGATTGTATCTGTCGCGCTCTTGCTCGGACAGCTTTACCTTAATTTGCACGACTTCATGATTTGCTAGGGCTTTTCCGGCTAATTCTTCTGCTGTTTTGCGATAAACTTCTTTGCCAATCAAGGTATTTAAGTCTGCGTGTTTGCCATCGGTACGTTCTGGCGTTGCTGATAGTCCTAATCTGTAGGGTGCGATCGCATATTCAGCAATTACTCGATTAAAATCTGTGGGCAGGTGGTGACACTCATCAAAAATTAGCAGCGCAAAGCGGTTGCCGAGAGCTTCAGCATGAATTGCCGCGCTGTCATAGGTGGCAACTAATATTGCAGTGCGATCGCGCGATCCTCCGCCTAATAGCCCCACCTCCGCATGAGGAAATGTTGCCAGTAATTGCGCGTACCATTGATGCATTAAATCTATAGTTGGCACAACTATTAAAGTGCTGCGCGGAGTAGCCTGCATTGCTAGCAGCGCCAAGTAAGTTTTCCCTGCTGCTGTAGGTAGTACAACCACCCCTCTACGCCCCGCTTGTTTCCAGGCTGCTAGCGCTTCGCTTTGATGGGGATAAGGTTCTCTATCTGTGCTAGCAAAAAGTTCTATAGTTTCAAAAGCTCTAGCATTATCGACAAAATTGGTTTGTTCTGCTTGCAATACTTCCACAAATGGGCGGTAGTAGATAGCAGGTATGCGAAACTTCTCTACGCGATCGTCCCAAGTCGCATAATCCACCCAAGCTTTACCTTTAGGCGGCGGATGCACGATTAAAGTACCGCGATCGAAAGATAGTGTAGGAATACGAGCCATCAGTAACAGTAAGGGGTACGTAAGGGGCGGCATTTTTGGGAAGAAGGATTCATCCCAAAAGATGCCTTCGCAATGCATTGCGCCCTTACTCTTGCAGATCGTTCTATAGGAGTTTTTAAGTATTTGTATCTATTCCTTTAGATAGATTCATGAGTAAAGCGCTGCAAAATAAGTGAGAATCGAAGCCACAATATTGATTGAGCAACAGTTCATCTAAGTGTAGTCTAAAAGTCTTTTGCAACTGTAACACCAGCTAAATCGCTAATTTCAATGGAGCCAAAATTACCATCTAAACCTCTTAAAAATCGGGCGTGGATTCCTTACTTTGTATTAGCGATCGCTCTGTCATTCACAGCAGCGACTACTTCTTATGTAACAAGAACAGCCAGAACCAAAGATAGATTGAGGTTTGAAAATGCGATCGCCCGCGCTCAAGACGATATTATCAATCGCTCGGAAACTTATATAACTTTACTGCGTGCTGGTAGTGGTTTATTTGCTGCTGATAGTAACATTAGCCGCAGCCAATTTCGTAATTTTGTCAATCGTCTCAAATTGCAAGAGCGCTATCCTGGGATTCAAGGAATAGGTTATTCGCTGCGGATACAGCCTCAAGATAAAGATAAATTAGTTGCCGCGATGAGACAACAAGGCATTGCTAATTTTAATCTCCGCCCTAGCTATCCCCGCAGCGAGTATCATGCAATTATTTATTTAGAACCGCAAGATCGGCGCAACAAAGTAGCGATCGGCTACGATATGTTTACCGAACGGACGCGCCGCGCTGCAATGGAACGCGCCCGCGACACTGGTTTAGCCGCAGCCTCCGGTAAAGTCACGCTCGTACAAGAAATTGACAAACAAAAACAAGCTGGGTTTTTACTGTACGTACCTGTTTATCGCAATGGCGACGTACCTAACACAGTAGCCGAACGACGCGCAAATTTAATTGGTTTCGTTTATAGCCCGTTTCGCGCTGACGATTTGATCCAAGGGGTTATTCCAGCCAAACAATATCAGGGAATTGCCTTGGAAATTTATGCAGGGAAAGATATTAACTCCGAAAATTTGCTGCATCGCTCAACAGCAAATGTTGATAACTCTTCTTACCAACCATCTTTTCAAGCAGTAGAAACCATAGATATAGCTGGAACTGCTTGGAGTATTGTTTTTAATTCGCTACCAGAATTTGCCTCAAGTTCGGAAAGCAGGTTCGTACCCTATATTGGCTTTGCTGGTATAGCGATCGCTTTAATTTTGTTTGGTATCACTCGCAGTCTAGTCACCGCCCGCAACACCGCAGAATCATCGACAGAAGCCTTCAGAGAAAGCAGTACCCGTTTGAGATTTGCCCTTGATGCGGCACAATTAGGCGACTGGGAGCTAGAATTAGCAACGCAAACTGCCAAACGCAGTTTAAGGCACGATCGCGTCTTTGGTCATGAAGAATTACTACCAGATTGGAGCTATGAAATTTTCTTACAGCACGTCCATCCTGAAGATCGCGAGTATGTAGATCGCAAGTTTCAACATACCTTAGCAACCAATGAAGATTGGAACTTTGAGTGTAGAGTAATTTGGGCAGATAAAAGCATTCATTGGATTTGGGCAACAGGAAGCGTTTATCGCGATGCTCATGGTAATCCCATTCGGCTGATCGGAATAGTCAAGGAAATTAGCGATCGCAAGCTTGCTGAAGCTGCTATCAAAGCTAGCGAAGAACGCTATCGAGCATTTATTAGCCAAAGCTCAGAAGGGATTTGGCGTTTTGAACTAAAACAGCCAATTACTATAGAAACTCCTGAAGAAGAGCAGATCGAGCAATTTTATCAATACGGCTATTTAGCTGAATGCAACGATGTCATGGCGCAGATGTATGGTTTTAATTCTGCTGCAGAGCTTGTAGGAGTAAAACTAGGAGAATTATTACCACAATCAGAAACACAAAATATTGAATACCTGCGGAGCTTTATTCGTTCGGGATACAAGCTAAATGCCGCAGAGTCTTGTGAGGTAGATGCCCAAGGCAAAGCAAAGTATTTTTTAAACAATCTGGTGGGAATTGTCGAAAATGGGTATTTAGTAAGAGCTTGGGGAACCCAGTTAGATATAAGCGATCGCAAACAACTCCAAGAGTCACTAAAACAAAAAGCAGTAGAACAAGAAGTCTTACTAAGTTCTATTCCAGCAATGGTTTATTACAAAGATGTAGATTTAAAATACATTGCTATGAATCGCAAAGCTGCGGAACTAATCGAGCGATCGCAAGATGAGATTGTGGGAAAAACAGACTACGACTTTTTTCCCTATGCAGAAGCAACAGCATTTTGCCAAGAAGATCGCGAAGTTATAGAATCAGGCAAACCCAAATGGAATATTGAAGAAGCAGTAACAGGCGCAGATGGTAAAACAAGGTGGATGTCAACATCCAAAACTCCCTATGTAAACTCCCAAGGAGAAGTTACGGGATTAGTAGGCATTACCTTAGATATAAGCGATCGTAAACTAGCCGAAGAAGAACGCGATCGCTTTTTTACGCTTTCGCTCGATTTGCTTTGTATAGTTGGAGTTGATGGTTATTTCAAACGCATCAATCCCGCCTTTGAAAAAATCCTCGGTTATAGCGAACGAGAAATATTGACGCAACCGTATATTAATTTCGTTCATCCTGAAGATCGAGATGCAACCCATGCCGAAGCAGAAAAGCTAGCTGCTGGCGAACTTACTACCTATTTCGAGAATCGCTACAAGTGTAAAGATGGCAGTTATAAATGGCTAGCATGGACTGTTGTACCTGTAGTAGAAGCAGGTTTGTTGTATGCAGTCGCCCACGATATTACTAATCGCAAAACTGCAGAAATGGAACGCGAACAGCTTTTGCGCTCCGAACAAACAGCACGTGCTACAGCAGAAGCAGCAAATCGCATGAAAGATGAGTTTTTAGCTACTCTTTCTCACGAACTGCGTACTCCTTTAAATGCAATGGTAGGGTGGGTGCAATTATTACGCACCCGCAAATTTGATGAAAATACTACAGCCCGCGCTTTGGAGACGATAGACCGCAATACAAAATCGCTCAAGCAACTAATTGAGGATATTTTAGATGTATCGCGGATTATTACTGGAAAAATTCGCTTAAACTTCTCAACGATAGAACTTCAGCCAGTAATCGCCGCAGCGATTGAAACGGTACAACCAGCAGCATCAGCGAAAAAAATTCAGATAGAAACAATTCTCGATCCTGCCATCAAACAAGTATTTGGCGATGCTAGTCGCCTGCAACAGGTATTTTGGAACTTACTATCTAATGCTGTCAAATTTACACCCAATAATGGGCGCATTAAAGTCAAACTAGAAATAGTAGAATCTCGCATCCAAGTTCGCGTTAGCGACAGCGGACAAGGGATCGAACCCGACTTTCTGCCGTATGTATTTGAGCGTTTCCGCCAAGAGGATGGCACAACAACAAGAAATTATGGCGGATTGGGATTAGGTTTGTCAATTGTCCGTCACTTGGTAGAACTACATGGCGGTACAGTACGAGCAGAAAGCCCAGGTGTAGGCAAAGGAGCGACTTTTATTGTCAATTTGCCAATTAGAGCAATGCTCAATCCTAGCCAAGAGTTAGAGCAGGAACAACCAATTGTCATTAGAGAACAGCCAATATTCTGTTTACCTTCGTTAAGTGAGTTGCAAGTATTAGTTGTAGATGATGAAGCGGATGCGCGAGATTTAATTAGTATCGCCCTATCAGAGTATGGAGCAGAAGTAACAACAGCAGCATCAGCAAGCGAAGCATTAGAAAAAATTACCCAATCCAACTTTGATGTATTAGTTAGCGATATTGGGATGCCAGAGGAAGATGGTTATACTTTAATGCAAAAAGTCAGGGCGCTAAACCCAGCACAAAAAGGAAAAATTCCCGCCATTGCTTTAACGGCTTATGCTAGAGCCGAAGATCGCACCAAAGCTTTACTTGCAGGGTTTGGGTTGCACGTACCCAAGCCTGTAGATCCAGCAGAATTAGCTGTTGCGATCGCCAATTTAGCAGGTAGAAGTGTCTAGTATGGAATAAAGCAATTTTTCAGCACTTGTGAATAAGACAACTATATTAATCGGTACTTTCTTAGTAGCTACAGCAACACCTAGTTACGCTCAAGCTAATGTTAGCGTTCCTATTGGGCAGCAAGTAAAGGAGGTAGTAACGCATTTAGTAGGCGTAATGGATACATCAGCACAAGCAACAGCAACTCCAGGCGCTCCCAATGTCCGCATTACAACTTGTCAAGTTCAACTGCAAGCCGCAGATATCAACCGTCCTCAAGCTGTTTTTCTTTATCAAGAACAAGCATTAACAAAGCAACTTAACAAGCCTTACCGCCAGCGATTTTTGCGAATTGCGCCTACACAAGATAATCGTCAAGTTGAATCGGCAGCATTTAGACCGAGAACGCCGGAAAATTGGACTGGTTTATGTAGTAAACCTCACCAAGAGAGAGTTATCAGCAAAGGCGATTTATCACCTTCTACCTGTAGCGTATATTTGCAACGTACGGGTAAAAACTATGTGGGCGAAACAGCAGCAGGCGGTTGTCCGAGCAAGTTTCGCGGTGCAGCGAGAATTACCAATCGCATCATTCTGCATCAAACAGGTATGGATACTTTAGATCGCGGCTATGATGCTGCTGGGAAGCAAATATGGGGAGCAAAAGAGCGTCCTTATCAGTTTCGCTGGTTGAATGTTGTTAAGAAAGGAGCGATCGCCAAATGACTGCTACTGTAATAGAACCCAAAATCTATACTGCTGAAGAATACCTAGCTTTGGAGGTAGAGTCAGAAACTCGCAATGAATATCGCAACGGAGAAATTGTCCCCATGACTGGCGGTACACCTGCTCATAATGAAATCATAGGCAATCTGATTTTTATACTCAAGGCTGCTCTCAAGGGCAAACCATACAGTATATTTGTTACCGATCAAAGGCTTTCGATTCCAGAGCGCAATATATACGCATATCCTGACGCGATGATTGTACCGCGCCCTATAGAACTACAACCAGGGCGCAAAGATACAGTCATCAATCCAATTTTAATTGCTGAGGTACTGTCTGACTCTACCAAAGCCTACGATCGCGATGAGAAGTTTGCCGCCTACCGGACAATTGCTACATTTGGAGAATATTTGCTCATCGACCAATCGCGTTTGCACGTAGAACAATACGTGAAACAAAGCGCCAATCAATGGCTATTTACCGAGTACAACGGTCAAGAGGCAATTTCACTGGCGACAGTTGCAGTAGAAATTAACCTTGCAGACTTATATGAAAATGTTGAGTTTTAGCAGAATATCTAGCCTAAAGCAGTTAACCTAAGCCGCACCTTTTAGCAACTACCAGCAGCTATTGACTACTCTAGAGATAGCTTAGGTTAACTAAATGAATATGAAATTCCTACACTTATTGCTGCTACCGTTATTGATGAGTGCGATCGCAGCTTGTAACACTACTAGCGTTGCTCTTGAAGAACCTGCACCTAGCGCCTCACAAAGCAGTCCTACCCAAGTAGCTGCAAGTCCTAGCCAGCCAAAAAATGCGCTGAGAACTCAAAACTTATCACCCGAACCTATCCGTATCAACGTAGCTAGCCTACCCGAACCCTTTGCTAGCGATAGTGCTTCCAAGTCACCTAATGTCGTACCCATCCCGCAAAACCCAACGCTGCAAGTTCCTCAAGGTTTTACAGTCAACGTTTTTGCTGATAATTTGGATAGTCCCCGTTGGCTAGCTCTAACCCCTAGTGGAGAAGTATTAGTAACTGAAACTAGGTGGAACCGCATTCGCCTGCTAAACGATACTAACGGCGATGGCGCAGCCGATACCAATAAAATCTTTGCTACCAATCGAAATGGCGTAAATATTCCCTTCGGTATGACCTTTGCTGGTGGTTCCTTTTTCCTTGGCAATACCGACGCTGTATTGCGTTTTCCCTACCAGCAAGGACAACAGCAAATTAGCGGCAAAGGTCAAAAAATTACCGAACTTCCTGGTGGCGGTTACAATCAACACTGGACGCGCAATGTTGTTGCGTCGCCTGACGGCAAAAAGTTATATGTCTCTGTTGGTTCCAAGACTAACGTTGATGAAGAACCTTTACCCCGCGCCTCAGTTCAGGTCATGAACTTAGATGGTTCCAATCGCCAAACCTTTGCTGCTGGTTTACGCAATCCTATCGGCTTAGACTTTCATCCCCAAACTGGCGAACTCTACACTACAGTTAACGAACGCGATGCCATTGGCGACGATTTAGTTCCAGATTACTTGACGCGCATCCAACAAGGCGAATTCTACGGTTGGCCATACGCTTACCTGACACCGAATAATCTCGACCCCCGGCAAGTAAATAACGGCAAGAGCAAACGTCCAGATTTAGCTAGTAAAACTAAGACTCCAGACGTGCTATTTCAGGCACATTCCGCAGCTTTAGGGCTGCAATTTTACGATCGCCAAACTTTCCCCCAAAAATACCGCAACGGGGCATTTGTAGCCTTTCGCGGCTCTTGGAATCGCGATCGCGGTACGGGATATAAAGTAGTATTTGTCCCTTTCAATAACGGACGACCTCAAGGTTACTACGAAGACTTCCTGACAGGGTTTTTAACCGATCCTGCTGGACCTACCACCTGGGGAAGACCAGTAGGCTTACTCGTACTACCCGACGGTAGTTTGCTGGTAACAGAAGAAGCCAACGGACGCATCTATCGCATCCAATACAACGGCTAAAGCACTATGGGAGTAAGGGAGAGGGGGGAGAAAAGAAAAAATTTATATATTGTCCCTCCTTATCCCCCTTGTCCCCAACTCTACTAATTCGCCATCAAAGTCAGGAAAACTTCTTCCAAAGTGGCGCTACCCTTACGGACTTCTTCTATTTGTACGCCTTCTCGCACTAATAAATTAACTAATGGTGCGGCGCTAGTGGGTTTGTGCAATGTAATTGTCAGGCGATCGCCTGCCACTGTAACATTACTAACGAATGGCTCTGCTTTTAGGTAATCTTGCAATTTAGGAGTAAAACCACTCCCTACTACCTCTATGCGCGGGGTGCTAGCTCGATTGCGTAGCTCGTCAGGATGACCAATTGCAAGTAATTTTCCTTGCTTAATTACTCCTATTTGCTGGCACAATTTTTCTGCTTCTGCCAAGTTATGGGTAGTTAGAAATACAGTTACACCTTCTCTTGCTACTATTTGTTGCAACTCGTCGCGTAAAGCCGCCGCTGCAATGGGATCTAGTCCTGCTGTAGGTTCATCCAAAAATATTAGCGGTGGATAGTGTAGCATTGCTCTTGCTACTGCGAGTCTTTGCTTCATTCCCCGACTCCAACTACCGACACTTTCGTGACGGCGTTCCCATAATCCCAAATTACTCAACAATTCTTTAATGCGCGATCGCCTTTGATTTGTTGGCATTCGCCACACGCGCCCATAAAATTCTAAATTATCTGCAGCGCTGAGTTTTTCGTACAATCCTGGATGTTCTAATAAAGCACCTGTACGATGGCGAATTTTGCGAGCTTGCGATCGCGTATCAAATCCCAATACTTCAGCGCGTCCGTTTGTCGGCTCTAATAAACCCAATAGTAGCCGAATTGTCGTCGTTTTTCCCGACCCATTGGGACCTAAAAAGCCAAAAACAATGCCTCTAGGTACTTCTAAAGATAAATTTTCCAAAGCTTGGATGCTGCCAAAACTGCGGCTGAGATTTTCGGTACTAATAGCGATCGCAGACATTTTTGCTACAAGCCCTCACAACAATCTTTACGCCCATGCAGATTTCAAGTAGTAGTAAGTGCAAACCCATACTATATAAATTATGAGTTATTCAAGACAGCATTTTAAATCTGATATTGTCTATTTTCCATCAAGAGTTTTGCAGGACGCTCAGGCGACGCTCGTCAGTTGACTTCACAGCTAAAGGCACAATTTGCACAGCACAAGCTTTCAACTCTGGTTGCAGAGAATGAGGGCAAGACTTGGGATGAGTTAGGGCGTTGGCTTCCGATTTGTCTGCCCATAAATAACCCCAGTGCATAGGCACAAAAACTGTATTAGGAGCGATCGCACTGGTAATTTTAGCTGGAAACTGGGCTATACCTCGACGACTGCGTACTTCTACCCATTGATTGTCTTCAATTCCTAGCGTACGTGCATCGCGGGGATGAATTTCCATAAATGGTTCGGGATGCATTTGCTTAATTTTATCAATGCGTCCGGTGCGAGTTTGCGTGTGCCAGTGTCCGTAAAGTCTGCCTGTAGTCAAGACAAAAGGATATTCTGGATCGGCGGGTTCTGCAAGTCCCTGAGAGTGGCAAGCTGAAAACTTAGCGCGTCCGTCAGCAGTAGGAAAACGCAAGTCTGTATAAAGCCTTTTTGGGGAAGCATTGCCCCGATCGGGACAGGGCCATTGAGTCGGACCATCAGCTAACAGACGTTCGTGGCTAAGTCCAGTCATATCGCAGGGGCGATCGCGCGTTACTTGCACGTACTCGGCATATACTTGGGCGGAGCTAGTAAAGGCAAACTTATTGCCAAATCCAATTCGCCTAGCTACTTGAGAAATAATTTCCCAGTCGGGTTTTGCTTCGCCGACAGGAGAACGAAAAGCAGAACATAGCGTTACTACTCGCTCTGAATTTGTCATTACCCCAGTTTTTTCACCCCATTGTGCCGCAGGAAGCAAAACATGGGCGTAAGCTGTAGTTTCAGTAGGGTAGTAAGCGTCTTGACAAACTGTAAAAGGCGACTTAGCAAGCGCTGCTTTTACTCGTTCTAAATCGGGCAAACTAACTGCTGGATTTGTCGCTACAACCCACAGAAATTGTACTTCGCCCGTTTCTAGCCCTCTAATTATGTCCCAAGCAGTGCGACCAGGGGATGGGGAAATTTGTCCGGGGGGCAGTTGCCACAAGTGTTCTAATTCTTGCCGATGTTGGGCATTACTTACCGAGCGATACCCAGGTAATAAGTGCGCTAACCCGCCTACTTCCCTTCCGCCCATAGCATTCGGCTGACCTGTAAGGGAGAAAGGACCGCACCCAGGCTTACCAATTTGTCCTGTAAGCAAGTGCAAGTTAATCAAGCTACATACTTTGGCAGTACCTTCAGAGGACTGGTTGACTCCTTGCGACCACAGGGATAAAACGCGCTTAGATTCGCTCCAGTAACGCGCTGCAAGTTCAACTTCTTTAGCAGAAATGCCGCAGCGTTTAGCAACTTCCTGGGGTGGATAGTGCTGGACAACTTCAGCAAAATCTGAGAATTTGCTAGTACATTCGTCGATAAAACTTCTATCTATTTCTCCCCATTGCAATAGTAAGTAACCAATGCCATTGAGCAAGTCAATATCTGTACCTGGTTGAATGGCTAAATGCAAGTCTGCAACTTCCGCTGTAGGGGTACGGCGAGGATCGACAACTATTAGCTTGACGTGATGGTTGCGTTTGTGGTGTTTTTGCAAACGGTTAAATACTATTGGGTGACACTCAGCAGTGTTAGAGCCAATAATAAAAGCACAATCAGTTAAATCCAAATCTTCATAACAGCAGGGCGGTCCGTCAGAACCGAGGCTTTGCACGTAACCTGCTACCGCTGATGACATACACAGGCGGGAATTAGAATCAAAGTTGTTCGTACCAAGACAGCCTTTAAGCAGTTTTTGGGCAACATAGTATTCTTCTGTTTGCATTTGCCCAGAACCGTACATACAAGTAGCATTCGCTCCCGACTCGTCACATACAGTTTTGAGGCGATTGGCGATTAAATCTAGGGCTTCATCCCAACTAGCGCGGCGAAAAGGCTGGTCTAGAGACTCGCGGAGCATTGGGTAGCGCAAGCGATCGCGGTCTATAGATTCGGCTACTGTTGCTCCTTTGACGCATACCATCCCTTGACTAGAAGGATGATGGCGATCGCCTTTGACTTTCCACACTGGATTGCCTTGGCTATCGCGATTAACTGCTTTTCCAGGAGCGGCGGGCGGCGACACTTCCAAACCGCAGCCGACACCGCAGTAGGGACATTGCGTTTTGATACTACTATCTGTCACCGTCTTATAACCCCTCTACGCTTGCACTACCACTTTTTGTAGGGTAGAAATTTACCTGACATGACGATTTTGACGCGATTGCCTTGCGGGTCAGTTTCTTTCTCGACATTGACTGTAAAATCAATGGCGCTCATAATCCCGTCGCCAAATTCTTCATGAATTACCGCTTTTAAGGGCATTCCATAAACCTGCATAATTTCATAGAACCGATAAATTAATGGATCTGTGGGGATTACAGGTTCTAACGAGCCTTTGAGGGGAAATTGAGTTAATTCTTCAGCGATTTCTTCAGGTAAATCTAAGGCATGAACTAACTTGCTGGCTTCATCTGGCGAAGCGCTAGCTTGACCGTAGATTAATGCTGCTACCCACACGCGATCGCGACCGAGTAAGTTTCCCAAGTCGTCGAAGCTGATGTTTTTAGCTTTTTTGGCAGCTAATAACTTTTGCGTAAGTTCTAAAATTGCCATTAGTTTTATACTTCGTCTTCGTGAGCAAAACGGCGGAATAAAAAGTCAAGGGCGTAGTTACGCAAGTTGTAGTATTCAGGATCTTCCATAATCCGAGCGCGATTGCGAGGACGAGAGAAGGGAATATTTAATACTTCACCGATTTTTGCTGATGGTCCGTTGGTCATCATTACTAAGCGATCGGCTAAAAATAAGGCTTCGTCAATGTCGTGAGTAATCATCAAGACTGTAACTTGATGCTCTTGCCAAATTTTTAATAGTTCTTCTTGCAATTCTTCTTTGGTAATCGCATCTAAAGCACCGAAAGGCTCATCTAGAATCAATACTTGCGGACGAATTGATAATGCTCTAGCGATCGCTACCCGCTGTTTCATCCCTCCCGATAGCTGAGTAGGCTTTTTATCGGCGGCTTCTGTTAGCCCTACCATTGCCAAATGTTCTTTGACAATTGCTTTCTTTTGTGCTGTAGGTTTGTCTGGAAAAACGGAATCAACTGCTAAGAAGACATTTTCAAATGCTGTTAGCCAAGGCAGCAAGCAGTAGTTTTGAAACACCATCATGCGATCGGGACCAGGTTCTTTGACTGCTTTTGATTGCAGTCTCACTTCGCCATCTGAGGGAGTATTAAATCCTGCAACCATGTTTAGCAATGTTGATTTGCCGCAACCAGAGTGACCGATCAGGCAAACAAATTCACCTTCACGAACGGTAAGTTCTACGCCGTCTAATACTGTGTAAGGACCTGTAGGCGTGGGGTAAATTTTGGATACATTTTCAATTACGAGGAATGGATCGTTTTTGTAAGTTGATTTTGTTGATGTGCTAACTGCGGTGGTTGTGCCTAATGTTTGCATAGTTTTGGTGATGATTAATGGAAATATTGCTTATTGACAAAAACGGGAATTTTGGAGATGGATTTAATTTGTTTTTCTCTGCTAGATGTGGTGGGTGAGACGTAGCACCGCTACGTCTCTACGGAATTGCCTACCGACTGGCGACTAAATCTATGCCTACTTCTTCGATGCGGAGGGGATGCTTGATTTCTAGGCTCTTGAGGTATGTAATTGGTTCGTCGGGGTCGAAGACGATGCCATCGAAGATCATTGTTTTCGGGTCGCGTCCAATATCTAAGAAACCTACCTCTCTTGCTGCTTCGCCAAATATGTCAGGGCGACAAACTCTACCTAAGATTTCCACCCAGTTTTTGGGGAAGGGTACTAATCCCCAACGTGCTAACTGCGTCATAATCCACAACTTCTCGGCACGGTCTGGGTAATTAGTTTTATTGACATAAAACTGGTTGAAGGAGAATAATTGCTCAGGTTCGGAACCATCGCCGCGATTGTAAGGATCGATAAATCCAGGACGAGTGTATTCTGGCGCAGTACCTACATATTCAGGACGACAGAGAAGTTCGATAATTTCGTCGCGGTTGCGTCTGTCGTCGCAGTATTCGCAGGCTTCTAGTAGGGCTTTGACTAATGCTAGGTGAGTTTGAGGATATTTGTTTGCCCACTCTTCAGTTACGCCTAGTACCTTTTCTGGGTGTCCTGCCCAAATTTCCAAATCGGTCGCCATCACAAAGCCGAGGTCTTCGTAAACGGCGCGGGAGTTCCAAGGTTCACCAACACAGTACCCGTCAATATTACCAGCTTTGAGGTTAGATACCATCTGCGGCGGGGGAATTACAGTGAGGCTGACATCTTTATCGGGATCGATACCGCCAGAAGCTAACCAGTAGCGCAACAGTAAGTTGTGCATTGAAGCAGGATGTACCATGCCCAATGTATGAATTTTATCGGGAGTTTGGGCGATCGCAGCTTTAAAATCTGCCAGCGTTCTTACGCCTTCGATATACAGTTTCTTGCTAAATGTAATGGCGTTACCGTTGCGCGATAAGTTCATGGCGCTAACTACTGGAATTGGCGTTTTCCCACCAGCGCCTAATGTTAGGGCAAGGGGCATTCCCGCAACCATTTGTGCCGCATCTAGTCTACCTGTGCCTACACCTTTAGCTATTTCTTTCCAACTCGGTTCGCGGCTTAAGGTTACTTCAGTTAAACCGTACTTTTCAAAGAAGCCTTTTTCTTTGGCTACGACTAGAGGGGCGCAATCAGTTAAGGGAATAAAACCAAGTTCTAGGTTTACTTTCTCTAAACCATTGGCGGCGATAACTGCTGGCTGCTTTACTTGTTGGCGCTTCTTGGCGCGTTTTTGCTGGTTGAGGAAGTAGATAATTTCGTTCCGCAAGCCGTAGTAACTAGGGTGATTGACTACTTCTAGTTTTTGGCGGGGGCGAGGAATAGGAACGTCGAGAATTTGACCAATTTGCGCTTCTGGTCCGTTGGTTAACATAACAATGCGATCGCTTAGTAGCAATGCTTCATCGACATCGTGCGTTACCATCACGCAAGTCAGGTTGCTTTCGTTGCAGATTTTCATTAGTTGTTCTTGCAAACCACCGCGCGTTAAAGCGTCTAGCGCCCCAAATGGTTCGTCTAAGAGCAATAACTTGGGACGAATTGCCAGCGCCCGCGCGATCGCTACTCGTTGCTTCATCCCGCCGGATAATTCGCCAGGACGCTTGTTTGAGGCAGGGCGCAACCCTACTAAGTCGATGTGATGTTCGACAATGCCTTTGCGTTCGCCCTTGGGTTTGTTTTTATATACTTCATCTACTGCCAAGGTGATATTTTCTGATACGGTTAGCCAAGGCAACAAAGAGTAGTTCTGAAACACTACCATGCGATCGGGACCTGGTTCTTTGACTTCGCGCCCTTCTAAAATTACGCCGCCAGTGCTAGCGCGATCTAGTCCAGCAATAATATTGAGTAAGGTAGATTTGCCGCAACCAGAGTGTCCAATTAAGGAAATAAATTCTCCTTGCTGGATCTTGAGATCGATATTTTTTAGCGCAGTGTAAGTATTGCCGTTGGGCAGCGGAAATATGCGATCGATGTGGTCTACTTCAACAAATACTGACATGATTTAGTTTAAGGCTGAAGGATAAAGGCAAGAGATAGAAGGCTGAATTATTCATCCTTCATACTTCACAATTGGTATTTATTTCTGTTCTTCAGGAACTACTTTGCTAGCAATAAATGCTACTAAGCGATCTAAGAGTAGTCCGACAATGCCGACATAAATCAGTGCCAAGATAATTTGGCTAAGAAGAGAACTGTTATAGGCATCCCAAATAAAGAAACCAATACCAACACCGCCGACTAACATTTCCGCAGCTACAATCGCTAGCCAAGATAACCCGATACCAATTCTTAAGCCTGTGAATATGTAAGGAACAGTAGCAGGAAAGAGAATTTTAAAGAAATACTTAGAACCAGACAGTTTCAACACTCTGGCGACATTTCTGTAGTCTTGGGGTAATTGCTGAACGCCTACAGTTGTGTTGATGATAATTGGCCAAATCGAGGTAATGAAAATTACAAAAATTGCTGAAGGGTTAGACTGTTGAAATGCTGCTAGAGAAATTGGCAGCCATGCTAAGGGTGGAACAGTCCGCAATACTTGAAATAGGGGGTCTACAGCGTTATATACCCAGACATTTGCACCGATTAAAATACCTAGTGTAATCCCGACAATAGTTGACAAGGAAAAGCCAATTGCTACCCGTTTTAAGCTCTCAAATAGCTGCCAGCCGAGTCCTTTATCTGTACCGCCGTTGTCAAAGAAAGGATTGATGATGTATGGGTCCCAAGTTTCTTGCAACACAGTTAAAGGTGCGGGGATGTTGGGACTTTCGCCTAAAGTAAGTAACTGCCAGATAATTAGAAATATAGCGATCGCTGCTACGGGCGGGATAATCTTCTTAGTTACGATTGCAGAAATTGCCTTTTGGGAAGCTTTCTTTTTACTACGACTGGCAAGCGTTGCGGTCATTCTCTAATTTCTCCTGGAGTATTTTCTTAGACACTGGATAAAGGGGAAAGGTTAAAGAAGCGTTTTCCTTTCCCCTGTATGTACTTAGGCTTTTTTAATCTTCAAAGACTTCAAGTAAGCTTGGGGGTTTTCTGGGTCGAAGGTAACACCATCAAAAAACTTCTCAACGCCGCGCGAGGTACTCTTAGGAATTTCGGCATCGGGAACGCCAAGCGCTTTAGCTGCTTCTTTCCACAAATCTTCGCGGTTTACTTGGTCGATAATCTTCTTGGTATCTGTATCTGCGGGCAAAGTTCCCCAACGGATATTCTCAGTTAAGAACCATAAGTCATGGCTCTTATAAGGATAAGAAGCGTTATCTGCCCAGAACTTCATTTTGTATTGATAGTCTTGGACAGTACGACCGTCGCCGTAGTCGATATTACCTTTGGAGCGCTCAATAATATCTTTGGCTGGAACTTTAAACCACTTTTGCTTGGAGATGATGTCTACCATCTCTTCTTTGTTTTCAGCCTTTTCGCACCACTGTTGAGCTTCTTGGACTGCCATCAACATTGCTTTAGCAGCGTTAGGATTTTTATCTACCCAATCAGCACGCATGGCGAAAGCTTTTTCGGGGTGATCGTTCCACAGTTCGCCTGTAACTATCGCCGAGTAACCTTGCTTTTGGTTGACAAGTTGACCATTCCAAGGCTCTCCTACGCAGAATGCTTCCATGTTGCCTACTTTCATGTTGGCAACCATTTGTGGAGGTGGTACGGGAACTACAGAGATGTCTGAGTCAGGATTTACTCCACCTGCTGCTAACCAGTAGCGCATCCACAGGTCGTGAGTACCGCCAGGAAAGGTCATTGCAGCTTTAAGGTCTTTGCCAGAAGCTTTAGCTTTACTAAAAGCTTCTTTTAAAGGCGCACTATCTGTCCCTACCTTCATCTCTTTATATGCATTGGCAACAGAAATTCCTTGCCCGTTGAGGTTCAACCGCGCCAAGATATACATTGGTACGGGTTTGCCTTGAGTAATCGTACCTAATGCCATCAAATAAGGCATGGGCGACAATATATGCGCTCCATCAATACCACCGCCAGCAGAACCTAATACTAAGTTGTCGCGGGTTACGGGCCAAGATGCTTGTTTTTCAACTTTGACATCAGTCATGCCGTACTTGGCAAAGATGCCTTTTTCTAAAGCAACAATTAAGGGAGCAGAGTCAGTGAGGGCAATAAATCCTAATTTAGCGCTGGTTGTTTCTACTTTGGGAGCATTAGCTGCGGTGCTGACATTGGCAACAGGGCTAGCACTACCGCCGCCATCAGCTGTATTCGTCGAACCGGAACTACAGCCGTGAGCTAGAAGAGAACCTGCTGTAGCCGCGCCTGCTGTAATAATGAATTGCCGTCTGGAAAACTTGTTCATGTTCTTGGGGAGAATTTGATGATTGTTGTGAGGGTGAGGGCGTTGGTACAGTAGTTCCTATAGTTAGGTAGCAACTAAAGCTTCAGATTTTTTGAGGGTTGCGCCGAAATGCTCGATTAATAAGTCACGCAATACTGGTTGCAAGTCTTCGCAGGGAACGCCTTTGATGACGCAAGTACCTAAATGGGCATCTTTGCCGACTTTGCCGCCCATATAAATGTCAACTCCATCTACAGGTTTGCCGTTTTTGCGGGCTTTGGTTCCCATCAATCCAATGTCTGCAACTTGCGGTTGTCCGCAAGAGTTGGGGCAACCTGTCCAGTGAATGCGGACTGGGCGCGTTAGTTGCACTTCTTGGGCTAAAGATGCGACTTCTTCCAAGGCACGATTTTTTGTTTCAATCAAGGCAAAGTTACAAAATTGTGCGCCAGTACAGGAAACTAAGCCTCGTGTCAAAGTATCGGGATTGATGGAAAATCTTTCTAATAGTGGTTCGGCGAGCAACGTTTCTAAGCGCGAATCGGGAACGTTGGGAATAATTACATTTTGCTCGACGCTCAAGCGAATTTCACCACTGCCATAAACTTCTGCCATCCGCGCTAGTTCAAACATATCCTGGGCGTAAAGGCGACCCACAGGGATATGCAAGCCAATATAGTTTAGTCCCGCTTGTTTTTGCCGATATACGCCGATATGATCGCGTTTTTCCCAATCTATTTCATCTTCTGGGGCAGCATTAGCTAAGGGTTTACCCATTTGCTTTGCTACTTGGGTGCGGAATTTATCCACACCCCATTCGTCTATTAGCCACATCAGCCGCGATTTTTGCCGATTAGCCCGCAGTCCGTTGTCGCGGTAAACTTCCAATACTGCTATACATACAGCAACTACATCTTCAGGTGCTACCCAAGCATCAAGAGGAATAGCAGCATCGCAGCGTTTAGCTGAGAAGAAGCCGCCAACTAGCACGTTAAAGCCAAATTCTTGCGCTCCTGCTTCCCCTACCCTCTTATAAGCGGGAATAAATGCTAAATCGTTGATTTCAGCATGAACTGAATTATCGCGTCCGCCTGCGATCGCAATATTAAACTTCCTCGGTAAGTTAGTAAATTCTGGATTACCTTCGCCGTTATTGGTAATCGCATCTTGAATTTGACTGACTAATTCGCGCGTGTCGTATAGTTCGTCTGCATCAAGCCCAGCAACCGGATCGCCTGTAATGTTGCGGACATTATCCATCCCTGACTGAATGCTAGTTAAACCAACGCCCTTAAATTTATTAAATATATTGGGCAAGTCTTCGATCCGTATACCGCGCAGTTGAATATTTTGTCTAGTTGTAATATCGCCGCTACCATCATCACCATAACGTTCTATTACTTCACCTAGTACCCGCATTTGAGCGCTGGTAATAATTCCGTTAGGTAAACGCAGGCGCATCATAAATTTGCCTGGTGTCACCGGACGAAAGAACACGCCCAACCATTTAAGCCGATGTTCTCTATCTGTTTCGTCCATAGCTTCCCAGCCGATAGACGCAAATTGTTCTAACTCTGCTTTGACAGCAAGACCATCTTTTTCACTCTTAAATTTCTCAAACTTATTTTGACTTACTTTAGTAGTTGCTTCTGTCATGGACTTGACTGGGTATAGGAATAAATTCGGTAAAGATTAGTGAAGTAAATAAAGTTGCTGTGTTTTGCTACGTTATTCAACTTTGATAACTAAATTCGTATCTTTGACTACACCAACACTTAACTTAGATTTGATGTTGGCTAACGGAGATACTTGTGGGGAGGATGTTATACCAGTTTGGTCAACCGCTCGTGCCTAGTTTGGATGCTTTGTTAGTATTCAAGTTATGATTAACTAGCAAGTAAATTCGTATCTTAAGTAACAAATTGTTGCGCTACATGAAGAAAATGCATAGAAGTTATGTGAATTTTTCATGAAGATCGCTCAAAAGACAGATGAAAAGCTGAAGTAGCCAGAAATAGCAGCATTAGTATTAAGTTAGTAAGCAAGTTAAGTAAAGCAATCTATGAACCGTCGGGCTTTTATAAACTGGGTAGGTGTAGGTTGGTTGGCGAGTTCTTTACCTGTTGCGATCGCGGCTTGTTCGTCCGATACAACGCAAGCAGAGTCGAATACTAACAAAGGCGGGTTCCAAGCTGTAGGGACTGTGGCGCAGTTGGACAAAAATAAGCAATTGCTAAATAAAAATTCGCCTGTAGGTGCTGTATTAGTAGTTCGGACAACTTCAGGCAGCAAGCTAAGTGCGGTAAATCCTACCTGTACTCATGCAGGTTGTGCTGTAAACTGGGCAGCTAAATCGCAACAATTCGTCTGTCCCTGTCACGGTTCGCGATTTGGCGCAGATGGTAAGGTACTCAACGGTCCAGCAGCTAAACCCTTAAAAACTTATCAAGCCAAAATTGAAGGCGATTCAGTTTTAGTCAACGGCTAACTAGGTATGTTTGTAGGGTACGTTTTGAAGACGCACCCTACCATCTAGCTAAAGCATCTCTATAAAAGCGGTGCATTCTGTGCCTCAGTTATTAACCCCAAAATATAGCTAGAGCGCGATCGCACTGTAGGGTGCGTTCTGCAGAACGCACCCTACGAGCTAGACTCAGAATCTAAAATCTGACTAATGAATTCTCCGTAAGCTTCTTTCATCGGCAAATCGCGATCGCATTTAATCCGGCGGCGTTTAACTACAATAGCTTGATGCAAAATAGGGTTGTAGCCTTCTTTTTCATACTCCTCAAAATATAAGCCGATTCCACGTCGCTGCCAGCTTGGTAATTCGTTGAAATTGATGCCGTGTTGAAATAATAACTCGTTCTTAAAAGCTACTGACTTGCCTTCTAGCATAGCTGTTGCTTGTCCGATACTTTTACCTGCTTTGCGTAAAGTCCAGTAACACCAACCATTTAAGGCGCAGCGCGTAGCATCTGCTTGTCGCCAACGGAAGTAATCTATTACTTGAGATTTGTTTGCACCTAACCAAACGCGGCTGTCAAAATGCACTATATGCTGACAAGCTTGAGTAAATGTAGCGCTAGCGATACCAGCAGAAATTGAGACTATTTTTTCTAAAGAGCGATCGCAAAAATCCCAATTTGGCGCACATAGCAAAGAAATTTCGTCACTCTCTGTATAAGCATAAATGCCTTGAAGTTCTTGCAGCAACGCCTCAGCCGTTAAAGCCATCATTTGATGAAATTTAAGATCGAACGGTTTATCAAAGCGCGGTTCGGTAAACTTAGAAAAACTTCTGCCATCGACGCGAATAACTACCCAAGCGCCAGGTAACAGCCGCAGATTGTGAAAATATTCTAGCGATCGCATTTTCTTATCAAAACTATCGCTATCCACGTTCTACCTCTTCAACTTGCTGAGAGTTTTGATTGAATTTGACGCAAAACAACCGATCGAATCCTTCACTATATGAGGGAACTACCAGTTTTTTCGCAGTGGCATACAAAGCTACATCCGGTACTCTGGCTTTACCAGTACGCGCAGAATTTCGCTGCAAACAACAGCTTAATTGCGATGCAAAATAGTAGCCAATAATTTCACAGCCGTAACTGCTGCCAAGTTCAATTAATGGCGTACGCTCTACAGGTGTAGGGTTAGTATTATCAACTACTATCGATTTTCCTGCATCTAATGCGGCTTTGATTAACTGTTCCTGCCTTCTATTTTTATTTTTGTTGTTGGGAAATAAGTCTTTACTAATGTGTTCGTGAGTGGCAGCAAAGCGATCGCGGTAGAAAGTAGTCTTTCCAGAGGCTTGTAAGCCAGTGAATATCACTAATTCCATACCTGCGAGTTAATTTAACTCCTCAAGAACACCTCTCAAGCCCTTACTACCAACAAGTTGCATCATGGCATCAGCTTCAGCGCGATCTTTATATGCTCCTACTTGCATCAACACTTTGCCATTAGCAAAAGTGCGGAAAGCGCCAGGAACAACCGATCTCACGAAATCTTGCCTGCTTTTACTATCTGCTTCTACTACTACTCGATAGCGAAAACCAAGAATAGTCGCCTGTGTAGGGGGTGTAGGAGGACCTCCGGCTGTTGAAGTTGGCGCACTGCGATTTACTGTAGGTTTGGGTAACTTGCGGCTGTTTCCTACTGGAATATTGCCTCCAGGAACAGGTAAAAGTTCAGCTTCGCTAATTTGTGCCGACTCCAGCACTGGTAGATTTCTATCTATGGGCGGGGGTGAAAGTGGATCTGATACTGTTGGCTGTGGGGGCAGATCGTTAATAGCAACGCTACCTAAATTGCTACCTTGGGGAACAGTTGCAATCTCAACTGGTTCTGCACTTGGTAGTTCGCTATTTGAGTCTGGAAGGGGAACAGGAATATTAATTGCGCTCTCGCTTGTGTTGTTAGTAGTTGCAGTGGGCGCGATAGGATTGCGGCGATTTCTTACCACAACTATAGGTTGAGAATTGCTGCTTGGTGGTTTAGGCGTGACAATTGGGTTGCTAACTACAGGTGGTTTGGGCATAGCAGCCGAGCGATTGATTGTAGGTACAATCCTTGGCGATTTGGGCATAGCAGCCGAGCGATTGATTGTAGGTACAATCCTCGGTGTCTGTGGCGCTACAGGTATATTTTGGGCAATTTGGGTGCGTGGACTAACTGTACCGCTTAAGTCTAGGTTGCCACTAATGCGATCGCTAGCTAGCTGGTTGCCAAATGCTACTAATACTTGTTTTGAGGCACTACCGTTAATGTCATAGCGCCCGTTTTGGCGAAATACATTTTTGCCTGGTTCGGCTTGAGTGCCTAAATCTGGCTGACTTTGGGCGATCGCAACTATCCCATCTTCAGTATTTCCTTCAATTACGTTTCCGCGTAATATGGGACGGGCGCTAGCTTGAGTTACTATTCCTGACCTATTTTGTACTATGCGGTTATTTATAATGATTGGGGCTGATTTTTGAGCAATATTAATTCCAAAACCAGTTTTTTCAAATACATTTTCCTGGATTTTGGGTTGAGATGTGCCGTAAATCGTCATCCCGTTAGCGCCATTTTGATAAAAGTAGTTGTTGCTAACTTGAGGCGAACTACTGCCTGTAATCGAGATCCCGTCGTGGTTGTTGCCTGTAAAAGTATTGTTAGTAACAACAGGGCTAGTAGATTCAATCCATAAACCGTAACCGCGAAGATTATTATTGGTAATTGTGACCCCAGAAATCGCCGCATTATTAGCGCCTAAAATTGTAATATTCTGCCTGGCAAAGGTACGGCTCATATAAGTACCGCCCCCTTGGATGATAATGCCCTGTCCCTTTGATTGGGGATTGCCTTGAATAGATATACCAGGCTTGAGTAATAAGGGAAATTTCTCGCCAGATTCAGCGCTATAAGTGCCGCTAGCAAGCATAATTACACTATTTGGCGGTGCTACCTGGAGAGCTTGAGTAATAGTCTTAAAAGGTGCGTTTTGACTGCCATCAGCGTTGGCACTATTGCCACCAGAATTAACAAATAGCCGATTGCTAGCTGACGAAGTAGTTGTGCTGACGGGAACTACTGTACCGCCTAACGATGATTGTGCCATCCCCGGATCGCTAAAACACAACAAAGCGATCGCGATCCCCCATATCCCCCTTGTCCACTCGTTTCCTTGTCTCCTTGTCTCCCTCACAGCAAGCCTCCCACCACACTCTAGTTTTACAAATTCACGTACTAATCAACCTATTTTGCTTCGGTTATACAGCCGATGTTGCCTAAAATCAATGGCTGAAGCCAGCAATTATTAAAACTTATATATAGACAGATTTTGCCTTGTCTTTACTGCTGGCTAGCTGATAATTTGAAGCAGCTATTACTTTCTTTTTGTCAAGTAATAGTTACATTGGGAAAATATGAACGCTGACTGATACGATTAAAAAATCAATGCGTTGGTTCCGGTGGTCAGATTGTATAACCAAGGAGTACAAGTGCAGGCAACTGTTTGTCGCATCTTGGATGCCAATTTAGATCGCGCCCGCGAAGGGCTGCGAATAGTAGAAGAATGGTGTCGCTTTGGACTCAATAGCGCCCCGTTCACTGATGAGTGCAAGCAATTACGTCAAGAGCTAGCTAGTTGGCATAGCCTAGAATTACGCTCGGCAAGAGATACACCAGGCGATCCTGGAACAGAACTGACTCATCCTCAAGAAGAACAACGCGCCAGTATTGAGCAGTTATTACAAGCAAATTTCTCGCGCGTTCAAGAAGCGTTGCGGGTGATAGAAGAATACGGCAAGTTATACCATCCGACAATGGGCAGCGCATTCAAGCAAATGCGCTATCGAGTTTATACCTTAGAAAGTCAGCTTTTGGGCAACCAACGGCAACAAATCTTAGCAGCGGCGCAATTATATTTAGTTACTTCTCCCTCCAATCAGCTGTTTAACGTAGTTGAGGCGGCGTTACAAGGAGGATTGACGCTCGTTCAGTACCGAGACAAAAATACAGACGATCGCCTGCGTTTAGCGACAGCAGCCAAATTGTGTCAATTGTGCCATCAATACGAGGCGCTATTTATAGTGAACGATCGCATTGATATCGCGATCGCCTCAAATGCCGATGGCGTACATTTAGGGCAGCAAGATATGCCTGTAAGTGTAGCTAAAGAACTACTAGGAGGACAGCGGATTGTAGGCTCATCTACCACCAACCCTGAAGAAATGCAGCAAGCCCTCGAACAAGGAGCAGATTATATTGGCGTTGGTCCTGTTTACGAGACACCAACTAAAGCAGGTAAAGCAGCAGCAGGATTAGATTACGTGCGTTATGCGGCTCAATATGCCACAGTTCCCTGGTTTGCAATTGGGGGAATTAGTGTCAATAATGTTAACGATGTAATTGGTGCAGGCGCAGAGCGCGTAGCAGTAGTACGGAGTTTGATGCAAGCACAGCATCCTACCTTAATCGTCCAATATTTTCTCGCCCAACTGAATCGCCGTCAAAGCGTCAAAGCATTGCAAGGAGATTACAACAACAATCATGGCTGATGCGATCGCTCTGCAAGTAAACGGCGAAGTTGCGACTTGTCCTCCACAAACTAACCTCCCAGACGTACTAGCACAACTAGGCTTTAATCCGCGTTTAGTAGCAGTAGAATACAACGGCGAAATCTTACACCGTCAGTATTGGACAGAAACAATATTACAAGCAGGCGATCGCTTAGAAGTAGTAACCATCGTCGGCGGCGGTCGATCCCCCTAACCCCCTTGCTCTCTTTTCCCATGTTCGGTTATCTCGCCCAGCAATCCCTCTTTTAGCTTGCTGCTTGGGAGGGATGAGAAGCGATAGATTATAAGAGTAGCCTATGAAGAAAAGGTAAATGTAGTTGCAGTAGCTCTACAAAGAAGCGATCGCAATTAGGCTTGATTCTACTTGTAGACACAAGTAAGTAAAATGTCTTTCCGATATCGGAATCGACTAGAGCCGACAAACTGTTTTTTAGGAACTCTGTTATGCGTAACAAACTGCTTTCGGCAATAAAACCCCTGTTAAAACCATTATTTGTCCTCGGTCTTGTCGCTACTTTAGCACTAGGTCACGCTGATGGAGCATTAGCGGCTCGTGCTGGTGGAGGACGCATTGGTGGTGGTTCGTTTAGAGCGCCTAGCCGGACTTATGCACCTCCTAGCCGGACTTATGCACCTCCTGGTGGTGGATATGGCTATCCTGGTGGATATGGCTATGGCTACCCTGGTGGTGGGTTTGGGTTTCCCTTTGTGTTCCCCTTCTTTGGGATTGGCGGCGGATTTGGCGGTTTATTTACGATCTTGATTTTCTTAGCAGTTGGTAATTTCCTCCTGCAAAGTTTCCGTCGTGCTAGTAGCTCTGATGTAGACGACGCAGGTTATAGCAGCAATCCCAATGTATCTATTACTCGCTTACAAGTGGGGATGCTAGCAAATGCTCGCGAACTGCAAGCGGAACTTAACCACATTGCTGAAACTGCTGATACCAATTCTCCAGAAGGTAGAGCAGAAATTCTCCAAGAAACCTCTTTAGCGCTGCTACGCCACCCCGAACATTGGGTTTATGCTGGAGGCAATACCCAAAAAAGCTTATTAGGTGCTGCTGAATCTCAGTTCAATCGTTTATCTTTAGCTGAACGGAGCAAGTTTAGCGGTGAAACTCTTTCTAACGTCAACAATCAGCTAAAATCTGCAAATCCTCAAGCTGCTTTACCTGCATCTAGTGAAGGTGGCGCGTTAGATAATCCGACTCGCCTAATTACTGAAGGACCTGGAGAATACATTATTGTTACTCTCTTAGCTGCTACTTTGGGTAATTTGGATCTACCACCTATCAATAGCGCTGATGACTTGCATCAAGCATTGCGGGCTTTAGGTGGCATATCGAGCGATAGATTGCTAGCAATTGAAGTATTGTGGACACCACAAGCAGAAGGCGATACTCTTACGGCAGATGACTTGATTGCAGAGTATTCTGACCTAAAACTTGTATAAAAGACTGCGTGTCACTTAGATGTTTCCAAAAGAGGCAAAATGCCTCTTTTTTTATGATTACTTAGTTTAGGAGTTGCGATCGCTGAGTTTTGTCTGTATCGTTTGGGAAAGCTAGACTGATTGCAAATTTACCAGTTAACAATTTCAGCCGATGTAGCCTAAAAGTTTATTGGCATTTTTTAAAAAATAGGAGATAAAAGCATTAATCTCTCAAAGCTGTAATCAAAGATAAATTTTACTTGTCACAGAGGAACGATATTAAACTAAGTCAAGATTGCACGTAAAGTTTTAAAAAGCGCTCGGCTCAATCTTTACTTGCTTCAGGAAAAATTGCCCAAATGCCCTCTTTGACTAGGAAATACTAAATTATCCATGCTTGCAAGCAGTTTACTAATAAATTTCAACCCAAATCAATGAAGATTGCTTTTGTTGTTAGCGAATTTCCAACTTTGTCCGAAACGTTCATCTTGAACCAAATAGTCGGACTGATCGAGTTAGGATACGAGGTTGATATTTATTCATCTACGCGCAGAAGCGATCCTAAAGTGCATCCAGATGTAGAAAAATATCATCTGCTAGCACGCACTCACTACGCAGTGCCAATGCCAAAAGCTCGCTTACCGCGCATCCTCAAAGCTATTAATTTATTTGCAACCAATTTTCTTAAAGCTCCAGGTATTACTCTTAGAGCATTAAACGTTTTTAAGCATGGTAAACGACTAGGACCGTTCACGCTACTTTATGAAGTAGGACCTTGGCTAAAGAAAGGCTCATCTTATGATATTTTGCTCTGTCATTTTGGTTGGAGCGGATTAAAAGCTGCTGGATTAAAAGACATTGGTGCGATTCGCGGCAAAATAATTACAGTTTTTCATGGTATAGATATTAGCTTGTACCTGCAAGAAGCTGGCGATCGCGTTTACGACGATTTACTGCAAAAATTAGATTTAGCACTACCTATCAGCGAACTCTGGCGACAGCAACTAATTAGATTAAATTGCGCTCCCAACAAAATTTTAGTGCATCGGATGGGCATAGATTGTCAAAAATTTGCGTTTACTTTGCGAGTTCCCCATGCAGATAACTCAGTTCGGATTGTAACGATCGCCCGACTTGTGGAAAAAAAAGGTGTAGAGTACGGTATTCGTGCTGTTGCCAAGCTAGCCAAACTCTATCCCAACATTAGATATCAAATTGTCGGCGATGGAATGTTGAAAACTCAACTAGAAGAACTCGTACACGAACTAAACGTTGCTAGCCAAGTGCAGCTACTAGGATGGAAGCAGCAAGAAGAAGTAAAGGAAATATTAGATACAGCAGATATCTTTTTAGCTCCCAGCGTTACAAGTAGACAAGGAGATAAAGAAGGCATACCCGTTGTTTTAATGGAAGCAATGGCTATGGGTTTGCCAATCTTAAGCACGTTGCACAGTGGTATTCCCGAATTAGTTGAAGATGGTGTATCGGGGTTTTTAGTCCCCGAACGAGATGTAGATGCTTTAGCGCAAAAGCTGAAATATCTGATCGAACACCCGCGAATTTGGGGAGAAATGGGCAAAGCAGGCAGGGAATTTGTCCAAAATTATCACGATATCGAGCGACTCAACAAGCAATTAGTCAAGGTATTTAAACAATTAGTATAAATATTTAGTGATATCCTGCTGCTTGCAGCGAAAACAGCCGCGCATAACGCCCATTAGCAGCCAATAACTCCTGGTGAGTTCCTTGTTCGATCAGTTCGCCATCTGCTAAAACTGCGATCGCATCTGCCATCCTCACTGTAGAAAAGCGGTGAGAAATGAGTATAGCCATTTGATGTTTTGCCAAGCTGCGGAAGCGATCGAATATTTGGACTTCAGCTTCAGCATCCATTGCTGCTGTGGGTTCATCTAGCACCAAAATATCAGCCTTAGTCCGCATAAAAGCCCGCGACAAAGCTATTTTCTGCCATTCACCGCCTGATAGTTCTTGTCCATCTTTAAACCAGCGCCCTAATTGAGTGTGAAATTTATCGGGCATTTTTTCCACAAATGGTAACGCCATGCCTTTTTCGGCGGCTGCATTCCATCTTGCTGCATCATCTAAGTGTTGCACGTCGCCAACGCCGACATTTTCACCAACTGTAAATTGGTAGCGGACGAAGTTTTGAAAAATTACCCCAATACGTTTGTGCAGCGCGTCCATATCCCAATCCTGCAAGTCCAACCCATCTAGGAGAATGCGTCCGCTACTAGGGGTATATAAGCGTGTGAGCAGCTTAATTAACGTAGTTTTACCCGAACCATTTGCCCCCACAATAGCTAGCTTTTGCCCTGGTTTTAGGTGCAGCGAGACGTTTTTTAGGGCAGGTTCCAAGCTACCTGCGTATGTAAATGAAACGTTCTCAAACCGCAATCCATCGCCAGGAATTAAGCCTTGCGTGCGCTTACCTTGGGGTTGAGGAATATCTTGTTCTAAAAACTCGTAGAGATTTGATAGATATAGGTTGTCTTCATACATCCCGCCGATGGAACTTAGGAAACTGGCAAAAGTAGTTTGTCCTTGGCGAAATACGACTAAATACATTGTCATATCGCCCAAAGAAATGCGTCCGGCGATCGCTTCGGTAATAATCCACAGATAAGCAACGTAAAAAGCAGCAGTGCTAAGTAAGCCTAGTAAATATCCCCATACACCCCGTTTTAGAGTCAAATCGCGGTCTTCGGCGTAAAGGCGATTAAATATATTCCGGTAGCGTTGCAGCAGCATCGGACCTAATTGATATAGCTGCACTTCTTTAGCAAAATCTTCTCTAGCAATTAAAGTTTCTAGATAAGTTTGTTCTCGCGTCTCTGGCGCACGCCAACGAAATAAGCGAAAAGCTACGCCAGCAAATTTAGTTTCAGCAATAAAAGCAGGTACAGCAGCCAAAATCAGCACTACTACCACCCATCCAGAAAATTGCAGCAACAAACCGCCGTAGGTGATTAGAGAAATAGTATCTTGGACTAACTTAAATGTGCCGCTAACTAAACTCAAAGGACGACTAGAAGCTTCACGCCGCGCCCGACTCATTTTGTCATAGAATTCGGAGTCTTCAAAATGAGCTAAATCCAATGTTAAAGCTTTTTCTAAAATTAAGACGTTGACTTTTTGCCCTAGTAATACCCGCAGTAAAGACTGAGAAATAGTTAACCCTCTTTGGCTACCTGCAAGAATGGCAACTATAATTGCTTCTAATCCAAGGTAAAGAAAAGCTCGATGGCGATCGCTTGCTAATCCAGATTGAGAAGCTAAAACTACACTATCAACAATTAATTTACCAATGTAGGCGATCGCTGCAGGCAATAAACCTGCAAGTATTGTCAAAATTGCTAAGACTACTGTAAGAGTGCGGCTGGTGTCCCACACCAATCCTACCGCCCTCCCACTATACTGAAATACTGCAAATACCGAACGCAGGCTTTGCCTAATTACGCTTGCAATATTTCGTTTATTTTGACTGGTCACTTTTACGCATTTCCTCAATCTACCTATATTCATAGTACACAGGTACTAAAGCGATCGCTGTTTACGCCGTATCCGCACGCAAAGTAGGACGAATGCACAGATAAAATAAAGGTCCAAACAGCGGTATCAAGGCGATTATCCAAAATAGTTGCGAGTTACTTAGCCAACCGCGACGCGCCATATCATCGCCCAGCACAGTAGGGAATAATAAGCCAAATAAGCAGAATGCTAAACTCATACCGTGAATAAAGCGATCGCTTTGAAATTGCTGGATATAGTCTGCCCAGTTTCCAGCGAATATGCCATAAACTACTACTGCGATCGTAAATAAGGTGATAGCTATACCCGTAGAGCGAGCATCTAGCAGTCGGAGAAAGCTATTTTTTTCCCCCCTAAACTCCTGATTTGCCTCGCGCAGCGCCAAATAAGGGATTAAGCCAATTACTCCCGATCCTAATGAAGCTACAGCAAAAGCCCAAAAGGGTATTTTTTGCATTCTGCCATCAAAAAACAGCAGACAACTGTATATCCCGATCCACACGCCAATTAAAGAAAATAAAGAGAGAATAACTGCGTTAACATCTCCCCACTGGAAAGTTAATATCTTTACCAGTAAAGCGATCGTTTCTGGTAAGTGGAGCGGTGGAGATAGCAGTAAGATATAGGCAATAAATCCTACCCATATTGACCATAGAGCAAATTTTCTGAGCATAAATTTGAGAGTGTAAGTAGGCTACTGCAATTAAAGCGAAGAACCTACTCAAACAACGTCAGACTAATTATGTAGATGCTGGTTGTGGGGTGGATATTTGGTTTTTTTCTGGTAGAGGCGATCGCACGCACAAATAAAACAAAGCACCAAAAAGCGGTATTAATGCTGCCGTCCAAAATAACGCTTGATTCTGTATCCCTCGACGCGCCATATCATCCCCCAAAAGTGCAGGAAACAATAAACAAAGCAAGCAAAAATCTAAACTCATAACGTGAATAAAACGGTTAGTTTGCCACTGCTGGGCAAAATCTCCCCAATTACCATTTACTAAGCCATAACTAACTAAAATTGCTGCTCCAATAAACAGTAATACTCCAGTTAGGCGAGAATCTAATATCTTAATTAACCAATTTTTTTGTCCAGGAAACTCTGCATTCGGTTCTCGCAAAAATAAGTAAGGTAAAATTGCAAAAGCTCCAACGCCAAAAGATACTAAAGCAAAAGGTGCAGCAGATATTTTTTGCGCTCTACCATCAATAAATAATACACAGCTATATATCATGGGGAACACGCCCATAATATTGAATAAAGACACTATTAAAGGATTAATGCCTTCCCATCTCCCAGTAGATAGATTTTTAATTAATTCAAATGTACCTGGTTGCTCTGGGGGTGATAGAAAGAAAGCATAAGTAACAAATCCCAGCCACAAAACTATAAATCCAATTTTTTTAATCATGCCTACTATTATTTTTGAAATTAATAAATCAAATGGGCTAACTTATTTTATAATTCGCAGCTGGTAACAAATTAGTCTATCTGTGTATTGACTTATGTTTATAGATATAATTTCTAATAACTGCAAACGCTCGATTAACTTAAAGCTTGCGATAAGTAATCAGCCGCCGCTTCAACTACTGCGATCGCCGTTTCATAATCCATCCGCGTAGGTCCCAATACTCCCACACTCCCTACAGGAACAGCACCCCGACGATAGGTAGACGAAATCAAAGTACAACTACGGATAGGTTCTAAGGGGTTCTCTGAGCCTATTCTAATCGTTACTCGTCGCTTACCTACTTCTGGTTCCTCAAAAATCAGAGGCAAAAGTTGGTCTTGTTCTTCTTCCAATAAGTGAATAATCGTCTGTACCTGCTGCAACTGAGAAAATTCTGGTTGGCGCAATACTTCCGACACACCGCGCACCATAATTTGCGTAGTAGCCGTTGGCTTGTTACGCCGAGTCAAATCTGCCAAAAAGCTTTTTAAAAAATCGCCGTAACTTTGAAACTCTCGATCCAATTGCGTCCAATCTAGTACGGCTAATTCTGCCAAACTCCGCCCGCGCAGTTGGCTATTTAGAAAGTTAGACAGAATTTGCAACTCTCGTTCTACTACTTCTGGATCGGGCTGAGTATCCTCAACAGAGGGTAATTGCATCAACGCCGATTGCGTCTCGTAGTCATCGGTAACGACAATTACCATCACCCTTCCTGGATCTACCAGTACCAGTTGCAGGTGACGCAAAGTAGTTGTATTAGTTTGCGGCATAGTAATGAGAGTAATGCAGCCGCTAACTGTTGCCAAAATTTGGGCTGCGCCATGCAACAAAGCTTCCAAACTCCAATCTTCCCATTTCCGCAAATCGTGTAAGACTTGTTCTACTTGGCGCGTTGATACGTCAGAAGGACTAATTAGATCGTTGACATAAATGCGGTAGCCAGAATCAGACGGAACTCTACCTGCTGACGTGTGGGGTTGATAGAGTAAGCCAGCTTTCTCTAATACGCCCATAGCGTTTCTAATCGTTGCAGGGCTGACACGCAATTTGTATTCTTCTACTAAAGCTTTAGAACCCACAGGTTCGGCGGTAGCAATGTAGTGGCGTACCGTTGCCCAAAGTATGTGTTGTTGTCTGTTAGTAAGCTGAACTTGCATAGTCAATTAAAAGTACAGCACAATCTAATTTAAAGATTTTGCATATAAATTCACGAATGATTTGAATTTATTTATACAAGATAACAAATAACTTATCTATATTGGTAGTGACTTATTACCTATTCTGCTAATACTGAGCAATACTATCATCTACGCGCTCTGCGTAAGCAGCGATGCCACCAGTAATATTTTTTACATTAGTAAAACCTTGCAAGCTTAACCATTGACACATTTGGGCGGAACGAATACCGTGATGGCAAAGGACTAATGTTTCGGCATGAGGGTCGAAACGAGTTTGGATTTGGGCTGCCCATTGGTCGAACTGACTTAAAGGTAGAATATCGAAACCAGGAAGATGAGCGATCGCAGCTTCCGGTATTTCCCGCACGTCAATAAGCTGTAAGCTTTCGGTATCCCCATCATTGAGACGTTGGGCAAGTTCTTCGACACTAATTTGAGCGATCGGTTGGTATTGGGCTGACATTTTCCTATTACTGGGATAATGGACTTAAGGTTTAGCGTTCCTGGAGGCTGCTATATCTCTCTTATATGGGATTGTATAGTGTTGGTTTGTTGTCAAGATAAATCGTTAGAACGGCGACCTGTGTAAATTAATTATGAATCAAAGGTCATTTTATGCTGCGATCGCAGCAACTATAATCTTTTTGCTAACTAGCATCAGCGGTTGTACCAGCAACAATTTGCTGGGTGGTAGCCAAAAAACTCCAGAAGCGGCGATATTTGTCTCCAAACAAGCGCCTTTAATGGTATCGATGCTAGTAAATCCAGAAAACTTAGATAAATTGGCGCAGGTACTAGCTAGCCCTCAAGACAGACGCAAAACGCGCAGCGAACTAAATCAATTAAAAACCAGCGTACTTGCTAACACTAGCCTCGACTACGATCGCGATGTCAAGCCTTGGGTAGGCGATGAAATTACTGCTGCTGTAACTACCCTAGATATTGACCGCGATGCTAAAAATGGGCAACAGCCAGGGTATTTAATGGCAGTAGCAACTAAAGACGCTCAAAAAAGCCGCGAGTTTTTGGAGTTATTATTTACCAAACGGGCGATCGCAGGTACAGAATTAACAATAGAACAGTACAACGGCATAAAACTAATTGGCGAAAACCCACGTCCCCAACTAAAATCGTCAAATAGCACTGCAAAAACAACCCTTTCTGGTGCAGTAGTTGGCGATAGCTTTGTTTTATTTGCCAATCATCCCCAAGTTCTCAAGGAAGCAATTACCAACGTTCAAGCGCCAGAACTCAATTTGGGTAGTTCTAGCAAGTACCAGCAAGCGCTGACGCAATTACCCGCCCAGAAAATTGGTTTAGCTTTTCTCAATTATCCTAGTTTGTCTGGTTGGAAGGAATTAGAACCACCGCCACAAACCTATGAAAGCCAAATTGTAGCTTTAGAACTAAATCGTCAAGGGATATTCGCTGAAACTACCCTTGTCGCAGCACCAGAAAAAGAAATTTTGCCTTCCCCGCCTGCATTACCGCAAAGCCCTAAGACGTTGCAATATTTACCTGCAAGTGTAAGATTAGCAATTGTTGGTAGCGATTTGAGTAAGTTGGAAAATAGTAATTTGCAGCAATTGTGGCAGCAAGTTTCGCCAGCGCTGTCTGTATCTAACTTAATCAAACAACCTGTAACTGAGATCCAACAACGTTGGGGACTTGACTTGCAATCTGACGTATTTAGTTGGGTACAGGGCGAATATGCTTTAGGAATGTTACCTAACAACGATTGGATTTTTGTCGTCGAAAAGTCACCCACCGCAGAACAAGGAATTAGTCAGTTAGATGCGATCGCGTCTACCAAAGGACTTAGCATTACACCCCTACCTTTACAAGAGCAAAAAACCTCAGCTTGGACGCAATTAACTACTATTCCAGCCGATCCTAAAAATCCAGATAAAGCTGCAATTAACCTCACAGCAAAAGTCCAAGGTTTGCATACTACTGTAGATAATTACGAGATTTTTGCAACTTCAATTGACGCAATGGAACAAGCCTTTAAAGCTAGCAAAAATGGTGCTTTAGTTAACGACGGCAAATTCAAAGCTAGTGTAAATGCGATTCCGCAACCTAATGAGGGATATGTTTATGTAGATTGGCTGGCAAATCAGCCTATGTTAGAACGCCAATTACCAGTTATTCGGCTGCTGGAAATTGCAGGTAAGCCATTTTTCAGTAACTTGCGATCGCTTACTATTAGTAGTTACGGCAACGAAGATAATCTACTTAAGGGCGGTATTTTCTTCAAACTCAACTCTTAAATAATTATTCTCCAAAGCACCAAGCTATTACTACCACTAGCAAAGCCATAGTTAGACTGCTTGGCAAGTTAAAGTTTCTAATTAATTCTAGGGGAAGTAGGACAAACTCTTGCACGCAGAAAGTACCTACGATTAGTAGCAGAATAATTAAAATAAATGGAGGCATGAAACTAAAGTATAGTTAGGGTATGGGCGTACTTACGTGCGCCTTTTTTATTCTAAGAGACTTATTTGATAGTCATCGCCTACGCGATCGCAAGTTACATCAGCTAAAAGTCCTATTTTTTAACAATTCAGAAATTTGCCCAAGTTCTGTTGTAGTTTACAAACAGGAACAACAATCGTTCAATTTCCGTCTATTTATTACCATAAATAGCTAATCGGCGGTACGAATTTTCCTTTAGCCTTTACCTTTTAAAAAAAGGTTGCTTTCTAAACAATAATGTGTGTCAGCTAAAGGTGTGTCACAGCCAAAAGCTAAAGGCTGTATGTCTTAGCTAGAGTAAAGATAGCTAAAAAATCTATTATTAATTAACAACACAGCTATGCTAAAACTTATTCGCCCCTTAACTAAATTTAAAAGCAGCTATTTGTTGGCAATAGCAAGTGTAATTATCGCCATACCTGTAGCTGCACAAAAACCTAATTTTGGTTCTGTATCATTAGCGCCTGGCTTTGCATCGTCAGCAGGTAGAGTTACAGGCTATACAGGCGGTTCTTATTCCTTATCTACTATTTCTAACCGCGATCGCAATAATAATTCTTGCATCGGCTTTGGCGATACCAATCCCGACCATATTATCAAGCTGGAAAGAGACTTTACGCGCTTAAAAGTGCAAGTAGACAGCGGCGGAAATGACACTACCTTAGTCATTCAAGGACCAAAAGACAATATAGTTGCTTGCGGCGATGATAGCGGCAACAGCAAAGATGCTAGTGTGGAAGGCACAAAGTGGCAATCTGGGACTTATCGCGTTTGGGTAGGTACGATTAATGCTGGTGAAAAGCATAAATACACTCTCTCTGTAACAGAGTAGCAATTGAGCGCTAAAATAAAAAATAATGTGTTTTACCCAAGGTGGGTATAGTAGCGTGCTATCAACACTGCAAGCTGATTTTCGCATTATCTTTGAGCGCGACCCTGCTGCGCGTAACTGGTTAGAAGTATTATTTTTCTATCCTGGTTTGCAAGCAATTTTGTTGCACCGTGTAGCTCACTTTCTCTATCGCCTTGGTATCCCCTTTATCCCGCGCTTTATCTCATTTATCGCCAGATTCGTCACTGGAATTGAGATTCACCCTGGCGCAACTATAGGCAAAGCATTTTTCATCGATCACGGGATGGGTGTTGTAATTGGGGAAACAGCGATCGTTGGTGACTACGTGCTACTTTATCAAGGCGTTACCCTTGGCGGTACGGGAAAACAAAGCGGGAAGCGTCACCCCACATTAGGTAATAACGTTGTCGTTGGTGCTGGCGCTAAGGTACTAGGTAATATTGAAGTTGGCAGTAATGTCAGAATTGGTGCGGGTTCGGTGGTGCTACGAGATGTACCATCTAATTGCACAGTTGTAGGCGTACCAGGAAGAATTATTTATCGTTCTGGCGTAAGGGTAGATCCGCTAGAACACGGCAGTTTGCCAGATTCGGAAGCGGAAGTGATTCGTGCTTTGTTGGATCGGATTGAAATGTTAGAACAACACGTGGAAAATCTCCAGCAGCAACAGTCATCTTCTCACGCTGTGATTTTGCAGGCAAAAGATGTTTCGGACAAAATTGCTTCAAGTTGTCAGATTAGAGATAAGGCAATTCAGCAGTTTTTTGATGGTTCGGGAATTTAAGTCAACTAAACTCATAACTCTTTTTGCTGGTATTGCTGTAAGAGCGATTGAATTAACTTTGATGAAGCTCGAAATGTAGTTTGTTGCAAACGAGCGATCGCCTCTGGAAAATCTAGCAAATTTTGCCTAGCTGCTTCATCTAAAATGCCAAGCACTCCAGTAACTATCAGCTTACGAGACTTGGCAATCTTTCGGGCTGCTAAATCGTCGATGACAATCAAATCTGCTCAGTATTTTTCGGCTAACGCAATTGCGGCTCTTTCACCTACATCTAGGTCGTTTAAATCGTTTTCAGATGGAATATCTACTGGTTGAACTACTAACCATTGGGGAGACTGGCTAATCCAATCTCGTACTACATTGGGCGCTCTTTCATTGGACAACTCATATTGTACGGCTTGGGGAATCAACACTTGCCCATACAAACGGTTTAGCAGATTTATCTCTCCAATTAGCAATAGATAACAAATAGGCGAAGTGTCCGCAACGACAATCATATAAACTACTTCAACTTTCCCGATTGTCGCAATTGCTGATGAGCAGAACGATCCTCCGCAAAATCAGCTTCATCGTAATGTAAGTACACGCCCTTCTCTTGCAAAAACGCATCGACCTCTAAGCGAGTAGCCATACTCAGAAGTTCCCGCACTTTACCAGCACTAATTGAGCCTTCTTGGTACGCAGCGATCGCAATCGTTTCTAGCAGTTTTCGCTCTAGGCTACCCCACTTTGTTTCTAAAGTATGAGCGACATCATCTGGCAAAGCAATCTGAAGAATCCGCATAATTGATGTTTATTTTAATTATATTTACTCGCCCAGTGCGATCGCCTCAAACCCCAAAACTACTAAACTTTAATTTGCTCGAACATCCGCTTTTCTAACAACTCAACTAAGGCATTCATATCTGCTGCTAATTGTTCGTAACATATAGGTGGCGGTGGTTCTGGTGCAAATTGGATGAGTTTTAGCTGACTGTTACCAACGCCAATCATGACAACTTCTTTTTCAGCTTGATAGTTGTCTACTACTCCCAAAATTTCCTGAATGTGATTATCGATTTTTTCGTTGAGTTTTTCTAACTCTTGTTTGGGACAAGCGATAAAATGTGGCGTTGGCTTAAGATCGATTAGTAATACCTCTTGGCGATCGCTATTTGTCTGCCAAAACCCCCAAGCTAAGGCAGCTAATTCTTGCTGGTTTGCTTTGACAAATCTATTTAACTGGTAACGCCAGTTGTTTTCTTCCCCATCGGGTTGATTGTTACCAAACATCATGCTGCAATTGTTCCGTTACTGCTCAATATATTTCAAACCAGATTGTACGCGCCAAAGGCTAGCATAAATTCCCTGTTGCTCTAATAGTTGCTCGTGAGTTCCTTGTTCTACTAATTTGCCATATTCCATTACATATATGCGATCGGCATTGCGGACTGTAGAGAGACGATGAGCGATCGCAATTGTTGTCCGATTGACGGTAATTTTCTCTAAAGAGCGCTGAATAGCAGCTTCAGTTTCATTATCTACTGCCGATGTTGCTTCATCTAAAATCAAGATAGGCGGATTTTTTAGTACAGCACGAGCGATCGCAATTCTTTGTCTTTGTCCGCCTGATAGCTTTTGTCCTCTCTCCCCTACAATCGTCTCATAATCTTGGGGCAGTTCGGTAATAAATGTATGCGCTTCTGCTACTTTAGCTGCGGCAATTATCTCATGCTCGGTTGCGTCAGGACTACCGTAAGCAATATTTTCCGCTACCGTACCGTGAAATAAAAATACATCTTGACTAACTAAACCAATATGCGATCGCAAAGAGCGCAAATTCCATTGGCGCAACTCAATTCCATCTAAAGTTATAGTTCCCGATTGCACCTCATATAGCCGCAATAACAGCTTGACTAACGTACTTTTACCGGAACCTGTAGAACCAACTATAGCGATTGTTTTTCCCGCTGGAATATGTAAAGACAGGTTTTCAATTACTGGGTGGCGGTCGTTGTAGGCAAAAGTTATATTATTTAATGCAACTTCACCTCGTACAGAGGGTAAGGAAACATTACCTGTATGAATAGCAATCGGCGTATCGAGTAAATTCATTACCCGCGTAGTAGATGCCATTGCGCGTTGATATTGGTCGAAGGTTTCGCCTAATCTAGTTAAGGGCCACAATAAGCGCTGAATGAGAAATACCAACGTACTGTAAGTACCTACAGAAATATCGCCTCTGACTGCTGCCAAACCGCCATATAAAAGTAAAGCCGTAAAACCAGCTAAAATAATCATGCGAATTAATGGTACAAAAGCAGCACTAAGTGCGATCGCATGGCGGTTACTTTGCCGATAAGCATTACTTTCTTTTCTTAGCCTAGCCGCTTCATACTCTTCGGTAGTAAAGCTTTTAATTGTAGTAATACCTGTAAGATTATTTGTCAGTCGCGCGTTGAGCAAACTTACTTTTTCCCGTACAACAGCATAACGCGGCGCTAATAGGCGTTGAAAAGCCACAGCACCCCATAAGATAAATGGCATTGGTAGCATCGCCATCCAAGCTACGCTAGGAGCCAAAATAAAGAATGCACCGCCAATAATTATTACTGTGGTTGTAACTTGAATCAAGTCATTTGCACCTACATCCAAAAATCGCTCTAGTTGGTTGATGTCATCACTCAAAATCGACATCAAACCGCCAGTGCTGCGTTCTTCAAAATATGCAAGTTCTAATTCTTGCAAATGCTGATAAGCATCTAAACGCAAGTCGTGCTGAATATTTTGCGCCAAATTGCGCCACGCACGCGCAAAAGCATACTCAAACACTGATTCTAGTATCCAGACAATTACCGTCAAAATAGAGAGAATTAAAAATTGCTGGAAGACATCGCGGATTCCAAAACGGGCAATAATTGAATCTTGTTGCTTGACTACTACATCAACCGCAATCCCGATTAAAGCTGGTGGTGCGAGATCGAAGAGTTTATTGAGAACTGAGTAGATACTTGCTAGCCAAATTTGCCGTCGATAGTTGCTGCTGTAGTTGAGTAGACGTTGAAGCGGTTGATTGGAACGAGTTGCAGCTTTGGCTGAGTGCTTTTTGGGCGATCGCATGAGAAACTGTAAGCAAACGTAGAATACTTAAGATCGTAGTAGTTAAAACTAAAAATAGTTGCGACGATAATATATATGTCTGCAAAATTTTTGTTGTACGGTGCTAATGGCTATACAGGTAATTTGATTGCTAGGTTAGCTGTAGAGCGAGGATTGCGCCCAATTTTAGCAGCACGCAAGCCAGAAAAAATTGCTCCTTTTGCCAGCGAACTAGGGTTAGACTATCGTGCTTTTGCTTTAGATGATGAAACTGCTATAGATGCAGCTTTGGCAGATATAACAGTAGTTTTGCACTGTGCTGGTCCATTTTCCCAAACTTCCGCCCCAATGGTTGCTAGTTGCTTGCGAACTCAAACGCATTACTTGGATATTACAGGCGAAGTTGCCGTATTTGAGGAGGTTGCATCTCAAGATACCGCCGCAAAAGCAGCAGGCGTAATGTTGCTTCCTGGGGTTGGCTTTGATGTCGTACCTTCTGACTGTCTAGCCGCACATCTCAAAAGACGATTGCCAACTGCAACGCGGTTGGCGCTAGGATTTCAAGCACTAGGACGAGTTTCTAGAGGCACTGCCAAGACAATGCTAGAGGCTCAAGATCGAGGAGGTCTAATTCGTAGTAATGGAGCTTTGACCCCTGTTCCTGCCGCTTTTAAGACTCGCTCTATTGATTTTGGACAAGGGGCGGTGCAGGCAATAACAATTCCTTGGGGTGATGTCTCTACAGCTTTTTACAGTACGGGTATTCCTGATATAGAAGTCTATGCTGCATTTGGGACATTTATGCGTGTAGGCGCGATCGCACTTCGCTATCTTGGCTGGTTGCTGAAACTACCAGCCGTACAGAATTTACAACAAAGTCTAATTCAAAACCAACCCCCAGGACCTACGGAAATTGAACGTTCTCAAGGTAAAAGCTATTTATGGGGAGAAGTAAAAGATACTACAGGTAAACGATTGGTATCTAGGTTGCAATGCTCAGAAGGTTATACACTTACAACTTTAACTGCTTTAAAAGTCGCCCAAAAGGTACTAGCAGGAGAATATACTTGCGGATTTCAAACACCATCTTTGGCTTATGGTGCAGACTTCATTTTAGAATTTCCTGATGTTGTGCGGGAAGATATAGATTGAGTGGTTAGCAGTTGGGGAAGCGAAAAGTGAAAGACGATCTTCAAAATTGGCAAGGTATAGTTGGAGGTGCGATCGCTGCTATAGTCCTGTTGATTGCTCTCAACAGTTTTATTATCATCAACCCAGGTGAAGCGGGAGTTTTGAGCATTTTGGGTAAAGCTAGAGATGGAGCGCTATTAGAAGGTATCCATATCAAGCCGCCTTTTGTCTCTGTGGTTGATATATACGATTTGACAGTCCAAAAGTTTGAAGTTCCAGCACAAAGTTCTACTAAGGATCTACAAGATTTATCAGCTAGATTTGCAATTAACTTTCGTCTCGATCCTACTCAAGTAGTAGAAGTCAGAAGAAAACAAGGTACTTTGCAAAATATTGTCTCCAAAATTATTGCTCCCCAGACTCAAGAATCATTTAAAATTGCCGCAGCGAGAAGAACTGTAGAAGAAGCAATTACCAAAAGGAACGAACTCAAGCAAGATTTTGACCAAGCTTTGGGCGATAGATTAGATAAATACGGCATCCTGGTATTAGATACAAGTGTTGTTGACTTAACATTCTCCCCAGAATTTGCCAGAGCAGTCGAAGAAAAGCAAATTGCCGAACAACGAGCGCAAAGAGCGGTATATGTAGCGCAAGAAGCCGAACAAGAAGCGCAAGCAGATATCAACCGAGCTAAAGGTAGAGCAGAAGCACAAAGATTATTAGCGGAAACTCTTAAGGCACAAGGAGGACAGCTTGTTTTACAAAAAGAAGCTATCGAGGCTTGGCGAACGGGTGGCGCACAGATGCCCAAAGTTTTAGTAATGGATAAAGACTCTAATAGCAGCGTACCATTTCTATTTAACTTAGGTAATATCCAAGAGGCTAACTAACTTGGCTTTGAGGCTGCACGCTAGCACAGCAGAAACAAGCACTTGCCTATCTACAAGAAACCTCTTGCATAAGTTCGTAGTTTGATAGATGAGGTAGAAAAAGACCCTATTGCCTGCCTTTGCATGAAGTCTAAGCTATCAAAAATCTATTGTTTTGTTAGCCCTAATCTAGTATTCTCATCATAATCTTGCTAATTATGGCAGATCTGAATATATGCCCATCAAAAACTTACTTAGGCAAATAACAGCAGCAGGTAGAGATGAAAACTTCTTAAACTTAGTTCACATCTTAGAGGGGGTTATCTCCAAAGTCCTCTCTATTGCCATGTTGATTGTAATTATAGTTTCTGTAGTAGACCTCGCTATCTTATTATCTAAAGAGCTATTTAGCGAACCAGTTGGTTTTTTTGACACCACATTAATTGAACTTTTTGGATTGTTTTTAAATATCTTAATTGCATTAGAATTATTAGAAAATATCAGCGCGTATTTAAAAAAGCATATTATTCAAGTAGAACTTGTTATAGTTACTTCATTAATTGCAGTTGCTCGTAAACTGATTATTTTAGATTTAACCAAAACTTCGGGTATTCAGCTTATTGGACTTGCGATCGCAATTTTTGCTTTATCTGTTAGTTACTGGATTGTACGTCGCAGCAATACTAGACAATCGCCTTAAAAAAAATATGGTATTTTTTCAATTTGAAGCAGATTTTGTCGATAACCTCCGCTGTATCCCTATGCAAGTACGTTTTAAGCTAGATACTTGTGGAATCAAGCTCAAGCTAAGTGACTGGAATTGTTTTAGCCCTAGCGAACGTCAAGTAGTTGTAGAACACCCCTGCACTACACCAACCGACATTCAAGCTTATCGAGACTTGCTGCAACAGCTAGTAGAAAAGTATGCAGGTGCTAAAGCTAAAGAATTGGAGGTATCAGCAAATCCAGCTTGGTTAGAGAGCGATCGCATTCCAGCAGATTTGCAAATCAAGGCTGAGGAAATTGGTGCTAAAATCAGCTTGCAACAGTGGATAGCATTAACACCTTTACAACGTTTTGCCTTAATTAAACTCAGTCGCCCCAGTCATGAAAATAAAAATTTTCTCCCTGCGCTGCAAGAATTTCACCTGATTTGAAATTTATTGCCGCAAAGCGGCAATTCGCGCATTAATGCTTCATATATGCATGAATATAGGGGATTGGAACAATAAGATACGCATTTTGTTTATCAATTAATAAATTAAGGGGCTTGTAAGTTTCTTAAATTACGAATTACGAATTATTTAGTCAGCAGACTTAATATGAGCCAGAGCAAAGCAAAAACTAATCAGCTACAAACAATCGAGACGGCTATTAGGGAAGCATCAGATTTTCAGGATGCATTGCAAGTTACGCTCCAAAAAGTTTGTGAATCTAGCGCTTGGGAATATGGAGAAGCTTGGATTCCTACTTCAGACGGTATTTTAGCACTTAGCCCAGTTTGGTATAGCGACCCCGATATAGAAGCCTTAGAGAAATTTCGCCTTTGTAGCGAAGCATTTATTTTATCTGCAAATACAGGATTGCCAGGTAGAGTTTGGTCGTCAAAGCAGCCAGAATGGATAGAAGATGTCGGAGCTACATCAGAAACATACTTTTTACGCAATCAAATTGCTAAAGCTTGCAGCGTGAAGGCGGGATTTGGCATACCAATTACTACTAATGATGAAGTTATTGCAGTAATAGTCTTTTTTATGCGCCAAGCTCAGGCAGAAAATCCACAATTGATTGAGCTTGTCAAAGCTGCAGCTACTCAGTTAGAGCAAATCTTACTGCATTCGAGCGTTAGCGATCGCTATTCATCTACTGAGAATATCTAAAGATTTGATGTAGAGATAGTATCAGTGTATATTATGATACTTCAGTTTTGTTAAAAGTTTATAAATAACTGGTCTAAGTTTACACTATTTTTACTTAAAGTTTAAGCGACAGATAAATATCAGGAAAAATACTGGACATTAGGAAAAAAATCGCAAAATAGCGGTTGAAAGTCTGTAATTGTACCAATTGCGGCTGTCTCAAAATGTTTGCTACAAAGCTAATGTAGGTAGCTAAAGATGGCATTCATTAGCAGAACTACTCTAAATCTAAAAATAAAAAACTAGCAATGTTCGTACAGCTAATCTGTATGAGTAGAAAAAATTATACCTAGATTTAGCTTTTATTGCCTGTTTGATATATGTAGCGAGCCATAATGTCTATAAATTTTTCTAACTTAGGTAGAGCGTTAAAACTAAATACTGTTGCCAAGGATAGACAACACCCTGCAATGCATCTACAGCGGAGCTTGGGAGTCTTAGAAACTTGGGGTTTTGGTCTTACAGGTCATGTCGGCTGGATTGGTACAGCGCCAGTAATTCATGCTGCTTTAGGACCTAAAGCAATATTTGTGTGGCTACCTGGAGTATTTGTCTCCGTAGTGCTGAATTTGCAAGTGCAGCGCTTGGGAATGTGCTGGTCTAATATGGCAGGTGGTACGCCCAATTATGCGGCGCGATTATTAAGTAAATATCCATTATTAGCTCGCTATACAGCAATTGGTTACTTTCTCGGTTGGGTAGCGGCTCCGGCTGTGTATGCGATCGTCCTAACGGACTTAATCAAAACAAGTTTGGAATATTCAGGTATTCCTTGCCCAGAAACAGCTTTAAAATTTGGCTTTACAGCGATCGCTTTTATTGTCGGCTTGAGCGGAACCCGCACATTAGGAATTCTCCACTTATTTTTTGTTGTCCCTGCTGTTGTCTCCCTACTTGCCTTTTGCATCCAAGGCATCGGTTGGTTAGCCATATCTCCTGAAAGCCCTGGTTTTTTTCCTACCGAGCTTTCAGTTCCTAGCTTTAGTGAATGGGCAAAGTGGTTTTTCATCTCCACCTACTCAGTTTACTCTTGCGAAACTGCTTCTTCCTTTGTTGCCGATAGCCGCAAACCAGCTAAAACTACCCAGTTTCTTAAATTTGCTGCTTGGCTAATTCCAGTAGTTTTCTTAGGTGGTTCTTGGGTATTGATGCAGCTAGCAGACGGGCAAGTAGGCGATAACTTATATCTCAACTTATTGACAGCAGCTACACCATTTTGGGGTAAATCAGCCTCGTTTATTATTACTTTATTAATTTCCTTTTGTTGTCTGCTTAGTTGTGCAACTACAGTTTCTAATACCTCGCGCATTTTGTATCAATTGTCCTTAGATGGACATCTCTCCCCGCTCTTTGCTGTTGTCTCCAGACGCGGAGTTTTGGGGCCAGCTTTGCTCTTTACTTTTATTCTCAGCATTCTGTGTCTGGCGATCGGCAATTTATCTCACGTCGTGATGGTTACAGGCACAGGCTATCTAATCTCAATCATGGGCTTGCATTTGGGGTTGTGGTTGCGTCGGGGTAGCCCCGAAGTATTGTGGTCTAACTGGTCTTTGGGCTTCTTGCTTGTAGAGATTGCAGTTTTGCTCGTCGGGGGACTTACCTGGGGCTGGCAAGAGCTAGTTATTGGCTTACTTTTGCCTCTAGCAATTTTGGCTATCGATCGGGTAATACGCCGCGCTAAATTGCCCGTGTTTCAGCCCCAGTGGTGGATTAAGCTTTATTACAGTAGGAGCAAAGTTTATCATCAAGACTTTGTCTTTCTCCAAGTAGTAGTGCTGCTGCTCTTAATCTGTAGTTCTGCTGGTATTGGCTGGTTGTTTAGCTATGAATTAGTTAAATCTGCATCTCAGCACAGCTTAGACCTGTTAGTGGTGTTGCTAGTAACGCTCTCCTTTGTGGGAGTTGCGATCGCTTGCTGGACTACTTTACCGCAAATCTCCAGTATCGATGATGCCCGCGAACAAGCTGAAAATCTATTTAACAATGCTCTAGATTCTATTGTGGTGGTGGATGACACTGGCGTAATTGTCAAAACTAACCCTGCTGCCGCTGCTCTGTTAAATATGTCTGGTGAGGCTTTGGTTGGACAACACTTACAAAGCTTCTGCTCGCATTTAGTTGGTATGCCCAAGCAGTGGTCTAGCCGCAGCGAACAAACTTTATTTTCCCATACCGACAAATCCCGAATTCTTGAAGTATCTGTTTCTGGAAACTCCAATCAAACGCTCCAAGAATACACAATAATTTTGCGCGATGTTACCGAGCGCAAGCACGCAGAAGCCCTGCGCGAAAGCGAAGAACGTTATGCCCTAGCAGTCCGAGGTGCAAATGATGGGCTGTGGGATTGGAACTTGCAAACTAACGAAATTTATTACTCGGTGCGTTGGAAGGCGATGCTAGGTTATCAAGAAGACGAAATTCAAAACAATCTCTACGAGTGGCTCAACCGCGTTTATGCCGACGACTTAGAACAAGTCAGAGTAGAACTATCCGCTCATTTGGAAGGATTGACACCTTACTTTGAGAACGAACATCGTTTGTTGCATAAAGATGGCACGTACCGTTGGATGCTCAGTCGCGGGCAGGTAGTACGCGATGCTGCAGGTAAAGCTTACCGCGTTGCTGGGTCGCAAACTGATGTTACAGCAAGAAGAGCCGCCGAACAGCAATTGCTTCACGATGCCTTGCACGATTCATTGACAGGTTTATCCAATCGCGTTTTGTTCTCAGACAGGCTAGCTCACGTCCTCTCCCTTGCCAAACGCCGCCGCGACTACAACTTTGCCGTTCTTTTTATCGATTTAGACAGGTTTAAAGTTATTAACGATAGCTTAGGACACTCTATTGGAGATCAGTTACTCAATGCGATCGCCCAAAGATTAAGAGTATGCCTGCGAGCTAGCGATACTTTTGCCCGTCTAGGTGGAGACGAGTTTGCCATTCTAATTGAGGACGTGCAGAATGAAGAAGATGCAACTTATGTAGCCGAGCGGATCGGTCAAGAGTTGAAGTTACCCTTTAACCTCAGCGGACACGAAGTATTTGCCGCCGCTAGTATTGGCATCCTCTTAGGCTCAAACGACTACGATCGCCCAGAAGAACTCTTGCGCGATGCCGATACAGCCATGTATCGAGCCAAAGCCCAAGGTAAAGGCTGCTACGAAGTCTTCAACATCGATATGCGCGATCGAGCGATCGCTCAATTGCACCTAGAAAACGATTTGCGCCGAGCGGTAGAAAATCAAGAATTTCAGTTGCACTACCAGCCGATAGTATCCCTCAAAGATCAAACTGTTACTGGATTTGAGGCGCTAGTCCGCTGGCAGCATCCCCAAAGAGGACTGGTTTCACCAGCAGAGTTTATCCCTGTCGCCGAAGATACAGGACTAATTGTTCCTTTAGGCTGGTGGGTGCTTAAAGAAGCTTGTCGGCAAATGCGGGCTTGGCAGTTGCAGTTTGTAGTTGAGCCACCTTTAACTATCAACGTCAACTTATCAGGCAAGCAATTTACGCAAGTAAATTTAATTGAGAAAGTGCAACAAATACTCCAAGAAACAGGTTTAGCTGCTAGCAGCTTGAAGTTAGAAATCACTGAAAGCTGCGTTGTTGAAAATATCAAATCTGCAGCAACCATGCTGTCAAACCTGCAAGCTTTGGGTATTCAAGTAGCTATTGATGACTTTGGCACTGGTTACTCTTCTTTAGCTTATTTACATCGCTTTCCTGTCGATACGTTAAAAATTGACCGCTCGTTTATCAACGGCTTAGACGGTGATGGAGTGGAAATCGTCAGAGCAATAGTTAACCTTGCCTGGAACTTGGGAATGGAAGTAGTGGCTGAAGGTGTAGAAACCGAACAGCAAATAACCCAACTCAACGCTCTTAAATCCAGTACCAGTCAGGAATATTTAGGGCAAGGATATTTATTTTCTAAGCCTTTAAATAGCGATGCCGCTACAGCCTTAATGTCAATCGGGCTTGATTGCAAGGCAACAAATTAGATCGCGCATATCGATCTTATAGAAATTGAGACAGCAAATAACTTGTCGCTCTCATCTACAGCTTACAACTACAAATTTTTCTATCTACAAATACTAGGGAATACTTCAATGCATAACTCTACACGCCACGAAAATACAGATACACAACAATCATTAGATTTATCGCTATTGAGCCAGCGCGAAGTCGAGCAACTATTAGGAGAATGGAATAACACTCAAGTTGATTATCCCCAAAACATCTGCATTCATCAGTTATTTGAAGCACAGGTAGCCAAAAACCCGCATAAAGTCGCTGTCAGTTTTGAAGGCAAACAACTGACTTACGAGCAACTAAATCAAAGAGCAAATCAGTTAGCCCATCACCTGCAAACGCTTAATGTCAAACCTGACGTAATGGTAGGAATTTGCTTAGAGCGATCGCTTAATTTAGTCATCGCTCTATTGGCAGTCCTCAAAGCTGGCGGCTCATACGTGCCATTAGATCCAGCTTATCCATTAGATCGCTTGGCATTTATGCTAGAAGACTCGCAAATGCCTGTACTAATTACTCAAAGACAGTTCCTCACACGGCTACCCGAACACCAGGCAAATGTTGTGCTATTGGGCAGCGACGAACAATTATTCGCTCAAGCTAGCGACCAAAATCCGCGCAGCAATGTAACTGCCGACAACTTAGCTTATACAATCTACACTTCCGGTTCTACTGGCAAACCCAAAGGCGTACAAATCGAACACAAAGCTGCAGTCAACTTTCTCTATTCCATGCGTCAGCAACCAGGAATGACACAGCAAGATACGTTACTTGCTGTAACTACAATCTGTTTTGATATTGCAGCTTTAGAAATCTACTTGCCCTTAATTGTAGGCGCTAGCGTTGTCTTAGTCAGCCGCGAAGTGACGCTCGATCCAGTGCAGCTAGCCCAAAGCATCGAGCGATTTGGGGCAACAATTATGCAAGCAACTCCCGCAACTTGGCGATTGCTCCTAGCATCTGGTTGGCATGGCAATAAACAACTAAAAATTCTCTGCGGTGGCGAAGCCCTCAGTAGAGGACTAGCAAATCAGTTATTAGCCAAAGTTGGTTCGCTATGGAATATGTACGGTCCTACAGAAACTACTATTTGGTCGCTAGTTGCCCAAGTCAAACCTGGCAAAGAAGCAATTTCTATTGGCAGACCAATTGCCAATACCCAAATATATTTAATCGATCACCTGTTGCGCCGCAAGTCAGACCCAATCAAGCCTGTCCCCGTCGGCGTACCTGGAGAACTGTACATTGGCGGCACTGGTTTAGCACGCGGTTACTTCAACCGCCCAGAAATGAGCCAGGAAAAATTTATTCCTAACCCCTTTAGCGACGATCCTGATGCCCGCCTTTACAAAACTGGCGATTTGGCTCGTTATCTACCAGACGGCACAATTGAATTTATTGGCAGAATTGATAACCAAGTCAAGATTCGCGGCTTCCGCATTGAGTTAGGAGACGTTGAAACTGCGATCGCCTCTCATCATACCGTCAGAGAGTCTGTAGTCATTGCTCGTGAAGATTTATCTGGGGAAAAAAGTTTAGTTGCCTATGTAGTGCCAGAACTACAGTTGCCAGAATCGTCGCACGAAACTAACAACGAGCGGGCTATGCAGTGGCAAGAGATTTGGAACGCTGCGTACAAAGAGCCTACACAGATGGTAGATCCGACATTTAATATCAATGGTTGGAATAATAGCTATACAGGTTCGCTCACGCCCATGCAGGAAATGCGCGAGTGGGTTAACTATACCGTCAAACGAATTTTAGCTCTGCAACCCAAGCGCTTGCTAGAAATTGGTTGCGGTACGGGTTTGCTACTGTTTAGAGTTGCTCCTTACTGCGATCGCTACATGGGGACTGACATCTCTGCCGAAGCGGTAAACTATATCAGCAAAAATTTGCAAACCAATCCTCAAGATTGGACTCAAGTTCAACTGGCAAATCAAGCTGCTGTAGAATCATTAGCAGCGCAAGCACCAGGTTCTTTTGATACAGTAGTGTTGAATTCGGTAGTCCAATACTTTCCCAGTATGGACTATCTAGTGCAAGTCTTAAAAAGCGCCGTAGAAAAAATCCAGCCAGGCGGTCGCATTTTTGTTGGCGATGTCCGCAGCCTGCCATTATTAGCTGCTTTCCATACCGCCGTGCAACTGCATAAAGCTCCTAATTCTTTAACTACCAGCGAGCTACAACAGCGCATTCAAGAGCGCATGGCGCAAGATAACGAACTATCTATTGCTCCAGAGTTCTTTACAGCTTTAGCTGAGCATATACCGCAAATTAACAACGTTGAAATTCAACTCAAGCGCGGTCAGTATCGTAACGAGCTAAATCAGTTCCGTTACGATGTAGTGTTGCACGTTGGAGCAGAGGTTAGCCCTGCTTTACCTACATGGCAAGATTGGCAGCACATGACAATTCCAGCAATTCGCCAACTATTATTAGATGCAGAATCCGATGTTGTCGGAATTGCCAATATTTCTAATCCACGAGTTGCATTCGAGGCAAAAGCCGTAGAATTACTTCATCAAAATAGCGGCATAGCTACAGTAGGCGACTTGCGTGCCGTTTTGGCAGAAGTTGAATTTAATCCTATAGGTATCGATCCAGAAGAATTCTGGAACTTAAGCAACGAACTGCCATATACCGTCTATATCAATTGGTCAAGCGGCGTTAATGGCAATTACAATGTTGTTTTCTACAAGCAAGGCGATCGCCACAGTCAAGCGCTCCCAGCTTTTATCCCAGCAATACCTACTCAAATCAAACCTTGGAGTGCTTATGCTAATACGCCTGGAGTAGCACAAACTACTAATACTCTCATACCTCAATTGCGTACTTTCTTAACAGAAAGCCTGCCTAGCTACATGGTTCCCAGCACTTTTGTTGTCATCGATAGTTTGCCACTGACACCCAATGGTAAAGTCGATCGGCGATCGCTACCTGCTCCCCATCGCTTCCGCCCCGACATAGGGCAATTTGTTGCCCCAACCAACTCTGTTGAGGAGCAATTAGCGCAAATTTGGATCCAAGTTCTTGGTGTAGAACCAATAGGAATACACGATAATTTCTTCGATTTGGGAGGACACTCTTTACTCACAGTCGAGTTACTTAGCCGTATCAAAGCAACTTTTCAAGTAGATTTGCCGCTGCTGTGTTTATTCAAAGCACCAACTATAGCTGGACTTGCTAAAGCAATTGATGTTGCTAGATGTTTGGGAGTAGACGCTACTATTGATAGCACCACTAGCATTGATTTGTACGCCGATGCTAACCTAGATCCGACGATTTGCCCTGGTTCGATTGCTTATCAGCTTCCTAGCGAACCAAAACAAATTTTCTTGACTGGAGCTACTGGCTTTTTGGGAGCTTTCTTGCTGGACGATTTACTCAAGCAAACCCAGGCAAATATTTATTGCCTAGTCCGTGCTGCTAGCTTAGAGGAAGGCAAGCAGAAAATCTGCAATAACCTCACGCGCTACCTACTTAGCGATCGCAAGCTCGATCCGAGAATTATTCCCGTCCTGGGAGATTTGTCCAAGCCGTTCTTCGGGCTAGCGGAACAACAATTTAGACAGTTGGCTGGTATGCTCGATGTTATTTATCATGCTGGCGCATCTGTTAACTTAATTTATCCTTACACTGCGCTGCGTGCAGCTAATGTTATTGGTACTCAAGAAATTTTGAGATTGGCTGCGTCAATCAAAATCAAGCCCGTACATTTCATCTCTACTCTTGATGTCTTCCAAGCCTCAATGTACGCTCAGGCAAATCAAATCTGGGAAGCAGATGAATTACCAAGCTGTGAAGGACTTAGCGATGGTTATTCTCAAAGTAAATGGGTAGCAGAGAAGTTAATGATGGCAGCACGCTCTAGAGGTCTACCTATCTGTATATACAGACCAGGGATGATTACAGGACACAGCCAAACAGGTGCTTCTAAAACTGATGACTTGGCGTGTAGAATGATTGAGGGTTTTGTCTACATGGGTAGCGCTCCAGATTTAGATGTAAAGCTCAGTCTCACACCTGTAGATTACGTCAGCAGCGCGATCGTACATTTGTCTAGGCAGCCATCATCTATAGGTAAAGCTTTCCACTTAGTCAATCTTCAACCACTGCCTTTAAGCGAACTAATAGCGCAGATCGACAAGTTTGGTTATTCAGTCCAGCAAATGGCTTACGATCGCTGGCAAGTCGAATTAGTTAATGCCAATTCTGAAGATAATGCTTTAAGTCCAATCGCTTCTATGTTTACAGAAAAAGTAACTGAAGCTCAACAAACTTACTTTGAATTATCCTCAATGGTGTTGCAAGTCTTCGACTGTCAAAATACTCTTGCTGGAGTTGCCAATAGTGACATTGCTTGTCCTACTTTAGACGGGCGCTTGCTCTTTACCTACTTATCTTACTTGGCGCGTAGTGGCTGTCTCAAGCGTGCAACTCAAAATCGCGTCTTGGCCCCTTCATCAGGTATGGCTATAGAGAATAGCGACAGCTTGATTGAGGTAAGCTAGGCAATGGTCACAAGCAAGGTCGATCTCATGTGGCAAATGCCACCCCAAAAATTATCGCTTTCCCAAAGTGAAGTTCATATCTGGCGCGTTTTCCTCGATCGCCCAGCAGGATCGATTAACCAGTTGGCACAAACTCTGTCTGCTGACGAGTATGCGAGGGCTGAACGCTTTTACTTCGAGCGGGATAAAAATAGATTTATCGTTGCTCGCGCTGCACTCAGAGCTATTTTAGGTAGCTATTTGAGTATTGCCGCCGACAAAGTACAGTTTTGCTACGGACATCGTGGCAAACCAGCTTTAGCCCAAACTCACGCTCAATCTAGGCTGTGCTTTAACTTATCTCATTCCGAGGAACTAGCTGTATGTGCAATAACGCGCGATCGCGAAGTTGGAGTTGATGTCGAATTCATCCGCCCGATTACCGAAGCCGAACAAATTGCCAAACGCTACTTTTCAGCGCGAGAAAATGCTAGCTTTCAAGCACTGCCAAATAGCGACAAGCAAGCTGGCTTTTTCTACCACTGGACGCGCAAGGAGGCATACCTAAAAGCTGAAGGAGAAGGCTTAAGTGCCAATTGCGATCGCTTTGATGCCTCGGTAGCAAGCGAGGAGGCAAAAATTCAGGGGACAGGCGATCGTTGGTTCCTCCAAGGCTTTACGCCTGCTCCTAATTACATTGCCACAGTAGCAGTAGAAGGCAAAGGCTGGGAGGTTACTTATTGGCAGATCCCCCTGTAGTCCCCCTTATCCCCATAGCACCTAAAGCCCACTCAAAACTGGTCACTGGTCACTGGTCACTGTTAAAACCAGCCTTCTTGCTCTAACGTCTCAATCAGTTGCAAGCCGCGCGGATCGCCTACTCCCAAAAGGGCAGCTTTGGCATCCTCGCGCACTCCCAAGTCTTCGTCTTCAGCAAAAGCTTGAATTAAAGCATCAATAGCTGTAGCGTAAACAACGTTAGATGGCAATTCACGGCATAGCTGCCCAATAGACCAAGCGCAGTTGCTTCGTACCGCTGCTACGCGATCGCTGACCAAAGCTTCAATTAGCGGTGGTATTGCTCCTAAAACTGCCTCATAGCTTACGCTTGCCATTTGAGCAAGAGCGCTAGCTGCCCACAGGCGCACCGCAGGAATATCAGTTTTCAATGCTTCTGCTAAAGGTACTAACGAGCGGCGATCGCGACAGTTGCCTAAAGCCCAGACTATCCCTTTACGGACATAACCATTCCAATCTTTATTTAGCTGGGCGATCAGTGGTTCTACAGCATCGGGGTGGGGGTTGCGTCCAATGGCGTAGGCTACGCTGACCCTGACTAAAGGACAAGTATCGGTCAATAGATGAATCAGATGGGGAGTAGCTCGTTCGTCCTCTAATTCGCAAAAAGCTCGTGCTGCTAGCATCCTTTGTTGGGTTTGCGGATCTTCTAGTAGCGCCAACATTGCATCCGGATTTGGTCTAGAAGCCTCAACTTCCGCAGTTAGGGGTTCTAGACGATCGAGGGGACTTTCTAAATCGAATTCCCCATCAAGTAGGCTTAAATCTTCCTCGTCATACATAATACTTAAGCTACCACTACCTAGCCCCTACAACTGAGTTTCTCTAACAATTCTCGCTCAAATTGTCCCTACTAGCTGCCGCAAAGCGGCAATTCGCGCATTCGCGCATCAATGGACCCTGCCTTTAGGCGTGGGTTTGAAACAAGGATGCTATGCATTTTTTACCTTCTCTGATAATAAATTAAGAGAGGCTTGAAACTTAAATGAATTAATTATTAATTTTTTGTAGTGCGCGAATTACGAATTATTTTAGTCAATCCTTGAAAAAACAGCAGTAATTATTAGAGCTAAGTTTTCTATAATTTGTGACTAAAATCTTAGCTTATGCATATCAATAAAACAACTTATACTTAAGTATTCTTATCTTGTCTAGCATTTTAAAATACCAATATAAGCAATGCTGAATATTTCTTAGAGCCTGTTTCTAAACAATTATGAATGGTTCGGTTTCAGCTTCGCCAAGCGACGCAACATGGTGTGAATCATTGCGCCATAAATCATTGCCTCACTCATTTCCACTAGCAGCTCATAGTCC
>NZ_JYON01000047.1 GCF_000952155.1 Aliterella atlantica CENA595 | reverse complement strand
ACAATTGCGACGGAGATTGTCTGACATTCTCAAAGACTTAACTCCAGAATTGATTGCTTCGCTTACAGGTTGGGAGTTTATTACTGATGCTGTATTAAGTTTATCTTCACATTAAATTGGTATTAGAGCAAAAGAAAAATAGCCAATCTCAAATAGAGTCATTACGCGATCGCTGCGATGGAATTGCTGCTTGTTGGCAGGCATTCAATAGCACGTCTATTAATAGTTTCTGCTTAGAGATTGAGGAATTATTCAGCGATACTCGTAGCTCTGTGATTCTCTCGACAGTACACCGCGCTAAAGGATTAGAAGAGAAGCGAGTATTTATTCTACGCCCTGACTTATTACCACTGCGTTGGAACGGTCAGCAAGATTGGGAATTAGAACAAGAATATAACTTGTGCTACGTAGCTTTTACAAGAGCCAAAGAAGCGCTTTGCTTTATCCAAGATGATATTGGCACTGGCACTGGTGAAGATGATACTGGCGAAGAAGAGAATGATGAATGAGCGATCGCCTATAAAATAGCCCATTCTTGATAATCCCCACTAGCAGTAATGCTGCCCTGGCAAATCCCCTCTGCATCGAAAATAATAGCTTTTATAGATTTAAGTTGGCAAATTTTTTTCAACTCATCAACTGATGCTTCCTCTGGCAAATCCGCAATATCTTCTAAGCTATTAGGAATAATCCACATCACGTCAAAGGTATCGATCATATTGAAACTATTTGGTTTATCAGTGTGTGCAATCGCCCAACTCATAACAAAATAGGACAGTAAGTATGAGTGTTTATGATAGAAGATTGAACGACAACGAGCTTCCCAGGATGAATCGCCGACCGACTCGATACTATTTAGTTGAGGGAAGGCTTGAAGATAGCACTTTGTACCAAAAGATTGTAGCGGTTTTTGTAAATGAAGAAGAGGCTTTTAAGACAGCCGAGAAAATGCCAAAAGCAATCATTACTGATTGCCGTGATTGGTGCTTAGAAGAATTAGATAATGGATCTAGAGCGATCGCGATTCAATTATAGCGATCGCACCTTCCCACACAAGCAACCTTGAATTCAAAATCTCAAAGCTAAGGAAAGAGCGATCGCCATTTCTATTATGCATTCCCATAATTCCACCTGGCGCGGTATCCTCGTAAATCGATATGCGTAAAACTGGCACTATTGCCCAAACCTCCTTTATCCCCGTGCCATTGATTAAGTTGTTGGTAAACTTCATGCGGTCGAAATCCACCAACTACAATATCCGCTGCCGCACCGTAAAGATGTTGTGAATTGGTTGCTCCACCAACAGAGCGGTTAACGGCTGGCGGTCGATAACCTGAATTAATTAAAATTGATGCCTTGCCAAAGCGCGATCGCACATCCTCTAAATAATTAGCCAGCCGAATAATGTTGTCCACTACTTGCGTATTTTGAGGTACGCGCGTAAGCTCCTTAGTGAACTCTCCCCAGCTAAAATGCCCGCCCGATACTACCCGATCGCTTGCCGATACCCAGCCAACTTTGGGGAGAAATGCTTTGTGTTCGGCTATTATTGGGCTGTCAGCATCTTTAGGAGGTGTACGAGTATAAGTAGCTTCCAGAAGCGCGATCGCTGTCGATTTGCCCAATAGCTCAGGATGTTCCAAATACTCAAGCTGTTTGAACTTAGCAAATGCTGCTAGTGTTTGTTTGCCAACAATACCATCGGCTGCTCCATCTAAAAGATTAACTCTAGCTAATTGAATCTGTACGGCTTTAATTGTTTCTGGTGGTGCATCCGCTAATTTTTGAGTTTTATGTATGCCCAAAAGTGCGTTCATTTATTTATCTTCTCTCGGTATCAACTGTCCTAAATATCCCCCAATGCCAATTTTCGCCAGATCGCCAAAAGTAACTCTAAAAGAGCGATCTACAATTGCTAAATAAAGTACGCCGCCAACTAAAATCAAAATTACAAAAGAGCCTGTATTAAATCGTGATAATAAGTTATTCATCTTCCTTAAGAGAAGGACGCAATCGCAAATTTGAAAGTAATAATGCCTTGATTTCAATTTGATTTTGGTCGATGCGATCGCTTCTAGTATCTATATCTTTCCGTACTTCTCTAAATTCATGCTCAAAAGTTTCTGTTTGGAATTTGAAAGCCTCTGATAGCGATTTATAGTAATTTTTTAAATGCTCGTAATCTCGCTGTGCGGCGTATCCCTTAATTACTGAAGTACGGTAAAGAGCAACGCATCCAAGAACGCTAGTAATTATTCCTAAAGTAGTCCCGATTAATCCTGCCCATACTACTACCGTATTCATATTTAATAGTTACTAAGTAGTTATTGCTCTGCTACAAATCTAATTCCCTCTAAACTTACCCATGAATTATTACCAACTACTAGGGTTACTGCTCCAGTAGTAGCAACAATATCTATTCTTCCAAGCGCACTATTTGAAGTTGTGGTTATTACTCTGTTCTCTATTGGTCTAAATCCTACTGGTAAAGTAAATAGAGCCTCGTTTGCTGTTACTGCTGTAGACTTTTTAATTAATCCTTTAAACTCAACTGTGCCATCGGGTAACTTCCTATAAAAAGGTGATGGATGAGGTGCGCCAAAAGCACTCCATCCTGTTGCTAATGTTGGAGCTATCCAACTATTTACACTGCTAATACCTATATGGTTGACTCTATTCAATAAGTAAGTATCTGAACTATTAGCGGTTGCCTCAGTAGCGATCGCATCTAGCTTTGATTTATCAGCAGCAAGCATAAATCCGTTAGCAGCAGTAGTAGCAGCATGTAGGTTACCTCCTGCCCTACTACCGTGCAAAGTATCGCTAAATCCTTGCCCTTCCCACCTGCTGTTAGTTGCGCTGTATAGAAGAAATTGCCCAGAAGTGGGCGCTGTAGTGCTTAGATTTACCCCCCTCAACTGACTAGCATTCCACTGAGCAATTGTATTTCCTACTTGCGCCGCCGTAATTTGTCCAAATGCTGCGGATTGATTAGCTATGCTGGCGTTAGGGATAATTGGGGAAGAGGAAAAAGATTTAATCCCTCCTATAGTTTGGTTATTAGTCAGATCTACAAAGTTTTGAGTGCTACTATTTGTACCACCTTTAGCTATGGGCAATATGGTAATAGTAGGCTCTCTACCATCTAAGCTACTTTGCAAGTTAGCAATCGTTGCTATTGATTGAGTGCCTGTGTGATTAGCTCGGCTTAGTAAATATGTGTCTGTTTGGTTGACAGTTGCACCAGGAGAAACCGCATCAAGTTTTGTTTTATCCGCTGCTACCATATAGCCCGCTGCTGTTGCTGTGGCTCCGGCGATCGCAGGTGTCGAGCTAAAAGTTTTGATTCCTCCTATAGTTTGATTGTTGGTTAAGTCAACAAAGTTTTGAGTGTTACTGCCTGTCCCACCCTTATTAATCGGCAGTACGTCGATACTGTTTTGTTTAGCATCTAAAGTATCCTGTAAGCTGACAATTGAAGATATCGCTTGCAAACCTGTGTGATTACTTCTATTTACTAAGTAATTGTCAGAGGCATTAAACGTTGCATTGTTTTCTATCCCGTCCAACTTGAATTTATCAGCAGCGCTAATCATCCCTTTGTGACTAGAAGTGGCTACGGGGTGATTAGCGCTGCCTTCGTGTACTATTACGCTAGCTATAGCGCTGCCTGCCGGATCTGCTCCTATTTGCCCTGCAGTTACGCTGTGCGGATTATTAGTATTTAATACGTGGTTGTCTAGATCGATATCTAAAGCTTTAAGAGTAAGCGCGTCCTGAATAGAATTTATCTGCTGTTGCAGTTCGAGCAAATCGCTTAAAGTAATTGGCATATCAACGCCATCCTCTATAATTTCTAAAGATTCAATCTCAATGCTCCAACTATCCGATAGATTATCTACTCGTTTTATTGCTAGTTTTCTGCTTGGCAATCCTTTGGGCAGACTAAACAACAAGATATCTTGTTCTACTTTGCAGTTAATTAGCTTGTAATCAAATAATGCTAGTTGCCCATCGTTTTCAAAGGCTTGTCTAATTATTATCTTGAGGTCGCTTTTATTAGCTACCGCGCTAGTGTGTTTAAGCTTAAATAAAGTACCTGTAATTATAGGTGTAAAAGCGTAGTCTTTAGTAGTAGTAATATTCCCGACTGCTTGCCATTCCATCAAATACCGTGTTGTTCGAGGCTTGCTAATTGTTGAGCCATTACTTCTAACCTATCTAACAATTCTGATAAGTTTGGCTGTTCTCCTGTTAGTACTTGTCCGTTATACTGCCAAACCTCCACATACACATCTTCCAACCAGTAAGGAACAGCCACTTCTACTACGTAAGGTATAACGTTGTAGTTTTTAAACTCTATTAAAGTCAGCCTACTTAATCCTGCTCTCTTAGAATCTGCTGCCTGTACTCCTGAGATTAAACCCATTGCACTACTAGGAGATACATACAAGTATTGCGAGACTCTAGCACCTAAAAACCAATGCACTCTAGCACTATTACTAACAATACCCACTAATAAAGTGTGCGTTGTAGCTGTTACATATATAGGAGGAATAGGAGTGTATTTGTAGTTAAGATCGCTTGGTGTAGTGTTGTTTTTATATACAACCGAGCGTCTTTCACTTGTAAGTAGCTCCCAATTTTCCCTAGTAGTTAAATCCCAAGATGGCATTTAATTAAGCGTTTGTGCCGATGATGTTGGTAGCAGTAGCTAGCTCAGATCTACAGACAAATGGTCTAGTTAAAGTTATGTAACCATTAGCATTAGCACCTATCGTTGCCGGACTAAATGCGGTTAATCTTTCGCCGTCTACTTGGTCTACATTTGCATCTGCCTGAGCTTTATTAGCTGCTGTAAATAGCAGAGAAAAAAACTTTACAACACCGCTATCAGTTAATGCATCAATATTTGAGCCATTGATTAAGCCTGCATTAATAGTTACTGCCCCGCTAGCTACTGTTATGGCTCCTGCTGGCAATTTGTCGGCTAGTTGCTGCCAAGTTAAATCTGTTACTGCTGCCATCTTTGTTCCTTCTTAATTAATTATGTTTTTACAGTATCTAAATTAGCTTTATGGAGTAGTATCTTCGTCGCCTGATACTACAGAACCAACAGCTAATGGTGATACAGAATAAGTTTTACCTGATGGTGATTGAAATGATTTAGGCTTTTTAGTTAGTAATTTAGCGTGTAACCATGCTGATATTTCGGCTATAGATGCATCGCCAGGGAACCTAATAGTCGTGTAAACTGGCGTACTTCTTGCTGGTCGTGGTGTGCCAGTTGTGCTAGGTTGAGGCGCAGGTGTATTTACTAATTCTGTCGGAATTTTAAAAGGTTTTCCGCCTCTACCTTTGGCTATTTTTCCTCTTTCTCTACCAACACCTGTTTTTCTATCTACTGTAACTTCAATAATTGGGCTATTAGCTTCAAGTCTTTTACTACGTACTTTTCTCGTATGCGCTTTTATGCTACCAGTATATTTAACAAAGGCTAATTCTGCTGGTGTTGCGTCTGGTATTCCAAAATAATCTATCTGATCGCTTCTTAAACTAACCAGTCCGATAAATACCCCGTTTAAAACCATAGGGTAAGTAGTTTTATAATCTGGCATAAACTATATACACTTTTCAGTATCAAATGCGTGTAATTGAAACAACAGCAATCTAACAATTGAAACCCTTTAGTGTCAAGGTTTTTGCCTCGTTTGTTAGAATAAATATTGACCAAGGGTTAAACCGTTGGTCAATATTTTGTACGCTGACGTTCGATTTAAGAAACTAACGCTTTTGGCTTTTTACCCCTTCTGTCATATAAGATAACTGGCGGGACTAGCTTATGTATGGTTGCTTCTGCATAAATAAATCGTACATCTACTAATGGTCTTACTTTCGCTAGTGTAACTTGCTCACCTAGTATCATTTGTGTTTGGGGTGTCTCTGGATAAGCTTCTAATTCTACTGAGTTTTCAGTTCGTGTAAAGTATTTCCACACAGGGCTATGATTTTGTAGCGATAGTACCTTAGTTACTAAGTCTGCTGCTTGGTTCTTTGTTTTAGCTAGTATTTGCAATTGATACCCTTTATCCCAATCAGCATAACAATATAGCTCTTTACCCTTAACCCATACATATCCCCCATTATCCCCAAAAATACTCTTTATTCTATTAGCAATATTAGTTAGTTCTCCTTTACTAATAGTTTCTGTAGTTTCATTCATTATCCTAAAAGTTAATGTACCTCTTTTTCTATTTTGACCTCTGCCTTTTGGTTGTTCTACGCGAGGATTAAAATCACTGTCTTGTTTGAAATATAATTTGATATGTGGGTGATACCTTCTACCTGGTAACATTTCACTATCTCTACCACCCCCAGTAGCTTCTATATCCAAGTTTTCTAATAGCTGATGTGTAGCCATTAATTGAGTTATTATTGGCTTAAGTAACTTGCTATTACCCTTTAGTAATATACGATCGCTCATTTATTCGTCCTCGTCATCTGCATTTCTAATAGGTTGGATCTCAATTACCTTCTCACTACCAAATTGCGCTTGGTTTGCCATCTTCTGCATAGCAAAGTAGCTATCTGCGCTGTTAGCTACTATGTACCCAGCTTCTATACACGCTTCGCCGAACTCATCCCAGAAATTTTCTGCATAAGCTTTGTCTTCTGGATCTTGAATTGAGTCTATGCTTTCCTCATGTGCCGACGCTATCGACCAGGGTTTATTTCTATCCTTGTTTGCTTTGTCTACCGATTCTTGGGTTAAATATCCAACTTTAACTAACAAGTTAGCAACACCTAAAGCCGCTGTTCTACACAAGGCTCTATTGTTTTTGAATAACTGAAACATAGTTTTTCGTGCAGATTGTTGGATTTGCAAACTAACTAAAGTGGCTAAACTTCCTGCTATTTCATCGGCGGCTTCCTCACCTAGTTCTTTCATCATGTATAAGCCTAATGGCTCGTTAAATACGGCTACTGTTGCTGCTGGGACAACACCGCAAATAGCAAACCCAAGTGATTGACCTGCCAAACTACCCTTTGCGCCTGCGAGTGCTATTTCTGCTTGCTTAATCTTTTCGTCTATTTCCGTATCGCTGATGTTGATGTTGAAGTTAAGCAGATACATAACGCCGCCTGATATCTGCTGAAATAGCTTGCCCCAGTCAAGACTAAGAAAATCTTTGATCCTTGCAAAGGCGAACGACATTAACGAACGCCCAAATTTCTCAACCGCGTTATATACGCTTAGTATCCCTCCATCTTCTTTATTTTGAGTATTAGTAGCACTAATTGCTATTCTTCTTACACCGCTGTTACCTACCGCCGCTTGCCTTATTTGCCTTGATGCCAATTGGGTTAAGTTTAGGCTAACCATTTAGGGTTGCTCCGTAGGCGGATCGAGCTTGGTTAAGTCGCGGATCTTGGGGCGTTGGCTGTAGTCTCTACCGTAAGGTTTATCAGGGTTCGTAACGCCTGGTACGTTCTTAAATCCTTCCTCGACTTGCTTAACAAAATCATCCCAATCGTTATCGTCTTCGTCCTTGTTAACTTTGTTAACTGCGCTGTAGGCATCTAACAAGTGTTTGAGAATCTGCGCTTTTATATCGCCGTTGGGGTTTACCTTGCGTTTGTAGTTAGCAGCTAGGATCGAGGCAGCTTCCCTAAAGCGAATTAAGTCAGCTTCTAACCCAAATTTTTCATCAAAATCTGTTACTGCTACATCAATCTCGCTCTCCTTGAGGATTTCGTCATAGCGTGTTTTCCCCAGCGTAAACAGTAGAGGCATCTTTACTTTGATGTCTTTCTGTTTGTAGCCCGCCCATTCGGTGAGCGATTGCAATAGCTTGTAGGTGATGAAGTTTTGCTGCTTGTCGGTGATGCCTTCTGCCGCGCTTCTTACAGCAAAGTTTAATAGCGTCTCGGTGTTGAGGTTAGTTTGGAATGCCAGCGTGAACATTTCGCCGATCGCCTCTGCCATGTTGGGCAGCTTCACTCCCAGCGGTTGGTCGCCTGGTTTGGATGGATCGCTATCTTTAATCTCGATTGGTATCTCCCATTGCCCTAGCACTTCGTCGAAGCGCTCCACATACCAAGCTAAAAACTGAGTTAGGTTTGGTATTTCTTTATTTTGATTAGGAATCAAATTGCCTAAAAATCCTTCGTCTTTACTAATTAAAGAAGCAGGTAAGGATGCAGGATATTCATCAACACCTACAGTATTTGATAATTTATCTATTTTTGCTATCAATAATCTAATTAGCTCGTCATTGTTATTATTGGTAGGGCAACACGTCATACAGCAATGTTTAGGTGGTGGTGATACTTTTCTTGGTGGTGGCGGATTGTTATTATTGCTAGTTCTTCCGCATTTAACTGCTACCCCATACACGACAGTCTCTTGCATAGTTCCATCAGGTACACCATGCATATCTGTATGTGGTTGTGCAGTTGATGTATTTCTATAGTTTTCTAATTCATTTTTAAATTGAATAATGCTAGTTTGATATATCTCACCTCTAGTTTGGTTATCACTTTCTCTATAGGCAGTATTTGGCATTAAAAAGTAGTTATTAATAGTTACTTCCCCTTGCTGGGATATATCCCCGCCTCTAAATGCATCCGCCCAATTTTGGTTATAAGTAAAATTAAATGTAGTTGTAAAGTCAACTCGTGCTGAATATGTTGTTCTTAAAATCCCGTTAGCATCTCTATATTGCCCAATAGTGCCTGTATAGGGAAATTCTATATTTGTTACGCTTCTAGTAATTACACTACGGGCATAGTGTCTACCTATATTTACTCCACTAATGCTATTAGGGTATCTATTATTCCATTCTTCTATATCTGCTTGGAATGCTTTGTAAATTACAATTATTGATGTCGATGTATCTTGGCAATTATGCGGGGGAAATGGAACGGGACTATCTGTACCAGGCGGTATAGGTATAGGTTTGGATGGTGGTGGATTTCTACATTCTGGTAATCGCCATACTATTGCTACTGGTGGTACTTTTATAAATCCAAACGCGCCATCAAACTGAACGCCTACATTGCACTTATCTAAAATGAAGCTTGGCTCAATTGATGCAAAGCTGGGTGTGAAAGGATTACCGCAATAGATACTGTCGGGGTAGCGATCGCAATCTCTAGGATCTGCTGGCTCGCTAGGTGTTGCGTATAAACCAGTGTCACCTATAGGTGTTAAACCCTCCGGTGCTTCATTCCAAGGCAATCCTTCTGGTTCTTCTAAATCGAAGGTAATATTTACCCCTGGTTCTTTCTTTAGTTTCCTAATTCTTACCATTACCTCACCTGATACATTATGCCCAAACGTACTATGTACTTATGCGTTGATTTAACTAGCTCTTGATACCTACGTTGCATCACTTCGATATCTGTTTTACTCTGTAACTTGTAAGGTAGTTTAAAGTCTTCTAGATCGTTCTCATACTGATTATTTGAATCAAAGGGATTGTGTAGCATTAACTTGATGATTGTGTAGTAGCGAATACACCTTGTTTAGTTGGAACCCAACCCCCATTATCATCTCCACAATAAATCAACCCAACTATATCTTTTGTAGTTTTAGGGATATACACTGAACTATAGTAGCTATTAAAGTTAAACCTTCCTAAATAGTTGTCTAGGTTAACTTGATAATCGGTAGTAACCTTCATAATTTCTACAACGTCCCCTATTTGAGGAGAAGCATATAACTTTAAATTTATGCTAGTAGCTGGGTACAATGTAGGGTTAATAGTATAGAGTATTCTATCTCCATGTTTAGTAGTGTATTCGTTATTAACAGTTATCCATTTAGGTATAGGTGCAGGTGCAGGTGTGGTATTAGATGTAATTGCAGATGCTAAATCATCACAATATTGTTGCAAACCATTTAATACTAATTCTGTACTGTCTATTAAATAGTTGAATTGCTGAATTAAATGCGCTCCATTACCTGCTTTATTAGCTGTAGGTTCTATAGGCTTGTCGTTAATGTCAGTAAATGTTTGTATTTTGTATCCTTGCAAGTTGTAAGTCATATTTACCTCAATTAGTTGGCTAGTAAGAATGCATTGTCTATTAAACTGCTATTACCTACAGAGTAGTTAGGTACTGTAGGTTCATTAGGTGTATTGGTATTGCTGCCAGCAGTATTGCCTGAAAGATTAATGTTAAATACATTAGGTGCTTGCGGTGTTTCTACAAATACTTCTTCAACATAGGAACCATGTACAACCACTCTATCGTTATCAGTAATTAATCCATACCCTACATCCTGCACATTTATTCCTATCTTTCCATTCTCCCCTAACTCTAAGGCTAGGTTATCGGTAAACAAATCTAATATGTTATACACCCTAAATGGATAACCATAGGGATTAATTAAACTAAGGCTACCTACTTGCAACCAATCGTTATTGGTAGGGTTAATAGCGTTAGTAATATATAAATTAAGCTGCTTTCTAGGACTCTTCCATTCAATATCTATTGTTTTGACCAGTTTAGCTGTTGCTGTATCTGTTAGTTGATAATCTGGCAATGGCGCTTCTTCTAAAGTAGGTACATTAGCAAATACACGCAAGTTTTTCACAAAACAATTAAAGCTAATTATTTTGTGATTTGGTATTAGCTCGCCGCCAACAGCTAAATTATTGTTACTATATACAACTTGAATATTATTGCTATCAGCATTTATCTTTAAGGTAATAGTTTTAACTCTACTAATATTGCTAATTGGCATAGACAATTACACTTAAGCTTTGTAATAGTACAAACAAACTAAAGCAATATTAACCTCTATTTGGTAAAATGGCGATCGCCTCAAACAGCCAATAATCAGCCAAGACGGAACTTTTAAATTAAAGTAATGCCGATACATCGCGCCCGCTATCCTGCTGACTGGGAAGATATAGCAAAAGCTGTTAAAGAAGCTACTTTGTGGCGCTGTTCTAAATGTCATAAACAATGCTTGCGACCAGGTGAAGGGAGAGGATTAAATAGGTCTGAGCGCGCGCTGCAAACTCTAACAGTACATCACGCTAACTTCACTCCAGAAGACAATAGGATTGAAAACCTAATTGCCCTATGCGCTCCTTGTCACTTATCAATTCATAGAGGCAGTCGAGGCAATGTATCTTTAGGGCAACTATCTTTGTGGTGAATTGAGGACTTGATTTAATCAACTAATTAAGCGATCGTATCTTTGATTGTCGATACATACAAATATGCAGATTAAAACAGTTCACTACTCGGCGCTTCTAAATTTAGGGAATTACAGCAATGAAAAGATTGGATTCACTGCTCAACTTAGTGAAGGTGAATCCGTTGAGCAAGTAATTGAGCAGTTGCGAGAGAAAGTTAAGCAGAACGGCGGGACTAATGCCGAGGAGCTTTACCAGACTATGTATAGAGGACGGCGTGAACTTGCAGAATTAGAGCGCAAAATTAAAAATGCCACTGACCAATGGAACGCTACCGCCGAATTTCTAAGAGCGCAAGGCATCAAGCCAGACACGGGAAATATGCCCCAATTTACCAACCTTTTGCCTGAGATAAAGGAAGAGGATAGCGGTGTGGTTGATGGCGAGATAGAGGAAGAGTTAGAAGTTGAGAGTAGCGATTTTTAGTGGCTAGAAGGTGTATAGCGCCGCCACCAAGTGTAAGTTAGTGGCGGCTTAAGAGGTTTGCGCTTGAACAGCAACTTTTTAGCGTATTGACTCTGGATTTTTAATTCTCTGTGCATTTAAGCTGAATTTTCGGATTGATGTTAATTGCTTTTAAGTAGTTCCTAAAATAATTCATCTCGGAATAATCATGCATAAAAAACTCCCTGTATAGGGAGAGAGCAAGTGATAGTTGTCAGGATTGGTTAGTCTCGCGGTCTTAGCTGGCTAAGTTTGATTATATCAGCGTAATCCTTGTCAATTACAACGGTGGAAGTATCGCACCATTTAGCAATTACTGCTGACGCAATACCTTTTAGTAATTGATTGGTAATAAAGGTATCACGGCAATTGTATGGCGTTGTCCCAGGTTTGATTGGGTCAACTACAGCGTTCCATGCCCGACGAGTAAAATTATCATAGTTGATCGGCTTGCCTGTAGGCGATGGGAAAACTAAAGCGCCAGGTTTTATGTCTGCGTGTTTTATCGATTGAAGCAGGGCTTGCAATCTGGGGCTAGTCGCAATGATGCGGGTTTTGTTGTTTTTGGAGCCGCTAGACCAAACGTGCCGACCGTCAATTAATTGCACAGAACCGTTGAAAGTGACGCTAGAACAATCCTTCGATATTTTGTCCCAGGTCAGTCCTACAGCCTCGCTAGGTCTACAGCCCGTCAAAAACCAAAATTCGACAATTGGCGCGTAGTGATTGTAATTTGTGCCAGAGCGGACATCTCTTCTAAAAGCATTAATTACAGCGTCCCGCTCCTCTTCTGTAAATGCGTTTGCTTTGTGCTTAGAAACTGCCCTGCGTTTGGGCATCTCGTTAGCTAGCCCATCATAGGGATTATCTTTAATTAGCTTATGCTTGATTCCCCATTTGCAGCAGGCAGATAAATAAAGTAGTGTTCGCCTAGCTTGGTCGGCTGTTGTTATTGCCAATAGCGATCGCTTTGTTTCCAGCGCATCGAAGGTTAGCATTGCTCCAAGCTTGTCGAGAATCTTGGTGAAGCTGCGATACTCCTGCTGAGTTTTGGCTTTGAGATGAGGCACTTTATCAGCTAAAAATTTATCCCATAATTCCCTTAGCTCGATTTGGTTTTCTGATACCACTGATACCAGTTGCAGAATTGCACCGCTGCATTTGCCATACTTAACTAAAGAGTCATCAAATCTATTGAAAGTGATATCGCTATCAATCGCCTGGGCTTTAGCTCTAGCTATTTTGAGCGTGTCCCTAGAATCTTTACCAATCGTCAAAGAGTAGCGTTTGCTCTGGTGACTCCAACGTAGCCTTAGCGAATCTCTAAATCGTTCTATCTTGATTCTGCCTACAAATTCTTTACCTGAAAATTGCTCTAGTGCTTGTGCCATTGACAAGTGCGATCGCTCTGTTTACTGCTGATACCACTACGATACCAGTTTGCCGAGCGGTCACGTACCACTAAAGCTATAGATTTTATACTAGAAGTCCTGCTATGCAAGGTTTCTAGTGACTCCCCAGGCAAGATTCGAACTTGCGACCAATCGGTTAACAGCCGATCGCTCTACCGCTGAGCTACTGAGGACTGCGAATATCTATATTAACTGCAAACGATCGCTTTTTGCAAGAGGTTTGCGAAAATTTTTGGAAAATTGCTAAATAAGCCAGCAAAACTACTGCTATTACAAACCCATTCGCATTTGAGCTAACTTTTGTCTAGCTTTAGCATCAATAGAATTTGCCAAGAAACGACTAGAAGATTGTTTGCGTTGCTTGTGCTTGTAACGCGATTTTTTCAGCGTCGCTTCCACTTCATAATTTAATTGCTGGGCTGACATCCATTCTGCCCCGTATCCTACTACTACAAGCTGCTGTACGCGATCGGACGTAGCAACTATCAGCCGACACAGGTGAGATTGGCGCATATAAGGACGCAGCGATGCACATGACTTTTCAATGTACGTATCTGCTGTTTGCCCGAAGTCGGTAAAATGCACTGATAAGTGTTCGCTAATAACTTCCTGATGGCTACAACTATTTTGGTACTGAGCATCAAAAACCACTTGCGTTGCATAATTTTGCAAAGCGCTGTAATTTACCAGAGCTTCTACTAACTCCCAGCGAGCCGCTTCTAATCCAACACAGTCGCGTGTTTTCTTTAGATCCGACCAACTACCGATCGCGTTATAACCGTCTACTAGCAAAACGGCTTCGGGTAAGAAACGGGGCATGATATGTACTCAATGTGGTGGCGATTAAAACTATTTATTCACAATTGTAATTGTAATCGGAGTATCGCTTCTAACATTCTGTAGCTAGAGGTAGAATTAACTCTATCCCTAACAAGCTTTTTAGCTAACAAAAGGCAAGCTTCGCCCTTCTTAGCTGTCAGCTTCTCGATCTCTGCATTTGCAGTGGCAAAATAAAAGTAAACAAGCGTGCGTAATTTATGGTGGAACGTCCTATTAAAAAATCCGAGCGTCAGATTGCCGAACCTAGTGACGCAAAAGAAGCACCGGAATCTCAACAACCTAGTGCTGGAGAAGAGAATGCTACGTCATCCTCTACTCCTTTACCGGAAAAACGTAAAGTAATTCCACCAGTGGCAGGAAAAGAAAATAGCAAAGGTAGGAAAGGCAAAGGCGCTAAAAAAGAAGATGAGCCTGCAGCGCCCGTGAATTTAGCTTTGATGCGCGGTCCTAAGCCATCTAAACCTAAGCCGCCTCCAGCAGTTACAACGTCGTCTCCAGACGAAACCCAAACCGATAGCGACCAAAATAATTCGTAATTCGTAATTCGTAATTCGTAATTCTGGACAAAATTAATAATTCATTTGGGTTTCAAGCCCCGCCTTTAGGCGTGAGGTATTAATGCGCGAATGCGCGAATAGCCGCTTTGCGGCTTGCTTCTGCTCAAGAAGAGTAAATGCAGGCAAAAAACAACCCATAAATTTATGGGTTGTTTTAATTTGCGATCGCGAAGGAAAAGGTTAAGGCAATTTCCTATTTTGCTTACTCCGCAGCAGATGATTCTACTTGCATCAAACGTTGCTTGAGCCGCTCTGGATCGCCTCTATCTACTAAAGCTCCTTGCTCTAGTAAAAAAGCGCCGTCGCAGTAGTTCAACTCGTCTAAACGGTGAGTAACCCACAAAGCTGTTAAACCCCGACTTTTGACCAAATTCCGGACTTGAGCGACTAATTCTAGCTGGCTGTCTGGATCGAGTAACGCTGTAGGTTCGTCTAGTAGCAAAACTTCACACTGACGGGCGATCGCTCCAGCAATGGCAACTCGCTGCTTCTGTCCGCCACTTAAGGCATAAATTGGTCTTCTTTGCAGTTCTAACAGATTAACAGCGCTTAAAGCATCTTCTACACGCTGGCGGACTTGGGATATGGGTAGTTTTTCTTCTACCAGTCCAAAAGCTACATCTGCTCCTACAGTGGGCATGACTAACTGATGGTCGGGATTTTGGAAAACAAAACCCACTGGATGCAAAATCTGCACCTTGCCAGATTTTGGAGTCAGCAAACCTGCTAGCAACTTCAGCAGTGTAGATTTGCCGCTGCCGTTTGTACCTAGCAGCATCCAAAATTCGCCTTTAGGTACACTCAAACAGCAAGAGTCTAAAACTCTAGCGCCTGTTTCCCAGCTAAAGTTTAAATCGCTAACTTCAACGGCAATTTCCGTCATTTGTCCCTTAATTATGTAGATTCTGACATGGCAAAAAAGCCTGGAGGTCTACCTCCACCTGCAGCCGAACTATCTTTTTGTGCCATTTGGATGCCCAAAATTTCACTCGATCGCACAGCAACTCTTTTTTCACCTTGGCGATCGCACGTCAATTCTAGGATTTCTGGCTGCCCCGAACGCATTGCTTCCAAAATCTGAGTATATACGCTCTCGGCTTCTTCGGCTGATTTGCGTTGTACGGACACTGGAAAGGCAGTATTTTTTAATGTCAAGTCAATTGTAATCATTAGAGATTTCAGCAGTTAGCACTATGTAGGACTAATTCTAGCGTCCGCGTGCATGAGATGAGCAAAAGTGCTGCTTTTGCTAATTATTTATTATGTGTCTGCCTAAAATTTAGCATTTAGATAGATGCAGAGTGATTTTTCTGCACCTTTTGACTGACTTAAAGATTAAATTTTCTCAATTACCTTGTCATAAATTGGCAGTTAGTTGTACAAATAGATTAGGAATAAGTAAAGAATCGTAAACTCAGCTTGTCAACTGAGCGATCGTTTGTATCGGTAGAAATACCTGTTACAGCCTTTACTTATCGTACTTATAAAATATGGAGTTTTACTGTAATGACAATTGCAGTTGGCAGCGCACCAAGTCGCGGCATATTTGATACCGTAGACGACTGGCTAAAGCGCGACAGATTCGTATTCGTAGGCTGGAGCGGCATATTGCTATTTCCCTGCGCATACCTAGCCTTGGGCGGATGGCTCACAGGGACAA
>NZ_JYON01000046.1 GCF_000952155.1 Aliterella atlantica CENA595 | reverse complement strand
CAAATAACTTCCATTCCAAGTCGCTCAACCCCTCAAACCTACCTGCCATTTTCCTTCTTCTTTGTTCTGTCTATTTCTCCTTTACGTTGATTCTAGCTCAGATTTTTATATTAGTGGGATAGGCTCTTCCAGGTGAGAAGCTATGGAAAATGCAAGCGCTAGCGAAGAAGTACAAGCGATCGCGGCGTGACTTACTAGAGACTTATTGCAAGTCACTTATCGCTCAACACTTAGCAGATCCAGTTAAGCTGCAAGACTTGAAGGATAAGTTTGGCGATCGCCGTCAGTGGATTTTACGCGGCTGGATACCTAAAGCAAGTTTGATTCTATTGCACGCTCACGGCGGTACGGGGAAAACGCTATTTGTGCAGCATTTGATGAAACTGCTAACTAGCGGTGAAGACTGGCAGGAGTACAAAGTGCAGGGGAAAAATAGCATTCTGTATATTCAAACTGACACGTCACCTGCCAACTTGATTGAATCGCTCAAACAAGTTGGCATAACCAATGATTGCCCGATCCAGTATCACACTGATTGGCAGATCGACTATACAGCCCAACTTTACCGCTGGATAAAAGCCAGCCGTCCAGCGGTAGTCATTATTGATTCTTTGGCATCAGTCAACCGATTTACAACAATTAGCGAGAACGATACAGAATATGCTCGCCCTATACTTTATTTGGGGGATATAGCGCGGGAATTTGGCTGTAGTTTCCTACTGTTGCATCACTCTAATAGCGAAGGGAAATCGCGCGGTAGTAAAGCGATTAGAGCGGCGGTAGATGAGGAATGGAACTTAGAAGCTGTTAACCCAAAAGATCCTTCTGACCCAGAGCGCGTACTGACGATGCAGAAATCGCGGTCTAGGATGCCTATGAAGTACAAGCTGAAATTTGATGATGACAGCTTTGCTTGGAACTTGTTAGACCCAGAAGATGAAGATGGCAACTTGACTCAAAATAGCGGTACGCGCTGGCTGATAGTGGATTACCTGAATAAACATCAGGGTGTGCTTTTTTGCCCTGCCAGTATAGCGGATGCGCTTAATAAACCAGAATCAACTATCAGGCGGGAATTACCAGGATTATACAGGGAAGGACTGATCGATCGAGAACCTAATCCTAATTTTCGTATCGGTCACGGCGGTCAAATGAAGCACCATTACCTTATAAATTTGTAAAGTTTCAAATATTCGTGGGGGGTTATATAAGCGTTTACAGGCAAAAAACGGCAATTTTTTACACCCCTCCCCCACTGACAGGATGCTTGCGGAGTAAGGCTTACAGCCGATTGAATTTCCAGTGGGGGAGGCTATAATTCCCAGTGGGGGACTACCTCCCCCACTGACAGGATGCTTACAGAGTAGGACTTACAGCCGATTGAATTTCCAGCGATCGCGAGAAGTTGCATTTTTTTCAAATTGAAAAATTGAAAAAATCGTATTTTGCTTGATCACTGAGATTTTTAAAACGCTGAAACCCTTGTCCTATAAGAACCCTGTCAGTGGGGGAGTGGGTTGATCGCTGGAAGCTTGATACAAAACGCTGAAACCCTTGCCCTATAAGAACCCTGTCAGTGGGGGAGGGGGTTGATCACTGGGGTTATATAACCCCCCACGAATATATGTAACTTAACAATCGCTCTCATAATTTGCACCCAATTTAATAAGATATTCTAAAACTGTCCATCTAATCCTTTCGGTAGCAGTGGGCTTATAAATTTCATCTCCCAGAAGCTGGGCAATCATCTGCTCTGCACTCATTTCTGATGTATATAGCGTAGCTGTAGTTAAATCCTTCACAAACCCCGCTTTAGAGTCTGCCCAGTAATGCCAATATTCTGGTCTGTAAGGCTTACCCTTATCAAATTTGTAAACTACTAAGCGATAATCTAGAGTTTGTTCTACCAATTGGCTCGGTACTTCACTGGTAATCTCCATTGGTTCACTGTTCTCAGCTTTTGCCACCATCGCTGTAAGCTCCTCTAAAGACCTACAGCTAATCCGCTCTCTAGAAGTGGGCTTATGCAAATCATCTTCTAGAAGACGGTTAATCACTCTGCTAGAGCCTTTATCTGTGTAAGTCTTAGCTTTATTCAAATCCTCCACAAACCCCGCTTTATCTCCTGCCCAGTAGCGCCATGATTGCGGGTCATTAGGATTATTCTTATAAAGCTTGCAAACTACTAACTTCGGTGACTCACTTGGTAAGCTAGTAGTTGACTCACTCGGTAAGTTATCGCTTAACTCACTATCTAACTCACTGGTGACTGACTCTAACTCACTAGGTAAGCTACTATCTAACTCACTAGGTAAGTTACTTTCTAGTCTCTCTACTCGCTTTCGCAAATCCTCAACCAAAGCGATCCAATGCACAGATTCTCTCGTGCTTATAGCTTGCTCCCCGCTATCATGTTGATAGCGCTCCAATAAAATCCGCTCTAGTGCTTGGGACTGGCTGACATCCCACTGCGATCGCTCCTGCTCAAACTGCTGATACAACTCACTTTGTACGTAGGCTTGAATGCGTAGTTTATTGGTACTCATTTCTGACTCACTGATGACTTACCTAATGGTAACTTAAAAGTGAGTTACAAGTAAGTTAAATCGTGATATACTTACTTTGGAGGTTTATATTGTGACAGAGCAGGATTTTGAGGCAATGAGCCGTATTGAATTACGCAATTACTTAAACTCCCATCGTGACGATAATCGGGCATGGGATGTATTCTTTACCAAGTTAGGACAAGACCGCTCCTCTAATTCAAACCAGTGGTATCCAGCGCCGCTAGATGAAGAGAGTACCAGAATTACTGAGGAGGCTATCAAGCAGAAGATACAAGAGAAGGAATCAGCTTAATCTCTAGTACATCACTTGTATCGTACCAGTGGAGAAATATTCAATGCTAACGATAAACGCATTAACAATAAATGACGAACAATTTGAGATTGTAGTAAAAAATAACCCAGACTTAAACTTTGAGCAAACTTCCGCAGGAGAATTAGTTATTGTGCCACCAACAGGAGGAACATCGGGAAGAAAAAACTTCAATTTGACAAAACAATTTGGCAACTGGGTAGACGAGCATTTGGAATTGGGAGAGGGTTTTGATTCCTCTACTTTGTTTAGATTGCCTAACGGTGCAAAACGATCTCCTGACGTATCTTGGGTAAGACGCGATCGCTGGGAATCGCTTTCTTCCAAACAGCAAGATGGTTATGTACCGCTATGCCCTGATTTTGTATTAGAATTGCGCTCTCCAACTGATAACTTGGATGAGTTGCAAGCCAAAATGCTCGAATATATGGGCAATGGAGCAATTCTTGGTTGGTTAATAGACCCGCAAAACGCCCTTGTTTATATATACAGACAAGGCATGGTAATAGAAACAGTAGACTCGCCTAGCACGTTGTTTGGGGAAGATGTACTACCAGGTTTTTCATTAAATTTGCAGAGAATTTGGAACTAAATGCGAATAAATACACATAACCTGAAACATCAATGCCCATATCTGACTAGCAGTGATGAGGGTACGAGCTTCTGTGCTTTAGCTCAAGTCAATGCTGAGGAAGTTAGTCAATTGCGGAAAGTAGCCCAAGTAATACAAGATCCTTCAGTGCAGTTTGGCAGACCTTGCGCTACTGGTACAGGAGTACCAAGCGATGCGATCGCTTCTAGATTTCTTGGTGGAGATTCAATTTCAGAATTATCAGTTGATTATGGAATAAGCCACGAGCAAATTGAAGTGGCGCTTAGATATGAGTTAGCGGTCTGCTGGAGGGATAGCTATCTTAGTTAACAGCACGAGTGACTCACTTTTAGATTACTGAGTAAGTCAAAGAGCGATCGCGCCAGAATCTATCGGTAAATTATGTCTGATTAAGTGGTTAGGTTGGCTGCTTAAATACTGGTAAAGTGGTATCAAACTGGTATCTGGAATTGGTATCGCTTATCAAAGCCTTACATAGTAATGTTTCGCTATCGGCTGTTAACCGATTGGTCGCAAGTTCGAATCTTGCCTGGGGAGTCACTACAAACTTAATATACAATACCCAAAAAGCCTGGAATTGAGGTCAAACTGGTATCAATTGGGTATGCTATGAAAACTTACGATTGGATAGTAGTTGGCGGGGGAATAACAGGCGCAGCATTAAGTTACGAATTAGCAAAAGTTGGTTTAACAGTCTTGCTAGTAGAACAAGATGCCTCACCCCAAAATGCTACTCGTTATAGTTACGGCGGAATTGCGTATTGGTCGGGAACAGATGCTGTAACGCGCCAACTGTATGCAGAAGGAATTAGTCGCCATCGCATTTTATCCCAGGAGTTGGAAACAAACACGCAGTTTCGCGAATTAGATTTATTGTTAACTATTGACCTTGATGAAGATCCGCATTGGGCGATCGCTTTTTATAGCAAATTTGCTATCCAGCCTCAATTACTCAGCGTTGCAGAAGCTTGTGCCTTAGAACCATTACTAAATCCTGCTGCGATCGCAGGTGCGCTGACTGTCAAACATGGTAATGTTCGCCCAGAAATAATTACTTCTGCTTATATTCGAGCATTTATGCGTGCTGGGGGACACAAGCAAATCGAGCAAGTAACCGGATTATTAAGTCAAAACCGCCGAATTACAGGAATTACTTCAAATAGTCAGCAGTATTGCAGCAGCAACGTTGTTATTTGTGCGGGTGCGGATAGTCGCACTTTACTTCAAGCTGCGGGTATGCCTGTCAAACTCTATTTTACCCATGCAGAATTAATAGAAATCCCTGCTTGCGATGTGCAGATGCGATCGCAAGTTATGCCTGCAAAAATGAAATGGTTCGACTTGGAGGCAGAATCAAGCACCGCTGCTAAAGAGCAATTATGGCACGAACCCGATCGCGAAATATCTCCACCAATTATCGATGCAGGTGCAGTTCAGTTTATAGATGGGAGCCTGCGTTTAGGGCAGTTGAGCCGCGCAATTAGCAACCCCAATGCCAAAATAGATGCTGCCAAGAGCGAAGCGGCTATTAGAGCTAGTATCGGGCGAATATTACCAGAATTAGCTAACTTATCGGGCAAATGGCATCACTGCTTAGTTGCCTTTGGGTGCGATCGCTTGCCTTTAATTGGTACTATTCCTAGCTACGAAAACATCCATGTATTTTCTGGATTTAGCAGTCCTTTTGCAACTGTTCCTGCTTTAGCGCCGAGGTTTGCTCGATGGGCTATAGGACAAGATGATGAAGTCATTAACCAATTATTGATAAAAAGGAGATAGCTGATAACAGCATCTCCTTGTCTTTAGCAATGTATTCAGCTACGCAACTTGATAAGGACTTGTCAACTTATTTAATTGCTGCAATAACAAGCTGAGAAATAAACCTACATCTGTTACTACACCAACCGATTCTACCGAACCGCGATCGCTCAATTTTGTCACTACCGCCGGATTAATATCCACGCACACCATCTTTACGCCAGCGGGTGTCATATTCCCTACACCAATAGAATGCAGCATGGAAGAAAGCATCAATACCATATCTGCACCTGCTAGCAAGTCGGAATATTCCTGCTGTGCTTTGAGTAAGTCCATCTGCGTATCTGGTAAAGGACCATCATCGCGGATCGAACCTGCTAAAGCAAAAGGAACGTGATTGCGGACGCACTCATACATTACCCCACTTGTCAGCGCACCTTGTTCTACAGCTTCGGCAATACTGCCATAACGCCGTACAGTATTAATTACCTTCAAATGATGACGATGTCCGCCGCGCACGCTAACGCCGCGCTTCATATCCACACCCAAAGAAGTACCCATCAGGTTTTGTTCCATGTCGTGGACGGCGATCGCATTTCCCCCCAATAGCGCCTGTACGTAGCCTTCCCGAATCAACTGCGCTAGATGTTCGCCTCCGCCAGTATGAATTACAACAGGTCCTGCTGTGACTACAACTTTACCACCGCGATCGCGAATTTGCCTTAGTTCCCAAGCTACTTGTTCTACTACTAATTCCACACGGCGTTCGCTAGAAACTCCCGCCGACATGAAGCTAAATTCTTGCGTATTACGTTGTTCGCGCGATTCTGTTTTGCGGATAGTGCGGATACCTAATACATCTACTACTACTTGTTCGCCTACTTCTAAATCGCGTAATAGCTTGCAACGGGCGGTTATCCCATCAGGAGTACGAGTAATTGCGATCGCTCCATCCATGCGTTGATTTTGAACTTTAATCCACTCTCCATCTATCCGTACTTCTGTTGGATAAATAGTTGTGACATAAAATTCGTCTGGAGATACGCCAGCAGTTGTTACAGGTTCTAACTTAGCGTCGCGCTCATCTTGAGGCAAGTCTACCGCACCCAAGTCAATTAGCTGAGAGACAATTCCTTCCATTACTTCATGGGAAGGCGCAGATACTTTTACTTCCGCTGCTGAAGTGCTTTGTCTTTGCTCCCCTAAGTTAAAATTCATTACCTTAAAACTACCGCCACTTTCGACAACTAAATCTAAGGCGCGGTTAATCAAGCCAGAATCGAGCAAATGACCTTCAAGGCGAATTATCCGGCTTTCTACTGATACATTGGCTGTAACTTCTGCTCTTACGGGTTCTGTCACCCGCAGCGTCAAACACTTAGCCGCACCGCCAGCTTTGAGAAATTCTGTTAGGGGCGTTTCAATCACGCGAAAACCAACCGCCGCCAGACGCTCTTTGAGAGCATCGCTGGCTTTATTCATTACAACTACTGAGTCGATATTGACAGCATTGCAGGCAAACTTTACCGCATCTGCTTCCGCGATCGCAATCCGCTTTTCTTCAGGTACGCGCATCTCGATCAAGCGGTTGGAATAAGCATCAAAAGCTGCTGGATAGTACAACAAATAGCCACCACTTAGGGGACAAAAGCAAGTATCCAAATGATAAAATCGCTCGTCCATCAACCGCAGCGACAACACTTCAATATCCAGCCACTTAGCTAAAAAGGGGTGAGAATCAAGTTCCGAGCGAAAACCATATCCAGCCCACAACCAGCGCCCTTCGCGGTCTAATAATGCGTCGCCAGCACCCTCAAAAGGCAAGTCTTTGGGTAATTCATGGACTGTATAGCCTTTGTCTTCAAACCACTGTTTGAAGTACGGTTCTTCTCCCTGACGCTCTTTGTGGAAAAAACGGCTCAGAACTACGTTATCACCCAAAACCAGCCCAGCATTTGCTGTAAATACCATATCTGGTACGCCCTTTTGCGGTTTAACTAAGTCAACAATGGCATTATCTTTAAGGACGTGATGTAGCTTTTGCCATTGTTCGACAGCGCGATCGCGTGACGATTTGTGGAGATTGCCTTCCATCCAGGGATTTATTACATAATCTACGTCGTAATGGTCGGGAGCGCACATCAAAAACTGGATTTGGGAAGTCATAAAAGTAGAATGGGTACGATAATAACGCTTCAAGCTTTAATTGCATACAGACTTTTGCTGCTGCACTTCTGTAAATCTAGCTACTAATTTCACTGGGCTGATTTTCCAGATGTTCTAGTTTCATTCTATTAGGACGCAAACCCAAAAATAACAGTGCTGCCCAATACGAGCAGCACTTAAGTTATGAAAACATCAAATTTGCTAGCAACAGTAACTAAAAAGGCAAGAATAATTTAGCTGCCGCAGCACCAATAGCGCCCAAAAAGTTCATGAAATTGCCTTTACTTTTAGCGGGTTTAGAACCTGGTGGTGTTTGTAGTTCTTTAATAAATGCTTGCGCTGTTTGATTTCCTGCGACATTACCTTGAGCAACAAACAATTTGTCGGCAATTTGTGCGTCTTGCATTGCACCCCTGCGATCTAATAATTGGTAACGTGCAACGCTACGTGCTAAGTAGGCTGGTGCAAATTGAGGATCGATCTGCAAAGCTTGAGTGAAATATTCTGCTGCTCCTTGAGCATCGCCTTTTTCTCCTTGCACCATCCCCCAACGATAAAAATCTTCAACTTTAGCAACTTCTAGGGGAATGCCGATCGCTCCTTGCAAATGTGCGCCCTCTACCGGAGCAGTACCAAAACTAACATTAACTAAATAAGCATCCCGAAGATCTGCTCCTACTACTTGCGCTCCATCTAGTTTTGCGCCACTCAAGTTTGCTCCATACAAAGAAGCGCCGCTTAAGTTTGCGCCTGTGAGATCCGCGCCACTTAAATTCGCCCGACTCAAGTTTGCACCTGCTAAATTTGCCCCGCTTAAATTTGCCCCTGACAAGTTAGTTAAAACCAATCCTACACCGCTAAGATCGCAACCAGGACATTGTTTGGTTGACAAAAGTTGCCTTGTATCCTCAATGCTTTCTGATAAAGCTGGACTAGCAAGACTAACAAAAGTTAAAAGGGCAGTAGTAGCAAGAATACTAATTCGTAATTCGTAATTCGTAATTCGTAATTGGTGCGATTTAAAATTTATGGGCGTTTGAAGGCTTTTATCTTTAGTAGGTAGTTGGAGAATCGATCTCATAGGTGTGGTGAGGTTTGGGTATGGCAATTAGAGACATAGGTGCTAATGCGTCGTAGATTAGCACTTAAATATTTCAACTAGCGATATTATTCCCATATTCTGCCAAATAAATTACTTGCGGCAGATTATTTCGATTTTTAAAAATATATTAAATAAAAGCAATTGCCATTTTTCTATTTAGGAGCAAGTCATGGAAAAGCGCCGCTTAGGCAGATCGGATCTGCAAATTACCCCGATTTTGATGGGAACTTGGCAAGCAGGGAAAAAAAACTGGGTAGGAATTTCTGATGAAGAATCGATTAACGCAATCAGAGCCGCTTTTGATGCGGGAATTACTACAATCGATACTGCGGAAGTCTACGGAGGAGGGCATTCCGAGCAAATTGTCGCTCAAGCTTTGTCAGATGTACGCGATCGCGCGATCTACGCGACTAAAGTTTTTGCCAATCACCTCAAATCCGAACAAGTTATCGCAGCTTGCGAGCGATCGCTGCAAAACCTGCAAACTGACTATATCGATTTATATCAAATTCATTGGCCCAGCGGTACTTTTAACAGCGATATAGTCCCTATTGAGGAAACTATGAGCGCTTTAAATAATTTAAAAGAGCAAGGCAAAATCCGCGCCATTGGCGTTTCCAATTTTTCCCGCACTCAACTAGCAGAAGCATCTCAATACGGACGCATAGACAGCTTACAACCGCCTTATTCTCTATTTTGGCGACAGGTAGAAAATGATGCTATGCCTTATTGCATCGAAAATGAGATTTCAATTATTGCTTACTCTCCTTTAGCGCAAGGATTGTTAACGGGTAAGTTTACAGGAGGGCATAAATTTTCACCTGATGATAACCGCGCCAAAAATAAATTATTCCAAGGTGAAAATTACCAAAGAGCGCAGCAAGCTTTAGACAAACTCCGTCCCATTGCCGATCGCCATCATACTACCTTGGGTAATTTAGCTATAGCTTGGTTAATTGCCCAACCGCAAGCAAATGCGATCGTGGGTGCAAGAAACGCCGAACAAGCTACAGCCAACGCTCAAGCTGCTGATATTAAGCTTTCTGCCGATGAATTAGCAGAAATAGATGCAATTGGCAGAACAGTTACAGACCATTTAGACGATAATCCTGTAATGTGGAACTTTGCTTCTTAAATAAACATTGCTGTTAGATTGAGAAGTTTCAAGACTTTTGAATTTTGGTAAATAGATAGTTGCTAAACCCAAAAGTAGTGATAACTTAATTATTAGGACACGAGCTTAGAAAACAGCAAACCAAAACGGCGCTCAACCTAGTGTCCCCTGTTAGAGAGCCGAACTTGTCATCTTTCCATGTATAGGGTTAGTGGAAAAGCTCGTTAGAGCAAAGCCAAACGTAGGTCAAGTAAGGACTGACTATACTGGAGATACGAGAGATGTAAACCTTAGTTATTTCTCCACTTTATTTGTTAACTCCAACTTTGAATAACTTAAATTCCGAATTTTGAGGGGTTTTATCACATTAGGATAAGACCCCTTAAAATTTTATGAGGATGTTGCAGTAGCAAGTACCCACGATCGCAACAAAGAATTAACTTGCTCTGGTACTTCATCGTGGGGACAATGACCAGCACGCAAAAAGTATTCTGTAAGATTAGGGCAATATTGACGGAATTTAGGCGATCGCTCTTTGGCATTCATCCAAGGATCGCCTTCACCCCAAAGCATCAGTAAAGGACACTTTAGCTGCTGGAGCAATACATCAACTTTTTCCCCTTCAGGGTTATTAAAAATTGCTGCAAATACTTCTGCCGCACCGCGATCGCAAGAAGGGCGATATATATCATCTACCAACTGATCTGTAACTGCACTTCTGTCTAAATAGACTCTTTCCAAAGTTTGGCGAATTACCCAAGGCTGGCGCACGTACTGGAATAAAAGAAAACGCGCCAATGGTTGTTGAAAAATCCATTTAGCAGCCTCTCCCATGAACTTCTGCCACAGTTCCGGCTGTTTGGGTGGTTGCACCTCAGCTTGCAATGGATCGGGTTCTGAGGACGCTTCAGCCTCGGAAAAAGGACCAGCACTATTGAGTAGTACCAAACCAGCAGCCGCATCGGGTCGTTGGGCGGCTACGCACAAGCAAGCATAACCACCTAAAGAATTGCCAGCAAGTACCGCAGGTTGCCCAATTACTTCAGTAATAAATTCATATAACTGATCGCGCCACAAGTCAGCGCCGTATTGCCATTGAGGTTTAGCAGAACGTCCAAAACCTAATAAATCGATCGCCCAAACTTCAAAATCGGCTTGTAGTTGAGCAATATTTTTGCGCCAGTGATCGGTAGAAGCGCCAAATCCATGTACTAAAAGCAAAGGAGGACGTTGGGGGTGTTTTTCCCCCGCTTTGACGTAATAGATATCCTGTCCGCGCCACTGCCAATATTTACCAGGAATTGGGCTAGTAGAAACGGCTGGTGTTGCCTGCATGATTCCAAGAAATGTTAAGTAACATTAATAATTTTAGTGTAAATCTAATGTAGAGACGTAGCACTGCTACGTCTCATCTCCCACGTTAGATAAGAGGGACAGGGGGATCTATTGTTTGCTAGGTTAATTGTTGATGCTTGCGCGGTGCTATCTTCCACATGATTACAGGTAAAACAAAATTATTAGGTGTAATTGGCTATCCGGTAGAACATTCTTTGTCGCCAGTTATGCATAATGCCGCGATCGCTCATTTAGGTTTAGATTACGTGTATCTACCTCTACCTGTAGAACCTAAAGACTTAGCAAATGCGATCGCAGGTTTTGCAGCAATCAATCTTATAGGTTTTAATATTACAATTCCGCATAAACAGGCAATTTTGCCTCTAATATCAGAAATATCGCCAACCGCGCGAGCGATCGGTGCTGTAAATACTGTTTGGCGCACTGATAGCGGTAATTGGGCAGGAACAAATACTGATGTAGAAGGATTTATTGCCCCTTTAAAGACTTATAACCAAGATTGGAGCCAAAAAGTAGCAGTAATTTTAGGTAATGGCGGCGCAGCGCGTGCAGTAGTAGCAGGCTGCGCTCAATTGGGGTTTAAAGAAATTTGTGTTATTGGCAGAAACCAAGAAAATCTAATCAAATTTCAGGGTAGTTGGAGCGATTCTAGTTTAATTGACAGCTTACAAGTGCATAGCTGGGAAAAAATCCCCCAATTAATTCCTCATGCACATTTGCTTGTTAATACAACTCCAATTGGAATGCATCCTCACACTACAGAATCTCCATTGAGTCAAGCAGAAATAGCAGATTTGCCTAAAAATGCGATCGCCTACGATTTAATTTACACTCCTAGACCTACCCAATTTTTACATCAAGCACAACAGCAAGGAGCGATCGCCATTGATGGTTTAGAGATGCTAGTGCAACAGGGAGCAGCAGCTTTATCGATTTGGTTGCAACAACCAGCACCAGCAGACGTTATGCGCCAAGCTTTGCAAAACTACCTGACAAATAAAAAATAACCAATCTTATCTTCCTTTGGGCATTTAATTTACCAACTTATTTTTAGCTAGAATTCCGCTAGGAAAGGCTAGTTAACAACTTTGTATTTTAGGTAGGTAAGGTCAGATGACATCTCAAACAGACAGCGATTTACAAAAGATGGAGGCGAAAGGTACGACGTTGTTCGATCGCACTTTTCGAGATAGTGAAGGCAATATTGTTATAATTCAGATGCCCCCCAACTTGCCAATTTTAGTTGGGATAGGTGCAATAATCCTTCAATTTGTTCTTCCTAGTGGGAAACTCCAGACAGGAGCAGATTTGATAGCCTATGGTGCTTTATTTACTTGGGCGTGGCTGGAGCTTTTCGAGGGAGTCAACTATTTCCGTCGCGCGCTTGGCTTAGTTGCGCTAGTAACTTTAGTGGCACTAAAACTTCGTCTTTACTAAGCAGGTAAATTGACCTTCTAGTAGTAAATACAAGCCCCCAAATTCTATTTGGGGAAAATCAAGCAATTGATTCTTTAAATCCCCGTTTTTTCCAAGTACGAGGATTAACTGGTAACTGGTAACTGTTATCTCCCATTTTCCGCCCAACGCCAGTTATAGCGATTCCAGTTATATACGCCTTGAATTTGGTACTCAGCGCCGTTACTAAAGCGAATAGAGCAACTTGTGTAGTCGCTGTTAGTGGTTTGGTCAACTGCAATCACCGTACACGGAAACCACTGGCGGCTACAAGGACCTGTTTCTTGCACCCATTCCCATAAACCATTAGATACCTCAATGCGATCGCCTACTTTAAGTTTGAGAGTATCTTCCGCGTACATTTCAGCGTATTTAGCAATATGCACTGGCTCGATGCGGTTAAGCCACCCGAAGCCGTATATTTCGCGGATAAACTGCATTTCACCTGAATTTCGCTCTTGCAACCAATCGTTAAGTAACTGAATCTTCCAAGGATTGTTTTGTTGCTCTTGGGTAAGAACAAATTGTAAAAAACTTTGACGTTGTTCTGGAGTTAATTCGTCTAAAGGATTACTTGCAGGCGAATCGGTGTTGTCAAATTCCCTTTGAGTAATTAATTCCCCAGCTACTTGCAGCAGAATTTGTTTCTGCTGTTCGCTCAGAGGACAAGAACTCGTATCGCAACGGGTGAAAGCAGCTTGCAGTGCTGCTTCAAGATTGTCAGGGGTCATAGCCAAAAGCGCGATCGCATGGGCTGGTTTCCCTAATTATGACAAAATTTTAATAACTGCCGATTAAATACTTTTGACTTTAACCACAAAAACAGCCAAATAAGGATTTTTGAAGTGTAAAACTCGCGTGTTAAGCTGAGGTTACGTTAAATTGAGTTTTTTGGGTGCAGTGTATGCGGTTTCGACCCCTGTTTGTTGTCATAGTGACTTGCTTTGTGGCGATAACTACTTGGGTATCTACTCCCCCCGCTCTAGCGCTAACACAAATTAAGCTGTCTGACATTTCTTATCAAGAATGTCCGCCGGAACTTGCTCAAGGAGCAGTCACTAGCGGCGCTACTAACGCTGCTAATTGCTTTATTGTGACTGGAAAGGCGGAAAATACTTCTGGCAAGCCCGTGTTTGATGCTGATGTCTTTGGGCGGATTTATGATGCTAATAATGATTCTGTCATGCAAAATCGTACCCGCATTGGCTCTATTGCCGAAATTCCAGCAGGAGTCAGCGATTTTAGCTTTAGGATTTCTGTTCCAGCAAATCAGCCCTTACCATTGCAACTCAAGCAATTTAAAGCCGCAGGGTTTAGCGGAAAAGTAAGGCGCTAACTAAATCGCCAGGATACATATCGTACCTGGCGAAATTATTTATATGTGCTAGCCATCTAAAAATTAGATTGGTACTCCTGACGTTGAGACTCCTGCTAGCAACCCACCTATCAACTGAAGCAAGATAATTGCTAACATTGGCGAAAAATCAATTCCACCTAGAGGCGGAATGATAGAACGGAAAATATTCAGGTAGGGGTCAGTTATTTGACTTAAAGCAGCGAATGGCTGGCTGTAAAAGTCGATATTGGGAAACCAAGTTAACAAAATACGTACAACCAACAAACCCGTGTAAATGGTGATAAAGGTAGATAGCGTAGTAGCTAGTAGCTCAATTGATGCCATAAATTAGTTGCGTGTTTAGTAGTTACAAGAGATTTAACTTTAATTTAGCTGATATCCGCCTATTTAGGATCTTACGCAATAGGTACAAACTCTTGGAGAACAGAAGGTCTAAAAACCTTTTCTCCTTTACTCTTCTATATGCCATGACTTTTGCCAATTACCCAATTGCGGCGGAAAAAGCGCGATAAAGCTGTTTCTTCTAAAGATAGATAAATTGGACGACCGTGAGGACAAGTTCTAGGGTTTTGGGTACTGTGCCATCTATCTAAAAGAATTTGCATTTCTTCTAAACTTAGAGGCGTACCGTTACGAATTGCACTGCGACAAGCTACTGCAACTTGCGCCGCTTGCAAATCACCGCCCAAACTAAGCTCTAAAAGTGCTTCAGCATAATCATCTCTTGCAGCCAAAAGTGTAGGTGCATTGCGAACTGCCCAAACATCTGCCCCAAAAGGTCGTATATCTAAGCCAATGCGTTGTAATTGCAACTGCTGTTGCTCGGATAGCTGATGGAGAATGGCTGGTACTTCTAGTTCTACTAATTTCCAGCTTTTTAACAGTTGCTCGTACAAAACTCGTTCGTGAGCAATGTGCTGTTCTACAAGCCACAAGCCGCCAGGATGCTCTGCCATGATATAGGTATTGTGGACTTGAGCGATCGCTTTTAAGTCAATATCGGTCTTTGCTTCCTCTAATCTTGGTTCTATAGAGCGATTTAGCCCATAAGAACCTTTAGCCTCTGAAGCTTTGATTAATTTCCCTATGCGTTCGTTATGCACTTTCTCGCACACAGATTCGCTATTTAGCCGTAAAGTTTGCTCGATTGCTTGACTAACTTGCTCTTGCCAATGATTTAAGTTATTTAAATAAATTTCTATTTTGGCTGGGTGGCGGTTCCAGTTAACTTGACAGGGAGAAACTTTTAGATGCAAAAAACATATAGGATAGCGATCGCGCGGCAATGTCCGCGAAGTTGCTGATAATATTGTTTGTTCTAGTTCGGGTAAATTTACCATCCGCCCATTTACTGCAACTTTAATCCAATCAGGGCGATGGCGATGGCATCTATCGGGTAAGCCGAGGACAAGTTGCAAAGAACAATTACCAGCTAATTTCTCGCCTTCAGGCGCAGGTAATTCACTTTTTAAGTGCTGCAAGTCACCCAAACGCACTTGACGAACGAGTTGCGGAATTAGCTGTTGGGTATTTGCTCCTGGGCTGAGGGCGAACCATTGGCGGTCATTTTGCCAAACTTGCCAAGTAACATGAGGATGGCATAGAGCAATTTGTCCGATTGTACTTTGGATTGCTTTCATTTGCCGCTCCAAAGGCGGCAATCCTTGACGGCGTTCCCACCACGTACCAAACAAATTATCTACAGTTACAACTGTACCAGGTGCGATCGCTGCTGTTTCTACTTGCAAAGGTTCTCCCAAATTGCAGTAGGTAACGCGCCAACCTTCATCTATCTGCGCCGAACGGCTAATAACTTCTAGCTGGGCTAATTGTGCCAAACTATGCAGAGCTTCACCGCGAAAGCCCAAACTGTTAATTTGCCACAAATCGTCACAATTGCGAATTTTGCTGGTACTGTGGGCGGTAGCTGCTTGTTTTAAATCTGCAAGTTTCATGCCGCAACCGTTATCAGCAACGCGCACTCGCCACTGTTGTCCCCATACAGAAATTACAATCCGCGTTGCGCCAGCATCTAGAGAATTTTCTACAAGTTCCCTTACTACTGCTGCTAAAGAATCAATTACTTCTCCGGCAGCTATTAAATGTACAACTTCTGTTGGTAAAGTTTGAATACCAGGTTTCATAATTGTCATTCTCGGCTGCATCAATTTGTTGCTTGTTGATAGATAGCTTTATCGGCTGTTATTTACACAAAGTTTGACGCTGAAATCTAGCTCTTTCTTTGGAAAGATATTATCAACGTTCACCTTAGAGCTTTTGAAGCTATCTTAGCAATGTAAGAAGCCGGAGCAAATAACACGGCGCAGGCGCAAGAGCATGAACGTGTAAGTTCTAATTTTTACCGCATAGCTCTATAACTAATTGCTTG
>NZ_JYON01000021.1 GCF_000952155.1 Aliterella atlantica CENA595 | reverse complement strand
TATTATCCGCAATATCGCTATTAATCTTGCTCGTCAGGGTGGTTATAATTCTTTGACCAAGGCGGAACGCTTTCTTGCCCATGACATTGACAAACTATTTTTACTTATAGAATGAATTATCCCTGATACCTAAGCCTTGTGTCTCCAGTCCTTGGATGTAGTCATAATAATCTTGGGTAAGCCGAGGATCTCCATGAATCCACCAAACCCAAATATGAGTGTCAAGCACAATCATTGTGCAACTTCCCAATCATCATGAGCTACAGGTTCGGTTGGATCGATATATTGAACAGCCGTACCACGCAGAGGATATCTGTTTTGCTCAGATGTTTTATTTGTTTGAGATAGAACAATTACTTCTACTTGTTCGCCAGAATGAAAAGGCAAGTTTTTGAGGATGAGTGTGCCGTCAAGTTCAACAGTAGTTTCGACGCGGTGAGCGATCATAATTAGCTTCCTCAAGATAGGAGAGTAGCAATATTCTATCTTCGTCTATAGATTTGGTAGACACGTTTCGCAACTTCTTCACGACTTGAAAGGATCGCTCGCATAGACTAACTTTATCCGCTACGCCATCTCTCTTGTAATTCCTCATAAGATCTTACAAAATTAAGCAGGATGAGCGCTGCCCACTCTACAGCTATATTTCTACAACATCAGTCTTGCCTCTTTTGCAAGCGATCGCCGAATTTATCCTCGCCCAGCAATTCAACACGAGATAGAGCAAGGAACAGGTGTTTTATTTTTAAGCACATAAAACTATAAAAAGCCTGTTAAAGCGCGATTACAATTTAACGAGAGTTTTTCCCTACTTACCGTATTTTCACTGGAGCCATTTTAATAACTCATTTGCCTTAATTGGATAGTTATTTGCAATTAGGCTGCGTTGCTGTTCTATTTCTGCCTAAAAAGTAGGTGATGTAGCAGTGCTGGCATAAGGCAGTTATATAAATTTACAACAAAATTATGGGTAAAGCGATCGGCATAGATTTGGGGACAACTAACTCCGTTGCAGCTTTTAAGTTAGAGCGTGTTGAGGTAGTCACAGCAGACGATAATACGCCACCAGATCGAAAATTAACTAGATCGGTAGTAGCGCATGACCAAAGCAATATAGTGGTTGGAGAGAAAGCTTATAACAACTTACTGCACGATCCAGAAAACACAATTATTTCTATCAAACGCTTAATGGGTCGTGGCTTCAGCGATCCAGCAGTACAGAAGCAACAGTCTCACTACGCTTATAAAATTATCAAGCCAGAATCAGGTACAGATAACAGCCTTGCAGTTTTATTAGGAGGCAAAGAATATCAACCGGAAGATATTTCTGCTGAGATCCTCAAAAAAGTCGTGCAGAATGCTAAATGCCATTTGCAAAAACAAGGTAAAGCAGGAGAGGCAATCGATCAAGCTGTAATAACTATTCCAGCATACTTTAATGACAAACAACGCCATGCCACCCGTACCGCTGCCCTGAAAGCTGGGCTGACACCCTTAGAACTACTTGCTGAACCTACTGCTGCTGCCATCTCCTATAGTTATTCGCCAGATGATGAAGATGCAAAAACAATTCTAGTTTATGACTTTGGTGGTGGTACTTTTGATGCTTGCCTAGTTACAGCCGTTGGCTCTTCATTTATTGAGTCAGGAAAAGCTGGAGATTTGTGGTTAGGTGGGGACGATATTGATTCACAACTTATTAAATTTGTCAAAGAACAAGTTGCCAAGCAAGAGGGAATATCAGACATCGACAGCTTAATTGATAAAATGCCGCACTATCAAAAGGTACGTTTTAATGGAGAGTTAAAGATTGCTGTAGAACGTGCCAAAATCGACTTGAGTAGTGCTAGCGTAGCCACGATCGCTCCTTCCACCCCTTTACTAGATGAGCTAGGAATTGCTGTACCTGTAGAAGTAGAAATATCTCGCCAGCATTTTGAACCAATGATTGCACCCTTGGTAGAACGTTCTATCAAGATTTGCCATGAGGCACTACACTTGTCAGAACATACCCCAAACGATGTAGATGTAGTGCTGTTGTTAGGCGGTTCTTCGCAAATTCCCTACGTGCAGAAAAAAGTTCGAGAAGCATTTGGAAAAGATAAGGTTGTTGTGCATCCTCGACCTATGTACGCAGTGGCAGAGGGCGCAGCTATTGTAGCCGCAGGACTAACTGATAAGGCGACAACTGTTGCTCGTGACTATTACATCAAACTTGAGTCCGACGAGCAGCGCTATAAAATCATTGATAAACGTGATATGAGTAATTCTAATCCTAATTCTCTCAATCCCTACGATATTTTAGGTGTTTCGCAAGCTGCCTCAAAAGCTGAAATCACTAAAGCTATGGCAACGGCAATGAAGAAGAAGCAATATCCAGTGGAAGTTATTGCCAAAGCCCAAAAATGCCTCCTGAAGGCTGAAGAACGCATTATTGCTGACTATTTGCGTCCAGTATTACCAATAATCAAACGATTTAAACACAGCGATTTATCTGCTTTAGAACAGCCAGAGCCTACATTGGTTTTGCTGGCAGAATTTGATGGACTAGAGGAAGCAGTTAATCAAGCTGCTGATGAAGAACGCATAGCATGGCTAGCCTTAGATTCAACTGAAGTAACAAATGAACCTAGTAATCAATCTGTGTTTACAAGTGTCTGCTAAACATTGGTGATTTTCCTACCCAAGTGCAAACTTAAACAAAAAAGTAATGTTACTACCATATAGAGAGAACTAGCGTGTCTGATACAACTCAAAACTTTACTATTTCTCAAGAATTGCGAGATTTGCTGATTAAAGAAATTGGCAGTTTAAATAAGCAAAATGTCTCAATGCAACAATCTTTACGAGAACAGCAAACCCAAGCATCAGCAGAAAGCGAAGACCTTTTCTTAGAACTATTAGAAGTTGGGGATGCTTTAGAAGCATTGCTCGATTACCTAGCGAATAATCCCGATCCTAGTCCTGAGTTTCTACGACGGTTTCCCAAGTCTTCAGGAGCAGTTCAGCGCAAATTTCTAAGCGTTCTCAAGAAGCGCCAAGTAATCCCGATAGAACTAGAAGGAACGCAGCCAAATTTTGACTTATGTCGCGTAGTTGACCGAGAAGTAAGAGCCGATTTAGCGGATCGAACAATTACTAAAGTTGTGCGCCAAGGATTTCACGTAGGTGATAAAGTTCTACGCCCAACAGAGATAATTACGTCTAAACCAAGTTGAATAATTCTCCTTGACTTATAAAAATTTGTCTGAAGTCAAGAATAGATAATTTTACATAGTGACTGATTTAAAAATTAGAGATATTGGCGAAAAAGGTCTTTTACAAAGATTGCAGCGCTATTGCCCTGCTGACATTATTGGCGATGATGCGGCGGTAATGCCAACACAGCCAGGACAAGCTTTAGTTGTAACTACAGATGTACTTGTTGATGGAGTACATTTTAGCGATCGCACTACTTCCCCGCAAGATGTTGGCTGGCGTTCTGCTGCTGCCAATTTATCAGATTTAGCAGCTATGGGCGCTACTCCTTTGGCTATTACTGTCGGTTTAGCATTGCCTAGTGATGTTGCTGTTGACTGGGTAGAAAAACTGTATCAAGGCATGAATCAATGCTTGCAGCAATATAATACTGCTATTGTCGGCGGAGATATTTGCCGTTCTTCAGTTACTTCTATTGCAATTACCGCTTTTGGGCAAGTTCCGCCGCAGCGCGTTATTCGTCGTAATGCTGCGCGTGTTGGCGATGCAATTGTCATTACTGGCGTTCACGGGGCATCGCGGGCAGGATTAGAATTATTGTTGCACCCAGAATTAGGGCAAAATTTAAGCAATAGCGATCGCTCTTATCTCATCAATGCCCATCAACGTCCCCAACCCCGCCTTGATGTCTTACCTTTGCTGTGGAAAATTGCAGGCGCATCCCCTCGCATTGCTGGAATGGATAGCAGCGACGGTTTAGCTGATGCTGTTTTACAGATATGTCAAATGAGCGGTGTGGGCGCACATATCGAGCAGCAAAATATTCCTATTCCTAACTCCCTTGCCGATTTATCCCCAAAAAAAGCCTTAGATTACGTTTTATATGGCGGCGAAGACTTTGAATTAGTGCTGTGTATGCAACCAATACAAGCTCAAGAATTTGTGCAAAAACTGGGCAATGGTGCGGCAATTATCGGCAACATTACAGCTACTTCTAGCGTAATAATGAGCGATCGCACTAATCAAAACCCCGACGAGGTACTTAACCTCAATCGGGGCTTTCAACATTTTTAGCAGCGCTTGAAACCGTAGTTACACAGTTAAAACCAACATATACAAGTTTCACAGGATCTAGCTTCCCATATAAAAACCAATCACTGCATAACTGGTCACTGGTCACTGGTCACTGGTCACTGTATTTTACTGGTCACTGTTTTTACTGCCACTTTGTAGCGACTAATTCAGCCAAATCCACAACACGCTGACTGTAACCCCATTCGTTGTCATACCAAGCCATAACCTTAACCATGTCATTGCCCATAACCATTGTTAAGCTAGCATCCACAATTGAGGATGCATCATGACCTTTATAGTCGGATGAAACTAACGGTAAGTCACTGTATTCTAAAATGCCCTTAAGCGAATTTTCTGCCGCTTCCTGGAGAACTTGGTTTACTTCTTCAGCAAACGTATGCTTCTCAACTTGAATTACCAAATCTACCATCGATACGTTTGGAGTTGGTACGCGCAAAGCAACACCATTTAGCTTACCTTTCAATTCTGGTAATACCAAAGCTACTGCTTTAGCTGCACCAGTTGAAGTTGGGACAATATTCATTGCCGCTGCTCTTGCCCGTCTTACATCTCTGTGGCTAGCATCTAATAGACGCTGATCTCCTGTGTAACTGTGGGTAGTGGTCATTGTGCCTTTGATAATGCCAAACTTCTCGTGCAAAACTTTGGCAATTGGCGCTAAACAGTTAGTAGTACAGCTAGCATTGCTAATGACAACGTGCTTGCTGTGGTCGTAGTCTTTGTCATTCACGCCAACTACAAACGTCCCATCATCATTTTTGCCTGGTGCAGTAATTAGCACCTTTTTAGCACCTGCATTTAAATGCTTAGATGCGCCTTCTTTGCTGACAAAAACGCCTGTTGACTCAATAATTAGGTCAATTTCCCAATCTTTCCAAGGCAAATTTTCTGGGTTGCGATCCGACGTACATTTTACGGTCTTACCGTTGACGATAATTGAGTTGTCGTCAGCGCTGATATCAACACCGCGCAACGTCCCCAACATAGTGTCATATCTCAGCAGGTGAGCGTTGGTTCTGGGATCGGAAGTATCATTGATCGCGACTAGATCGATATTACTATTTTCTCGACCCAGCCAGCATCGCATAAAATTGCGCCCGATGCGTCCAAATCCGTTGATCGCGACTCTAATCACAGCGTCTTGCCCTCTGGTGTGTATTGAATAAATTCTTTGGTATTGAACCACATCATATCGCAAAGGGTGGTGTATTATAACCCGCCTACAAACAGTTTTCTAAAAATGCAAGCAATTGATTAGGCTCTAAGCAGAGTATAAGTTGTGTCGCTCGATGTAATCGCCTACAGATTGAGGTACTAAGTGCCGGATAGAACAGCGATCGCGACAATATTGGCGAATCAAGCTAGAAGAAATTTGCACTATTGGCATCGGTAATATCTGCCAGCGTAAATCGTTAAGTTGCTGTACTACTTGCTGAGGAATTTGGGAATTAGTCGTTCGCGGAACAACTACCCATTCATATACAGAAACAAGTTCGTGCCTTTTGCGCCAGCGAGGTAAAGTCATAAAAGCATCTATGCCTAAAATCCAATACCAATGTGTATTAGTGTAAAGATTTGGTAAGGCGATCGCTGCATCAATAGCATCAGTAGTTGATAGATTGTCGATTGGTAGGGTAGAAAAACCTGGACGCTCGGCGATCGCAAGCCGTACCATTTCCAACCGCTCTTTAAATTGCCCAGCAGCTTGTTTGTACGGCGGATCGCAAGTAGGCAGCCAAATTACTTTATCTAAAGATAACTGACTAAAAGCAGTTTCAGCAGCTAATAAGTGTCCCCAGTGAACCGGATCGAACGTACCGCCAAACACGCCAATTCTACGCATACTTACTTTTAACTTTTTTGTCGGCTGCTAACAGTCTGGTTGGAACTGGGTAAATTAGGCAGTATCTATCTAGAAAAATAAAAATGCAAATGCATCTACCCTAAAGCTGATTTTTTGCAAAAATATTGCTAGTATTCGCCTTAAAAATTAGTCGCCAACGCCCTACGTAGACTAGCAAATAGCAGTGATGACGCAGCGATCCTAGCAAAATCTATCTATAGGTACGCGGAAAAATAGCAAAATTAACTACCCGTCAAAATGTAATTCTTGATATGATATCGCGTGACATTCGTACAGTATCTTGTGTTCTGGTGGTGTGTAAGGAGCAAAATGCCAAATTCTGTTGATTTTAGCGGTAAGCCATTTCATTTCATCGGCATTGGTGGAATTGGTATGTCGGCTCTTGCCTATATCCTAGCGGAGCGGAAACTACCCGTATCAGGCTCAGATGTTCGTTCTAGCCATATTACCCAAAGGCTAGAGGCAGTAGGAGCGCATATATTTAACAGCCAAGAAGCAAGCAATCTAGAATTTTTCCGCTCGAAAAAAGACACATCAGAGCGAACGAGCGCAGAGATCGGCAGAAAAACAAATACACCACTGCTATCGACAGTAGATATCCACACACTACCGCAAGTAATTTGTTCGACAGCAATTAATCAAGCTAACTTAGAGTACAAAGCAGCAATAGATTTAGGCTGTGCGGTATTTCATAGGTCGGAATTATTAGCGGCTTTAATTGCAGATTACTCTAGTATTGCCGTTGCTGGGACTCATGGCAAAACTACCACCAGTAGCGCGATCGCTTATATGCTACTGCAAGCAGGCTTAGATCCGACAATTGTAGTCGGCGGCGAAGTAAATGCTTGGGAAGGCAACGCTAGACTGGGAAAAAGCAAGTACCTAGTTGCCGAAGCAGATGAATCAGACGGCTCTTTAGTTAAACTCTCGGCAGAAATTGGCATTATTACCAACATTGAATTAGATCATCCCGATCACTATCACAGTTTAGAGCAGGTAATAGAAACCTTTCAAACCTTTGCAGGGCGCTGTCAGACATTAATTGGCTGCATTGATTGCGCTACAGTACGCGATCGCCTGCAACCAAAAATTAGCTACAGCCTGCACCCAGAAACAAACGCAGATTATACAGTAAGCGATATAGAGTACCGCGCTGATGGGACAACTGCAACAGTATGGGAAAGAGGAAAAGCATTAGGCAAGTTGAATTTGCGCTTGCTCGGCGAACATAATCTTAGTAATGCGATCGCCTCTGTTGCTGTAGGTAGACTACTAAACCTAGATTTTGCCACCATTGCATCTAGTATCGCCAACTTTGAAGGAGCGCGGCGGCGCTTTGAATTACGCGGCGAAGCAAATGGAATTATTTTTATTGATGACTACGCCCATCACCCTAGTGAAATTCGCGCTACGCTAGCATCAGCACGCCTACAAGCCCAGCCAGGAGCTAGAGTCGTAGCAATCTTTCAACCGCATCGTTATAGCCGCACGCTGACGTTTTTAAGCGAGTTTGCTGCAGCTTTTAGAGATGCAGACTTAGTTGTGATTACTGATATATATAGTGCTGGCGAACCTAATTTGGGACAAGTAAGCAGTCAGCAATTAGTTCTACTAATTGGCAAGCGTCACAGCCAAGTCACTTATCAGCCTACTTTAAATGCAGTTTCCCAGTTTCTCTGTCAAAACCTCAACCCTCAAGATATTGCCTTATTTTTAGGAGCGGGAAACCTTAACCAAATCATTCCCGAAACGATCGCTGCAATTCGGCAAAACCCCGATTAAGAATATTTTGCTTGTTCTTCTGTTTACTTACATAAAAATCTGCTTAGTGCCATGACATACATCCCAGCCACTCAGTGCCAAATCAAAGCCCAAGTACCATTAGCAAGTTTAACTTCCTTTCGCGTGGGCGGACCTGCAGAATGGTACGTTGCACCCCGCAATTTGGACGAATTGATTGCTAGCTTTGACTATGCGCGATCGCAAATGCCGATAACTATGTTGGGGGCGGGTTCTAATTTATTAATTAGCGATCGCGGGATTCCTGGGTTGGTAATTGGTACTCGTCACCTGCGCCACACTCAATTTGATGACGAAACAGGTAGAGTTACGGTAGCTGCAGGCGAACCTTTACCGCGTTTGGCGTGGCAAATAGCCGAACGGGGATGGAGTGGATTTGAGTGGGCTGTAGGTATTCCTGGAAGCGTCGGCGGTGCTGTTGTCATGAATGCAGGCGCTCATACAAGCTGTATTGCTGATAGTTTAGTTAGTGCTGAGGTACTGTTGCCTTCTGGAACCTTGCAAACTATGACATTGGAAGATTTAAATTACACTTATCGGACTTCTAGCTTGCAAGGCAAAGATTTATTAGTTACTCAAGCTACTTTTCAGTTTCAACCAGGTGGCGATCGCCAGCAAGTTTTGGCGACAACTAGCCAACACTTAGAACAGCGAAAATTAAGCCAGCCCTATCATTTACCTAGCTGTGGCAGTGTTTTTCGCAACCCCTTACCTTACACTGCGGGTTGGTTGATCGAGCAAACTGGGCTGAAAGGTTATCAAATTGGTGCAGCACAAGTAGCACAACGTCATGCCAATTTTATTCTTAACTGCGGTGGCGCTACAGCTAACGATATCTTTAACCTAATTAGTCACGTTCAGCAAAAAGTTCAGCAAAATTGGACTGTATGTTTACACCCAGAGGTGAGAATGTTGGGCGAGTTTCAGCCTGTTTAGGACAAAGGGGAATTTCAATAATTCGTAATTCGTAATTATAAGAGTATAGGGGAGACAAGGAAGACACAATATAAAAATAATCATCTCCCCCTGCTCCCCCTGCTTCCCCTGCTCTCTTTTCCCCGATCGCCTCGCTACGCATCTATAATTTAGTGGAACTTTAAATCAATTACTACACGGTCAAATAATCATGTCAAAAGGACAGGGCTTTGGATTTGGGTTAGGCAAAATGAAGGAATTAGCTGATGCTTTCAAAAAAGCCCAGCAAGTTCAAGAAAATGCTAAGAAGCTTCAAGAAGAATTGGAGCAAATGGAAATATTAGGCGAATCTGGTGGTGGGCTAGTTAAAGTAGTTCTCAGCGGCAATCAAGAACCCCGACGAGTAGAAATTTCGCCAGATGCAGCCAGTGAAGGTGCTGAAGTGCTTTCGGACTTGGTAACAGCAGCTATGAAAGATGCTTATAACAAATCTACAGCAACAATGCGCGAACGAATGGAAGAATTGACAAGCGGACTGGAATTACCTGGGATGTAAATGTTTTAGAGTGCAGCGCTAGCAACAAACACGGTGCTAGCACTCTTAAAAGCAATTATACTTATATTTCAATAACTGAGACAAATTCTTAATGCGCGAGGATACAAGTCTCGCCTTTTTATCTAAATAGAAAGAAAAATCTTTCCAGCTTCCGTAGATAAAATTGGATGTTGAATTATAGATTATGAATTACTATGACCAAACTTCTATTTGTCTGTCTTGGTAATATATGCCGATCGCCGACAGCAGAAAATATTATGAATTATTTAGTCGCACAGGCACATTTGGCAAGTAGCATTACTTGCGATTCGGTGGGTACGGCTAGCTATCATATCGGTAGCCCTCCAGATCGACGGATGAGTACAGCCGCAGCTAGTAAACTAGGGCTAAAATTGTTAGGTCAAGCCAGGCAACTGCAAAAGTCAGATTTAGCCAATTTCGATCTTATCTTAGCGATGGACGCTGAGAACTATCGAGATATTCTTGCTCTCGATCCAAGCGGACAATACAAGCACAAAGTTCATCTGATGTGCGAATTTTGCTCCAAACATACAGATAAAGAAGTCCCAGATCCTTATTATGGAGGACCTGAAGGATTTAATTACGTTATCGATTTATTGCTTGATGCTTGCTCTGGACTATTAACGCAAATTGAGCGAGCAAGCAGTTAGTTAATCTACCAAACGATGCTTGAGGGCAAAACCTACTAATTCAGCGCGGTTGCTAGTTTCAGTTTTCCGCAATAGGCTACTGACGTACTTTTCTACAGTACGGGAACTTAAGTGTAATTGACTGCCAATTTCGGCGTTAGAAAGTCCTTTAACGAGTAGTTCTACTACTTGTCGTTCTCTATTTGTCAGATGCAAAGACAGAGCGCAGCTATTGGTAGGTGCGATCGCATTACTTTGCATAAAAGCACGTAAAGTCTCTGTCAGAGACACGCGATAATCTGAATGGAGGGCTTGCGATCTCTCTAACAAGTTTTGAATCGCTGCACCTAATTCTTTAAGTTCAAAAGGTTTAGGCAAGTAAAGATCGCATCCTGAATGATAACCTTTAATCCTCTCTTCAGTTTCATTGTGAGCGCTGAGAAATATCACTGGTAGTAAGCGAAATACTGGGTGCTGGCGAACTTGTCTTACTAATTCGTAACCGTTCATGCGCGGCATGACAATATCTGTCACCATCAAATGCGGGTGATATTCTTCTACCATCGCCAGCGCCGCTTGACCATCATCTGCCATGATCACGGAATAGCCATACATTTCCAGGTAGTCGCCGATCGCTAAACGAGTCCCTAGATCGTCATCAGCAACAAGGATCGTCAAGGTCATGATCTAGAACTAAGGTTTATAACTAATAACTGTAACTAAAACAATAAATAAGCCTGATTTATATATCCTATCGATAAATTTCCCTAATAGATCGCTATCATTGCATTCTCCAAAAATAAAAAAGTTATCCACAAGCAATTCAAAAAAGCATCAAACAAAAGGAGGAAATTGCTTTACCTATGATATGCCCAATCTAGATAAATTTACTCTATAACAATGCTGCCTTGCTAACTTGTAGCAATAAATAGCCCAATAGTTAGAGTTTTTGATTAATATGGATAAATTGCTTCATATCTAAAGATAAAAAATGAAGCTGGATTAAGCGTACATGAGCGACAAGAGCGAAAGTTATAAAGTAGTTAGCGATAATCGTCAAGCCCGCTATCAATATGAAATCCTGGAAACCTACGAAGCAGGAGTTCAACTGATGGGAACCGAAGTGAAGTCAATTCGAGAGGGCAAAGCTAACCTCCAAGATGGATATGCCCTAATCCGTAATGGTGAAGTTTGGCTAATTAACGTGCATATTTCTCCTTATACAGGTAGTGGTAAGTATTTTAATCACGAACCGCGCCGCAACCGCAAATTATTACTCCATCGTCAAGAAATTCGCAAACTGATTGGCAAAGTAGAACAGCAAGGCTTAACATTGGTAGCTTTAAAAATGTATCTCAAGAAAGGTTTAGTTAAAGTTACTATCGGGCTGTGTCGAGGCAAAAAGCTACATGACAAGCGAGAAGATTTGAAGCGCCGTCAAGACCAACGCGATATTCAGCGAGCAATGAAAAATTATTAAATAATATAACTAATTTATCTATGTCCAAAAGTTAGCATTTGACACTGTTATCAGCGTTTTGGTATCTCTTTGGTATGAATCTTGTAGGCTATAACTTTCTAGCTGAAGATTGATTTTACTTAAAAGTAGAACAGATAAGTTGGTTATAGCCCATTAGTAAAAAGGAATTCCAAAATATGAAACGTTATAACTTACCAAGCTTAATTGGCGCTAGCGTTATAGGTCTAGGCGTAGCTGTTCTACCTTTATCTCTGCCTGTATCGGCACAAACTGATACTGCTCCTGGCACAACTACCACAGCACCAACTCAAGGCACAGCAGACACAAATACAGGCGATCGCGATTTTGATTGGGGTTGGCTAGGATTAATCGGCTTGGCAGGATTGGCAGGTTTGTCTCGTAAGCACGAGGAACCCACACGTTACCGCGATCCAGATCCAGTAAGTACAACACCTGGATACAGAGAATAGAAAGCAAATGACGTTGTAATTTTGTTCAAAGTGAAAAAATCGAGATTTCACAATTAGCATTCAAAATATGTAGAATAAAAAAGCCTCAGAATTTGAATGAGGCTTTATTAATGCCGAGAATTTAATTTTTTTGAGTCTTAAACGGCGATCGCAATTTAACGGTTCCAAGGTTTTGTTGTTCGCCATAATTGCCGCTACGCGATAAGCGATCGTAGCTTCATTATAAAATAATTTATTACTTAGCATGAAGTAGGGTGCGTTGTTCGCAACGCACCCTACAAGCTCGGTGGATTGCCCTAAACGTGGCATATTTTATATTTCCTCGACAATTTCCTGAGCTACGATTAGGGCGATCGTAGCTAAAGGAACCGTACAAAAATATTGACGCTGAAATTGCTCTTCTTTTACCGCAGCTATAAATTGATCGATTGTTTGCAAGCACTGGGTATCGGTAATAGTAGCTTTTACTGCAATATTGCTAATTTTAAAAGCTCGATTTTGGAAGCTGACTTTGAAACCCAAATGATGCAATGCTTGAAATCCTAGTTGCAATAAGCGATCGCTAATTCCCAACTTTTCCATTAATTGAGTGCGCGTAACGCTTTGCTGAGTGCGACTGAGATATTTGGCAATACCTACAAGCTTCAGCCAAACTTCACTAGCTGGAATTAAATCGCGAGCATTATATGCGATCGCAAGTTGCTTATGCTCATACAGCGATCGTTCGTACCAAGCTCGTAAATCGTCCCAACTGCTAGGACATTGGCTAACTACTAATAAGTTGTTAGATGCTTGATGCTCTTTATCGCCCTTACGCCAGTCAAGAATCTGCGGCGTAGCTAGCGAATGCGTAGTTTGAATAGTGCTTCTAACCGCAATTAACCGAATTTCGTAGCGATTTTTGTAGGTGTTGTAGTCTAGCTCTACAATACAATCGCAGCGCCCTGGTGGTAGTTCGTGTTTGTAGTGTCCCCACCATATCCCAGGAAAGCTACTATTTGTTGCATCATCTCTAAGATCGAAGTCAGTTTTGATATATTGCAGCTTTTTCCCGCGCAAATCTTGTTCGTTGCGATGCCAAGTATTTTCAAACCAACAATTTTGAATGAGTAATTTGGGTACTAGGTTGCCCATTCCGCAAGGTTCGAGCAATTTTAGTTCCCAAAATAGCGACTTACCCAAATCTGCAACTGTAACTGTCAAATCAGCTTGAATAGTTGGTTTAGCGATCGCTTGACCTAAAGTTTGTCGCAATCTTTGGTTTATTGCTTCTGTAAATAATGGAATATTCTCTACTGGTAAACTCAACCCCGCTGCAAACGGATGTCCCCCAAAGCGGTGCAATAAATGCGCTTGATCTTTAACTAATTGATATAAATCGACTTGGTTCGCAGAACGCGCCGAACCACGCGCTAACAGCGTTGGAGACGTTGCACGCAACGTCTCTACATCTGTACTCAACAAAATCGTCGGGCGACCTGTTTCTTGGGCTATTTGTCCGGCTACTAATCCCAATACACCTACAGCCCATTGCGGATCTTCTAGCACTATAACGTTTGTAGTTGATAAATCTAATTGATTGAGCTTGGCTGCTACTTGCTGTTGTACGTCTTTTTGTAATGATTTGCGGCGAGTGTTAGCAAGTTCGGTATCTTCGGCGAGTTGATAGCAACGCTTAAGATCGCGGCTAGTTAGCAACTCTACGCAAAAAGAAGCATCGCCTTGAATGCGGCTGACAGCATTAATTCTCGGACCTAAACCAAAAGAAATATCAGTGGGGCGATCGCCACTTCTTTTACATAAGTCTAACAGCCTTCCTACTCCTGGTCGTCTTCTTTGGCTTTCTGGTTGCTGCCAATCTTTTTGCATCCTCTCGATCCCGCGTTGCGCTAGATATCGACAATCGCCACTTAATTGCACCAAGTCAGCAATTAAGCCAATAGCTACTAAATCTAGTAAATCGTCTATTGGCTGCTGCGGAACGCCTGGTAATGCTTGATAAAGTGCTTCTACTAACTTGTAAGCAACAGCTACCCCAGAAAGGTGAAATAGTTGATGTTCGCTAGGTAAATAACGCGGATTAATAATTGCTGTAACCGCTGGGCGATCGCTTGGTAAGGTGTGATGATCGGTAACTATGACATCAATACCTAATGACTTGGCATAATTAATCTCATCAATATTAGTGCTGCCAGTATCGCAAGTAACAATCAACTTGCTGCCATTTTGAGCAACTTTGTCAATTCCTTTACTGTTTAACCCGTGAGACTCTGTTAAACGATTGGGGATGTAATAAAATAGCTGCTGATTTCGCTCAAAAAACTGACCTAATCCATCCCATAACACAGCAGTTGAGGTAATCCCGTCTGCGTCGAAATCTCCCCAAATAGTTACCTTTTCATGGCGATCGCGTGCTTGCTGCAATCTATCTACAGCTAGCTGCATTTCTTGCCCAAATACAAATGGACTAGCAGCTTGATACAACTGAGGATTAATAAATCCCGCCAGTTGTTTTACATCTCTAATCCCCCGCTGCCAAAGCAATTGAGCCGCATAACGCCCGTCTACACTGGGAGCGCAGCTTCTTACCGCTTGTAAAAACTCCTCTTTTGGCTCATCTAGTGGTGCAACAAGCCAGTTTTGCAGATGTTCTACCATTGATTAATGCGCGGCTTACCGCCAATTATGCTAAAAGTTTGCAGTTTATAAGGACAATTCTTGAATATCAGCTAAATTTGATAGCCAGTTTTGGTTAATGCTTTCTTCTTTATCGTAACGATCGCGATCGCAGCGCGTCACAAATTGGCAATATTCGCATTCTCTACTACCATTTGCTACTTGCGGAAATGGTTCGCCTTGTTCGTAATGTTCTAGCCATTTAGTAAGTTGAGTCAGTAGTCGATTGAGTTTTTGTCCTGTTTGCTGGTGTTGGGTGTTGTTATAAGTAAATGTCGAACTTTGCGGTTTATCTTCAGATTGCACAAACCAGTAAGTCATAGACATCTGTTCGGGCAAATATTCGCTGGTTTGGGCTAATACGTAGAGATAGAGTAGTGTTTGCCAGTTTTGCCCTAATTTGCTGCGATTTTGGGGTTTAGGGTAGGTTTTCCAGTCGAGAATTTGACAAGTGCGGTCGCTTGCTATCAATAAGTCATATATTACTGTCAGCAGATGTTCTTCAATTTGCAAGGTGCGACAGTGTTCGCTTTCACGGAAATTGCTGTTGGAGTTGGGCGATAGTATTTCTGAAGCTGCACCAGCAAAAGCATTCATCCAGCGTTGCAGTTGTGCGTCTTCCTTAACTAAAGCATCTATAGGTAAACCTAACTCTCTTTGTTGCATCAACAAATGAAAGCGACTACCAGAACTAAGGCGTTCTTGTTGCTCTAAGTTAGTAGGAGAGCCAAGCTGTTCTAAGTATGTATGTTGAAATTGACGCGGACAACGTTCTAGTATATTTAGCTGTCCTTGAGATAAGCGCATAAAGCTACAGGTTACTAGCTTTATCTATTTTACGCCTAATATATAAAGCTAAAGTTAGAGTAGGCAATTATCAAGCGCGATCGCATTTTATGAATACCAAAGAACAAATCATCCAAGAAATCGAACAATTACCAGAACCACTTTTAGTAGAAGCGTTAGAATTTGTGCGTGCTTTGCAAGTAAAGCCACAAGCCAAAGCACCGAGTAAAGCAGTTCAAGCTTTTTTAGCTTCTTTAGAAGAACGTAAGGAGGTTTACCAGCGCCTTGCAGACTCCTAATTTTTAGAAATATCTGATATCCTCGAAATCCACCAAATTCTAATCGATAGGCTTGGTGGTATGTCTGGAATTAGAGACGAAGGGTTGCTAAAATCTGCGCTTTCCCAACCCCAGGCGACATTTTTTGGTGAACTGTTGCATCCTACAATTCACGAACAAGCTGCTGCTTACCTCTACCACATTGCTAAAAATCATCCGTTTTTGGATGGCAATAAACGTACAGCTTACGGTGCAATGGAAGCATTTTTACGCTTGAATGGCTACAACATAAACTTGTCTGACGAGCAAGCTTATAACATGGTGATGCAAGTAGCTCAAGGAGAGATGTCTAAGGAAGTGCTTGCTAGTTTGCTAGAGCAGCATATAGTGCGATCGCTATTTTAGTAAACTTGTTGCACGCAATTAATTGGCGAACGTAGATGGACGCAGATGAACGCAGATAGAAATTTATGTATTGCTACTTTGAGAATGAGGAAAGTACCTCGATTTAGTAAAAAGGACACATTTTTAGATGCGCCCTTAATTTATGATTTTTACCTATTCTTGCGGTACTTCTGTTAACACGCGCTCTTTATCAAGTCTGCGTTTTCTAGCGTATAGCTGAATAGTTGCTGCCATTGCAATAATCATTGCAAATATTACCCAGGCTGTTAGATCGGTAGGTAAGTTGTCTTTGAAAATTGCTAACATTACAATCGCAACGAGCATTACAGTAGGTGCTTCGTTTAAACCTCTTAGCTGCTGACTGCTCCACTTACACTCGCCTTTCTCTAATTGTCTCATCAACCGCTTGCAATAATGGTGATAGCCAATCAAAGCGACAACAAATGCTAGTTTGATGTGCAACCATCCTTGTTTTAGCACGTCAGGCTCAGTAGATATTAACCCAATTGCCATTGCGATCGTTACATACATCCCTGGATTGGTGATAATACCGTACAGGCGTTTTTCCATCAACTGGTATTGTTCTTTGAGAATTGATTTTGCAGGTTCCGGCTTTTCGTCAGCCTCGACGTGGTAGATAAATAGACGTACTAGGTAAAATAATCCAGCAAACCAAACGACAAAACCAACGATGTGAAATGCTTTAAACCAGTAATAAGCCATAAATTTTGTTGTTCATCTTAGAGATATTATTTTGCGCCAAGACGCATAGATATTTTTACTGACAAGTGCATCTTGACGCAGCTTAATTTAGCAAATCCTCATCAAAATTTACGCAGGATGCCATGTACCATGAAAACCTGGGGGAATTACACTAGGTAAAGCTAATCTGCAAACAGGTTCCCTATCTAAGCCGTCGCTATCAAATACCCAAACTTCGCTTGTATCGGTATTACCATCGTACACAACTGTTACTATCCAGCCTAAATCGGGGTTTTCACTTTTGGGTGCATATATGGGTTCTGTGGGATAGTGGTTTTCTCCCATATCGGCTACTGTGAGGATTTTAGTTTGGTTGTCAAAACGAGCGATCGCTCCTAACAACTCTTTGCTAGTATCTACACCAGGGCGATGCAGCGATAAATAAGTCTGACTGGCTGCTTTTCCTACGTGCTGCGGTGGTACAACTGGAAATTCACAATGATTGTCTAATATCTGCTGCGATCTTACTTTGCCATTAGTGGGGTGAACAACTGTTTCCCACAAGCTACTTTTAGCAGTGCGATGAGTTTCACCTGTGGCTACTTCTTTAAGATATTGATTGGTTTGGAAATCCTCATAGCGGATAATATGGGCAACAATTGCACTACTATCATCTACATAGCCATTGGCGAAATGCCACTGATACCAAGGTTCCGCTTCAATCCGACTTACTAGCGATAGGCTATGGCGATCGAAAACTAATACTTGAGTTCCTAGTTGTGGCTGCCACTCTAGAGCATCGCTGTAGTTGCTTAATCCTAATAGTAGCGGTAATGGATTGACTCGTACAGGTGGGACAAAAAATACTAAATATTGCCCTGCTAAAACAAAATCATGGATGAGGGGAATGCCATCTAAGGGAAATTCTGTCTTTTTGGTAATTTTACCTGTGCGATCGCTTTTATAAATATTCAGTTTGGCATTTATACCAGGACTAATCCCAAAATTAAATATTTCTCCTGTCTGTGCGTCGCATTTAGGATGAGCAGAATAAGGTAAGTTGTTTTCCAGCGCTCCTAATTCATCTGTACCCCAGGTTGCCAAAGTTTCTAAATCTAAAGCATGAGGATTTCCACCTTCCCACAGTGCGAGTAACCTATCTGGTAAGGCTAAAACTGAGGTATTGGCAGCGTTTTTGATTGGTTTAAACCATTGATTCCAGATTGCGCCTGGTGCTGTCATCCCATAGTTACCATACAACAAGCGATCGGCGTTTGCTTCTTCTTGATATCCTGCTGTCTGTACGTAGCGATAAGTAGCTTCTGCACCATCAGCACTAAAATGGACTGCTAAAATTGCGCCATCGCCATCAAACCAATGCCCTACTTTTATCCCACCACGTTCTAAGCGTGCCGGACCGTTGCGATACAATGAACCGCGTAAGCCTTGCGGTATGCTGCCGGAGATGATAGATAACTTTGTAGGAGCAAATTCTTTGGCTGGTTGGGCGATCGCTTTTGACCAAGCTTTATTAGTTGACAGTTTCTCAATTGTATGCATTAGTAATTACAAAGATCGACACCTCTGTACTACTTTAGTTCGCTAGGACTAGAGACGACAAAACTTAGCTTGTTTTGCACAAACTGCTGATTAGAAGTAGTACATTAAGGAAACTTGTGTATCGCCTAATACATTAAGGCAAACAATGAAATTTTTAAAAGACAAGTCTAAATTAACTATAGGATCTGCGCTAGGTATTGCGATCGCGTTAGTTGGTGTTGGTGCATTTAGTAGTTGGCAATCGAGTCAAGCGTGTCCAAATAAAGGTGAAAAGAAAATTTGGAATAATTGTTACAAGGATTTGCGATCGCAACCATTAGTTATCGGTGTAGCAATTCCACCACAAGATGCAGATTATCTCACTTTAGCACTTTACTTACAAAAGCAACTTAAAGGTAGAATCAAAGTCGATAGAGACGCTCCCTATTCAGAAATTTCCCAACGCATAGTTAATAAAACATGGGATGTAGCGTTTACTAGATTTCCTTTATTTTCAATTGCAGCAGAAGATAATGGCTACGTTGGCGTTGCTACTATGTTTCCTGAATCAACACCTTATTATCGTTCGGCGTTATACGTGCGTTCGGATAGTTCTATTGAATCTATTGCTGACATTAATGCATACACCACTATTGCTTTAGGTAGTCCAGAATCAGCACCAACATTTCACTTACCTATTTATACTTTGTATGGTAAAACTATGCGCGTAGGTACTGGTTACTCGCCTAGAGAAGCTATGAAATTAGTTAAAGCAGGTAAAGTAGATATAGCAGCTAGCAGGTATGACAATATTAAAGGCGATCGCAGTTTGCGAATCATTCATGTCAGTAAAGCTATACCTGGTGCGGGTGTATATTTATCGCCAAAACTAGCTAGTGAAGATCGAGAAAAAATTAAAAAATTACTTTTAAATGCGCCAGAAAAAGTTCGCAGTAAAGCTAATTATAATATTGGACAGATTCCTAATTACGGTGAGTTAAGAAAAATTGTCAATAGGACAAACACAATTGTCAGTTGTCCTGGTTTTGACGTAAAATCTTTGAATTTAGAAAAAACAACTAGACTATTTTGCCAGCAGCAAAAACAAAAAGCGCTCGTTATAGAAGGTAAAGTAACAGAGTATAAAGTAGTTACTGCTGAAAATGTCGAACTTAAAGTATTAACGCCAGATAACCAAACTTATATAGTAACGGTGTCTAAACAAACTTTAAATCAAATTCCCATCGATCCTATAGATGCAGTAGATGAATTAATTCAATTAAGAGATATTACACCTCAAAGAATAGGGGAAGAAAGTTGGCGAGTAGTAATTACAGAACCAGAGCAATTAGCTTTACTCAGCGATTTTAGCCTAGATTAAAAGTAGATATAGTAACGAATGAAAGCTTTAATTCAAGAAATACAATCAAGTCTATTGCGTCTAACGGGTAGTGTAATAGAATCGCTACCAGGAATTATTTTTGCAATTATAATTTTATTGATAACTCGATATATAGCCAATGTTACTAGGCGAATGTCAATAATTGCGGGGAAACGCATACTCAAAAGTGACTCTTTGCGTTCGCTACTTATTCAAATTACATACGTATCTACTTGGGTTGCAGGGGTTTTGTTAGCTTGTATATTTGCTTTTCCCGACTTAGGATTAGGAGATATTGTTGGCTTACTGGGATTAAGTTCTGTAGCAATTGGTTTTGCTTTCCAAGATATTTTCAAGAACTTTTTAGCAGGAATAATACTATTATTAAATGAGCCTTTTCGCTTAGGCGATCAAATCATTGTTAATGAGTTTGAAGGAACAATTGAAGATATCACTATTCGTTCTACGCAAATCAAAACTTATCAAGGAGAACGAGTAGTAATTCCCAATGCGATCGTGTTTACAAGTCCCGTTCAAGTATTAACAGCAATGCCTCACCGCCGCACAGATTTGGCATTGGGTATAGACTACAATACATCTTTATCGACGGCAATGGAAACACTACTTGAAGCGATAGACAATGTACCGGGAGTATTGTCAAGTCCAGAACCCGAAGTAGATGCAGTAGGATTTGGTGATAGTTCCATAGACTTAATGATTCGCTACTGGACATTGCCGCAGAAAGTCCAAGTGCGTCAAACTAAAACCCGCGTGATTGTGGCTCTAAAAAAAGCTTGCGAACAAGCAGATATTTCTATTCCCTATCCTATCCGCACGTTGTATTACTACAATAATGGCGAAGATGGTGGACAACGCTTTCCCACTTCTGCTAGTAGCGATTTAGGCTAAATACTTAGTAAAGAAATGTATCCTAAAGCAGATGAAACTAACAAACACGAATTTTCCAGACTTCAATCTATCAAAATAGGGAACTTAGTTGCCAGGATAGGCTAGAAAAACCTCTATCTAGAGAGCGTTTTGAGCGTTCTATTAAATCGAGTAAAAAGAGAATGCTAAATCTTAAGGAAGATTGTATTCTATGAAGCTAAATAATTTTACCAAACAACTTTCTACGCTAGGACGCTGGGTAGCTACAACAGTATTTTGTTTTAGCGCGATCGCATTTGTGTGGCAAGGTGGATTTTTCGTAGATAATTCAGCAATGGCATCGCCGACATTAGTTGCCTCTAGAGACGCAGGTGATAAAGTTAAAGACGCAGCAGATGATGTTGCTAAGGGTTCCAAGAACTTTATTCGCGATACAAAAGACAAAGTTGAAGATGCAGCTAGTAGCAATGCTAGAAAAGTTGATAAATCAACTGGTGACGATGCTGTAGCTGAACGCAAAGCAAAGAGCGACAGAGATACAATTTACGACAGAGCAGAAGAAGATGCATCTCGGACAGAAAAAGCAGTAGATAAGTCCATGAATGCTGTAAAACGCACTGTTGATAATATCAAAGACGCTTTTAACTAGCTTGTAAGATTTGGTCAGTAGGGTGCGTTGCCTGGGCAACGCACCCTACTGTTGAATATAGAATAGAGATCGCTCGGTACTAAGCAGACTTGGCTGAATATTGAGCGATCGATTCACAATGACTTGACTGTGAATACCAGTAGGTAAGCTTTCGATTTTTTCCCTACCAACGAAACCACAGTATAAAGTTTGCGATCGGTAGCAGACAACGCACTCTTGACAATTAGTGTTTCTTATCCATCTGCTCCAGCGTGTTTTTATTCTGCCGTTTGCACCAGCCAATTTTCTAAGACTGTCGCCAATTCTCGGTCTGTAGACCAAGAACTCGCTCAAATTCTCGTTGATTTGCTGTAATCATGAGTAGGTTGTGTTCAAGCGCAGTAGCCGCAATCAAGACATCGTAAGCACCAATCGGCTGTCCTTGAGATTTTAGCGCAGCACGGATTTGAGCAGCTTTTTCAGCCTCTACACTACTGAAAGGGAGAATTATTACAGAAGCTAGAAAACTGGCAATTGTTGATTCAACCTTCTTAGCACGTTGCGGATTGAGTAACAATCCGTAGCTTAACTCCATAACCGTAATTACAAAAACGGCAATTTCACTAGGCGGAGTTTGCTTAAGCCTAACTTTTGTACCAATTTCACCCTTAATGAAGTCGCTAATAACGCAGGTATCGAGTAAAAATCGCATCACAATAGCTCTGGTTCACAAGGCGGAAGGAGTTCATCACGGTAGGATTCAAATGCAGGGAAGTCGGGAATTCCTTCATAGGACAATATAACCTCCGACCATTGAGAACTGAAAACAGATGGCGTTTGAATTACTCGGCGTAAGGCTTGCAGAATCAATGTCTGGAGCGGAATATTAAACTGAGCCGATTGACGGATCAAGTCTTGTTCAATATCTGGCGGTAGGTCGATCGTGATTTGCATCAGTTTTCTCCATTAATTATTAAACTCAGTTTCGTACTCTCCCTTAATTCCGGCTTCAATCGCTTTCACAAATGAGCTAACCCCCACCGATTTGAAGCTTTTTGGAGTGCTGCAAAGATAAATGCCTATTCTCCAACCGTCACTCGCTCGAAGTTGAGTTTTGCTCTACCTGCTTCACAGTTTCCGCCATAATAATTTGTTGCTCAGATGCAGTTGAAGTCGGGTAAGTCTGAGTAAGACGATTGAAAATTTGCTGGCTCTCATCAAAAGCTTCTACCAAGTTTTGCTCTAAAGCATAATTGTGTTAAGTACCAATTTAATCTCTATAAATAGTGCTGTTAACATGAACAGCATCTACAGATATTATCAGCTAGGTTTATCCTCCCTGATTTAGAACACCAGAAACGTTTCCAGCCATATACCTGCTTCCATATGTTGAATAACTATTAGTACACAACTCTTTTTCAAAGATAACTTCATCTAAAAGTGTTTGAACCCTGACCTCTGGCTCAAAAGATAGCTCGACAGAATCAATGCTAATGGGTTTTGCAAATCAACTGATAGCTTGAGCAGACTAACAGTTGCGATCGCAACTGTCAGTATCTTTGCTTACTACCCAAGCGACTTTGACCAGTCTGTTGCACCAGAATTATTAGCCGCCTGTCTACTATACACGCTAGGAAATAACTGGAGGCGCTAATTTCCATACTCTAGAATACTCTTTAATAACCTGCCGCCCTGTTTGAGAGAGAAATTTGGTCAAACCTTGAGTAGCAATCTTGGCGGAATCTCAACGGCGCTGAAACTCTCCTTCTTGGCTATGATATCTTTTGGCGAGATAAATCATTGAGTTTGTAACATAATGTTTGTTCATTAAGTGAAAATTGCAGCCTAGTAACATAGATAAGATAGCTAAATTGGCAGATATTTCATTCTCTATCTCCTCAAATTGCATTGTTATCTAATATGAATAAATAGTTGCGTGAGATGCTTTGCAGAGGATCTCCCAAAGGGCTGTTAGTTCAGTAATATCTGGCACAATAATTTTCTTCAAAATTGCATTAGAAAAATAGATTGTCTCTCCAGCTACCCATTTAGATATAAGGTTGTCACGTTGTCGTAAAGACGAAAATTTTGCAATCATTAACGCCTCATATACTGAACGTAGTAGCACTAAGGCAGAGCCATATAAACCATCTATTGTTAGGATAAGACTTGAATAAATCGCAATTTCATTTTTAATTAATGCTGATATAATCGGTGCTTCCGCATCGCTATGTCCAGTAAGGTTGTGTTTCCCTAGAAAACCATGAAATAACTCAGCATACTTATACTGTGCATTCATGCATTCTTGTATCGCTGAGATACGCTCAGAGAATTTTTCTTGCGAGAGAGAGCGATTGATCTGACGTTGTTTCTCCAATTCTTGAAATTGCATAAATATTAAAATCTAAGTTACCGATTACACTAATTTATTAATTATTTGTAATTAAATCATAGCTACTTTTACCGCTAAGAAATCAAAGCAAACCAATTGTTTTTTATACTGAAACTTTTGTACAAGCATCATGGCTATTTTTACGTGTAACATACAGAAACTTTCTTCCTAGCATCTATATTTGAGATTATACAAAAGTTTTCTTATGTCCACCCAATAGGGGATATTGTACTAAAAGATTATATATATCCTATTGATTTACTCTAAAACTTTACTTAGATAAGTTGCACCAAATTTTGCAAATAATAGTTAGCATAATCTTGACTAATATGTTCTTGTTCTAGACGTTTTCCATAAAGCGATAGATAAGCATATAGAGACTGTTCTTCACCAGTCAAGTGAGGTAAAGTTACAGTACCCCCACTAGAATCAGGAACAGCAAATTCTTGGAAAGTTTCAAAGGTTTTAATGTCCATCATTATAGATATTGTTTGAGGAAAGTGCGATCGCAGTTGAGAAAGAATCTTAAATCCGTCAACATCCAAATCACCCCAATAAAAGATAGGACACTGTGATAACCAAGTAACAGATTTTAAAGCTTGAATCGCATACCCACCACCAAAAATTGCCAGACCATTGTTTTGACCAGGGAAAGTCAGAAAATTCATTAAATTTTCTGTAATAAAGAATCGGTGAGATTCTAAGCAAAGTTGTCTAAATTCAGAAATGGGCGTACTGATATCAAAGAAGGGCAAGCTATATCTAGCTTTTATTGTTCGATCTAAGACTCTAAAACGAATAGTTGGTTCGCGGTAACGCAGAGAAAAACGCTTTTCAAAAACACATTCTCTTTCACCTTCTACGGAGATAAGCTGTTCAATTGGTAAGATAGCTTCTAAAAGCCTACGCAGAATATCTTTATTTTGTTCAATGAATTTGGTGTGAACTTGAATAGGTAATTCTCGAATATACAAGTTAATTTTAGGGTTGCTTTGAAAATACTGGCAAACTTTGAGTAAATCATGCCAGTCGCTATGCTTAATCACTTCTAAGGGATTTTGACAAAGCCACCAATTGAGTTCGGGGACTGCTACACGGATAAGGTCTACATCTGCTTTAAATTTTATAAATTCTTGCTCTTTTTGTATCAGCTTTAAGTAATCTTCCTCAGTTTCAATACTGATGCGTTTAGGGAGGGATTGTTGCCCGTGTTTATGAGTTTTACGAGACTTTAGTTCAAGATTATAGCCATAACATAAATTTTGTTTTGAATTATCAATCAACTGAGTTAATTCTGTCCGCAAAACAAGGTAATCCTTGGGCAAAGAGCCTATAGAAAGTTCAAGGGGGAAAAAGTTTTCTTGTGTGAGAAATGAACGAAGAAATAAAGAATAACAACTATTGGCTTTTTGTAGAATCTGAGCAGGATTAATCACGAGTTTGGATAAAAGTAAGCTGGCAATTTTGTCTATATTCTTCAATGAGAATAGAGGAAATTTTTGAATAGTTTCCTTCTAATGCGTTATAAACGAAGTGAAGGCTAGAAATGTAAGACTCAATTACATTGATTTTATCTTTTGGAGTTACAACTAAAAGTTGTAAGTTTAAGTTTTTAAATAGTTGCATTGCATAACGAGCATTACTATCATCGGATTTACTAAATGCTTCGTCAATTACCACAAAACGGAAAGACTTATTTTTTCCTGTATCTTGACTTAAGCCAAATTGATAGGCGATCGCTGATGCTAAGATAGTGTAGGCTAATTTGACTTTTTGCCCGCCAGATTTTCCTGATGAATCGGTATGGTGTTCTTTTTCAGCGTTATCTGAGCGGTAGCGTTCGCTGACCGAAAAATCTAGCCAATTACGAACATCGGTAACTAAACCCGTCCATTGGTCTTGAGACTTAAATCGTTCAATTAAGCGACTTTGAATATTTTTAAATCGTTCTTCGTTGTCTTCAGCACTATAACGAGCAATATCGCCTAGACAAACAATCAAATCTTGCTTAAAGTCTCGAATTTCACGGTAACGGGTTGATTCGCAGCATAATTTAATATAAGTAGAATCTGTGTAATTAATATTCTGCAAGGATTCATTTAGTTCTTCTATACTTTGCTGGATTTCCTCTTCTTGCTTTTCTAGAGAACTCTTGAACATTGATATAGCAATGATTACTTTCTCATTCATCAATTGTTTAAAACGTTTTTCGTGAGGATGTAAGTCGTCTTTCTCTATTTGAATTTTAAGTTTAAGATATTCATCTAAATATTCCAAGGATGTTAGCAGTTCTGAGGTTATTTCAGGAAAAACACTTTTAAATTTGTACATTTGCATAGTTAACAAACTACCAGATGTATTTTGCTGTTGCTCTCGTTGACGGAGTTGTTCTTGAAGAACATCGCGTAAGGTTTCCTCCTCTTGAGCAATCGTCTCTAAACTCATCTGTTTCGTGATTTTGGTACTCCAGCGCGTTGCAAATGCCTGAATATCTTGCTCAGTAATTGAGCGCATTTTAGCATCACATTCTTTCTGTTGGCTCTGATTATTGCGTTGTTTAGTTCTAAGAGTTTCAATATCTCGAATTAAATTGTCGCGGTGTTGTCCTGCTTGAGCAATTTTTTGTTGAGCGCTCTGAAGGTCTGTTTCTAGCTGCTTGAGACAATCGGAACTAGCTTCTAATTGCTGTTTTTGCTCTTGAAGTTTGAGACGATCGCTTTCTATTGTTCGCCAATCGATTTCCGAGAAATCAACAAACTTCATAAAGTCTTGCAGCCACGATGTTTGTTGCATCCGTTGGAGCGCGATCGCGCTCCAGTTGTTGTACTTTTTTATCAATTTGCGTAAGTTCTTGATTGATTTGCTTTAACTCAGTTTCTAACGCTCTAATCTTGCTAGCGTTATTCCAACCCAAAATATATTGACTGCGATCGCTAATTTGGAAGCGATCGTCTTTTTCATGCCGTTCTGCTCCATGTTTAAGCAGTCCTGAGCGGGTGATAGCAAGAGTTTCATGTTGGAACTGCTCTACTGTATCGCAACAAACATAGCTAAATTTACGCACCAATCGATCCCGCAACCATTGCGAGAATGTATCGTTGTCTTGCTTAATTTCTAGCTTGTGAGGAATTTGCTGCGGATTGAGGGCGCGTTGTGTTGGACTGGTAACTGCTGGAGTCACGCGATAGTAGACTAACCTTTCCTTCAAATCAGTCCGATATACATAAGCATTGACTGCTTGATAATGAGCCTCAGAAACCAAAACGCACAAGCCAAACCCTCGAAGCAGGCGCTCGATCGCACCTTCCCATTCCTGTGCCTCAAGGCGGACTTGTAAAAGCTCTCCAACAAAGGGCAGATCGCTTTGGGATAGATTTAAGTCACGGACAAGGCGATCGCGGATATCAAGATTAGTTTTAGGAATCTGGCTTTTGCGGCTGCGGAGAGATTTTAACTCATCTTCCAGTTTTGCTTGTTGTTTTTGCAGATCGCTACGCAGTGCAATTTCATCATCCCTTCGTGCTACTAAAGTTTGCAACGCTTCATCAATGTCTTGCTTTAGTTTTTCTCCTTTTGTTCTTGCTGCATAAAACGTTGTGCTGTCAGTGTATGGAAGTAAATCTAACTGTTGAGCAAGGCGATCGTATTCTTTTGTCTGATTTTTCTTGCTAGTTAGCTCTTTTTGCCGTTGTTCTAGTTCTCGCTTGAGTTCTTGCAATCTTTGCCCAACGCTATCGTTACTGATAGAAATCTCTAACTGCTTCTCTTCCTGACGTAGATATTCAAGAGTGCGATCGCACTGTGTTTGTTCATCTTGCAATTGAGTTAGCTGCTGACTGGTAGATTCCAGTTCTTGAGTTAACAAGCGGAATTTTTTGCTGGCAAAGAAAGCAGGAACAATGGGTAAAAAGCTCTGTAGCTTTGCAACTTCGTTTTTTAGTTTTGCATATTTTTCTGCTTCTTCCAGTAAGCGGTACAAGGGACCCTAATTGTCGGCGGGCTTTTTGAATTGCCTCGTGAGAAATTGTGAGATTCTCATAGCTTTCTTGCAACTCACGAATCTTTGTCTGCACATCTGTCTTTTCCAACATATGATTGCGAACAAAGTCATTTAATCCGCCAATCTCTTTGATGCTGACGGTTTGATTGAACAAATCCAAGGCTTTTTCCGATTGTAAGCCGAGGCGTTTGCGAAATTGCTGGCTGTACTTCCCAAATTCGTCAAAGACTTCTACCCCGCTTGCTTTTAAGTGTTTCTTTAAGTCTGCAATTCGAGTAGATGAAGTGAAATGAGAATCGATCGCAAGTTCGGTATTAGCGGTCGCAAAAAACTTACGCACAGAGCCAGCTTCTATCCACAACACCTGTGCTAGCGTTAGGTCTTGCTTGGTCAGGCGATCGCTAAAATATGCCAGCAATACTGTCAGCGTTCCATCTGTTCGCAGCAATTTGGGTTTTGAGCCATAGGATTCTTCCACGCGGGTACGACCATACGCCCCTTGCACGTAACTTTTTTCATCGCGTTCTTTTTTACTTGTAGTGCTAGAAGCCTGATTATAGTTGCGGCGCTTATTAGCAACCAGTAAAGTTAGCAATGCATCCACCAATGTGGATTTTCCCGAACCGTTCGCCCCAGTAAGCAAAGCCATATTGCCCAGCAAATTCATCACCCAAGGGCGTTTGTCGAACGTACCCCAGTTCAGCACCTCAAAGCGTTGGAGACGAAAGCCTGCTAGCGCATCAGGGTTGTGACCATTTAATTGGTCAAGATACAGTGGGATTTGCATAGGTTTCTAGCTTTTGTTTTAGAAGTTCTAGGGTATCTGCATCAATTTTGGCTTTGAGGATGGGACGCACTTCATAATTTTCATCTTGTCCAGACAGGCGTTTTAAGAACCCAAATTCGCTAGTTTGCTTTATCAATCCCTCTACCTCGCGCCGAAATCTGTCTTCATTATTTTCTTCCGGCAGGTAGGGTTGTAATAAATCTCTAATTTGTTCAATGCTAAGGATTAATTTGCCAATAGCGTCGCTGGCATCAAATTGTCGTAATTGATCGCGCAGCAATACGCAAAAAACTGTGACTGTAAAGCTCAACTGACGACGAACAGTTAGTCTAGGCAGGGGTTCTGTCCGCTCTTCTGGCTCTGGATCTGGTTGCTCTAAATAAGCAAAGCCTTCCGTGTCATAGTTTTGAACTTGCAGACCAATCTTACCAAAGTATTCTTTAATGGGAGTCAAATAGCTTTGCAACCGTTCCCAATGGGGATCGTCATTGTAAATTGCTCCTTGTAGGAGCTTGATAATTACTGGGGCGTAGGGTTGCGGTGGCTGAGGTTGCATTACTCTCAACGGCGAAAAACGATCTGGGGCAATTTTAGATGCAGTTGTTTATCTGACTCCAAGCTGGAGATCGCAATCTCATCAATTGTACTGGTATTAATAGAATGTCGTCGATCGCCTTGACTAGCGATCGCTAGATAAGCCACAATTTCCGGCAATCCCTGACTTACTGGATAGAGTTGGAGCAACTGGGTTAGCGAAACGGCGGAATGATGTGCCAACAAAGCATCAATGCGTTGTGCTAACTCGTCCTCATTGACATAAAACTGCTGATAAAGTTCGGCGATTTCTTCCTCTAGGGTATCTTCCGGCAAGTTGCTAAAATCTAGAGAAAAAGTTGGTGTCTCCGACTCTTCTAAAGGATGTAGCGGACGCTCCATTATCAGATTTACCGCAGGTTCGCATTCTAGTTGCCAAAAATCTGACTCTGCGCTTGCACGATCTGCCACTTGTAGGGCAATTCGTTGAACATCGGTGATTAGTTCCGCTACTCGTCGATTTTCCATTAAGTTGCGCTCATCCAACATCTGTCGCAGTTTTTCTGTTAATCGATGGTTGGATTGCACGATGTATTCACCCGCATCAATCAAATTGCGCTCAATCCGGCGCAGTAGCCCATTCTCCCTAATTAGGGGCTGTATTTCTTCTAGTTTATAAACGTCTTGAATCAAGGATCTGAGTTCCTGTCGCTTGCTTGGTGACATTAAAAAATTCCAGAAAGCGTAGAAACTGCGTCCCTGGTCAGACTCTTTCAATTCCCCGTCGGCATCCAATACCCTGCTGACTACTGCACCTTTACAAGCATCTTGCTGAAGTTGAGCTTCCTTTATAGTTCGAGTTAGGTTGCGAAAATTTTGTTCAATGTCTTTAAAATCTGCAATCAATTGACGAGTGACTTGATTTGCTAGAAAGAACCGTTCTTGCAGTTGGGTTTGATTGTAGAGAGCGACTTCTCCCGTTCGGCGAATTTGGTCGATTTCTTGCTGGAGGCGATCGCGATCTTGCTCTAACTGAGCAATCCGCTCCTCCACATCGGTGGTACTGCGATCGCGGATTTCTTTCAACAATGAGAAAATTTGTAAAAAGCGCGATTCTGTTCCTACAAACTCATGTTTTTGTTGTAAGTCTTCTAGCCAAGCGATCGCTTTCTCCGCCGCCGGAGTTAATGTAAATCTTGGCTCATCGCTACTATCAAAGATTTTCCGCAACAGCCCATCGTCGCACCATTCGCTCAGATACTCTTTAGGCGATCGGGGATGATAAAGGTCGGGATAAACTTCTTGTAGCAACTCTAGAGCGTCACTTAACTTTGCTTCTAACTCTAATTGCGCCACAGAAATATGCTGAGTTGCTTTAAATTGTTTGTGTAAAAAGCTCAAAATTAAGGCGGCACTGCGACTGCGGAAAAGCTTGAAAATCGGCGAGCTTTCTAACTCATATTTAATTTGTTCGTAATCCATGAAAATATTTATCTTTAAATAAATTCGCTGTACTCATTTCTGTGTATATATGCTGATGCGAGGCTTGAAGTTATCAGCAAACAATTATTCACTTGAACAAATTAGGCTATACAACGCTGGAAAAACTGTGAAAATGTTAAGGTGTGCGTCTTAGCTCGGCTATGGGCGATCGCACTCTCCACCCGCCTTAAAACACCATCTGAGCGCTCTCACACTAACTTGTTTTTAGCGATCGCTAAAAACAATCTGTCAAATTACGCCACCGAGATACTGCGCCTAACACAAAAACTCTATTGTCCTGAAGCGCCATCGAAAGTCTCTATTTGATAGCGTTGATAATCGCCATATGCATCAGCATCGGTGGCTACGCCCACAAAAACACGACCTTCCTCAGCATGAATACACCTTGCAAGGGAATCGCCACGACCTAATGGCACTGACCAAGAAACCTCTCCTGTAGAGCTATCAACTGCAATTAAGCTAGTTTGCTCTTGTTCTAAATATTTCTTACTGCCTTGATATACAACCCACGAGCCAATTGCTAGGAAAAAAACTAGCCAAAAGTGGCGCACAACTAAATTTAGATATTTAGAGAAAGTAGATTGACTCCTCTGCCAACTTGCAGTTCCACAGTTTGGACAGTGGTTTGGACTAGATTCAAAGCCATATCGACACTTTGAGCAAATCGGCATAAGTTTGAAGCTAGTGCTGCAAATACACTTTCATCTACAAGCTTTGACTTCTTGATTTTCGATCGCTCTCACACCACAATATCAAAAGTAGGCGATCGCAACTTCACCTTAAGATGCTAGAGTAACTATCTTGAAAGATTGGGTTCTACCACATTGGGAAAGCTATCAAAATTACGTCGCACCCAATCCATACCTACTTCATTGTTGAGCTTAATTTTCTGCGGAGTATCTGCATAAATTTTCTTCAGAATATCTGCATCTTGCTCGACTACAACCTTGCCAAAATTGAGATAAGTCTTGCCAAGTAGCTTAAACATGGGATGTCTAGCTTGCCCAAAAAGTAAAATATAGGTGCGCGTGCGATTTTCGGCTTCTGGAATAAAGAGATGACACTGCGCGGCTTTTCCTGTAAACGTTTCTCCATGAAAAATTACTAGCGATGGGAAGTGATTTTCTAGGTGAGCTTTAATTGTGCTGGGTAGTAAGAATAAATCAGGCTTTTTGAGTTTCTCTACCAAGCTATAAGGAGCAGTAGGCAAATCGTAAAAAGCTTGAGAATGATGCCCGTCATCAGTAAATTGATGAAACTCTATATCAGTAATCCGAAATAAGTCTCTATGAGTGCCATTTTGATGATTGTAGTCGTGCATATTCAACAGCATAGGTAGCAGAGGGGTTTCTACACTCATATCTGCGGTATGCCCCACAAAGTAGTAAGTCTTGGCAATCTCATTTAGGATGGTAGGGATTGGTATTTTTGGCTCGTATCCACCATAAGACCAAATAAAATCTCCCTGAACTATTAGCTCTAAAGGTTTTAACTGGGGTAATGTTTTCTTTTTACTTCCTGGCAAAACAGTGCAACCATTAGCATCGAACCCAAGAGCGTGAAACGGACACACTACAGCGCTTTTACCCTCTTTATCGACCTCGCACCATCCTGCTGATAGCATTGCTCCCATATGGGGACAAGCATTAGGCAAAGCATAAACGTTTCCTTCCGCATCTTTCCACATTACATAGTCAGCGCCATACAATGAAATTTTGCGCGGTTGGTTGACTACCAGCATTGACTTATGTGCTAACAACCAAGGCGCACCAGGAAGCATAGACTGCATTGCATTCTCCCTTAGTTATAAAATTGTGAGGAATTCGTCGTGTTTATAAAATATGACAAAAGATTCGCATTTGTCAAGAAAATTGCGCCGTCAACCTAAACAGCAGCGGGGGAAAGAGCGGGTAGAAAAAATCCTCGATGCAGCAGCAGCAGTATTTGATGCGGTAGGTTATGAAGCGGCGACTACTCATTTAATCGCCGCCAAAGCAGAAACGGCGATCGGTTCTCTATATCAATTTTTCCCTGATAAAGCTGCTATTTTTCATGCAATGGAGTTGCGCCATATCGAGAGCGTTAAGTTACTGTGGGCACAGACAAATACCCCTGAAATTGTGCAATTACCTCTGCGCCCAATGATTCAAGCTATAACTGGGGCGATCGCCCGTTTATTCGAGCAGCCTGTTTCACGGGTAGTATTTATTCAATTCTTTATCTCGCGGCAAATTTTCCAGTCGATCGATGAAAGCATGACTGCTGAAGCGATCGCTTTTATGGCGAGTATTTTGCAGCAACGCAACCCAAACTTAGGCAAGGCGCAAGCCAATCTTTTAGCAGAAGTTTGCGTCCATAGTGGCAATGCTGTCATCTTATCTGCACTGCGTAACCCAGACTTGCAGCACCGTCAACAGTTGATGCAGCAGATTGAGGATTTATTAGTGTCATATTTGCAACCGTACATAGGCGATCGCTTGTCTGACGCTGTAATGAAAGTAATGAAATGCCCGCACTGTCAATCGCCGCAGTTATCTAAAAATGGGTATCGAAGGGGAAAGCAGTGCTATGTGTGTAAAGACTGTGGCAAACAGTTTGTTGAGAACTCGTTAAATAGCGATCGCAAGTAAGTTTCCTATCCCTTGATAAATAGATGGGTATAGTACTAATTACTAGAGGCAAGTTAAGAAAGTTTACCCGTAACTTCTTTTACCCAACTTCTAAAAGCTCTAATTGTTGCGTTTCTGCCTTGAATTTTGCTCTGTTCGACGTACTGAGGAATGACATCAACTAAAGGAAAATTAGGAAAGTTGCGACTAATATTTGAGCTAACGTACTTGCCATTTTCTAGCACGTTTATCTCTAGATTTTGACCATCGTATCGCCATAACTCAGGTACACCTAAAGCCTCGTAGTTATCGAGACGAGTGCGCGAGGCAATATCAATTTCAATTGCTAAATCTGGCGGAGGATCTGTATTTAAATCTACTATGTCCTTCCCTCTAATTACTGCTTCATTTTGTATATAAAAACAGTCCTCAGCTTCTATTCCCGCTGCCATATCTTTATTTTTGAAAGTTGTAGAACCAAGACTCCAACATTCTACTTCTATTTCTTCACAAAGTGCTTTCACTAAATCGCCAATAATTACTTTACCTACTTCATGTCCTGGCAGTGGGGTCATTATTTCTAATATTCCTTGAAAATAATTGATTCTAGCAGCACGCTTTTCTCCTAATTCTTTTAAGATACCTTCATACATCTGCCATGAAACATCTTTTAGTAACAATTGCTGCCCAGGTGGTACAACTACTTGCTTTAACGCTACTTGCATAAATTCACTCACAAATTAACAGTTACTATCTAAAAAAATCGTCACGTCTCATGTAACTATTTTAGCGATCGCATCAACACGTAACTTAAGTGGTGTACTCAGCATTAATTTTCACGTAATCGTAGCTAAGATCGCAGCCCCAAGCTGTTCCAGTTCCCGCACCATTACCAATGCTGACAGATATTAAGATCGTATCGTCCTTAAGATAGCGATCGCTTGCACTGCGGTCAAAAGGTACAGATTCGCCACCTCCACTACTATTAACACTAACTACTCCTTGTTGTGGAACAGCGCTAGACGCTTTTTGCTTCATATAATTACTAGCTGCTGCGCGATCGAACGGTAAAGGTTGACCGTTTTCCATTAATAAGAAGTCACCTAACTTAATCTGCAAATTTTCCTGTTCAAAAGGTATGCCAGCACGCCCGGCTGCGGCGGCAATTCTGCCCCAGTTTGGATCGCGCCCAAATATAGCTGATTTAAATAACGCAGAACCCACAATAGTTTTAGCAACTTGCCTGGCAGCTTTTTCATCGCTAGCGCCAGAAACTTGCACCTCAATTAAACAAGTTGCGCCTTCACCATCGCGGGCGATCGCTTTTGCCAAATGCTGACATACAGCAGTAAGCATTGCTTCCAACTTCTCGGCTTCTGCGCCCATTTCTGTAATCGCTGGCGTGCGCGATTGTCCGTTAGCTAAAGCTATTAACGTATCATTGGTACTGGTATCGCCATCAACAGTAATTTGATTGAAACTTCTATCTGCTGCCCGACTCAACATTTGCTGCCATAAAGACGGAGAAACTGCCGCATCGCAGGTAACAAAAGCTAGCAGCGTTGCCATATTGGGGTGAATCATCCCCGAACCTTTGCAAATGCCGCCAATTCTGACTGGGCGATCGCCTAATGTAGTTTCTAAGGCGATCGATTTTGTCACCAAATCTGTAGTCACAATTGCTTGCGCGGCAGCATCGCTGCCTGTATCTGAAGCTTGGGCGACTAATTTAGGAATGCCCGATCGCAAAGCATCCATTTTAATTCTTTGTCCAATTACTCCAGTTGAAGCAAGTAAAATTGATTCTGAAGGTACGCTGAGGGCTTGTCCTAACAGCATGGCACTTTCTAAAGCATCTAGCCAGCCTTGGGAACCTGTCGCGGCGTTGGCTTGCCCAGCATTGCACAGAATAGCGCGGGCGCTGGCTTTAGCTTGTAGGTTTTGGCGACAGTAATCTACGCAAGCGGCGCGGACGACTGATGTTGTAAATACACCTGCGGCGATCGCTTCTACATCTGACAAAATTAATGCTAAATCTGGCAATCCTGAAGGTTTTAACCCTGCTGTAATTCCTGCTGCTTTATATCCTTTAGGTGCAGTTACACCGCCTGCAATTTCGTGCCAGTCTGCCATGATTTCCGCCCGTATATTTGTTGTGGTTGGAATTATAGCAGAGACGTTGCCACACAACGGTTATAGATTATCGTTTCCGAAATAATTGCGTACGTAATGTAGAGACGTTGCAGTGCAACGTCTCTACAATGTTGCGGTAATACCGCCCCACAACAATCAACCGTTCAATTTTTTGGCTAACAATTGATTGGTTAATTTAGGATCGGCACGTCCTCCCGTCTGTTTCAATACTTGCCCGACGAAGAAACCAAGTAACTTAGTCTTACCACTGCGATATTGCTCTAATTCTTTGGGATTTGCGGCAATAACTTGGTCAACGATCGCTTCTATTGCCCCTGTATCGGAAATTTGAATTAAGCCTTTACGTTCGACTAATTCTTTGGCTGAACCGCCTTCTACTAATAGTTCGGGCAGAATATCTTTAGCAATTTTGCCGCTGATCGTGCCATCTTCGATCAAATTAGTCAATTCTGCTAGAGTTTCAGGGTTGAGGGCAATTTCATTGATGCTGAGTTTTTTATTATTGAGATAAGCAGCAATATCGCCCATTACCCAGTTAGCAGCTTGTTTGGGATTAGCGCCAGATGCGATCGCTTTTTCAAAATACTCGGCAACTGCTTTATCATCTGTCAGTACCCGCGCGTCGTAAGCTGACAAATTCAACTCGGTTTCATAACGATGCCGTTTCGCTGCTGGAAGTTCGGGTAACTCACTGCGCCATTGTTCTAATTGACTTTTGGCAACCTCAATCGGTGCTAAATCTGGTTCGGGGAAATAGCGGTAATCGCTGCTTCCTTCCTTTACGCGCATACTAATTGTGCGTTGGCTGCCTTCTTCCCATAACCTAGTTTCCATCACAATGCGATCGCCTGCTTCTATAGCGGCAATTTGGCGTTCGATTTCATAATCAATCGCTCGTTGAATGGCATTAAACGAGTTCATGTTTTTGATTTCTACTTTTGTGCCAAACTCTTGTTGTCCAATAGGACGCACAGAGATATTTACATCGCAGCGCAAGGAACCTTCTTGCATATTGCCATCGCTAACACCCAAATATAGCAATATCCGCCGCAATTCTTGGGCGTATTCGGCGGCTTCTTGTCCAGAACGCATATCTGGTTCGGAAACAATTTCTACCAACGGTACGCCTGTCCGATTGAAGTCTACCAAAGAATAAGTCGAACCCGACAAGCGATCGCTACCAGCATGAACTAATTTGCCTGCATCTTCTTCCATGTGCAAGCGCGTAATCCCAATTTTTTTTCTAATTGGATTGCCATCAGCATCAACTAATTCAATCTCTAACCAGCCATGTTCAGCAATGGGCAGATCGTATTGAGAAATTTGGTAATTTTTTGGTAAATCGGGGTAAAAATACTGTTTGCGGTCAAATTTGCTATATGGAGCAATTTGACAATTCAAAGCTAACCCCGCTTTGACGGCATATTCCAAGACACGTTGATTGAGTACGGGTAGTACGCCTGGATAACCCATACAAATCGGGCAAATGTTTGTATTTGGCGGAGTGCCAAATTCTGTAGAACAGTTACAAAAAACTTTAGTGTTAGTCTTTAGCTGGCAGTGGGTTTCTAAACCAATGACAGCTTCATAATCAGTTTTGACAAGTGCTGCTGTAGTCATATTTCTATTGTAGATTGTGCTTGGAGCGACAATTGGCTGTTATTTTAACTTTCTAGCAGAACAAAGCGATCGCAGCTAGCTTTAGCGCCATTGCTAGATAGAGGCAAACAACGAAATTTTAGAATAATGTGAGAATAATCGCATGGGAAAGCATAGCATAGTTAATTTTGCTGTTGGCGATCGCTTTAATTATCTGGCATCGTTACTGAGTGCAGAGTGAGGTAAAAGATAGTGCATACGATTGTTTGAAGTTTAGTAGCATCTGCTCAAAAATACTGCAGTGAGCTTAGTTCAGGATGATTAAATGAGTTTAAAGTGGTTGGAGTGGGCGCAAAGATTACAGGCGATCGCTCAAAATGGGTTTACCTATTGTCAAAATCCCTACGATCTAGATCGGTACGCCCAAATGCGCCAAATAGCTGCCGAAATTATGGCAACTTATACCGATGTAGAACCTACCTTCATTCGCAATCTCTTCGAGCAAGAAGACGGTTATGCAACGCCTAAAGTTGACGTGCGTGGTGTGGTATTTCAACAAGACAAAATTTTGCTAGTCAAAGAGCGAGAAGACGGGTGTTGGACGCTACCTGGAGGTTGGGTAGATGTAGGAGAATCGCCTAGCAACGCAGTTGAACGAGAAGTTTTTGAAGAATCTGGCTATCTAACAAAAGCTGTCAAATTACTAGCCCTGTACGATCGCAATCATCCCCGTCACGAGCATCCACCCTTGCGCCACCATGTATATAAGCTCTTTTTTGGCTGCAAATTACTTGGCGGAGCGCCTGCGGAAAATTTAGAGACATCGGAAGTAGAATTTTTTGCCCAGGAGCAAATTCCCCAACTATCGCTTACCCGTGTTGTCCCTTCGCAGATTGCACGATTATTTGAGCATTACTATCAGCCCGATTTGCCTACAGATTTTGATTGACGGGCGATCGCCTAATTCGTAATTGATAATAAGTAGATATTTAAAAAAGCGATCGCTAATCAAACTATGCAAACACAACAGCGATACTACACCCCCGCCGAATACCTCGAACTAGAAGAAAAGGCGGAATCCAAAAGTGAATATATTGACGGACAAATCTTTCCTATGGCTGGCGGCTCAATAAATCACAATAGAATTGCCCTGAATTTAAGCTCTGCCCTAAATTTTGCTTTTAAACAGCAAGATTTCGAGGTTTTTATGGGAGATGTACGTCTATGGATACCCGATCGGCAGATTTATACTTACCCAGATGTCATGGTGATAGAGGGTAAGCCAAATTACTACGACAACCGCACAGATACGCTAACCAACCCTGTAGTTATTGCTGAAGTCTTATCCAAATCTACCCAAGGATACGATCGCCAAGCAAAATTTGCCGACTACCGCACAATCGCCAGTTTTCAGGAATATCTGCTAATAGACCAAAATCGCCTCTATGTAGAACACTACGCCAAAACTGGAGCAAAGCGCTGGGAATTTCAGCAATACGATGTTGAAGATGAAGTCATTTCTTTGACATCCATTCCCTTCCAGATTTCTTTAACAGATTTATACAACAAAGTCAATTTCGATCTGGGCAACTCTGAAGCCCAAACAGATGCTTCGCGATCGGATTAATACTCAAATCTTGCATTGAAGAGAAATTTAGAGCGTTGGCAAGATTACAAATAGCGTAACAAAAGTGCGATAAGTCAGTCCGACAGTATTTGTATTCTTTACATTTATAGCCAAAAGTAGTAAGGCAATTGCAAATTGCTCTACTACTTTTTCTGATTTTTGTCAATTAGCATATATACGTTTAAAAAGCAGCTAGCAGATAAATCATGCAATAAAAGTGCGTTTATTACTGATTTAGGTAATATTTGCTAACTGTTATAAATATGTATATGTAGTTACAGTTTGCGCTGGAGCGCTAAAGTTAAGCGCTCAATCGCAAATCGATCTGTGCCATTAGCGTTTTAAGGCAGAAATTTTATCGCTCCAATTTGATAGCAGCACTTAGATCGCACAAAAGCTCCTAGCACGAGCAAGTAACAACAATGGGAACCCAGAGCAAAGCGATCGCCTCGCTTTACAGGACGATGAGTAATTTAATTTCTACTTTTTTATCTACAACTACACAGTTCTCAGGGCAAAGTCATGAGAGCTAACAGCTTACATACCAAACTTATTACTCGGATTGTTCTTAGCTGCATATTGGCGATCGCTTATAGTGGCATTACACCCTGGTTATATACGCCACAAGCAAATGCTCACAGCGTTGCTCAAATTCAAACTACCAAGTTTTTAGCCCCTGAGACTGTCAACCTATTAAAAACTCGTGCAACTAGCGGCGGTACTGCAGGACTACAGCAAGGCGACCTTGTTAGTTATATTATCCAATTTAGTCCCGTTGCTAATGGCAACGTTGCAATCGGTGCTGGCGGTTACGTTACAGACTACATCCCCGCAGGCTCTCAAGTCGTGGGAGCGGCGATCGTTCAGCCAGACGGCAATGGCAACTATATCGCTGTACCACCAGAACTACCAGGTACTATCAGCAATGGTTGGGGACCGCGCAATCAACAGACTTATAATGCATCTTGGACAACTACAGACTCTACATATCTTACTGCCTGTAGTGGAGTTCTCACTAACTGTAATGGCTCTTTAGCACAAATTTACGCAGACACGGGCATATTCTTTTCAACTGATACTCGTACTCAGGTCAATTACGCTACTGATACTGATGGCATTATTAAACAGGGAACTAATGGTTACAATGTTAGCCCCACAGCAGAAAATCAACTTAATCCGATTATTGGTCAGTCAAACGCAACTACTCATAATCAATGGGATGCAGATCAAACTAATGCTTTTGGTTCAACTCAAGCAGCTATTACTGGTACAACTGGGCTTAAGTCTAGTGCCAGTTCTATCGGTTCTGGTCAAGGTGCAGCACCTTATAATGCAGGTTCGGCAGTTGCGGGTACGGGTTCTGGCTTTAAGTTAGATAATACCGGAACTGTTGGTCCTTGGCAGCGCATTGCCTACCTTGGCTCTCGTATCGGCAATCCTACAGGTCGGGCTACATCAGCGACAACTTCTGCTGGCGATCCGCTCAATAGCAATATAGCAATTGTTGGCACTTATACAAGTGCTGGTTGGAACTTATCAGAAACTAACCCTCTACCTCCAGCCACGAATGCAGTACGCTGGGCGCTAGGGCGTTTGGTTCCAGGACAAACCCGATATAGCAAAATTACTCTAAAATTGACTTCGCCCCCAGCTAGTAGTGGCTTTATTAATAACTCTGAAGTATTTGGCGGTGACTCCGCTCAAGTAGGAACTATTAATGGTAACGATAACCCTTGGCGCTATCACGTTCCTAGCGTGGCTCAAAACAACTCTAATCTTTTCCTACTTAAAGAAATCATCAAAGTTAACGGGCAGTCATCAAATGGGGAATTAATTCCTACTAACGCGAAAATTACTTACCGTGTCACTTATTTAAATACTGGTAATAGCGCTCAAAATAATGTTGTTTTGTCAGATACCTTACCTTGTCAGACAGCAGCTAACTCAGTTAGTAACATCAATACCCAAAACACCAATCCGCCACTAACTATAAGTCTTCCTAGTTTAGCTGCGGGTAACTGTTCGACAACACCGACCACAGGGGCTACCTTTAGCTCTGCGCCCGTTACACTTAATCCTGGTACGGGTGGCGTAGTGGAATTTGACGTACAAACTAATGCCACAACTATTAGTAGCTACATAGTTAACCGAGCTAAGTTAGTCAGTCAACAGCTACCAACAGGTATTACTTCTAATGCAGTTTCAACAGTAGCAACAATTACACCAGCAGATTTAGCAATTACTAAGACTGACAATCTAACTATTACTAGACCAGACAACTCAATTACTTATACGATCGCAATTAAAAACAATGGATCTAGCAATGTTACTGGTGCAACCGTAACAGACATAGTGCCATCAGCAATTACAAGCGTATCGTGGGCTTGCACAGCTACAGCTAGTTCTAGTTGTAGTGCAGCCAGTGGCACAGGCAACAATATTAGTACAACAGTGAACTTAATTAATGGCGGTACAGCTACCTATACTATTAATGGTACAGTCGATCCTAATGCTACAGGCACATTGCAAAATACTGCTACTGTTTCAGCCCCAGTAGGGATTAGTGACTCTAATAGTGGCAATAATACTGCCCTTGACACTACCAAAATTATCGGCGCTCGGCTAGTTTTGGTCAAACGGATCACAGCAATTAATGGCAACCGCACTCAAAATCCGCATGATAGTACAGTTGCATTGAATACTGTAGTCAACGAGCCAGGCACTACTGATGATAACGATCCTAAATGGTTGAGTGGTTATCTGGTAGGAGCAATTAATGGTAAAAACATATATCCAGAGGATGTAATAGAGTACACCATCTACTTCCTTTCCAATGGTATAACCGACGTTACTAATGTGAGATTTTGTGACTTAGTACCTGCCAACACTAATTTTGTCACTGATGCTTTCAATGGATTGACTCCAACTGACGGTGGTTCATCAACAAACGTTAATTATGGTGTTGCTCTTGCTATTGGCTCAACTACGCCCACAGCATATCTGACTAACGAAGATGATGCACCTGATAGAGGACGATTTTTTGCTGCAGGGACAACTCCCACTGCTAGCTGTTCGGCTATTAACACTAATGGTGCAGTAGTTGTGAATGTCGCTACAAGTCCTGCAACTTTAGCCAAAGCAACTACTGCAGGTAGTCCCACTAATTCTTATGGATTTATCCGCTTTCAAACTAGAGTGAATTAGAAAATAAGCTTGTAAATTAGTAAAAGAAGCTATATTTATCCAATTTAGAGCAAAATTTGGGCGATCGCTTTTCAGCCTATAGCTAATCATTAACAATTAACCTTTCTGAAATAAGCGCTTTAACAACACCGATTACTGTAAATTAATGCTGATTAATTCACAGCACGTTAGTAATTTCAACTCCTTTTATAAAAATTTACATCTCAGTAATTGTACTGAATAAATATTTTTTTTGCTGAGAGTTTTATTTAAAATCAGGCGAACTACGGTTAGTTTTTAATTCGAAACAGGGCAATCTAGATTATGCGCTGTTAGAAGTGCGATCGCCACCCATATTTAATCTGGCATTTACAAACCTGTTCCCAGCAATGCACTCTAAAGCAGAACTAGAAGCCAATAGCTTTTCTTATTATTTAGTGAATTAGCAATGAAATCTTTATATAAAACTTGGCTATTGGCATTATTGGCATTAACACTGCCTCAAATGGCTGTGGCATATCAGATTCCCACAACTCCCAGTGGACTTTGGACAGGGACAGGAACAACTGTTCCAGCCACGCCAGCGACCAAAGACACGCCTTCAGGTCTTCGCACTACAGTTTCTCTTACTGGTGCAGCAATGACATTCTCGGCACGAAACGATGTGTCACTGATGAGGACAAACAACACCACAGTGCCACTGCTACCAACCAATACCAACGGCATACAAGTTTTAGCAACTGTAGGGGGAGGGGGTTGTAACAACACATCACTCACTTGTACAGGCTTAGGTACGATGACCATTGCCTTCAGTGATACTGCTGGCAATCCAATTAGAGTACGTAATCCTAAACTACATTTGTCCCGATTAGGTGGTTCTGTCACAAGTGGTACAAATACAACATTACTTACTGATATTTTCACGTTGACCACAGCAGGAGTGACGCTAGGAGCGCCATCAACAGGTGCTGTGAACCTTTCGGTTACTGGTGGAAACCAAGTCCAAGCCAATTTGTCAACGTTAACAGCCACAGGGGTTGGCGCTTGCGCTAATGCTGGCTGCGGTACTATTCCTGTCACGGGGACAACCTCTCAACTCACATTCAATGTTAGCGCTGTCAGAAACAATACATTAGTTAACTGGAATAATACGGCAACTGCTGGAGATGCTATATTTATTACCGCTAGCTTTGATGAAGATTATGGTGATGCCCCAGCATCTTATGATGCCAGTAGTGCCGCAAGTCATATCATTTCTGACCTAGCTCTAGGAACGAGCGTCACTGCAGATAATCCCGATACAGCTAATGGCGGTGCGGATGGTTCTACCACAGTAGCGTCAAGCCCCAATGCTGTAGCTGCGGGAGCAAACAATAATGGCACAAATGGCGATGGTATAAGTGATGACGGGGTATCTTCGTTTCCAGCTTTGACTACTGCTGCTGGGGCGAGCTATACGGTTCCAGTTAACCTATCGGGTGCTTCCAGCGCTGGGCAAGTATGTGGCTGGATTGATTTTAACAAAAATACAACCTTTGACAGCCCCTCCGAACGAGCTTGTGGGAGCTTTGCTAGTGGTGCAACATCTGCCAATTTAACCTGGACTGTCCCTGCTGGTGTCACGGCAGGTAATACTTATGTTCGCCTTCGCGCTAGCTACGACACCGCAGGAGTGCAGAATCCTACAGGTCGGCTTAACAGTGGTGAAGTTGAAGATTATCAAATAGCGATCGCTCCTGCGCCTGGGAACATCTCAGGATCGTTATATCAAGATGCCAACAATGACAATACTTTAACGGCTGGAGAGACTAAGCTGCCCGCAAATGTTGATGTAGAATTACTCAACAGTGCTGGAACAGTTATTGATACTGTTCAAACAAATGCTACTGGTGACTACACGTTTAACAATGTGCCTGTTGCAACTGGCTATCAGGTTAGAGTTGTGACTAGCGATCCGCAAATTCCAACTGGATATGCCATAGGGACAACTAACCCCATCACGGGTATCAACGTCACTGCAGGAGCTACAATTGCTAACCAAAACTTTGGATTTAGAACGCCTGATTTGACTATTACTAAAACTCATGTAGGCAACTTCAGCAAAGGTGGCAGCAATACTTACACGCTGACAGCGACTAACTCAGGCACAGTAGCAACTACAGGTACAGTAACACTCAGCGACACTTTACCTACAGGCTTAACACCAACAGCCGCAACTGGTACAGGCTGGAATTGTACTATTAGCGGTCAAGTTGTCACTTGTACGCGCTCCGATGTATTGGCTGCAAATACTAGCTATCCACCAATTACGCTTGCAGTCAATGTAGCTTCTACTGCACCTGCAAGTATCACTAACACAGCAACGATATCTGGAGGCGGACAAACCAATACTGCTAACGATAGTGTTAACGACCCAACAACAATTAACCCATCTGCCGATTTGTCTTTGACTAAAGTAGTCAACAATACTAGCGCTAATGTAGGAGAGAATGTAACATTCATAGTTACAGTTAGCAATGCGGGACCAGACTCAGCTACAGGTGTAAGCGTAGCTGACCTTTTACCAGCAGGATTGACATTTGTATCGGCAACTCCAAGTCAAGGAACGTACAGCAATACTACCGGAGTATGGTCAGTAGGTTCAGTTGCTAGCGCTACTAATGCTACGCTGCAAATTACAGTAACAGTAGCAACGGCAGGAGCTAAAACCAATACGGCACAAGTAACTGCTTCAGGTCAGCAAGATCCAGACTCCACACCTAACAACAGTGTCGCCACTGAAGATGACCAAGCTAGCGCCACTGTAACGCCATCAAGTACAGATTTAAGTATTGTTAAAACAGATTCTCCTGACCCTGCGATCGCAGGTAATAATCTAACTTATGCGATCGCTGTTACTAACACAGGCTCACCTGCTACCAATGTAGTCATGAGCGATCCATTACCAGCGGGGACAACATTCCAATCAATTACATCACCTGCGGGTTGGACTTGTACTACACCAGCCGTTGGTAGTGGCGGCACAGTAAGCTGTACTGCTGCATCTCTTGCTGTAGGCACGTCAAACTTTACAGTTGTAGTCAGAGTAGCTCCCAACACAGCTAACAATACTACTCTTAGCAATACAGCTACAGTATCTTCAGCAACTTCAGACACTAATACCAGCAACAACTCTAGTACCCAAAGCACGACTATTCAGCAGTCAGCAGATTTGCGTCTAACAAAGGTATCAACACCTGCAAGTCCTGCTGTCGGAGACACTTTTAACTACACCATTACTGTAACTAATGATGGTCCTAGTATTGCTACCAATGTGCGAGTAAGAGACGCATTACCACTAGGTATTGGCTATGTTTTAAACACCCCCAGCCAAGGGACTTACGATCCCCTTGGTACTCAGGTATGGAACGTCGGCACTTTGAATCCTGGTGCTAGTGCTACCTTAACTATCCAAGCTATTAGAAATAGTGCAGCAACTACAGTGAATACTGCTGAGGTCATTGGCGCAGACCAAAACGATCCCGATTCCCCTCACAATAACCAAGTAGTAGGTGAAGATGACCAAGATAGCGTTACCGTTCCCAATCAAGCAGTAGACTTAGCCGTAACCAAAACAGTTAACAATGCTACCGCTAGCGTTGGACAAAATGTGACGTTTACAATCTCAGTCACTAATCCAGCAGCTTCTACAATTACAGCGACAAATGTTGGCATAACTGATGTTTTACCACAAGGCTTAACCTACCAGTCTCATAATGCATCTACAGGTGCGTACAACAGTAGTAATGGAGTTTGGAGTATAGCTAGTCTAACTTCTGGAACCACAGCCACTTTGACCCTTGTAGCGCAAGTAACAACATCTGGAGCAAAGACTAACACCGCCCAAGTCAGCACCTTAGACCAATCAGATCCTAATGCGAATAATGATAGTGGCAGTGCTACCGTCACCGCCGCTGCTGTTCCCCCGAATCTACTCTTAGTCAAACGGATTACAGAAGTTTCTGGAACTCCTACTTCTGGGTTTGATGACTTAACTACAGGTTCTAAAGCAGCAGATGATAACAATGCTAACTGGCCAACTCCTCTAGCTACTTACCTGCGGGGTTTGCTTAATGGCGGCTCAATCAATCCTGGTAATGAAGTAGAATACACAATTTACTTCCTCAATAACCAAAATCCTGCTACTAATGTCACTATTTGCGACCCCATCCCAGCTAACATGACTTTCGTAAGTAATGGCTACAATAGCGCTTCTCCTCGTCCTACCGAACCTGGCGCTTTGGCAACTGATACAGGCATTGCTCTTGCTTCAAATGCTGCTACGCTGCCTACTAATCCTACATTCTACTTAACTAATGCCAACGATAGCGATCGCGGACGCTATTACCCACCTAACGATCCTAGTACCCCCGCCGCTTGCAAGCGTGTAAATGCTGCAGGTAGCGTTACGGCTACAGGCGCAGCCGCTAATACCGATGGCGCGATCGTTGTCAACATAGTTTCCGGCACAACTCAATTGCCGTCAGCAACTACAGCAGGAAACCCAACTAATTCCTACGGTTTTGTGCGCTTCAAAGCTAGAGTAAAATAACTTACATTAGAGTTGGACTTAGGCAAGTCCAACTCTACCCCTAGCGCAAATCCTGAAAAATTTCAATCTTTACCGCCATATCTAAATCGCGTATAGTCTTAATCTATCCCCAAAAACCACGACTTTTTTTATGGTGAGAGATTTAGAGCGGGTTCAAAACAGTAGCGAATTTCCTGAAACTGCCCCTGCTGGCTTACCTGTATTTTTTCGGACTTACAGCCGCCGCACAGCAAAAGGAAGGGAAACTTGGCAGCAAGTATGCGATCGCACTCTCCAAGGATTAACTCGCTTAGGCAAGCTAACCACAGAGCAAGCTGCTCTAATCGCTCTGATGCAGCAACAGCTAAAATCTCTTTCTTCCGGTCGTTGGCTGTGGGTAGGAGGCACAGAATGGATCGAAAAGCCAGAAAACTTCTCTGGCGCGTACAACTGCACCAGTACCAACGTGGTAGACTGGCGCTCTTTTGGTTTAATGATGGATTTGGCAATGATGGGCTGCGGTACGGGTGCTGTCCTCGAACCAAAATATATCAACCAACTGCCACCGATTCGCAATCGCCTAAACGTCACGGTACAAAGGGAAATTGGTGCTACTCCCGCCAATTTGCGCCGCCAACAAACAGAAGTTGCGATCGCAGGTAACAATGTCACAATTTATGTAGGCGACAGCCGCGCTGGTTGGGTAAAGTCTTATCAAACGCTTTTAGAATTTTCTAGTGACGAGCAATTTACTGATGCAGTAAATGTTTGCATCGATTTAAGAGATGTCCGCGCTGCTGGAGAGCTTTTAAAAGGCTTTGGCGGCGTTGCTAACCCAGTCAAATTACCCGAATTATACGATCGCGCTAGCGCTATCCTCAACAAGGCTGTAGGGCGACAATTAAATTCTGTAGAATGCTGCTTGTTAATAGACGAAGCGGCTGTAGTAGTCGTGGCTGGAAACGTGCGTCGTAGTGCCGGAATGCGCCAAGGAACAAGCGAAGACGAGTTATTTGCTAACGCTAAAGGTAATTTATGGCATCAAGATGAAAACGGCAACTGGCGGATCGATCCCGAACGCGATGCTTTGCGGATGGCTAACCACACGCGGGTATTTCATCGCAAACCTAGTTTAGAAGAATGTATTGATGCAGTCAGACAGCAGTATTATTCAGGAGAAGGCGCGATTCAATGGGCAGGAGAAGCGATCGCAAGAGCAAATGCAGATATCCTGAATACAATAGAACTAAAACAAGATTTTCTCAAAACCTACGCCAAATCTGAAGCAGAAGCACGTTTGTGGCTGCAAAATCATTCTTCCCAAATGCCAGAAGCAGAAATAGAACATCGCCTGTCTAGATATGCCCTAAATCCTTGCGGAGAAATCATCGGCGCTAACTTCCACTGTGTTTCTGGAGACACTTTATTAATTACCCGCGACAGCATCCACAAAATTAAGGATGTAGTAGGAGAAGAAATGGAAATTTGGAACGGTAAGCGCTGGAGCAAAGTAATTCCTTTCCAAACAAATACGGGACAAAAATTATATAGAGTCCGCTTCACTGATGGCTCTTACTTAGATGCAACAGAGTATCATCGTTTCTTTGTCAAAGATAGATTTGGCAAAGAATATCAAGAGGTACAAACAAAAGACTTACTAAATCGCAGCAAATACAGCATTCATACTGAACCATTTGTAATTGATTATCAAGATGGTGTTGCTGTCGATTCAGCTTATGCCTATACTCTAGGGCTAGCTGTGGGTGACGGAACTTTAGATAGTAATGGTAAGGCTAAAATCCGTCTTTATGACAAGAAAGCCAAACTTTTAGTTGCTGGGAAAAAGTCGCCGGAAAGAAACTATGGCTATCTACCATCATTTGTAGATGCTACAGATTTAGGGTTTTCAGGGGAACTGTTGTATCGCTTAAAGAACGATGCAGATGCGTTAAATGCGATCGCAAGTTGGAACAGACAAGCTATTCTTGCTTTTATAGCTGGACTAGCTGACAGTGATGGTTCTAATACCAGTAGCTACGGCATCAGAATATATGTTTCCGATTACCAAAGAGCATATCGTTTGCAACTACTCTTAGCTAAATGTGCCATCAGGTCGTCAGCAAATATCATGGCACGTCAAGCAGGGACAACAAATTTAGGTAAAAGAGCTAAAGACCTCTATTATCTGCAAATTACTGATTGCGCGGAGATTCCCTGTCAGCGTCTAGATACAAGCAAAGGACATCAGCCAACTGCAAAAGGTAAATGGCAAAACATCCTAAGTGTGGAAGAATTACCAGGACTGCACGACACTTATTGCTTCAACGAACCAGAATTCAATAAAGGTGTATTTGGAAATACGCTGACTGGAAATTGCAATTTGTCTGAGGTTCATATCAATCAAATTGACCCGCACAACCATCAAGAACAAGTAGATGCATTCACAGCCGGAGCATTATCTGTTGCCTCTTTATTGAACCATCAATTCCAAGAAGAAAGATACCAACAATCGCGGGAATTAGATCCAATTGTTGGCGTATCTTTTACAGGTTTATTTGACTTTTTTGTTAATGCTTTTGGTACTGAGTGGCTGCGCTGGTGGGCAGCAGGAAGACCGCATACAGTCCAAGGAATTGAATTTAAGCAACAAGAAGAAGCATATTTGACTAAATGGAAAGATATTGTGCATCAAGTAGTATGGGAATACTGCGACACGCATAATCTCAAACGTCCCAATCGTTGTACGACTATTCAACCATCGGGAACAAAATCTCTTCTTACAGGCGCATCCCCAGGCTGGCATCCCCCCAAAGCGCAACGTTTTATTCGCAGAATCACTTTCCGCAAAAATGACCCTGTAGCCCTAGCTTGCATCGACTATGGCTATAACGTTGTACCGTCGCAATCAGACAAAGACGAAAACGGTAACTTATTAAACGATCCTTTTGATACTCGTTGCACCGAATGGCTAGTAGAAATTCCTGTAGCTGTACCTTGGGCTGATTTGCCAGGAGCAGATGAAATTGATATTAGTCAATTTAGCGCTGCATCTCAAATGGACTTCTATATGCAAGTGCAGAAATTCTATGTAGCTCACAACACCAGCGCCACTATTGAGCTAAGAGAGAACGAAATTGAAGCATTGGGAAACCGGATATATGAAGCTATCCGCGATGACGAAGGCTACATCTCTGCCGCCCTCCTTGCTCGATTTGACGCGCATCAAACCTTTCCCCGCTTGCCATTTGAACCAATTAGCAAAGAAACTTACGAGCAAATGATGCAGGAAGTGAAAAAGCACAGGCAAACTGAAGACTTCTATGCTGCTTTGAGTCGTTACGATTCTGGTGAATTATCCGAAGCTGGACCCGCAGGCTGCGACTCAGATAAGTGTTTGTTCTCCTCGGAAAGTAAGTAAGAGACAAGGGGACAAGAGTTACTACAGGGGGATGCGCTACAATCCCAGTGAAGGTTATTAACAATAGGAAATATTACATTATGTTCGTTGATGAGCTAACCCCAATTTTTAAAGAATTTGCCCAGCATCCAGTTTCATTTTTAGGTGGACTTTGTTCGGGATTATTGCGCCTTAACTTAAATGACGATCCTGTGAAAAGCTGGATTCAGCAGCAAGGTGGCTCCACTTTACCAAGTACCTCGACTGCAAATCAGAACAATAACGGTAGAAGCAGCGGACCTCAGTCTATCTCCATTGATTAATTTTTGTAGGGCGGTTGGTAATAAGCTAACCGCTACAAGTAAAAGTTTTGTAATCCAGATGACCTTTGAACTTAATGGAATGAGCTATGATATGACGTATGCGTAAGTTCACTCCTGTTTTTGGTAGAAATGGCGCTGCTGGCATTACAGTTAGCAAAATTTTACTACCATCGACAATTCAGATAAGAGCTTGCTTGCTAGCAATGTTCGCTATCCGTCTGGCTTAAAACTTTCGCACCTTGTCTAGACTTAATGCGATCGCTATGACTATTTACGTTGGAAACCTATCCTACCGCGCTACTGAAGAAGATTTAAGAGCAGTATTTGCTGAATACGGCTCGATCAAAAGAATTGTTTTACCTACAGACCGAGAGACCGGACGGATGCGGGGTTTTGCCTTTGTTGATATGACAGAAGATGCCCAAGAAGATACAGCTATTACCGAATTAGATGGCGCTGAATGGATGGGTCGCCAGCTAAGAGTAAATAAAGCCAAGCCCAGAGAAGATAATCGGCGCGAAGGCGGTGGCGTTTCTAGGAGAAATGAGTATTAATTAGCCCCAACAATGACCGCAATTACTCTCTAGTTCTCTCAAGCAATCAATCTGGTAGAGAACTAACAAATATTGGTATATATCCGGCAAGTTATGACAATTCTTAGCAAGGTCATACTTAGTCGGCATTTTTATTGTTTGTAAACTAGGTACAAGCGATCGCCAAAACGCGGATTCTATAGTTTATCTAAAGTCGGATTTCACTTATCAATTTCCCTCTCTAAGATAGAAACATAACCAACTTATACGCCAGCGTGCGGATCGTTAAGCGTTCCACTCAAGCGGGAGGACGAAAATAATGGCAGACGTGCAACCAACAGAAGATCGGGAGTACGCTTTAGAAAGAGACTGTACTACCTTATCGCGCCACGTCTTAGAGCAACTGCACAGCTTTGGTGCAGAAGCACAGGATCTTAGTGCTTTGATGAATCGGATTGCCCTTGCAGGCAAGCTAATTGCGCGACGGCTAAGTCGTGCGGGGTTAATGGCAGGCGTACTTGGATTTACTGGAGAAACCAACGTCCAAGGAGAATCTGTAAAAAAGATGGATGTCTATTCCAACGATGTATTTATTTCAGTATTCAAGCAAAGCGGGCTTGTATGCCGTCTAGCATCCGAGGAAATGGAGAAACCCTACTACATCCCGGAAAACTGCCCTATCGGTCGTTATACCCTGCTCTATGACCCGATAGATGGCTCCTCCAATACTGATATTAACCTGACCTTGGGTTCTATTTTTGCCATCCGGCGACAACAAGGAGATGATGTTGATGGTTCGGCGCAAGATTTGTTGCAAGATGGTCATCAACAAATTGCCGCAGGTTATATTCTTTACGGACCTAGTACGATGCTGGTCTACTCTATCGGCAATGGAGTTCATTCCTTTACCCTTGACCCCAGTTTAGGCGAGTTTATTCTAACTGAGGAAAATATTACCATTCCCAATCATGGAGCAATTTATAGCGTCAATGAAGGAAACTTCTGGCAATGGGAGGAATCTTTTCGAGAATATATTCGTTACGTTCATCGTACTGAGGGTTATACCGCTCGTTACGGTGGAGCAATGGTAGGAGATATTCATCGTATTCTGGTGCAAGGAGGAGTCTTTCTGTATCCTGGTACAGAGCAAAAACCAGAAGGAAAATTGCGATTGCTGTACGAGTCTGCACCTTTAGCTTTTTTGATCGAACAAGCAGGCGGTAGAGCTAGCACCGGAAGTGGCGAAATTATGGATGTAGTACCCGAAAAACTCCATCAGCGTACGCCTTTAATTATTGGCAGTAAAGAAGATGTTGCCTTGGTAGAGTCTTTTATCGAGCAACAGGCACAAAGAAAACAAATGGAGAGATCGCGCGTACCGCAATAAATTTTAGCTTTTATGTGCCTTTAGTTTCAAAACTTTAAGCAACTAATTGTTACCGTAATAACCAAAATAGGAGTTAAAGATCGTGGCAACTAACCATTTACTAGAAATCAAGCAGTTCGGTCAAAGTATCTGGATGGATAACTTAACTCGCGACTTAGTTAAGTCAGGCGAACTTAAGGATATGGTGACAAATCAAGGCATCTGCGGGATCACCTCAAACCCAGCTATCTTTGAAAAAGCGATCGCAGGAAACGTCATTTACGATGCAGATATAGAAGCAGGCGTTCGTCAAGGATTGCCAACTTACAAAATCTACGAATCGCTAGTATTTGACGATATTCGCAACGCCTGTGACATTTTGCGCCCCGTTTACGACTCGTCAGATGGATTAGATGGCTATGTGAGTATTGAAGTACCGCCGACAATCGCCCACGATACCGAAGCAACAATCAAAGAAGCTAGGCGCTACTATCAAGAAATCGGAAGGGATAACGTCATGATCAAAATCCCTGGTACGAGCGCAGGTTTACCAGCAGTAGAACAGGTAATCAGCGAAGGAATTAACGTCAACGTTACTTTGCTATTTTCTGTAGATAGCTATGTGGAGTCAGCCTGGGCTTACATTCGCGGCTTAGAAAAACGTGCCGCAGAAGGCAAAGATATTAGCAAAATTTCCTCCGTTGCTAGTTTCTTCCTCAGCCGCATTGATAGCAATATTGATGGCAAAATCGATGCCAAACTTAAAGGCATTGATGATGCGAACCTAGCAGCAAAACTAACCGCAGTTAAAGGCAAAGTAGCGATCGCCAATGCAAAAATAGCTTACCAAGAGTACAAAAAAATTACTCAAAGCGATCGCTGGAAAGCGTTATCAGCCAAAGGTGCAAACGTACAGCGCCTATTGTGGGCAAGTACCAGCACCAAAGATCCTAGCTACAGCGATGTTATGTACGTCGATGAATTAGTTGGTCCCGACACTGTGAATACACTACCACCAAGCACCATCGAAGCTTGCGCCGACCATTGCGACGTAGATAATCGGGTAGAAACAGGTGTAGAAGAAGCTTATCAACTCATCGAAAGCCTCAAAGATCCAGATATCAACATTGACATAGACAAAGTAATGGATGAGTTGTTAGTCGATGGGATTGATAAATTTGTTAAACCTTTTGAATCTTTAATGCAATCTCTAGAAGAGAAAGTAAACAAGTTATCACCCGTATAAGCAGTGACCAGTGACCAGTGACCAGTAACCAGTTATAGACGATCTAGTTACTAGCGATGATTGTCAGTTAAAGTCTCTATCTAATTAATCGCCAAACTCTGTCAATATTTACTGTAAAAACTGGTCACTGTAAAAACTGGTTGTTGATTTAAATCCAATAGTTACTCAAAACTCAAAACTACTATCTATGGTCAAGTTGCTAGAAAATCCTTTGCGTATAGGGTTGCAACAAGAAAAGCTACCCGAACCTCAGATTATCGTTATCTTTGGCGCTTCAGGCGATTTGACACAGCGCAAATTAGTTCCAGCACTTTATAAATTGCGCCGCGAACGTCGCATTCCACCAGAAACTACCATTGTTGGCGTAGCGCGGCGAGAATGGACTCACGAATACTTCCGCGAACATATGCGCGAAGGAGTCGAACAATTTTCCGATGGTATCGGCTCGGAAGACTTGTGGCAAGACTTTTCGCAGGGAATATTTTACTGTTCGGGTGATATTGATAACCCAGAGAGCTACCAGAAACTCAAAGACTTTTTAAGCGAACTTGATAGCAAACGCAGTACGCGCGGAAATCGGATGTTTTATTTATCCGTCTCTCCGAAGTTTTTTGCCGAAGCAATCAAGCAGCTAGGAACAGTAAAAATGCTGGAAGATCCCCTAAAAAGTCGCTTAGTAATTGAAAAACCTTTTGGACGAGACTTAGGTTCGGCGCGGATTTTAAACCGAGTAGTGCAGCAGGTATGCAGAGAAGAACAAGTCTATCGCATCGATCATTACTTAGGCAAAGAAACCGTCCAAAACTTGCTAGTTTTTCGCTTTGCTAACGCCATCTTTGAGCCGTTGTGGAATCGCCAATTTGTCGATCACGTCCAAATTACTGTAGCAGAAACGGTTGGAGTAGAAGATCGGGCAGGTTACTATGAAAGCTCTGGGGCGTTGCGCGATATGTTGCAAAACCACTTGATGCAACTCTTTTGCCTAACAGCAATGGAGCCGCCCAACTCTCTGGATGCCGATAGTATGAGGACAGAGAAAGTTAAGGTAATTCAGGCAGCACACCTAGCAGACTTGCAAAATTTACAGCGATCGGCAGTACGGGGTCAATATAGTGCTGGGTGGATGAAGGGCAAACAAGTTGCAGGTTATCGCCAAGAACCAGGAGTCGATCCCAATTCAACTACGCCGACTTACGTAGCAATGAAGTTTTTGATTGATAACTGGCGCTGGCAAGGTGTGCCTTTCTATTTGCGGACTGGGAAACGATTGCCGAAAAAAGTTTCGGAAATTTCAATTCACTTCCGCCAAGTGCCTCACACGATATTTCAATCGGCAGCGCAACAAGTTAATGCAAATGTTTTAGCAATGCGGATTCAACCCAATGAAGGTATATCTTTGCGCTTTGAGGTAAAAATGCCTGGTTCTTTTGTCAGCACTCGTTCTGTTGATATGGACTTTAGTTATGGTTCTTTCGGCATTCAAGCGACAGGCGATGCTTACGATCGCTTATTATTTGATTGCATGATGGGCGATCAAACACTATTTACCCGCGCGGATGAAGTAGAAGCAGCTTGGCAATTAGTGACGCCAGCTTTGAGCGTTTGGGATGCGCCTTCAGATCCAGCATTAATCCCTCAATACGAAGCGGGTACTTGGGAACCTGCAGAAGCCGAATTATTGATCAATCAAGATGGTCGGCAATGGCGCAGATTGTAAAGAAGGGCATCATTTGTAAATGTGGTTTGAGTTTTGGTTAAGAAGAACAGTTTTAAGTTAGAAGTAGAAGAAAAATGAACTAGAACTGCTGCTAATAGTCCAAAACTCAAATAGCGATCGCTAATAAAATCTCAATAACTATATATGACTACCAAATCTGCCCCAATAGTCTCCCTGCAACCGCCCAAAGACGTTTCTCTTAGCGAAATTGAGGCGGAACTCAGTCAAATTTGGCAAAGCTATGGCATGGCTGGTGACAACGCTGGATTGCCGCCAGCTACTAGAGCAACAACATTTAGTCTAGTAGTTTACGAACCAGAAGAAACGCAACATTTACTAGCAGCATTAGGAGTTTATAGCGGTCCTATTGATGGCATTCCTGGACCGCAGACTGAATCTGCATTGCGGGAACTACAAAAAAAATACGGTTTGCCTGTAACTGGAACAATCAACCCCGAAACGTTGCAAAAGTTACGTGAAGAAGTCGCAAAACGTGGTGGTATTAGCTCCGGCGATGGCGGTAATGGTGCTAACAATTTCTCTTACCTAAACGACCAAAATCCGCGAATTGCTGATGAAATCGCTTTGCGTAATCCTTGCCGGATTATAGCTTTATGTCCGATCGCTGGTGAAGATGAAGGCGTAAAAGTGCAAGTTTCGGCTTATTGCCCGTTGCAAAAGCAAGCATCAAATACCCTAATCTGCTGCGAATACATTACGCTCAGAGGTACAGCCACCGCTTTAGAACGAGTTGGGGGGTTAGTTTCAGCATTATTGATTGGCGACTTGCCTAAATTCTTGTGGTGGAAAGCAACACCTGACCCTAATAACGATTTATTTAAACGACTAGCTGCTGTTTGCAATTCTGTAATTGTTGACTCTAGCGGCTTTACAGAAACAGCAGCTAATTTATCAAACCTGCAAGCATTAATAGAAGCAAAAACCCCTGTTGCTGACCTGAACTGGCGGCGCTTGGCAGCTTGGCAAGAACTAACTGCTGAAGCTTTCGATCCTCCAGAACGCCGCGTTGCACTTAAAGAAGTTGACCGAGTAACAATTGATTATGAAAAAGGCAACTCCGCTCAAGCGTTGATGTTTCTAGGCTGGTTAGCAAGTAGGCTAAAGTGGCATCCTACTCAGTATCAAGAAGAAGGAGGAGATTACGACCTCAAACGCATTCATTTTATTACTCAAGACCAACGCCCAGTTGAAGCAGAGTTAGCAGGAGTACCGATTACTGATTCAGGGCAAATTCCTGGAGATTTGATTGCTTTGCGCCTTGATTCAACTAATAAGGACGCAAACTGCTGTACTGTTTTATGTTCGGAAACAGGCGGCTGTATGCGGATGGAAACAGGCGGCGGCGCTCAATCTTGCCGCTTTCAGGAGGTATCATCTCTAGCTGACCAAAAACCGGAAGTCCTACTCAGCCAGCAATTGCAACGCTGGGGTAGCGATGCGCTCTATGAAGAAAGTATTGCGGTTACGGCTCAGATTTTGGCTCTGGGCAACCAACACGCAGGCGAATAGAAGCGATATCACTCTTGTATGGTAGTCATTGCCGGAGAACGTAGCGGGGTAGGCAAAACAACGGTAACGCTTGCCCTGCTTGCTTATTTGTGCCGCCAAAAGTTGCGGGTACAATCTTTTAAGGTGGGACCTGATTATATCGATCCCATGTTTCATCAATACGTTACTGGGCGCTCTTGTCGCAATTTAGACCCAGTGTTAACGTCAGAAGCTTATATTCAAGAATGTTTTACTCGGCATACTCAGCAAGTAGATGTGGCTGTAGTAGAAGGAGTAATGGGTTTATATGATGGCGCTAGTGCTACAGATTTTTTTGCTAGTACCGCTCATGTTGCTAGATTGTTAAATTTGCCAGTTTTATTAGTTATTGATTGCAGTCGCTTGTCTGGTTCGGTAGCAGCGATCGCTCACGGCTATAGATCCCTAGATCCGCGCCTGCAAGTGGCTGGAGTAGTGTTGAATAGAGTAGCAAGCGATCGCCACCTGCAACTACTGCAAGAGGCTCTAGAGCCGCTAAATTTGCCAATTCTGGGCGTTCTTAGGCGGCAAGATGATGTATATATTCGCGATCGTCATCTGGGTTTAATACCTGCAGCCGAACTTAGTCAATTAGATAGCGTCATAGATCGTTTGGCAACTTTGGGTGAGACTTGCTTCGATTGGGAAAAATTATTACCAATTCTAAAATCCCAATTTTCTATTGCAGGCGTGCAGACGTTGCGTGCAACGTCTCTACATTCCCCTACACGCATCGCTGTCGCCCGCGATCGCGCTTTTAATTTCTACTACCAGGACAATTTAGATATTTTGGTAGAACTAGGCGCAGAGTTGGTTTTTTGGAGTCCTTTGAGCGATGCTGCTTTGCCTGATGACGTGCAAGGCTTGTACTTTGGCGGTGGTTTTCCCGAAGTTTTCGCTCAAGAGTTAGCAGCAAATCATTTAGTTATTGCTGCTGTTAAACAGGCGATTGGTGTGGGAATGCCTACTTATGCAGAGTGTGGCGGCTTAATGTACTTGTGCCAGCAGATTGTAGATTTTGACGCGCAAGCTTGGCAAATGGTGGGAATTATCCCTGCTGATGCTGTTATGGGTGCGCGGTTAACTTTGGGATATCGTCAAGCAGAAGCTTTGCAAGATTCTCCCCTGTTAGCGAAGAATGCAGTAGTGTGGGGGCATGAATTCCATCGCTCTAGTTTATCTGTCCCATCTGTGCCGGAAAACTCCTTGTTTCCCCTATTTCAGGCACAAAACTACGATCGCCAATCTCCCTTAGTTACCGAAGGATGGCGATCGCCTACTCTCCATGCTTCTTATATTCACTTGCATTTTGGTAGCAATTTAGAACTGCCACAGCGTTTTCTGCATTACTGCCGCTCCTCTCAATTTTCTCAGTAATTTATTTACTGTAAGGTTTTCATGTTTTTTCGCTAACTTTCCTAAAGATATAGCGAGTTTTTCAGTTCGCTCTCCGAAATCTGTAATGCGTCGATTGTATTACTGGGTAGGGTTTGAGCAAAAAATCGCTGTTTAAATCGAGCGCGATCGCCTGCTGAACTTTAGCTGATTTTCGTTATAAATGTACTGTTAACCTTACATAGATAAACGCAAATCAGTGTAAAATTATTTACACAAAATTGTGGAATGAATTTCTACTTATAAGTAAAAAATAACTGAAAAATGAATAATTCAATTCTGGTTGTGGGCAGTAATGAATTTTACCAAGCACTCCCAGAGCAAATTCGTGATGGCAGAAGTTTTATTGTCGAGGTGGCTAATAACATCGATGAAGCATCTTCATGGGTAGAAATTCGTCCGCCGGATATTTTGCTAGTGCAAGCAAGCTTAGATGATAGTCAAGAATTTTGCTTGTGGCTCAAAGAACAAGTAACCTTAAGCTGGCTGTATTGCATTTTAATAGAAGATCGAGCCGAGAAAATTGCCCAAAATCGAGTTAGTAGCAGTTGGGAGTTAGCCGCCGCCGCCTTAGAAGAAAGTGCGGATGCTTATGTTTGGTTTGGGCTGTCAGCAGGTGATGAGGCGCAAAAGGATGGAACTCATCGCCTCATATTGGCGCATATCCAAGCAGGCGTTAGGAAAATCAAGAAATATCGAGAATTACTAGAAAAAAACAATCTGCTATCGGCGATCGCTCTTGCCGATCCATTAACAGAATTAAACAATCGTCGAGCTTTGGATTGGAATCTACCAGAGCGCATTGCGACAAGCCGCAACCACGACACACCGTTGAGTTTGATGATTTTGGATGTAGATCGATTTAAAGCAGTAAACGATACCTACGGGCATTTAGTAGGCGATCGCATTTTGCAGTTACTCAGTTCGCGGTTGAGACATAATCTGCGCTTTCAAGACACTCTATTTCGCTATGGCGGGGAAGAATTTGTAATTATTTTGAGCAACAGTGATTGTGAAGAAGCATTATTTGTTGCTAATCGGCTGTGCAGCATAATTAGAGAACAAACCTTTGCAATCAGTTCGACGCTGACAATTGATATGACAATTAGCATCGGGGCTAGTTGCTTGCAAAATTTGGATGACGATCGCGGAGTTAGCTTGCTCGATCGCGCCGATCGCTATTTGTTGCAAGCTAAAGCTGCTGGGCGCGATCGGGTTATGGGTTGCGAAGAAAGATACTGTCTGGAATCGAAAGCTGAATATATACCCGCTTAGTTGGTTGTAGAGGAAAATTAAACTTGTTGATAGAACTTTTGATTAGGAACGCAGATGCACGCAGATAAACGAGGCAGTGCGTTGGGGAGACAGCGCTGTGGGCGGGTTTCCCGACTTGAGGCGACTGTCGTCGGCTTTGCCGACTTGTAGCACCTGCCGTGCAGATGTAAATCCAAGCTAGTTGCACTGGTTAGACTTTTGGATTATGGGCTGGGAGATGTTTCTAGATCGGGGGATGGTGAAGTCGTTTCAGGCTCCGTTACTTCTGGGGTAGTATTCTCTACATTCAAAGCTAATTCATAGTTTTTAGTTGCAGATGCATTGGAGACGACTACTATTTCATAAAACCCATCTTCTTGTAGAGTCCCTGACCAAGTGCGACTTGTAGAATCTGCTAGTAAGACTTTACCTGTGGGCGAATATATGGAAATTAGTAGTTGAGGCTCTGCTTTGAGGTTAATTTCCGTCTTTTGCTGTTGCTGCAAGTGCGCTATATACACTTTGCCCTCTCCTGGAATGAGACTACCGCTAAGTTCTGTACCAGTAGTTCCAGGTGCAAAAGCAATCTGTTCGTAATTCTTTTTATTGGTAATCTCACTAGCTTTATCAACTACGATCGCATTCCAAATTTGCCCTATAGGTAGATTAATAAACTCTTTACCTCGCTGTTCGGGAAATAACTCAAAAAAGGCAGCATCAGCTAGATCGTACAAAGAGCGACTACCGACATAAACTTGACTAATTGCCGTTACAGAGCGATCGCGATCGGCTGCTGTATATTTACCTAATTTTTGCCGCCCTGTCTGGCTCAGTGTTTCTAGTTTACTTAATAAATCTTCCGCAAATTCGTACCACTGCGATCGCCCTTGGGCATCTTTTGGTTCGTTTGTGAGCTTGCGCCCTTGATATTGCGGGTATTTTGCCCAAAAAAGCTGATTCATGACACTAAAGTAAAAATCATCGTCAATGCCTAGATTTCTTCTTTGGTCAGTTATAGTTTGTGCTTGAGCTTGTTCTGCTGCTGATAGCTGCGGCGGTGGTGATGGTGATGGAGTAGGTGTAGTTGAGGGGCTAGCACTTGCTATAGGTGAAGGAGTTGTTTCTTCTATTACTGGCGGATTGGAGGCAGTTTGCAAGTATGCGCTTATTCCCCAAAAAGTTGCCCCACCTAAACCCAATAATATTAACGCGCCTAGTAAGATTTTTCCTAACGGAGATTTTTCTGGTTGGGGAGTGTCAATATTAACTGGTGGTTGATAGTGCATCACAGAAGCCCCTGTATATGCAGGAGCGGCAAAAGTAGCCTCATGAGCAGAAACATTTATAGCTTGCCAAACTTGACGTGCATTTTGGTAGCGATCGCTCATGTTTGGCTGCAACATTTTATTTAAGACTGTAGTTAAATTGGGGCTGACATTAACTTCTTTTTCCCATTGCCAAGATAACGTGCGATCGTCTATCAAAGCTTGGGGATGCTTGCCTGTCAGTAAAACTAATATAGTTACAGCTAAAGCATACAAGTCACTGTGAGGATATACTGCTCCCGTACGCATTTGCTCGTTGGGGGCGAAGCCTACTTTTCCTAATAGGGTTGGGGGTGCGGTTGCTTTACCTGCTTGGGCTTGTTCTAACTGCGATACTGTTGCGGCTACTTGTTTGACACCACCAAAATCGATCAATACTGGCAGCGAGTCTGAAGCGCGTAAAATTAAGTTATCTGGAGAAATATCGCGGTGAATTACGCCTAGTGAGTGGATGTATTCTAAAACAGGCAGAATATTTAGCAATAACTCCCTAACTTCAGTTTCGCTAAAACGTTGCGGTTGATGAGCCGCTAATACTGAGTAGTAATTTTGTCCTTCTACATAGTCTTGGACTAAAAATAAGTAGCCTTTGCCATCTACACTGACGCGGAATAGTTCGCGGAAACGAGGAATTTGCGGATGTTGCAGTTTGTAGAGAACTCCTGCTTCGCGGGCAAATAATTCTTCAGCTTTTTGCAATACGGCATTACTTTGTACTTGAGGTGCAAATTCCTTGAGAACGCACATTTCACTAAAGCGGTTGATATCTTCAGCTAAATAAGTACGTCCAAAACCACCTTGCCCTAGTTGCTTAATAATGCGATAGCGATCGCCTAAAATTAGTCCTGAATATATACCCTGTTGTTTGGCTGCTAGTGTGAGTTGTTCGCCGCACTGAAAGCAAAAGCGACTGTTAGAGGCGTTTTCATGTCCTTGAGAGCAATATATAGGATTCATGGGCATCAGGCAGGAGGTAGGGGGTGCAGGGGAGGGTACGAGCGCAATGCATTGCGCCCGTACTGCTTAAGAGTTCTTCAACACAGCGATCGCTAATTTCTCTTTTCTAGCTGACTGACTCGTTCGGCGGCTAGGGCATACCAAATTTGTTTGTAGGTTTTTTGGTTGAGTGCTTTGCCCTGTTGGCGGGGAAATAACTGATAAAACTGGCGATCGGTTTGCTCTATTATTTGCTTGCTTTCGACTTTTGCCTGCCAAATAGCGCGATCGCTGCTACTATATTTGCCTAGTTTGCTTCTTGCTGCGGGAGTTAGGTTTTTTTCTAGTTTATTGAGCAGATCGTTACCTATTTTGTACCAATCTGCTCTTAAATGCTCGTCCCCGCGATCGCGTTTGATGCTTCTGCCTTTCAATTCTGGATGCTGTTGGTAAAAAGCTTCATTGACTGCAAGGTTAAAAAATCTTGATGACACTTTTAGTGCTTGGCGACGACTTACCATCGCCTCAACTTGAGCATCGCTAACAGTAGCGCTAGGTAGTTTAACTGTTGGGATTGTCTGCAATAGCGAACTAAACCAGGGTAAAGCGTTCATCCCGATATATACAACCAACGCCGCACCGATAACTTTTGTCGCCGCGCCTCGCAACCAGCCTAATTTAATCGTAGGGAGGGCTATTTGCTGCTTTACTTGAGGCTGTTGCTGGTTAATTTCCCCGACAACATTAACTGTAGTTAGGCGAGAAATATTAGTTGGCGCTGATGGGATAATAGGCGATCGCAAATCGGCGAGTACCGCCTTTGCTGTTTGATAGCGATCGCTAGGTTTGTAAGCTAGCATCTTTTTCAATACTTTTTCTAGTTGATGGCTAACTCTAATTTCTTTACGCCACAACCAAACTCCTTTACGAGCGTCGTACAATTCTTCTGGGGGTTTATCTGTTAGCAATACTAGCGCCGTTACTGCTAAGGCGTACAAATCGCTGCTTGGCGATACTTCTCCCAAACGCATTTGTTCTTCTGGCGCGTAGCCTTGCTTGCCTAACCTAGTTATTACTTGCCCGCGTCCGTTGAGACTGCTAGTAACTAGCTGCTTGACACCGCCAAAATCAATCAAGACTGGTTCGCGATCGCTACTGCGTAAAATCAAGTTATCTGGAGAAATATCGCGGTGAATTGTTCCTTGAGCGTGAATATAATCTAAAACTGGTAATAATTGGCAAACTAGCGTAGTAACTTCGGCTTCGCTTAGGGGTTTAGGCAAATCGCTGTAAGTTTTACCTTCAATATAATCTTGCGCCAAAAACCAGCCGCTAATCATACCTAAGTCTACAGTAAAAAACTCGCGAAATCCTGGTAATTGGGGATGTTTTAAGCGATAAAGGGCGCTGGCTTCACGGGCGAATAAAGTTTTCGCTTTTTCTAACTGGCTAGGATTTTGCTCTTGGGGGGCAAATTGTTTCAGCACGCAACGCTCGTTAAAACGATGCAAGTCTTCTGCCAAATAAGTACGTCCAAAACCACCATGTCCAAGTTGTTGGACGATGCGATAACGGCTAGCAAGGATGTATCCTTTAGGCAGCCAGAGAACTTCGCCACAACTGGTACAAAAGCTGCTCCCGTTTTGATTTGCGTGGTTTTTGGTGCAATATAAAGGCATATACAGAAAAATAAGTTTAGGCAGCCCCGTAAAGTAATTTTAAAATGCTATGAGACAGGAACAGCGTCAAAAGTCGCTTCAGGCATTTCAAGACTTTTTAACTACACCCTTGGAGGCGCAACTAGAACAACAGCATACATCGCCCCAATCAAATGTTTTAGCTCTGTTTCATGATGTTGCCGCCAATGTACCAGCCTACAAGAGATTTTTAGCAGAAAATAACATTAATCCCAACTCCATCCAAACTTATGCAGATTTTCAAAAGTTACCACTAATTACTAAAGATAACTATTTGCGGCACAATACACTGCCAGAATTGTGTCGCGATGGAGAGCTAACTAAGTGTGACGCGATCGCTGTTTCTTCAGGTTCCACTGGTAAGCCGACATTTTGGGCGCGATTTATTACCGATGAGTTGCAAATAGCTACGCGCTTCGAGCAAATATTTCATGACAGCTTCTATGCCGATACTAAATCTACTTTAGCTGTAGTTTGTTTTACTTTAGGCACTTGGGTAGGTGGAATGTACACGACTAATTGCTGTCGTTACTTAGCTAGCAAAGGCTATCCACTAACTATTGTTACTCCTGGCAACAATCAAGCAGAAATATTTCGTGTAATTGCAGAAATTGGCAGTTTTTACGAGCAAGTTGTACTGCTTGGCTACCCACCATTTCTAAAAGATGTCATAGATAGCGGTATTCGTCAGGGTGTGGAGTGGCAAAAGTATCAAATAAAATTAGTCATGGCTGGAGAAGTATTTAGCGAAGAGTGGCGCAGTTTAGTTGGGGAAAGAGTTGGCGCAAAAAATCCTTGTTATGACTCTGCTTCGTTATACGGTACTGCTGATGCGGCAGTTTTAGGCAACGAGACACCTTTAAGCATTTGCATCCGCCGCTTTTTAGCAGATAATGCCGATGCAGCAGTTGAGTTATTTGGCGAATCGCGTTTGCCTACGCTCTTACAATACGATCCTTACAGTCGCTTTTTTGAAACTATTGACGGCACGCTACTTTTTTCAGGCAATAATGGCATTCCGTTAGTGCGCTACCATATTGCCGATACTGGGGGAATTATCGCTTACCAAGCGATGCTGGAATTTTTGGCTAAATGGGGATTTAACCCGCTAGAAATTCTACAAGGTAAACGAGGAGTGAGATCGCTACCTTTTGTTTATGTATTTGGACGTTCTAACTTTACCGTCTCCTACTTCGGCGCAAACATCTATCCTGAAAACGTCACAGTAGGCTTAGAACAAGGTGCAATTAAAGACTGGGTGACAGGTAAATTTGTCTTGCAGGTACGAGAAGATGCAGATAAAAACCGCTATTTAGCGATCGCGGTAGAATTAGCACCAACAGTAGAAGCAAGCCAGCAGAAGGTAGATGCGATCGCAAGTTCCATTCAATCCCAATTACTGCGTCTAAACAGCGAATTTGCCAACTACGTTCCCACCCAATATCAAACGCCCCAAATTACATTAAAACCCACAGGAGATCTGGAATATTTCCCCATCGGCGTAAAACACCGTTACACCCGAAACAATGTAGAGACGTAGCAGTGCTACGTCTGTCTCACCCATCCACGCCACAAATCCAGATTGTATTTCACCAAGTTATTTAGATTTAGATCGATAATATGGGATGAATATTTTTAGTATCCCTGCGCGAAGATGTAAAGCGATCGCAGCATCAAGGCAGATATTTAGTAGATAAAAGTTATGGCGCTTATAGTTCAAAAATACGGCGGTACTTCAGTAGGTTCAACAGAACGCATTTTAGCAGTAGCCAAACGCGCGATCGCCACAGTTAATGCTGGTAATTCATTAGTGGTAGTAGTCTCAGCAATGGGCAAAACTACTGATGGATTGGTGAAATTAGCCCAAGAAATATCTACCAACCCCAGCCGCCGCGAAATGGATATGCTGCTGTCTACTGGCGAACAAGTATCGATCGCTTTACTTGCTATGGCGCTGCAAGAATTAGGGCAACCAGCAGTATCGCTAACAGGCGCTCAAGTAGGGATCGTAACAGAAGCCGAACACAGCCGAGCGCGAATTTTGCACATCAAACCTGAAAGAATCGATCGCCATTTGCAAGATGGTAAGGTTGTTGTTGTTGCAGGTTTTCAGGGTATTAGCAATACCTCAGAGTTAGAAATTACAACTTTAGGGCGCGGCGGATCTGATACTTCAGCAGTTGCTTTAGCTGCGGCTTTAAAAGCTAGTTGTTGTGAAATTTATACGGATGTGCCAGGAATACTCACCACCGATCCGCGCCTAGTACCCGAAGCGCAATTGATGAGCGAAATTACCTGCGATGAAATGCTCGAACTTGCTAGCTTGGGGGCAAAAGTTTTGCATCCCCGCGCTGTAGAAATTGCCCGTAACTATGGCGTAGAGTTGGTAGTACGTTCTAGCTGGAGTGACGAACCTGGTACGCGGGTAGTGTCTCCCTCTGTACCAGAGCGAAGTTTGATAGATTTAGAAATAGCCCGTCCAGTAAGTGGGGTGGAATTAGATAGCGAACAAGCTAAACTTGCTTTATTGCGCGTACCCGATCGCCCAGGCGTAGCAGCTAGGTTATTTGGCGAAATTGCCAGGCAAAATTTGGATGTAGATTTAATTATTCAGTCAATTCATGAAGGCAATTCCAACGATATTGCATTTACTGTCAGTACGCCAATGCTCAAACGTGCTGAAGCAGTAGCAGCAGCGATCGCCCCTGTATTGCGTTCTAGTGATTCTGCCCCAGATGAGGCTGAAGTGATGGTACAGCCGCAAATAGCTAAAGTAAGTATAGCTGGGGCAGGCATGATCGGTCGTCCTGGTGTTGCCGCTCAAATGTTTGCTACTTTGTCTGCGGCGGGAATAAATATTCAAATGATTTCCACTTCTGAAGTCAAAGTTAGTTGCGCCATTGATGCAGTAGATGGCGATCGCGCGGTTGAGGCTTTGTGTGCAGCGTTTGAAGTTAGTAGGGGAGTAATGCCTAGCACTCGTACAGAGGCAGCAGAGGAGTTATTAACCCCCGTACGCGGTGTTGCCTTGGATCTCAATCAAGCAAGGCTAGCGATTCGCCAAGTACCCGATCGCCCAGGAACGGCAGCTAAGTTATTTGGGCTATTAGCAGAGCATAATATTAGCGTGGATAGTATTATTCAATCTCAGCGCTGCCGGATAATAGATGGCGTTCCCAAGCGCGATATTGCTTGTACTGTGGCGCAAATTGATGCTGAAGCGGCGCGAAATACCTTAGCACAAGCTAGCAGCGATTTTGGTTGGGGTGAAATAGTTGTCGATACTGCGATCGCCAAAGTTAGTATTGTCGGTGCGGGAATGCTAGGGCATCCAGGCGTGGCGGCGAAAATGTTTGCAGCCCTAGCCCAGCACAATATTAATATTCAAATGATTGCTACTTCAGAAATCAAAATTAGCTGCGTTGTACCGCAAGCAGATGGAGTTACGGCTTTAAAAGCAATTCACGCTGCTTTTGGACTTGCAGGCACAGGTAAAATTCAAGTACCTGCGTAATTTTTAATAAATGGATATATATGCGTGTAGGGGCGCAATGCATTGCGCCCCTACCTACCAATCGTCCTAATTAGGCAAGACGAATGCCTTAAGCTGCTACAAAGCCGTAGATCAAGTTACTGACAATAGACAAAGCCAAAGCGCCGATGATGGCACTCCAGACACCTTGACGCAGGCGAAAACCACTTACTAAAGCTGCTGCTATACCAAAAGCGATCGCAGCAATAATAAATGTAACTAATCCAGACAACAAACCAAAAGTTAACAAATTAGGGATAAAAAATAGTGTCTTCAAAATTGGGTTGACGATCGCAGCGACAATCCCCAATACTGCGGCTGAAGTATAAGCTTTTACTGGGCTATCAATTTCTACCCCTGTAGGTAGTTTAGTCACAATTAGCAAGCTAGAGGCGCTTACTAGCCATGCAATCAAAAGGTCTACAAAGTTAAAGTGCATAAATTTTAACTCCCTATCTAGTCCTAGGTTTAGTTTGTAAAAAATCTCTCTTCCTTACCTAGTAAACTAATTAGCAGCTTAAATATTCATCTGTAAATTGGCAGAACTTCGTCTCATCTTTGGGGAGACGCTGTAGGTTGATTGCTAGGCGCATTAGGAAATACAGGAATATTCGTTCTACTAGGAGTAGTTGGCGCTGGGGCAGCATTAGGCAAAGGGCTAGAATTAGGTGCGGGTAATGTGCCAGGATTAACAGGATTGCTAGCAGGTGGTACAACTGCGCCAGGAGTTTGTTCGGAAGCAGGTAAAGTAGATAAAGATACGCGATCGCCTCCTACTTGCCGCATTGTATCTAATACTTGCACCACATCTTCATAACTAGCTGTACGCGAGGCATTTAATACCATTGTCGCGGTAGGATTTGCCCGAAAGTAACTTTGTAAAGTCCCAGGTAAGCGATCTAAGTTGATTGGTTGCTGTTCTACATAAATTTGCCCGACTGGATCGATTGTGACAATCAAACGCTGTTGTGTTAAGGGCGTTGTGCTAGTAGTAGCTTTGGGCAAGTCTACATTAATTGCTTGTTGTCTAGTAAATTGCAAAGCTGCTAGCAAGAAGAATGTCAAGATACAAAAGATCACATCAATCAGCGGAATAATTTGAATCTGGACTTCCTCAATGGGCGAGTGCAAATTAATTTTCATGGCGGTTGGTTGTAAAAGACAAATGTGGGGAGCAAAACTGGCTACTGTTTAAAATCCAGAAGGATTGGAGTTATCGCGCCGATTGTCTGCATCTGGCGGTAAATTGTTTGTTTCCTCAATAGGAGAAATTATTTGGGTTGTGTCTTGAATTGTAGTCGGATTGTCAGTTGGCTGGGGGCGATCGCTTGATAAGTCGTCTGTGCTGATAATAATGCGATCGTGACTTTCGCCTACATTCGGTTGTACTGATTCTGGCTGAATTTGGGTAGTTGGTTCTACAATCGTTTTGGTTGGTTCGGCGGGCGCACTAGGTAGATTGCCTGCTAGCGGTGCAATGCGATCGGGAGGTATATTTTGCCAGTATTGACGATAAAGCAATTCTAAATCGCTGCCTGCTCTACGAAATACTTTTACTTGGTTGACGACAAACCCTTGAAATAAGCGGTAAAATACCAAACTGGCGATGGCGACAATTAGCCCTGTTGCCGTACTAATTAACGATTGTCCAATGCCTAAAGGTACGCCTGCGGCGGCTGAAGTGCCTAAATCTCCCAAACGAATTGAACTTAGAGATTGAATTAAGCCCAATACCGTACCTAATAAACCTAGTAATGGCGCTAAGGCAATTACTGCTTCTAGCACTTTTTCCCCTTGGCGCATCGAGGCTAATTCATCTTCTGCTGTTGCCTCCAAGGCAAGGCGAAATACTTCTGGATCTGGTCTTGACAGGCGCAAGGGGGCATAGAGAAACCTCCCGATGGGTTGGTTGGTTGCGCGTTTGGCAAGGTCGGTAGCAGACCCCCAATTGGCGCTAGCGGTATTCAATACGCGATCGACGATTTCTCTTTCTTGAGTTAGAATTCTTACCCAGAACCACAAGCGTTCAATAATTACGCTTAAAGCTAAAATCGATAAAGCCAGTAACGGCCACATCGCGGGTCCGCCAGTGCGAAAAATCTCTACTACATCCACGATTTTTTATTTCCTCCGTCCATTCCTCAGCCCCATATTTAAGCACAGTTATTTAAAACTCGCTTGAAGCACTTTAATTTTAGAGATTATCAGCTATCTTGCCAAAGATCCCCTTACTTCCCTGCAAATGTAGCAACCTCCGCACTAAGTTTGGGCGGTTATTTACACCCAGGCTGAATTAGAGATTTGTCACAATTAAAAGTAACTGGAGGTTGAACAAATGAACTTTTCAATTCAAGCGGTTTATACCTGGTATCGCAATCTGTTACGCAATCCTAAATATCGCTGGTGGGTGATTTTGGGTACAGCACTTTATTTCGTTAGCCCGATTGATATTGCTCCTGACTTTTTGCCTATTGTCGGACAGCTAGACGATGTGTTTTTATTGACACTGCTAGTTTCGGAAGTTTCCCAAATGGCAATTGAAGGCTTTAAAGCGCGTAAGGGCTACTCGGATAGTGCTGATGCTAGCAGTACCGATGCTACAACTACTGCAAAGACTGTTGATGTCGATGCTATGCCTATTAAGTAGTCAGTTGAAGATTTTGTTTATAAGCGATCGCATTTGCTGGATAGGAAAAGCGATCGCTATTAATTACTAATACCAAGTGCCGCCTGTAATCAAGATACAAGCGGCACTACTAAATATCAGGGCGAACGAGGGGACTTGAACCCCCGAATGGTGGAACCACAATCCACTGCCTTAACCACTTGGCTACGCCCGCCATCGCATTTGTTATGGTAGCATCTTTTGGTGCTGATGCGCTACTCAATCCCAAACTAATATATTTCTGTAATTTAAAAATTGTAAATAACTGTTACAAGTTATAATGTAAATAGATTTTGTAGCTATTCCTACAAGCGTGTCAAATTAACCAGTAGCAAATTTTATATGATTACTCAGCCTCAGCCTACAGTTCAGCCTAAGTTGCAGCAGCCTAAGTTTGGCTTCAACGAATATGCAGAGCGATTGAATGGTAGAGCCGCTATGATAGGCTTTGGTTTGATGCTAATTATTGAGTATTTTACCAATCAAGGTGTTTTAGGTTGGTTGGGGTTGAAGTAGCTGGGGCAGACGACGGATACAGTTACTTATGCTAATATTTTGCCAGAATACTAGCGTAACTGCGGTTTTAAGCAGTATCTAAAATTGAATGTGAATCTATATGTAATTAAGCGCTGTTTTTTGTGAGAAAACAATTGCTTTTACTAACCCTAATAAATTCAAACAATCAGATTTGCGATGAACGCTATATTACCAAGATTTTTAAGGTCAGCATACCGAAAAGAGCCTATACCAAGTTTTCTGATTACTATTGGTGCGGTTGATGCTCTAATTGGTGGTGTTGGCGATCGCTGGGTTTTATTTGGTTTTGGTATAACTACAGTAGCGATCGCTTTTGCTTTACGCTGGTGGTTGCTGCAACAAAATAAAGTTGAACCACTAGAGCCAGTTAGACAACAGCGATACTTACCTCCTTATTCTGCTGATATTTTACCCACATTAGCAGCTAATAAAAAGAATTCACGCCGTTAGATGTAGCATTTAGAACTGCGTCTAAGGGTTAAGTAAATGGTTTATCAGGTATCTCTGCACTCTTAGCTTCCCTAAACACTTAATTAACAAGTAATAATCTTGTCTCATACATTTAGCTTCATGCTGATATTTAGAGCGGGAGACGTTACGAGCTATACATATCTAAGTTACTTAATAAAATAGCAATTTCTACTCAATGAGCAGGTTTATCTCTGTCATAAGATGTAATCCGAAGTCTGCCTATTTGTTAAATTAGGAACAGTAAGGCTTAAACCAAATCAGTTATATTTCGCAATATAACTATCGTCAATTGGCTCCGAGCGGGCAAAAATTGAAATTGGAATTACTTAACAAGCACTTATGTATAAAACTTTGCGGCAAAACAAAAAAATTTTTGCCAATAAATAATGTAAAATTTTTGTAAGTAACAACTTTAATACTACAATTAGTAATTTTTAAAACTTTAAGTAAATTTTTGAGGTGAAATTTGAATTTAAATTCTTTTGTTAAACAGGTAGAAAGCGTACATTTACGCTTAGATGAACTGTACAAAGATGCAAGCGTTTCATCTGAAACAATGTCAGCAGATTTGTTGCCTATAGCATTCAAAGAACTAGGGGTAGTCTCGGAAGAATTGCAGGTTGCTATAGAAGAATTGCAAAGACAAAATGAGGACTTGCAAATATCACAAGCATTACTAACAGCACAAAGCTTACGATACCAGGAACTATTTGAATCTGCACCTGAAAGTTACCTATTAACTGATGGTGAAGGCAAAATCCAAGAAGCTAATAAGTTAGTTGCTACATTACTAAATGTCTCCCAACGTTTTTTGATTGGCAAGCCTTTGAGTGTTTTTGTTGCCGAAGAGGATATGAAAACATTTTATAGCAAACTCAATCAACTATGCAGTAGCGAACAAGTTCAGCAAAAGTGGAATTTACAAATTGCACCTCGCAATCTCAAGCCTTTTGAGGCGACGCTAACTGTAGCAAAAGTTAAAGATTGGCAAGGTAATACATCTAATCTTCGCATCCTCATAAGCAATAACAATCAAAATAGTGGTGAATCGCGTTTAGAATCAACAGAGTCAATTAATTTAGAGCGTAATAGTTCTCGTACTCAACAATCTTCCAAACAAACCTTTCTCAAAGGTGAAATTATCCCAGTTAAACCCCAAATAATTTGGCAAGTTTGCAAAGGTGTAGTTAAATTATCTACTGTATGTGAAAATGGCGAAGAAGTATTAGTAGGTTTGGTAAGTTCAGATATGCTTTTCGGTGCAGATTTGACATCGCTACCAACTTACCAAGCTACAGCTTTGTCAGAAGTGCAATTAGTATCTATTTCACCTGCAGAGATAGCAAATTCTCCCGATATTGCTCAGGTAGTTTTTACTCAAGTTAGCCAACGTTTGCGACAAACAGAGGCTCTTTTAGCGATATCAGGACAAAGAAGAGTAAAAGATCGCTTTTATCAGCTATTATCTTTGTTAAAGCAGGAAATTGGGCAAACAGTAGAGCTAGGAACGCGTTTGAGCGTTCGTTTTACTCACCAAGATTTTGCTGATTCTTGTTCTACTACTAGAGTGACAATTACTAGGTTGATGGGAAAATTGCAGGATAAAGGTGCAATTAAAGTTGATACGAAAAACCACATTATCATCATCCATCAAAAGTTTGAAGAAGCTTGTAAATGAAACATTGTTTAGCTAGGGGTGCAATGATATTGCACCCGTATAAAAAATGCAGTTTTATATTGTTGATGTATTTGCGCAAGCGAAATATAACGGTAATCAATTAGCAGTAGTTACCAACGCCAACACGCTTGCTGACGAACAAATGCAGCGCATTGCTAGAGAAATAAACTATTCAGAAACAACTTTTATTGTTTCTAATGAGATTCGTGAAAATGGCTACGACGTGCGGATATTTACACCAGCACAAGAAATTCCATTTGCTGGTCATCCCACATTAGGAACGGCGTATATAATTCAAAAAGCTATTATCAGTCAACCTGTAGAAACTATTAATTTAAATCTGAAGGTTGGACAAATACCTGTGAATTTGCATTATTACAACGGTGATGTAGAACTGTTGTGGATGCAGCAAAAAGCTCCTACATTTCACAAAAAGTTAGCAGCAGATGCGATCGCTCCCATACTAAACTTAAATCTAGAGGATATAGATACTAATTTCCCTATTCAAGAAGTATCTACAGGTTTACCGTTTATTATTGTACCTTTGAAAAAGTTGGCAGCAGTAAAGCAAATTAAGGTCAATAAAGAACTATATTTTAATTTAGTAAATACGACAGAGGCAAAATCAATTTTAGTATTCTGCCCAGAAACTTATAAGCTAGAAAATAACTTGAACGTGCGTGTATTTTGCGACTATTTGGGAGTACCAGAAGATCCAGCGACAGGGAGTGCAAATGGCTGTTTAGCTGGGTATTTAGTAGAGTATAGCTATTTTGGTACGGATACAATTGATATTTGCGTAGAACAAGGTTATGAAATTGGTAGAGATTCACTTTTACTACTAAAAGCACAGAAAAAAGATTCAGAAATTCAGGTTTTTGTCGGTGGTAAAGTGATAATGGTAGCTAAGGGTGAATTTGTTTAACTATCTACTAAATAAAAACTTACCTTGGATCTTAAAGAACTTTTATACAATCATCTCACTCAATTGGTACGCGATCGCGATCCTTATTTCGCTACCGCTGGACATTTTTTCGTACAGCAGTATATCTACCAGCAATTGCAACAGTGGGGAAATGTAGAAACTCATGAGTTTCTTGTCGGTGGGAAGCCACACCAGAATTTAATTTTGCATTTACCAGCCGCTAGTAGCAGCCAGAAGCCACCTATTTTGATTGGCGCACACTATGACGCTGTACCAGGAACTCCTGGCGCTGACGACAACGCTACAGGGGTTGCAGCTTTATTAGAGTTAGCGAGAATATTTGCAACTGAACCGATTAAGCATCCACTCCAGTTAGTTGCTTTTGATATGGAGGAATACGGATTAGAAGGAAGTAGCGCGTATGCAGCTAAATTGCACCAACAACAGCAACCGCTACGATTGATGATTTCGTTAGAGATGTTGGGATATTGCGATGCTACTCCTGGTTCGCAACGCTATCCATCACCTTTAGAGAAAATTTACCCAAATACAGGCGATTTTATTGCTTTAATTGGTAATTTACCGACAATTCCTGACTTACGCTGCCTCAGCAGAATAATGCGTAAAAATGGTACAGCTTGTCAATGGCTACCCGCACCCAATCGCGGTTTAATTGTACCGCAGACGCGCTGGAGCGATCATTCGCCATTTTGGGATCGCGGTTATCGGGCGATAATGGTAACGGATACAGCTATGCTTCGCAATCCTCATTATCACAAACAAAGCGATCGCATTGAAACTCTAGATTTAGATTTTATGACTGGCGTTTGCGATAGTTTGGCTAAAGCAATTCGATTACTTTAGGAAGTCAAAAGTTAAAAGTCAAAACAATGATATTTAGTTTAGAACACTTTTAAATACTAGATAGCATCTTGAATTTGACAATAGTTGATATATGATTACTCTTCAACTTCTTCTTGCTTGACTGTCAATCGCCAACTATTAGTTACTTCTTCTTGTACTGGTAGTTGCTCTAATATTTCTGCTAAATCTTTTTGCAGCTTTTGCGTTAAAGTTATAGGTAAATCTAGCTGAATACTATTTGCTTGTATTACTTCTGCTAGCTGGTTAAATGCTACTTTCAAGGTTGTTCGGCTTACAGAAGACAATTTAATCTCAGAAGTTTCGACTATATTTTGAGCTTGCATAGCTGCTTTTATTCTAGCTTCAACATGACTAAGTTCTGACTCAACTATTTGCAGTTGTTGCTTTAATTTTAAATAATGTTCAGTTAGCAGTGTTATGTCTTCATCAACTGGATTAGGATTAGTAGATGCTTGCAGGTGTAATAGTTTTTGATGCACCATATACAAGTAAACTGGATCTAATTTGGCATAATTTAGCTGATTTTCATTTAAAGGTCTTTGTCCCCAATCACTAGCTTGCTGAGTTTTATCTACTTTGGCAATATTACATAACGACTCTGCTAAAGTTTTCAAAGATAAGTTGGGTAGTGGTAGTAAATAATAAGGAATCTTCTTCGCCATTTCTAGCGTGCAAGTAACATTCTTAGCTTTAGTTTTTCCTAAAAACTTGAGATCGTATTTAGCATTGTGAAATACTTTCTCAATCGCTGGGTTGAGCATAATACTCTCGATAAAAATATCTACAACTTCTGGCTGATGCAGTACATCCAAAATTACTACATTTGTTTCTGGTTGTTCGCCAGTATCTAAAACTTGAATTAACGATAACTTGGGATTACGAGTAGTAAAATCAGCTACTTCAGTATCCAGCCATAATATAGGCGATCGCGTGTATTTTTCGATTAAAGATATGATATAATTGCTGTCTGCAAAATAACGCATTACATATAAATATCTAAATTAGCTCAATTATAATTACTAACACTAGGAGTCAGGCTAGTTAAATCCTCAATATTCAGCAGCATTGTATTACAAATAGCATCTAGAGGTAGATCGTTAGAATCGTAGCCAAAAGGATTTTCAATTTGAATGCCGATTTCTTCGATACCTAATAGTGTAAAACTTACTAAAGCTACAATTGCACCAGTCCACCAACCTAAATTATCTACCAATTGAAAAGGCAATAATAAACAGTAAATTAGCAGCAATTGTTTTAAATGAATTGCATAAGCTAAAGGCATAGGTGTTTTCAATATTCGTTCGCAACCACCTAAGTCATTAACCATTTTAGTTAATAATTCTTGCATCGCAGTTAGTTGGAAAATATGCAAGCGATCGCATTTATATTGATATTGCAAATAATCGCCGATCCAAAAAGCAATTTCTAAAGGTGGATTGTTCATTGTCTTCAAAGTCAAGTATTTATAGGAAGACATCAATTCTTCTAGTTCGGTATTTACACTTTCTCCTCTTAGGTGCAATTTAGTAGCTACAGCAAAAGCAACTAATAAGCGCATATTAATAATTTTATTAGCTCGATCTTTAGGTTCGCACTCTTCAACAGTTAGCCATATTTGTCTAGCTAGGTTGCGAACATTATTGACTAAACTTCCCCAACATTTACGCCCTTCCCAAAAGCGATCGTATGCCGTATTAGTTCTAAATACTAATAATAAGCCCAAAACTATACTAGGAATTACATTTTCTAAGATAGGTTGAAAAACTGGAAATCTAAAATAATGCAAAAGCGAAATAAAAACGCCGAATAAGCCACAGTACAAGACGCGATTGAAAATAGCCGGAAATACAGAAGCTTTATACTGAAAAGCCAATCGAAACCAGTGGAATTTTTCCCGATGCATGAGTTAAGGCACAGCAGAATCTAGCTAACATAAGAAACTAGCACAACTTACGCCCAAAGACTTAGCTTATGGCTGCTGATACTCGCTGGCAATTTTGGATCGATAGAGGCGGTACGTTTACAGATATTGTGGCGCAGCGTCCTGACGGGCAGTTAATAATTCATAAGCTGCTGTCTGAAAATCCCGATCGCTATACGGATGCACCGATCCAGGGAATCCGCGAAATTCTGGGTATTCCAGCTAATGCACCGATTCCCACAGAGCAAATTTCTGTAGTCAAGATGGGAACTACAGTAGCTACAAATGCTTTGCTAGAGCGAAAAGGCGATCGCACTTTACTAATTATCACTAAAGGCTTCGGCGATGCGCTGCAAATTGGCTATCAAAATCGCCCTAATATCTTCGCCAGGCAGATTGTTTTGCCCCAAATGCTATACGAGCGGGTAATTGAGGTAGAAGAACGCTACAGCGCCCAGGGACAGGTGTTAGTAGAGTTAAATACCCAGGAGTTAATTCCCCAACTGCAAGCTGCGTACGACGATGGGATACGTGCTTGCGCGATCGTTTTGATGCATGGCTATCGCTATCCAGCGCACGAGCAGGAGATATCCACCATAGCACTTGACATTGGTTTTACCCAAGTCTCAGTATCGCACAAAGTTAGCCCTTTGATGAAGTTAGTTAGTCGGGGATATACTACGGTAGTTGATGCTTACTTATCCCCAATTTTGCGTCGTTATGTAGAGCAGGTATCCGGTCAAATTAGCGGTGTATCCTTGCAATTTATGCAGTCTAATGGCGGGCTAGTTGATGCTGACAAGTTTCAAGGCAAAGATAGTATTTTGTCTGGTCCTGCTGGCGGGATTGTTGGGGCTGTGCAAACAAGTTTAAAGGCTGGGTTTGAGCGGATTATTAGTTTTGATATGGGCGGAACTTCAACAGATGTTGCTCATTATCATGGCGAATACGAACGCACTTTTGAAACCGAAGTTGCTGGGGTAAGAATGCGATCGCCAATGATGGATATTCATACTGTCGCGGCTGGCGGAGGCTCGATTTTACACTTTGGCGGTGCGCGTTATCGCGTAGGTCCTGAGTCGGCAGGAGCAAATCCTGGTCCCGCTGCTTATGATAAGGGTGGTCCGCTGACGGTAACTGATTGCAATGTGATGGTGGGTAAGTTGCAGCCTGAGTTTTTTCCGCGCGTGTTTGGGGTAAATGGCGATTTGCCTTTGAATGTGGAGGTTGTAAGGCGCAAGTTTGCGGCTTTGGTAGCGGAAATTGGCGATAATCGTACGCCGGAACAGGTAGCTAGTGGGTTTTTAGCAATTGCCGTAGAGAAGATGGCTAGTGCAATTAAGAGGATTTCTTTGCAGCGCGGCTACAATGTGTCAGATTATACGCTTTGTTGTTTTGGTGGAGCGGGAGGGCAACACGCTTGTGCGATCGCTGATGCTTTGGGGATGAAACGAGTGTTTGTTCATCCTTATGCTGGGGTGTTGTCAGCTTATGGAATGGGATTGGCTGATGTCAGGATGGTGCGAGAACGGGCTGTAGAAGCGAAGCTAGGCGAGGTGAATTTAAATAGGGTATTTGAGGAGGAAACAAGTCGTGCAGGCGCGCAGGAAGGCGGACTAAGGGGGATCTTCCGTAGGGTGCATTTGCGCTATGAGGGAACTGATTCAACTTTGGTAGTTGGCTTTGATGGAGAGCAGGCGATGCGACAGGCTTTCGCAACGTTACATCGTCGGCGTTATGGGTTTGTGTCAGATAAGGCGTTGATTGTAGAAGCGATTGAGGTTGAGGTAGTAGATAAGCAAGCTGAGGTTGACGAGCAAGCAGTTGTCGCAGCTAGAGGGGGGGATTTGGCTGAAGTCGCTTGCGTGCAATGTTTTATGGCTGATGCTTGGCGGGATACTCCAGTTTACAGGCGGGAGGATTTGGTAGCAGGCGATCGCATTTTTGGTCCAGCTATTGTTGTGGATGATACGGGAACTAATGTAGTTGAAATTAATTGGCAAGCAGAAATTGGCGATCGCAATGAGCTAATTTTGCAGCGGCGAGAGTCTGAGGGCTTTAACTCAAACCTCAAACCTCAAACCTCAAAAATACTCTCCCCCGATCCGGTATTGTTGGAAATATTTAATAATTTGTTTGGGGCGATCGCCGAGCAAATGGGTGTTACGCTACAAAATACCAGTTCTTCTGTAAATATTAAAGAACGACTAGATTTTTCTTGTGCGATTTTTGACTCTGAAGGGCTGTTGGTAGCTAATGCTCCTCATATTCCAGTGCATTTAGGTTCGATGAGTGAAAGTGTTCGTGCTTTGATTGCTGCTAAGGGTAATACTATTAAGTTTGGAGATGTTTTTGTTTCTAATAATCCCTATAATGGCGGTACTCATTTGCCGGATATTACTGTTATTACTCCAGTATTTAAGGATAATACAGCTTCAGAAATCTTGTTTTATGTAGCTTCGCGCGGTCATCATGCAGACATTGGTGGTATTGCGCCTGGTTCTATGCCTCCTAATAGTAAATCGGTAGAGGAAGAAGGTGTATTAATTGATAATTTGTTATTGGTAGATAGAGGAATTTTTCAAGAAAAAACAATATTGAAAATTTTTACAAACAACTTGTATCCTGCTCGCAATCCTCAACAAAACATAGCCGATTTAAAAGCTCAAATTGCTGCAAATGAACGTGGCGTACAAGAACTTTATAAGATGGTGACACAGTATGGGATTAATACTGTAAAGTTTTATATGGGTTTCGTTCAAGATAATGCTGAAGAATCTGTACGACGAGCAATTGATATTTTGAAGGATGGCAAATATAGTTATGAGCTTGATAATGGTAGTAGAATTGAGGTAGCAATTACTATTGATAAATATACTCGAAGTGCTAAGATTGACTTTACAGGTACTTCGCCTCAACTAGATAGCAACTTTAATGCACCATCGGCTATTTGTAAAGCTGCAGTTTTATATGTATTCCGTACTTTGGTAGATGATGCAATTCCACTTAATGCTGGTTGTCTCAAACCTTTGGAAATTATTATTCCTGAAGGCTGTATGTTAAATCCTCATTATCCTGCTGCAGTTGTAGCAGGGAATGTAGAAACTTCTCAGGCGATTACTGATACTTTATATGGTGCTTTGGGAATAATGTCAGCTTCTCAAGGAACGATGAATAATTTTACTTTTGGTAATGACAAGTATCAATATTACGAAACTATTTGTGGTGGTTCTGGTGCTGGTGCAAATTTTGCTGGTACAGATGCAGTGCAAACTCATATGACAAATTCCAGGCTTACAGATCCAGAAGTATTAGAATGGCGTTTTCCAGTGGTATTAGAAAGTTTTGCCATTCGCCTTCACAGTGGTGGTAAGGGATATAAATATGGGGGTAATGGTACTATTCGCCGCTTGCGTTTTCAAGAGCAAATGACAGCAGGAATATTGTCAAATCGCCGGGTTGTTCCTCCCTTTGGCTTACAAGGTGGTGAAGCTGGTGCGGTAGGCAAAAATTATGTGGAAAGAAGTAATGGAACTGTAGAAAAGTTGAATAGTACAGCTACAGTAGAAATGGGTAATGGTGATGTATTTGTAATAAAAACTCCAGGTGGTGGAGGATACGGTACTTCAATTTAATGGTTTGTATTTGCACGAATTGATATACACACTATAAGTGAAAGTTATGACTTTACACTTGTATAAATAGACTGAATAGTTTGCCGAGCTAATTTTTAAGATTAATAAAGGAGAAAGCTATAAGGATTTATTTTTTAACAAAGATCTGATATAGATTTTTGAATAAGTTTTCTTTAGCGATCGCGAGGTTATAAGAGCATGAAAAATCATCAAATGGTTACAAAGCTATATACCTCAGCAACCAAAAACATTTTATTAGGAGTTCCAATAATACTGTTATTTGCAGTTCGTGGAGTAGATATAGATATTAGCGATCGCTTCAATATTCACTCTGCTAAAGTTCTCGCTCAAACGCCATCAAAAATAGCTGCAAAATCATCCTTGGCAAGTCAAATCATAATTACAGAAGTTTTGTATCATGAGACAGGTCAAGGTGCAAGTGGAAATGATGAATTTATAGAAATTTATAATACCTCTTCATCTGCTGTAAATTTAAGTGGTTGGAAGCTTGGCAATAGTAACTTAATTGCAAATGTTAAAGATAGCACAGGTGGCATAACTGGAAACGCGAGTAGTCCAGCTTATATATTCCCGAAAGATACCGTCCTTAGACCAAAAGAATATGCAGTAATTTGGATTGGTAACAATACACCACACCATCAAGCAGATGATGCAGCTTGGCAAATCTGGTTAGGGCAAAGACCTAAGTTAAATAATGATGGAGATGATATATGGTTGTATGATGAGCGATCGCAAATTGTTGATTATATAGCGTATGGAGCGGGTTTAGCGATCGATACACTTCCAGCAGCTTCTCTAAACTTATGGAATAATACTTATCAATCGTCTTTAACAACAGACAAGGGTCAGTCTATTAGCCTGGCAAATATTGTAAGCGATCTTAATTCTAGTGCCTGCTGGGAACCGACTAATAGCGCACGCAAATCGATTAGCAGTATTGCAAGCAATCGCTGCCCAAACTATACAAAACCAGTAGACACCGACGATAGAGGAAATACACTTACAAGTGCTGGTAAGAGTAACTACAATATAGCCCTTAATCCCTCGCCGTCACCACAACCGCAAGCAACAGCAACGCCTACTTCTACTCCTCAACCCTCACCAGAAACAGCAGCAACGTCTACTCCTCAGTCATCTTCCTCAGTCATCACCGCAAGCAACATCTAACACTGAAACATCACCAGAAATAACAGCAACACCATCATCCGAATCATCGTCGGAAGCAACCCCATCACCACAAGCAACAACAACGCCGACTGATGAATCATCACCGCAAGTAACAACACCTACTTCTGAATCATCGCCGCAAGCAATAGCAACGCCTACACCCACTCCCCAACCATCTCCCGAAGTAACTGCATCATCCCAGCCATCATCAGAAGCAACAGCAACCCCTACACCTACTCCTGAATCTTCATCGGAAAATACAACAACGCCATCAACAGAAGTAACACCTACTCCTGAATCATCGCCGCAAGCAACAACAACGCCTACTCTTACATCTCAATCGTCGCCAGAAGTAACAGCAACGCCATCACCAGAAGCAATAGCAACCCTTACTCCTACTCCCGAATCATCGCCGGAAACAACCACGACACCTACTCCTCAATCATCCCCAGAAGCAACAGCAACACCTACGGGTGAATCATCTCCAGAAATAACAGCAACGCCTCAACAGTCACCAGAGACAACCCCATCACCGGAAGCAACCGCGATACCTACTCCTACTCCTCAATCATCACCGGAAGCAACTGCGACACCTACTCCTCAATCATCTCCAGAAATAACAGCAAACCCATCACTCCAACCATCACCGGAAGCAACTGCGACACCTACTCCTCAATCATCTCCAGAAATAACAACAAACCCATCACTCCAACCATCACCGGAAGCAACTACGACACCTACTCCTCAATCATCTCCAGAAATAACAGCAAACCCATCACTCCAACCATCACCGGAAGCAACGCCATTACCTCAATCATCACCGGAAGTAACGGCTACATCTACTGGCGAATCATCTCCAGAAATAACAGCGAACCCATCACCAGAAACAACCACGACACCTACTCCTTAATCATCCCCAGAAGCAACAGCTACATCTACTGGTGAATCATCTCCAGAAATAACAGCAACGCCTCAACAGTCACCAGAGACAACCCCATCACCGGAAGCAACCGCGATACCTACTCCTACTCCTCAATCATCCCCAGAAGCAACAGCAACACCTACGGGTGAATCATCTCCAGAAATAACAACAAACCCATTACTCCAACCATCACCGGAAGCAACACCATCACCTCAATCATCACCGGAAGTAACAGCCACAGTACCTACTCATACTCCCGAATCGGCGCTTCAGCCTTCATCTGAGACAAAGCCATCGCCAGAAGCAACTGCAACGCCTACTTCTAAACCATCACCGCAAGCAAATACAACGCCATCGCCAGAGGTAACAACAAAGCCTACTGGTGAATCTGCACCGCAAACAACAGCATCTCCATCACCTCAATCATCGCCCCAAGTAGTAACACATACTCCCAAACCGACTCCCGAAATAACAAGTCCATCACCAGAAACAGTATTAACTCCATCACCTCAACCATCGCCGCAAGGAGTAATACCTACTTTACAAGCTACTTCTCAACCAAAAACGCCTACTGGTGAATCTGCACCGGAAGTAATAGTAAAGCCATTACCCCAACCGTCGCCGCAAGTAGTAACACCTGCTCCACAAGCTACTTCTCAACCAAAAACGCCTACTGGTGAATCTGCACCGGAAGTAATAGTAAAGCCATTACCCCAACCATCGCCGCAAGGAGTAACACCTACCTCCAAACCGACTCTTGAAACAGCAAATCCATTTCCAGCAACAGTATTAACTCCATCGCCTCAACCATTACCTATACCTACTTCACAAGCTACTTCTCAACCAAAAACGCCTACTGGTGAATCTGCACCAGAAGTTACAGCAACGCCTCAACCATCGTCGGTAACAAAACCAACACGCACCCCTGAAGTAACACCTGCTAGCGAACCTATATCAGAGACAGCACCTCAACCATCATCGGAAGCAATAGCAACGCCTAATTCTCAAACTTCACCTGGGATACCAGCAACGCAGTTACCTCAACCAACACCCACTTTAAAACCTTCGTCTCAGCCATCGCCAATTAATAATCCATCAGCAACGCCTATTCCTGAAACTGTCAAGCCTAAACCTCAAATAAATGCAAAGCCGCGTGGTAAGCTAACTCGTACTCCAATACTGATACCTAACATTCCTTCAGTACCAGTAAACAAACCAACCTCAAGCTCATTACCTAAACCAAATCCAACACCCGCATCATCTGCAACACCATCGCCGCAAAGTTCTCAAGCATCTACGACAAATACTCAAGCAACTCCACCAACTAAATCTCCTCAAAGTACGCAGTCTCCACTACTTCCTAAACCTGCACAAACTGCAATAGTTAATCCGTTAACTTTGCCTACAAACGTTCATTTTGCGTTTAACCGCAGTGGAACTAGCCCTGCTAGCATACAAATTTTGCAGCAAATTGTCGCAGTTCTAAAACAATATCCGCAGATAAATATAGAACTTGGCGGACACACAGATACTATTGGTAGCGATCGCTATAATCTAATATTAGGCAGACGACGTGCTAATTCGGTGAGAAACTACTTGTTGCGTCAAGGTATAGCCAAAGAAAGGATTGTTGTGCGCTCTTGGGGTGAAGCTCAACCGAAGATTTCTAGTAAAAATTCTATTAGCCGCGCCCGCAATCGGCGTGTTAATTTCGCTTTCAGAAATTTGAGCAACTTAAATATTCAGTTAGTCGAGCAGGAAAAAGACTTGCAACCATAGCATAGAATTGGGCTAGTGCGCTAAAAATACTCACAACGTATTTATAGCAAGATAAGCTAGGGTTTAATAGACAAATTTATTAATAACCCTGTATCTGTACTATCAGTCAATTTATGGCAGCAGCAAATAGTTCTAATAATTCCCCAAAAAAACGCCTAGTTTATCAAGAGTTCGGTAACGAGAATTCAGCAGCGGTAGAAAGAGCAACCCCCGATTTACCTCCCGCGCAACAAAATTTGCGGATTCAAGCTTCGCGTAAAGGACGCAAAGGCAAAACTGTCACTGTAATTAGTGGATTTCAATCCTCGCCAGAAACTTTAGCAGCACTTGTAAAACAGTTAAAAAGTCAGTGCGGTACTGGTGGAACGCTTAAAGATAATGAAATTGAAATTCAAGGCGACCATACTCAGAAATTATTGCAGATTCTAACTCAACTAGGCTACAAAGCTAAGATTAGTGGCGGCTAATCTACCTACATAGAGATGGCACAGCTAAAGTTATAAGTCAGTATATATGTATAAAAATAATCTAGCTGCGATCGCTTAATACACGCGAGAACAGCTAAACGGAGGTTTATATGGATATTATTCGTCTTATAGCAGCAATTTTTATTCCACCCTTGGGAGTCTTCCTACAAGTTGGATTAGGAAGAGATTTTTGGATTAATATTCTGCTAACGATCTTAGGATACGTACCTGGGATAGTCCATGCTGTATATATTATCTTAACTAGAAGATAAGCAACTGCTAACTGGGCGATCGCCTTTCTGGTCAAAGATAAAGCGATCGCTCTCTAATTTATCAAACTAAGCTTTCTTAATTGCAAATAATTCGGCAAAAAACTGGCGCATATCTGCAAAAGAGCGTCTATCGGCTGTAGCGTTATATGCAGCACCTTTGGAGGCATCATTGCCAGCTTCAGGATTGGTGAAGCTGTGTACTGCACCGCCATATTTCACCAATTCCCAATTAACGTTAGCTTGACGCATTTCATTTTCAAAGGTATCGACTTGTTCTTTGGGTACTAAAGGATCGTCTGCACCGTGTAGTACCAATACTTTACCCTTGATATTTTTCGCGTCTTGGAGATTTGGCGTATCTAAGTTACCGTGAAAGCTAACTACACCTGCAACATTGGCACCATTGCGGGCTAATTCTAATACAGTAGTACCACCAAAACAATAACCGATCGCAGCAATTCGATTTTTGTCTGTGAGTTTATTATCTTGCAAAACCTTCAATCCGGCAGCAGCGCGATCGCGCATTAGTTTACGATCTGACTTATATATAGTTGCTTGCGCTGCTGCTTCTTTGGGATTTTTTGGTCTAATTCCTTTACCGTACATATCCACAGCAAAGGCGACGTAACCAAGTTTTGCTAATTGTTCGGAACGCTGCTTGACATAAGGTCCTAAACCCGTCCATTCATGAACAACCATTACCCCTGGGCGCTGCCCTTTAATTGCGTCGTCGTAGGCTAAATAGCCTTCTAGGACAGTATTACCATGTTTGTATTCAACAACTTGCGTTTGTACTTTTGCATAAGCAGCCGTCGAACAAACTAAGGCAGCAACAGGCGCAATCAGTAGTAATGACGATTTCATGGGACGAGAATAAGATATCTAATGAGCCACATTCTAGCGCGGGTTAGCGATCGCTAACTATCTCTACAGCATCAGAACTAGCCAAAGATGGGGCTGAAATAGTAGTTGCGTACAAACTTGCTGGTTGTTGTTGAGCAATTACAGGTAGAACGTTACGTACTTGAGCAGCAACCGCTACAGTCTTGACATCGTAAACCTGCGTTACTACTTTGGGATACAAGCCGATTCCGATGATAGGTAGGAGCAGGCAAGCTGTAATCAGCATCTCGCGGGGCTTGGCATCGCCCAAATAGCTTTCGATTACTATGCCAGAATTTTGCTGTCCGTAGAAAGTTTGGCGCAACATCGAGAGTAAGTAAATTGGCGTGAGAATCAAGCCTACAGCAGCTAGCAGTACAACTACCACCTTGAAGCTATTACTATAGACATCGCTTGTCGCAATCCCCAAGAACACTGTAAGTTCGCCTACAAAACCACTCATTCCAGGTAGCGCTAAAGAAGCCATTGAACCTGCGGTAAATAAAGCGAAGACTTTAGGCATCTGCTGCGCCATCCCACCTAACTTTTCCATCGCCAGGGTATGAGTACGTTCGTAAGTTACGCCAGATAAGAAGAACAAACTAGCAGCAATCAAACCGTGAGAAACCATTTGCAGTACAGCGCCGCCAATCCCAAGTTCGGTAAATGAGGCAATACCAATCAACACAAAACCCATGTGAGCGATAGAAGAGTACGCCAGACGCTTCTTCAAATGATCTTGAGCAAAAGCAGCTAAAGAACCGTAAATAATATTGACTACACCCAAAATTACCAGCACTGGGGCAAAGTAAACGTGAGCGTTAGGCAGCATCTCAATATTCAGGCGAATTAGTCCATAACCGCCCATCTTCAACAACACACCCGCCAAAACCATCGAAACTGGCGCTGAAGCTTCGCTGTGAGCATCAGGTAGCCAAGTATGTAGGGGGAAGATTGGTAGCTTTACACCAAAAGCAATCAAAAATCCTGCATAAACTAAGACTTCAAAGAATTTGGGATATTCCTTCAAGCCCAAAGTAGTCATGTCAAATGTAATAGTTTCGCCGTAGAAAGCCATTGCCAAGCCTCCTACCAAAATAAATATAGAAGCTGCGGCAGTATAAAGAATAAATTTAGTAGCGGCGTAGCGGCGTTTTGCCCCACCCCAAATCGAGATTAATAGATAAACCGGGACTAACTCTAGTTCCCACATTAAGAAGAACAACAGCATATCTTGAGCGACAAACACGCCAATCTGAGCGCTATACATTGCCAACATCAAGAAATAGAACAGCTTAGGCTTAGTTTCCACCTTCCAAGCGGCAAGCATTGCCAAGGTTGTAATCAAGCCCGTCAGCAACACCAAAGGCATCGAAAGTCCATCAACAGCAACAGACCATCTCAAGCCTAGCTGAGGAATCCAAGCATAGCTGTCATACAACTGAAAAGTAGACTCTTGTAAATCGTAGCTAGAGCTAAAACAGTAAATCATCAAAGCTAGGTCAACAATGCCAACACCTAGCGCATACCAACGCACAAGCTTACTTTTGTTGTCAGGAAACAAAGGGATGGCGAAGGCAGCCACCAAAGGCAACAAAAGAATTGTAGTCAACCAGGGAAATTCGGTGCTCATCATCGTTAAGGATTTATACCTATTACCTATGTTTATCATTGTATTAAGATAAATGAACTTTTGAAAAGGTCTTTATCAAAAAAATAAAAAATGGTGACAGTAGATGAAGTCTATAGCTCCAAAATCTACCACCACCGTTAGTATGCCCAACTAAAAACCTAAAGTTATATTAAGCAGGAAAATTATTTCGCACCTTGGGTATCTATAGAAAGCGATCGCACATCAGCCATCACTCCAGTAGAATGCCAAGCAGCAGCCATTGACTTCTCTACACCAGCAGCTTGCGCCTTATCCACCAAAGCAAGCAAAGTAGGTCCCGCACCGCTAATCACCAAACCCCAAGCCCCCGCCTCCAAAGCCGCACCCTGCACTAAATCAAAGCCGCGAATCAGCCCTTGACGATAAGGTTGATGCAACCGATCCTGCAGTGCAGCCTTTAACCAATCACCATCGCCAGTCTGCAAAGCTCTAATTAACAAGCCCAAATGAGCAGCATTAAAAATCGCATCAGCCCGACTCACCTGTGTAGGTAAAACCCGCCGCGCCTCAGCCGTAGAAAGTTCAAAATCAGGAATGGCAACTACAGGCACAATTGATTCATGCCAAGGAATATCGCAGATTGCCCAGTTTTGCTCGTAGGTTGCTGCTAGCCTACATCCACCTATTAAGGCAGGAACAACATTATCAGGATGTCCTTCAATAGCGATCGCTAAATTCATCACATCAGCTTCACTGACAGGCGAACCAGCCAACTTATTAGCCCCCACCAAGCCGCCCACAATAGCTGTAGCAGAACTTCCTAAACCCCGCGCCAAAGGTACGCCTAATTCAATGCCAATACGTACGGGAGGAGGCACTTGTCCGATATGTTCATACAACTTAACAAAAGCCTGATAAGCCAAATTACTCTCATCAGCCTTAACCCGTTCGGCTTCCGCACCTGTAACGTAAAAACTTAATTCTTTCGCTTTTGTAAAACTAAACTTGTTGTAAAGCGTCAAAGCCGCCCCTATACAATCAAAACCCGCCCCTAAATTTGCAGTAGTGGCGGGAACAGTAACATTAATAGTAGTCTCAGCCATGAATAGTTCCTATACGCTTACCTTAGCCATCGTATAAGCATCGATGTACGCACCATCGCGAAACGCATTGTTTCTCAAAGTCCCTTCTATTTCAAAGCCAAACTTCTCATACAGACGAATAGCACTAGGATTATCAGTATTCACTTGCAACTCTATACGCTTCAAATTCAACCAATTTTCAGCTAAGTCTATAATCGCCGCCATTAACAGCGAACCAATACCGCGATTTTGGTAATTGTCATGCACAAATATACCTATCGATCCTACATGAGCGCGGCGATCGCGAAATGGCTGCAAACTCACAAACCCCACAGCCTTCTCGTCAACAACAGCCACTAAACGACGCATTCCCACAGGGGGATTTGCTAATTTGTGCTGAATGTCATCGCGAGATTGATAAGGCATTTGCAAAGTTCCAGCCCGACAATTAGGCAAGAGGAACAGTACGGCTACATCTTCCCAATCAGCCATTGCAAAAGCTCGAATTGTGACTTCGCTCATTTAGAAATTGCTATACTCAGCGATCGCTACTTTTAACTTCTCTATTACTTCTGTTAGGGGAATTGTCCCCAGTTCGCCAGAAGCGCGGGTGCGGATGCTAAGGCTGTTTGACTCAACCTCTTTTGCTCCTACTACAGCCATTACAGGTATTTTGTCTTTTTCAGCGTTGCGGATAAGTTTACCTAGTCGTTCGTTACTGGTGTCGGCTTCAGCGCGAATACTAAGCGATCGCATTTTTGCCGCTACATCATTAGTAAAGTCCCGTTGCGCTTCACTTACAGGTAGTAATCTTACTTGTACGGGCGCTAGCCACAAGGGAAAATCTCCTGCATATTCCTCAATTAATATACCTATCAATCTTTCCAAAGAACCAAATGGAGCGCGGTGAATCATTACAGGGCGTTTGCGGCTACCATCTTCCGCCACGTATTCTAAATCGAAGCGTTCGGGTAAGTTGTAATCTACTTGTACCGTCCCTAATTGCCATTCTCGATCTAAAGCATCGCTGAAAATAAAGTCTAGTTTAGGACCGTAAAATGCAGCTTCGCCAATACCTTCAAAATGCTCCATTCCCAAGTTTTCTACAGCACGACGAATTGCGCCTTGGGCTTTTTCCCACGCTTCATCTGAGCCTATATACTTATCTGAATCTGGATCGCGGAAACTAAGTCTAGCTTTAAAGTTTTTTAGTTGCAAACTCTTAAACACCGACAAAATTAAATCCACTACTTTGAGAAACTCATCATCTAATTGTTCTGGCGTGACAAATAGATGAGAATCATCAACAGTAAAACCACGCACCCGCGTTAAACCGCCCAATTCTCCCGATTGTTCGTAGCGGTAAACTGTACCAAATTCAGCTAAACGAATTGGCAGTTCGCGATAGGAACGCAATTCACTTTTATATATCTGAATGTGAAACGGACAGTTCATCGGCTTGAGAACAAAACCTTGTTCCGCTGCTGCGGCTTGTTCGTCATCAGACATCAGCGGAAACATATCTTCTTTATATTTCTGCCAATGTCCCGAAGTTTTAAATAAATCTACTCTGGCGATGTGGGGTGTTACTACTGGCTGGTAGCCGCGTTTGAGTTGTTCTTCCTGCAAGAATTTTTCTAAAGTGCTACGTAGTAGCGTTCCTTTAGGTGTCCATAAGGGCAAGCCAGGTCCTACTTCGTCGGAGAAGATAAATAAGCCTAGTTCTTTACCTAATTTCCGGTGATCGCGTCTTAAGGCTTCTTCTTTACGCCGCTTGTATTCTGCTAGCTGTTCTGGCGTTTCCCAAGCTGTAGCGTAAATTCTTTGCAATTGCGCTTTGGTTTCGTCGCCGCGCCAATACGCGCCCGCCACGCTTTCGATTTCGATCGCTTTTGGGTTCAATTCGCTGGTATTTTCGGTATGAGGACCAGCACACAAGTCCCACCATTCATTGCCTAAATGGTAAATTGTAATCGGCTCTTGAATACCTTCTAATATTTCTAACTTGTAAGGCTCGTTGATTTCCTTAATCCGGCTAGTTGCTTCTTCACGGCTGACTTCTTCGCGTACTACAGGCAACTTGCGATTAATAATTTTCACCATCTCTTTTTGGATGGCTTTGAGATCCTTTTCTGTAAATGGTTCTGGGTTGTCAAAGTCGTAATAAAAACCATTTTCAATCCAAGGTCCGATCGTCACTTGCGCCTTGGGAAACAGCTTTTGCACTGCCATTGCCATAACGTGAGAAGCAGTGTGGCGAATTTTTTGTAATGCTTCTGATTCGCTGGTACGTGGCAAATACATTTTTTCGGGTTTCTCTGGTTGTGCGGACGATATTGAGGCTGACATCGGCGGTTTGGTTAATAAAGCTTCTAGCTTATACAGTTTTTGACTTTGGCGATCGCTTGCCTAAATTTCCCAGTCCATAGCACTGAGCTAAAAAATTTAGGTCTATTGCTGCGATCGCACTATTTTATTTTATCTATCCGCCGATCTTAGCGCGATCGCTCCTCCCAAATTAAAAACCTTCTTTCCTTCTACCTCTTGTAATTACACGCTGGGATCGCTGTCGTCTGCCTCAATTTAGTTGTTGTTTGTAAAGAAATGTAAAGTAAGTTAATATTAGAATGTAAAGTAGCCATCAATTTTCTTATTCATGCTGAACTCCAACTTACCAGAGTCAGAGTTGCTCAAAACGTTGCTAAAGCCACTCTTACAAGACTTTCAATACTGGTTTGGCAGATCGCGATCGCTATTAGAGACAGAGACTATTAATTTTTTGACTGCTGAGGAACAGGCAAATTTATTAGAACGGATTAAGCAGGCGCAGCAGGAAGTAAATGCAGCGCAGATATTATTTGAAGCCACAGGAGAACAAGTCGGGATTGAAATGGCAGTCCTTGCACCTTGGCATCACTTAGTAACCGAATGCTGGAAAGTAGCAATGCGACTACGCTTGCAACAATCCCAAACTAGATTAGAAAATTAAATAAAAATAAAACCTTAGACATTCAACAAACAAATCGTTGAATGGTAGATAAGTTAATAAGCCCTTAAAAACCTTTTAATATGCCTGCTTGGGAGGAGAACGCGATGTTACAACTGCTTTACATTTTGGCTTTTACAATTCTTGCTTTGATTGCCGTCAGCAATTTGATCCGCAACTTAATTATGTTTAGTTTCGAGCGCGATCGCGTGTATCCAAGCGGGACCATGACTGCTCGTACAGTACCGCACCCAGAACTATTAGATAGCACAGGCAGAATAATCAAAGATCCATTATTAGTTATGCGATCGATTGACGTAGAAGATGCCCGCGAACAATTAAATGCCTTATACGAAGCTTCTCCCAATTACAACAGCGAAGTCGATAAAGAAATATAAGCCGCAAGGCAGCAATTCGTAATTCGTAACTGAAGTCTGTAATTACGAATTACGAATTACGAATTATCTAAACGGCAATAGGCAAGCAAACGATCTGGCTATCAGCTAAGAGCGCAGTCAAATCGTGCCAAGATACTTCCGCTAGATCGTCGCAAATGACATGAGCGGCTGTAAAGCGCTCGGTAGGACCAAGCCCAACAACCCACATTCCAGCATTTAAGCCAGCTTCCACACCAGCAGCCGCATCTTCTACTACCAAACAATCAGCCGGATCTAGTCCTAACTGCATAGCAGCATGAAGGAAAACGTCGGGCGCGGGTTTGTGGCGTTCGACACTGTAGCCGTCAGAAATGGCATCTAAGCGCTCGCTAATGCCCAATAACTTAGTTACAAGTTGAGCATTTTTACTGGAAGATCCAATCGCAATTTTTATCCCAGTAGCTTGCAATTCATCTAACAGCGGTAGTACCCCAGGCAGTAAATCATCAGCAGTCAAGGTTTGAATAAATTGCTCGTAGTAGCCATTTTTACGCATCATCATTTCTTGAATTTGCGCTTCTGTGACTTGGCGATCGCCTAGTAAATGCAGCAACGAATCGCGCCGCGCTAAACCGCGCATTGATTCGTTAGCTTGGCGATTGAAAGCAATACCTTCCTCATCCGCCAATTGTTGCCAAGCCCGATAGTGGTGTTCGGAAGTATCAGTAATTACGCCATCCAAATCGAAAATGACACCTTTAATTGGCATTTCTGTAGCAGTAGGTTTTATAGATAAATCCATAAACGTCTCTGGCAACTTTTCTGTATAGAGTGTTGGTACTTCGCTATTATTGATAACTCGTACCTCTGTTACTCCATTTGTACTCGATATATCAAATTCGTAGCACTGTTTTTGCCAGTGGAGTTTAAAGTTCAAGCGCGTCCAACCAGGCGGTAAATGAGGTGTATCTACAATTGGTCCAGTTTCAGTCAACCGCACGCCACCAAAACCAAATACTACAGCTTGCCACGAACCACCTGTAGAAGCCGCGTGAATGCCCTCGTGAGCGTTACCGCGTACGTCTTTGAGGTCTACCAGTGCCGCCCGCATAAAGTGTTCGTAGGCTTCATCACTCTGGTCTAAATCGCAGGCGAGGATAGCGTGAATAGCCGGACCTAGAGAAGATCCATAAGTATGATCGGTGCGCGGCGTGTAGTAATCCCAGTTAGCGCGGAGAAGTTGCAGATCTTCGCGATTTGCCCAAGGTGTTTTTAATGGCGATTGACGTAGCATATACAGAAGCATCAATACGTCTGGCTGCTTGAGAATTTGCCTTTGGTTAGTTTCCTCAATACCGAGGATTGCTTGCATAGATTTGGTGCGTCCCTCGTACTCGGACAAATCTACGTCTATGAGGTTAAAGAAGCCCTCATATTGCTCTATTATTCCTGTTTCTGGGTTGTGGAGAATTAGTAGATGTTGAGCAATATGACTCCAACGCTGCAAGCGATCGCCCGTTAGATCGAGTTGGGCTGTAAGCGCCGTTGCTTTTGCTGGATGATGCTGACGCAGCCAATCTAATACGGCAATAGCAGTTTCCATGTGCCATTGCACCATGCGGTTAGTAAAAGTATTGTTATCTACGTGTTCGTGGTTTTCGTCAGGACCAATTACATCGCGGATTTCATAGCATTGGCGATCGCTATTCCACTCGGCGCGGCTACCCCAAAATACTGCTGTATCTAAAATTATCTCCGCCCCTTGTTGCTGCATCCATTCATCGTCGCCTGTAGCCTGCCAATACTGCCAAACGCCATAAGCTACATCTGTGGTAATGTGCAGTTCGATATCGCCGCACCAAATCCGTACCGGATGACCATCAGCACCCGTTACCCAGCGGGGAGTTACTTCATCTCCAGTGCTGGCACTTTCCCAAGGATACATTGCGCCTTCGTAACCAGCTTCATGAGCTTTTCTTCTTGCACCGTCTAAGTTGTAGTAGCGGTAAGACAGCAAGTTACGGGCGATTTGCGGCTGAGTCAAAGTTAGGAAGGGAACGATAAATATTTCTGTATCCCAAAATACGTGACCGCGATAAGCGTAGCCAGTCAGAGTTTTAGCTGGAATGCTGACTCGATCTTCATGACGTGGTGCAGCAATTAATAATTGAAATAAGTTATAGCGGATCGCTAATTGCGCTGTCGAATCGCCTTCAATAACAACATCGCAATCTCTCCATAGTGCGTCCCAAACTGCGCCGTGTGCGGCAAGCAACGTTGTATAGCTAGGTAAACTAACTAACCGCTCTTGTGCTACTTGTGCGGGGTGGCTGACTTGCCGTGAGGTAAAAACAGTAACAATTTTTTCTACAGTAACAGTTCTACCAGTTTGGGCTGAATATTTAGCGCTCAAAGTAGGATTGCCGTTGACATTTGCGGATGTGGCGATCGCATTTTCCGAGCAAGTTAGCTGTGTTGCCATTCCTAGCTCAATTTTTGACTTGAGGCAGCCTAGTTGCAGCCAAGCACTGTTATCTGTATCGCCCGCGTTTAAATGTTCCCAGTGCTTAACGCCTTGATTGTCTACGTTTGTATCAATGCTAGCTATAACCTCAATTTCGCCTGCAAAATCTATTGGTGTAATTTGGCAGCGGACTATTAATACGTGTTCTTCTGCCATACTTGTCAGGCGATCGAAGCGTAAGTGTAGCGTCTGACCTTTAGGACTGCGCCAAACTACGTCTCTGCTTAATATCCCCCAGCGCAAGTCTAGTTGGCGCTTGTACTCTAATACTTCACCGCGATCGAGACTAAATACTTCACCATCTACAGCAATTTTTAGGGGCAACCAGTTGGGACAATTAACCAGTTCGGTATATACCACAGGAACGTCATCGTAAACACCATGAATAAAAGTAGTGGCGTTTTCCCCAGGGTATCCTTCTTCAAATGTGCCGCGCGTGCTTAAATAACCGTTACCTAGCGCGAACATTGTTTCTTTGTGGTGTAGTTCCGCAGGTACGAATTCTGTTTCAATAACGTTCCAACCAATCTGGTTCATGATTTATATATCTCAACTTAAATAATGTGTTTGCTTCAAAAATTGCTCATTCTAGCATTCCCACAGCGCTAGATTTATTGGCAATTGTTACGTGAACGATACAAAACTTAATAGATGCGGTAGGGGCGCGACGGCATTGCGCCCCTACGTTGCGCCCCTATTGTTACGCTTCAATGACAACGCGCAAATTTCCGCGTTTTTTTGCTACCCGACAAGCAGTAGTAGTCCCCGAACGTTCAAATTCTAGGTTAAGCAAGGTCGTACCAACGCGCAAATTGTGCAGCGATAAGCGCTCGATAGATTCTGGTAGCGCTGGATCGATAATTCGCAAACAGTTATTAGCGGCATCAGGTACTAAATTCACCATCATTTGCAATAACTGAAAAATACTACCTGTAGCCCAAGCTTGAGGAGTACAAGCGACGGGATACTGTACTGGGGAACTGTCGCCGTTGCGCTCGTAGCCGCAGAATAATTCTGGCGGACGTTGATAGGGTTGAGCTAGCGTCATATCGAGCAAGCCTTGGCAAACTTCTAATGCTTGATCGATTAGTCCCAAACTCCTCAATCCCATGCCGATTAATGAGTTATCGTGAGGCCATACCGAACCAATGTGATAGCCCATCGGATTGTAGGCGGGCGATAAACTACTAAGCGTGCGAATTCCCCAACCGTTGAACATATCGGGCGCTCGCAGTCTTTCGGCTACACTGTAGGCTCTTTCTGGATAGAGAATGCCCAAGTGCAAGCAATGACCAGGATTTGAGGTAATGCTATCTACTTGTTTGCCATCTCCATCCAATGCCAAAGCACAAAAATGTCGCTCTTCCATCCAAAAGTCGCGGTTGAATCGCTCTTTGAGTTCTTTGGCTTCTTCTTGCCAACGATCTGCTAAATCGATCCGCTTTTTCATCCGCGCAATTTCTGCTAGGCGGATTTTTGCCGCATAAACGTACGCTTGGACTTCGGATAAAATAATTGGTCCTGTGGCTAATTCTCCTTTACTGTTGACTATACAATCGCCAGAATCTTTCCAACCTTGGTTAGCTAAACCGCGTTGGGATTTACGCAAGTAGCCGAGGTAGCCTGTTTCTTTGCTATTGCGATCGATCCAGTCCATCGCGGCTAAAGCATTAGACCACAGACGGTCTAATGTTTCAAAGTCATACGTCCAGGCGTAGTATTCGGCATACAGCATCAACCACAAGGGAGTAGCATCAATTGTGCCGTAGTAGGGCGTATGGGGAATTTCATGACAGCGTGCCATTTCTCCCAAGCGCAATTCATGGAGAATTTTTCCTGGTTCTTCTTCGCGCCAATCATCGTCTGTTTTGCCTTGGTAAAGCGCTAACAGTGTCAGGGTTTCTCTGGCGATCGCGCTATTGAGCATTAAAGTCTGAGAAGCAGTAATAATCGCATCTCGTCCGAATAATGTCGAATACCAAGGTACTCCCGCCGCCACAGTTTTATGTTTGCCAAATGACTGCCTCAGCAAATATAAATCTTGCTCGGCTCTGTCTATGACACGGTTAAAAGTAGCTTTGTCAGAGCGAATTCGGGTAATTTGGTCGCACCAACGCTGTTCTTCGGCAAATTCCGCTGCTTTGGCTTGTCCCAAGGTTGACGGAGCGCTAATTGCTGATGCCGAGCGATCGCTTGCGAGCAATTCTAGGCGATAACCCAACTTTTGCGTTTCGCGCGATTTGAGGTCTAGCTGCCATACTGCTGTATAGCCTTTAAAACAAGTTGGCTGACAATGCTGAAACTCGATATGAGACTGCATTATCAAGTTATCTAACCCCTGATAGGCAAGGATTAGCGGCTCGTTGCGCGGGTTGGGTGGTAATTTACCGTTTTGTTCTGATTTGACGCGTAGGAGCCTGCCTTGTTTTTCCCGATGGGAACCACGAATTTCAAATAAATCGACAAAATCAGCATTAAAACTCAGACTAATTTCGACGCTGACTGTACTGGTGCTGTAATTAGATATTGCTATTTCTTCAAACAGCGCTCCCGCCAGAGCAAGTTCGCGGCGGATGCCCAAGGTATCGGGTTTTAAGCGATCTTCAATATTTGGATTCGTACATAGAACTGATAGTAAAAATCCTTTTTCAGCGGTACTACTGAGTAATACAGGCGATCGCCCTTCGATTTGTAATTCTAAACGGTTGAGAAACCGCGTATCGCTGCAAAACAACCCCATACTAGCTGTAGCATCTTCAGCCAAACAGCCAGAAATATTCCCTAGAGTATCTGTAACCAAAAAGATGTCATCATCTTTTATCGTTAACGTTGGCTGCGGTCGTTCGCTAATTACACAGGGCCATTCTGTAATTGGCGCGTCTTCCGCAGGAATAAATTCGATTCCATTGGCAGCAATTCGATCCGGTGTCATAAGCGTATCCGCTGTCATTGCCAAGATTTCTACTTTCTAGGGTTTATTTCTAACACCATACGAGCGCTTTTGGTTTTTTAGCCTTGACGACTCGGTGGAAGTAAAAATACTGATTCTAGTTGTGAAAAGCGATCGCTAGTTTGAGTATTTCTACTTCTTCAAACAAACTCAAAAATCTACAAGTTTTTTCATGACGAAAGTTTTAGTTTTTGAATATTTGCTACAAATTTTTTTACTACTCGTATTGAATATTCAGTCTTTTACTTTACTTTAGTCCATACTCTTAACTGAAAGCCTATAAACTATTGTAAACATCCTTAATAGTTATACACAACTCGTTAATTTTATATAGATAATCGAGAGTCAAACCGCTTCGCCAAAGTCAAAAGGCAAAAAAATAAGCTAGGAAGGCTAAATAATCTTACTTCCTAGCTGCTAGCCACTTATAATATAGTTGCCCAAATTCTAAGTTAAGACTATACCAAAAGCTCTCAAATACTCATCAGTCATTGACTTGACGCTAAAGTTACTAACTACATAATCGCGACAAGCTTGCCGATCCAACTTAATCGCGGCGGGAACAGCCTCAATCATTTTTTCTAGAGAATGGCAAACAAAACCAGTTTTACCGTGATCGATCACTTCAGGTACAGAACCAAGCGCCATTCCTACAACAGGCGTACCTGCCGCCATCGACTCAATCATTACTAATCCAAAAGGTTCGCGCCAAGTAATCGGGAACAAAGTAGCTGTAGCACCACCTAAAAGCGCTACCTTTTCTTCATGGGAAACTTCACCTAGATACTGAATGTGTTCGCCATCAATTTCCTGTTCCACCTTTTCCTTGAAGAAAATGCGATCTACAGCATCAATTTTTCCTGCCATTTTTAGCGGTAAACCACTAGCACGAGCAATTTTAATTGCTTCAATTGGTCCTTTTTCTGGCGAAATTCGACCGACAAAAGCCAAATAAGCAGGTTGACTGGGCGTAGGAGAAAACGGATAAACAGAAGTATCAATACCATTGTAGACAGTATGAATATAGTTCAAACCTAAACGCGGTTCTCTTTGCGCTTCGCTAATGCTGATATACGGCTGCCAAGCAAACTGACGAAACATCTTTTCATTATCTGGGGTAAAAACTCCATGCATAGTATGCACCGTTGGAGTTTTCACAAAACGACTGTAAGGCAGCGCCGCACAACCAACATGAGAATGAATAATATCGAAATGATGGGCTTGACCGTACACATCAGAAAGCATCATCTGTTCGTAAAGCCCTGCTTCCTTAATAGTAGGATCGAGGCGCAGCGCTTGGTCGTGTACCGATTTGAGTTTAGCAGTAGTAATTGAGTCGCCAGAAGCAAATAAAGTAACTTCGTGACCCCGACGGACTAACTCATCTGTAAGTAGGCTAACAATTAGTTCGATTCCGCCGTAGCGAAAAGGAGGAACACGCTCCCATAATGGAGCAATTTGGGCAATTTTCATATTTTCAAGTCAGAGAAAATTATTTAGCAATTAGCTGTGGGCAAGGGGTTAAATCCAATCGGGGTTAAGACACAACGGTACTAATAAACTAGAGTGACGATCGCTAATTTGCTGCGATCGCTCCTTATAGCACCCCTAAGCATATACCGATTTTTTGCATCCTCGATCCATTTTTAGTCAGTGCCATACAGAAGATATAACATTTGACGGGCGATCTCAGTACACTATTTCGCGCTCAAGGCAGCAAATTTAGCAAAAGCGATCGCAATGCTCGGTAGGATAAGTTTATAAACATTATTTTTATGGCATCACTACCCAAGCGATCGCCACAATTAATCTATATAGCAGTGCTAAAACACCAGTTTCAGATGCCTATACCGAGTGCTACTTGCGCTGTAGACAGCAAGCAACTGGGGTGCAACGACTCTAAAAGACAGCCATGAGCATTTCTACGGTTTCCGTACTTAGCGATCTTCTCGAAGCTTTACCACACCTAAGACCTCAGCTTTATTTCAAAGCTTCCTTAACCGCGCTATCTCACGCGATGGAAGATCAAGTGCTAGCTTCTAATAGCGACCGCCCTTTGCTAATTGCTAGTTTTCAGCGCGAACGCTACTATCGCCAAGAGGCTCATCGTTACAGGCGACTTGCCCAACGTACCGACCAAGTTTATGTTTTGTCTGCCCTAGAGACTGATTTTGCTAACGCTTCTGGTTTCTATGAGACGATCGCTTTCGACTTAGAAGATGCTCTAAGTCAAGAATGGCATTTAATCGTCATCGGTAAGCAGTACGCAACTTGCTTGGTGTGTAGAGAGCGATTTATGAATGCAGGCAAAAAGAAGCCTTCTTTACCTAATAATTTCGATGTCGATCCATCGCGCCAATTTGAGGGGATATGGACGAGCGATCGCCAAGTTGCTTTTAAAGCCGCAGAATTACTATTAGAGCGAGTATTAAGTTATCGACCAGAATTAAGCAATAAAGTTGAGCAAGCACGAGCTTTTTTTGGCATTAACCGCCCAAATAAGCGTAAATCTGCAAAAAATACTTCAAAAGCCCCAGAACAAGGATTTTCTAACATCGATCCCAATCCGTTTGTGCAGCGGTTAGTTACTTATTTGCAAGCAGGACAGTACAAATTACTCAAAGCTTACGGAGCGATCGCCGAACAAGAACTTAAGGAACGCTTAGTCAACTCTATTACAGCAGCAATCCGCCGAGGCAGCACTGGCGGACAACCTCTATACCCCCAAGAAATTCTTAAAGTCGCAGTCGAAGAATTAGGGCAAGCTTTATCAGCGTGTCGCTGTTTAATTTATCGCGCTGGCATAACTGACGAAACTGCAACAATTAGCCACGAGTATTTAAATTCAGCAGTAACATCGGTGACAGGGCAAGCTTTGCCCTTAGAAGAACATTTATTGTTTCAAGCGGCAGTTCAACAACAAGAAAGCATCTATATCGCTGACACGCACGCCGACGAGCGTATAGCTAATTCTGCGGCATTGCAAGCCATTGTTAACCGCTTTTTCATCCGTTCGTGGCTAATAGTACCTGTAACGTATCAACACCGCTTGCTGGGCATGATAGAGCTACACCACTGCGGCGCTGTACCTCATCAGTGGCAAGTAAACGAAGTCGGTTTAGTAGAAGCGATCGCAACTCAAGTAGGCGCAGCTTTAATTCAAGCAGAAGCTTACGCCAACTTAGAAGACCTCAACCAGCAACTAGAAGCTTTAGATCGTACGCGTAGCAACTTAATTGCCATTACAGGTCACGAACTGCGTACGCCTTTATCAACCATTCAAGTTTGCTTAGAAAGTTTGGCAACAGAGCCAGATATGCCCTTAGAGTTGCGTCAAGTAATGCTGAATACCGCATTAGCCGACTCAGAGAGAATGCGAAAACTGGTACAAGATTTTCTCACGCTGTCATCTTTAGAAAGCGGACAAGTGCAATGGCACGTTGAATCATTATCGTTAGAAGAATGCGTAGAATTAGCTTTAAGCCGAACTAGGACTCGCACTGCAAGCGAATCTCAGCCTAAAATTATTACTCAATTGCCAGAGCATTTACCTTTAATTAGAGCCGATGGCGATTGGTTAGTTGAAGTTATATCTAAACTGCTAGATAACGCAGGAAAATTTACTCCTCCCCAAGGGCAAATTGCTATAGAAGCTCATTCTAACGGCGATCGCATGGTGGAAGTGACTGTAGCCGATAATGGGCGGGGAATCGAACCCAATCGTTTGGAAGTAGTATTCGATCGCTTCTACCAAGAAGAAGGCTCTTTGCGGCGCACTGTAGGCGGTACGGGTTTGGGATTAGCAATCTGTCGCCAAATAGTTAACGGCTGGGGCGGTCAAATTTGGGCAGAATCAGACGGCAAAGATCGCGGCAGCAAATTTCATTTTACGATTCCAACGGCAATAAACATTGGGTAGACGTAAATATTGTAGAGACGTAGCACTGCTACGTCTCTACGCGCCCGATTTCCCACGCCCAAAAGAAGAACTGTTACAGTTCCTAACATAGACGTAATATATGCGCGATCGCGGTGATACGATGCCCTAAAAACCGTTGAGAGAGTAATTTATGGCAGAAGAACTTTCTGGACAAACTCCTATATTTGGTGGCAGCACTGGCGGCTTGCTTACCAAAGCAGAAAGAGAAGAAAAATACGCTATTACCTGGACAAGCCCCAAAGAACAAGTATTTGAAATGCCAACTGGTGGTTCTGCCATCATGCGGCAAGGTAAAAACCTTTTATACTTGGCTCGGAAGGAATATGGTATCGCGCTAGGCGGTCAGCAACTACGCACTAAGTTTAAAATCAACGATTATAAAATCTACCGGATTTATCCTAGTGGCGAAGTTGAATACTTGCATCCAAAAGATGGCGTATTCCCAGAAAAAGTAAATGCAGGGCGCGAAAAAGTCCGTTACGTAGACCGCAACATTGGCAGAAACCCCGATCCTGCTAAGTTGAAGTTTAGCGGCATTTATACTTACGACGCAGAACAGCCTAAGTCTCCCGAAGCGAAAAGAACTGAAAAATAGTTAAAACTATTTCTATTCCCGCTGCGAGTTATATGGTACAAAGTTAGTCTCGGTTGGTTTGTACTACCGAGGCTAATTTTTTTAGGAAAAGTGCGATCGCGCTGACGACAGATTTTATAGGTATCTTTATTTGCAATCAAAGTTGTGATTTACCCCGATTTTTCCCAATTTTCAACACTGGCGAAACAAGGCAATTTTGTTCCGGTGTATCAAGAGTGGGTAGCAGATTTAGATACCCCTGTTTCTGCTTGGTACAAAGTTTGCGCTGGGCAACCTTATAGTTTTTTACTAGAGTCGGTAGAAGGCGGCGAAAATATTGGGCGCTACAGTTTTTTAGGCTGCGATCCTTTGTGGATTTTAGAATGTCGGGGCGATCGCACGTTGCAAATTCACCGCGATGGGACAACAAATGTATTTACAGGCGATCCGTTTGTAACTTTGACAAGTTTGCTGCAATCGGTAAATCCAGTTAAATTACCGCAGCTACCGCCTGGAATTGGTGGTTTGTTCGGGTTTTGGGGTTATGAGTTGATCCGCTGGATCGAACCGCGCGTTCCTGTATATCCAACAACAGAAAGCGATTTACCTGATGGATTGTGGATGCAGGTAGACCAGATTTTAGTATTTGACCAAGTAAAAAGGAAGATTTGGGCGATTGCTTATGCCGATTTACGCGATGCTAATGTAGATTTACAACAAGCGTATCAGCAAGCGTGCGATCGCGTAACTGCCCTTGTAGGCAAGCTGCAATTACCTTTATCTAGCCAAGATACAGTTTTAGAATGGACTCCACCTCAAGAGTCATTGCCTGCTGCCGAATATACTAGCAATATTTCTAAGCAAGATTATTGTACTAGCGTCCAAAAAGCCAAAGACTACATCAAAGCTGGCGATATTTTTCAAGTAGTGCTTTCCCAGCGTTTAGAAGCAGAATATACAGGCGATCCTTTTGCTTTGTATCGTTCCTTGCGCTTAATTAATCCTTCGCCTTACATGGCATATTTTCAGTTTAAAGACTGGCAAATTATTGGTTCTAGCCCAGAAGTAATGGTTAAAGCAGAACGAGATCCTGTAGATGGAACATTAGCAACATTACGCCCAATTGCTGGAACTCGCCCGCGTGGAAAAACCCATCAAGAAGATGTAGCGCTAGCTGAAGATTTGCTACACGATCCTAAAGAAATTGCCGAACACGTCATGTTAGTAGATTTAGGGCGCAATGACTTGGGAAGAGCCTGCGTTTTTGGTACGGTAAAAGTCGATGAATTAATGGTCATCGAGCGCTATTCGCACGTTATGCACATTGTCAGTAACGTTATTGGTAAATTAGACCCTAAACGTACTGCTTGGGACTTGCTGAAGGCTTGTTTTCCTGCGGGTACTGTTAGCGGCGCACCGAAAATTCGGGCAATGGAAATTATTAACGAGTTAGAAACTTGTCGGCGGGGCGTGTATTCGGGGGTTTATGGATACTACGATTTTGAAGGACAGTTAAATAGCGCGATCGCCATTCGGACAATGATACTACGCGATCGCACTGTGAGCGTTCAAGCTGGTGCGGGAATAGTTGCTGATTCCGACCCACAAAAAGAGTACGAAGAGACTTTAAATAAAGCTAGAGGGCTGTTGCAGGCGATACGATGTTTGAAGCGCGATCGCTCCGAATAAGTTTATGCAGCGTTTCAAGCCTTTCTTACGTTGGTTAATTCTGGGCGGCGTACTATTTTTTCTCGCTCAAGCCCTCAAAGCTAATTGGCAAGAAGTAGCAGCAATTCAAATTAAGGCAACAGGCTGGGCTTATCTGGGCGGTGCTTTAGCTGTAACGTTACTTGCTCATATTTGGACTGGGTGGGTATGGGGTTGGATTCTACAGTTTCTTAACTACCCCGTAAAAGGTAGTTGGGCTATTCGCGTTTACCTAAAAACTAATATTGCTAAGTACGTACCAGGAAATGTTTGGCATTTTTACGGACGAATTAAAGCAGCTACAGCAGCCGGAGTTTCTACTAGCATTGCTACTTTGAGCGTTTTGCTAGAACCATTACTAATGGCAGCAGCAGCGTTAGTTTTAGCATTATTAGGCACTCAACAAGCAAGTTGGGGTTGGCAAGTTTTAGGTTTAGCAATAGTTTTAATCGCCATTCATCCAGCAATTTTGAATCGAGGACTTAAGCTTATAGGCAAGATGAAGGGGAAAGATGAATCTACTAGCCAACAGATGTTAAAGCAATATCCTCTTTTGCCCTTATTAGGAGAACTAGGATTTTTAGGACTGCGAGGCGCTGGATTTATCTTGACTGTATTAGCGCTATATCCTGTAGAGCCTAAGCAAATTCTGATATTACTGAGTGCTTTTAGTTTAGCTTGGTTGCTCGGTTTAGTTGTTCCAGGCGCACCAGGGGGAATTGGCGTATTTGAAGCAACAGCGATCGCGCTTTTATCTCCTGTATTATCTCCAGGTATTGTGCTAAGTGCTGTGGCTGTTTATCGCTTAATTAGTATCCTCGCTGAAGCTGTAGGGGCGGGAATAGCTTGGATTTGGGAATTAAAAGCAGCTACTTAGTTTAGGTGTATTAGTTGCGATGCCTTTTATAAAAGTAGCGCTTACCGAACGCAGATCATCTTTGCATCTCAACCGATTATGTTTATCAATTCCATTACAGCGCGGTTCTTATGCTGCTATTCGCTTTGAAACGAAAAGACAGCATCCCCGAATAGCATCGGAGCAATTTGGGCTGAGGATTTAGTTCTAATCACAACTTCTTGAATCCGATTCTTATACCAATTTAATGTGAAGATAAACTTAATACAGCATCAGTAATAAACTCCCAACCTGTAAGCGAAGCAATCAATTCTGGAGTTAAGTCTTTGAGAATGTCAGACAATCTCCGTCGCAATTGT
>NZ_JYON01000020.1 GCF_000952155.1 Aliterella atlantica CENA595 | reverse complement strand
TATTATCCGCAATATCGCTATTAATCTTGCTCGTCAGGGTGGTTATAATTCTTTGACCAAGGCGGAACGCTTTCTTGCCCATGACATTGACAAACTATTTTTACTTATAGAATGAATTATCCCTGATGCGATCGCCTGGTTTTAATGTCCCTGAATATATGCGCGTATAAGTCAATTGTCCGAACTTCTCATCAGAAAGCTTAAAAGCTAGTGCTACTAAAGGATCTGTAGGATTGGCATAGACATTGACTTGCTCTTGAGTTGTCACATCAAAAGCTTTGACTATTTCGCGATCGCAAGGAGAAGGAAGGTAAGCTGCTACTGCATCCAATAAAGGCTGAATACCCTTATTTTTGAAGGCTGAACCGAGCAATACAGGCGTAAGTTCTAAGCTTAAGGTAGCTTGGCGAATCGTTGCCCAAATAAGCTCTTTAGGCACTTCTACGCCTGCAATTAGCATTTCTGTCATCTGGGTAGAAAACAGCGACAGGCGATCGAGCATTTTTTCTCGTGCTTCTAATGCTATTGCTTGCAGATATGTAGGAATTGAGCGAATTACTCGTTCTTCCCCTTTTTCACCTGCAAAGTAGTTAGCATTCATCTCAACTAGATCGACGATTCCCTCAAACTTATCTTCACTACCAATAGGATATTGAAGCAGTAGAGGGTTCAAGTTCAACTTATCCTGCAAAGCTTGTACGACAGCGAACGGATTTGCACCCAAACGATCCATTTTATTGATGAAAGCCAGACGCGGTACGCGGTAGCGTTTCATTTGCTTGTCTACTGTAATAGACTGCGACTGAACGCCAGCAACGGCACAAAGTACCATCACTGCACCATCTAGTACCCTTAAAGCACGTTCTACTTCAATCGTAAAATCTACGTGTCCAGGAGTATCAATTAGATTAATCTGCGTGTTATTCCAAATGCAGGTTGTGGCTGCGGATGTAATGGTGATACCTTTTTCGCGTTCTAAGGGCATAAAGTCCATTGTCGCGCCGTCGCCTCCGCCACGAACTTCTTCAATTTTGTGAATCCTCCCCGTGTAGTACAAAATCCGCTCGCTCAATGTTGTTTTGCCAGAATCAATGTGCGCGGATATGCCAATATTACGGATGCTACTTCGGGGAATCATAAAACTATGCCTTGGTACAATGCCAAGGACGACAAATATTTAGACAACAGCTTCATACTACATTTTGTAGCATAAATAGTCAAGAGCGATCGCATTTAGCAACATAGCAACTGCTATTTAGATAGCTAAAATTAAACGCAAAAGGTTAATGGAGAATCAATTATGACGGCTCCTTATACTGGAGGATGCCAATGCAAGCAGATTCGCTACGAAATTCGGGCTGAACCATTGACGCTTTATGTTTGCCACTGCCTTGAGTGTCAGAAGCAATCTTCCAGTGCTTTTGGGATGTCAATGCCTGTTTCTCGCGATGCAGTGGTAATTCTGCAAGGACAGCCTAAACAATGGCAGCGCAGTTCTGAAAGTGGACGAGGAGTCAGTTGTTGGTTTTGCGGTGAGTGTGGAACCAGGTTATTTCATAATCCTGCTCGTAATTCCAATATTACAAACATAAAGCCAGGAACTCTAGATGATACCAGTTGGCTAAAACCCGTAGGAAACTTGTGGACTCGAAGCGCTCAAAAGTGGGTAATTCTTAACGAGCAACTACTTAACTACGAGGCGCAGCCAAGCGACTTTACTCAACTATTTGAGCAATTTCAATCTGAACAAAACTGTATGATGTGGAATCCAGAAGACTATGCCAAGAACTCAGATGCTCAATTGAAATGGGCGCGGGAATTACGAGCAAAACTCGATTTGCAAGGCAATGAATCTGTCTTGGATGTTGGTTGTGGAGATGGAAAAATTACGGCTGATTTTGCAGTAGCTTTGCCAAGGGGCAAAGTGGTAGGTGTAGATAGTTCTACGCAAATGATAGATTACGCTACTCGTACTTATGCAGACACTAAATATCCCAATCTTTCCTTTGCTTGCATCGATGCACGTTCCCTTGAATTTGATGACGAATTTAATCTTGTTTTCTCAAATGCTACACTCCACTGGGTTGATAACCATCAAGCATTTCTGCAAGGGGTAAGTCGAGCTTTACGCAGTGGAGGAAGGTTAATTGTTGGTTGTGGTGGGAAAGGATGTGCTGTTGATGTGCTGCAAGTTTTTTCTGAACTTGTAGCTAGCAAACCTTGGAGCGATCGCTTTGATAATTTTTACAATCCCTATTATTTCTATAGCGATGAAGAATATGCAGTGTGGTTAGAGGAATCAGGATTCAAAGTAGAGCAGTTGGCGTTAGTGCCAAAAGATATGACGCATCATGGTAAAGAAGGTTTAGCAGGGTGGATACGCACAACTTGGATGCCTTTTACCCATCGCGTACCTGAGAATGAACGAGAGTATTTTATTAGTAGCTTTGTAGATACATATTTGGAGCAAATTCCACTTGATAAAGATGGATTGGCGCACGTTCGTATGGTGAGATTAGAAGTTAATGCGCTTAAACCGTAAGGCAGATGATTTTCTATGCAAGTCTAACTTTTAGCTAGATTGTCTTTGATGTGTTGTTAAATTAGGGTGCATTGCAAGGCAACACACCCTACGAAATTATAGATATGAGTGACACTACTTGGAATTTGGAAGTCGTAACCCAACGGTTGATTCTGCGCCCGCAGCAGCCAAGTGACTATGAAGCTTGGTATGCTGGGTTTGCAGGTCGCTTACCTTCGCAACATAAATATGATGAGGGACAAGTCGATCTAAGCGAGTGCGACTTTCAATGGTTTTGCAACTTATGCCAGCATCATCAAAAACGAGCCTTGCAGGATAAAGACTACATTTTTGGCGTGTTTCTACGCGAGACTAATCGCCATTTAGGTAATGTTGACTTATCAACAATTCGTCGCGAGGAAAATCAGTGGGCGAATTTAGGTTACGGTATTCACAACCAATATCAAAGACAGGGATTCGGAACAGAAGCAGTTCGCGCCGCTATAATCGCTGGGTTTGAACATCTCAATTACCATCGGATTGAAGCAGCAATTAATTTAGACAACGATCGCTCGATTGCTCTAGCTAAACGTGTAGGCATGAAGAAAGAGTGTATGCGCTCTGGTTTTTTCTATGAAAACGAGCAATGGGTAGATCATTTAATTTATGTAGCTTTACCCGCTGATTTTGAATTAGCAGAAAAACCACCAGTTGATGTTATTGAATCACTATCGCAGCGGATTGCCAGTAGAGAATAAATCTAATTATAACTTGCGTACCCCTGCCAAAATAAAGGCGATCGCTTCTTGGGTATGTTCGGCGATTGCTTCTGGATTTAGGCGATCGGTATCCGGAGTTAGGTGTTTCCAGTTTTCATGTACGGTGAAGTAAAATAAACAAACGCTTAAAATATGCGTCAAAGTTAAAAAAGGTTTGAGCGGACGAAAACAACCTTCTGCAACACCCCGTTCTAAAACTCTCAGTAGGTGTTCGTGTAGTCCTAAAACGTTGCATTCTTGGAAATACGCACCTTGATTTTGACTTGCTTCTTGAAACCACAACATTTGACGCTGAGGATTTTTAGCTTCTGTGGCGATCGCTATTTCAATAATTTGTCTTAATGCTTCTTCTGGTGGCAAGTCTGCATTTAATTGTTTAAGGGTTGCTTGCACTTCATCTACTGGGCGCTGCAAGACTGCTCTATACAAGTTTTCCTTACTCTCGAAATAGTAGTGAATAGTTGCAGTGGTAACTTGAGCGTAATTTGCGATCGCACCGATCCGCGCCCCATGCAAACCATTTCTTGCAAACTCTTGCTCGGCGGCATTTAAAATCTGCTGTTGCGTTGCTTCGGCATCTCTTACTGTCCGAACTGGCTTCGTTTTGCGTTTAGGCGATCGCACCATTATATACCCTATATTCTTCGCCCTCTTATCCTATCAGGAGAACTATTAACTTGACTGGTAGCTAAGGAATTGATAAACTTATTAATTAATTAGTAAGCAAAAAGATGAAACAGTTACAAGGCTCACCTTGGCTTTTGGCGCATCGTTCCATGCTCAAGCCAAACAAGCCAAGGAAAATTTCCCTTTTAGGTAAAGATTACGTACTCTGGCAAGACAATCGCGGCAGTATCAACGCCTTGCCTAATGATTGTCCGCACATGGGAGCAATGCTATCAGCAGGTTGGTGTGTAAGGAAACCAGATGGTAGTAGTGCGATCGCGTGTCCCTTTCATGCTTTAGAGTTTGATGGCAATGGCTGCACCGTATTACCAGGTTCTAATAAGCAAACTAGATCGTTGCTCCAACCTTTGGAATTAGTAGTGCAAGGCGACTTGATTTGGTCTTATGGCGGGTGCGAACCCAAGCTTCCCATTCCAGAAATTATGAACGAGATTGCAGCAGAATATGAGTTTATTGGCGTAACAGGCGATCGCAGCATTGCTACTGATATTTTAAGCCTGCTCCTCAATATGCACGACTATAATCATCAAAATGGGACGCATCGAGAGTTATTTGAGATTGAAGAAGTGCAAGTAAAACAATTTATCGATGAAGGGTTGCATTCTCATGCCTATTTATCCCAGCTAAGAAAGCAACCAACTTGGCGAGATATCCTCAGAAATCCCGCACAGATAGCGATGCCAAAAGTGTTGGAAGCTCATTTAGAGAACTTTTTTCCTTTCATGGGTTTGATGCATGGAGACAATAAGCTACTGTGTTTGAAGGAATGTCATTTTTACCTACCAGAAACGATTGGGCGATCGCACGTGTTTGTATTGATGTATATGAAAGCCTATAGTGCGATCGCTCATCTACTCAAAGGTAACTTGCTCAAGCTCATTGATGTTGTCGTAGAGCAGGATGCAAAGATATTAACTCAGATTTACCCTAACTCGCCACAACGCATTAAGTTAAATAATGAGGTAGGAATGGATTGGGTGCGGCGCAATTTTGAGAGTTTTCCAGTAGTTGCCCTGCCGAATTTATCTCGGTAGTTGACATACTCTTTAGACTTGTTCGCTACGCAGTTACCGAGTCTGGGACAGAAAATTTATGCTGGCAATCCGTACGGTAAATATTTAACTAACTTTTCTAGTAAAATGTCTTGAGCAGAATGCAGAAAAAAGTGATCGCCAGAAAACATATGTAAATTAAAATCAGTTTTCGTCTGTTCTTGCCATGCTTGCAATTGGTTACAATCAACTTCTGAATCTTGCAATCCACCAAAAACAGTAATGGGGCAATCTAACGGTGGCTCAAGAGTATAAATATAAGTTTCTAAAACAGCAAAGTCTGCCCGTAAAATTGGTACAAATAGTTGCATCAATTCCACATTTTCTAAAACTTCTTTCGGTGTACCATTAAGATGGCGCAGTTCTTCGATAAAAGCTGGTTCAGGAAGATTGTGAATTGGTGATTTTGAATTTGGAATTTGTGGGGCGTGACGACCAGAAATAAATAGTTGCGCTGGAGCGATCGCATACTTTTTGCGTAGTAGCCGCGCTAGCTCAAAGCTTATCAAACCACCCATACTATGACCAAAGAAGGCGAATGGTTTATCTAAATAAGGATAGATATTGGAGGCGATCGCCTCCACAAGTGGCTCTAGTTTATTGAATGGTGGTAGTTTCATTTGCTTTCCTCGTCCAGGAAGTTCTATAGCACAAACTTCTACAGACGGAGATAGAAATTTAGACCAAGTGCGGTAAATAAAAGAACTACCACCTGCATAAGGGAAGCAAAATAGACGCAGATCAAATTGAGGATTGGGGTTAGGACAAACTATCCAAGGGGTGTAACTTAATATATTTGGGTTCATCAGCTTAAAATTGCTTTACCTTTTCCTAAATAAGACTATTGTAGAGAAGTTTAACTCCTCTACAAATTAACTACAAGTTGATAATTCACGCTCATTCGGAGCAGATAGCAACAATATCTAATTTAGAAAACATTCAAGAAATACAGGTAGCTAAGTAAAAATTTTAGGTAATTGTTGACATTTTCTGACGTAGGCTTAACGGTTTCATATCTGTCCAAACTTCCTTAATATATTCAAGACATTCTGATTTAAGTCCTGATTTACCTACATCTTTCCAGCCCAGAGGATTTTCTTTTTCTATTGACCAAATTGAATATTGCTCTTCGTGATTAACGACAACTTTGTAAATAGTGGTGTCTTCTTGCTCGTCTTGATACATTGTTATCTCCTTGAAATTAAGTAAGTGCTGAGAAATCAAATTTGCACTGATTACAGTTTGAGGTATTAATGTGACAACGAAGCTAACTCCAAATCTCATTAAGGTAAAAATTCCCCCTCTCGAAGTTTTGATACACTATTTTTAACCGCCTGAATAATATAATTAATATCTTCATCTGTATGGGCTGTAGATAAAAATCCTCCATTCCCCCTCAGCATAACTCCACTGTCGAGCAGATGATAGTAAAGTAAATCGTAAACTAAAGAAATTTCAGAATTTTCTTTATCTTCTTCGCTATTACTTTCTGAATAAACCGGACCAAAAAGCGAACCAAAATTTGTAATTTGTATAGGTAATCCTTCCTGCTCGAAGTAGGTATTCAGGGTTTTTACAAACTTAGTTGTACGTTGATTTAACTCATTTTGTAGAGTATAACCTTGAGCTTTTAAATATTCCAAAACTGCTTTAGCACCAGCTAACGCTAGAGGATGTTTGCAGTAAGTTCCGGCAAAATAAGTAGTTTTTTGGTGAGGAGACGATAAATCTCCATAATGCCAAACTCCACCATCGATCGCATCCATGAAATTGGCTTTACCTGCAATGATGCCGATTGCTATTCCACCTCCGACTATTTTGCCGTAAGCAGCTATGTCTGCTTCAATATCAAACCAAGCTTGCGCGCCACCTGGATGAATGCGAAAACCTGTTACCATTTCATCGAAAATTAGTGCTATTCCCGATTCTTTAGTTAATTTCCTAAGCTGTTGCAGAAAGGCTTGGGGTTGTAAATCTAAATTTTCTTTTTGAACTGGTTCAACTAAAACAGCAGCTAATTCTTGAGCTTGATTAGCGATCGCATCAAGTGATTCTTGTTCGCCATATTTTAAAACCAAGATATCCGCAACAAAATTTGGTGGTATTCCTGCTCCAATAGGTACAGATTGTAAATTATTATCTACAATTTCCGCTTTGCCTAGCGTACCGTCAAAATGCCCATGATAAGAGTTAGAAAATATAACAATCTTATTACGTCCTGTAACTGTTCTTGCCATCCGAATTGCGGTCATGATGGCTTCTGTACCTGTGTTACTAAAAGCAACTCGCTCCATTTTGGTGAGTTCGCAAATCAATTGAGCAACCTCACCAATAATTTCCGGTTGCGAACCTAATTGAATACCTTTCTCTATTTGTGCTGTTAATGCTTCCTTAATAAAAGGTGGATTATGACCAAATAGATTAATCCCAAATCCCATGACTAAATCTATATACTCATTACCATCCACATCCCATATTTTGCAGCCAGCAGAACGTTTGGTAACAATAGGATAATAAATTTCTTTTAAAGGCAAATGGAAATTGGCAAAGGTTTTATTGTCAGCCAAATACGAACGATTAGCTTGAGCTAGTTGTTTTGATGTTTTTGTCTTTTGATTGTAGCGGATAATGAAGTTTTCTAAGTATTTTCGTTGACGTGTAGTTAGCTCGACATTGGCTAATATTTTACTAATCTTTTGCGTATCAATTAGAGATTCTTTCTGGGTAATGAACATATATTTATTGCTGATGTTGGAATGACGATTAGTTTTATTAGATACAGATGAGATAAGTGCAGAGGTTTGCAGTGTTTTATGTTTAGCTATGTTTTGGAGGATGTTTTAAGCAGCCGTTACGAATTAGATAGGAAAGGTAAGTGGTCAACAGTTGTCGATTTAGTGGCGGACAAATAATTGTAGTTTCTGCTAATCCAGTGAGGGTATTTTGCAGATCTATTTGCTTATTTGGGGAATCTTCAATGTTATTATTTTGAGATTCTGTATTAGCCATTGCTGCAACTAGAGGAGACAAGGGATTTTCAGGCGATCGCTCAACTTCTTTTAGTAGTTTTGAACGCCATTGTGTATAGTCAATTGCTTCAAGCGAGTAGCCAAAAGAGACGATTGAGGTAATGACCTCTTCCCAAGGTAAAGGTTGAGGGTTGATTATGTGAAAAACTTTGCCTAATGAGGTTGGTTGTTGCGATAAATAAATTATTGCTTGACTGGCATAATCTACAGGCGTTAGGTTAACCATCGTATCCTCTTTGGGGACACTACCTAGTTGGATGCAACCGCGAATCATTCTGAAGGTATGGTCATCGATATTACAAACACCTGTTGTACTATCTCCAGAAATCCTCCCTGGTCGATATATCGATATGGGAATTCCGCGATCGCCTGCAATTTGAACTAATTTTTCTGCTACCCATTTACTTTGTGTATAGCCACTACTGATGTTTTGGCTGCGATCTATCGGTGTATCTTCTCCAATAGTTTCTACAGCAGAATCAGCCGCACCAACAACGCCAATGGTAGAAATAAAGTGTACTGGCTTAGTTTTAGTTTGTGCGGCTAGCCTTAAAATTTCTTGAGTTCCTAAGACATTAGCGGCTTTGAGATAGGAATAAGGGTATGTGAAATTAACTAATGCACCGTTATGATAGATGACATCTATTTGCTCTGCGATCGCTGCAAATTTATCTGCTGAAAGTCCTAAAAGTGGTTGAGATAAATCTCCTATTAAAGGAATAATTCTTTGATTGAAACTATCATGCCATAATAAATAAAATTTTAAATGATTTTGCAGTCTTTCTCTAGCAATTTCATTTGTTTTCGCTCGAATCAAACAATAAATATCTGCTGTAGTCTTTTGCAGGAGTTCGTAAAGCAAAAAAGCTCCCAAAAAACCAGTTGTACCTGTTAACAAAATCGTATTAACTGAAATTTTCTCTACATATTTATTCTCAGGAATTATTGCTGGATCTAAAACAGCCTCGGTATCAAGATTGATATCTGAAATAGCTATTTGTGTGTTGTCTATTTGTGCAGCTAAATCGGCGATAGTAGGTGCATTAAATAAAACCTTTAAGGGAAGTCCTACATTGAGAGCTTTTCGGATTTTAGCTAGTAGTTGAGTAATAAGTAAAGAATGCCCTCCTAATTCAAAGAAGTTATCATAAATTCCTACTTGTTCTAAACCTAATATCTCTGACCAAATTTCTGCTAGTTGTCTTTCTAAATCTGTACGTGGTGCTACATACAGTTGTTCTAGTTCGGGGCGATTTTGTTCGGGAGTTGGGAGCGCTTGATAGTTGATTTTACCGTTAGCTGTTAATGGTAAAGCTTTGAGCAATACGAAAGTAGAAGGGATGGCGTATTCTGGTAGTTTATCTAAACAAAAGCTGCGAAGAACGCTGGAAATTGCCTGATGATTTTGATTGAGAGAGCGGAACTGAGGATTAGCAACTATATATGCTACTAAACGTTTGTTACTAAGTGTTTGTTCTGTGGCTGTAACCACCACCTCTTGCACGCCTGAATGTTGTTTTATTATTGCTTCAATTTCCTCTAATTCGATGCGAAAACCTCTGATTTTTACTTGGCGATCGCTTCGTCCTAGAAATTCTAAGTTTCGATCATTTAAATAGCGTACTTGGTCGCCTGTTTTGTATAAACGCTCTTGAGAATCAGAGCCAAAAGAATGTTGAATAAATCTTGCTTCTGTAAGTTCTGGTTGATTTAAATAACCTCTAGCTAACCCCGCGCCACCAATGTACAATTCACCCGCTAAACCTATGGGTACAGGTTGTAATTGTTCGTCTAAAACATAAACTTGAGTATTAGCTAAAGGTTTTCCCAAGGGGACAGTAGATGATATTTGTTGTGTTTGTTTAGTAATTGGATAAGTTAACGCGCCTACAGTTGTTTCTGTAGGACCGTAATGATTAAAAATCTGACACTCAGGTGATAATTGTTGAATTTGATTAATTAATTGCCAACTACTAGCTTCACCACCCAAAATTAAGCTTCGACGGGGTAGGATTAAAGAGGTTGGAGATGCAGCCAAAAGAGCAGTTAGATGAGAGGGAACTATTTTGAGATAGTCTATCGGATGGCGTTGAAAATAATCAGCGAGTGCTTGCGGATCGGATGCTGTTTCTTGAGAAATGATATGCAGACATCCACCTGTAGCTAACGCCGGAAAGATGACGGTATTACCTAAATCTGCTGCAAAGGTGGAAACCGTAGCAAAGCTAGCACCTTCGGCTAAGTCTAATCTATCGATGATTGCGTAAGTATAGTTAACAAGTTGGCGATGTTCTATAGCAACTGCTTTGGGTTTACCTGTAGAACCAGAAGTATAGATAGCATATACTAAATTTTCTGGCTGCACAGTTGTAGTAAAATCTGGTCGATTGCTTTGGTTAATTAGTTCCCAGTCTGTATCTAGACAAATTACTTGGATGTTGTCGGTGGGAATACTAACTAGCGATCGCTGTGTTAAGAGGATGGATACACCAGCATCTTGTAAACGGTAAGTTAAGGCTGTGGCTGGTAGTGCTGGATCTAGTGGTAGGTATGCACCTCCAGCTTTAAGAATACCCAGTATGGCAACTATAGTGTCGAGGTGACGTTCTGTATATAAACCTACGAGTACATCTGGTGCGACTCCTAACCCTCTTAAGTAAGATGCTAGGCGATCGACTCGTGAATTCAACTGTGCATAAGTTAATTGTTGTTCTCCCCAAACAACCGCTATCTGATTAGGTGTTTTATTGACTTGTTCCTCAAATAGCTGATGAAAGCATTTATCTTGAGGATAGTTAGTCTGAGTGCGATTAAATTCTACTAATAACTTATGACGTTCTTCACTATCAATAACTTTCAACAGTCCTACAGGAACTTCTGGGTTAATAACAACACTTGATACTAAAGTTTGAAATTGTCTAGCTAAACGTTGAATAGTTTCGGCTGCAAATAAATGATGAGCGTAATAAAATTCGGCAGTTAGAGAATCTTGCTTTTGGATGCAATTTAGCTTAAGTTTAAATCTTTCCCAGCAGACAAATTTTTGATAAATAGAAAAACTTACATCACCAGCATTATATTTTTCAGGTATCTGTTCAAATTCAAAACAAATCGGTAGGTTTGACCAGTCGTTGTGACTATTTTTGATATCTACTTCTGAAAAATATTCCTGATACTGTTCTCCTTGGCGATGCTGCTTGCTAATATTGGATAAAACTTCGGCAAATTTAAACTCTTGAGTAATAGGACAACTAAAAGGTAAGAATTTAGCTAATAACCCTAGAGTTTCATATAACTCCTCGTACTTTCGACCATCGTATAAATTATGGATAACAACTTCTGATTGTTTTGTTAATCGTAAAATTAATATATACCAACAAGCCAAGAAAAAATTATGATAAGTAGTGTCATTCTGCGTAACAAATTTAGTTATACTTTGGCTTAAATCTGTGGGTAATGTAAGAGAGTAAGTATCAGGCTGGAGATCTATCTGATTATGATTAATTAATTCAAAAGGAAGTTTTGGATATGCTGTGCTTTTAAATTCTTTTTCTTGCCAATAGTTTTTGCCAATTTCGGCATCTTCCTCTGTCAAAAGCTCGTTTTGCCATTCCGAAAATTGCAAGTATTGTACGGGATCGTCAGAAAAATCCTGACCTTGTAAGCACAAATCGTAACTGAGACTAATTTCTTTAACCAGATTTTGCAGTGTCCAACTATCTGCACGCAATGATGGCAAACTGATAATTAATATCTGTCGATTTTCATTTATGGATAACAACGAAAACCGCACGCAAGCTGCTTTTTCTGAGTTGGAAACTAAGCATCTTTCTGTTTGAAGTAACTCGGCAATTTTGAGTGTTTGTTCTTGGCGAGCGCAATTTCGCAAATTAATACAGCACCACGATACAGTGCTTGTTTCATCTATTACCTGAAGAGGAAATTTTATTCCTGGTCTACGATGAAAATTTGTGCGGAGAATTTCATGGCGGTTAACAACTTTGTACGTAGCCGCTTGCAAAACTTCTATATCAACTATTCCTTCTAACAAAATAGCAACTTGAGACACAAAAATATTGCTATCTTGTTGTAACAACCACAGGCGCTTTTGCTGGGGAGAAAGTTGAAAACCTTCTATGACTTCATTTTTCATGGTTAACTCCTAATTAAACATTTTCAGAATTCATCATTTCTCCCATCGCCACCACAATTTTTCGCGGTCCTACGTAAGGAAAGCGACCATGAGCAGTTAGCATATTATCTAACATCAGTACATCTCCTTGCTGCCAAGGAAAGCTGATGGTAGCTTGTTGATAAACTCGATTAATTTCTGCGATCGCTTCATCTTCAATTGCAGAACCATCACCGTAATAAACATTACGGGGCAGATTTTCTTCGCCCAACATTGACAATAAAGATTCTCTAACTGTGGGGTCTAAACATGAATTGTGATGTAGCTGAATTTGATTAAAAAATACTTTTTCTCCAGTGTAGGGATGATTAACTATGGCTGATCTAATTTTGCGAGTTCGTAAGTTATTATTTGCTAGCCATTCAAACTCAATTCCTGCGCGATCGCAATAATTTTCTACTACTGTTTTATCGCTAGTATGAAAAAAGTCTTGCCAACTTACATCTAACCCTTCAATATAATTGCGGACATACATTAATTGCTTTTTCTCTAAAGTTTCTCGAACTTGTGGATCGAGGATTTGATAAAGTTTTCGGCAGTCTACGATTGGTGTTTCTCCACCTTGTTGTGCTGGTTGCAAACAAAAAAACCATATTTTCATTGGACAGCAGTGCAAATGAGAACTTTCGTTGTGAAATAAAATTGCTTGGTCTGCTGGATAAGGTGTAGAACCATAAACTTTACTTCCTATTTCTTCTCGTGGCAAGTCGCCATAATCACCAAATAATTCGGGACAAATAGCTTGAGCTAATTTTTCAAATTTTGCCGCAGAATCAATAGCACAATCGCGAAAAAGAATTGCACCGTGATGATGCAACTTACTATTGAGAAGTTGGCTATTATTTTTAGCCCAATCAATAAGATCGAGATCGTTGATATTTGGCTTAATTACTAAAGGCAATGTTTGCTCAGGTTGCAGATACTCAACCTTAATTAATTCTCCTTCTGGTAATTTAACTGATTTGGGTTTAATTCCGATAAACTTTTTTAGTTTACTTGCTTCTTGCTTAGTTTCTACCATGTTTTTCTGTTCCTTTTCAGCGTTAGTAAACATATCCAAATTGTTGATGCGAATATCAGGATGGGCAACAATACTATGCAGAATTGCTTGAAAATGTTCTGCCATACGGGCGATTGTCGCCGCATCAAAAAGGTCAGCTTTATAACAGAAAGTAGCGGCAATTTCTCGATCTATTTCTGTGACGAACAAAGCTAAATCAAATTTAGCTGTTTCATGGTTGGTTTCTAATGGCAGCAGTGTTAAACCTGGAAGTTCTAAATTGGCTGTGGGAACGTTATCCATGACAAATAACACCTGAAATAAAGGTGTATGGCTTAAACGTCGTGGTTGTAGTTCTTCCACTAATTTTTCAAAAGGTAAGTCTTGGTGAGCATAAGCTCCCAAAGTTACTTCTCTTACTCGCTGCAAAAGTTCTCGAAAACTGGGGTAGCCACCAAGGTTAGTGCGTAACACTAGCAGGTTGACAAAAAAGCCAATTAGTCCCTCTATTTCGGCTCGATTGCGGTTGGCGACATCAATACCAATAACAATGTCATCTTGTCCGCTATAGCGGTATAGCAATGTTTGCAAGCTAGCCAACATTGTCATAAACAGCGTGACATTAGCCTCACGACTGAGTTTTTGCAGTGCTGTAGACAGTTCTGTAGATAGTGTGAAGGTGTGAATACCACCACAGTTTGGGTTAGCGGAATGGGAGTAGGGTAAGTTTAGCACTGGTAGAGAACCACCAAGTTGCTGCTTCCAGTAGCTTAATTGGGTTTCGAGCATTTCTCCTTGCAACCATTGCCGTTGCCAAACTGCAAAATCTGCGTACTGAACAGGCAATTCTGGTAAAGGTGAGGGTTTGTCTGTTAAATAGGCTTGATAAAGAATTGTCAATTCTCGAATCAGTACGCCCATCGACCAAGCATCCGAGATAATATGGTGCATTGCGAATAGCACTATATGTTCTGTGGTGTTGAGTTTTACCAGAGATATCCGCACTAAAGGAGCTTGTGTTAAATCAAAAGGTTGCCCTGCTGCTTGAGTAATTAGCTGTTGTACTTCTGTTTCTTGTGCTGTTGCTGGGAGGTTTTGCAGGTCTATCAGTGGTAAAGTTAATTGCAAGTTGGGAATAATTACCTGCACTGGTTGTCCATCTACAGCAACAAATTGAGTGCGTAAGCTTTCATGCCGTCTAATAATTTCGTTAATGCTTTGTTCAAGAACTGTAATATTGAGCGAACCTTTGAGGCGAACGGCGTTGAAGATATTGTATGCCGAATTACCAGGCTGTAATTGGTCGATAAACCACAGTCTATTTTGAGCAAAGGATAAGGGTATTTCTACTTGGCGCGAACAGGGAATAATAGGGTAATTTTGCCATTGTCCCTGCATAACCATTGTCTGAATCACAGAAGCTAGTTCAGCAATAGTGGGAGCCGCAAACAAACAGCGCAACGGCAATTCTAAATATAAAATCTGCCGAATTCGGGAAATTAGTTGAGTTGCGAGTAATGAATGTCCGCCTAATTCAAAGAAGTTATCGTGAATGCTTAATCCATCGCTCCCAAGTACCTCAGCCCAAATATTAACTAGCATTTGTTCTATAGGTGTAGAAGCAGGAACAAAATGCGACTGGATTAACTGCGTGCGATCGGGTGTTGGCAACGCTCGACGGTCTACCTTACCATTTGGTGTTAATGGTAGTTTATCCAACATTACAAAAGCTGTTGGCAGCATATAGCTGGGCAGCTTTGATGCTAAAAAGCGGCGCAGTTCGGTAACTTCTAGTGTGTGCTTTGGTTGGGGAATTAAGTAGGCTACTAGATGTTGAGTACCTTTATCCTCCCGCAGCAAAACTATACTTGTCTCAACTTGGGGATGTTGAGTAAGTAGAGCTTCAATTTCTTGAAGTTCGATGCGGAAACCACGCAGTTTAACTTGATTGTCAATCCGTCCTAGAAATTCAATAGTACCGTCTGGCAAGTAACGAGTTAAATCTCCTGTTTTATACAAACGATTAAACTGGGAATTATTGAAGGGATTGGGGATAAATTTTTCTGCTGTTAGTTCTGGGCGATTTAAGTAACCACGAGCTAGCCCAGCACCACCAATATATAATTCACCTGGAACACCTACAGGAAGTAAGTTGTGATGTCGATCTAGGATATAAAATTGAGTGTTGGCGATCGCACGACCAATAGAAACAATCTCTGTTGTTTGTTCTTCAACCTTCTGCACTGCTGACCAAATGGTGGTTTCTGTCGGTCCGTATAGGTTCCAAACTTCCTGGCTGCGTTCTAGTAATTGATTAGCAAGGGAGAGATTTAGGGCTTCTCCTCCACAAAGAATTTTTAAGTGTTTAAGATTGTCGCTCCACCCAGCCGCCAGCAGCATCCGCCAAGTAGCTGGTGTTGCTTGCATGACATTGGCTTGACTAGAAATTAATTGTTGCAACAATTGGCTACCATCTGTTGCAACCTCACGGCTTGCTAAGATTGAACGCGCACCAACAATCAGTGGTAAATAAATTTCTAGTGCTGCTATATCAAAAGATAAGGTAGTTACTGATAAGAAAATATCTTCTGGAGTTAGCCCCAGTTTTTGTTGCATTGTCCTTAAGAAATTAACCAGCGCATTGCGTGTAATTTGCACTCCTTTTGGTTGACCTGTGGAGCCAGAAGTGTATATTACATAGGCTAGGTTCTCATTATTGGCGATCTTAATAAGGTTATTAATACTTTGTTGGCTAATTTTTTCCCAGTCTGCAATTAAGTCAACTACTTGAGCTTGATGTTTTGGCAACGCTGCTGCTACATTTTGTTGAGTCAGCAATACCGACACCTGAGCATCTTCTAACATGAAAGCTAGACGCTCTTGTGGATACGCTGGGTCAAGAGGTACATAAGCTCCCCCACTTTTGAGAACGGCTAATAAGGCGATCGCCATTTCCAAGGAACGCTCTACGCAAATCCCTACCTTAACCTCTGGCTTTACTCCTAGCTTTTGCAGATAATTGGCTAGTTGATTGGCTTTGGCGTTGAGTTCTCTATAAGTTAATTGCTGGTTTTCAAAGACAACTGCGACAGCATCCGGCGTGCGTTCTACCTGCTGCTCGAATAGTTCGCAGACGCATTCGCTGGGATAGACAACTTCTGTGTTATTCCATGCTAATAACTGCTGCTGTTCTGGTGATGTTAATAGTGGCAAATGCGACACACTTTGCTCAGGTTCGGTCGCTATTGCAGCTAACAACACTTGAAAATGTCTCAACATCCGCTCAATTGTACTGGCATTGAATAAGTCAGTGCTGTACTCTATTGTTCCAGCCAACCCTTGTGCTGTTTCTGCCATTACGAGGGTTAAGTCAAAAATTGCTGTCTGTCTCTGTTCTGACAGTAAACTCAAAGTTAATCCTGGTAATTTTAACTCTTGTGCGGGCGCATTCTGGAAGGTAAACATGACATCAAACAAGGGGTTGCGATTGAGATGACGCTCCGGTTGAAGTTCTTCTACTAGCTGCTCAAAAGGTAAATCTTGGTGCGCGTAAGCCCCTAATGTTACTTCTCTAACTCGCCTTAGCAATTGACGAAAACTAGGATCGCCAGCCAAATTAGTCCGCAGCACTAAGGTATTGACAAAAAAGCCTATTAGTGGTTCTATCTCAGCTTGATGGCGATTGGCGATCGCAGTTCCCACAACAATGTCATCTTGCTGACTGTAGCGGTGTAATAGAACTTTGAAGGCTGTCAGCAAAACCATAAACACGGTGGCTCCTTCTTGTTGAGCGATCGCTTTAAGGCTTGTACTTAGAGACAAAGGCAGCAAAAAGGATTTTGTCGCACCTTTATAGGTGAGAATCGGCGGATGGGGATAATCGGTAGGTAAATCGATTAAGGGCGCATTTTCTAGCTGCTTTTGCCAGTAAGATAGTTGAGTTTGGAGTGCTGCTGTTGCTTGTTGCCTTTGCCAAACGGCAAAGTCTGCATACTGGATGGGAAGTTCTGGTAAGGGTGAAGGTTGGCGATCGACAAAGGCTGTATATAGTGTTGTTATTTCTTGGACTAAAACTCCTGTTGACCAACCATCAGAAATAATGTGGTGCGTAGTAAATAAAATTACGTGTTCTTCTGCGCTCAGACGCAGGATGGTGACGCGCAGTAATGGTCCTTGCTCCAAGTTAAAAGGCTGTTGGTCTTCTTGTTTGGCTAGGTTTTGGACTTCCTGTGCTTGACTTTCTGGAGACAAAGTTTGCAAATCTACTATTGGTATTGTCAAGTCAACGGCTGGATTGATGACTTGGACTGGTTCTGTGCCAACTATGGCAAAAGTTGTCCGTAAAATTTCATGTCTGCGAACGATCTCCTTCAGGCTTTGTTCTAATATGGCAACGTTAAACTGACCTGTTAAGCGTAAAGCCGTAGGCTGATTGTAGAAAGAATTGTTTGGCTCTAACTGAGCGAGAAACCAAAGTCTAGCTTGGGCAAATGACAACGGAAAAAATTGAGAATCTCGGCTTTGGCATTGAATTTGAGAGGATTTAGTTTTCTCTTGTTTCTGATTCAACTTTTGCACGAGCCACTCGCGTTTTTCAGGAGACAATTGGGCAATGCGTTTGTTTAGATCGTTCATTACTCTATTTCTCCCTGCGCTAGAACTGCTTGGCTTTCTTCCTCTGATAGTTCGTCTAACTCTGCTAACGCCTCGGCTAAGGTTGCCTCATCTGTTTGTTCTGCCAAGTTCTGGGCGACGATTACCGCTAAGTCGGCAACTGTGGGAGAATCAAAAAATTGGCGTAAAGGCAACTCTACGTGTAAAGATTGGCGCAGGCGAGAAATTACCTGAGTTGCTATTAAGGAATGTCCTCCCAACTCGAAGAAATTGTCATAAATTCCTACCTGCTTGACAGCGAGAACTTCTGCCCATATTTGGGCGATCGCCTCTTCTGTTTGGTTGCGGGGAGCAACAAAGGTGGCTGCTAATTCTGGGGGTACTTGTTCTGGTGCTGGTAGTTTTTCTCGATCTATTTTTCCATTAGCTGTTAATGGTAAAGTCTTCAACATCACAAAGGCTGAAAGAACCATGTATTCAGGCAGTTTTTCTTTGAGGAATGCACGCAAGTCTGATGATTGGGGATGCAGAATGGCTGATGGCTCGAAAACAATATAAGCCACTAAACGCTTGTCACCTGGTACATCTTCTCGGCTACATACGATCGCCTGTTGTACCGTAGGATGTTGCTGGAGGGCAAGTCTTATTTCTTCTAGTTCAATGCGAAAGCCGCGAATTTTTACCTGCTCGTCAATTCTGCCTAAAAATTCTATATTTCCGTCTCTTAAATAACGAGCCAAATCACCTGTTTTATACAAACGATGAGATGAGGAAGCTTTCCCGTGTTCTCTGTTAAATGGATTGGCAATAAATTTTTCAACAGTGAGTTCGGGTAGGTTTAAGTAACCCCGCGCTAAACTATCGCCGCCAATATAAAGTTCCCCTGGTACGCCAATCGGTACTGGTTGCAGATGAGAGTCTAGCAAGTAAATTTGCGTGTTGGCGATCGCTTTTCCCATTGGTACAGTTGCACAATCAGTTCGATTCTGTATGGGGTACGTCAGCACTCCGACTGTAGTTTCTGTGGGACCGTAATGATTAAAAATTTGACAATTGGGTGCTAATTGCTGAATTTGCTCGATTAACTGCCAACTACAAGCTTCACCACCTAAAATTAAGCGTTGCTGAGGTAATATCTTTTGAGATCCAGATGTAAGTAAAGCTGCAAGATGAGCGGGAACTATCTTTAAACAATCAATGGTGTGGCGCTCGAAATACTCTCCTAGTGCTTCGGAGTTAGTAGCCCGTTCCTGGGAAATTATATGCAGACATCCACCGTTACACAAAGCGGGAAAAATCGTTGTATTGCCCAAGTCAGCAGCAAAGGTAGCAACATGAGCAAAGCTACGACAGGTAGAAAAATCTATTTTTGCGCCAATTCCGTTCAGGTAGTTGCACAGTTGGCGATGTTCAACTGCAACTCCTTTTGGTTTACCTGTAGAACCGGAGGTAAACAAGACATAAATTAAATTTTCTGGCTTAACTTCAGTTTGAAGATTTTCGTGACTTTGTTGAGCAATAGTTTCAAAGTCTGTATCTAAACATATTACCTCTGGTGGGTGTTGGGGAAGCTCTTTTAGTAGCTGCTGTTGAGTTACCAACACTCGAACTTGAGCGTCTGCTAACATCTGCGCTAAACGCTGGTGGGGATAGTTTGGATCTAAGGGTATATATGCACCGCCAGCTTTTAAGATTCCCAGCAACCCAATAATCATTTCTAGGGAACGTTCGGTATAAAGCCCTACTAGAACTTCCCTTCCAACTCCTAGCGAACGTAGATAATGGGCTAATTGATTTGCACGTGCATTTAACTGTGCATAAGTTAATTGCTGCTGCTCAAAGACAAGGGCGATTGCATCCGGCGTGCGGTTTACTTGTTCCTCAAATAGTTGGTGAATGCACCTATCTGGAGGATGAGATATACTTGTCTGATTGAATTCTACAAGTAGTTGTTGTAGCTGGCGATCGCTGAGAATATTTAGCTGACTGATGGCTGTTTCTGGATTGGCGATCGCATCTGCTAATACTGTCTGAAACTGCTCGGCTAATGTTTCGATGTCTTCAAGCCTATATAATTGGTCGTCAAAATGAAGCTCAGTAATTAATGCGTTATCTTGATGCAGGCAAGTTAATTTAATCTTAAATTTATCAATACAAGAGTAATACTTAGATAAAGAAAACGATAAACCTGCAACAGAATAATTCTCCCGTAAGTCTGTAAATTCAAAAGCAACTGGACAAAAATCTGCCGATTTTACAGTTTCTTCCCAAGTAAAGTATTCTTGCCATTCCCAAGCGTTATTTACCGAATTGTGTAGCTGTTGTAATAGTTCGCTAAACTTTGTTTCGGGTTGGAGATGGCAGGCGATCGGTAAATATTTTGATAATATTCCTACTGCTTGATCTAGTTCTGCGTATTTTCTACCATTACCAACAACCCCAACACATAGATCGGATTGTCTAGTAATTTTACTCAGCAGTATCAACCAACAACTTAGCAAAATATTAGCACTGTTGACCTGATATTTTGAAGATAATAGCTCTAGTTTTTCAACTGTATTGCTATCAATAATTGAATATACATATTGAGGCTGAAAGCTATCTTTTGTAGTTTGTTCTTCAAACCAAAGATTGAAGTCATTAATAGCAGCAATATCTTGCTTGCGCCAATATTCTTTACCTAATTCTGACTCTGCTGATTCTAAAATTTGGTTTTGCCATTCTGCAATATCCGCATATTGTAGCGGATCATCATCTAGTTTATGACCTTGCAAGCAAGCTGAGTAATAAATACTAATTTTATCTGCCAAGTGTTTAAGAGTATAAACATCAGCAATTAATGCAGAGAGATTCAAAATTAAAGTATATTTATCTGAACCTAAACAAAGAATATAAGCTTGGATTGGCGGTTGATTTGCTAAATTAAAGGATATTTCTTTTAATCGCTCGAATAATTCAATAATTTGCGATTCTTGCTCCTGTTCGCTCAAATCTTGCAAATTTAATTCAGTAATTCCAATTTCATAATTATCGGCGATCGCCTGTACGGGTATTTCCATTTCTGGTAGGCGACAAAAAGTAGTACGAAAAATCTCGTGCCGATTGACTAAATTTTGCAAGGCTGTTTTCAAAACATCGATATTTAGTTTCCCTACTATAGAAACCGCACCTTGAACTCGCAATGAGACATTTTGCCCCTTTTCTAATAACCATATCCGCTTTTGCTGCGGAGATAACCTAAAGCCTTCAATCTGTGTTGCTTGCATATTAACTACACCCTAATTTTTTCACAATTAATATTCTGGAGACTTATATTCTTCAGCCATTCCAACTACAACTTTACGGGAACCTTGAAATGGCATTCTGCCATGAGCAGATAACATATTATCTAATAACAATACATCTCCCTCTTGCCAAGGAAAGGTAATTGCTTCTTGCTGATAAATTTCTCGAATCTCTTCTAATATAGAATCTTCAATAGTTGAACCATCGCCATAATAAGCATTGCGTGGCAAATCTTCTGCTGAAAAATTAGCTAACAACTGGGCGCGAATAGTTGAATCTAAACTTGATATATGAAATAAGTGCGCTTGATTAAACCAAACTATTTCTGATGTTTGAGGATGTTTGGCAACAGCTTGACAAACTTGCTGAGTTCTCAGGCTAAAACCAGATTTTTTAGTATCTCTCCACTCTAATTGAATTCCTGCCTGATGACAATATGTTTCTACATCATGTTTACTATTAGTATTAAATACATCTTGCCATGATAAATCTAATCCTACTCCATAGTTTCGCACATACATTATCTGCTTTTGCAGAAATCTTTCTTTGATTTTTGTATTTATTCGAGAAAAAACTTTGCGACTATCAGCAATGGGTGTTTCTCCACCTTGTTCTGCTTTCTTAATGCAAAAAAAGGCAATTTTTAAAGGATAAGTACGGGAGTAAGACATTTCATTATGTAGAGGAATGAAATGAGTTGCAGGATATTCTGTGGAAGTATAAATATTGCCACTAACACGATTACGAGGTGTGGAACGGTAAGAATATTCTATTAATTTCCCTGAGAGAGCCTGAATAAATTGCTGAAATTGGGAGGCATCCTTGACATTAAATCCTCGAAAGAGAATGCCTCCATATTGTATGAGTTTGCTTTGAATCCAGGAGCGATTATTTTCAGTCCAAATTGCTAGATTTAAGTTATCTAAATTCGGTTGAACAACTAGAGGTAGAGAGTCTGGCTGTAAATAAGATGTCTGAATTAGTTTTTCTGACGATATATTTACAGATTTACGAGTAGAGATTAATTGTTTGATATTTGGCTTTGTCATTTAAGGATGTTTCCTAATATTTATTTTCTAATTTATATATCTCGAATAGCTTTGCGTTTAGTCATTTTTAATTTTTGTCGCTCGGTTGCTTGTAGTTGTGATTTTTGAAGTTGCTGTTGTTGTTTATCAACTTCTGCCACCATTTCTAGTAAATCCTGAATCTGAAGATGAGGATTTTTAGTAATTTCTGACAAAAGCAATTGTAAATGTTGGGTAATGCGGGCGATCGCTCCAGCGTTAACACGCTCGAAATTAGTTTCGCTCATCCACAGAACTTGCATTGATAATTCCGCCCCAGGTGCAATCCTCAAAGTCAGTGGATAATGGTTTCTACTCCAAGAACGCACATTCTCGATCTCCAAACCAATGTTTTCTGAGGCAGCATCAACAGGATAATTTTGAAATACCACAATGCTATTAAATAAAGGTAATCCTCTAGGTATCTGACTCCATTCTTGAATTTTGACTAATGGGCTGTACTCGTACTGACGGGCTTCCACTTGACTGTGCTGAATTTGTGTTAGCCAAGGTAAGAGTAAGTCTGCTTTTGATAGTTTTACTCGGACTGGAATGGTATTAATAAACAGCCCAATTATTGATTCTGCGTCTGGGAGGCTAGGTGGACGACCAGAAACAGTCGCCCCAAACACGATATCTGGCTCGCCGCTATAGTAACTCAGTAGTAATGCCCAAACACCTTGGATTAAAGTGTTAAGTGTCAGTTTATATTGACGAGTGAAGGATGCTAAGGCATTAGTAGTTGCTTGGGATAGCTGAATGTCCCGTTCGTAAAAATTATTTTCTGCTGACGGCAACTTTTGAGAACTTTGCTGTAGAGGTAAGGGTGTGGGTGCAAAAACACCCGCAAGTGTCTGTTGCCAGTAAGCTTGTGCCGAGCGCAAATTTTGTTGCTGCAACCAAGCAATATAATCTCGGTAAGGATAACTCGCTGGTAGTTGCATCTGTCGATCGCTACACAATGCTTTATAAAAGCTAAAGACTTCTTTCAACAGCAAAGGTACAGACCATCCATCTAATAATATGTGGTGACAACTCCAAATCAAGTGATATGTATCTGAACTTAGTTGAATCAAAGTCAAGCGCATTAACGGTGCTTCATCTAAGTCAAAGCCTCGATCTAAATCTGCTTGGAGAAATTCTTCCAGATGAGATTGTTGTTCGCTGGTAGCTATATCTTGCCAATCTTGATGCTGCAAACAGAAGTTGACTTGCGGTAGGACAATTTGCACAGGAGTATCTATTTCCCAAACAAAAGCAGTACGCAAAATTGGGTGACGCTCTATCACCTGATTCCAGGCTTGCTCAAATGCCCAAACGTTGAGATCGCCCTGCAAAGTGCAGCTTGTTTGGTACAAGTAAGCTGATGATTTGGCATCGTAAAGCAGGTGAAACAGCATTCCATATTGCACGGGAGAGAGAGGATAAATATCTTCTATTTGCGGTTTGCTGCTGACTAATCTATTTAATGTTTGCCAATCTAGTTTTGCCAGGGGAAAATCAGCAGGAGTGTAGGCTATAGCCTTAAGAGACTGACTGCGCGGGTTCGGGAGGCTTCCTCCCAAACTAAGCAGCGCAGTCTCTTCGTGACAGTGAGCAATTAGATTTCGCAATACTTGAACAAAATTTTCAGCTAGGTTTTCAATTGTCTTAGTTCGATGGATATTTTGGCTGTATTTCCAAGTCACCTGCAACTGACTTGCAACTACAATTGCGTCAACTTCTAGCAAATAGTGCCGATTTTCTTGGAGGCTGTCAGCACCGCTAGATTCTGTTGCTGGTTTAAATAACGACGACTCAGACAACACTTGGTCTATCTGACCTAAGTAGTTGAAAATCACTTGGGCTTGGGGAAGTTGTTGTAGTTGAGCGATCGTTGAGCGATCGCTACTCAAATAACGTAGTAAACCATAACCTATACCGCGATTGGGAATTTGGCGAAGTTGTTCCTTTACCATCTGTAAGGTTTCGCCGATGTCGCTAGTCTCTTCGACACTTAACACAATCGGAAATACAGTAGTAAACCAACCAATTGTCCGCGAGATGTCTATGTCTGGGAATATTTCTTCCCTACCATGTCCCTCCAAGTCTAATAAAAACTTGGTTTGTCCAGTCCATTGAGCAAATACCTGTGCAAGCGCTAAGAGCAACACATCGTTGATTTGAGTCCGGTAAACTGCTGGTACATCTTGCAACAAGGCGCGGGTTTCTTCAGCACTCAAGGTAACTGTCACGCTTGCAGTAGAACTAATGTTATCTCCTACTGGATAATCTACAGGTAACAAGGGAAAGGACTGACGCAGTAGTTGCACCCAATAATCCATTTCTGCTTGTACTGCTGGTGATTGAGCATATTGTTGCAATTGGTAAGCCCACTGTTGGAAAGAAGTGGTTTTTGGCGATAATTTGATTGTTTCACCCCGACTTAACTGCGCGTAAGCTGTCTGCAAATCTTCTAGTAATACTCGCCAAGAGACTCCATCAACAACCAAGTGATGAATAACCATAAAGAGGCGGCTGTGCCGATCTGCGCCAAGATTAAATAAAGCTACTTGGAGTAATTTTCCAGAAGATAGGTTGAGGCTGGCTTGAAGTTCATTGCAAGTCGCAGTTACGGCGGTACTTTGGCTTTCTGGAGGTAATGTAGATAAATCTATGACTGTAAGAGGTACTAATTGTTCAAAGTCTGTAATTGTTGCTTGCCAACCTGATGATTCTGGGACAAATTGCGATCGCAATAGGTCGTGGTGTTGTAGCAAAGCATGGATGACTTGCTCCAGAAGAACTGGATCGATTGTTTGTTGTACCTCTAATAAAACAGATTGATTGTAGCGATCCACGTTGGCAAAATTTTCCTCGAAGAACCAGCGTTGGATGGGTGTTAAGGGGAATGAGCCAGTAACTAAACCTTGTTCGGCTAATATTGGTGTGTTGGTATTAGTAATTGCTAGTTGAGCGATAGTTTGATACTGGAATACTTGTTTGGGTGTGAAGTGCAGTCCTGCGCGAGCGGCTTTGGATATTACTTGCAGGCTGAGGATAGAGTCTCCACCCAATTCAAAAAAGTTATCGTTGATGCCAACGTTTTCTACGCTTAGGACTTCTGACCAAATCGCCACTAACTTCTCTTCTATCAGCGTGCGAGGAGCAATAAATTTATCTTCACTACTTCGAGAAAATTCAGGTATTGGTAAAGCGCGGTAGTCTACCTTGCAATTGGAAGTCATGGGGATACTTTCCAGCACCATGAACACCGCTGGAATCATGTAGTTCGGTAGTTTTTGCTTGAGAAAATCGCGTAATTCATCAATTGTTGGTGGTGCTGCTTGAGGTACAAAATAAGCTACAAGTCGCTTTTGACTGGGGGTGTCTTCATGGGCGATCGCTACAGCTTGGGATACTTGTGGGTGTTGTCGCAATACTGCCTCAATTTCGCTCAACTCGATGCGGAAGCCACGAATTTTCACCTGATTGTCAATTCTACCCAAGTATTCCAGATTGCCATCGGTGCGGAATTTGACTAAATCTCCAGTTTTGTAAAGGCGAGTACAACTTACCTCGGCAATTGGATTATCAATAAATTTCTCTGCCGTCAGTTCAGGACGTTGCCAATATCCTCTAGCTAATCCTGCTCCACCGATATGCAGTTCTCCTGGAACTCCTATAGGTAAAGGTTGCAGATATGTATCTAAAACATACACCTGAGCATTGCTGATAGGTCGTCCAATGCTCGCAGAGGTAGCTGCTGGGGTTAAGCATTCTAAGGTGGTGACAACTGTTGCTTCTGTCGGTCCGTAACTGTTAAATAATTGCAGTGCTGGAGCAAGATGAGCGACGCTACTGTGCCAATGCTGCACTTTTTCTAGTTGAACTTCTTCACCACCAATAATTACAGTTCTCAAACATTCAGGAATACGCGAATCTTGGGGGTTAAGTTCTGCAACTAACTGATGCCAATAGGCGGTAGGTAAATCCAAAACAGTTAACTGCCATTTTTGACAGCACAGCCAAAAATCTGCGCTGGACAGCATTTCTTCAGTGCGTAAGACTAGGGTTGCACCGACGCACAGACAAGGAAAGATCTCTTCAATAGATGTATCAAAGCAGATTGAGGCAAATTGCAGCACCCTATCGCTGGCATTAATTCCATATTCACCAATGGCAGTAATGACAAAATTCATCACTGAGCGATGTGCGATCGCAACTCCCTTGGGTTTACCCGTAGAACCGGAGGTATAAATAATGTAAGCTAGATCGTCTTGATGAACGTTGCTAGTTGGGTTAGCTGTGCTGTGGGTGGCTATTACTGCCCAATTTGTATCTAAACAAATTGTTTTTCCAGCGTAACCAGGCAGTTTATCGAGAAATCGCTCTTGCGTTAGCACAAAGCCTAGTTTGGTATCTGCAAAAATATCGGCGATTCGCTCTTGAGGATAAGCAGGATCTAAGGGTACATAAGCTCCACCAGCTTTGATAACTCCCCACAATCCGACAATCATCTCAATAGAGCGATCGCAAATAATCCCAACTAGCACATTTTTGCTGACTCCTTGCGATCGCAAATAATCAGCAAGTTGATTAGCTTTGGCGTTGAGTTCTTTATAAGTTAATTGCCGATCTGCATAGACGAGCGCTACTGCGTTGGGTGTGCGTTCTACTTGCTGCTCGAATAGTTCGTCAATACATTGATTGTCAGGATATACAACTTCTGTGTTATTCCACTGACGTAATAATTGATGCTGTTCTGATGCGGTTAATAGTGGTAGCTGAGATAAACGTTGCTGTGGATTTGCCACAATTGCTTCTAGCAGTGTTTGTAAATGCCCAGCCATCCGCTCGATTGTGCTTGATTGGAATAAATCAGTATTGTATTCTAAACTTCCTATTAACCCTGACTCTGTTTCCGTCATGTCTAGGCTTAAATCAAATTGAGCAGTAGCACCATCGCTTGCCAATAAACTTAAAGTCAAATTCGGCAACTCTAAAGCTGACATCGGGGCATTTTGCAGCACAAACATGATTTGAAATAGCGGCGTATGGCTCAAATCTCGCTCTGGTTGCAGTTCCTCTACCAACAACTCAAACGGTAAATCCTGATGGGCATAAGCACCTAAAGCAACTTCTCGTACCCGTGTTAGTAGTTCAGCAAAACTGGGATCTCCAGCTAAGTTAGTTCGCAGTACAAGGGTATTGACAAAAACGCCTATTAAGCCTTCGATTTCTGCTCTGTTGCGATTAGCGATCGGCGAACCAACGGCTAAATCTTCGCTACCAGTGTAACGGTATAGTAAAGTCTGGAAAGCTGCCAGCAATGTCATAAACAAGGTGGTTCCCTGTTGCTGGCTGAGTTTATTTAGAGCAAGTGAGAGTTGAATAGACAGGCTAAATGAGTATGTTGCACCCCGAAAAGTTTGCATCGCTGGTCGGGGGTAGTCAGTGGGTAACTCCAATACTTTGGGCGCGTCTTTTAGCTGTTTTTGCCAGTAAGACATTTGAGTTTCTAGCACTTCTCCTTGCAACCATTGGCGTTGCCAAGCTGCAAAGTCAACATACTGTATTGGTAGTGGGGGTAATGCTAAAGCTTGTCCATTACAGAAAATTTGATAAAGGCTTGCTAACTCTTGTACTAATACACCTGTTGACCAACCATCAGAGACGATGTGGTGCATTGTCAAAAGTATAATGTGTTCTTGTTTGCCCAGTCGTAATAGTTTCACCCTCAGTAGCAAGTCTTCCTTAAGGTCAAATGGTTTTTGGGCTGCTTGTAAAGCTTGTTGGTTGACTTCGGTTTCGAGTTGATTTGCGCTTAGGTTGCTAATATCTAATATTGGTAATACTAAGGGGTCTACTTGATTAATAACAGCTATAGCTTGCCCTTCTATGGTGTGAAAATTAGTCCGCAAAGCTTCATGCCGATTAATAATTTCGTTGAAACTTTGTTGTAAAGCCTCTATATTTAGTTGTCCCTGCAAGCGAACCGCAACAGGAATATTGTAAGATGCGCTGTTTGGCTCTAATTGAGCGAGAAACCACAATCTTTGTTGGGCGAAAGATAAGGGCAAATGTTGCAAGCGTGAAACTGGCTCAATCTTTGTTTGTTCAACTCCTGAGTCTAGCTTCATGGCTGCGACAATATCTTTAGCTAACTCAGCAATTGTTGGTTTTTCAAATAAACAACGTAAAGGCAGTTCTACTGCAAATACTTGGCGAATTTGGGAAATAACGCGAGTTGCAATTAGTGAATGTCCACCTAATTCAAAGAAGTTGTTATAAATACCTACATTGTCAATATCGAGAACTTCTGCCCAAATACCCGCTAATAATTTCTCTATTGGTGTGGACGCAGAAACAATCTCAGAGGAAGGTAATGTAGATTCGGGAGCAGGTAAAGCTTTGCGGTCAACTTTGCCGTTGGGTGTCAGTGGTAGTGTTTCTAGTTGCACAAAAGTTGCGGGAATCATGTATTTGGGCAACTTGGATGCTACAAACTGGTGCAGTTGAGCAATTGTTAGGGCTTGCTCGACTTGAGGAACCACATAAGCAACTATGCGGGGAGAATTTGCCGAATCTTCGCTGACTATAACTACAGTTTCTCGCACTTGTGGATGTTGGCTAATTGCTGCCTCAATTTCACCCAGTTCAATGCGGAAACCGCGAATTTTCACTTGATGGTCAATCCGACCTAAATATTCGATATCTCCATTGGGTAAATAGCGGGCTAAATCCCCCGATCTATACAGGCGGGCGCTGGGTTTTCCACTAAATAAATCGGGAATAAACCTTTGCTGTGTTAGTTCCGGTCGGTTTAAATAACCCCTCACCACACCAGCACCACCAATATACATTTCTCCTGGTACGCCAATAGGTACTAGCTGTTGATAACTATCTAGTAAGTAAACTTGCAAGTCAGGAATTGGACGACCAATTACACTTGGCGATGTCAACTGCAAGTCTGCCATTGTCAGGGGACGATATGTAACATGGACTGTTGTTTCTGTAATCCCGTACATATTCACTAACTGGGGCGATCGCTCTCCATGACGCTCAAACCAGGGTCTTAAACTCTCAATCTGCAACGCTTCACCACCAAAAATCACCGTTCGCAGGCTGAGGTTGTGAATACTATGTTTATTTTCCAAAGATTCTTCTATCTGCATCAGTTGACGGAAAGCAGAAGGTGTCTGATTGAGTACCGTGACTTGTTGCGTTATTAGTAATTGATAAAAGTCTTCTGGCGAACGACTCACCCAATAGGGTACTACTACTAACCGCCCACCATAAAGCAAAGCTCCCCAGATTTCCCACACAGAAAAATCAAAGGCGATGGAATGGAATAACGTCCAAACATCCTGTGGATTGAAGTTATACCAGCGATCTGTAGCAGCAAACAAGCGCACAACATTACTGTGATTGACCAATACACCCTTCGGTTGACCTGTGGAGCCGGATGTATAGATGATATATGCAAGATTATCGGTTGTTGATTCGTTAAGGGGATTTTGCGAGCTTTGGTCAACTATGCTTTGGTCGTGAGTATCTACACATACAATATCAATTCCAGTTGATGATGGTAAATTCTCTAGTAGGTGCTGCTGGGCGAGCAATACTGAAACTTGTGCATCTGCTAAGATGAAAGCCAAGCGATCGCGGGGATAGGTGGGGTCAAGGGGGACATAAGCACCGCCAGCTTTAAGGATGGCTAATAAACCAATGACCATTTCTAGGGAACGCTCTGTGCAAATGCCTACCTTAACTTCTGGCTTGACTCCTAGCGATCGCAAATAATGAGCTAGTTGATTGGCTTTGGCGTTGAGTTGTTTGTAGGTTAATTGCCGATCTTCATAGACAACTGCTATAGCGTTGGGTGTGCGTTCTACCTGCTGCTGAAATAGTTCGTGGAGACATTGATGGGTAGGATATGCAACTGCTGTGGTATTCCAATCTTGGTATAATTGCTGCTCTGATGCGGTTAATAGCGGTAACTGAGATAAACGCTGTTGAGGATTTGCGACAATTGCTTCTAGTAGCGATCGCAAGTGACCTGCCATCCGCTCGATTGTACTGGGCTGGAATAAATCAGTATTGTATTCTAAACTTGCTACTAACCCTGACTCTGTTTCCATCATGTCTAGGGTTAAATCAAATTTGGCAGTACCGCTATCAATAGGCAAATAGCTGAGAGTCAAACCAGGCAACTCTAAATCTGACATCGGTGCATTTTGCAGCACAAACATGGTTTGAAATAGTGGTGTATGGCTCAAGTTGCGCTCTGGTTGCAGTTCCTCTACCAACAACTCAAAAGGTAAATCTTGATGCGCGTAAGCACCTAAAGCAACTTCCCTTACCCGTGTTAGCAGTTCCGCAAAACTGGGATTTCCGGCTAAGTTAGTCCGCAGTACGAGGGTATTGACAAAAAAGCCGATTAACCCTTCTATTTCGGTGCGATCGCGGCTACCAATGGGCGAACCAACGGCTAAATCTTCGCTGCCAGTGTAACGGTATAGTAAAGTTTGGAAAGCTGCCAGCAATGTCATAAACAAGGTGGTTCCCTGTTGCTGGCTCAACTGATTTAAGCCTATAGATAGGTGTTGGGGTAACTCAAAAGTGTAGGTAGCACCGCTAAAGCTTTGAACGGGAGGACGGGGGAAATCTGTGGGTAACTCTAGTAATTTTGGTACACCCTCTAACTGCTTTCGCCAATAAGATATCTGCGATTCTAGCCTTTCTCCTTGCAACCATTGCCTTTGCCATGCTGCAAAATCTACATATTGAATCGGTAATTCAGCTAGTGGTGAGGGTTGTTGTTCGCAAAAAGCTCGATACAAAGTTGCAAATTCACGCACCAAAATATCTGTTGACCAAGCATCAGAAGCGATGTGGTGCATTGTTAAAAGTAATACATATTCTCGTTCGCTCAGGTGCAGTAATTTGACGCGCAGTAAAAAACCATCAGTTAAATCAAAGGGCTTTTCTGCTTCTTCTTTTGCTTGTTTTTGAACTTGCAATTCCTGCTGATTTGCAGGCAAATTACTAATATCTAATATCGGCAATTGTACTGCTGCTGGTGGTAAGATGACCGCCACAGGTTGTCCCGCTACTGAGTGGAAATTAGTTCGTAAAGCTTCGTGACGGCGCAAAATCTCATCGAAACTTTGTTGTAATGCTTCGATATTTAGTTGTCCCTGCAAACGCACAGCACCAGGCATATTGTAGGAAGAACTGTGCATTTCTAACTGAGCTAAAAACCAGCACCGCTGTTGAGCAAACGATAAGGATAAATGTGGCGATGGGCAAAGCCCCGTCTCCGACGATCGCTCAATTCGTTCAATCTTGCTTGTGTCACTGTTTAAGTTAGCTTTGGTAGCCTTTTCAATATCTTTAGCTAAATCGGCTATTGTTGGTTTTTCAAAGATGCGACGTAAAGGCAGTTCTATTTGAAAGGCTTGTCGTATTTGGGAAACTAGACGAGTTGCTAGTAAGGAGTGTCCGCCGACATTAAAGAAGTTATGATGAATGCCTATATTTTCGATGCCTAATATCTCTATCCAGATATTTACTAGCATTTCTTCAATTGCTGTTGAAGGAGCTACAAAATCTGATTGGGACGAGAACTGCGTTCCTGCGGGTGCTGGTAAAGCCCGCCGATCTAATTTGCCATTAGGCGTTATTGGCAATGCTTCTAGGGCGACAAAAGCAGCAGGTATCATGTATTCAGGAAGCTTTTGCTCTAGAAATTCACGTAACTCTAGGGCTAATTGACTCTGCTGGGGATTTTGAACAAAATATGCAACCAAGCGGCGATCGCCAGGAACATCTTCTCTAGCAATAACTACAGCTGCACTCACATCTTGGTGCTGTTTGATTGCTGCTTCAATTTCTCCGAGTTCAATGCGGAAGCCGCGCAGCTTGATTTGATAATCAAGTCTTCCTAAAAAGGCAATATTTCCATCTGCTAAATATTTAGCTTTGTCGCCAGTTTTATATAATATTTTTTCCCCATTCCAAAGGATAAATTTCTCTTTTGTTAAATCTGGTCGATTGAGATAACCTTGGGCTAATCCCTCACCACCGATATAAAGTTCTCCTGGAATACCAATAGGAACTGGTTGGAGATAAGAGTCTAATATATAAATTTCTGTGTTCGCAAACGGACGACCTATTGGGACTAGCTCATGCTCCGATAAGTCAACTTCTGTAAATTCAAAATACGTACTATCAATAGTCGCTTCTGTTACGCCGTATGAATTAATCAATCGCGTTTGTTCGCCGCAAAAACGCTGAAATTGTCGATATTCTTTGATATATAAGGTATCTGAACCAACTACTAACAAGCGCATGAAGTGAAGATTTTGCTGAGTTTTTTCTAGATATTGAACTAAGTTCTTCAACACAACGGGAACGAAATCGGCACTATCAACTTTTTCAGCAAGCATGAGTTGATATAATTTTTCTGCTTCCAATAACCATTCACGCGGACACAAGACTAATTTAGCCCCACTACAAAGAGCGCGAATTAAATCTCCAGAAAAGACATCAAATGCAAAACTTGCCATTTGCAAATGACTCGACAAAGTATCAAGCTGATGGGCTTTTTTCCAAGCGTAAAATTTATTTACCAAACTGCGATGAGCGATCGCTACTCCTTTAGATTTGCCTGTAGAACCAGATGTATAAATGACATAAGCTAAACTATCAGGACTACTATTAGTAACTGGATTAAGCTGGCTTTGTTGCGATATAATTTCCCAGTCGCTATCTAAACAAACGACAGATACATTGTCAATTGGTAAGCTTGACATTAGTTTTTGTTGAGTCAGCAACACTGAAACTTGGGCATCGCTCAACATGAAACCCAGGCGTTCTTGTGGATAAGTGGGATCTAAAGGTACATAAGCTCCACCAGCTTTGAGAACGCCTAACAATGCGACAATCATCTCAATAGAGCGATCGATACAAATACCAACTAATACGTTTTTATTTACTCCTAAAGAATGTAAGTAATGTGCTAGTTGATTGGCTTTATTATTTAATTGCTGATATGTTAGTTGCTGTTGTTGAAATACTACTGCTACCGCATTTGGTGTTTTGTTGACGCAGCTTTCAAATAACTGATGAATACACTTATCTAGGGGATAATCAATTTTGTGATTGTTACCCTTAAGGAGCAAATCCTTTTCTGCGGCTTTTGCAAGGAGTAAAGAGGCAATTTGCTGGTTTGGATTGGCAACAATTGCTACTAGCAAGGTTTGCAAGTGTTCTGCTATGCGGCTAATAGTATCTGCATTAAATAAATCGCTGCTATATTCAAACGTACTTATCAGTTCTTCTTCTCGTTCTACTATATCTAGGCTTAAATCAAACTGAGTCGTGTTACTTTCTACTTCTGATATGCTCAAATTTAGTTCCCCCATTTCCAAACTTGGCATAAAGTTGTTATTAAGAGAAAACCAAATTTGAAAAAGCGGGTTATGGCTGAGGTTGCGTTCTGGCTGGATTTCTTCTACTAACTGCTCAAAAGGTAAATCTTGGTGAGTATAAGCGTCTAATGTCGTCTCTTTAACTCGTGTCAATAACTCTAGAAAACTAGGATTGCCACTAACATCAGTTCGCAGCACTAAAGTATTGACAAAAAATCCAATTAACTTTTCAATTTGAGGAAGATTGCGATTAGCGATCGCAGTCCCAATAATGATGTCATTTTCTTGACTGTAACGATAAAGCAGGGTTTTAAAAGTAGTCAGCAAGGTCATAAATAAAGTAGCACCTGATTGCTGACTGAGGGTTTTTAATGCAGTGGTTAAAGATTTAGGAATGGTAAAAGAATAAGTTTTCCCTTTATAAGATTGAACCGCAGGGCGAGGATAATCTGTTGGTAGTTGTAATACTGGTAAAGAGCCTCCTAATTGTCGTTTCCAGTATTTTTTTTTGGCAGTGAGTTCCTCTTTCTGCAAATACTCTTGCTGCCAAATAGCGAAGTCGCCATACTGAATTGGTAGTTCAGGTAAGGGTGAGTTTTTGCCTGCACAAAAAGCTTCATACAGTGTTGCTAATTCATGTATTAATACACCTATTGACCAACCATCAGAAACAATATGGTGCATTGTAAATAATAATATATGCTCATCGGCATTTAGCCGTAATAACTTGGCTCTTAATAATAGATCGTTGTTGAGGTCAAAGGGCTGTTGCGCTTCTTGTGATGCTAGTTTATCTACTTCTATTTTTTGTTGGCTTACAGGTACTTGGCTAATATCAAATAATGGCAATAATAATGTCTTTGATGGACTAACAAACGCTACAGTACCTTCTATAGTTTTAAAGTTACATCGTAAAACTTCATGACGGTTGATAATTTCTTGCAAACTATCTTGCAAAGCCTTAACATTCAATTTTCCTTGTAGGCGAACTACAGCAGGCATATTATAAAATGGGTTATTTGGCTCTAACTGCGCCAGAAACCATAACCGTTGTTGAGCAAAAGATAAAGGAACAGGATTATACTCGGAACGACGGGTAATAAGTTTTTGCTGTTTGTCAGATTTAAATTCACCGCGCAAGCGTTTTTCTAAAAGTGCTTGTTTTGCAGGTGATAGTTGAGAACGTCTAGTAGAAATTTCATTTCTTTTACTGCTCATAATAATATCTTGATATTTTTGCTTCCTACTATCAAAAATTAACTAGCCTGAAACTTGATGTATGCAGGAACAGCCTGAATTCGAGTTAAATCATTTTCCAGAATTGCTAAGCCATTACCAGAGGCAATTTCTTTAAATCCTGCAAATTTATAAGATATATACATCATGCGATTGCGATCGTTGGGTACAAATTCTGCTAAAAGACGGACATTATTGCTTTTAGCTAAACTCATTACATAATTCAATATGACTGTTCCTACGCCTCTAGACATGACACGACAAGACATCAATAAAAGCTTTATTTTCCAAACATCCGTTTGGCATTCAATTAGCACTAAACCGATTTTTCCGTAACTTCCATACTTATCTTCTAAACTAGCAACTAGCAATTTATGGTTGTCGGAAGTGCGAAAGTTATTGAGTTCATCATAAGAATATGTATAACCAGTTGTATTTAATTGGTTAGTGCGTAAAGTTAATTCTTCTGCACGTTGCAAATCTTCTTCTTGAGTCAATGATATAGTGAAATTCATGTCTAGAGTAGCCAAGAATTCTTCTGCTGTACCGACAAAATCTTTTTCAGCAGTTTGCCGCTCAACGTCGCTAAGATACATTAACCTTCTCTGCTGAGAATCTTCTGTCAAAAAACGGGGATTCATGACAGACATATCTAGAATATTTCCGATTTCATCAGCATTTATGCAAAGAATTTCTGGTAGAGAAAACTTGACTTCTTCAAGTTCAAATAACTGGTCGTCTACAAATGCGATCGCATCTAAACCAATATTTAATAATTTAGCAATCTCTTGTAAAGAAGATGCTTTAGAATTCCAGTTTATCTGTGGATATAAAAAGTAATCTTTTAATCCATATTCTGCTAATTTAGCTATTGCTATTACGCAATCGTTTTTACTAGCAATAGATTGTAAGATGCCACGATTATCTAAAGTATGAATAATATTTTGTATCTCATCTCGCAGAGTAACTTGCTCATCTTCTAATAAAATTCCCTGCCACAAAGTATTATCTAAATCCCAAACGAGGCATTTAATAACTTTTTTATCTTCTTTTTGGCTATTGATGTGTTTTTCTTGAGTGTTAACCATAATCAATCTCAATACAGTTAATTTAATGCTTGATAATAAATAATTGCTATATACTAAACTTTCTCTATTGATTTACTTTGCCAATTAGTAGAAACATTGGATACAAAATAGTCTTGATATCCTGATTCAGCAATCGTAACTTCTTGAATTTGAGTGCTACCTTCAATAATTTCCATAATTTTGGAATCTCGTAAGTAGCGTTCTACAGGATACTCACTACTACAACCATTTCCGCCGTGAATTTGGACAGCATCGTTGGCTATTTTATTCGCTGTTGTAGATGCAAAATATTTGGCAATAGAAGTTTCGATAATCGAGTTTGGATGGTTAATATCTTTGAGATAACCAGCTTGATAGCATAACAGTCGTGCTGCTTTGATATTAACTATCATCTGAGTAATTTTTTGGCGGATTAATTGATGTTCTTTGAGGTACACATCAAATTGTTTGCGATCGCTAGTGTACTTAATGCAAGCTTCCAAACAAGCTTGAGCAATACCTACACAGCCACAAGCGACACTATATCTACCATAATCGAGTGCAGAAGCAGCAATATAAGAAAATCCAAAACCTAATTTACCAACTAAATTTTCCGCAGAAACTTCGCAATTATCAAACTGTAATTCTGCTACCATCGAAGCTCTAGTTCCTAAAAGACCAGACATTGGTTTTACCAAAAGTCCTGGATTATTCTTCTTTAATAGAAAAGCAGTTGGTTTACCTTCGCATTTAGTAAAAACTAAAAATACGTCTGCTATTTGTCCATAGGTAATCCATTTTTTTTGTCCATTTAAAATATAAGTATTACCCGTAAAATTTGCTGTTGTTTCTACACTTTTTGCATCGCTACCTACATTCGGTTCGCTCAATGCAAAAGCAGCTATAATTTCCCCTGATGCTAGTAGGGGAAGCCAGTATTCTTTTTGCGGTTTATTTCCCCATTTACGCAAAGCTTGGGAAACCATGTTATGAACTGTTAGCAAACTCCGCAGCGAAGAACATCCTCGACTAATTTCTTCGTTGAGAATACCGTAACTAATCGCGTCCATTCCTTTACCGCCATATTCTTGCGGTAATCCAGCACCCAAGAAACCACGTTGAGCAATTTTTTGAATTAGACTAAGGGGAGTATATTCTTCCTTATCCCAAATACCCGCATGAGGGGATATTTCCCCATCTACAAAAGCTCTAATTTCAGCTTGGTAATTTTTCTGTTGCGAAGTTAGTTCCATCATATTGCTATTTGTGCTATAGATTACTGCACAGACAAAGCAGTTTTACGCTCAATTAAATTGGTGATGGAATTGATGGTACGAAAATTATCAAATTCCAAGTCTTCGTTTTCAATAGCGATTTGAAATTCTTGCTCTATAAATAAAACAAGTTGCATAGCAAACAGGGAATTGACGAAGCCTAGAGAAAAAATATCTTCGTCAGGTTGCAAGTTGCGATCGCCAAAAAATTTGGAAAGAAATACTTTAACTTGAGATTGAATATTGTTCATTACGATTTTATTGATAGACATAAAAACCTTTACCGTTTTTCCTACCATGTAATCCCGCATCTACCATTTTTTTGAGTAGAGGGCATGGTCTATACTTAGTATCGTTAAAGTTTTCGTACAAAACTTCGATAGAATACAAAATTGTGTCTAAACCTATCAAATCTGCTGTTTCTAAAGGTCCCATTTTGTGACCAAAACAGCCTTTAAAGATTTTATCTATATCTTCTGCTGTTGCAACTCGATCTTGCAATAAGAAAACAGCTTCATTAATAGTTAACATCAACACTCGGTTAGAAACAAAACCAGGTGAATCATTAACAAGTACGCATTCTTTACCCATCTGAGACAGCATATTTTTTGCTATTTCAATTGTTGTTTCTGAAGTATGGTAGCCGCGAATCATCTCTACCATTGGTTTTATGGGTACAGGATTCATAAAGTGGATTCCCACTACTTTATCGGCACGTTTAGTAGCCGAAGCAATGCGGGTAATAGGAATTGCTGAAGTATTAGCGGCAAATACACAATCTGCCGAACAGATAGCATCAATTAACGAATATACTTGTTTTTTATTATCCCACCTTTCGGTGACATTTTCTATAACGAAATCAGCATTTTCTAAAAGTTTATAGTTTTGAGAAAATTCTATTTTATTGAGAGTTTCTTCTAGGTTGGTTGGCTTATCTTTTTTATATATCAAAGACTGAAAGCGAATATTGTTCTTAATTTCCTGCTTGGCTTTATCGAGAATTTCTTCTTTAATATCCACCAAAATTACATTATGGTCTGTCTGAGCAAGATTTTGGGCAACTCCTATCCCCATAACACCTGCACCAATAACACCAACAGTTTGAATTTTCATAATTGACATTCCGAATAAATTAACGTTAAATTGCTAGCTTGATAGTTGCATATCAGAAATATTAGTTGACTCTAAATCAGATATTTCTTCTAACTCTGCTATCAGAATTTCTTCAATTACTAAAGCAAATTCGGCGATAGTAGGAGCTTCAAACAGAAAACGTACTGGTAAGTCAATTTGAAAAATTGTCCTAAGTTGAGAAATTAATACTGTTCCTGTCAGTGAATCTCCGCCTAATGCAAAGAAGCTGTCATGAATACCTATTTGTTCGATACCTAGAAACTCTTGATAAACTTCAACCAGTTTTTGCTCTAAATCGTTAGTAGGAGGAGCATAAGCATTTTTTAATTTTGGTCGGGAATGATTAGTAGCTAAATTAGCTTTAGGAGCAGTATTTTTTTGAGTAAACGCTGCTGAAGCAGTTGCCTGAGCTAAAATTATATGGTCTGTAAAAGGGGCAAATTCTGAGAACGCTGTCACCTGCTCAAAACCATGAGATGTGAGTTCTTGCTCCCATTTTTCTTTAGATAAAAAGGGATTGCACATATTGCGATCGCCTTGTAAATCTTCGATCGGATTCATCAGCAAAGCGTCAATAAACTCAAACTCCATCCTGGGTTGAGTTGTTTCCCAAATTAGTAGTAAACCTCCAGGCGCAAGTAAAGAACGCAGCCTTTCGAGAGTTTCTCCAATATTTTTAGGAACGTGCAGCACTTGAAAAGCTACGATGATATCAAAGCTGTAACTTGCATATCCCTGTTCTTGCGGCGATCGCTCAATATCTAACAACTCATATTCAACAAATGGATAATCGCTAAACTTCTTCTTGGCTGTGTTGAGGAAGAAACTACTTACATCTGTAAAAGTATATTTTGTTCTCTGTAGTGGCAAAATGGGTAATAATTCTGCTGTACCTGTACCAGTTCCCGCGCCAATTTCCAGAATTCTTAAATTAACATCAGATGGTAATACTTTTAACACTTTTTCTAAGCATACCCGCATGATGGAGTTGTAGTACAAATCTTCAGGTAATTGTTGAACTGAAAATTCACCTGCTTTTAATAAGGTAGAAACATGAAACTCTAATGGTTCTTTTTCTCCAGTTAGCAACGCTACCATATTTTCACCATAGAGTTGCAGTAACTCTATTTGTTGTGGTGTATCTCGCCATCTGGCTTGAACTTCGACCAACAGTTGGTTAACAAAGTCACCAGAAATTGGTAATAAATTGGCAAATAATCCTTGTTCGTGACTTAATTTACCTTGCTCTACTAATATTTCTAGCCACCGACTTAATAACTCTTTGTAGGGAGGAATGATTCGACATTCCGCTAACAACTCCTCTAAGGAATATTTGCAATCGGGATGGCTAAAAGCTCCTAGTTGTGACACCGCAAGATGAATATAAGCAATACACAGGCGATCGCACCATGCTCTTTTCTCTTGAAAAATTTGCTCGTCAAAGTTTGCAGCGCCGATATTAGCTTGGCGTTGACCTACTTCTACCAAAGATTGCCAAAGTCCTGATGTAGACTTAGGTTGAGTAGTGATTTCTGCTGATAATTTTTGTGCCTCAATCCAATATCTTTGTCGCTCAAAGGGATAGGTAGGTAAAGCAAGACGATATCGACGCTCGTGGTTATGAAATCCCGACCAGTCAATCTTGACTCCCTCTAGCCATAGCTGCCCTAATGTATTCAATATAAAAGCAATATCTGACTGTTGCTCGTAGGCATAGCGAAGAGAAGATAAAACAACTAAGTCATCTCCAGCAATACGATCCAAACATTGCCTTGCCAAGCTGCTTAACGCTTGTCCTGCACCTACCTCCAATAAAATAGGACTGTGCTGTTTCCACAACTGCTCTAATCCATCAGCAAAGCGTACTGGCTGACACATATGCTGCGTCCAATAGCTGGGGTTTGTAGCTTGCTCGGCTGTAATCCAAGTTCCCGTAACGTTGGAGAGATAAGGAATTTGCGGTGGTTGGAGATTGATAGTTTGTACCAATTGAGTAAAAGAGTCAGCGATCGCTTCCATCATGAAAGAATGAAAAGCATGGGATGTCTGCAATTGGCGACAGGCTAAACCCCGCTCGCTTAAATCTCGTGACAATTCCTCTACAGCTTGGGTAGTTCCCGCCAGCACGCATTGAAATGCGCCATTAACTGCTGACAAGGAAAGATTTTCATGCAAATAAGGTTGTACTTGTTGCTCTGTTAAGGGAACTGCTAGCATTGCTCCCCCTGGCAACTTTTGAATCATTTGCGCTCTAGCTGCTACCAAAGCGATCGCATCTTCTAGAGATAATACTCCTGCTAAGGTTGCTGCTACATATTCGCCAATACTGTAACCTATCATCGCTACAGGACGAACGCCCCACGACAGCCATAATTGAGCTAAAGCATACTCAACAGCAAATAAGGCTGGCTGAGTCAGATAAGTTTGGTTGAGTTTCTCGGTAACGCGATCGTCGGGTGTTTGAGAATCGCGCCCCAGCATTTGGCGTAAGTTGATAGCTGGCTTTTCCTGAGTTTCTGCTGGCTGATTAGGAGGATAAATAACTTGTTTGAGGTCAACACCCAAAAGAGGTTGAAACAGGGCAAAACAAAGGTCGAGATGTTCGCGAAAAGTCGGTACTTGATAAAGTTCCCCAGCCATATTAATGTACTGAGTTCCTAACCCAGTAAACATAAAAGCTATGGGGCTTTGATTTGTATTTTGCGTGTTAGTCAAAATCTGAGGACTCTGGAGAGCAATAATGGCATCAGGAATATCTTGACAAACAACCGCGCGTCGATGATTAAACCCATGACGACCAACTTGTAATGTATAAGCTACATCTGCAAGGTTAAGTTCAAGATGCTGTTGCAGATGGTTGACTAAATTTGCTGTTGCAGTCTCCAAAGCAGATTCAGTTTTAGCAGAAATTACCAGTAATTGAGACTTCCTTCCCTGCTCCCCCTGCACCAACAAGGGGGCTTCTTCTAAAACAACATGAGCATTAGTCCCACCAAGACCAAAAGAACTCACTCCAGCGCGACGGGGCGTGCCATTTGTTTCCCATTCACAATGTTGAGTATTTACGTAAAAAGGGCTATTGGCAAAGTCCATTTCTGGATTAGGTGCTTCAAAATGCAAGCTAGGTGGTATTTGTTTATGCTGGAGGGCAAGAACAGTTTTAATTAAGCCTGTGACACCAGATGCTACATTCAGATGACTAACATTAGTCTTAACTGAACCGATGGCGCAGAAATTCCGTTTATTTTTGCTGGTGCTAAAAGCCTTGTTCAACGCCCTAAATTCTATCGGATCGCCTAATGCTGTACCTGTTCCGTGAGCCTCGATGTAAGTAAATGTTTCCGCCTCAAATCCAGCAATGGCTTGAGCTTCGGCAATTACTTCTGCTTGACCATTCACACTAGGAGCAGTGAAACTCACTTTATCAGCACCGTCATTATTGATAGCTGAACCTTTAATAACCGCATAAATGCGATCGCCATCAGCCACAGCATCCTCTAATCTTTTCAGGACAACTATGCCTACTCCATTTCCCGAAGGACAGCCTTTTGCTTTGGCATCAAAAGCACGACAGTGACCATCAGGAGAAGTAATCCCACCTTCTTGATAAAAATAACCTGTTTGATGGGGAATTTCGATAGTTACTCCACCAGCTAGTGCTTTATCGCACTGGTAACTTAACAATCCTCGGCAAGCTAAGTGAACTGCAACTAATGATGTAGAACAAGCCGTATTAACGCTAACACTAGGACCTTGCAAATTTAACTTGTAAGATACCCGCGTAGGTAGATAGTCTTTTTCATTACCAATTGCCATTGATAATGAATCCAATGTCCTCAAGTCAGGATGTGAAAGCAGGTTATGAATTAAATAGCTACTGATGCTACTTCCAGCATAAATACCAGTTAATTCTTTGTCGTTTTTGGGGTCGTAACCAGCATTTTCTAAGGCTTCCCAAGCACATTCTAAAAAAAGACGGTGTTGTGGATCTGTAATGGCTGCTTCTTTGGGCGTAAAGCCAAAAAAGGCAGCGTCCAGCATCTCAATATCATCTACTACAGCCCTAGCTTTAACATAATAGGGATTTTCTAACACAGCAGGATCTACGCCAGCATCGATCAACTCGTCGTTACTGAAAAATGAAATAGATTCCACACCATTGCACAGATTATGCCAAAACCGATCGACATTCTTAGCGCCAGGAAAGCGACCAGCCATCCCGATTACAGCAATGCCTTTCAAATCCATATCTTGACTAACCACGCGCCTTTCTCCTTTGTTTCATCATTTTCTCTTCTTCAATAGCCTTTTCTTGCCTCTGCACGCGAGATTGAGCTTGCCGCACAATACTTTTGTCAACTTCTGCTGGGCTTAAATATTGAGCGAGAGCGTTGATTGTTGGGTATTCAAATAAATCAGTTGTGAATAAATCTCTTTGCAGTCTTTTTTGCAGTTGTCTGTGTAATTTTACGATCGAGAGTGAATCGCCGCCGAGTTCAAAGAAGTTATCATAAATCCCTACTTCTTCAATCCCCAGTAAGTTTTGCCAGACTTCGGCAATTATTTTTTCAGTTTCATTTCTAGGCGCAACATAAGCATTAGTCAATTGAGGACGTGGATATGTGGCTGATGCAGTTGTCTTACCTAAAGAATCCAGCATAGCCTGTGGGTTAAAATCGCGATCGCGTTCAATTAAAGCTGTCAAATCTTGAGTTGAAACTGCAATTTGCGGGACTGTACTATTAAGAACGCGCTCTAATACTTCTACCCCTTCTGCAGGTGAAACTGCATCCATTAAAAAAGTTTCTTCTTGAGCAAGATCGTATTTTTGGGTTATTCGTTTCACTGCCTCTATTGACATCCCCACATCTAGCCAATCATTCCAGTTAATAGATACTGTAAATGTGCCTTCTATGTGAGTTTTGTAATAAGCAAAAGTATCAAGAAACTCATTAGCAGCACAATAGCCAACCTCACTAAATTTACTTCTATAAATAACAGAACTAAGCGATGAGCAAAAAATGAAAAAATCTAGTTGAATATCTTTTAACAGGCTGTTTATGACTAGCGTACCCTTGACTTTTGGAGCCATAATTTCTGCTGTCATTTCTCGCGTTCTCCGAGAAATAACACCAGCATAATCGGCAACACCTGCACAGTGAATAATACCATTAATATGCTGAAATTTTTCTTTAACTGTTGTAAAAACTTTTTGCATTTGTTCTAGATTAGATACATCAGCACTAATGGCTAAAACTTCTGCACCGAAATTTTCTATTTCTTGTAATTTGCGAATTTTTTGGCTGATATTGTCTTCTTCATTATGAGTAGCTAGCCATTGTTCCCATTCTGATTTTGCAGGGAAAGCTGAACGCCCAATGAGAACTAATTTAGCTTGGATACTCTTTGCTAGATGTGATGCTAGAGTAAGTCCAACACCCCCCATTCCGCCTGTAATTAGATAGACTCCTCCTTGTTTTAATTTGGACGTTTCTTTGTGCTTTTCTAAACGGACAGGCTCAAAGGTTTGTACCCAACGATTAACACCACGATAGGCAACAACAATATCAGAAGATTGTGTTTTTAATTCATTTATTAAACTATCTACAAGTTTTTCGTACCAACTTACATCTGTAGGAATGACAATATCAATGCTGCGGCAGCTAATATGAGCATATTCTTGCGGAATTATCTTGACAGCGCCTAATAAAGTTGCCTTCTCTGGATATAAGCAATCTTTGCCAATGACTGATTGCATATTGTTAGAAACAACTGTAATTTGCAACTGGCTTGTAATGTGTTGTCTGCCAACTGCTTGAGCTAAAAACAGTAGGCTATAAAAACCTTTATCTTGCAGTTGCTCTACGCTTTCTATTTTTGAAGTATTATCAAAAGCAGTTACATTCCATAAATGAGCGATCGCTGTTGGGATTGTGTTTTGTGCTATCAATTCATTCAGCAACAAGTCATAATCATCACGTTGTTGGGGATTTAGGCTATATGCGCGATCGTCAAACTTAGTAAACTTGGCTCCCTCTTGGACTGTAATTACATCTTGTCCCTCAAGCTGAAGCCGTTTGGCTATTTCTATACCTAAACCAATTTTATCGATAAATATCAAAGTACAATACTTGCGATCGCTTGATTGTGTCTGGTTGATAATTCCAGAGGGTAAAGACTGTTTCCACAAAGGTGCGTAAAACCAATCTGCTATATCCGGCTTTTTGGCTAGTGGCTCAGATTTAGTACGTTCTCGTTCAATCCAGTAACGCTGACGTTCAAAAGGATAGGTCGGTAGCGGGAGACGATGACGGGACTGATGGCGATAAAATCCTGACCAATCTACCTGTACTCCATACAACCAGAGTTTGCCTAGTGAGTTCAGTAAAAATGCTACATCTGACTGCTTTTCTCTAGGATGAGGTAACGAAGACAATACTAGGGCATGAGAATGTTTTTTTGCTAAAGTACCTAAGCTGCGTCCTGGTCCTACTTCCAGCAAGTAATATTGCTCTTGCAGTAATGTAGAGATACCTGCACTAAACTGCACTGTTTTTCTTAAATGTGTTGCCCAGTAGTGAGGATTAGTAGCTTGTTCTGCTGCAATCCATGTTCCTGTAACGTTAGAAATAAAGGGGATTTGAGGAGTATTTAGTTTAACTTTTTGAACTTCTTTGATAAATGGCTCTAAAATCGGTTCCATCATCCCAGAATGAAAGGCGTGGGATGTATGCAAACGGCGACACTCTACACCTAATACTGTGAGTTTTTCTTGAATTGCGTCTATAGCATCGTAGGTTCCAGAAACGACACAGGAGTCAGGAGCATTACTAGCAGCTAAAGATAAATTGTCATTTAGCAGACTTTCAACTTCCGTTGCTGACTGAGAAATGGAAAGCATCGCACCAGTTGGCAGTTTTTGCATCAACTTTCCACGTTTAGCAACTAAAGCTAAAGCATCTTCCAGGGAAAATACACCAGCAAGACAAGCTGCGACATATTCACCAATGCTGTGACCAATTGTGGCACTAGGAGAAATCCCCCAAGACATCCATAACTTAGCTAAAGCATATTCAACTACAAACAATGCAGGTTGAGCGATCGCAGTTTGTTGCAGTTTTTCGGCGGCGGTTTTTGATGCAGATTCCTGGGGATAAAGTAGCGATCGCAAATCCAAACCAAGATGAGGTTGCAGCAATTGACAGCATAAATCGATCTGTTCTTGAAAAATCGCCTCTTTTTGGTAAAGTTCTTTACCCATATCTACATACTGAGCGCCCTGTCCAGAAAACATAAAGGCGATCGCTCGCTGACTTGGCTCTTGATATCTAGTCAAAACTCGTTGCCGAACCGGATCTTGCCATGCATTTAAGGCATCTTCAGAATCTTGACATACCAGCATTCGCCGATGCTTAAACTCTCTGCGCCCAACTTGCAAGGTATAAGCGACATCTGCAAGATTCAATTTTGGGTGCTGTTGGAGGCGGTTGAGTAAGTTTGTAGTTGCAGTCTCTAAAGCTGTTTCCGTCTTGGCTGATAGTAGTAACAATTTATATTGTCTACCTTCACTGCCCTCCTCCAAACAGGGTGCTTCTTCCAAAATGACATGAGCATTAGTTCCACCCATACCTAAAGAACTGACACCAGCACGACGCGGGGTAAATCCCTGTTGCCATTGGCTCAGTTTTGTATTGACGTAAAAAGGACTATTAGCAAAATCAATTTTGGGATTGGGTTGGGCAAAATTCAGACTGGGTGGTATTTGCTGGTGTTTGAGGGCGAGAACAGTTTTGATTAATCCAGCAACTCCAGCAGCAGCGTCGAGATGACCGATATTTGTTTTCACCGCACCGATCGCACAAAAACCTTTTTTCTCAGTGTGGGCGCGAAAAACCTGGGTGAGAGCAGCAATCTCTATAGGATCTCCCAAAGTTGTCCCTGTACCATGAGTTTCGATGTAACTAATAGTGTCGGGTTCTACCTCAGCCAGCATCATTGCTTCAGCGATCGCCTCTGCTTGACCATCCACACTAGGAGCCGTAAAACCGACTTTGGCAGCACCATCATTATTGATGGCTGCACCTTTAATTACTGCATAAATGCGATCTTTGTCAGCTACAGCTTCACTCAACCGCTTGAGAACTACAACTCCTAAACCATTGCCAATAGTGATTCCCTGTGCTTTGGCATCAAAGGCATAGCAATGACCATCAGGAGATAAAGTTCCACCTGGTTCGTGTAAATAACCAGTTTTTTGGGGAACATGAATTGATACTCCTCCCGCCAAAGCCATATCGCATTGATAATTTAGCAAGCTTTGACAAGCTAGAGTAATACTAACTAATGAGGTCGAACAAGCAGTTTGAATAGTTAAACTCGGACCTGTAAGATTTAATTTGTAGGATACGCGAGTTGCTAGGTAGTCTTTGTCATTCCCAATCGAAGTTTGATAGCACGTTACCGAGCCAACACTGTCTTTATTTAGATCGAAGCTCAAATAGTTATTATCGCTAGCACCGACATAAACTCCAATGCGTTGTTTGCACCTAGTAGAGTCATAACCAGCATCCTCTAGGGCAGTATCAGCACATTCTAGTAATAAGCGATGTTGTGGATCTGTAGTTTCCGCTTCCTTGGGATTGATATCAAAAAATCCGGCATCAAATAGGGCAATATCCTCTAAAATAAACCCAGATTTGACATAGTTTTTATCGTTGAGGAAAGTTGAATTGATGCCTGCGGCTGTTAATTCTTCATCTGTAAAACAGGAAATAGATTCTACCCCAGAGCATAAATTTTGCCAAAACTCTTCAATGTTTTTCGCCCCAGGGAAACGCCCCGCCATGCCTATAACAGCTATCTCTTCTATAGATTTACTCATTTCTAGCCTACTTTTAAATCAATTAATATTGTCTCTTTTTCTCAGCAAATTCTTTTGTCGATTTAAAGCTTGCTTTTGTTTTTGCGCTCGATTATGGAGCGAATTAAAAGCAGACTCTCCGTTTGTTTGGCGATTAATCCGCTCTGATAATTTACTAATTGTTGGGTATTGAAATAGCTCTACAACTGACAAATCACGCCCAAAACTTTCTTGTAATTCGTTATGCAACTGCACAATAAGTAAGGAATTACCACCAAGGTCAAAGAAATTGTCATGGATGCCAATTTTATCTACCTGCAATATCTCTCGCCAAATTGCCACAATTTTTTGTTCGACTTGAGTTTGCGGAGGTACATAAGCAATTTCTACAAGACGCGAATTTTCTGGCTGTGGAAGCGATCGCTTATCGACTTTACCATTAGGTAGCAAAGGCAACGTATCTAATACCACGTAGCTGCTAGGCAACATATAAGCGGGTAGTTTTTCCTTCAGAAAACCGCGCAATTGAGGAACGAGTTTTTGAGGATCTGTATGTGGCGATCTTTGATTACTGTATTCTTGCCAAGGTCGGATATTTGCTTGCGGTTGTAATGCTGAAGCCGTTATGCGATCGCTAGTGCCGATCTGGTGCCGCCTAAATATCGCATCATAACAATCGTTTCTACCAGTAGACCAAATTATTTCCACACCATAAGGTAGTTCTTGACTTAGTTTCCACAGGTCTTCAGGCTCTAACCCTAGCGTGGGAGCATCTTGGATTTGCCGTAGATTTGCAATTGTTTGCGATGGTTCAGCTTCTACCATCCATTGCAAAATTTGGATTTCTTTTAGCAAACGAGGATTAGAAACTCTCTCTATTCGGAAACATTCTGGCTTTCGTTCTAAAAGCAACTGACGAATTGCAGCGACACTTAATTGCTCTTGCTGCCAATCTAAAGAAGGTATGTCTTGGATCGTCTTAACTGGAGTTTCTATATAGAGGATGACATCATATTTAAACTTAGTTAACTCGTTATCATAGCGACCACCCTTGAGTTGAATTTGTACGTGGCTAATTTGAGGTATATGTTGCTTAATAGCCGCAAACAAAGCTGGGTCAATAACTAATTCATTATCAGCATAGAGGTGTTCTTGGACTCGTTGCTTAAACTTGTCTGCGGTAAGAGAATCTAGTGCGCGATCTAGTTGGACAGAGGCATGAAAAGCTTCTAAAAGTGGTAAACTGCGAACGCCACCAATAAAAATTCGTCCCCCAGATTTGACGAGAGTAACTACTTTTGCCAAAACATTGACTAAGTAATCAATGCTAGGAAAATTTTGAATAATCTCATTGAGAATAACTGTGTCTATTTCTTGTGGTGCAATGGCTGTTAGGTTATGCGCCATCCCTTGAATAAGTTTGACCTTAGATACTAATTCTGTCTGGTTTTTGTCTAACTGCTGTTTTAGATATTGTAATGCTACCTCGGAGATATCCATCCCCCTGTAATGCTGGCAATGAGGCGCAACTCTCGACAAAATTAAACCTGTACCGCAGCCAATTTCTAACACCTGCTGAGGTTGTAAAGCAAGAATTCGCTGGACAGTGCAATCTACACTTTCGATAATTTCTGACTCTGGTAATGGCTGTTCGGTGTAGCTACTTTTCCAAACTCTTAAATTAATTGAAGGGTCAGACGAAGAAAATTCCCAACTGTAAAATTGATCGTAAACAGTTTGGATTTGAGACAAATACTCAACTTCTGCGGTTGTAGATATTTGTGCGTCAAGATGAGGATTATTTTGATTTGGGACTAAATAAGCTACTAATCGCCGATCTCCAGGAATATCTTCTCGCAGTAAAACAACAGCATCTTGCACAAGTGGATTTTGGCGTAAAACTGACTCAATTTCTCCTAATTCCACTCGGAAGCCACGAAACTTAATTTGACTATCCAATCGTCCCAAGATTTCTAGATTACCATCAGGGAGATATTTAGCGCGATCGCCTGTTTTGTATAAATACTCTCCCATCTGGTGGCTGAAGGGATTGGGTATAAATCTTTCGGCGGTTAACTCAGGACGATGTAAATATCCTCGCGCAAGTCCTACACCAGCAATGTATATTTCTCCAGGAACTCCCACAGGAACAGGTTGTAAGTTGCGATCTAGCAGATAAATTGCTGTATTTTGCACCGGACGACCAATTGGTGTTTTTGCATCGGTAGAATCTGGATGCACAGAATACAAGGTAGTGCAAATGGTGGCTTCTGTAGGTCCATAACCATTGATAATCTGCAATCTGGGAATTTGCTTTTGAATTGAAATTAGCAAACTTTGCAAAATGGGTTCTACACCTACAAGTAACCGCTGCAAAGTCAATTTTCCTGGCTTGTCTGCTAACCAATCAGCAAGTGCTTTGAGATGGAAAGGAGGCACATAAGCGCTCTCGATCTGATGGACATCTAACCATTCCCCAAACTTGCTAACATCGGCACGTATAACTTCTGGAACAATATGTAGTGTTCCTCCTGCTAAAAGAGCAGAAAAGATTTCATACACCGAAACATCAAAATTTAGGCTTGTCCACAAACTGCAAGCATCCCCAGCTTGAATTTGATGTCTGCCAGTAAAATCTGCTAATAAATTACCCACTCCCCAATGAGTGCAGCAAACACCTTTACTTTGACCTGTAGAACCAGAGGTATAAAGCACATAAGCAAGGTTAGTAGGTAAGGCTTGATTGACTGGATTTACTTGGTTTTCTGGAGTATCTACCTGCCAAGAATCGAGATAAACAACTGTAGCGTTACTGTGCAAACACAACTCTCGATCCAGTTGCTCTTGAGTTAGCAAAACTGCCACTTGAGTATCTTGGAGCATAAACTCCAGACGCTCTTGGGGATAGGTTGGATCTAGGGGTACGTAAGCACCACCAGCTTTGAGAATTGCCAAAATCCCCACCACCATTTCTACAGAGCGTTCTACACAAATTCCTACCAAAACTTCAGGTTTTACCCTTTGTCTGCGTAAGTGATGAGCAAGTTGGTTAGCTCTTTGATTCAGTTGATGATAGGTAATTTTTTCTCGTTCAAATACGACAGCAATAGTATCTGGTGTCTTGGCTGCTTGGGTTTCAAATAGCTCGTGCAAGCATTGATTTTGCCAATTATTACTACAAGTATTATTCCAATCAATCAGTAACTCCTGTTGTTCTGCTGGAGTTAACATCGGCAAGTCAACGAGACTTTGCTCTGGATTTTGGACAATGCTTGCTAACAAGGTTGTAAAATGCCCAATCATCCGATTGATAGTGTCAGCATTAAACAAGTCTGTACTGTATTCAACCCAACCAATCATCCCTTGGGAAGTTTCTTCCATATCAAAACTCAAGTCAAGCTGCACTGTTCCGACATCAACAGTTAACCGAGTTAAAGTTATATCTGCAACTTGCAACGCTGGTAGTGGGGTATTGTGCAGAGCAAACCATACTTGAAATAGTGGATGCCTACTCAAGTCCCGTTCTGGTTGCACTGTCTCTACTAATTGGTCAAAAGGTAAATCTTGATGAGCATAAGCTCCTAATGTGACTTCCCGAATTTGCTTGAGCAACTGTGTAAATGTCAAGTTCTCACTCAAATTTGTCCGCAACGCTAATGTATTGACAAAGCAGCCAATCAGTGGTTTCAATTCTTGATGGTTGCGGTTGGCAACAGGCGAACCAACTAAAATATCTGACTGACCACTATAACGATAAAGTAACACTTTAAACGCTGCTAACAGCGTCATAAACAGCGTTACTCCCTCTTGCCGCGAGACGGTTTTCAAGGCTGCGGTTAGAGACTTGGATAGGGCAAATTCTCGCTTGCTACCAACAAAACTTTGGACTGGTGGGCGTGGATAATCTGTAGGTAAATCTAATACTGGCAGAGGTTTACTTAATTGTTGCTGCCAATACCGTAGCTGTGAATCTAGTACATCTTTTTGCAGCCAATTGCGTTGCCAAACAGCAAAATCTGTATATTGGATAGGCAGTTCAGCTAGTGCTGGGGGTTTTCCTGTCAAAAAGGCTTGATAAAATGCTGCAAGTTCTTGGAGAAAAACTCCCATAGACCAACCATCAGCAGCAATGTGATGAATTGTCAGCAACATGATATGCTCTGTCGGCTGAAGTCTGACGAGGGTACAGCGTAACAAACACCCGCTTGTCAAATCAATCGGTTGACGTGCTTCTAAGCGCATCGATCGCTCTAAATCTGCTGTTTGCTCAGGTGCTTCTAACTTCTCTAAGTCAATTATCGGTATCTTGACAGTCAAACTAGGAGCAATAACTTGTAGCGCTTTGCCTTTTCTATTAGTAAAAGTAGTCCTTAGAACTGCGTGACGTTGGATAATCGCATTTAAACTTTCCTCTAAAACAGCAATGTTCGCAGATCCAGTTAAGCGTGCGGCGATCGCCATATTGTAAAATGGGTTGCCTGGTTCTAACTGATCAAAGAACCACAAACGTTGTTGAGCGAAGGAAAGAGGATATTCGTTAATACTTGTAGCAACTGGTGATATTGCCTGTGCGATCGCTTTTTTCTCTTTGATTTGTGCGATCGCCTGCGTCGCTAATTGAGCAATACTAATACCATCTAGAAAATTCACTGCGGGTATTTGTACCCCAAACTTATTTTCAATCCAGTTCTGCAAATCGATTGCCATAATCGAATCTAATCCCAGAGTATTCAAAGCTTGCTGGGAGTTGAACTGAGATGGAGCTACTTTCAAAATTTGAGCTACAACCCGATGCAGATAATCTTCTAAAAGTTGCTGACGATTTTCTGTTGCAGCTAAAAGAGTCTCGCGACACAAATTATCTAAATCAAAATCATTACTTACATCGTCGAAAATACTACTTGCAACTACAGCTAACTCACTGGCAAGAAACTGGGCGCGAGTTGCACGTCTTTGAATCTTACCACTGCTAGTTTTGGGGATACTACCTGGTTTAATTAAAACTACTGCATAAACTTGGACTTCATGCTCTTGTGTCACCGCTTGACGAATAGCACTTATTACTTCTTCTACATTAGGTTTGGCGCGAAACTCTAATTCTTGGACAATGACTAACTTCTCTTCATTGTCTACTTCAACTGTAAATGCGGCACTAGCACCAGCGCGTAAAGATTGATGGCTGCTTTCGCAGCTAAGTTCTATATCCTGTGGGTAAAGATTGCGACCGCGAATAATAATTAAATCTTTAGCTCTACCTGTAATAAATAGCTCTCCATCCTGCAAAAAGCCCAAATCTCCAGTTCGCAGGAAAGGTCCTGCGCCTGTATCTGATAAATAAGCGCCAAATGTCTCTTCTGTCTCTTGTTCTCGATGCCAATAGCCTTGACCAACGCTCAATCCTGATACCCAAATTTCCCCAATTTCGTCGGGTTGACAAGCCTTAAGTGTTTCAGGATTAGCAATAACTACTTGCTGTTGGGGGATGACTCGACCGCAACTAACAAAATGATATATATTCTCATCTGCAACTGCCAATTCAATAACTCGATTAGATGCTAATGCCGATTTGTCAATCGCTTTTACTAATGGTGAGGTAGCCTTATCTACACCTGAAACCATGAGAGTTGTTTCCGCCATGCCATAACATGGATAGAATGCCTCTTTGCGAAAGCCACATTCTGCAAATGCGGCTGCAAATCTCTCCAAGGTATCGTAACGAATCGGTTCAGCACCATTAAAAGCTACACTCCAGCTACTCAGGTCAAGAGTTGCTTTTTGTTCGGGAGTAATTTTCTGCACGCATAGATCGTAGGCAAAATTGGGACCGCCACTGGTCGTTCCTTGATATTGAGAAATTGTCTGCAACCAACGATATGGACGTTGGAGAAAGGCAGCAGGAGGCATAACAATACACGGAAAACCCCCATACAAAGGTTGTAATATGCCACCGATTAAACCCATATCGTGGTACATTGGCAACCATGTGACAAACTTACTGTCTGCGGAATGCTCCATAAATTGGCAAGTTGTCAGAGCATTGTGCAGGAGGTTGCCATGAGTAATCATCACACCTTTAGGCGTGCCTGTAGAACCAGATGTATATTGCAGAAAAGCCAGGCTATCTCTATCGATCTGGGGTGGTTGCCAATTATCTTCTATCCCCTGTGTCAGATTATCGGTAGTTAACCACTGCAATGATGTTGTGTCAGTCTTTTCTGTCATGAGAGACTGCACTGTTGAGAATATTTCCGTAGTTGTTAGAGCGATCGCAGCTTCGGCATCAGTAGCAATTGCTTTTATTCTTGGTGTATTGCGCTGATTTCTGGGAGGATATGCAGTCACCGCCACAACTTTTGCATATAAGCAACCAAAGAAGGCAATTAAAAAATCTAGTCCAGCAGGATAAAGCAGTAAAGCTCGTTCGCCTGTTAAGCCTAGTTCTTGCAACCGAGTAGCAACTCGACGTGCTAGCCGATCTAATTCTTGGTAAGTCAGGGTTGTTTGCTCTGTTTCCCCGTCTAACAAAAATGTGAAAGCATCTCGATTTGGCTGCGATGAACTTCTCAAACGTAACAGTTCTACAACAGTAGAACAGCTAGGTTGGCTTTTAACAGAGGAACAATTGGATTTAATCATGTTTATTTGCGAGAGCTAAATGCACCTAATAAACTGCTGGTTTTCTCAGGTTGCGATCGCCAGAGAAAATTGGCGGGATGTCGTTTCTACAGAGCTTTCGGCTGGTAATAAAAATATGCTCGCCAGCACTGAAACTGCATTTGATTTATGAAACTGGAGAGTATTTTCATCCTGTACCTTCTGTGACTACTGCTGATTATCGATCTCAATTCAAGCCTAGTAGTCAACCAAACCAAGGATTGTAAGTCGAGTTAGAATTTTGTGCTTACTTAACTCTAGTTCTCGACCATTGATAGTTTAGCCAACCACCGATGTGCTGAAATTAAAACATTCGTCTGTGCGAATCATTCTCAATATTATTGAGAGTTATTTTTATTTAGCTTGCCTTACTTTACCGATAAGTGACAGATTGAGGCAAGAGAATAGCAATGAGTAAAACTTATAGCTTTTAGCGCTAAGATAATCTAGGTATATAAATAAGGACAGTTCTAGGACTTATTTCCCCGATTCAACTCGTGCATATTCAGCATCATGGTCGGGTAAAATCTTCTCCACATCTCGCAGTTGGGGAATATAAAATCCAGCACACCCAACCAGCAACATACCCACAGCACAGATTACATACAGCAGTGCGATCCCCGCACCTGCATTAGTCCCAAATATTGTTGCCAAAATTCCCGCACGACCATTACCTGCGGCTAATGCAGGAGTAAATATTCTATCTGCTAGAGGACCTGCGATTAAATAAGCTACTGCTGACCCAAATTGTAAAACTAATGCATGGGCGGCAAATACCCTTCCTTGGACATGGGGAGCAACTTTAGCTAACCAAATGGCGTTATCAGAACTACCGTTGAAAGGGAAATTGAAAGAAGAACAAAACTGCATAGGTATCCAAATCCAAGGGGTTCGACCCCAACCAAAAACAATTTTACTTAGTCCTGCACCAATCATCCCCAACAAAACACCGTCGATCTTCTTGGTAAAACCACCCCAGGTACTCACAATGATGGCTCCAGTGACACCACCAAAACCAGCCGCAGCAGCTAAACTGCCCAAAACCACAGTATCATTGCCAGTTCGAGATAAAATCAATGGCGTATAGAGAGAATCCCCAACATCATGAGCAAACCAAAACAGGAATGCGACGATTAAAAGAGCGAGTAAGCTTTTGCGTTCGAGAATATAGCGAAAACCAAATCCTAAACCTTGCCAAATATGGGTATAAGTTTCCTGGGTATCGATTAGAGATGGGTTAGGTATGCGGGCAAATAATAAACTACTAATAGCGATCGCAAAGGTAGAAATATCAATCAGCCAAATTCCCAATAAACCAATTATTGGATAAAGATATCCTGCTAAAGCGGGAGCGACTATATTACTGCCATAAGTTGCAACAAATTCCAGGCTGCTAGCACGGGTGTAATGTTGTTTGGGAACTAATAAAGATACTGATGCGGAGTATGCTAAAGATTGAAATTGATTAAATGTCCCGACAATAGCGCTAGCTACATATAAATGCCAAATTTGCAAATGGTTGGTGAGATATAACAGCATCATGGCGATTGTCGTCAGCACTGCTACTGTGTCACCTATTATCAACAGTAATTTGCGATTAAAATGGTCAACAATTGCCCCTGAGATGGAAGCTACCGCTATACTAGGTAGCAAGCTAAAAAAGCCCACTAGAGTCAGAGTTGTTGCTTGACCTGTAATTTCCCATGCCCAAATGGCGATCGCAAAGCGACTCATACTACTACCAATAGTAGAAACCAATTGACCTACCCAGATCGCCAAAAAGTTACGCATACTGCTAGGATTTGGTGGTTGTGACATTCTCTAATAATTCGTAATTCGTAATTCGTAATTCGTAATTGAAGAGGTAATATGTGGATAGTGATACAAATAGCCAAACGCACATTTTATCAATAAAAAATAAACCAATATTCTGAAGCTTACTTACTATGAAGGCTCTGGAATTTCTCGATTAGCTACAGAAGGAACACAAGCAAAGAACTTAGATTCCAACTGCTTAGGCAGTTTGTCCCAATTAACTGCTCCCTTGCTATTACTGATATACATCTGGACAAATTCAAGTAATGCTGAGGCATTTTCTTCATCTGGAGGCAAATCGACCAGCAAATATGTTGGCTTATCGGAGGTAGAAACAGCAACAACACAACCACGACAATTCCACAAACAGCCGACAGAGCGAATTTCTAATTCTTCTGCTGTGAATTTTTCAACTGATAAAGTGGCAATATTGTCAAGGAGAATACTGCCATCGTAACGCTGATTTTCTGCTAGTTCTGCTGACGAACTGTGACAGGATTTGCAAACAAATAGGGTACATTTGGTCATGGGTTTGTGCGTGACATTAAAAGTGCGGGTAATTTTTCTAACATCAAAGAATTAGCAATAGGCGGACCAACTACACTGCCCCAGAGAGTATAGTCTACAAAGTAAACTCGTCCTTCTTTCCAGGCTCGTGAATTGTGCAATAGGCGAGTTGTCGCCCATTTCTGCTTGAGTTCTTGGAAAGGAACGGTATAAGTAGATTGACCATTCCAATGGTCTAGCCAGGTATTAACAATGACAATGTCCGCGTCTATTTGACTGAGGGTTTCCAGGTTAATTTTTGGACGCAACCCAAGTGTGCGCTCAACATCTGTCAGCAATACAGGTCGAAAGCCTATTTGTTGCAAAAGTTCAATTGTATCTCCTTGGGATATCACCTCTATATAGTTCATCGATAAACTGCAAGCAATATTTAGCACTCGTGGATGGGTGCTAGACAGTTGGGCTAATTGAGCGCGGGTTTGCGCTAGTTTTTGCTGTTGTGAGGAAACGAGCGATGTAATGTTTTTTTGACTATCCAGTGCGTTGGCGACAATTTTGATATTTTCTTGCCAATCTTGCTCGTTATCTATCAATACAGTGGGAGCGATCGCTGATAACAACTGATTTTCCTGATATTTTATGCCCAAAATCAAATCTGGTTGGAGGAGAGTTAAAGTTTCTAGAGAGGGACTGGAGCGATCGCCCAAATTAATCGGTTGATTGGTGACAAAATTACCCAAGTAGGGAATTTGTTGGCTAGGATTGTCAAATTGGCGCGATCGCACTAAGTAAGCATCGGCGTAGGCAGTAGGTTGAACATCCAGAGCTAACATCATACTGAGAATCTTAGGTTCAAGAGCCGCAACTATTGTAGGTTTACCACAAATTTTGGTTTTTCCTACTGCGTGGTTCACAACTCGACAATCCGCAGATGGCGATCGCCCAATTTCTCCACTGGGGGTTTGAGGACTACTACCATGACAAGCTGTAATTAAGATGGCGCTCAATAAAGCCCAGCCAATGTATTTATATAAAAAAGCGATCGCTTTGCAGCAAGTTTCCCAGAACATTGTAAACTCAAGAAAAATCAAGGTTAGAACTCAATTGCAAACGAACCAATGACAGTAAATGGTGCGCCAGGGTAGATGATATTTCTAGTTTGGGCTGTCTCATAATAAGTCTGATTGAAAAGATTGCGGAAATTCAGTGCTACCCTCCAGTTATCCCGTTTGTAATAGATGGCGGAATCTGTGCGGAAATAGCTGGGCAAAACGCTTGTATTATCCAAGTCGGCAAATCTATCTCCTACATAGTACAGTCCCAAACCAAAGCCCAAACCTTCTAAATCGCCAGTTTGAATTTCGTAGGTCGTCCACAAACTAGCGGCGTGTTCGGGAACATTAATCAGCCGATTACCTACAGCAATGGTGTTGTCTTCTGAGGTAATCGCATCGGTATAAGTGTAAGATGCAATGATATTCCAACCAGGCTGAATTTCGCCGCCAACATCTAATTCAACACCTCTGCTTCTTTGTTCTCCTACCTGGATGGAGAGATCGGGATCGATGGGATCGGCGGTAATAACGTTGGTTTTGGTAATTTCGTAGGCTGCTAAGGTTGCTGAAAGGCGATCGCTAATATCTGCTTTGATCCCTACTTCATACTGCGTTCCTTCCGTTGGTTTAAAAGGTTCGTTCGTTACTGCCGAGCGATCGAGAAATCGATCGGGTTGAAATGATTGAGTATAGCTGGCATAAAGAGAAATTGGTTGAATTGGCTGGTAAACAATACCAACACGGGGACTGAAGGCACTGAGGTTTTCTTCTTCAGGCGTTCCGAAGTTATCTCGGCGGTAGAAGGCATCAAAGCGACCGCCAACCAGGACTTTGAGATTATCTGTAAAAGCAATTTGATCTTGCAGGTAAATTCCGAGAGTATCTCTACGAGTTGTGTAAGATGAAGTTTTTTCATCAGGTATATCAGGCAGATCGACATCATAATCAGGATTGAAAATGTCTAGCAAGATGGGGTCTGGCACATCGTATAAGTTATAAGCCCATATATTTCTTCTTAACTCCACCCCAATTAAAGGTTGATGGACAATCGATCCCGTGTTGAAGCGTCCCACTACTTCTGTTTGCAGTGTATAGATTTCTCGTGTAAAATCGTCACGACCTATATATATCGGGGCAAATTGGTCATCAACTAGCTCATTACCACCAGTGGCATAATTACCTGCTGATTCAGCAGACACTAAGGAAAATCCATTGCGAAGTTGCCAATTTTCGCTAAATTGATGCTCTAGTCTATAGCCAACTCGAAAAGTGCTATCGTCATAAACACTGTCCGGTAGCCCAACTAAGCGACTAATAGGAATGGGAGCAGGTCTGTCTCCAAGTGAAGGAAGTCCGCGATCGAAGAGGTAATTATTGTTTTGATATTCAAGATCGACCGTTAATGAAGTGCGATCGCTGATATCTAAGGTAAATACAGGCGCAACAAATACACGTTCTGTAAAGTTGTAATCTCGAAAACTCCCAGAATTTTGATAAGCCGCATTCAACCGATATAACAACGAACCATCATCTTCCAGTGGTCCAGAAATATCAAGACTGGAGCGATAAAAAGCATAATTGCCGACATTTACTTCAGCCGAATAGTAGGGAGTACCAAGAGGTTGCTTTGTGACCACATTGACAATTCCTCCTGGTTCAGATTGACCAAATAGAACTGAAGCTGGTCCTTTAAGGACTTCAATGCGATCGATATTTGCTGGATCTACCGAGGAATAAAAGTCATTGTCAGCAAGTCCATTACGGAAATTCCCTTCTTGAGCAAAACCACGAATATTAAATCCACCCGCATCTGTACCTCCGTAGTTACCTTCTTTGCGTACACCACTGATGTTCTCCAAGGCTTCTTGGATGCGCGTCGTTTTTTGGTCTTCTAAGATTTGACGCGGAATCACTTGAATCGAACCAGGAATATCTCGCACAGGTGTATCGGTTCTAGTTGCAGTCGAAGCATTCGGCGCGCGATAGCTGTCTTGCTCCCCCGTCACCAGCACTTCCTCCAGTTCATTTTGCGGCGCTGCGGGTTCTTCTGGAGGTGTTTCGGTTGCTGGTTGTTCCTCCGTTTGAGGTGGTTTTGCTGCTGTTGTTAATGATGCTACTGCAAAAACCAACCCAGCATCATCATCAAATAACTCAACTTTGGGTAAAGAGTTCTCACCTACTACTGTTAAACGCACAGTGTTTGCATCAACATTGGTAGCGGTTATCTCAGTAACTCCAGATATGGGATTTTCCGAGCGATATGTGAAACCATCCCCATTAGGTAATCGCAATTGCCCACCAGTAATATCTGCAACAAAATTATTACCTGTACTGCGATTGGTAACTTGCAGTTGCTCCCCTTGGTTGGATGCAAAAATGACCTCCAACCCTTGATCGGTGGATTTTGCTGTTACTCCTGTAATAACTACGACAGTATTTTCTTGGGTTGGTGTTTGTGCCAAAACACGAGAATTTTGGGCAGGAATTTTGCTGTCACCTAGTTGAGCAATATTTTTACTAATTTCATCTCCCAATTCCTCACTTGTCGCGGGAGTGGAGAGTAAAACGGTAATGCTAGCAAAGCTAACTGCCAAAGGGAGCGTACTTTTCAGCAACAAGTTGAAAAAAAATTGATATGGCTTCATTGTTGATTTTTGACTTTTTACCAATGGGCTGCGGCAATTGTTTGTTTAAAGGTAGTTAATTGATAGGTCGATGGCGATCGTTCACGCCCAACCACGTTCATCTTCTGGTGAGGAGCTAGATGAAATTTATTTTTATTTATTAAAATGACGACGTGTCCTCCAATACCAGTTGTATCAGCAAATTTGCCGATCTATATTTGGGTTTAAATTTTGGATAAAAAACTTAAAAGAATGCTGGCATGGTTCTCAACATCGCTTTTTGCTTGTCAAGCTAATTAATTGCTTTTGTCATTAAAGATGAAGTTGTTGCTAAAAATTACCAGTATGATTATTACACTATAATGGATAGCGAATCAATCTTAGTCAAGGATAATAATAATATTTCTCAATAATTTTCTATAGTGCGATCGCTCGATGCAAGCGGTATGACCGATCTACACCCTGGGGTGCTGAAAGGAAATAGACTGCTTGCAGAAGGAAAGAGAAGTTACAAAAGATGCTAGAGTCTTGCTGAGAAATATTTCCGCTAGATCGAAAGTTACCCTAAACTCTTTTAGAAGACTGTACGCTCCTCTAAGTGAGCGGTAATCTCCTGTCGGGTTCGCCAGACTGGACGCAACTGTTGACGAGCAAAAAGTTGCAGTTGATCGCCAATATGGGAGGAATTAGGTTGAGTAGCATTGCCATAGCTGGTAAGTGCCTGTGCTTTGACTGGTTGGGAAAATTCTACAGCAGCAACGTAAGAGTCACCATAAACGGCTTGAAAACGCTCATCACCTGTTGGGGCAAAATCCAAGACGCGGAAAATACCTTTATCGTCATCACCACCATTAGCTGGCAGATCCAGATTGCCATACTGCAATCTAAAAACATCTCCCCAAGCTACATCTAGAGTTCCATATATCTTCTCTACTTTTGCCGCCACATCTGATAGGGCTTTAACTGCACTTGCAGGATCGGCTAATCCGTCGGGTGTTGCGAGCGGCGATTTTTCTTGCCAAGGAGTGCTAAATGCTTTGTCTAAATCTAGATTATCAACCCAAGAGTTGAACAATACAGCACCTTTGCTATTTGCGTCTGTTTTCCGATCCCATGCTGCTAAAACATCGGCGGCGCGACGTGCTAGTTCATCATTAGATTGTCGTACAGCCCCAATCAAATCATCGAGAATTCTGTCTGCCAATTCCATCCGTGTAGAATGCTTATAGGCAATCATTTCCGCAAAAGAAATACTTTCATCTTCAGCTAACATCTTGGCAGAACTCTGCGCTCGAAAATCCATTGGTCCTCGCGGAGCCATATAAGGTGGATAATTATCAGCTTTGATGGGGGTGGGAAATGTTGTAGTCCAAGGTGGATCGTTGGCGTTTTGCAACCAACCACTAACTGGATCGATCGCTTTAGGCAAATCTTGATAGGGGTGGGCTTTTGTCCATAATGTTTGCGATGTATCGCCAGGAATAATACCTTGCCAGTATGCAAAGTCTCCTTGTTGGCGGACGGGAACTAGACCATTGAACAAGTGCATAATATGCCCTTCGCGGTCAGCATACATGACAGTAAACATAGGAAGTTGCAAACGTTGCAAAACCTGCTGAAATTGGCTGAGATTTTTGGATCTAGCCATATCCCACCATTGTTCTAAAACACCCGAACTATTTTGACCTACAACACGCAGTGCCAAGGTTTTGCCATCTTTTTGGCTAACTATCGGTCCGTGAACAGAACTTCTAACAGTAAGTATTTGCTCGCGCAACGAGCCATCTTTCTGCTTCACTTTTAAGGGAAAACTAGCTGTTGCAAAGGGATGAACTTTACCATCAAAAAGGTAGCCGTCCTTTTGCAATTTCAGTTCGTATGCATCCCAACCATCATGTGTATTGACAGTATGAGTCCAACCCAAATTATCGTTGAAGGCGATCGCTAATACAGGAAGACCCACCAATGCTGCTCCATAAGCATCGATCCCTGGGGCAGTAATTTGGGCTTCGTACCATAAAAATAAATCGCTCCAGGGCAAATGAGGATTAGCCAACAACATCGCCTTACCACTAGCAGAGCGTTTTGGGGCGATCGCCCAACCATTAGAACCTGGGGTAGTCTTTTTAGGACTTATATCTGCTACTTGTTCTGGAGCGACAACAAAAGAAAAAAGCAGTACCCGTTGCAGATGGCTAAGTGCATCCTCTGGCGTGACAGGCAATACTACTTTTACTTCATCATCAATTAAATCGGGATGCTTTTTGGCATACGCATTAATACCAGCCACAAAAGCATCAAGGTAACTACGAAACGCAGGGCTTTGTGCCTTATACCAAGTTTTTGTGCGTTGAGGTACATTCATTGTCAGTACCCATTTATCTGATTCAAGATATTCCTCTCCCCAATATTGTGCCGCCCTTCCCCGTGCTTGACCGTAGAGGCGCAACAGCAAGTTAGCATGACTTTGCATTTGCGCCCAACCAAAGGCGCGAAAAGTACCTGGGATGCTATTTCCGTAAATATGCGGTATGCCGTATGTATCCCAAAGAATTTCTGTATTTTTGGGTGCAGCGCTTAGACCTTGGCTACTTACTACCACTGTAAATATGATACTGAGTAGAAACGGGAACAATCTGCGGAATCTTTTTTGCCAGATCGCAGGACTATTAAGCTGAGTTTTAGCCGTAAAAAACATTTTATTTGCAGTAAAAAATTAAAGACAGCGATCGCCAAGCACATATCAGCAAAACAGCAGTAAGCGATCGCCGCAATCTAACGACACTTTTGCTCAATAATCAAAGCCACTACACCAAAGCCCACTATTGGCAAAGTAACTATACCAATAGTGCTAAACAGTTTGCTATTCCTGTCTCTTAGCCGCCAAACAAGTCAAAACCCCTCTAGTCAAACTAACTAATATTTTTTTAATAATGAAACTTATTTGCAATAAACACTAAAATAGGATTGATGTCAAGTTCAGTAACTCTTGATATCTTTTAGCGCTCGGCAACAGACGGGTAGTGATGCAAAAAGACGATGAAATAAAGAATGGCAGCGATCGCACTAGCACTACCCAAGCCAAATGCTGCCCAGCTTCCTATCTGCTGCCATAGCCACCCTGCTAGCAGACTCGCCAGTAGCAATGAGAAACCTGCGACCAAGCTCAAAAAACTAAAAGCTGTTCCCCGCGACATCGGAGTAATTGTTGCTGCTACCATTGCCAGCAAAACACCCTGAGTAATGCCTTGATATAGCCCATACAGCCCCAACAAAAGCCAGACTTGCCAGGGTTGCCTGGCGATCGCCAACCCCCCATAGGTCAGCGCAAACAGCCCTAGCCCAACTAAAAATACATTACGCCGACTCAGGCGATCGGATAGCCAACCTGCTGGATAGGCGCTTACTGCCGAACCCGCATGGATCGCTGTCAACACGAGCGGTACTGCCGTAAAGGAAATACCCACATCCTTCGCCTTAAGCAATAGAAAAGCGTCACTAGAGTTCCCTAAGTTAAACAAACATACCACCACGACCAAATGCCAGTAATTGACTCCAAGCTGCTGAAGTGACTGCCACCGTAGCCCAGATGCTTTAGATTTTGAGGAGGGCTGGGCGAACGGTGGAGCTTGAATTCCCCAAATCAGCAATCCAACTGCTAAGAAAGCTGGAATCATGGCAGCCCAAAAGACCAGTCGGGTATTTTGTCTAGAGACAGCTAATAGGATCGTGGCAACAATCGGTCCTAGCAATGCCCCGATTGTATCTAGCGTATAGCGCAAGCCATAGGCGGCTCCGCGTTGATGTTCTGGGGTTGCATCTGCCACCAATGCATTTCGGGGAGCCACTCGAATTCCTTTCCCCATTCGATCGCCCATTCTTGCTGCCAAGATCCAGCCTGGACTTGTTGCAATGGGATACAACGGAATCATCAGTGCTGAAAAGCCATAGCCCAATACAGCCGACCATTTGCGGTGCTGTCCGCCGCGATCGCTAATCAGTCCCGAACCAACTTTCAGCCCCGCCGCTGTTACTTCAGCGATGCCCTCAATTGCCCCTACAGTCACTAAACTTGCACCTAGCATCGACACTAGAAATAGTGGCAAGACCGATTGAATCATTTTGGAACCGATATCCATCAACAAGCTGACCCAACCGAGTACCCAAACCTGTCGGGGTAGCGGAGGCAAATTAGGAAGCGACTTCACTGCGATCTTAGAAACTCCTCTGATTCAATAGATTTCTTACAAAAGTAGGCAATTTGATCCCCCTGGAGTCCCCCTTTTATTAGTACTAAGTAGCATTTAAGCTAGTCTTTGGCAAGTACAATCGGCAAGTAAGGGCAACTGTTGCGCTCACTTATCTGTAAAATAATTGTCAATAGTTCGCAATTAGCAATTCTGGAGCGATAAAGTATAAAACGATGCATTTACAATTACCAAAACGCTTGCCGTGTCATCTAGAGTCATAAAAAAGCTACAACTCCCGCCCCCAGTTGGTTTAATCGTAGGGCTGGCAATATTGCTAATTTGCTTCATCCATAGCGTCAGATTGGGTGCAATAGACATACCTTTGGGTCAAATATTGGCATCCTTTATCGCTTTTGACGGTTCAGACAATCATTTAATTGTCCAGACGATCAGATTACCGCGATCGCTAGTAGCAATACTTGTCGGTTCGTCTTTAGCAGTATCGGGAGCATTAATGCAAGGCTTGACGCGCAATCCTTTGGCAGAGCCAGGGATTTTAGGGATTGAGTCAGGAGCAGCACTGTTTGTAGTAGCAACAATTTTTATATTTGGCAGTTCAAGCTTGAGCATTTTAACGCTTGCAGCTATGTTAGGTGCAGCAGCTACAGCAATTGTAGTTTACGGGCTTGGTTCGCTAGCAAGGGGAGGAGCTACGCCCCTAAATATAACAGTAGCAGGTGCGGCAATAACGGCTCTGATTTCCTCACTCAACACTGCAATCTTAATTCTCAGCCAACAAACTCTAGAACAAATTAGAGTTTGGTTAGCAGGTTCGCTAAATGGTGTCGATGTCAATATCCTCTTGCAAGTGCTGCCATTTGCCAGTGTAGGACTAATTTTTGCTTTTGCTCTAGGTAGACAAATTACAACTATTAGCCTGGGTGAAGATGTCGCCAAAGGCTTGGGTCAACAGGCAAATTGGGTGAAAATTCTTACAGCTATCAGCGTTGTTTTACTCGCAGGAAGTTCAGTCGCCCTAGCAGGACCAATAGGCTTTATTGGCTTAGTCGTTCCCCATATAGTGAGATTTTTTATTCCAGCCGATTACCGTTGGATTTTGCCTTATAGCGCCATTACAGGCGCAACTTTACTGTTAGTGGCAGATATAGCAGCGCGTGTCTTGCTCAAGCCCCAAGAACTACCAGTAGGTGTGATGACAGCCTTAGTTGGCGGTCCCTTTTTTATCTACTTGGCTAAGTCAAAGGTGAAAAAATGAAGTTAGATTGGCTAGTCATCCGATCGCAGTCGATCTCCTGGCGGTTAGATCGCCGCGTGCCACAAATATTGCTAAGTCTGACAGTAGTATTGGCAATAGCAATAGTCATCAATCTAGGACGGGGTGAATATCCGATCGCGCCCTTGGATATTATCAAGACCGTATTGGGTATAGACACGGGAAACCCACAGCATTCCTTCGTCATCAACACCCTACGTTTACCACGTACTTTGGTTGCTTTTCTAGTAGGTGTTGCCTTGGCTATTTCTGGGACGATTTTTCAAGGTTTAACTGGCAACCCTTTAGCTGACCCTGGCATTATTGGCATCAATGCGGGAGCAAGTCTTGCTGCTGTTACAGTTATTGTGCTATTTCCGTCAGCGCCAATTTACACCTTGCCGTTTTCAGCTTTTGCAGGTGCTTTACTTATGGCGGCTCTAATTTACTCGCTAGCTTGGAGCAATGGTAGTTCGCCAATTTTGTTAATTTTAATTGGCATTGGTTTATCGGCGATCGCAATTGCTGGCACTAACTTACTCATTACCTTTGGACAAATTTCTGACGTTAGTAATGCTTTGGTCTGGTTAGCTGGGAGCGTCTACGGACGTACATGGGAACAAGTATTTTCCTTATTACCTTGGTTAATAATTTTCGTACCAATGGCGTTGATATTAGCTAGACATTTAGATGTTTTGAATTTGGGCGATGATATCGCTAAAGGTTTAGGTAGCCCTGTAGAATGGCAACGCAGTTTGCTCATCCTCGTAGGTGTAGCTCTAGCAGGTGCAGGAGTTGCTACTGCTGGAACCATTAGTTTTATTGGTCTAATTGCACCGCATTTAGGGCGACAGTTGGTAGGGACAAATCATCAAGGGCTAATTCCCACATCAGCCATGTTAGGGGGAATAATTGTAGTTTTGGCAGATTTGGTAGGACGAACTATGTTTGCACCAATTGAGATTCCTTGTGGAGTAGTGACTGCTGCTATTGGAGCGCCTTATTTTGTCTATTTGTTAATTCGTCATCGGCAAAAACAAAGTTGAGATCCTCTAGCTCTCCTTCTGCCTCAACAAAACCATCTATCAACGCGATAAGGTAGGTGGGAAACAGTAAGGTAGGCTTGTAGACTTGTAGGGGTAAATGAGTAAGCGATCGCCTTGCTCCAGTTGGGCGATCGCTCTAATACTGCTTCATACAAACTTTCTTTGTTTTGGAAATAGTAGTAACAGTTTCAAATCGCTTCATGCGTACAGAGCTTAACGAACAGAAGCATTGCCAAAACGTTACTGAAGCTAAAAGCGCGATCGCAAGTCCTATCTCAGAAGCGGTATCAGCGAATTACAGGCAAACTCAGCAAAAGTAGTTGGCATTGTTTTACTACTACTTGGTTGTGCTGGTTTAAAGTCTGGACTACTTAACCCTCTCCACATTTGGGTGTATTGAGCCGCTACGTCTAAACTTGCACCTTGACTTAACATGACATCGTTAAATTGCTCGTAACTAATTTGTTTGTGAGTAATTGTCTTTCCCAATAACTTACTTAGAATCGCTGCTGCTTCATCAAAGCTAATATTTGCAGATCCTTGCAACCCCATAATAGAGCGTCCTTGCCAAGAACTATCGAGGAGTAAATCGGCAGCAACTTGAGCAATATCGCCAGTAGCAATTTGCCGAAAACGTTGTTCGCCTGCAAGCGGTAAAAACACACTAGATTGAGTCTGCAATGGTTCTAATTGATGGAAGTAATTTTCCATAAAATAATCTGGGCGCAGGTGAATAATATTGCTAGCAACTGCATCAAGCTGTTGTTCAACTGTACGCAGGCTGGAAATTACTCCTAACCCTGTCTCAAGATGCGCTCCTACACTAGAAAGATTGACTACACGGACAATATTGTTAGTTTTTACTGCATTAGCTGCGCTACGAGCTAACTTCTCATACCAAGCAGAGACATCTGCTGAATTGAAACTGTTAGGCGATACCCAAAATAGTGCTTCTGCTCCTTTAGTTGCTTCTATAACGAAAGCTGAATCGTCAATCGAACCTGAAAATACTTTTGCTTGCTGTCTGACAGCATCGCTTAACTTTTCTGCATCTCTAACCAACAAAATTAAATCTGCACCATTTGCTAGCAAACGTTCGGTAACTTGCTGCCCTACATTTCCGGTTGGGGTAGTAATTGCGATCGCCATAAATACCTCAATAAAATTCAGCTATGTATATCTATAACTCCCGCGTTGTAGACGAACAATGATATAAAAGCCATACTATTTGTCTAATCGTCCAAATATAAATTTTATGGATGCGCTTACAGAAGTTCTCCAAACTACGTACTTGCACAGTCACTTTATCGGTAGAGCAGAACTTTCGGCTCCCTGGGGTATTCAAGTAGAGCAGCAAAAACACGCGGCTTTTCATATAGTTATGCAAGGAAGTTGCTGGCTTGAGGTAGATGGTTTGCAGCAATCCGTCTTGCTAAAAGCAGGAGACTTAGTTGTAATTCCCCAAGGACACGGGCATATTTTACGTAGCGATCGCCATACTCAGGCAATAATGCTAGAAGAGTTACTCGCCAAGCGTCCCCCCGATAGCGATAACGTGTTGTATTTTGGTGGTGGGGGTAGCAAAACTATCCTTGCTTGCGGTTATTTTTACTTTGCAGATTGGGATAATAACCCTTTGCTTGCGGCTCTTTCGCCCTTAATCCTCATTCAAGGTGAAGACGGACGAGCATTAGAATGGTTAGCAGCAACTTTACAATTTATAGCTTGCGAAACTGCATCAAATCGTCCTGGAGCGCAGACTATAATTACTAGGCTTTGCGATGTCATATTCATCCAGGCTGTACGCGCCTTTATTGCTAATTTGCCAGAGAGCGATCGCTCTTTGTTACAGGCTTTGAAAGATCCCAGTATCAGCCTAACAATTGGACTAATTCATCGCTATGTCGAACAACCTTGGACAGTATCTAGATTAGCAGAGCAAGTATGTATGTCTCGTTCTGCTTATGCAAGTCGCTTTAAACAATTGGTAGGAGATGCTCCCGTACAATACCTCACTCGCGTGCGAATGCGTAAAGCCGTTAGCCTACTCAAGCACAGTCAAGATAACCTAAGTAAAATAGCTCAAAAAGTCGGCTACGAATCTGAAGCGGCTTTTAGTAAAGCATTTAAACGCTGTATGGGTTATTCTCCTGGTGAATATAGGCGATCGCACAACAATCCTACTGGCGATTAATTTGAATCAAATCTGTCAAAATACTATCCAAGCTCCTATTTACTTGAATGCGATCTTTTCAGCAATTCGCTCCAATACCTCTAGTTCTTTCAAACGCAAGGCGACGGGGTTATCTTCCATTACTTTTGCGGTATTTAGCATACTACGAGTAGCTTATGAGTTGTAGGGTGCGTTGACTTGCAACGCACCCTTATATATGGCGATCGCGTTTTGGGGTTTAGAACCTTCAATATCTAACGTTTTCAGGATGCCAATCTTCCCGATTCAAGCGATAAATAAAGCAATCATCGTCACCAAATTGGCGGCGTTCGACATACTTAAATCCAAGCCTTTCGTAGAAGCGATGGGCGCGAGTATTGCTAGCAAGCGGATCGATAATTACAGCCGTTACAGTTGGCTCGGCAAAGCAGCGAGCAAGTGCAAGTTGCATCATTTTTGTACCATAGCCTTTGCCTAAATCGTTAGCTTCTCCAATCCAAATATCAATAGCGCGCAGATTTGCTGCGACATCTCCCCAATAGTGACTATCTTCTCGCGCCGGATCGATAATTTGCATAAATCCAATCGAGCGATTATCTATTTCCGCAATCAATTGTTCCCGCCAATCGGGATTACGATCTAGTTCCACCTCCCAGTGCCAATCATCGTTAGGATCGCAGGCGATGACATGGGGTTGCTCATCCCAGTGTTGCAGTAGCTTTAGATCGGCAGAGGTAGCAGGGCGTAAATTAAGCATAATTTGACAACTTCCTTTCTTAGTTGCGATCGCTCTATTCACTTGCATCGACATATGCGGCTGAATCTGTCATCCACTGAACGAGTTGCAGCACAACACCGTTTGGATCGGTAACTTGAAAGAACCTCTCGCCCCAAGGTTCAGTCTCAATCGCCGTCGTAATCTGTACGCCTTCGGCTTGCAATCGTGCGTATTCGCGATCGATATTGTCTACTACAAAAACAACCAGCAGACCATCCGCTCGATGTCCGCGCATATTGCTGGGCTTGAAGCTTTCTAGTCCAGTTTGCAGGAAAATCAAATTAAACCCAGCATCTTGCCTTGAGAGTGACGCAAAACCGTCGGCTGACATCTCTTCTTGGAAACCAAAATGTTGTTTGATGAATGTAGCCGATGCCCTAACATCATCGACGTTAAGTGAGATTGCTGAAGCGGTAATTTGCATGGTTTCCCTCTCCATTCATGCGGTCTTTGATTGTGGCACATCACCTTTCTTGTTGCCAGTGTAGAGAACATGGTCAGACATACCTAAGCTCTCTGGCGTTCGTCCAGTTGCCTCGATTAAATCTATCCAAGCCTCAACTTGTTTAAGTAGTTCTTGCAGCTAAGTTGCTCTATAAGCTGTTGGAGTCATGCCTGTAAGTTGGCGAAACTGTTTGCTTAAGTGGCTGTGGCTGTTAAATCTACACTCTAAGGCAATATCTATAATGGAGCGATCGCGCTGTTTCAACAACTGCTTGGCTCGTTCTATGCGTTGCTGGAGTAAATACTGATAGGGAGCAATATTTACTCTTTGCTTGAACAGATGGCTGAAGTGGAATTGACTCATGTCTAACAACGCTGCTAAATCTGCCAGCTTAATTTCTTGGTGTAAATGCTCGTCTATATACTCTAAAACTTGCAGTAGTTGATGTTGCGGCAATCCACCTTCGTAGATTTGTAATTGAGGTTTATTGCTGGCATATTGCCGCAGTAAATGAATAGCGAGAATATTGGAGAGCGAATCAACGTAGATGCTGCTAAAATTTTCCTGTTGCAGTTCAGCCAGTAGCATCAAGCCAATCGCTTCAAGTTGGCGATCGCGAAGTCGAAACTCAGGCACTAATTCCAGCCTATTAGGACTTTTCTTTAAGGCTTCTTTAGCTACGTTCTCAAGGAACTGCGAGGCAATCCGAATCTGCATATAGCAATCTTCTCCCTCCCAGCGAGCAAAACATGGCATCTCGGCAGGGGTAATTGAAATGTCACTTTTACCATACAGACTAGCGTGCGTTTTGCCGCCCTTAATCTGTAAAAATTGTACGGGGCGAGGTGCAAGCGATAAGCAAATTGCGTGTTCGTCGCGATAATGCGTCCTACCTTCTCCTGATGGATGTTGAAATTGCTCTACCACAATGTTTTCCCAGCCCTGGTTTTGGCTAGATAAGAGAGGCAAGCAGTCTGCTTCAGGCAGATGGGTAGCAGCAGTCATTACACAAACCCAATTCATCTTACTTTGATTGTATTGGCTGTGGAAAACTTATGTGACAAATAGCTCGCAAGATTGTGATAGTGCTACAAGAATTAGATAGCTAAGGAGGAGATGTCTGCCTAAGCTGAAAGGGTAATGCATCCAAAGTAAATATGACACATTTATTACACATCGAGGCAAGCCCACGCGCGAAAAGATTCCATTCTCGCCGCACGACTCGCGAGGCAAGTTGAGCAGTAATTTATCTGAGGCTTGATAGTCATGGTTGACAACTTACGTCCTTTAACTCTTTTAGCTGCTTTAGGTTGCGGATTAGTTGCAGGGGTTTTCTTTGCCTTCTCAACTTTTGTAATGAATGCCCTTGCTAGGCTGCAACCAAGTCAGGGAATTGCAGCGATGCAGTCTATCAATATCACAGCAATCTCGCCATTATTTATGCTTGCTTTATTTGGTACAGGAGCAGCTTGTTTAGTTCTAGCTGTCTCCTCAATTTTAAAGTGGCAGCAGCCAGCTTCCATCTACTTATTTGTTGGCGCTTTACTCTATTTAGTCGGTTCTATTGTAGTAACGATCGCATTTAACGTGCCTCTCAATGATGCTTTAGCGGTTGTCAAACCGGAAAGTTCAGAAGGTGCAAACTTATGGGCGAGATACTTGACAAATTGGACGTTTTGGAACCACGTCCGCACAGGATCGTCGCTCGCTGCTGCTGCATTATTTTCGCTTGCGCTCTACTGAATTTAACATCTTTAGGGTGCGTTGCGGACAATGCACTCTACAAGATTTGCGATCGCACTACGATTGACAATTAATCCGAATTAACTCTGTCAAAATGCTATCCAAGTTGCCATTTACTTAAATGCGATCGATTTTCTCAGCTATCTGCTCTAATTCTTCAGCCTTGCATTGCAACTATTGTAGTATCAAATCTAACACGGGTTTATGATATTAGCCATTACGATTACAGCAGTTTGCGATCGTATCTATTACGGGCTGCTTCTACTTCAGGAATATGGGTTTCAGCCCACTTGCAAAGCTGACACAACGGTTCAATTAGCGTTTCACCTAATGGCGTTAACGAATACTCAACCATTGGCGGAACAACAGGGTAAACCATGCGACTAACAATTCCATCGCGTTCTAAACTACGCAAAGTTTGCGTGAGCATTTTCTGCGATATACCGCCAATTTCTCTTTGCAATTCACTGTAACGCTTCGTACCTTTTGATAGACAATAAATAACGATCGCCGTCCACTTATCCGCAATCAAGTCTAAAACTTGCCGCGACGGACATTGGGCATTGCATACACTAATTTCTGGGTAGTTACGCACCATAAAGTATGTATAGCACTTTTGAGTGCCTTCTTGGCAAAAAGCGGGCATTATTGACAGAATCAAAAAAATACATTTACCCCTCTATATGAAAGCAGGAGCAGCTATGACTTACAATCTGCAACTGGTATCTAACGATCGCTACGATGAGGGGACACCAACCCCGATAAACACCGTTACTACTGCTGACGAAAAGTTACTTGACGCTTATTCCCAAGCTGTAATTAGCGTTGTCGAAAAAGTCAGCCCAGCAGTAGTAAATATCGACGTGCAAAGGCAGCTAAGAGGTAGAAGGCGCAACAACCAAGCTTTTGCTCAAGAAGTACGCGGAAACGGCTCAGGCTTTATTTTTACTACTGATGGCTACATTCTTACCAATAGCCATGTCGTCCACAATGCAACAGGGCTAGAAGTAACATTATCTGACGGTCGCCATTTTGCCGCCGAAATGGTAGGAGACGATCCAGAAACAGATATAGCAGTAATTAGAATCCACGCCCCAAACTTAGTAGCAGCACAGTTAGGTGATTCCCAATTGCTCAAAGCTGGACAACTAGCGATCGCCATTGGCAACCCCTACGGCTTCCAAACTACCGTGACTACAGGCGTTGTTAGCGCGTTAGGACGCTCTTTTCGGGCTAGGTCTGGTAGGCTAATTGATAATATCATCCAAACAGATGCAGCCCTCAATCCTGGTAATTCTGGGGGTCCTTTGGTGACATCTCACGGCGAAGTTATTGGCATCAATACAGCCGTAATTATGTCTGCACAAGGTATTTGCTTTGCTGTACCAATTAATACAGCCAAAACAATCCTCACTCCATTAATTAAAGATGGCAAAATCCAGCGCGGTTATATCGGAATTGGCGGGCAAAACGTCCCCTTACCTCGCCGCGTAGTGCTATTTCACGAACTGTCAGTAGAAAGCGGCGTATTGGTAATTTCTTGCGAACACAATAGTCCAGCCCAAACAGCAGGAGTAGTTGAAGGCGATGTGATTGTAGGGATGAACAATCAACCAATCGCCAGTATCGACGATTTGCATAAACTACTTACTCACGAACAAGTCAAAGTGCGATCGCAACTAACTATAATTCGGCACAACGAAAAGCTAGTGTTAGATATTATCCCAGAAGAGTCTCGTTCTTAAAGTCCACCAACTTTTGTAGGACTACCGCTCTTTCTTCATCTCTACTAGCAGGTTGTTTAAATCCTAGCTTTTCATATAGTTTGGGTAGAAATACATCAACTCGTCCGAGGGGGAGTCAACCACTATTGAAGTTTTCTCATTGTCTAGCTCGCGGGAATGCTTTAATCGAGAAGCCTACTCATTTTGTGTACGACCTGGTCTGGAATCTTGGAACGGTCAAATTTCTGGATTAGCCAACTCGCTACGTAAACTAAAGCAATAGTCAGACCGAAAATTAGCACGCTAGCAGTGCCAGTTGATAAGTTTATGCCCTCAGAAAATAATTTAAGTACAATTCTCCGGAGGGCGCGAATAAATGGCTCGTGAGTTAGATATATGTAGTAGGACCAAACACCAAGTAAAGTTACCCACTTAAACACATTAGAGATAAATTTTTGACAAAAGTATGCCAAATACAGTATCCATAAGATCGAACCTAGAGAAATTACAAAGTCTGCAAAAATCCATCCCCATAGCCCAACACATAAGAGAACTTGCCCTACTATCCAGATCAGCATTCCTACTAATCCTGTGTAGCGATTGAGCAGAGTTTGATTTACCTTATGATTGTCACGTATGAGCGCAACTGCAGCAAGTGCACCTAATGTAAATTCAGCAATCCTTGAGGGAAAAAAACCAAAGGGAGCGCGTCGTTGGAACAGACCAAAAATTTGGTCGGGGTGGCGGTCTAATGGTGCAACTGGATCGGGAAATAGTCCGAAAAATTGACTATGACTATAAATAATTGGCAAACCGTCTAACCAGTAAATTGCCAACGCACGATAAACAAACTCAATTATTGACACTGCTGAAAGAAAAAGCAGGTAATCCCAAATAGTAGAACACTTTCTTAGGAAACTATACAGCAAAGGGAAGACTAAATAGCAACTGAGAATGAATGGAACGTACCAAAACGCGCTAGTGGGTCCGCTCATGAATTGCTCAAAAAAGTTTCTTAATAAGAAAAAATCTAAGAATGTCTGAACTACATTTGGTTTGATTTCTCCTTGAAACATCTGAAGAATAATTAATAATGGTAGCGAGCAAAGCACAGTAAGCCAGTAAACTGGTAACAATTTTCTAATTCGTCTAAAGTACCAAGCTTTCCCTTGGGGATTTTCATTACGACTTAAGCAAGAATAGGTGAGACCAAAACCACTTAAAACTATAAAAATATGAACTCCTTGCCAACCAAACCACTGACCTTGATAGTGAACTAAAACTACCCAAGCAATGGCAATACCTTTACAGAAATTTGTCAAGTTCAGAATATTAAATTCGTTTTTTGAGATTTTCATTGTAAAGAATTTACTCAGCAAATTTTTTTAACAGAAGTAGGAAAAGTAACCTCTCTAACAATCTGTAGTCTGCTAGTGCAGCAATTTCCAAATGGTTTAGTTAAGCTAAAAAACAGATTGTATAGATGGATAAATGTACATCTACAACTAACATTGGTATCAAAACACTGGAGTTAGCTTAGGAGACTTTCGATTAATAGCAAGCTCTATCAGAGCAGTTAAACTATATCTAGCTTTTACTACTATGATTTTTCATATAAAAGAACTATGCAAACTAATTTATCCATCAGTTAATCTAGACTGGCTTTGATTCTAGATACATCCTTACTCACAAGCGTGTAAGCAGCTTGAATGGATAAACTTGTAATTGATGTATTTATGATTAAATTTAAAGCTTTATGGAGGAGTATCACCGACTTCCGCCATAATATTGAACTCGCTCATTGGTGCAAATAAGTATGCGCTTCCCCGATCTCTGTGACGGTTTTCTTGCAGCCAATTCTTAGAGTTTACCATAATAAATATTATGTGAAAGACGATATGTCTGATAAAACTGCTAGGCTGAGTTATCTCGTCATGCTATAAGCTAATTCAAGCTCTGCGCTCTCTCTTAAGATAGATTTTGAATGCCAGTTCTAGCGGAATTGATATCGAGCTTTGCATATTATAGGTAAAACACGGCAGGTATTCAGTAGTCGCCAAAACGAAATTGAAGCGCGGAAAATTGCCTAGTGGCTTAATCACCAACGTTAGCTACTGGAAGACTCTTATGACAAAACTATTGCTACAATCGTCGGCATCGCTACTTGGCTAAAAGCCCAGAATTTTCTCCCCTTTTGCCGTTTCAGAAAATGTCTTCCCTGAAAAATCTTTTATGGCAATGTATAAAAAGTAACATTGTATGGTATTGTGCCAATTAAAATGCTGGAACGCTAAAACATCTGTTTCACAAATCGAGTCAGCACAATAAGAAAAAGCAGTGGTTGCAGCTTTTGATTGCAAAACTGGTTGTTAAAGCGAACGTGCTGATTTTTGGAAGGACAGGTAAGTGATGCTTCAGAAACTAATATTAGCCGTAACGATGACGTTTGCCCTTAACCTATTATTAGGTACACGCCTACCTGCCAACACTCAGGCTGACTTCAACGCTAAAGTTGATGTAGCAAAAATTCTGAAAGCCCGAATAATTGGTCTTAACCCTGCGTCAACTTTTGAAAGATAAAAAATATCTAAACCAGTCGCGTACTCTAATAAAGTGCGATCGCGGACAGTAGTTAATAATATCTAATAGACAATATTTGTTGAGAAATTAGGATTTTAGAAGATATAAAGAGATAATTTTGCCTATAAGTCCAAAATTATTTGCCTATTCCCTGTATTTTAGGGCTATTGTTTTACCGCCGATGCACGTCCAGCGACCCCTAGAATTTATTTCCCCAGCTTATAACCCTTTAGTTTTAAGGGCTACTCAATTAGTATTGCCTGCATGGTTAAAATCGCGTAAGGCTATTACTGACATTCAAGCGGACAATGTAGAAGTTTTAGCAGAACTTTATCACCAGTTTCAAACAGGTAAAATCCGGTTTCTGCTTGCTTTTCGTCATCCTAGCACCGACGACCCTTTGTGTATGGCATATTTACTTGCCCATATTTTGCCACAAGTTGCCAAAGAGCAGAATATGCCCCTACAATACCCCTTGCATTCTCATTTTATCTACGATCGCGGCATTCCGCTGTGGGCTGGAGTACGAACAAGCTGGTTATATTCGCGCCTAGGTGGTATTCCCATTCATCGCGGTAAGGTAGACCGCATGAGTTTGAAAGTAGCTAGAAATCTTTTTGCTAATGGTAACTTGCCTATGGCTGTAGCTCCAGAGGGAGCAACTAACGGTCACAATGAAATTGTTAGTTCCCTCGAACCAGGAGTAGCGCAATTAGGCTTTTGGTGCGTTGAAGATTTACTTAAAGCTGGACGCACAGAACAAGTTTTTATTGTCCCAATTGGTATTCAATATAGTTACGTTGAAGCACCTTGGCAAGCTGTGGAGCAGATTTTAAGCCAATTAGAAACAGATAGCGGTTTAGAACCACAAGAAGAAAGCCTTTATCGACGGCTGTATCAGTTAGGAGAACATCTGCTGAAATTGATGGAAGATTTTTACGCTCAGTTCTATCCGCAAATGCCTAAAATTACAGCTACAGAATTTACAACTCGACTGCAAGCATTACTAGATATTGCCCTCAAAGTAGCAGAACAGTATTTTAATATTTCATCTAGTGGTAGTTTAAGCGATCGCTGTCGGCGAGTAGAACAAGCAGGCTGGGATCGCATCTACCGAGAAGATATCAAGAACTTAGATGCACTATCTCCACTAGAGAGAGGACTTGCCAATCGCATTGCTGAAGAGGCAAATCTGCGAATGTGGCATATGCGCCTAGTAGAAAGTTTCGTAGAAGTAACAGGCGATTACGTTCTCAAAAAACATACTGTAGAACGTTTTGCCGAAACAACTTTGTTGCTGTGGGATATGATGACACGTATCAAAGGCGGTAATCCATTTGCGCGTCCGCGATTGGGTAAGCAAAGGGTACAAATGACAATAGGCGAACCTATATCAGTTTCCGCACGTTGGGAAACCTATCAAGCCAACCGTCGCAGCGCCAAACAATCTATAACCGATCTGACACGCGACTTACAAACTGCACTAGAAAAGATGATTAAGTAAATATATGGCAGAGATAGCGATCTTAGAAGAAAAACTGCGGCAAGCTATGCTTAATAGCGACGTGCAAGCACTAGATGAATTAATCGCTGACGATTTAGTGTTTACGATGCATACAGGTTTAGTCATCAATAAGCAAGACGACTTGGAAGCACATCGAACTGGGATGCAAAAGTTTACCAACATCGAGCTTGACGAACAACAAATCCGCGATTATCGCGATCTTGCTGTTGTTTCTGTTAAAGCAGTTTTGACAGGAAAGTTCAACGGGCAGCCATACTCAGCAACTTACCGCTTTACTCGCGTTTGGGTGAAGCGTCAGAATCAGTGGCAAATCGCAGCAGGTCATATTAGCCAGGTTAGCGATGCCCGTTTGTTTTAAGAATTGATAGTACATTAATCCCTATTGATTCGCTAAAATGGAAATTTTGTAGAGTAATCTGAAAAGCTTGCCTTGATAGTAAGGATGAGGAAATTGCGATCGCATAGCTTGCCTGCCAAATTATATCAATCGAGTAAGAGAGGATTTGTCTGGTGACACTGACTCGGATGGATCTGGAATCGAGTCGTTTGCAAGCGATGATTTCACAGGCAGGATTGGGTTGGCATCTATTAACTGAGGAGCAGCTACAGCAGTCGATTGATGATATTCTGCAACAACGTCAAGGCTCTGATGTCTGGATTTTTGCTTACGGTTCGCTAATTTGGAACCCTATTTTTTTATACAGCGATCGCTGCGTCGGTACAGTCTACGGATGGCATCGTCGCTTTTGTCATTGGACTCCTGTTGGTCGCGGTACTCCAGATAATCCTGGCTTAGTTTTGGGACTAGATCGCGGGGGAAGTTGTCGCGGCGTTGCCTACCAAATTGCAGCTAGCGATGTTGCTACAGAATTGCAGTTACTTTGGCGACGAGAAATGATTGCTGGAACTTATATTCCTCGCTGGGTGAAAGTGTTTATAGGCGGGAAGATTGTAGAAGCGATCGCTTTTGTCATCAATCGCCAGCATTCACTGTACGCGCGTAGTTTATCTTTGGATGCAACTATTGAGAGCATTGCTACAGCAAGCGGTCAACTTGGCTCCTGTGCTGATTATTTGCTGCAAACAATTGATGGACTAGCTACAGTGGGGATCAAAGATGAGACATTGAACTTACTTGGCGATCGGGTAGTAGCAAGGCAACAACTTAAGTCTTAATTGCAGAAAGAGCGATCGCTTATCTTTAATAGACTATGCATACCTTAAGGTCATGCGCGAGGAGATGACGCTGCTACCATCCATAAACAGTAATAGGGTATGTTGAATTTGCAACGTACCCTATTACTAACTGGGGATGACAATTTAATACACTCAATCTGGAACGGGATGGGGTCCTTTCAAGAAAGTTCCATCTGGGAGAGTAGTATCGCAAAAAAGAGCACTTTCGTACCAAGCTCCCCCATCATTGGCTCCAGTCATATCGGCTCCAGTCAAGTCAACCCCAGTCATATTAGCTCCACCGAGGTTGGCTTCCATCAAATCAGTACGAATCAACTTAGCTCCTCCAAAATCACAATTTCTCAAATCACAACCACTAAAGCAACTTCCGGTCAAATTAGTGAGAATAAATTTACATCTAACCATTTTGGAGCGACTGAAGTTACAACCACGCATATCGTTGGCACTGAAGTTAGTACCACTAAGATCCCCTTCTCCCAAAACAGTTCCAGTAATGGCTTGTCCAATGGGATTGTTCTTTTCCCAACCAGTCGCTCTACTGAGGTCAGCATCGGTGAGTTCAATTCTAAAGAAATCTCTCTCTCCAGCAGCATAGCGAGCGAAAAATTCATCGGCAGTCATCTTCATAGTTTAGCAACGCACCCTACCGCTAACTACTAGGGACGATAATCAAGAATTTGAGCAGGACTGATGTTTATCGTTCAGTTCTATTCTTTAGCAGAATTGATAGCAGCCTTAATTTTTGCCAGAAAAGTGTTTTTATCATCTGCTACTGATAGTAGTGTCACATCTTTTCTCAAGGCAGCAATTTCTTGGAGGACGGATACGCGATCGCGACCCAGCGCTGCTTGACTTTCGACATAGGCAGGAATTTGGTCGTGGTCAAGGTACATTATTTCTGCTGAACTCATAATAGCTCTCCCTCTGAGTCTAAGATGTAAGTCTGCATATTATCGGCATTGCAAGATTGAGTTATTACGTATAAAAATCCTCCTACTATTTCCATTCTGGAAATATATCTTCGGGTCAATGATAGTGCAGATACTAAACTACATAGTCTCTCCCATTGTAGCTCTGTAGGTGTTTCGGGCATATAATCGTATTTTATTGCTTTTTCAGCTTCAGTAGTATCGTTAGGTTTTGTGGGATGGGTAGTGCCACATAAGTAATGATAATGGCTATATTAGAGCTATTTGTTAGCGAATTTACTAATAATCTAAGCGATACTGTCTACGACGCTGCCACAGACTCTAGCAGCCTGCGATCGCTACGATTTGCTTACTGCTATTCTGCACGAGACGGGACACCTAGCAACGCACCCTACCGCTACCTAGCCACTCCCTACTTAGAAGTTGCGATCGCAGCGCTAGCACAAACTATAGATGAGATGAGGAAAAAATTCAGTAGAGACTTTAACCTACAGCGGAATCTGTTAGTTGGCGCATTTTAGGAGTATGGAAGCCGATAACTATGTCTTGTTTTGGTACTTTTATTTCAATTAATTCGTAGACTCTATCTATTAGTATTCTGCTGCTCCGATATCGCGTGCAGACCCTCTAGGCGCAGAATTGCCGTAAATGTCTTGTGATGAATTTGCCCACGATAAATCTACATTGGTTGCTGCATTAATCGCAGAGCTACCAGATCGAGTACGGAAGTTAGCGTTTGCAGGATCTACAAACATGGGATCTACCTTCAGAGATGTTGAAGCGGGACTATTAGATCCGGCAATGAAAAATAACTGAGGTCCAGTGTAGGAAGCGGCTTGCCAATAAATATTATTTGATTCGCCAAACTTTGCATCCGACTCGACTAAATATCTATGGGGATTTTGACTTGCCACCATAATGTTGTTACGTGCTTGCAAAATATCTGCGCTACATCCATCAATGCATAAAATACCACCGTTGAGCCAATATCCCGTATTGTGATAAAACTCTGTACCTGGATTAGCTCCCCAGCTACTTTTGTATCCTCGTACCATCAATAACTCTCCACCCCGTTTTTGCAAGCGATCTAGCGTAGTAGAGTCGATGTAGGGCGATTTAAATCCCAAAGCGCTATATACGTTGTAAGCATACTTATTGTTTTCCGCTCGATCGTCACTGCTACCGCCAAGCTCGGTAAAAGTAGACTCGCGCAAGCTTGTATTATAATGAACGTAGTTATTGCTGCCCTTGTAAACTTCCACGCTTGCACCATCAACTTCGTAGTCTTCCGAACAGCCAACATTGCCCTCAAAGTAGTTGTAGGCTACCTCGTTATAATCGCCGTTGAGTAATATTCCCCAAGCACCTGAATCATCGTCGTACTTCTGAGCGGTAAGACTATTCATGATGTTGTTAAACGTCAGTTTGTTATATAGCGCTTTGTTGTGCGAAGAACCTTCTCCAAAACGGATGCCAGCAGTAAAACCGCTTGCCTGGCTATAACGCACGATGTTATGCGAACTGCCGCTTCTGGTATCGAAGCCAATTAACCACCCGACAGGTTGAGATTTACATTTTTGAGCGTTTGCAGACCCCCCTGGCTTAGTTGCCCGTACCTTAATGTACTCAAAAAGTTGATGTTGCCCAGTAATTTTGACGACTTCATTGCTCTCGGCTACCTTGTCGATCGTAGGTCTAGAAAGATTGGAACTACCATAAGCACCAAACGCAATTGGGGCGCTGCTGCTGCCAGTCCACCTTGCATTTAGGGGTCCTGCGAAAGTACAACCTCGTTTGAGCAGCAAACTGTCGCCTGGATTTAGTGTTAGTGGATTACTCCAACGGTTAACCGGATTCAGTGTTTTCCAGGCACTACTTGGGGTCGTACCTGCATTATTTGTATCGCTGCCATTGGTGCAGTCTACATAGTATGTTTTGTTTGTTGGTACGCCTTCTACAACAACTTGTCTGATGGCGAGCTTATTGCCACGATTAATGAGCCGCAAGTATCTTCCTTTTTGACTAGAGAACCCATATCGCTCCAAGTTGCCTGTGCGTTGGCTGTTCTGGTTGGCTAAGACTCGCTTCCAACTAATCCCGTCCGTCGATACATCCACATCGAAAGTGGCAGTGCTGTCACCATCATAGAACTTAATCTTTACGGCGTTTACTGTTGCCAACCCACCTGTATTGAGTTCGAGGTACTGACCATTGCCATCAGCACTCCACCAAGTATTGTCGTTATTATCGAGAACATCAGTCGCTTTACCTGTGGCATTCTTCGAGCTAGTTGTTGCATCCGCAATGAAAAGGTTGTTTGTATTTTGAGCTACTACTGGATTAATCGAACTACTAATGGCGGTAGCGCAGATAATAACAACTATGGAACTTTTTAATATCATATAATCAATCCTTTCAATTCAAATAAAATCGATGCATCTTTTGCTTGACGCATATGTTCTGTTTTGGTGATACTTTCTAGCATTCATACTTTTTGCATCCACTTAAAGTTCACAGCTTATATATGCAAGCGTCTTATTTTGCTAGCCTAAGAATGGCAAACAAAAAGCGATCGCATCTGTGGATGTCGGCTGTCAAGAAAATATAATGTTTGCTCAAATGCTGCTAATACATTTTTTCTTCTAGGGCATTGCCAACTAAGACATGACTTGGTTTCTCGTTGTCTGTGCCCAGGCTAGAAGCTTTTATGTGACGAGCGATGCCCACGCAAAAATTCGCGCAGCGACCATCTTATACTGCTGAATATATAGCTATATGGCTGCACTAATTACTACTATTGCTTCTAGTAGTCTAAAGTGCGATCGCCTCTCTTGTATGGTGCGTTTTCAAAACGCACCATACAATTTAATTCAACTTAATTATAAAAATTATTAGCTGTTTTCTTTGCAACATAAATTGCTGCTACTGTTTTGTGAGTTTTAGCATATCAAAATTTATATGATTGTTTATTTATAAATATTTAATCAATTAAAATCATTAACAAAAACAGCAGATATACGCATATAATTAATAACTTCATATTACTTTACGTATATCTGCTGTAGCCAAATTATTAATAAGTTATTAGCAAACTATTTATCAACCAATCAATTCCATAGTGCGTTTAACTAAGTTCTCCGCAGTTAACCCATTTAGCGCCATCAATTGAGTAGTCGAGCAGTAGTAGGGTGCGTTGACTTGCAACGCACCCTATCGCTAACTAGATCGCGGGGGTAGTTGTCGCGGCGTTGCCTATCAAATTGCAGCTAGTTATGTTGCTACGAAATTGCAGTTACTTTGGCGACGAGAAATGATTGCCGGAACTTATATTCCTCGCTGGGTGAAAGTGTTTATAGGTGGGAAAATTGTCGAAGCGATCGCTTTTGTCATCAATCGGCAGCATTCACTATATGCATAAGGACGATAAATCAAGGATTTGAGCAGGACTGATGTCTAGCGTTCAGTATCGCCAGATTGATCTGTTACGTATAAGCTGATAGACAGTAATGCTAAACAGCATTTGAGATTATTTAGCCAATGCTTAAGAACTTTGACGATTACCCTTCTCCACTCGCTCGATTGCAGCACGAGCTTTTTCTAGGGTAACTTCGGCTGAATCAGTAGCATTGATAAAAGCAATACCAGGTCTATTTTTTAGCTCACTAATAAGTTCTTGAGGTGGTGTACCAATCAGGGTAGCTTCCTTGAACTGTTTAACTAATTCATCAGTGCTAAGATTTTTGAGATTACTTACGCTCATTAAATAAATTCTCCTTGGGCATTAATGATAAAAAGGGTGGTATTTTCTGCCAGAGTTGAACTTCTAGAATGAATATATAAAAAGTCTCCTGTAACCTCAATCTTATACACATACCACTGAATTTGAGGCAATCCATTGATTAAATTGCACAGTACATACCATTGCAACTCTGAAGACATTTTTGATTTGGGCAAATTTGGACTTCGATTTTTTCAACCTCATTAATATTTACTCTACTTTCGCTCCTATAGCTAGCAGGAAGTAATAGCAAGATCGATACCGCACGCTGGCAATTAGGACAGCGCAGCCATTACATTTCCTGCTGATGCACAGAAGAACTAAGAACAAATTACAGTTTCTTTAACCGAAGATACTGCCAAAAAACTCTACAGCTTCCCGCAAAGCAGTAATAAATACATCAATTTCCTCGCGAGTGTTATAGAAAGATAAACTAGCTCTAGCTGTAGATTGTGCCTTCAAGTAGCGGTGCAAAGGTTGAGTGCAATGATGTCCCGCACGAATCGCCACCCCAGCTTGATCCAAGATCGTAGATAAGTCGTGAGGATGAACATCGCCTGCTGTAAAAGAAGCCAGCGCCGCTCTACCTAAACCTGCTACTTTGGGTAAAGGTCCATAAGTGCGGATTTCAGGAATTTGCCCTAATTGCTCGAACAAATAACCAGTTAATTCAGCCTCGTAAGTATAGATTTTATCCATACCGATATTGCTAAGATAGTCTACCGCTGCCCCTAATGCGATCGCTTCTGCAATAGCTGGCGTTCCGGCTTCAAACTTATGCGGTAAATCGGCATAGGTAGCGCTATCTAGATATACATCGGCAATCATCTCACCACCGCCCAAAAATGGAGGCATGGAGCGCAGTAAATCTAACTTGCCATACAAAAAGCCAATTCCAGTCGGAGCGCACATTTTATGCCCAGAAGCTACCAACCAATCGCAGTCTAATTTCTGCACGTCGATAGGCATATGGGGGACACTTTGGCAAGCATCCAGTAATACTTTAGCGCCAAACTGATGCGCGATCGCCGTAATTTCCGCAATCGGATTAATACAACCTAATGTATTAGAAACATGAACAACTGCAACCAACTTAGTTTTCTCGGAAACTAGAGACTTGAACTGTTCGAGATCGAATTCTTCTGTTTCGGTTAATTCCACAAACTTGAGTACAGCACCAGTTCTTTGCGCTAGCAACTGCCAAGGAATAAGATTGCTGTGGTGTTCCATCACCGACAACACGATCTCATCACCAGCTTTTAAATTACTATTACCCCAACTATAAGCAACTAAATTAATTGCCTCAGTTGCATTGCGAGTAAAGACAATTTCTTGACGCGAAGCCGCCTTTATAAAAGCAGCAACTTTATCTCGCGCACCTTCGTAAGCATCTGTCGCCTTAGCACTTAGAGTGTGCACGCCTCTATGCACGTTGGAATTATATTGCTCGTAGTAGTCTTTTAAAGTATTGAGAACCAATAAAGGCTTTTGAGAAGTAGCCGCATTATCCAAATAGACTAGAGGTTTGCCATTGACTTCTTGATGTAGAATCGGGAAATCGGCGCGGACTAAATCGGCAAGAGTTCTTTCTTTAGTAACAGTCATCGTATATAAATAGTAAATTTACTTGTTTAAACTTCCGTCAAAGCATCCTTAACAGCAGTTGTAAGGCTTGCACGCAAAGACTCCAAAGGTAACTGATTGATAATTTCCGCTGCAAATGCATTAACTAAAAGATTGCGAGCATCATCAGCATTTAAGCCGCGACTTTGCAGATAGAACACCTCATCATCTTCTAACTGACTTACTGTAGCACCGTGAGAACACTTCACATTGTCAGCAGTAATCTCTAGCTGAGGCTTAGTATCAACTCTAGCTCTAGGAGATAAGAGCAGATTGCGATTCAACTGAGCGGCATTAGTTAGCTGAGCGGGTTTAGGCACAAACACCTTACCGTTAAATACCGCGTGCGCTCTATCTGCCACAATACACTTATGCAACTGATTGCTCGTACCATAAGGATAATTCAAAGCGATCGCACTATGAGTATCGCCTACCTGAGAGCCAGCAACGACTGTCAACCCATTTAGAGTAGTATCAGTTTGTTCTCCAGCCTGCAACACCTCTAAATTATGCCGCGAAAGCTTACCACCTAAGCTAACTGCATAACAAGCATAACGACTATCACGAGCTTGAGAGATCGCAGTCTTTCCTATATGAAAAGCCTCTGAACTCTCTCTTTCTACCCTAGTATGCTCAACTTGGGCGTTTTCCTCTACCCAAATTTCAGTTACAGCATTACTAAAATAAACTCTGTCTTCCTTTCTCTGGTGCGTATATTCTTCAACTACTGTCACCTGGCTACCAGATTCAGCCACCACCAAACAACGAGGTTGAGACACAACAGGTTCGTCACCAGCAGTAACAAACAATAGATGAATAGGAGTATCGACTACAACATTCTTATCAACCCAAACTACCGCCACATCAACAATCCCAGCAGTATTAAGAGCCGTAAAAACTTCTTGAGTACCTGGAATCTGGGCTAAATAATCTTGCAATTGCGATCGCTTTTCTACAGGTAAGCTAGCTAAATTGCTTGCTACAATACCATCAGGCAAATCGGTAACAGCCGATAATTCTGGTGCGTAAATGCCATTAACAAATACTACACGGCTATTTGCTGCTTCTGGCAATATTAGGGGGGCGATATCGGTGGGAGACTTTGCGTGCAACGTCTCTGCATTGGTAAATTTTACTTGACGCAGGGCAGATAAATCGGTAAACCGCCATTCTTCATCCCGCGTTGTTGGTAATGTATATAAATGTACTAGATCGCAAGCGCGATCGCGCAATTCCTGCAACCAAGACAACATCTCTGGTTCCAACACCTGCAGCTTTTGACCTTGACACTGCTGCAACAATGCAGTTAAAACAGCATCTCGATCTTTAACACCAACATCAACTATAGGCGAAATCATTACACTCCCACCTCAGCTTGCGCTAACACCCAATCGTAACCGCGTGACTCTAACTCTAGCGCCAACTCTTTACTACCACTCTTAATAATCCTGCCCTCAGCCATCACATGGACGTAATCGGGAACAATATAATTTAGCAGCCTTTGGTAGTGAGTAATCAAAATCGTGCTATTTTCTGGGCTAGCCAACTGGTTAACACCACCCGCAACAATCTTCAGTGCATCAATATCTAACCCCGAATCAGTCTCATCTAAGATTGCGACTTTCGGCTCTAAAATCGCCATTTGCAAAATCTCATTGCGCTTCTTCTCGCCACCAGAGAATCCTTCATTCACGCTACGACTCAGAAAAGCAGGATTCATCTTCACCACATCCAACTTTTCTTGAATCAAGTCGTCAAAATCGAACGAATCCAACTCCTCCAACCCCTGTTCTTTACGGCGGGAATTATAAGCCACCCGTAAAAAATCCAAATTACTCACCCCTGGAATTTCCAAAGGATACTGGAAGGCTAAAAACACGCCAGCCCTAGCTCTTTCCTCTGGTTCCATTTCTAGCAAATTTTCGCCCTCAAAAAGTACCTCACCGCCAGTCACCTCATAAGCAGGATGCCCAGCTAATACCTTAGAAAACGTACTTTTACCAGAGCCATTAGGACCCATAATCGCATGAATTTCCCCAGAGCGAACCTCTAAATTTACACCCTTAAGAATTGGACTTCCATCCACTTCCGCCGTCAAATCTTTAACTGACAGCACAACCCGACTATTTTCCCCAATCATCTTGCTTCCTCCTTCTCCTGCGGTTCGTTCTATCCAACACTTCCTTCTAGTTTCAGACTCAGTAATCTATCAGCTTCAACCGCAAACTCCATGGGTAGCTGATTAAATACGTCCTTACAGAAGCCGCTAATCATCATTGAAATCGCATCTTCTGCTGAAATACCGCGCTGAGAAAAATAGAACAACTGATCTTCGCCAATCTTAGAGGTAGAAGCTTCATGCTCAACCTTAGCTGTAGGATTTTGCACCTGAATGTAAGGGAAAGTATTAGCATGAGCGTTATCCCCAATCAGCATCGAATCGCACTGAGAATAATTGCGCGCGCCTTCCGCCTTGGGATTAATCTTTACTAAACCGCGATAGCTATTAGCAGAACTACCAGCAGAAATACCCTTAGAAATAATCGTACTGCGAGTATTTTTGCCCACGTGGATCATCTTCGTACCAGTATCAGCCTGCTGCTTGTGATTAGTCAGTGCTACTGAATAAAACTCACCTACTGAGTTATCGCCTACTAATACGCAACTAGGATACTTCCAAGTAATTGCTGAACCAGTTTCAACTTGAGTCCAAGAAATCTTAGAATTAACTCCCTGACACAAGCCGCGCTTGGTTACAAAGTTGTAAATACCGCCTTTGCCGTTTTCATCTCCGGCGTACCAGTTTTGCACTGTTGAATACTTAATCTCAGCATTATCTAAGGCAACTAATTCAACTACAGCGGCGTGCAACTGGTTGGTGTCGTACATCGGCGCGGTACAGCCTTCTAGGTAGGAAACCGAACTACCTTCTTCTGCAACGATTAGCGTGCGCTCGAATTGCCCAGTATCGCCGCTATTGATGCGGAAATACGTCGATAACTCCATCGGGCATTTGGTATTTTTAGGAATGTAGACAAAAGAGCCATCGCTAAATACAGCGCTATTTAATGCCGCAAAGTAATTATCGGCAACAGGAACTACACTACCCAAATACTTCTGCACCAATTCGGGATGTTCGCGCAATGCTTCCGAAATCGAGCAGAAAATTACGCCTTCTTTTGCTAGCTTCTCTTTAAATGTAGTAGCGACAGAGACGCTATCGAAAATCGCATCGACAGCTACGTTAGATAATCGCTTTTGCTCGGATAGGGGAATGCCTAACTTTTCAAAGGTTTCTAGTAAAGTTGGATCTACTTCTTCTAAGCTATTGAGCTTTGCCTTCTGTTTGGGCGCAGAATAGTAGATAATATCTTGATAATCAATAGTCGGGTACTTGACATTTTGCCAAGTAGGTTCTGTCATTTTCTGCCACTGGCGGTAAGCTTTGAGACGAAACTCTAGCATGAACTCAGGTTCTTCTTTTTTGGCTGAGATCAGGCGAATTACGTCTTCATTCAAACCCCTGGCAATTGTATCTGCCTCAATATTGGTGACAAAACCGTACTTGTAGGGCTGATTAACTAATGTTTTGATAGCACTCATCAGTAGTGTTCTCTTACGTTCTCTTGATTAATCTCTCTTTCGGCAGACGGGCGATCGCTACTTATCTCTAAACAGCTTTCACCATAGTACGACTAAAACAACAAAGAAGTTGTTTAATCTATCTTCATTTTAAGGTATATTAACAACAGGTATGTTGTCAAAGTAAGATTTTTTTGGAATAAAGATGGCGATCGCACAGCAGCCCTCAACAAAACAGGATATTTTGCAATATCTGTGGCAGCATGATTCAGCAACAGCCCAGGAATTGGCAACGCAGTTAGAAATAAGTCAGCAAGCAGTGCGCCGTCATTTAAAAGATTTAGAAGTCCAAGAACTAATATTCTACAGCGCAGTGGCTCAAGAAATGGGTCGTCCGCAGCACGTATATCAACTTAGCAGCAAAGGGAGCGATCGCGTAAGTCCAGCTAGCAGCATCAACTACAGTACATTTGCCGTCTCTTTACTCGATACCTTAGCAGAAACCGTAGGACCTGACCAAGTAAGCCATATTTTAGGCAAACAGTGGGAACGTAAAGCGATCGCCTATCGGGAAGCATTGGGAGATGGAAGTTTGCAGGAGCGAGTAACAAAACTTGTGGAACTAAGAAAAGCTGAAGGGTTTATGGCAGAATGTCATTCGCTAGAGAGCGATCGGCGTTTTATTATGACAGAGCATAAGTGCGCTATTTCTAATGTTGCTGAATCCTTCCCCAGTATTTGCGGACACGAATTAGAAATGTTTGCTCAAGTATTACCAGATTGTATTGTAGAGCGCACCCATTGGATTATTAATGGCGAACAGCGTTGCGGCTATTTGGTAGAAGAGCGATAGAAAACTAAGTTGAACGCAGATGCACGCAGATGAACGCAGATAACAGTCCATATTGGTTGCACGTTTAAAGCAATGTATTGTTTATGCTACGGGTAGATTTATGAACGCACAGCCATCAACGCAATTTTTAACTTTGGAAGAATCCGCTAAGGTAGATGCAGCTTTACTTGCAGCTAATGAAAAGTTTTTAACTAGACTGACTATTTCATCTTTGAAGTTATTGAAACATATTGCTCAAGAGTACGGCGTGGCTATAGAAGATTTGGAAACGCAGCAGATAGTAGCTTGGTTTGAAAAAGATGGTAAGATTCGGCGCGAGCAAGGAATTGAAGCAGCTTACTTGCAATGGTAGAAACTATCAGCTTTTTATGGCTTTAACGCTTTATTTACTCCGTCACGGACAAACAGAATGCAGTCGCGATAATGCTTTTTGTGGCTCTATCGATCCGCAATTAACTCCAGATGGATTAGAAATGGCACAAGCTTTTGCAGATGCTTACCATTCTGTAGATTGGAGTGCCATTTATGCAAGTCCGATGCAAAGAACGATCGCCACAGCTACTCCTTTAGCGCAAAAAGTAGGTATAGAGTTAGAATTGCGCGATGGTTTAAAGGAAATTAATTACGGCAAGTGGGAAGGGCAAACAGTAGCAACTGTTTCTCAAGAATATCACGATGACTACATTCGTTGGACAGCAGATCCGGCATGGTATCCGCCTACTGGGGGAGAATTAGCAGTTGCGATCGCAAGTCGTGCTTTACTCGTAATTGAGGAAATTAAGCAGCGTTATAGTAGCGGTAACATTTTGATTGTTTCCCACAAAGCAACTATTCGGATTATGTTGTGCAGCTTACTCGGTATCGATGTTGGGCGATTTCGGTTTCGCTTAGGATGTCCGGTAGGATCGGTAAGTAAAGTAGAATTTGGCGCACACGGTCCTTTAGTACATAGTTTAAGCGATCGCACCCATCTGAGCGAAAGATTGCGATCGTTACCAGGAACGTAGGAGATGGGAAGCAGGGGGAGATAATTCTTTTGAACTTCTCTTCTGTACTCCTTGTCTCTCATTCCCTACAACGCTTCGCCAATAATCGTAAACGCCGCCCAATCTCTAGGATTGGGATTTTGTTTCATCGTCTCCAACATAGCACTGCGTAAAGCCTGCGCTTTATCTGGATTGCGCTGCATATTTTGATAAAACTTAGTCATCAAAACTTGAGTAGGCGCATCGGGTACAAACCACAAAGATACTACTACTGTTGGTACTCCTGCACTAATCCAAGAGCGAGATAACCCAATTACACCATCGCCTGTAATTTTTCCTCTTCCGGTTTCGCAAGCGCTCATGACTACTAATTCTGCGTTGAGTTGTAAATTGATAATTTCTTCTGCTGTCAACAATCCATTATCTTTACCAGCAGGCGCAAGCGCTATCCAACTACCTAAACCTTGAATATCATCAGCTAACCCGTGAGTTGCTAAGTGAATATATTTAGCTGTAGGCAACTTTTGCATAATTGCAGCTTTAGTTGCTTGATTTCCGGTAATTGCTTGAGTGCGGAGTAAAGGCGCGATCGCTTTTGCTTCTTTCTCGGCTCCTGGTAAGCTAGGTAATGGCTCTGGTGGCAAACCAATTGCTGGCGAAACTCTAGTCATAGTAGGATTTCCTACTACTACTGAATTTTTTAATCCTACTTGTTTGACTCTTTGGAGTTTCTGGCGCGTCAAGTCTAAAACTTGGATTGAGGGAGAAGTCAAAATAGTATGCTTTTCAATTAAATACGTGCCATCTGGTGCTTGCAGTGCTGGAAAAGGTACGAGAAATAAAGCTTGTTGGGGAATGAATATAACGCGCTCAGTTGCTTTTTTGGGAAGAACATCAGCGACAGGCTGAATTAGTAATTGATAGAGTTGCTGCAAGCTAGCACGACTCCTAGAAGGTATAGCTTGACGGCTATTTGCAACTAAACCTGTTAAATTAGTATTTTGCTTTTGCCATAAAGGTTTTAAATTGACACTGTGAAAGACGATTTCCCCTGTAGGCTTAATTACCCAAATATATAACTCTGATTCTCTTGTTTGGAGTTTACCGTCAATTGGGAAATCATCTAAAATAATTGAGTATTCAACTAAAGTAGCTTGTTGCGATCGCGCAATTTGTTGAATTTGAGCTACTGTAGGTGGAGGTGCTTGATATTGCTCTGCTTTTTGAGGCGACAAGCGTCTAGCTAATAAATCTACGAACGCCCGACTGCGCCCTCTCTCAGCAATTTCTAAAGCTGCATTTGGTTGATTTTGAGCAATCAATACTCGTTGTAATCGTCGATAGCTCTTGAGTTGAGTTTCAAATAAAGCAATTCTATTAGCATCATCGTCTAATCCTGCCCGCAGGTTTTCCCGCACTGCGATCGCCTGACGGTAGTTTTTTTCTGCCTCTGCTAGTTTGCCCTGTTTGTAAAAAATAGCACCTATATTATTGAGGGCAATGCCTTCAATGCGGGGATTTTTGATGGTTTTGGCGATCGCTAAACCTGCCTCTGAATACTTCCTTGCTTGTGGATATTTTTCTAAGAAAAAGTATGCTGTACCCAAATTTGCCAGCGAACTACCTTCGCCAAGAGGATCTTTGAGTTCGCGAGTAATTTTTATACTTTGCAAACTATAGTCAATTACTTTGTCATACTCTGCTAAATCCAAATAAGCAATACCCAAATTTCCTAATGCTTGCCCTTCTCCTTGACGATCTTCGATCGCACGAGCAACTATTAACCGTTGCTGCTGATAGTTAATAGCTTTGGAATAGTCTTCTAAAGATAAGAATGCTAGTCCTAAATTGCCTAAAGCGACTCCTTCTACTCGGCGATCTTTAGTTGCTCTTGCAAGTTTCAAACTCTGCTGGGAGTAACTTATCGCTTCATTGTATTTACCCAAAAATAAGTAAGCAATGCCTAAATTAGCTAAAGAATACTGCTCTACTTGAGGATTTTTAATGCTTCTTGCTAGAGCTAAACTTTGCGTAGAATATTGCAGCCCTTCTTGATATTTACCGTTTTGGATGTAAGCACTACCTAAATTAGCCAAAGCTGAGGCAGCTACGCGACGAGCTTTAATCTTATTGGCAATTGCTAAACTTTGACTGCTGTAAGTTATTGCTTTGTTGTAATCGCCTGCAAATAAATAAGCGCTACTCAAGTTTACTAAAGCTGTTGCTTGAGCTTGCGGATCTTTGATTTTTTGAGCAATAACTAAACTTTGCTGCGAGTAATCAATTACCTCAGCGAACTTACCTAAACCTAGGTATGTAGCAGCCAAATTATTTAAACTTGTCTGTTGAATTCGAGGCTCTTTAAGTTGTTTGCCGATTGCTAAACTTTGTTTAGAGTAGTTCAACCCTTGAGCATAATTGCCTAAAGCATTGTATATACCGCCTATATTAATTAAAGCTCTACCTTCTGCGGCTCGATTTTTAATTTGACGAGCAAGTTGCAAACTTTGCTGGGCATATACTAGCGATTTTTTACTATCGCCTATAGAGTGATAAATGTTAGCTAAATTACTCAACACATTCGCTTCAATAGAGCGATCTTTATTAGCACGAGCAAGTTGCAAACTTTGCCCAATGTAATCAAGAGCTTTGGTGTAATCGGCTAAAGCAGTATAAGCTGTACTTAAATTAGCCAAAGCATTTGCTTGACTAGAACTGTCTTTGAGAGCTTTAGCAACAATTAAACTTTGCTGGCTGTACTCAATTGCTTTAGTGTAGTTACCGCTATTTAAATAAGCAGAACCTAAATTACCTAAAGTATCTTTGATACCTTGAGGATCTCTAAGCTGGGTGGCAAGTTTTAAAGCTTCTTCATGGGAAGCGATCGCGCGATCGTAATTTCCAATCGCATCATAAGCTACCCCTAAACCTGATAAAACTGCATATTGCTGTTTCTTATCCCCAAGAGCGCGGTTAGCTGCTAAACTTTGCTCGTAAGAGGCGATCGCGCGCGGGAAATCTCCTATGCCGTAGTAAGCAAACCCGATAGCTGCTGTAATTGCCGCTTCACCTTCTTTATCTTGAAGCTGACGCAATAACTTGATTGACTGCTCGTAGTAGCTAATGGCGCGTGGGAAGTCACCATTATAGTAATAAGCAACTCCCAAACTACCCAACGCCCTCGCTTCTCCCCGTCGCTCTTTGATGCTTCTAGCAACTGTTAAACTCCGCTCGTAGTAACTAATTGCTGTGTTGTAGTCTTGCTGGGTATTTTTGAGACTACCTAAATTATTTAAAACTCTCGCTTGAAGATCGCGGGCAGAAATTTGTTTAGCAATAGTTAAACTTTGCTCTAAGTAGGTAGTTGCTTGAGGATAATTTTTTAGAGCAGTGTAAGATATACCCAAGTTATTTAGAGCGCTGCTTTGTGCGTGACGATCGCCAATTTTAAGCGATATTGCTAAAGCTTGCTGGGCAAAAGCGATCGCCTGAGTATGGTTCTCTAGCCCTCGGTAAGCAGCACTAATATTATTGAGAACTTTTCCTTCGCCTTGGCGATCTTTTAGCTGTCGGTAAAGCTGTAGAGCTTGCAAAGCCGTCTGCAAAGCCGCTTGATACTGACGGCGATCTAGTTGCTGCTGGCTTTGCCCTAATAGACGTTGGGCTTGGCTGCGGATATCTGTTTGTACCTGCGACGTTGCGACTAATACCGGAACTAAAGGCGATGAAAAGCTAGTAATGATAGAGGCGATCGCAACTAAGCTAATTCTTTTAACTTGCATAATTTATGAATTACTAACCCGCGCACCATCCGCGTTTTGTTTGTCTAGACGCGGTTTCCAACCGCCTCCATTTAAATTAATCGCCCTTATCTATATTAATCCCCCAAGCAAATTCCTAAACCACGCGCAGTTCTCACCAAAGTACCATCAGGATCGACAGCACGATATTGAGCGATCGCATCGCTTATAGGTACGCTAACAACCTGACGATTTTGCCAAGTTACCATGCGATCGTATTTCTCCTCGGCAATCAAATCGACAGCAGCTACCCCAAAAGCAGCCGCAGTGACCCGTTCTAATGGCGAGGGGGTCCCCCCGCGTTGAATGTGTCCTAGTACCGTTACACGCGTTTCTGCACCGCTACGGTGACATATTTCATCAGCTAAGTATTGACCGATACCGCCATACCGAGATTGACCTAAGCGATTGGTATTCATCACCGATTCGCCATCTTCAGTGCGTACAGCTTCCGAGACGATCGCCAAACAATAATTTTTTCCTTGTTCTTGACGTTCTTTGATTTTGTGACAAACTTGGTCAATAGTATAAGTAATTTCTGGGATCAAAATAATATCCGCGCCGCCAGCAATTCCGGCACTAATGGCAATATGCCCCGCATCGCGCCCCATTACTTCTAGAATAATTACCCGACTGTGAGATGCTGCGGTAAAGTGCAACCGATCCAAAGCTTCTGTTGCTGTATTTACTGCTGTATCAAAGCCAATAGAATGTTCGGTAACGCCGACATCGTTATCAATAGTTTTGGGAATCGCAACTAGATTAATATTGCCTTGCTGCGCCAAACGGCGCAAAATTGCCGCACTACCATCGCCGCCAATGCCAATTAAAGCATCCAAGCCCAATTGGTGGTAGTTAGAGATAATTTCTTCTGAGCGATCGCATAAACTACCATCTGGCATAGGATAAGCAAACGGATCGCCTTTATTTGTAGTGCCTAACATCGTGCCGCCTGCTGTAAGTAAAGCATCTACTTTTTCAATTTCTAAAGGCATAACTTGCGGCGGATTTGCCAGTAAACCTAGCGTTGCTTGACGAATCCCCAGCACTTCCCAGCCGTAAGTTCCCATTGCCCGATATACAACGGCGCGAATTGCCGCATTCAAGCCAGCGCAATCTCCCCCGCTAGTGAGGATGCCAATACGTTTGCGTCCCATCTTGTAGCTTAATGACTTAACAGCAGTAGATTAAACTGAAACATACACAGTTGTAATAGATTGCAACTTTTATTTAGCTTCCTAGTCTTCGCCTTCAATAGAAATTTATCAAGTATGTCAGAAAGTAATATCGATCCCCAAACAAGCAACAATGAAGGCATTATTTTAGACTTAGCAAGCATACCCCAAGCGCCTGCCAATTATAAATCGGGTTTTATTGGTATTATCGGTCGTCCTAACGTCGGCAAATCAACGCTGATGAATCATTTAGTTGGGCAGAAGATTGCCATTACTTCCCCCGTAGCGCAAACTACACGCAACCGCCTGCGCGGGATTTTAACTACGCCGCAAGCGCAGCTAATTTTTGTCGATACGCCAGGAATTCATAAACCCCACCACCAATTAGGCGAAGTATTAGTACAAAATGCCAGAATTGCCATTGAATCAGTAGATGTAGTGCTGTTTGTCGTCGATGGTACAGTTGAGGCTGGAGGAGGCGATCGCTATATTGTCGAACTGCTTGCCCACAGCCAAATCCCAGTTATTCTAGGTATCAATAAACTCGACGAACAACCAGAAGAATCTGCCCAATTAGATGCTAGTTACGCCCAAATAGCCGCAGCAAATAATTGGGAATTAGCGAAATTTTCCGCATTAAACGGGGATGGATTAGAAACTCTCCAACAATTAATTATCGATCGCTTAGAACCAGGACCATATTACTATCCGCCGGATTTAGTCACCGATCAGCCGGAACGGTTTATCATGGGCGAACTCATCCGAGAACAGATTTTACTACTAACTCGTGAAGAAGTACCGCATTCAGTGGCGATCGCGATTGAAAAAGTAGAAGAAGCACCGACAATTACCCGCGTGTTTGCAACTATCCACATCGAGCGCGATTCGCAAAAAGGCATATTAATCGGTAAAGGCGGTAGTATGCTCAAAGCTATTGGTAGTGCTGCCAGGCAACAAATTCAAAAATTAATAGCAGGCAAAGTCCACCTAGAATTATTTGTCAAAGTCCAACCCAAATGGCGACAATCAAGGACGCGATTAGCAGAATTAGGTTATCGAGTGGAAGAATAGAACTGTTGATGAAGAATATGAGTGCTTTCCCTATCCTCACAGCTTGCAACGCCAACTCGTTTCCATCTGCGTTCATCTGCGTTCATCTGCGTTCCTACTATAGAATCTAGCAGCTTACCATTGAGGTTTGGCAATAATCAACTCTTTTGCGGCTTGACTGGGTAAGGGTTGAGAAAAGTAGTACCCTTGCCCGTAGGCGCAATTAAGCTCTCTAAGATGTTCTAATTGCTCCGCTGTTTCGATACCTTCTGCGATCGCATTCATCCCCAGTTTGTTTGCTAAGGTCAATATTGTTTCGGTTATTTCTAAATTGCCTTTCCCCGCGCCAATTTTGCTCACAAATGAGCGATCGATTTTGAGTTCGTCAATCGGAAAACGGTGCAAACGGCTCAACGAAGAATATCCCGTACCAAAGTCGTCAATAGATAACTGTACTCCCAAAGCTTTAATTTGCGAGAGCGTGGCAATTGTCGATTCGTCATTCTCTGCCAAGACATTTTCGGTAATTTCTAGCTTGAGGCTCAGAGCATCTAAGCTGGTTTCATCTAAAGTCTGGCTAATTTGCTCGATTAAATCTGGTTGAGTAAATAATTTATTGCCCAAATTGGCACTAATCATCAAAGGTGGATTAGTCGGAATTTGCTCTTGCCATTGCTGCATCTGACGGCAAGCTTCGCGCAGTACCCATTGGTCAATAGGGTTAAGCAGCCCTGTTTCTTCTGCTAGCAGCATAAACTTAGCAGGAGCGAGAATACCGCGTTGAGGATGCTGCCAGCGCACCAAAGCCTCGAAACCAGCAATTCTCCCTGTTGCTAGAGACACCAATGGTTGATAGTAAACTACAAACTCTTGCCGTTCGATCGCCCGACGTAATTCTGTTTCCATCTGCAAACGCGCAACTGCTTTTGCGTGCATACTGCTGTTAAATATCTCGTAGCGCGTCCTCATTTGTTTGGCGCGATACATAGCGATATTGGCATCGCGCAGAATATCTCCTGCTTGCTGATAGCCTGTTGCACTTAAAGCAATGCCGATACTAGCTGTAGTAAATACCTCTTGCCCCTCAAGCTCGAACGGCAATGCTAGCGACGTTTGAATGCGTTCGGCAACGCGGATTGTATCGCTAACATCTGTAAGGCTTTCTAGTAAAATAGTAAATTCATCTCCGCCCAAACGGGCAATTGTATCTGTCGGACGCAAGCATTCTTCTAGTTTACGGGCAATAGCTGTCAGTAGTTGGTCGCCAAGGGTATGTCCCAAGCTATCGTTGACAACTTTGAACTGATCTAAATCGATAAACAGGACGGCAAATAAAGCATCAGGATCGCGTTTGGCGTACTCAACGGCTCTTTCTAAGCGATCGCTAAATAAAGCCCGATTGGGTAAATTGGTCAGTGCATCGTAAAAAGCGCTGTAATTTAATTGTCCGGCTGATTCGCGTAAAGCTCTTTCTGTATGTTGGCGATCGCTTGCTACTCCACCTAATAGCAAGCAAGTGAGCGTAATTGCCATCAAGCCAAATTGTAATGCAAAAACATTTTGCCCAAAAGTTGCTCTTACCAATACTGCTACAGCAATGTTGACCAACAAAACTGTCACTGTCGCCCTTTCAAACCCGTGACGCAGCGCTATCCAAATCGCGGGCAAAAAAACGAAATAGGTATAGTCTAAACTATTTCCTGGACGCAAGCTATAAGCAGCCCAAATCCCTAAACCCAGGGCTAAACCTTCTAGCAGCATTTGGGGAATTTCTCGGCGTTTGGGCAAACGTGGATTATCGTCAATGACTGCTGATTTATCTTCGACGTGCGCCCATATCCAAGGCAACTTACGCAACCAAACTAATATAAACGGTGCAAGCATAGCGATGCCAGTAGCATCGCCAGCCCAGTAATGCAAGGTGTGGTACGTATATTTAGACCAAGGTATAACTTTAAAGTAGGCAAAATTTGCGGTTTGTAATAAAGCAATAATTAAAGGCGCAACTAAAGCAGCAACAACTACAAACCAAGTTACATCGCGCATTTTCCGCAGCCGAGGATTTATCCGCAGCTTGTATAGTAGCAAGGCGCAAGCTCCAGCATAGCCTAGTGCTGTAACTAAATCGAAGATTAACAGCGGAGCAATATCGAGTTCGCGCCCAGTGACAAGATAGTTATGAGCGAATGTATTTAGCAGCAACGCTGGGCTATATCGCCAGCCAAAAGTTAATATCAATACGATATTAAGGGCTGACGGCGGATACCAAACAGATATTTCTGGTGCTGTCTCAAAGGCAAGTGCTATTTTGTCCAGTATTGTCCAGGCAATTATGTAGATCGTTACAATCCATATACAACGCCCAGGTGTCGATGTCCGCCGCCAATATCTATACAGTAGTCGTGAGATGCGCGATTCACCCTCATTTGCTCCACTCATAACACTACACTTTTGTAGCAAATAATACGCTACTTGGTAGATTCACTCTAAAATATCCTGCTTAATCTAAGTTTTGAACTTAATCGAATATTGTAAGTCCATATAGTAATAAATACATTGAGTCTTTAGGTGGAAGCCAAAAGCCTTTCAGGAAAGGAAAAAGATTTCTGTTCTTAACCTTTAACCTGTGCTTTTGGCACATTGATTGCTGCAGGAAATTGACGCTTTAGCGCTGGAAATACAGGACAAGGCGCTTTATTATCCAAATTATTCGGTTTACTCCAGGTAAACGGTGCTTTTTGTGCCGCAGACATCCACAATAAACGTTTTGCTCTAGTCATAGCTACGTAGAGCAAACGATACTCCTCAGCAGTTTTTAACTGTTTTGCCTCATCCCAAGCATCAGTAATATTAGGTAAAGTAGATTGCCCGTGTAAGGCAGCCCGAATTTGAGCGCGGGCAACTTCTGATAAGGTAAAGTCACCCAAAAATAACGTCTGCGGCGGAATCCAGGAACTACCAGGAATCATATTTTCATGCAGAAATGGTATAAATACACAGTCCCAATCTAGTCCTTTAGCTTTATGCATAGTAATAATTGTTAGCTGACCAGGACGGGTAAAACGCGCTTCCAAATCTTCTGTTTCTACAGGTTCAAATCGTTCGGCGCTAACGATTTCATTTAATACTGTCAGCATGGCAGACATGGAACTATTACCCGCAGTTTGCTGGGCTACTCTTTCTGCTAATTTATCTGCCGTAGCGAGTTCTGCTTGGTCGTAGTTTAAAGTTAAAGCTAAAAAGGAAATTAGTTGATAGTGCGGTAGTTCCAAACGAGCGCGGAGTAATTGGCGGCACAAATTACGCGGCTTAATAGCTGGTTCTTTGGGCGGCGGATCTAAGGGACTGGGGTAAATAAATTGTTCTGGAAGTAAAGCTAAAGCATTGAGGTCTTGACGGTCAATTAATTGCCGTTGTACCAATACTTCCAAAGCAGCTTTGAGATAGTCAGGAGAATGAGGGCGATCGAGAAATTGCAACCAAGCTAAAATTTCTGCAGGAACGTGAGAGCGGCGATCGCTTTCCGATACTTCATACACATTAATATCATGTTCGCGGCAAATAGGTGCTAGTATTTCCGCCAACCATTGTCCTTGACGGTTTTCTCTAACTAAAACGGCAGCCCGAATATTGCCTGGATCTAGCTTAAATAATTCAATTACTCGTTCGCCGATTAACTGCGCCGTATGAAAAATATCTCGCGGCGTATGCAGTTCCAACCCGCTCCCCCAAGGTTCGGGATTAGCATTAGGTTGAGGATCGCCAGCATCTACAGGGCGAATTTTCTGCAAGCGAAAAGGAGTCTTCTGTTTCCCACTACTATAAGTCTTATTTATCCATTCCAAAGCAAAGTTAGCAGCATCAATAATAATTTTGCTGCTACGACCTGCTGTGTCCATTGTGGCTAATCGTTTTTGGCTGTAACATTCTTCACAAAAGCGGCGAAAATAAATTGGGTCAGCCGGAGTAAAGGTAGAATTAATTGCTTGATTGGGATCGCCGACGCGAATTAAATTAGGCGGCGCATCAGGAGTATGAGGATCGATGGCAAGAATTTCTAACAACTGAGTCTGCAATTGCGTTGAATCTTGGGCTTCGTCTTCAAATACGGCAAAAACTTGGTTTTGCTCGATTTGACGAGCGCTGGGGTTCTCTAACGCCTGCAGAGCGCCTAAAATCATGTCGTCGTAGTCGATAAAATCGCGCGATCGCATGATATTTTGATACTGCTCGTACAACCCAGAAGCGATCGCCAAAATGTCATACTCATCGGTAAATTGTTGGCTCAATTCCCGTAAAGTTGCTGGCAATAGTCCCGAACTTTTTGCCTCGTGGATGACGCTATAAGCTAAAGCTGGCAATACTTCCGTCCGCAGCACCGATTGACGGCGCAAGCGTTCTGTTTCCTCTCCATCAAATTGTCGCCCCTGCAATAGCCGCGCATACCGCCCAGGTTGAGTATTAATCCACTGTTCGACGCAGGTACGAATTAAGCGATGACTTTGGTTCGGGGTAATTAAAGTTGCATTATCTAATTGCAAACCAGATAACTCTGGGTAGCGACTGGCAATATTGAGGGCAAGTCCGTGTAAAGTATGAACGACAAAACCCGATGGCGGTAAAGATAAATCTTCGCGCAGAAAGTTACGAATTTTTGCTTTAATATTAGCTGCTGCCGAACGAGTAAAAGTGACGACAACTAACTGGCGACGAGCGTGAAGTTGATATTTGGCGATCGCTAAAGCTGCTGCTGCTGCCATTCCTGTAGACTTCCCTGCACCAGGAACGGCGGAAACTGCCATTGTCCCACCTTGCCAGTCTGCCATCTGCTGCTGTCCAGGACGGAGGCTATTTCTAATCCGATTCCAAGCTTCTTGTCTGAGGGTTGATAGTGAGGATTCGGCGGTAAAGTCTGGCATACTTCAATCCCTATTTCCAGCCCGATCGGGATTCATAACAAAATAGCTCCCATCATATACCCTTATATATACCATATTCGCATTTGAGGGAACTTAAGTAACTATGTGGACGCAAATCGCCAGGCATATTACCCAAGCTACAGGGCAAGAGTTTTCTGTCCAAAACCAGCGCTCTGTCAGTGGTGGCTGTATCAATCATGGCTACGCAATTAGCGATAGTAATTTATCCTACTTTGTCAAGCTCAATCAAGCGTCGCAAGTTGCTATGTTTGAGGCGGAGGCGCTGGGGTTAAAGCAGATGTTTGAAACTGCTACTATCCGCGTACCAAAGCCGATTTGTTGGGGTATAGCGAACAATTCTGCCTACATAGTATTAGAATACCTAGAACTTGGTAGTGGAAATAAGAATTCTTGGCTGGAAATGGGGCGCAAGCTAGCAGCTATGCATCGCGCAACTTGCGATCGCGGTTTTGGCTGGCAGCAAAATAATACTATTGGCTCTACTTTCCAAATTAATACCTGGAACGATGATTGGGCAGAATTTTTTATTCAGCATCGTTTAGCCTATCAATTCCAGTTAGCCAAGCGCCGAGGAGGGCATTTTCCTCAACTTGATGAACTACTTGCAGCTATGCCTCAATTGCTAGCGCATCAACCTCTACCATCGCTCGTACACGGCGATTTGTGGGGAGGAAATGCGGCTTGTACTAAGACGGGCGAACCAGTAATTTTCGATCCGGCGACTTATTATGGCGATCGCGAAGTAGATATTGCTATGACTGAATTATTTGGCGGTTTTCCTGCTGCCTTCTACCAAGGCTACAACGAAATTTTTCCTTTAGATTCAGCTTACGAGCGCCGCAAACCTATCTATAACCTTTACCACATCCTCAACCACTTCAATCTATTTGGGGGCGGTTATGCTTCCCAAGCAAATCGTGCAATTTCCCAGATTTTAGGTTGAAGTGCGATCGCTTTTATTCTTTAACGACTTCAATTAAATCTTCTATCATTACGTCAAAAGTTTTGGCTAACTTTTGAATAGCTGTAAAGTCAACCAGCGTCATTCCAGGCGAACGGGCGTAAGTTCTGAGAGTGCTGTATATTACACCGGAACGATCGGAAACTTCCTTTATTGTCCATCCTTTTTCAGCAGCAAGTTCTCTGACTCTCAGCCTAATTGTTCCCATCTTGATATTGACAAATGACTACATCTAGTCGTTTAATAATTATTGTATAAACGATCGCCTTTTAGTTTTGCACGCCGAAAGGCGATCGCTAACCAAAAAACTCACATATAGAACGATATCAACTCATATACAGACTTATACAGAGCGATATGTGATTCACATATAGAGCAATAATTAATATGCTAACAACTTCAGAGCCAAAATCCAACCCCCTCCACCGCCTTGCTAGATTTGTGAGTACAGAAGCCGCCGCAGTAATGTTTGATATCCAGCAGGCGGAGATATATAGAGTAGAGCGTTGGGCAAATATTGTCTACGTACACGCCAAAGGAATCAGTAGATTTGTAAGCTACGCTGACTTTCCGCCTAGTTTAGCAGTCGCCTCGCCTACAGACAAAGACTTTAGCTATTGGCGCAGGCGGTGGAAAAAACGACAACAAGAGCAGCAAAAAAGACAAGCACCGCCATTTTGGATAGAATTTTTTGCCCGTAAATTGGACAGCGCAATATCAATTGTAGATTTGCGTACCTGGGGAGAATTAATAGGTACAATCAAATTTTCCTTTAGGGAAGATAGCTTGCAGCTATTACGGGCAAGTTATAGCGATCGCCAATTCTTACTCCTCTAGCTTGCCTTTGGCTTTATTTGCCCGCTCCTCAGCATTACTCATCACTTCATCCATCTTTTCTGTCATCTCGCCTGGATAGCTTTCTAATACTCGCGTAGACAAAGAAATTCTTCCTTTACCTTCATCTAAATCGATAATTACCGCCTTAATTACTTGCCCGACTTGAAACAAAGATGATAGCGATTCGATAAATTTCTGGCTAATTTGCTTGATATGCAATAAGCCGCTCACACCTTCCAAATCGACAAACAAACCAAAAGGCTTGATCCCACTAACTTTACCTTCTACTAGCTGACCTACTTCTAGCTGACTAAAACTAGCAGAACGAGTAGCCAAACGATTAGAAAGCACAAGTTTATTATTACTAAAGTCAACTTCTATAAAAGTAGCGCTCAAAGTTTGACCTTTGAGACTATCCAAATCGTTGCGTTCAAGAAGATGCGACCTAGGAATAAACCCGCGTACCCCTTGCACATCAACAGTTACGCCGCCCTTATTTACGCCAGTTACCTTTACTTGCAGCGTTTGACTATTTTCTTGCATTTCGGCAAGACGTTCCCAAACTTGCTGGATTTCTAACTGACGGCGAGAAATAGTTACTTGCCCGTCCGCATCTTGCTCCTTGATAATTACAAAATCTTGTTCTTCCTGCAAAGGCAACAATTCGGCTAAATCTGAGTGCGATCGCAAAGAGACTTCTTCCATCGGCATAAAAGCCGCTGATTTGCCGCCAATATCTACATACGCGCCATTACTATCGTGTTGAAAAACCTTGCCGCGAACTACTTGCCCTTTTTGAAACTGGTAGTCGTGTTGTTCGAGTGCTTTGGCAAAATCATCCATAGAAAAAGATGATTCAGTGGCGTGAGGTGATTTAGAGTCAGATTTCATAAGTTTTGAGGAAGATCCAGCACTTAAAGCTAGGGGAGCAGGGGGAGCAGGGGAAGCAGGGGGAGCAGGGGAAGCAGGGGGAGATTTAAT
>NZ_JYON01000019.1 GCF_000952155.1 Aliterella atlantica CENA595 | reverse complement strand
CCCTGCAAAAATCATCAATCTGACAAAACAATTCTTCTAAACTAGACATAGGACGGAGGCGCTGAATCGTTAAACTTAATTTCAGCTTACTTGCCTCCTCCTTTTCTTATCCCGAACTGACGTTAACTTGGGATGGCAAACAAATCCAATTAGTTCCCGCACGTAATAAAAAATGCTAGGAGCTACAATTCATGAATCGAGCATCCTAGCTAACCCAAACAAATTTATCCTTATACCACACGACGCAGAAAAGGCGACAAGCTTTCCAAAATTACATCGGAGTGATGTTCTTGAGGATAATGCCCTACATCATCTAGCTCAACTAATTCTGCGTGTTTGATAGTTGAGGCGAAGTTTTTTGCCATACTTACAGGCAACCAAGGATCTGTTAGTCCCCAAATAATTGTCGTTGGGTACTGCCATTGTTTAAAACCAGCTTCTATCTCCGCCATTGCTGCAGGCATCTGCATATTGCGAATAGCGTACATCAAACTTCGTCCTGCTGCCGAACTTTTGAGAAACGGTTGCCGATATATATCTAAATCCGCATCTGCTATTCGGTAACGACTGCCACCTTCAAGAGTCCGATCTACCAATAAAGGATCTTGAGTTAGCATATCACCAGCAAACGGCAAACCCCATTGTTGCATTTTCCAGGGCAACTTGGCTGTAGCAGCAATTGGCGTATTGAGAATCGCCAAACTTTCAATTTGTTCGGCATGACGCAAGGCGTATTGCAAGCCAATAGAACCTAAAAAGCCTTGTACTACCAAAGAAAAGCGATCGATTTTTAATGCTGCAATTAGTTCCGCTAACGCTGTAATAAAAGCATCGGGAGTATAAGCAAAATCTCTTTTATCTGGTTTACTAGAATAGCCAAACCCGATCCAATCAGGTGCGATCGCTCTTGTCCCTTTATCTGCTAATGCTGGCATAATATGCCGCCAACTGTAGCTTTGCGATGGCAACCCATGTAAGAGAATGACAGGTAACAAATCTGTTTCTCCTCTAGGAGCAGATTCGCGGTAAAACCATTCTAAAGAGCCGACTTTAATTTTATTTTCGGTAACTTTCACTTCTTTGACTGCAGATATTATTAATTTAAAATCTTCTCGTGAAAGTACACATAAACCAATATTTCTTAGCTAGGCAAAATCATCTGCCGGATCGTTTGCGCTGTAGCAGGCGCTAACAACACGCCGTTACGATAATGACCTGTAGCTAGTAATACGTTGCTAAACCCCGTCAGTGGCTCAATAATCGGCGCTGGACGTGCTTCAGGACGAGGGCGCAACCCCGACCAAGCTTTAATAATATTACCTGCGGCTAAATCTGGACAAAAAGCGATCGCACTTTGCCTTACTTCCTCAAGTTTGACTGCATCTGCAACAATATCCGCTTGTCCTTGGGAAAATTCTACCGTTGCACCAATCCAGTAATCAGTTATAGGCATATTCCTAGTTACGCAAGGCACTATATGCACATCATTACCAGTAATTACAGGTTGAAAATTGCGATCGCCCAAACTATCAGGTAAACGTATTTGTATTGCTTGACCCAAAACAGGTCGAACATCAAGTTTAGGTGGCTGTAGCCTTGAAGGTAAAGCTTGCAGCGAACCAAGTCCAGCAGCTACTACTAACCAATCTACAGCTAAAGAATGCCCGTTACTACCACTAATTTGTACTTGCTCAACGCTAGAGGGAGTTTTTAACTTATAGTTGCTAACATTTGCCCCAAAATGAAAAGCCACCCCTCTTTGCTTGGCAGCATCTACCAAAGCTAAAGTCAAGGCTACAGGATCAACTTGTAAATCTTGAGGTGAGTAAACTGCTGCGGGAATATTTTGACAATCTAGTTGCGGGCAATGAGATTGTAATGTAGCTTTATCCCAAATTTCTAACTGCCAGCCTTGAGACGCACGAATTCTTACTAAATTTTCCCACTTACTTAAATCTTCTTCCTTTGAGCAAAGCATGACAATTCCCTGACGATTGCAAGGAATTTTGCGCCCTGTCAATGCCTCTAATTCTGGAATCAGACTTTGATAGCGTTGGATGCTGCTAGAGCGCATTTGCCACGCTCTACCTTTAATTTTATGGCTAATCGCACCCATCAAGACACCTAAAGCGGCTCCTGTAGAACCTTGTGCTGGAGCTTGCCGATCTATAACTGTAATATTAAGTCCAGGAACTTGACTCAGTTCGTAAGCGATCGCCGCCCCTACGATACCGCAGCCAATGATAACTACATTACTCATAAAAAATAGTTTTAAGTTTTAAATTCTAAGTTCTAAGTCTAATCAACTCAAAACTCAAAACTCAAAACTCAAAACTACTGTGTTACTCCTCTGCTGCTGATTGCGCTTCTTGAGGAACTAACTCTAGGAACTTATTGATATCTGCTAATGTTGCTTGATAACTGCGTACTGCTCCTTGAGTATTGTTTTCTTCAATTGCTTGCTCTACTTTGACTAAATCGTCAAACAATTGCCGCGTAACATCTCTTGCTGCTTTTTGCTGCGAAGGAAGCAAGTTGCGAGTTATATAAGTCATCTTTAACCGCAATTCGCCTAAAGGTCCGTGAATAAAATTCCGCACGCCAATCCAATCGCGTCTTTGAATCAAAATAGGAACTTCACTCATGCGATTGCGTAAAGACACGAGATCGGGTAGATACTCTTGAATTTGCTCGATTTGTACTGGAGTATATGTCTGAGGTAATTTAGCTGCTGTAGGACCACCACAACTAACAAGGAATACTGCCACAATTGCCAGAATCAATGACAGAATCGACCGAGAACGCACCATAACCTAATTTTTATTTGTTAACCAACAGTGTTATTTTAGATCGCCACCGGACGCGATCGCGCAAACAAGGGCAGAAACAATCGATCTGATATCTTGGCGATCGCCAGCTACAATTTTTTCAGCATAAATGCTTATTTAAATACCAAATACAGTTAGAGATTTGATAAGCTAAACACAATAACAGCAAGCTTTATAGCAGTTTATTTTATCTGCGCGTACCATACAGGAGCGTCCGATCTCGTGAATGCATCTGAACAAGCAACTAACCTGGAATTGGTAAGTGCGATCGCCGCCGTAGTAAATTTATTCAAAAACGAGTTTCCCGAAATTAAATCGGATCTCAAACCTTGGCAAAACGATCCTGAAACTAGGGAATTAGTCGATCCTGACTCGATTGATATTGGTTTTCACTTTCCTGGGAGAAGTAAATCGTTCCAAAGTCGCAGCATCCTAATTCAAATTCGCTTCCACCAAGATCCACTAAGCGGCGATCGCACTTGCATCGGTGTGGAAGCTGCTGGCTTCGATCATCGCGGTAAACAATGGCGACTCTCGACAATCGAAAATTGGCAGTGTGAAGGCGAAACTCAACCTCAAGCAGAAGCTAGCGAAAAGTTAAAACAGTTTTGCCGCCAAATTATGGAAATTTTCAACACCTAAATCAAACCTTATTGCAATTGCAAGACGCAGCATAAGCTGTTTGATAAGTGCTAGAACGCTTGCCAAACCAGCTATAACGGTTATCGCGAATTTGTTCGTAAACGCGATCGCCTGCCCATTTCAAGCCTGGAAGCGATCGATAAGCAGTCACAAACACTTCCCCCAAAGGTAACAATCGCCCAATCTCCTCAGCCGCAGCACTACCTTGCCATCTACGTTCTGGGGCATCAGCATCAATCAAAATCATCCCCAATTGGCAATCATCGGATGTAATTCCCCATTGCTCGATCGTTGCTTCATCCTGCATGGGCGCGTATTGAAACAAGTTCCCTCGATCTAGAGTTTCTAAAACTTGTACCAGCGAAGTACAAAGATTGCAGTTACCGTCATAGATGACGTAGTAGGTCATAAAATTAACAAAGATTACAAGTTATTTTTATTCTAGTAAGTTAATTTATGACTTTCGGGTAAGAATACCTGAAATGCCAACAGCGAGCAAAAGCATCTCCAATCAAGTATAAGGGTCACTATGGCTAAACCTGTAATTATGACCGTTGACGACGATCCTGAAGTTTTGAGAGCGATCGCCCGTGACTTGCAAAAAGAATATGGCGATCGCTTTCGCGTACTGCGTGCTGAATCAGGCGCAACTGCCTTGGAAGCACTAGAACAAGTTAAACTCCGCAACCAAACAGTAGCGCTATTTCTAGTAGATCAAAGAATGCCGCAAATGTCAGGAGTAGAGTTTCTCGAACAAGCGCTAGAACTATACCCCGATACCAAACGTGCTTTGCTCACAGCCTACGCGGACACAGATGCAGCAATTAGAGCCATCAACACCACAAAGATCGATTACTACTTAATGAAGCCTTGGGACCCCCCAGAGGAGCGCTTATACCCCGTTCTCAATGACTTGTTAGACGACTGGCAAGCGAGTTTTCATCCGCCATTTGAAGGTATCCGCGTAATTGGCAATCGGTGGTCGCCTCAATCCCACGATATCAAAGACTTCTTAGCCCGCAATCAAGTACCTTATGAATGGTTAGATATCGAATCATCATCAGAAGCGCAAAAGTTAGTAGAGTATGCTGATTGCGATCGCCTGCAATTACCGCTAGTTTTATTTCCCGATGGTGTCAGCCTGCTGCAACCGACAAATATCCAAGTTGCCGAAAAGATTGGTCTGCAAACTCAAGCGGGCAATCCCTTTTATGACCTAATAATCGTTGGTGGCGGTCCTGCGGGTTTAGCTGCCGCCGTTTACGGTGCTTCTGAGGGGTTAGATACGGTCATGATCGAACGCGAAGCCCCAGGCGGACAAGCAGGGACGAGTTCGCGGATTGAGAACTATTTAGGCTTTCCTGTCGGTTTAAGTGGTAGTGACTTAGCGCGGCGGGCGGTAACGCAAGCTAGGCGATTTGGGGTAGAAATTCTCACCCCGCAAGAAGTAACAGGCATCCGCGTTGAAGATCCCTATCGGTTTGTGCAGCTAGCAGATGGCAGCGAAATTAGTTGTCACGCGCTGATTTTAGCCCTGGGTGTATCGTGGCGACGGTTAAACGTGCCAGGATTGGAAAAGTTTACTGGGGCGGGTGTTTATTACGGTGCGGCGCAAACAGAAGCAATTTCTTGTCAAGGTGAAGATGTATATATTGTGGGCGGGGCAAATTCAGCCGGACAAGCAGCAATGTATTTTGCTAAATATGCCCGTCAAGTAATTATGTTGGTGCGCGGCGACTCTTTGACAAAAAGTATGTCTCAGTACCTCATTGACCAAATTGAAAGTACGCCTAATATTCAAGTCAAGGTACATTCAAGTGTAGTTGAAGCGAAAGGGGAAAATAGTTTAGAAGCAATTGTTATTGCCGATGCGATAACTGGCGAAACTCAAACAGTAAAAGCAACTTCGCTATTTATCTTTATTGGGGCAACTCCCCGTACCGAATGGCTAGATGGCGTTATTGAAAGAGACGATCGCGGCTTTATTTTAACAGGACAGGATTTGAAACATGGCGATCGCCGTCCGCAAGGTTGGAAGCTGGAGCGAGATCCGTTTTTGTTGGAAACAAATATCCCAGGAATCTTTGCTGTTGGCGATGTTAGGCATAATTCAGTCAAGCGCGTTGCTTCAGGAGTAGGTGAAGGTTCGATTTGCGTTCAGTTTGTGCATCAATATTTGAGCAAGGTACTGTAACAGTGACCAGTGACCAGTAATCAGTGACCAGGTAGAAGAGAAATAGGAAAATACCTTTATTTAAGTAGCTGATGAATAAGAACTGCTGATAAGGAAATAGTTAGTAGCTCGGACAATTTACAGTAGCTAGCTACTGTTTCTTAACTGGTCACTGGTCACTGGTTACTGGTCACTGTAAAAGTCTCTACTGGATTTGCATTATGACTAGGGTCATGTCATCGGCATTTTGACTTGCTGAACCCATGAATTGACGGACTTTATCGAACAAATATTCTAGAATTAACTGCGGTGATAAGGAACGCTTGCAAGCCCATTGGAAAGCGCGGATGAGGTTTTCTTCGTCAAAGCGATCGCCGCTTTGATTGGCTGCATCAGTTAGCCCGTCGGTATAGTAAATAATCGTGTCTCCAGATGCTAACTGGATGTGAGAGTTTTCGTATTGATTGTGAGTATCTAGCCCGATTAACATTCCCAATGTATCGAGGCGTTTAATAGTGTTAGTTGCAGCTTGCCACAACAAAGGGGGATTGTGGGCGGCATTGCTATACGTCAAAATCTTGGTTTGGGCATCGTATTCGGAGCAAAATAGCGTCACAAATCGATGAGAATTTTCTAAATCGGCGTACATTACCCGATTTAAGTGTTGCAAAATTCGCGCTGGCGAGTGACCGTTTAATACTTCACCACGTAGCATTCCCCGCGTCATTGTCATAATTAGCCCTGCGGGAACGCCTTTACCCATGACATCGCCAATAACTAACGCCCAGCGAGTAGATACAGGTGCGATCGCTTTTGGTTTGAGCGCATCCTCGTTGGTAGGAATAAAGTCGTAGTAATCGCCACCTACACGATTTGCTGGTTGACAAAATGCTGCCAGCGATACGCCAGGAATATTCGGGCATTGGCGAGGTAAAAGTTGCAGTTGAATTTCTGCGCCAATTTCTAATTCCCGATCTAGGCGTTCTTTTTTCCGCAGTTCTACTGTTAGTTCGTCATTTTCAATTGCTACAGCAGTTTGATCGGCAACCAAACGCACTAGCTTTTGTCTTTCTTCCGTCCACGTGTAGTCACGATTGCCGCTAAAAACGTACAATCGCCCTCTTTCGACGTGTCTCACTAACACGGGAGTGCCAAATAGTTGCACGTTTGCGCCCAGATGATTGCTAATTTGAGCATCTATAGTTGCTGTTGCTGGGACTAATTGCGCTGCAGTTAAGGAAGCGGCGATCGCGCTTGTTGCTGCTTCTAGTGCCTTGCGAATGATTTTTTGTTGGCTGCTATCTTGGCAGTGCAATCTTTCTAAGCGAACTTGCCCGTTGGGTTTATATAAAATTAGCGCTCCGCCATCGGCATCTGTCACCCGTGTTGCCATCAGCGGAATCAATTCTAAAAACTGGTTGAGGTTGTTAAAGCTTCTTAGGGCAAATCCTAAAGAGCTTAATAAGTCCTGAATCTTGTGCTGTTCTCGATGCAGACGCGCCACCAGTTCTTTGAGCGCCAAGACTGGATTAATATCTGTAGTAGCATTACTACGGTCAGTAGGTTGAGAGGGCGGTTGAGGCACAGGCACAAGCGTTTATTCCATTTGGCAAGATTGATTTAGCGCTAGAACGCGATCGCGCTATGCAAAATTTTCTGAATTTAGAGTTGGATTATCTTAACTCAAAAGTTACTTATATCGCTGCCTAAATATATCTATATATATGAGATGTTGCCCTACCCAAATAGAACTATTTAGGTTAGCACCTGCGTATGCTACCAAATTCTCAGGAAAAAGCTATAAATTTTTTGTAAATTCTTACGAGAATTTTGCCTGCCTATAACAAACTATGATTCTAAATGGGCGCAAAGCATTGCACCCCTACAGCTTTCCTTACTTAACTACTCAATAGTGCTTCAACAAATTCGTAGCTAGAAAACGGGCGCAAATCTTCAATGCCTTCACCTGCACCAATAAAGCGAATTGGTAATCCTAACTGTTGGACTACAGCTAAAGCCACGCCACCTTTAGCCGTACCATCTAGTTTTGTTAATACAACACCACTCAATTGTGCTGCTTCGGCAAAAACTTCAGCTTGTCTCAGTCCATTTTGACCGAGGGTAGCATCCAAAACTAACAGCGATTCAACTTTTGCCTCAGGGGCTTTTTTGTCTACAATGCGCCGAATTTTGCTTAATTCATCCATCAAGTTTTTCTTATTTTGCAATCTTCCGGCTGTATCTACTAGCAGTAATTCTACAGAACGCGATTGAGCCGCTGCGATCGCATCAAATACTACTGCTGCTGGATCTGTATTTTTGCCTGGGTTGGCGACTACTTCTATACCGCTTCTTGCTCCCCAAATTTTTACTTGTTCGACAGCCGCCGCTCTAAATGTATCTGCCGCACCAATTAAGCATTTATAGCCAGATTTTTGGGCAATATGAGCAAGTTTGCCAATAGTTGTCGTTTTTCCAGCACCATTAACACCAGTCATCAGCCAAATATTCAAGCTATCTTTTTCAGGGACAAAAGTTCGTGAGTATGATTCTAGAGGGCGATCGAGCATATCGCGGAGGATTTGCTTGAGATAGGCGATCGCTGCATCTGCTGGTAATGCTTCTTGTTTGAGCTTATTTTGCAGCGAATTAATAATAAAATCTGTTGCTTCTACGCCTACATCTGCTTGCAATAGCAATGATTCTATTTCTATAACCGCCGCTTGATTGAGCGGTCCTTGACCTACTATTGCTTTTAGCTGGTTGACTAGGTTGCGGCGAGTTTTATCTAAGCCTTGGCGGAGTTTTTTGAGCCAAGTAATTTCTTCTACTGAAACATCTTCTGGGCGACGACCTTGAGCGGCTAAAATTTCTGCAGACCACAAAAATCCTTCGTCAAAGGCAAGTTCTGGGAGTGCTGGTGCTGCAACTTGGGGCTGTTCTACTTCTGGTTCGGCGATCGCACTTGCTTTGAGCCTTTCTAGTCTTGCTTGTCTATCTGCTTCTGCTTGCGCCCAAAATGGTACAGGGGTTGCTGGTTCTACCTCAGACGGCGTGCTAGCTTCAATTTCTCCCTCTGGTTCTGCCTCAGAAGTGTCAATTTCTGCTGATTCTAGCTCTGTACTAGATGTTTCTGAGTCTATTTCTGCTGATTCTACCTCTGTACTATGAACTTCCGCATCTGGTTCGTCTGCTACTGGTTCTACTTCTGTAGCTGGGTTAGGCGGAGTTTCGGCATCTGGTTCATCTGCTGGTTCTTCAGAAGTTGCAGCAACTTCTGGAGGTGCTGTTGTTGCCTGTTGTTGAATGTTTTGATAAGCAGCTTTAGCCCATTGCAAGTATTCTGCGGCTGTATCTGCTTGAGATGAGTCGCTTGGTTCTGCGGGAGATTCTATAACTTCAGGTGGCGACTCTACCTCTGGTAAGGTAGTTTCTGTCTCCTGTGAAGACTCTTCTTTCTCGCTAAATTGTCGGCGGAACCAGTTAAAAACCATTGGACTTTGACTATGTAGAGGTATGGGAAAAACGAACCACAAAGAATCGTTTGCAAAGTGTAGCGTTTAGAGCGCGAAGGAAAATTAAAGTTTAAGAGAGGTTTTGTGCAAGTTCTATTATTTTAGGTGAGATGCAGGCTGAGGCAAGGAAGAAATTAACTATCGCTGCTTGTGGCTGGAGCAACTGAGACTTTTGCTTGGTCAGTTACTCGGCGCATTACGCCATTAATGAATCTGAATCCTTCGTCTTCGCTGTATTTTTTTGCTAATTTTACGGCTTCATCTATAGCGACGCGATCGGGAATACCAAGAAAGAATATTTCTGCTACGGCAATTCTGAGAATATCGCGATCGATTCTTGCTAGTCGATTTATTTGCCAATCTACTAATGCGTCTTTGAGAATTTCGTCTATTTGGTCGCGTTTGGCGCTGACTGTACTGACAATTTGAATGGCGTAGGTGCGAACTTCTGGCTTGTCGTCGGTACTTTGAATCCACTGGGGCATTTGTACGGCTGCACCCAAACGGTTGATCGCGCTTTGGGTCGTTTCGATCGCTTCTGCTAACATGGTTCTGGCTGTTGCCAAATCTGTTGTGCGAGTTTCGCTGCTTAACAGGCGATCGTTGCTGCGTTGCAGTTCTCCTGCTGCTGTCGCTAGCGCGTCTTGGGCTTCTGTTGTCAAAGTTCGGATTGCTGCTTGTAATAAGCTGGCTATTTGTTGCGTTTCTATCTTTTCTTTTGACTGTGGTAACTGGCTAATGCCTAACAAGGCAAGTTCGCGGGCGATTTCACGAGCGGGAGTAGTACGAGAAGATGGCATCTTTAAATAGTTATGAGTTATGAGTTTTGAGTTATTAGAGTGTTAGTACCTATAATTTTGGTTCTGTTATTGGTGCTTCTAGCTGAAGCTCTTTGGGTACAGGTAAAGGAGCTAGTTGGGTGTTGGGGGCTACGATACCGCCTGAGACAATTACTTTAAAGGCATCTTCTATCGACATGGAAAGGTTGATTACTTCATCTTCTGGTACTACTGCATACCAACCAGTAGTGGGATTGGGTGTTGTAGGTACAAATACACTGAGCATTGGACGCACCATTTGCGATTGAATTTCATTGCTCATGCTGCCTGTAACAAATCCGATCGCCCATACTCCCCGTCTTGGATATTCTACTAAAACTACGCGGCGAAATCTGCCATTGGTGTCTTTTAAGATTGTTTCTAATAGCTGTTTGAGGGTTTTGTAAACTGCTCCTGCTAATGGTATTGCTACCAGTAAATCTTCGCCAACATCTAGTAACCAACGCCCAGCAATGTTACGCGCCATTAAGCCAATAATCAAAATACACAGCAAAGGTACAGCCAAACCTACTGCTAGATTCAATAAATTGACTAAAATTGGGTGCATATTATCAAACGGATTTATTTGTTTGGGAATCCGCGTGAGAAAGTTAATTACCCAATTGGCGATCGTAATTGTCAGCCAGATTGTAGTAGCTAGGGGAATCACTACCAATAACCCAGCAATTAAGTCATTCTTTAAATCTTGTTTGAAGCGTTCGAGCACTAATTGCCCACTCTCCTTGTCAATAGTTTTGCGTCGATCCGATCTACAGGCGGTATATTGCTTTTGGCTATCGCTTGAGAGTCATCCAAATCCCGATCCAACCTTTTTGACGTTACTAGCGCACCAAGGTTCACTTCAAAGTAAGCTGACAAAGCACGCTACAGCTTTTAATAGTTAGTTTTGTAACAATTATTTTGATTGTAGCGTAATTCTTACTCTGCTTAGGTTTTATACAGGCTTGCTAGCCGATAACATATTTCTTAGTCCCGTCCAGCCGATCGCAATATAACCAATGGCAATCAGTAAACCGCGAATAGCCATTCTAATGCTAGATTGTAGGGCTTCAAGTCTTGCTTGAGATTGCGCTTTTTGCTTTTGCTGTTGCAGTTCGTCGAGTCTTTCTTTGCCTAAAGTTACAGGATCGCTTTGCTGGGCGAGATATTTTTCTAAAGCTTGGGGATTAGCTTTAAATTCTTGGAGTAATTTTTTTTGTTCGGGGGGCGTGCGATCGCTCTTTATTGCTTGCTGATATAGCTGTTCGTTTTGGAGCAAGGCTGTAACTTGGGCTTTAAACTGATTTTTTTGGTTCTCTAACTGAGCGCGATTTTTCTCGTCTCCTAATTGAGCTTGCAGTTGGTCTAATTGCGATTGCAATTGAGCTTCTGCTTGAGTAGAATCGCGCTCTATGCGTTCTACGGCTCTAGCACTTTCCTGATTCACATTATTGATATGAAAAGGAATAACCAGCAAAAATAGCAGCCCTAACAAGCTAGATAACAGGAGCGCCCAAAATTTTAAACTCAACCATAATGGCGGCTTAGTTAGAGCATTATCGCTGCGATCGTACAACCAATAGCCAATTAACAGCAGCGCCAATCCAATCATCGGCGTAATTCCCCTGTCAACCATAGCTGTTGCAAAGCCAATTTGCCACAGTCCATCTCGTGGTTGGGCAGGGAAAGCCAGAATTATAAAATCTAACAAAAAAGACAAAATCAATATACCCCCAATCAGCTTGAGAAGCTGGGCGACAAAGGGGGCTATTTGAGGATTACCGATCGCTTTCATAAAAATTAAAAATATTACTAAGTTTAGGAGGTATTTTGCTGGCGATCGCCAGACAACTATTTTTCCGATTTCAACAAGATGTTACCACAAAGCAATTTTTAACCTATTTGGTAGCAATCTGCACGAGACATGAGTATTTAATCTTACATTGGCGATCGCCAAGCGCCTATTTGTAGTAATTCCTGCCCTCTGCTGCTAGAACAAACAATTAAGCTATAAGTAGAATCTCAAGAGATAAAAGCATGGAAATAGGCGTTCCCAAGGAAACAAAAGACCAAGAGTTTCGCGTGGGGTTAAGTCCAAGTAGCGTCCGAGTGCTAACAGAGAACGGTCATACAATAAAAGTAGAAACTCAAGCAGGTAATGGCGCTGGATTTACAGATGCAGATTATCAGCAAGCTGGAGCGCAAATTGTCTCCTCAGTAGCAGAGGTTTGGCATCAAGAGCTTGTAATCAAAGTTAAAGAACCGATCGCCTCAGAGTACCAATTTTTGCAAAAAGGGCAATTATTGTTTACCTACTTGCATTTGGCAGCAAATCGGACATTAACAGAGCATCTAATTGATTCTGGAGTAACGGCGATCGCTTATGAAACTGTAGAACAACCAGGAAGCAATAAGCTACCTCTACTCACGCCCATGAGTATTATTGCAGGTCGTCTCGCCGTACAATTTGGCGCTAGGTATTTAGAACGCCAACAGGGAGGTAGAGGCATTTTGCTAGGTGGCGTTCCTGGAGTTAGACCTGGGAAAGTAGTAATTTTAGGTGGGGGTGTAGTTGGTACGGAAGCAGCGCGGATTGCTGTAGGAATGGGCGCATCGGTGCAAATTATCGATCTCAACGTCGATCGCTTGGCTTATTTAGAAACTATATTTGGTTCTAGAGTTGAGCTACTTTACAGCAACTCAGCGCAAATTGAAGCCACCGTAAGCGATGCAGATTTATTAATTGGTGCAGTATTAGTCCCAGGACGTAAAGCGCCGATTCTCGTCCCGCGCAGTCTAGTAAAAAGTATGCGATCGGGTTCGGTAATTGTCGATGTTGCAGTAGATCAAGGCGGTTGTGTAGAAACGTTGCACCCTACATCTCACACGCACCCAACTTATGTAGATGAGGGAGTCGTGCATTATGGCGTACCAAATATGCCTGGTGCTGTACCTTGGACGGCAACTCAAGCATTAAACAATAGTACCCTGCCATATATTTTGCAATTAGCTAATCTAGGAATGAAGGCTTTAGAATTTAATTCCTCTTTGGCTTGTGGTGTGAATGTGGATCGCCATCAATTGGTGCATCCGGCGATTAAAGAGGTATTTCCCGATTTGGTTCATTGATTGATTAGACGTAGACACGTAGCGTTAGAGACGTAGCAGTGCTACGTTTCTACATCAATAACGTTCCCACACACTGATATGGCACATTTAAATTTACGCCGTCCGCAAAATACTAGCGGTGACTTTTACGTTGATAGCACTTGTATAGACTGCGATACTTGCCGCTGGATGACTCCAGAGGTGTTTAATCGCGCTGCTGGTAAGTCTGTGGTGTATCATCAACCAGAAAATGAATTAGAAAGATTGCGAAGCTTGCAAGCGCTGCTAGCTTGTCCTACAAGTTCGATTGGTACGGTGGAAAAGCCAAAAGACATTAAAGCAGCACAACTTAGTTTTCCGATTCCTGTTGCCGAAAATGTTTATCATTGCGGCTACCACTCAGAAAACTCCTATGGCGCAGCTAGCTATCTAATTACTCGAAAAGAAGGCAATATATTAGTAGATTCCCCGCGTTTTACGCCGCCTTTAGTCAAACGGCTAGAAGAATTAGGCAAAATCCGCTATATGTATCTCACCCATAGAGATGATGTCGCCGATCATCAAAAGTTTCACGACCATTTTGGCTGCGATCGCATTCTCCACAGCGATGATATTACTAGCGATACTCGTAATGTAGAAATACAGTTAACTGGCATTGCACCCTACGCCCTAGACAGCGATTTATTAATTATCCCAGTTCCAGGACATAGTAAAGGTCATACTGTATTGCTGTATGCAAATAATTTGTTTACAGGCGATCATTTAGCTTGGTCGGATTCTCGCCAGCAATTAGTCGGTTTTCCCGATGTTTGCTGGTATTCTTGGTCAAAACAAGTTGAATCTATGCGCCAGTTACTAAAATATGACTTTGAATGGGTGTTGCCTGGTCACGGTCGCCGCTATCATGCAGATGCAAGAACTATGCACGCGCAAATGGAAAAGTGTGTAGCTTGGATGGAATCGATTTGAGGTTGATTAGCAAGCGCACCTACACAAACAAAACCCGCTATTATGCAGGTTATCGGTGCAATCTGTAGAGGATTTTTGCTGTGACATCCTTCGTCGTCAAAGCTTTTCTAACTCTGTTCGTCGTCATCGATCCTATTGGCTTGACTCCTATCTTTATTACTTTAGCTGGCGATCGCCCTGCTAAAGAACAATCGCGGATCTCTCGTCAAGCAGTGTTAGTAGCTGGATGCATTGTATTTGCTTTTGCTTTGGGTGGAACTTTATTGCTGCGCTATTTGGGTATTAGTATTGAGGCTTTTGAGGTAGCTGCTGGCATATTGCTATTTAAGATTGCAATTGATATGGTATTTGCCCAAAGAGAACGCGAAACCGATGAGGAAGAAAAAGAAGCAAGATTGCGAGAAGATATCAGTATCTTTCCCCTAGCGATTCCTTTAATTGCTGGACCTGGAACCTTAGCTAGCGTGTTGATTTTAGCAAACGAAGCCGAGGGCTATTCTTTTGGTTTAACGATAGTTTTAGCGATCGCGGCAATTGTACTAGCGATCGCTTATATTTTGCTCCGTCTTTCTAGATATTTAGCTAAAATCTTAGGTCAAACTGGTATCAACGTAGTGACTAGAGTTTTAGGAGTTCTACTTTCAGCCTTAGCCGTCCAGTACATCGCCAATGGTGCAGTAGGTTTACTTAAAGTCAATGTTTAGGTAAGGTGCGTTGCGAACAACGCACCCTGCTTTAGCTTTAGCTAGCTATTAATTGTGAAGGCGCAGTACGCCACAGTTGCTCTAAACCCGTTGCAGGCATAGTTAGATATAAAACATCGCCAGCACTTAGGCAAGTATTGAGCAAATCCCAACCGTGAATAGTTTGACAATTTGTCTCTAAGTATAAAGGTACAAAGTCAGTCGCCATTGCCATATCTTTGACTGCACGACCGCAAAAGGGATGAGATGGAGTAATCAAAGTTGCTAAAGCCACCCACAAACTATCGGCTGTAATGCCATTACCAATAATTCTCCCTCCCAAAGCAGCAGCAGCAAATGCGGGCGCAGCTAGTTCAGCCGGACTTAATACTGCTTCAAATTCAAACACTTGCTGCGTCATTCGGGCAAAATCAGGATCTTCATAACGGACAATGACGGGAATGTTAGGTTTTAGCCCTTTAGCATTAAGCGCAATTTCTAAATTAACCGCATCATTGCTAGTAACGCTAAGTAGCGCTGCTGAAGAATTTAAATTACCAGCTTCAAGAGTAGCAGGTAAACTTGCATCTCCAAGAATTACCGGAATACCCAAAGAACGAGCAGTATTAAGAAAACGGTTATTAGGATCGCGCTCAATAATTACGATGTCATGTCCGCTACTATGTAGTTGCTGGGCGATTTGAATACCAATCCCACCCAAACCGCAAATAATATAATGGTAGTGCTGGGGGACTCTAGCAGCATCCCAAAATTGCTTAAAACGAGTTCCCAAGACAAAATCATTGAGTAAGGCGTACCAAATACCAATCACACCCGTACCAATCAGCATCATCACCACCGTAAATAATTTAATGCTATCGGGAGATTGTTCGGCTACTCGGTCGTTACCGCCTGCGCCTGTAATCATGCCTACAGAAAAATACAGCGCATCGACAATAGAAATACTAAAATTGACGCAAATATAAGTAAAAGTAGCAATCAAGATAGTTATTAGCAGCACAAAAGCAACCACTACAACCGATCGCCCGTGTTGCTGAAAATGCCTCAAACTGGTGAAAACTTTAACTAATTTAGAAATAATTGACTTGCGCGGACTGCGGATCGTAGGCTTTGTCCCGACAATTAAGCGATCGCCTATTTGCAAAGCGCGATCGCGCACTACAGCCGAAACCAAATCTACGCGCTCGTCTATAGGCAAATAATAAATTAGCATCCGCCCGCGATTGTTCCACAAGTCGCGTAACTTCTGCCCTTTCCAGCGATGGTTTTCATCGATATATTCTTCGTGGATGGGCCAAGTTTGATTAAATAGTTCTAACTGACCGATCGCGCGATCGCCCAAAGCGTCAAAAGCAAATACAGGTGCAGCCAAAGCCGCTACGCTCATCGTTACATGATCTGGCAAAGTTCGGTCGAGGCGATCGCCCAAACTCGTATTAAATAAGCGATTGATTATCCTAATTTTGGGATTGAGTACCCGCGCCTGCACCAAAATTGCCAAATTTAAGGCATCATCTCCTCCAGCTAACACTAAAGTGTGCGCCAATTCAATTTGGGCAGCCATCAATGTAGTAGCCGCTTGAAGATTGCCAACAACAATATCAGTTTCTCCAGGTATGGGTAAATCGTGAACGCCAATTACCTGCGCTAGCTGCTGTCTGAGCAAGCAGAATATTTTATACCCAGTTCGATCCAATCCGCAGACAATAATCCGAGGTTTCATGAGTTAGAGGCAAGCAGACAAAAAGCGATCGCAGGATTGCTCCCGTTTTCCCTAAACTATTATTTTTAACTACTACAGCCGCCAGAACTGTAACTCAAACAACAATTAGCAGGCGCAAAGAGATGGTTGTAGTATCAAGCCAATTTTATAAGAGCTAGATAAAGTCAAAAGTCAATAGCACTCAAACCACAACCCAACGTAATACTATTTTGTTTTCCTACCTAGAAAAATAGTAGTTATTATTGAAGTTGGCAGCAGTTAGGTAATTGGGGAGAAAACTAGGTGAATCGTTGGTTAGGCGTAGTCGGAATAATTATTGGTGTAATGTTAATGGGCTGCGACGCGGTAACTACAGCGACACCAGAAGTTGCCACCAATATAGGGCAAAGCTTGCCTATTTCTGCCCAAGCTACCATAGGCGATCGCTTGGTCAATCTAGAAGTAGCCAAAACGCGGCAACAACAAGCAATTGGCTTGATGGGTAGAACTAGCCTTGCTGACGATCGCGGGATGCTATTTGAATTTAAACCACCACAACCTGTAAGCTTTTGGATGAAAAACGTCCGCATCCCTTTAGACATGGTTTTTCTCAAAAATGGTCAAGTAAATGCGATCGCGGCTTCCGTACCTCCTTGTACTGCTGAACCTTGTCCTACGTACGGACCTAATAACACTACAATCGACCAAGTGATCGAACTTAGAGGCGGACGCGCTGCCGAACTAGGCTTAAAAGTTGGTGAAACAGTAAAAATTAACTACTTACCAGCAAAAAACTAGGGAATTTACCTACCTAACCTTGTAATTATTAAAGTAAACTAAGCAAAATGTCTAATTTTGGCATTTAGGGCTTAAAATCTAATCTATTCTTGGATGCTAGGCAAAGTCATAGTTGATATTTATCTATTTTGGATTACAGCGTATTGCAATTGAGCGATCGCTAATATCCTCCTTGCTATAGATAAGAAAGATAGAAGCGCTAAAGTATAAAGATATTTAATGAATTTAGCTTGGTTGATTTAATTAAAGCTAAATCAGTCCGAACGCGCTACAATCTTAGTCCATATCTGCTATAAAAAGCATTTTGCCAAGAAGACAACTGACGGAGAATTCGTAAGTATTTTAGCTTAATATTGGCAAATTCAACTGAGGACAGCTTGAAAACTGTCTAAAGGTACAAAAACAAAAGTAAAGTTAGGGTAGAAAATTAGTTTTCAGCAAGGAGGTGAAGAATAAGTGGCTCCGTCAACGTACACTCGGTTTATCAATTTTCTCCAAGAGGATTTAGCAATTTCCGCTGCGGCTATTGCTGTAGCACTGCGCCATCGGGAGCAAGATCCAGGACCTTTACCTATGATTCTCTGGCAATACGGCTTAATTACGCTCGAACAGTTAGACCGAATCTATGACTGGTTGGAAACTGCATAAATTACTAAGTCCTAATTTGGGAGTAAGAATGAATGCTGGCTCGATCGCAAGTGATGAGAAACCCGATATATAAAGTAAAAAGCGAGTTATTCAACTCGCTTTTTTGATATTCTAATATTGACACTTAGGATTGAGCAAAAACTCTAGTTGCTGCGGCTACCCCAGATCCAGGCGTAAACCCTTCATAGCCTAGTTCTTGCAGGACAACTTCTAGAGAAGCGATCGCACTTAAGACATCGCGATCGCTGACAAAGCCCAAATGCCCGATGCGGAAGATTTTGTTTTTCAAATGGTCTTGTCCGCCAGCTAAGGCAATATCAAAGCGCTTTTTCATTAGATTGCGAATTGGATCTGCTTCTATTCCTTGAGGTGCAACCGAAGTAATTGCTGGGCTTGCATTAGTATCTGGGGCGAATAGAGGCATATTCAAACCCTTAATTGCCGCACGAGTAGCATTCATTAACCTTTGGTGGCGGCTGAATATCGATTCTAAGCCTTCAGCCTGCATCATGCCCAAAGTAGCGTGCAAAGCCACCATCAAATTGACAGGTGGAGTAAAAGGAGTAGTATTTTTTGCTGCTGATTTGCGGTATTTACCTAAATCCAAATAGTAGCGAGGCAGTTTTGCAGTTTTATAAGCTTCCCACGCTTTCGGACTAACGGCAACAAAACCCAAACCTGGGGGAATCATATAGCCTTTTTGCGAACCAGAAGCAACTACATCCAAACCCCAAGCATCCATCGGCAGATTTACCGCGCCGAGACTGGTCACAGCATCAACAATCATCAAAGCTTCACCGTGTTCTTTGACGAGGCGGCTAATTGTCTCTAAGTCATTAAGTACGCCTGTAGAAGTTTCGCTATGAGTAACGACCACTGCTTTAATTTGCTTTTCGGTATCTTGCGTTAGTTTTTCCGCAAATTGTTGGGTGTCGAGAGGTTGTCCCCATTCGGCAGTAATTCTTTCCACATTCAGACCGTAAGCATCGCCAACTTCTGCCCAACGTTCGCCAAATTTGCCATTGCAGCCAACTAAAATGCGATCGCCAAGGCTGAGGAAATTAATTATTCCTGCTTCTACAGCGCCCGTTCCGCTAGTAGTGAGCATCATTACGTCGCTTTGGGTTTGGTGCAACCATTTGAGGTTTTGGGTCATTTCCCCAATCAGGTTGCTAAATTCGCTGGTACGATGCCCAATGGGGTGCTTTGCTAAAGCAAGTAAAGCCGTTTCTGGTACTGGAGTAGGACCTGGAATCATCAGCATGAGTTTGTCGTCCATTGTTACCTTACCTGTTTAAATAAGTATCAAGAATATTTAGGATGGCACAATTCTGGACGAATGAGCGCTGCTAGGAAAGTTAATGTTAAAGTCCGAAAGAAAAGTATGGCGATCGCAATTTAATTTGTTTTTAGTATCGGAAAATAGCTGCTGCAGTTGCTCCATCTGGCACATTATCCGGCTCTACTGCATAAACCGTACCTCCATTTAATAGTGTATGAATTGCCGCAAAATCTAGCATATCTTCGTCATCTGCCTCTGCTTCTGGATGAATGTAAACTGTCATATTATCTGGGTCAAATTCGCCCCAAAGTTGCTTTCCTACTGGCACAAATAAAGCATCAACTCGCTGAAAATAAGCTGCGGGAATAATTTCTTGAGGATCGGATGAAGCTTTGCCTGTATCGGAACCTGCAAGTTCCTGGTAGCGCTCTTTAGCTGCTTGTTCTGCTTGATTTAAGATTGGCTCAACAATCTGCCAAGCTTGAGCTTGTAATTCCTCTGGTTTGAGAATTTCTGGATTGCCAGTAATGCCTTCTTCAACTAAATGCTGGTAAGTGTTTGCTTCTTTATAAATTGGGTGAAGATATTCAACTGCTGCGAGTATCAAAGGAGCTTTTCGATTGCGTAACTTCTGATGCAATGCGTCATCAACAGCATGGAAAAATTGTCGGATTTGTTCTTGATGTTTATCGCGATCTGGGCTTCCTTGTCCGTGAAATGCGCCAGGTTGAGCAAAAGAATTAGACGTTCCGCCTTTGGATGCAGCTATTCTAAACTGCCCTTCTTTAGCAGTTTCATCTAAATTGAGCGCTTCATCTAGGCTATGAGGCATATTTTGTACTTTCACCTCTTTGACGTTATAAGGTGTTGCTTCAAAGAACCTAACGTCTTTTTGGCTGAGGGCTAAAATGTAGAATCTGCGATCGCTGTTAATTAGTGCTAGCAGAGGTTTGAGGTGAAATTGGTCGCTGACGACTACTAATTCTTGAAACTCAACGGGTAAAGAGTAATAGCGAAATAATTGGGGAGAAATAAATATCGCCAATCCGTCATCATGATTTTCCCAAAATTCAAGAGTATCGAGTTCCTGCGCTTGTTTCAACAATGCACTTGCTTCTGGTTCAAGAATGCCTATTTCATCTAGGCGTTGTTCAACTTGACGGATGAGGTTTTTAAAGCGAATAGGATTTTGCTTAAATTCTGCTCCTGCCTTGAGTACGGGCATATATAGGGAAATGCAAGGTTTTTGAGGATTTTCTACTAATGTTTTGAGTTCGTCTAGAGATAGTAGTGGCATGAGTATTTGACTCCTATCTGATAATTTCAAGCCTAATTAGCCCTATTTCAAATGCAGATTGAGCAGCTTTCATCTCTCTTTCGAGGAGTTGTAGACAAAAGACTTCGCATTTGTGCAACGACTAAAAATAGTATTTTATACACGTACTATTTATATCTTTTGACTTATTCCAGGCAACGTAAAAAACTGTTAGCCTCAGCTACGGGTGCATCGGCTTAATTTGACAGAGATTTTGTGTAAATACCTATTTTGTAAGCACGAGCAAATGAAAAGTAACTTAGGCAAAAGCGCGTACACCTCTGGTGTCGGCGGAGCCATCGCCCTTTGTGTTTCCACAGTAGTAGGATTGACTACTTTACCTGCCCAATCTGCGTTGCTAGTAAGTAGCTCTGGTGACAACAGCATCAAACAGTACGATGAGACGACAGGGGCTTATATCCGCGATTTTGTGACTTCTGGTAGCGGCGGTTTATTCAACCCTCAAGGCTTGACGTTGGGACCAAATGGCAATTTATTTGTTGCTAGCGGGGATAGCGTTAAAGAGTACAGCGGTACTACTGGAGAATACATCAAAGATTTTGCTGGTAGTGGACTAAGTGATGCAAAAGGGTTGAGTTTTGCCCCCGATGGTAGTTTATTTGTTGTTAGTGATTTTATCCCAGGTACAGAACAGGAAGTAGCAGGACCCAATGTTGTAAGTTGGAGTAGTGGTTTACTACAATATGATGGTACTACTGGAGAGTTGATAGGTAACATTCCTACTGGTGGTTCAGGCAGAGGTTTAATTGCTACAGGACCTCAGCCAGTTGATGTAGTGATTGGCGGACCAGATAATAATCTCTTTATCAGTTCAGGTAGCGCTCGGTTCAATAGTGGTGGTATTGGAGTGTACGATTCAACGACAAGAGCGCCTGTTGGCGGACTGCCAAATCAAGTCTCATTTCTCGATCCAGGAGGATTAGCTGTAGACGATAGCGATATTTTCTACACTAATTTTTCCACAAGCGTCGGTCGCGCTGACTTAGCGACTGGAATTGGCGATTCATCATTTATTGGTAGTGGGGAATTAAATGGAGCCGAAGACGTAACTATTGGGAGTAATGGCAACCTATTTGTTAGCGATTTTGGTTCCGATAGTATCAAACAGTACGATCGCCAAACCGGTGATTTCTTAGGTGACTTTGTAGCTTCTGGTAGTGGTGGTTTATCTGCTCCCACCTACGTGACCACTGCAAATGTTCCAGTTCCCGAACCTTCTTCTGTATTAGGTGTACTAGCGTTTGGTGGATTATTTGCTGGCGGTGCTTTACGCCGTAAGCGAGGAGTTAAATTGCCAAAATAAGCTGCATATCTTTAATAGCAGTTATTTTAGGGAAGCAGTTGCAATGCAACTGCTTTCTTGATGATTTAGCGATCGCTCTATTAACAATTGCGACAATTAATTTGCCCTAAAATCTACAAAATCTCTACCTTTAAGTTTATTTACTTATGTGCTGATACTTTATATCTTCCCCATAGGGTGCATCAGTTCGAGCGGACGAATGGTTTTAGTCATCAACTGTAAGTTTTGTTTAAGTTACACCGCTAGCCGGAACTAAAAAATTCTTGCTATCTTGTCGCTCGTGCTGGGACTAAGCGTTGCTTAAGTGCTTGCGAGAGGTTTCTTGCTTCCTGTAATTCTGCTACATATCCTTGCTCAGAAAAAAGTTTTGCAGCTTGTTGATAGTCTGCGATCGCTTTTTCGTGCAGCCTTGCAGATTCTCGCTCGTCTTTGCTATATCTTTTAATGTTGCCTAACTTGACATAAAGCTTACCTCGATTGAGATAAGCTTCAGCGCGAGCGGGATTAATAGCGATCGCGTTTTCATAGTCTTTCATTGCCGCTTGATAGTTTCCCAACCTAGCTTGCACAGCACCTCTATGGGTATAGCCAATACCATCTTCAGGATACAGTTCGATTGCTTTACCGTAATCTCCCATTGCGTGATGATAGTTGCCGACAATCTCGTATATTTCTCCTCGGCTGACGTAATTAGACCAATATAAGGGATTTAGTGCGATCGCTTGGGTGTAATCTTTAACTGCGGCTTTATAGTCCTTCATGTGGCGAAGAAGTTCCCCCCGCAAGCGGTAGGTTGTTTCGTGTTCCGAATTCATTACCAGCACTTTATTAAAGTCAGCAAGTGCGCCTTGATAGTTTTTCTTAGCAAGTTTTTCTAATCCTTGGTTCACCAACTGCTCAACCTCACGTTCTTGAGGCGTATGTGTTGGAACCTCGAAGTGTTCAATTTCTTCTTCAGTTATTTCAGCTTGTCCTTGAGGAGGAGTTTTTAGGGATGAATTTTGTTCTTGTGTAGTTGTTCTATTTAACAATGAATCCTGCTTTCGCTCTGAAGTTGTTGGCGATGAGCGATGTCCTTGTGTGGTTGTATTTGTAGGTGATGAATGATCGCTGTGTTGTGAGTTTGCAGGTACTAAATAAGCTATAACATTTAGCCCACTTAATGCAGTTACTATTCCTATTTTTACTCTTCGATTTAGGAAAGGAAGTGTAGCTTTATTTTGTGTATTTTTGCTTGTATTCATGAGAATCGTTAGAAACAATAGTTAATTAGTGTTTTGTGTAGATATTACTTGTACTTGAATGTTGCCATAATTATCTTCGCTGCAAAAGGAAAATATAATTTATGTGCTTTAAAACTATTTATTACTCATATTTAATTACTTCTACCTTAACTCCATCTTCTGGTAAGCCGTCTATGCTACTACCGATCCCTGCATTAAAGGAAAGTGATTCTCCTGGCTGCAAACCATTACCTGTTTCTACTTGAATATTACTAGCAGCAACAACTCGATTATTTGCTAGTAATTGAAAGTATATTGTTTTTAAAAGTATTACTTTATTAGATCGATTGGTAACAGAGCCTTGAATTCCAGCAGATTTAAGACCAGCTATTGGCGGTTGAAATTCAAGACCGCTAAACTCTAAAGGTTCTGCTGTTTGCTCGTCATTTAGAGTACATAATTTATTTAGTTCAACTACTGTACCTGCTGTTGTAATCAAAAAACAGCCTGAATATTCTTGAGCAATAACGCTTTTAAATGTAGCGATCGCACAAACGAATGGAAGCAGGGCGATGCCTATAGTAGTTGATATATACTTTTGCATTGTCTTACCCACAACTATTATCTGTGCTTAATAGAGGTGTGAATAAAGCTCTATTACTAAGGTTTTCGTAGAGCGGTCGCACTGGGGCGATCGCCCTCAACTAAGAATTAAGGAAAATTAGGTACAGTAGGTGGCGTAAACGTTCGACTAGGTATCACCTCAAACTGACTCATCATGTCATGGTCTTCGTGGTATGCGTTGTGGCAATGGAAAACAAATCTACCTGTGTAAGGAGCCCATCTACCAATAACGCGGACGTGTTCGTTTTGACCGATAAAAGCAGTATCTTTTAGCCCGCGCTCGTATGGGAAAGGCGGTTTACCATTACGGTCAAGAATCTTAAATCCGTTAATTATCAAGTGAATGTGGATAGGATGCCACCAACCACCTGCTTTGTTGTACAATTCCCAAATTTCAATATCGCCATTAGTAGGAGTAGCATCTACTCTTTGCGTATCCCAGACTAAACCGTTGATTGCCCACAATCCATTTCGTCTTCCCCACTCGAACTTGCGAGTTCGTACAGCATTAGCTGGAATAAACTCTTGTTCCATAATTCTTTGTACGTCAGGACGCAGTACAGAGGGAATTGTGGTGGTATCCGCTTCTTGGCGCACCACGTCAAAACGCATAATAGGTGTGGGATCGCCTATATCGTCCCAGATGTTTTGTAACACTACCTGAGTGCCAACGGGATATTTAGAAAAGTCAATAATGAATTCGTATCGTTCTGCCGCACCTATTCTAAAACTTTCCACCGTCTGCGGTCTAGGCATCAGTGCAGTATCAGTCCCAATCATAATAAAGGGATCTCCCGTACTGAGGCGATAGTGATGAGCTAATAAATCTGACCCATTCAAAACTCGGAAGCGATACTTTTTAGTACCTACTTCCATTCTGGGCATTGGCGCACCATTTACAAGGAAGATATTCCCTGCAACGCCTTGATTGCCTTGAACTTCATAAATCAACTGCCCGTCAGGTGCAAATAACCTATCTGCAATTACTAAAGGAATATCGTCTACACCATAAGTTTTTGGGATAGGTAGTTGAGCTTCTACTTCATCTCTGAGTATGTATAAACCAGTTAGCCCTCTATATAAGTGCGTCGAAGTCATGTGCAGAGCATGATCGTGATACCACATTGTGGTAGCCAAGTTTAAATTAGGATACTTATATATCTGGGATTGACCTGGTTGAATCAGGTCTACTGGGTAGCCATCGTATGTATGTAGCGTTGACTGTCCATGCAAGTGAGTTGACACTGGATCTGGCAGTCTATTAACTTGGCTGACATTTACTAAGCGATTTTTCTGGGCAATAATTGTCGGTCCAGGATAAATACCGTTGTAACCCCAAATGCGAGTTGGTGGTAATCCTGGAATAATCTGCTGATTTGCCTCCTGCTGCACGATAGTGTAGTAATCAGTTGTGGCATCTCTGCGTGTAGGTTGAAGTACCGGAGGAATGGGAAGTTTAACTTGAAAGGGAGGTGGTGGGTCGATGGGTTCAGCTATAGGATCTTGAGGAAAATTGCCTCCTTCATAAATGTCCTTTGCCCAAGTACGCTGTGCCAGCCCTACGGGTAGTAAAAGTCCGCCGCCTGCTAGCGCACCTAGTTTGAGTAATTCTCTTCTGTTGAATCCCACTTTTGTCTCCTCATTACCCTTGCTTTGTGTAATTAACTATCTGTACTTGCATCCGAATTCTTTATTGCTTGTCAAACTCAGATTGCAGTTGAATTTCAGTTACTCAAAAAATCAAAATCATCCAACTTTGTTAAGCTCATACATTTTCACAACTTAATAGTCATCAAGTGCCTAAGTTATGTCTAAGCTATGTATAATTTGTGACTAATTTATGGAAATAAAAAAGTTTATAAAAACAGCATTAGTAGAAATAGAAATAATTAGATTAAAACATCTATCGCAGGAATTAAATAATTAGAAAGTAAGCAGTTTTTTAGCAATTAATAGTAAATATACTTAAAGACAACCTCACCTAGTAAGCAGATTATGAAATATTTGGGTGCATGAGCGATCGCCAAAAAACTTGCCCTTTTCCCTACTTTCGTTCTGACCAAATAGGTAATTTATTAACGTCTTGCAGCGTTAAATCTACATAAGTCACGCCCTTGGAATTGACCATAGCTTGACCAAAATACCCCTCATCGCCGTCATGAGTATGAGGACCGCTACTTTGAACTGCATAATGGTTCTGTATCCGCGCTTGATTGAATGGTGATGCTACACTCCAACGCCAGCGCGAAGGAAAGACGATCGCACCAATATTTTCCACCCAATCTCGTTCCCCGTGTAAGTGGTAAACGCGATCGCTAGCTATAAATCCATTTGTACCTGCAAATACGCCACCTAAAGAGATGACAGTAATTTCAGTGTTTAGCCTGCGATTGAGATAATCCGCCGCACCCAAGGCAACTTGAACGCCGCCGCTAGTACCAACGAGAATAAGTTGCAATGGTTGTTTTGTCCCTTTAGGAATAGGCTGCTGCGCTTCCATGCGCTCGATTACTGCTGTCGCAATGCCTTGGTTGTATATTGGACCGTAGCGAGGATCGGCAGAAATGGCAAATCGCCACAAATTACGAATTTTGATAATAACATTTGTTACCGCCAGCCAACCTTGAGCGCGATCGGCAAAGTTCCATAAGGGAGCAAGTACCCGCTTTCCGCCTAAGCTTTCATTGTTTGCTGAGTAAGGAAATACATCGCTAACGGCGATACAGTTAGGATGAGAGGCAATTATCTGGTCTAAAAATACCTCTTCTCCTGGCGTTAGTTGGTTTGCGGAGAAATCTCCTACTCCTGGTAGAAAGACAATATAACAACTTAGCTGCGAAGATTTAGGAGTTGAATTTGTGTTGTTGCTTGGTGGCAACACTTTAGAATTGCTTCTCAATCCCAGTAAATCCACACCCTCATTTGCCCACCAAATTAACGTTCCAACAGGTGAAATCGTACCCCAAACTAACAAAATTATTAGTGCTATTGTTAATAGTCTTAAACTCCCGCCTCGCAACCAGAAAATTATTTTAGCTAGTAATTGCAGCATTTAATATATAGTTAATAACTTAAGTTAAATAATAACCTACAGTTATTTAAAATTATAGGAATTGATAGTGAGGAACAAAGAAACAAGAAGAGGGCTATTAAAAACATTGGGCAGCGCTTTAGCTTTGGATGCTAACTTTTATGAGGATGCGCGTAGCACGCCTTTAACCGATCGCGTAGCTCAAACAATTGTTATTTTAGCTGCTATTTCTCACGCTTTGGGTACTGCTGTAGTTTTCATCATCAACTGGACAGCTATTTCTATTTTGCCTTTAGTGCTTTTAGTCGATGGTCTTAGCGTTTTATTAGGATATTATTTTTGGACTTTAACTATTTGGCTAATTGGTAAGTTAATAAGACAAAATCCGCCAAGCTATAAAGATCTATTAATTCCTATTGGGTTTGCTTATGCACCTCAAGTCCTCAACTTTTTAACATTAATTCCACTTTTAGGGGAGCCGATTGAACTTATTTTGTCTGTTTGGAGTTTATTAACTGTAGTTGTTGCAGCCCGCCAAGGATTAGATATTAACACTGCTTGGTCTACTGTAATTTGTTTATTGGGATGGCCCTTGGTGCAAATAGCTATCGGTTTTATTCAAGAAGCTTGGAGTGGATTTTAGCGATCGCATCTATTAATAAATAGCTAAGTTATTAACATCACAGTTAGAAAATTTTTGTCTGCCTCAAGATTGATAATCAAATATTTTTATCTCTCCTTAGCATGAGAATTTAACATACTCCAGTTGGTAAATTTTTAGTTAGCCGATAACAACTAAATTTGGCTGGTAGGGAAATGGTATTTAAAGGAAAAATATCCCTTCTTTTTCCTTTTCCCAGCCAAAAGCGCAATGCTTATTTAGTTAAAGGTCGTTTTAATACAATACTATTGAGGAGCTAAATGATATGCCAGAAGAACTACAACCGCCGCAATCTCAAGACCAACAACCAGGTATAGAATCGGAAATGACCCCCAAACCCAAAGCTGACGATTCTCAGTATCGCGGTAGCGGGAAATTAGAGGGTAAAGTTGCTTTAATTACAGGTGCAGATAGCGGTATTGGTCGCGCGGTGGCGATCGCATTTGCCAAAGAAGGCGCAGATGTAGCGATCGCCTACTTAAACGAACACGACGACGCTAAAGAAACAAAGCAGTTAGTAGAAAAACAAGGTCGTCGTGCTGTAGCGATTGCTGGTGATATTGGCAGTGAAAACTTTTGTCAGCAATTGGTACAACAAACAGTTGATGAATTTGGCCAACTCGATATTTTAGTTAACAATGCAGCCGAACAGCACCCACAAGAAAGTATTGAGGATATTACCGCCGAACAGTTGGAGAGAACTTTCCGCACTAATATTTTTTCGATGTTTTTCTTGACTAAAGCAGCGATGAAGCACCTCAAAGAAGGTAGTGCGATCGTCAATACTACCTCTGTAACTGCATATAAAGGCAACCAGCAATTATTAGATTATTCCTCAACCAAAGGGGCAATTGTTGCCTTTACGCGATCGCTTTCCCAAAGTTTGGTAGAAAAAGGTATTCGCGTCAATGCTGTTGCGCCTGGTCCAATTTGGACACCATTGATTCCTGCTACTTTCCCTGAAGATAAAGTTGCAAGCTTCGGCAAAGAAGTACCAATGGCAAGAGCGGGACAACCAGAAGAAGTTGCTCCTAGCTTTGTATTTTTAGCTTCAGATGATGCGTCTTATATGTCAGGTCAAGTTTTACATCCCAACGGTGGTGCTGTAGTTAATGGCTAAATTGTCATAAAACCAAGGTGAGATTCAAATTTTTCTATAATTTCGCTTAAGCTTGAAAAGTGAGAAGATAATATGCTATCTTCTCACTTTTTTGTAGATTTTAAGATAATTTTATGACTTTTCGAGCGAGAGTTGAATGCAAATTTTAATTCATCATTAGTTCTTGTTGTAACTTATTTTTAAGGTCGACAAATTTATTGCCTAATTGTTCTTTTTCCTGCTGGCTTACTAATTTCTGAGATTGCATAAAAATAAATTTTTCTTCTTTCTCCCAGTGTTGATAAACCACCTGTTTGAGTTGCTGAAACTTATGTTTAAATTCAGATGAAGTAGGACTAAAAAATTCCATTTCTTCTAATAATTTCTTTGATTCTTGATGCTCTGCTTTAGCAACTTCAATTAATTCTTCATTTCCTTGATATTTGCTCATAGATGTATATAAAGTTGACTCTTCAGCTTGAGAATATGTAATTAATTCTTCGTAAATCTTATTAAAGTATTCATATAACTTTTCAGTTTCTTGTGCAGTCTCAATTTTTAAAAACAATTCTTTAATTGTTTGACGATTTTGTTTGATTAACTCTAAAATATCCATCAGCCCTTATCACCTCCAAATGATTAATCTTTACGTTAACAAATTGTTGTTGCATAGTGCAGCATAATAGAAAAAAATTAGTGCAATTCCGATAAAAAAGTCTACCGTTTTGCATTGGTAGACTTTTAGCTCAAACTATGTATTTAAGAAATTTGACTCAGACTTAGAACCCAGAACAAAGACTAGGACATCTTTTGTTGGATCTGGCTCTTAGCAGACTTGAACTGTGTAGCCAATTGCTCGCTTTGGTCGCTGCTCATGTTGTCGCGGATAGCGGCAAACATTGTGCTTTCCTCTTGACGAATGTGATCGCCAACAGCATCCATTAGCTTTCTAATCTTCGACTTGAATTCATCTGTTGCTGCTGGATCGGATGCTTTAATTTCGTCTAGCATCTGCTTCATTTCAGCTTGCTCGTCGTACAACTCGGTAGTATCACTTTCGCCGTAGAAAGGACGAACAGCAGGATACACTACTTGCTCTTCAGCTTCAGCATGAGCAAGTAGGTCTTTGTAAATCTGACCGAAATACTCTTGTAACTTTTGCGGATCGTCTGTAGCAGCAACCTGAGTAAACAAAGTATTTACTTTGGCATGATCCATCCGAATGATGTCTTGGATGTTCATGTCCTGCTTGTCGCTAGTTTGGGTAACTACGCTACCTACAACACCGCTTAATGCTGCCATAGCGTCTTGAACGCGACCCCAGATGCCTTGATCTACTTCTTGACCTGTGAGTTCGCGTACGCCAAGAACTTCAAGAACGCCCTTGAGTTGCTCTTGGTGAGCGCGGTTTTCAAAGTTAATAGTGTTTAAGGGAGCGATCGCCGCCAATACGTCAGCACCAATTTTTTGTGCTGCTTTGTGTACTGTCAAACCGCTCATTACTTGCTGGTGCTTGAGCAATTCATGTTGAAATACTTTTTCGTAAATGGTAAGTTCAGAACCTTGCATGAGTTGCTGCAGCTTGTCTACCATTTGCTTAATTGTATCTTTGGGTTCACCTTGAACGCCATACTGCACAATTACTGTGTCTAATACGCCCAAATTCTTTTGGTCATCTTCGAGCATATGCTCAAAGCGGTCGCGAATTTCTTGGTCGTTAATTTCACTGATAAACTTCTGTTCGTTGGAGATGAGCAAGTTTTGAATTGCTTTTATGTCTGCCAACTTAACACCCAGCGCAGAGCGTTTGGTATCATCTAAGGTTGTTACCATTTTTAAATATCCTCTCAAATTTTCGGATCGGCTGATGTTTTTAGGGTGTCACAAATGAACTTTGAATTCCATCCTTCTTTTGACGGATCGGCTACTAATTAAAAAGAAATAATTGAAGATATAGTAGATAAAATGCAGTTATATAAAGGCTCTTAGTAACCGCTTAATATTTTATTCTTTCTAGTTGGCAGACATTTATAGAAAAAATCAATAGATTCTTTAGTTAGATAACTACCTTGACCCTTCTAATAAGGATAAATAATTAAGAAAAAGCTTCCTCCACCAGAAGACAGATACATATTCATAGAGCAAATCGCTAGATTTACGTGAGTAGGGATCAGAAAGTTGAAGCACAATAGTAGTAATGCAAGACCAGCCAGGATTAGGCGAACAAGCCTTGAACAAGGCAGCGGAAGTTGGTATATCTAGCCAACTAGATGAAGTAGAAAATTTAGATGTAGATGTCAAGACCGATCCAATTAAGTTAGTTCAAGGTCAGGTAGATGAAGTAAAAATTGCTGGCGATGGTCTGGTGATGAAAAAAGACCTCCGCGTAGAAGAGTTGGATATGCACATGAAAGGTGTAGCTGTAAATCCACTCAGCGCCACGTTTGGTAAAATTGAACTGACTAAGCCTACTGATGCGAGCGTCCGCGCAGTTCTGACACAAGCAGATATAAACCGCGCCTTTAATTCAGAATACGTGCGATCGCAACTGAGTAATTTGCCAGTGCAACTTGAAGGTGAAACTACCACAATTAGCGCCCAGAAAGTAGATTTTCAACTACCAGGCGACGATAAAGTAGTGCTAAGTGCTAGCGTATCGGCAGGCGATCGCACAAGTCGAGTGGCATTTAGTGCTAAACCAGTAGTTAGCTCCAACGGACAAACCATATCGCTAGAAAATGTCGAGTACGGTGAAGGTGAGGAGCTATCGCCAGAACTAACCAAAGCTTTAGTCGCTCAAACTAGCCAAATTCTCAATCTTAGTAACTTTGACTTACAGGGTATGTCCTTACGTATCAAAAAGCTCAAAGTAGAAGCTGGAAAAATAACTATGCAAGCAGAAGCCCACGTTGAAAAAATCCCTTCTGCTTAGAATTAATTTGTAGAATACAGACGTAATCTCTGGGGAGAGCAGGAAAACACATGGAAACAAGACAGCAAACCAGTAGTACGCCGTTCCCGAATATTCCACCAATAATTGAGAGCGACGATCGCGAATACCAAGATACAGGCGTACCTAGTACAGTAGCGATCGCCGGACATCCTTTGCATCCCTTAAGTGTTATTTTCCCGATTGCCTTTTTAGCAGGCGCTTTAGTAACGGATGCTGTTTATTGGCTATTGCGCGATGAATTTTGGGCGCGAGCATCATTTTGGCTAATTGTTGCTGGCTTAGGTGGCGGGGTTATCGCTGCTATTATTGGCATGAGCGACTTTTTGCAAATAGAAAGAGTCCGCAAGCGTACCGCAGGTTGGGCGCACATGATTCTAAACGTTACCCTTCTAGTTTTAACTGCAATCAACTTAGCATTACGTTGGGGCAATCCTATAGATGGCGTACTACCTTGGGGATTAGTTTTGTCAACGATTGTCGGTACTCTTACTAGCTTGTCTGGGTGGTTTGGTGCGGAGTTGTCTTACCGTCACAAGATAGGCGTAGTTGGTGCAGGTAGCCGCACTCAGCCCTAAATGCTGCTTCTCAATCTTGTAAAAAGTATGTTATACAAGGCACGCAATAACTAACTTCTGCTTGTATGACATTCAATCAAAGTAAATATTTCAATAATATTTTTTCTTTGCTCATCATTACAGCGGTGGGCTTTTTTTTCAAGTTTTATAACGGTTTTGGTCAGCAGTGGCTAAATGATTATGGCGCAGCAATATTTTATGAGATATTTTAGTGTTTATTTGCTTTTTTGTTCGTAAAAAGTCGCAAAACAGTTAACCAAATTCCTATATTGATTTTTGTTGACACCTGCCTGTTAGAATTTTTGCAACTGTGGCATCCGCCTTGATTAGAGCAAATACGTTCTACCCTTGTAGGTAGATTGCTACTTGGTTCTACGTTTTCTTTGTGGGATTTTCCCCATTATGCAATTGGTTGTATTTCAGGCTGGTTGTGGTTGAAACAACTAGCAGCAAAAAGCAATGAGAGTTAAACCAAATTCAAAACAACAAAGTATTAAATTATAAAACTTTCGCTAATCAAGTAAGCTACTCTTTTAAAAACTTTTAAACCTAAAAGTCTATATTTCTCTTTATATAAGCAAAGCTAATTTTATATATAAATTAATATTATAAAGTTTGATTCTTATCTGCAAACTTTACTAAGGTACAATTAGCAAATACGACAAGTCATGGAATCTTGACATTTGTAATTTAGTAATTTTGAAAGCTTAGATTTACCAGTGTAACCCCCTGTTCTCCTCGGCAAAAATTTGTATAACGAGGATTTCACTAAACACTTACTATCATTTACCAATTGTTTAGTTTATTTGCTGTGAAAAATCATCAAGAAAACTTATCCAAAGGACGAACTAATTCTACCTATTTGTCCTGGTTGAATTACAAAATCATTCAGTTGAAATGGAATAACTACTGGTTCAAGATTCGCGGAAAGTGGCGTTCATGTCCTCTAACGTGTCCTATAGATAAACCTAATCACCAGCATATCTTTTGGAGTTGGTTTGGTAGTTTTATCGCCATAGCAACAACGGCTTACCTGTCTACGAAAACTAACACTCCTTTGCTGATGGCTCCCTTCGGTGCTACTAGCGTCTTAATCTTCGGTGTACCTGATAGTCCTTTAGCTCAACCCCGCAATGTCATTGGCGGCAACATCGTAGCTGCTCTAGTTAGCCTAAGTATTCTGTATCTCTTCGGTTCTCACCCTTGGGCAATGGGTTTAGCAGTAGCAACAGCAATTGGGATGATGCAGTTCACCAGAACCGTACATCCACCTTCGGGAGCAGTTGCGTTAGTTGTCATGATGACGAACCCATCTTGGCAATTTCTGCTTACCCCCGTCTTGGAAGGTTCAATTATTCTGGTCTTGTGTGCTGTAGTTTTTAATAATTTGGCAGACGAAAGGAGTTATCCTACCCACTGGTTCTAAACTTTTTAAACTTTATTACTGCATCTATTATTCTCGTAGCCTACCAACTTAATTTTGAAAAGTAATAAGTTGTTTGAGACAAGCAGAAAAGTGTCCTAATAGTAGCTTGTCTTCAGTTGAGATATTAAAGGCGATCGCTCCTGCCTGAAAATCTATCCAATTGCCAGCGCAATCAAACTTAACATAACAGCAGCGGAAAAATACTCGTTAGCTGTGAAGATATCTACTGTTTGAGTTATAAGTGATATTAATCATCTAGCTGTATAAAATTATTCAACCAAAGAATAACAGTATAGCTATACTGGTAAATTTCGATGTAAGCTCGATAAGTTACTCAAAAAGTGAAATACTATAATGGAAACGATGCTTGCGGGTCACTATCAAATCGTTAGGCATCTTAGTAGTAGTGAATTTAGTCAGACATACGTAGCTAAAGATTGTTACTTACCAGGTAAGTCGCTGTGCGTAGTCAAGCGATTTCAGCCAAAAGTGCGGGATTTAGCAACGCTGAAAGCAGCCAGACAATTATTCGACTGCGAAGCTGAAGTCTTATATCGATTAGGCAGTCACGATCAAATTCCTCGGATGTTAGCTCATTTTGCTCAAGAAAATGAGTTCTTTTTAGTGCAAGAGCTAATCGCAGGTCATCTTTTGAGCGAAGAATTGATCCCAGGCAAGAAATTCATCGAAGCAGAAGCGATCGCCTTATTACAAAGTATTTTACACGTCTTAGATTTTGTCCATACCAGGCAAATTATTCACCGCAACATTAAACCTACGAACTTAATTAGACGTAGCGATGACGGCAATATAGTTTTGATGGATTTTGGTGCTGTAAAAAAAGTAATCGCCCAACTTGCTCATCCGACTGGGATGAAGGTAGCAGTTGGTTCCCCCGGCTATATGCCTAGCGAACAACAAAGTTGTAACCCCCAATTTAGCAGCGATATCTATGCAGTAGGCATGATTGGTATCCAAGCTGTCAGCGGCATAGATCCTTTAGATTTGCCTCAAGATAGCCGCCATAGCGAAATATTATTTAAAAATGTAACTCGCGTTAGCCCCAGTTTGGCAGATATTTTAGAAAGGATGGTACATTATGACTACCGCCAGCGCTACCAAAACGCCAGAGAAGTATTAGCCGCCCTGCACTCCCTAAATAGCCATACAAATATTACTCAAAAACCAACAAACTACAACACGCAGTATTTACTATCAGTTGAATTAGCCAATCAAGACGTATTTACCCCGCGTGTAGAAGAGTTCGAGTTACCTAGAGATGTGCAAGAGCAACTGCACCGACTATTGGTTAATGAAATTGGACCTATTGGCTTAGTCATGCTCAAACAAGCCTTAGTTTATGCTGTAAATTGGCAAGACTTGGTAGAGCAGCTGACAGAACGTATGCCTACAGAAAAGCGATCGCAATTGCGATCGCAACTAAATCTACTATACAACGACCAAAACTCCTTACTATTGGCGGAGCAGCCTATATCTGCTAGTTCGGCGATCGTCCATACACCAATTGTTGAGCCAGAATTTGTCATGAAATGCCAATTGGAACTAGCAAAATTAATTGGACCGATTGCGGCATTATTTGTCAAGCAGACTGTAGCTACCAAACCAAATATATCGAAAACTCAATTAGTTGAAACTTTAGCTAAATGTCTTCCTAGCAGCGAACTTAGCCAATTATTTACTGAATCGCTGCAAAGCTAATCTAGTTATTTATCAAGGAGATTCATCGCCATCACTAAGCTAGTTTTCATGCGATTGAAAGCTACTGTAAGTTTGCCAATTTCATCTTTTGACGGCTGTTCAAACTCCGCATCTAAGTTACCTATACTGACATCGTTAGCTACTCTAGCGATGCGTTCTATTGGGCGAATTACTGTTCGTTGCAGTAAAAAGTTAATAACCAACATAACCAACGCTAACGCCCCTGTAACAATCCCCATCAGAAACATGAAATCTTGACGAGTGCTATCAGCAACACCACTTGCGGGTACAGAAATTATTTGAGCGCCAACGATTTGATTTAACTTCCAGCCAAACCCGTTAGTCTTCCCGTAAGTAGTTAATTGGCTCTTGGGAGCAGCTTCGGGGGTGCTGTGACAGCGCAGGCAACTTTCTTTCCCAACTATAATTGGACGAGCAATGTAAAATAGATTGCCAGCAGGTGATACACGATAACCTGTTAATTCTTTGAGGGCAGTATTAGATTGAAAGCGTCTGACTAACTCCGTCTCAAAACCATCAGCGCGATCGCGTAGATTAGTAGGATTGAGAGTAGCTTCTTTGTAGAAAAAGTCAGTATATTCTGGATTTTTGCGAAATTCCTCAAATACTTCTCGCGCCGAATAGCCAGGAACAGTTTGCGGCAAAAATTCTGCATCTGTTTCTAACCGAGGCGCTAACTCTGGATTGACTTGAGTCAAAGTATATTGCCGTACCGAAAGCATAGTTTGCAATAGCAGTGTTGCTCTTTGAGTTACTTGCTGTTCGGTGTTGCGATTGAGGATTGTCGAAAAAGCGATTCCACTACAAACAACTGTTACTAAAAAAACTGTCAGCAACAATACGTTAAATTTTCTGCTAAGTTTAAAGTTTTTCAGCATCGCCACTTCTAAAACACTTTTAATAGATGATACAAATACTACGTCTTGCAAGAGTGGAAATCCGCAGATATTTTGCCAATGAGTATAATTTCACGCCGTATATTGCTCGCTCAAATTCTCTTGCTCTTAGCCAGTTGTACGCGATCTAAGTCCACCCCAACCAAACAGTTAGAAAAATTAGTCATTGGTATAGTTGCCTATGGAGAGGGGGTAGGTTCTGCCCAGCAATTTCAAAGTTTTATTAACTATTTGCAAAGTCAAACCAAAACCTTAATAGAGTTAGAACCTGCATACAATGAAGTCCAAGCAGTGAGGCAAATTCAGCGTCAAGCTTGGTCTTTAGTATTTGCACCACCAGGATTGGCTGCGATCGCTATATCTAGGGCGAAGTACGTACCTTTATTTTCGCTGCAAGGGTTAAGCAATCGTCGCTCTATTATCATCGTGCTTAAATCTAGTCCTGTCCAAGCCTTAAATGACTTAAATGGTAAGGTTATAGCTTTAGGGCAACCAGGTTCGGCTACAGGCTATTATGTACCGCTATATAGTCTTTACGGTACGACTCCCAAACAAGTGCGTATTTCTCCTACGCCGCAAACAACTTTAGAATGGGTAGCCAAAGGGGAAGTCGCTGCGGGAGCATTATCTAGAGATGAGTTCGATCGCTATCGCCCTGAGATTAAAGCAGATTTTCGAGTTCTGTTTACTAGCTTAAGAGTACCAGCAGGAGCGGTGTTGATTAGTCCTAGTGTTGAATCTAGTCGGCGTAATGCGATCGCCCAAGCTATGAATGAAGCTTTACCAGATATAGCGCAAGCAGCAGGCTACCTGCCAAGTGTCAAGCCACCTGAATATAATACTTTGATTACTTTTATCGAGCAGGTTAAACCGATTGAAGCACGCATTCAGGAACAACCTGCACCTTTATACCAAATAGCTGAGGAAAAAAAGTTGCCGTAAGCACTAAAATTTAGTAGCTATTAACTATTAAATTTATGTGCGGAAGATTTACTTTGAGCCAGCCGACAGATGCGATCGCCTCTACTTTTAATCTCCCCGAAATTCCTAGTTTAGAGCCGAGATATAATATCGCACCTACTCAATCGATCCCAGCAATATTATTAACACCCGAACGGGGTGAAAGACAGTTACAAATGCTGCATTGGGGTTTAATTCCTACCTGGGCGAAAGATGCATCTATAAGTGCAAAATTAATCAATGCTCGCTCCGAAACGGCTAGCGAGAAGCCATCATTTAAATCTGCTTTAAGACGGCGGCGATGTTTAATTATTGCTGATGGTTTTTATGAATGGCAGCGTCAAGATGGTAAAAAACAACCTTATTATTTTCGCTTAGAAAGCGGACAGCCATTTGCTTTTGCGGGTTTATGGGAAAATTGGCGATCGCCTGATGGAGAAGCGATCGCATCATGTACTATTTTGACCACAGAAGCCAACGATTTATTACGTCCTATTCACGACAGAATGCCAGTTATTCTTGATGCTAAAGATTACGACACTTGGCTCGATTTAGAAATTCAACAGCCTGAATTAGTGCAACCACTTTTACATCCCTATCCAGCTAATTCAATGCATAGCTACGCAGTTAGTACCAAAGTAAATAATCCTAAAAACAATACTCCAGAATGTATCAACAGTCTATGAAACATGATGAGATTTCATATAACTTAATTGCCATCTAGCTGCAGTAGTCATCTGAGTTTGTCGATAAAGTTTATGGCACAGAGGTGTTAGTCAAGCTAGTAACATCGCGCCGACATGAGTATAGACGGTAGCTAATGTTTTTTGATATCCAAGCGAATTCTTAAAACAAAAAGAGTGTTATTATCAACTTGTAACACGCTTTTTTTGCTGGGTTGTTAAATGCCCCCATTTAATGAACTAGGATATCTCCCGCCAGGAGTCTATGAAATTTCCTGGCAGGAGTTAATACAACGGTTTGCAACCAATCCCCAAAGGCAAAGATTGACAACAGGTTTAGCCGCAGCCCTGCAGAAATAGCTATAGCTGGTTGTACCCGCGTCGTTATTGGCGGGAGCTTTATTTCTGCTAAAGAAGAACCACAAGATTTTGATGCTTACTATGACAATTTTGGACTCGATTTCGATCTGCTCGATCCATTATTCGTGGAAGATATCGATTCCCAACAAGATGTTTTTTGTGGAGAACTATTTCCTATCATTGGTTACGATCTATTCTTGCAAACTGATAAGTTGGGTAATCCCAGAGGAGTTGTTGCCCTCGATCCGAGAAAATTAAATGATTAACTAAGAGGATAAACTTATGATTCAAAACGAACGTCAATACAAGGTTACTCAAACCAAACTCAGGGAATTAGAGCAAGCATCAGTTAATATCGATTTTCAAGATGCTAAATTACATCCTCGGCAGGTACTATCGCAGAAGAAAAGCTATGAGAAGCTAATCGCTCGTTTAAGACAGGAAATTGCTGAGTACGAAGAACTTAAGGGCGGCTGTATCGAAACTTTGCAAATTGCAGATATAAACGAACTACCAGTTGTTCTAATCAAAGCCAGAATTATTTTAGGCATGACGCAGAAAGAACTAGCAGAAAAAATCGGTACTCAAGAACAACAAATTCAGCGTTATGAAGCCGATCGCTATGCAGCAATTAGTTTTGACCGTATGATGAAAGTGGCTAGAGCTTTGGGGATGAGTTTGAAAGGTAGTATGGAAATTGCGATCGCTACTCAATCTAATTCTGTTGCTGTAAAGCAGTAGTAAGTGGGAAGTGCTACCAGAATGTATCAACAGTCTATGAGATATTATTAAACTTCATATAGCTTAGTAGCCAACTAGCTGCTGTAGCCCGCCGAGTTTGTCTAGGTCCAAATTCGCCTATCTTATAGCCTTTAAACCCTAATTCTTCTTTTAAAAGTTGCTTATTTTCAGCAGGAATTGAGCGAGTCAATTTTACAGTTGCAGGGCGACTGTCAATAAAGTCTGGTGGTTCTGGATATTCGCTTTGCCAATCTGAAGCAACGTGAGTATTATCCCAAGAATTTGTTTGCTCTTGATAGCGATATCCTAAGTAATGCCATACCAACTGATTTACTGTAGCGTCGTCAATTTCATCGTTTAAAATAGCCCATATAGTATCTGTATTTAGTGCTGGTATAGACATAAAATTTATCCTAAATAAGCTTTTTTCACTCGTTCATCATTGAGTAAGTCTGCGGCTTTTCCTGACAAGGTAATACAACCTGCTTCTAATACGTAACCGCGATCGGCAATTTGCAAAGCTAAGTTAGCATTTTGTTCGACTAAAAGTATCGTAATACCTGTAGAACGAAGATTTTGAATAATTGCAAAAATATCTCGCACTATTGCAGGTGCTAGTCCTAAACTTGGTTCATCTAATAATAATAATTGCGGCTTACTCATCAAAGCGCGAGCGATCGCTAGCATTTGTTGTTCTCCCCCGCTAAGGGTTCCAGCTAATTGATTGCGACGTTCTGCCAGACGGGGAAAAAGTTGAAATTGTCTGTCTATATCTGTTTTAATACTATTATCTGAGCGAATATAAGCTCCCAAATTTAAGTTATCTAATACAGTTAATCGACTAAGAATTTTTCGCCCTTCAGGAGAATGGGCAATACCAAACTTAACTACTTTATAAGCTGGATAGCGGCTAATATTGCGTCCATTGTAATATATATTTCCTTGCCGATAATTGACTAATCTAGATATAGCCCGTAATGTCGTACTTTTACCTGCACCATTAGCGCCAATTAACGTTACTACCTCACCTTTATTGACAAGTAAATCGATATTCTTTAAAGCTTGAATACCGCCGTAGTTAACGCATAAATTTTTAATTTCCAAAATTTGTGCAGCAACAGTCATACTTCCGCCCCTAAATAAGCTTCAATTACAACTGGATCGGTTTTTACTTCGGCTGGATTTCCCAAAGCAATTAGTTTACCAAAGTTTAATACAGCAATGCGATCGCATAATCCCATAACTAGGGGTACGTGATGTTCGATTAAAATTACTGTCAAGTTAAATTCAGTAGAAATCTGTCGAATAAATGCACTCAAATTTTGCTTCTCATTTGGATTCATCCCTGCTGCTGGTTCATCTAGCAGTAATATTTTAGGTTTTAAAGCTAAAGCGCGGGCAATTTCTAATCTTCTTTGATCGCCGTAAGAAAAGTTACAAGCTTTTTCATCAAAGCGATCGCCCAGCCCTACTAATTGCAATAAATCTAAGCCTTGTTGCCTAGTATTAGCTTCTTCCCCAGGTGCAGGTGGCAGATTTAATATGCCTGTAAATACGCTACTATTAGTATGAATATGTCTAGCAACAATTACATTTTCCAAAGCTGAAAGGTTGCCGAATAAGCGGATATTTTGAAACGTTCTCGCAATACCCAAGCTAGCAATTTTATGAGGACGAAGTTTAGCGATCGCTTTATTTTGATAAATTAATTCTCCGCTAGAAGGTGGCATCAAGCCGCTGATGAGGTTGAACAACGTTGTTTTACCAGCACCATTAGGTCCAATTAAACCAAAAATTTCATTATTATTAACATTAAAAGAAACATTATTAACCGCAATTAATCCACCAAAGCTACGAGTTAAGGCTTTTACTTCTAGAAGAGGAGTATCGCTAAGTCTTGCATCCATTAGATAAATTAATTGGGTAGCGAAAAAGGTTTTTAAACGAACCGCCAAAAGCGCCAAGGAAAAAGTAGTTGAAAATTTGGTTGTGTGTTCTAGTGTTCTCTTAACTTTTGACTTTTAACTTTTGACTTTTTAAACAATTCTGGCGTTACTAAACCTTGAGGAAAAAATATCGTACCGAATACAATCAGCAACCCAAATATAATTAAACGCCCATCGCGGAGAAATTGGGCGATCGCACTAGGTAAACCGCTAGTATCGGCAATTGCCCTTAATACTTCAGGTAGTGCTGTAAATACCATACCTCCTAAAACGGGTCCTACAAAGCTTCTAGAGCCACCAATCAAGACAAAGGTCAAATAGATAATACTGGCATCAAACGTGCCTTGACGGGCGTTCCAGGTGTTTAAGAAGTGAGCGCTAATTGCCCCTACCATCCCTGCTAATATTGCGCCTAAAGTAAAGGCAAGAACTTTGTAGTATGTAGGATTGATACCCATTGCATCGGCGGCTAGTTCATCTTCTCGAATCGCTGCAAAAGCCCTACCGACTTTAATTTGCTCTAGACGGTAGAGAAATACCATACTAAGTAAGAGTAAAGGTATAGCTACCCACAAATAAGCGATCGCACTTTCAAATGGTTGCGGTACGCCAAAAATCCCCACTGCACCGCCAGTAATCTCTAAGTTTAAGGATACTACGCGCAGAACTTCGACAAAAGCAATAGTTGCGATCGCTAAATATATTCCCTTCAAGCGCAACGCAGGAATACCTACTACTATCCCCAAAATGCCGCAAACTACGCCAGCAATTAACATCTCTAATAGCAACAAGGGAATGGGAAATAATGGCGCAGAAGATTTAAACACGCTAGTAGATAAAATTGCCGCAATATAACCACCTAAAGCATAAAATCCAGGACTAGCTAGAGATAATTGTCCAGCCATCAAGGGTAAATATAGAGATAACCCTAACATTGCCCCTAGTACCATAGAGACAATTAAATTTCCATAAGTGGCGATAAATTCAGCCATTTTTTGCTAATAAGATGTAAGTTAGATAGTTCTGGGGCAACTTACCATGTTCGAGTACCGTTCGCAACAATATTTGCCTACTGCCGAGGACTTACCTAGTTCTGACGATACTCCCCTAGATAATCAACTGCAACATCTAATTCCAACTTTGTTAGAAGAAATCCTAGCTAGAATCTGGGGAGATCGTTGGGATTGGTATTTTGGTGTTGATATGGGGGTATATTACGATCCTGATGAACCTGCGATCGTGCCTGATGGATTTTTAAGTTTAGGGGTTGAGCGTCTAATTGATGAAGATTTGCGCTTAAGTTATTTAGTTTGGGAGGAAAAGCAACTACCTATTTTAGTCATCGAAATCGTTTCAGAGACTTATCGCGGCGAATACAGCAAAAAAAGGGCTAAGTATGCTGAAATCGGAATTTTGTACTACGCTGTGTACAATCCTCGCCGCCGTCGCAAGCCACCATTAGAAGTTTATCGCTTGGTTGAAGGTAGCTATGATTTGCTCCCAGGTAATCCTGTATGGATACCAGAAATTGGTTTAGGAATTGGTAAAGAAGAAGGAACGCATCAAGGAATTACCCGCGACTGGTTATATTGGTATAACGAGCAAGGGCAAAGATATTTGACAGCGCAAGAGTACGCGCAGCAAGCAGAACAACGTGCGATCCAAGCCGAACAACGCGCTCGAATGTTAGAAGAGAAATTGCGATCGCAAGGAATAGATCCAGATTTGTGACTTAATTTATTCTGATAAAGTGCCAGAATTATTGCGCTTATTATCTTTCTGAGCAACTATCTGCTTAAACTGATCGAACTGCTGTTTTGCTTCCTCTTCTGTTTGAGGAAGATTGAACCAAACAGCTTCTGCATCCGGTGTTCTACGTTGATAAAGAACTCGCAGAGGTTCTATGTGTTCCCGATGAGCAAGAGCATAGGCAATTAGCTGTGCATTTGTCATTGTCTCAAAGTTCGGTTGCATCCAAAAATCTCCATTGTCCTTGAGAGTTAATAATTACCTGTAGTTCCTCTCCTGCAAAGACGAAAACAACTCCTATCTGCTCGTCGAAACGGAAAAGCTCAATGTTTCGGTAGCAGTTAGAAAACATTTGACAAACCCGAAGGCAGGCTTGTGCTTGCTCGTTTGTTGGTAGAATAACACGCTCCTTAATTGTGCCACAAAATTGTTAGACTACCGTTGTATCATAATTTACCTCGTGTTTCAGTAAATAACTTAAGGATTGGATTACGATCCGAGCGATATTTTCTATTAGTTTCAACTAAACTTTTTGAATCAAGCGCCTTCCCAGCAATCCTTGCGGACGCACTACTAGCATAATAAACAGTATGCCAAAAGCAACAGCATCTTTATAGGCTGAATATTCTGCTGGAACAAATGCCTCAATTAAGCCAATCAATAAGCCTCCCAATACAGCGCCAGGAATACTACCTAACCCGCCTAATACAATTACAGCTAATCCTTTTAAACCAAAATTAATACCAAAAAAAGGACCAGAAATACTTACGCTAGAAGCCACCAAAGTTCCTGCTAATCCAGCTAGGAAGCTGCTGATAAAAAACGTCAAAACTATAAAGCGATCGCTATTTATTCCGAGTAAGCTTGCTGTAGTTGCATCCTCAGCGATCGCCTGCATTGCTTTACCATATTTTGTGTTATTTATAAAATAGGTAAGCACAAGTAAAATTACTACCGATACGCAAAATATTACTACCTGCACAGTGCGAATTGGCACAGGATTTTCTACCGTACCGAAGTTTATTGCTGGTGGTAAATTTCCATAAGTGTTAGTAGGAAATGTATAGTTTTCTGCTCCCACTAAATACTGAATTAAGTTTACAATTACAACAGCAACACCTAAGCTAGAAACAACAGTAAGCAAAGGATCGGAACCTTTACGTCGCAACGGGCGAAAGGCAAAACGTTCGACCGCAACGCCTACTAATCCAGCTAATATACTACCTAAAATTAGGGCAAAAGCAAAAGGCAATTGTATAGGTAAAGCTGCGTTTGCTAATAAACCGCTAAAACCAAAAGCTCCACCCATTAAAGTATAAGTAAAGTAAGCGCCTAGCGTGAAAATTGCCCCATGAGCAAAATTAATAATTCCTAAAATTGAAAATATTAACGTATAACCCAAAGCAAAAATAGCATAAGCGCTACCGATAGATAACCCGTTTAAAAACTGCTGCAAAAATATAGTTATGTCCATAATTTTTGCTATTTGATGTAAGCAAACTTACCAGCATTGCCATCTGGACTCATATCTATTTGCGCCACATAAAATTCGTTTTGGATAATCTCACCTTCTGGGGTAAAGGCAATTTCGCCTAAAGGAGTTTGATATTTTCCTACTAATAACTGCTTGTTTAATTCAGTTCTTAATTTATCAATTGGTAACGTACTAACTTTTGTCTTTGCATCTACAGCTTTGAGTGCATCTACATATACTTGCACAGCCGTAAAAGCTTGAGCGCTAAATTGCGGCGGTTCTTTCTTATATTGCTCTCTATATGCAGTGCGAAAGGCATTATTAATTTCTCCAGGATGATTGGGACTATAAGCTTGTGCTATGGTTACGCCATCGCAAAGTGCTTTACATACAGCAAATACATTTGAAGTATTTAAACCATTACCACCAATAATTAAACCTTTATAACCAAGTTCGCGCAATTGTTTAATTAAATTACCACCATCAGATGCTAATCCAGAAATAATTATTAAATCTGGTTTTAAATTAATTGCATTTGTTGCTTGGGTTTGAAAGTCAGTATCGGTAGTTTGAAACTTTTGTACTGTAACTAAATTAAGCCCTTTATCCTTCACTGTTTGCTGAAAGATCTCTGTTTCTGACTTGCTAAATGCATCATTTTGTGCGTAGAATACAGCTACTTTTTTAGTATTAGGATTAATTTTTATAGCTGCTGCTACAGAATTAGGAGCTACTACAGAAACAGGTGCAGATACACGCGCAATATATTCACCTATTTGCGGGATACCCTTAGCAGTATTAGAAGGTCCTAAAACGGGAACTCTTGCCCTTTCAGCAATGGGGTCAGCGCTAAATGCTTGTTGTGATAATGTAGGTCCTACTATACCTACTACTTTATCTCTAGTAATTAAAGTCTGAAAAGCATTAATTGTGCCAGATTCATCGCCAGCAGTATCTTGAAATACTACTTTAATCGGCGTGCCATTGATGCCACCTTTATCGTTAAAATACTTTTCAGCAATCTTTACCCCAGCTACTTGTTCTTGACCTAATAACGCTACATTGCTAGTTTGCGCTACAGCAATACCGATAGGAATAGGCTTTGCAGAAGTAGTTGTAGTTGATGTTGTAGTTGTTGTAGTTGAAGTAGAATTTTGAGTTTGACTGCAACCAGCAACTAGAAAAGCAAAAGTAAGAAATAAAGTAGAAGTACGAGTAATAATTCTCATAATTAAACTACCTAAATTAGGGTAATATCTGACAAATGGTGGTACTTATTTTATAGCTGATAAGCACTATTATATTAATGAGCAAGCGTTTATAAGCCTAATAGTAATTTAAATCGTTGTCAAGAAAACATCCTCTTAGTTTTACTTAATGACAACTTATAAATGTTTATTAAGCTTGCATATTTTGATTGGATTTGTAATGAGACTGTTAATATTTTGGCTATGAAAATATTAATTTGCTGAATCATCAATTGGTGCTGAAGACATTACAGGTTCTTGGTATAACGGTACAGTAAACATAACTGTAGAACCTAATCCCTCGCCCATACTAAAGAAGTAAACTTCACCGCCCATAGCTTCTACAAGCTTTTGCGAGATTGTTAGACCTAAGCCAGTACCACCATAAGGGCGTGTTAGAGTACCATCTACTTGACTAAATGATTGAAATAGCTTTTCTTGTTTTTCTAAAGAAACACCAATACCAGTATCGACAACGCGGATTTTGACAATACCTGGAAGTTCGTAGTCTTGAAATACAATCTTTTTCCGCACGACATCAGCGCTAATAGTTATTCCGCCTTCATCGGTAAACTTAAGTGCGTTGCTAACTAAATTCAGCATTACCTGCAACAAACGCTTGTAGTTACCATAGACAACAATTTCATCAGCCGTATCGGGCTTTTGAATCATGAAGCTTAAATTCTTTTGTTCGGCTTGCGGCTTAGTAAAATTTTCGACGTGACTAAACAAATCATCTAGCTTGACTCTACCAAGTTCTAGCTCCATTTTGCCAGCTTCAATCTTGGCAATATCTAAAATGTCATTAAGGATATGCAGCAAATGGATAGCCGAACCGTAAGCCTCTTTGATAAATTCTTGCTGTTCCTCTGGATCGTCCGCCATCCCTTCTAAAATTAGCTTGAGAAAGCCCAGCATTCCATTTAACGGCGTGCGGATTTCGTGAGAAGTATTTGCTAAAAACTCGCTTTTTAGCCTAGAAGCTTCTTCTGCTTGGATTCGCGCTTCTTCTAATTCCTTATAGAGAGTAGCATGAGCGATCGCCGTTCCTACTTGTTCTGCTACTTCGCGCACTAACTCAATTTCATCCGCCGTCCACTGGCGGGGAGGTGTAACTAAGTCTGAGCGATCGCTTTTTTGCTTTGGCGATCGCCGCACGCATTGGCGCAGACTAATCAACCCGTTAGGCTTACCTTGATAATATGTAGCAACTACAAGTAAAGACTGCTGAAAACTAGGGCTATCTATTTGATCGACTACTACAGGTTCTAGAGTTTTTAGCGCTTGACTAAAACCAGCATCATCAGCAATGGATATTTCTACGCCTACCATCGAACGCACAGGTATTTGACGGTATTCGGCTACTACGTGTACTTGTTCGGAATTTTCCCGATAGGCGCAGACTATACAATGACTTACGCCTAGCGCTTCTCCCAAACTATCTACTGTCTGCTGCCAAATTGTATTTAAGTCTAATGTTCGGCGGATGTTACGCGCAATATGAATCAGCAGTTTCTTTGATTCTGCTGACGGCACGACAATCGATTGACATACAGTTTGAGGAGTAAGAGATAATTGTTGTGTCGCTTCTTGTTCTAACTGCCTTCCCATTACCAAAACTCTATTTGCCGTTTGGCTTGTTGATGGGATGGGGCTAATAACTAATTCAAAACTCCATAAATATTGTTTATATCTAAACAAACACTTACAGCGTTCGGGAGTCATGCTAGACACAATCCGCTGTACCCTCTGTAAATATGCAGCTAAGTCTACAGGTGCAAAAGTTTCGTTTAGAGAGCGCGTAACAGTTTGCTCGGCATTTAAGTCAAAATTCTCAGCTTGCTGCCAATAAAAAGATAAATAACGCCCCGTAACATCCTGCGTAAATACTAACTCCGAGCCAAGATCGCGCCATAGCGAACTAGAATTGCGATCGCCTATTGCCTCAGTCGATATAGATAGCGGTGGTTCGGAATTAGCAGAGACGCTCATGTAACGCTTTTAAAATAACAAAAAGCTAATCAATACTTGCTTCGAGTTTGGCACAAAAAATTTTAAATCGCTCGAATTAATAACAGAAAAGTTTTACTTGCCCAAGTTTATGCTGCTAGTGCTTCAGTCATTCCATTCACCGCGTGGCGGTACAGGCGTGCGCCCAAGAGTGCGCGTTAGTTCGTCATCTCTTTGCGTTTCACCCCGCAACCACTGGCGGATTGCTACTTCAATTACTTTGCTTGGTTCCTTGGTTAAGTGTTGTAATTGATCGAGTAAAGCTGAGTCTAGCTGAATGGAAATTTCTACTTTGTCATCAAAAGAATCTAAATCAATGCTATTTTCATTCATAATGAGGTTATGATGCAGTGTTTTTTAGTTAACGTTTTTACTGCTGTAATGCGGAATTTATTATAGCTTGGGCAATTACACTTTAGCAGTCAATGCTAAAAACGCGCCTATGCCGCTAAGGTATATTGTATGGTCTTCCTGTAAAAATAAAAAATAATCCTCCCGCCTCTGGCGATTAATGTGTATAAAAACTACTTGCTATTGGTGTTATAGCGCTGTAGTAGACACTAAAATGCATTAAGTATGACAATATTTAACTTTGTTTGCTGCTAAATAAAAATATGACTGATGTTCCTGTATCTCGAATTCGTAATTTTTCGATCATAGCTCATATCGATCACGGAAAATCAACTCTAGCAGACCGCTTGTTGCAGACTACAGGCACAGTAGAGCAGCGGCAAATGAAAGAGCAGTTTCTCGATAATATGGACTTAGAACGAGAGCGCGGCATTACGATCAAGTTGCAAGCAGCGCGAATGAACTATCAATCTAAAGATGGTTTGCCCTACGTTCTAAATTTAATTGATACACCAGGTCATGTGGATTTCTCCTATGAAGTGTCGCGCAGTTTAGCTGCTTGCGAAGGTGCGTTGTTAGTAGTAGATGCATCTCAAGGAGTTGAAGCCCAAACTCTAGCTAATGTGTATCTAGCCCTAGAGCATAATTTAGAAATTATCCCAGTTTTAAACAAAATCGATTTACCAGGAGCAGAACCAGAAAGGGTAATAGGCGAAATCGAGGAAATAATTGGACTGGACTGTAGCAATGCAATCTTAGCATCAGCCAAAGAAGGCATAGGCATAGCTGAGATTTTAGAAGCAATAGTCGAGCGCGTACCGCCGCCACAAGATACAGTTACAGAACCATTAAGATCCTTAATTTTTGATAGCTATTACGATAGCTACCGAGGCGTAATCGTCTATTTTCGGGTGATGGATGGAACGGTAAAAAAAGGCGATCGCATTTTCCTGATGGCATCAGGTAAAGAATACGAAATTGATGAATTGGGAGTGCTTTCACCAACACAAAAGCAAGTAGACGAACTCCACGCCGGAGAAGTAGGTTATCTAGCAGCAGCAATTAAAGCTGTAGCCGATGCTAGGGTAGGCGATACGATTACTTTAGCTACTCGGCGGGCAAAAGAGCCATTACCAGGCTATACAGAAGCCAATCCAATGGTATTTTGCGGCTTGTTTCCCACAGATGCCGATCAATTTGAAGATTTGCGCGATGCTTTAGAAAAGCTGAAATTAAACGATGCAGCTTTAAACTACGAACCAGAAACATCAAGCGCAATGGGTTTTGGCTTCCGGTGCGGCTTTTTAGGTTTGCTGCACATGGAAATCGTGCAAGAAAGGTTAGAACGGGAATATAACTTAGATTTAATCACTACAGCCCCATCAGTAGTTTATCGAGTAACTACAAATAAAGGCGAAGTGTTGTATGTAGACAATCCCAGCACATTGCCCGAACCTAACGAACGCGAGAAAATTGAAGAACCGTACGTCAAAGTAGACATGATTACTCCTGAAAACTTTGTTGGCACTTTGATGGAGTTGTGTCAATCGCGGCGAGGGATTTTCAAAGATATGAAGTATCTTACCCAAGGACGAACGACGCTAACTTATGAGTTGCCGTTGGCGGAAGTAGTTACAGACTTTTTCGATCAAATGAAGTCGCGCACGCGCGGCTATGCCAGCATGGAATATCACTTGATTGGCTACCGCGAAAATAACTTGGTAAAACTAGATATTTTAATCAACAACGATCCAGTAGACTCTTTAGCCACCATCGTCCACCGCGATAAAGCATACAACGTCGGACGAGCTTTAGCCGAAAAACTTAAAGAGTTAATACCGCGCCATCAGTTCAAAGTACCAATCCAAGCAGCTATTGGCAGTAAAGTTATCGCCAGCGAACATATCCCCGCTTTGCGTAAAGACGTACTTGCCAAGTGCTACGGCGGCGACATCAGCCGCAAGAAAAAGCTCTTGCAAAAGCAAGCTAAAGGCAAAAAGCGAATGAAGTCTGTAGGTACGGTAGATGTACCGCAAGAAGCGTTTATGGCTGTACTGCGCTTAGAGTAAGAAAGCGTAAATGCGCGATCGCCTAGTTTAGTGCTATTTACTAGATGGTGCGATCGTGCTTTAAGTTAATACAGCAACTTATCGCTTGCCGATGTCGTCGAGTAAAATAGAGATTATTTATAAGTTTGAAAATATTCTAAATTCGGGCAATGGGAGATTTCACGAGATGATTAGTTTATTTAGGATTGGTTTAATCTTAACCTTAATATCTATAAGCTTTCCTACTGATAAACCTGCCTTTAGCATAAGTAGAGCATCCTATCAAGCTTGCGATCCTGTCAATAACCCTAAAGATTGCCGCAAAGTACCGATGGCAAGAGATGATGTGCGATCGCCCAATAGCACCCTAGTATAGTTTTGAGGACAACATACAGCAAGTACATTGTCCTCAATTGGTTTATTTAGCTGATGCTAGAAGCTCTGTCACCTCTGCATGTGCTAGTACAACATCGGGTTCGCTTTGGAGCGCATTGTAATATTTTCTCGCAAATCCATTGCCTACCTCGGATGGCATCAGTAAAATACCGACTTCAGTAACTAGACTTTCAACATCTTCTAGCAATAATGGTTCGTCTGCTTGCAGCATTTCGTCAATTCGCACTACAAGTAAAGAGATGCGGTGCAACCAGGCAAATTGTTCGCTATCAATCAAAAGTTGCAGCAATTCGCCGCTAGTTACTCTTCCGCTCACTTGTTCGTAGGCATTGCGCTCTGTATCTACCAAACAAGCATGAAGACGTAACAATTTGTTCCGCAAATCGCGTAGATATTGATGTTGGTTGATTCTTTGCAGCAGTGTATTAGAAGTCAATGCAACCCATCCTCCCGTTACGATAATCATCAATAGCTCAGTCTTGTTTAATTTCTGGGGCGATCGCTCCTCTAAACAAACAGATTAGACCCATATTAGCGCTCTGATAAGTTGGTTGTAGTATCAGCAGACGCTAATCTTTTGTTAAGATAAATCCTATATGTGATTATTCATATAATAGCACAAAAATATATAAGATAGAGCATATAAATATTTACCAAAAATACTATGTCGCTAGCGTATGCAATATTAGGTTTTCTCCAGCAAGCAGAAAGAACGGGCTATGACTTAAAAACAGATTGCTTCGATCGCTGCATGGCTTACTTGTGGGCAGCAGATCAAGCACAAATATATAAAACCCTCGATAAGTTAGTTGCCCAAGGTTGGATTAGCTGCAAAGTCGAAATACAGCACGATCGCCCCAATCGCAAGATTTACAGCGTAACCGAAACGGGGAAAGCCGAACTAACTAAATGGCTGGAGTGCCATCAACCCTTACCTACAGTACGCGAACCATTGCTCGTGCAGTTGTTTTTTGCCGCACAATTATCTAACGCAGCGATCGCTCAATTATTAGATGAGCAATTAGTAGCACGCCAAGAACAGCTAGCTAAGTGCCAAGAGGTTAATTTACCAAAGCTCAATCCTAGCCGCGAACAAGTCTTGCAACGACTGGTAATAGATTTAGCGATTCAAAGGGAACAAGCTTATATTGATTGGTTAAAAACCGCTATAGACACGATTAGCCAGCAACCAGAATCATTTAGGAACGTAGATGAACGAGGCAGTGCGTTGGGCGGCTTTGCCGACTTGTAGCACCTGCCATGCAGATGAACGCAGATGGATACTACTCAAACCAGTGGCTAATACCAAATCCTACAGCGCGCTCGCCGCGAGATAAATCCGCAGCTAAGTGTAAAGCCGCATCTCTACCCACATCTGTCTCAAATACAGAAGAGAAAACAGCATCAATATCGCGTTCCTGGCAAAATTGGCGCAAGCGGGAGGGATATCCAGCTATACAAGGCTTGATGACAAAAATATCTCGCCAGCCTCGCTCGTAACAGGTAACAAGTTGGTTGAAAGTAGCAACGGATTCATCAAGAGCGATCGCTGTAGCATAACAACTACCTAATTCCATCATCTCGTCAAATTGTTCTACTGGTAGCGGTTGTTCGATAAATTCAATTTCTATAGACGATGCTTTTAAATTGTCACAAGTCCATAACCACAAATTTGCCTCATCGTAACTAAGTCCACCATTAGCATCTAAACGCAGCTTGACATAATTGGGAAGCGATCGCGCCAATACATCAAAAATGGCTAACTCCTCAGCAATGGGATGAACGCCAATTTTCCACTTTAAGGTACGATAACCGCGATCGTAAAGCACTCGCCATTGCTGCAAAACCGTCTCTCCTGCAGGTAATAAGCCACTATAGGCAATATTTGAGGAGGAAGGATGAACGCTCAAGGCTGATTCAAAAGCAAATTGACAAGCAGGCAAATTGTCGGGAATTGAGAAAACTTCATTTGCAGTAATTTTTGCAGGTAACTGCTGACAAAATGACAGCGCTTGCGTCAAAGTCTCCGAACCAAACCAGCTAATCGGAGCAATTTCTCCTTTGCTGATATTACCTGTTTCATCCGTAAGCGCGATAATAATGCCCTCCCTTACATCCCAAATGCCGTAGCTAGTTTGTAAAGGAGGCTTAAATCTCCGCCTGTAAGGATGAAAATCAAAGCAGTATTGCATTAGCCAGCCAGCACAAAACCTAAAGCCAAAAATAGCCCGCTCCAAAAATGCAAAGCTACAGCAATGAATTTACAATTGCTTACTTGTTCTGGGCGATCGTGATTTTGTAAAGCATGGCGAGATAGCTTGAGCGCAAAAGGTAGACTCAACCAAATTAGCAACGTCCAAACTGGGAAGCTGCCCAAAACTACAAACAAGCTTGTCAGTAAATAGATGCTGCCACATAGCCAAGGTAATAAATTAGCAGCCTTTAGCGTACCGAGACGGACAATTGGCGACTTTTTGCCAGCGGCTAAATCGTCTGTAACTTGATGGAAATGAGAGCAAAATAATATCAAACTTGTGGCAATACCAACTACAATCGAAGCGACGAAGCAAGCAGCAGAGAAAGATTGCGCTTGACTGTAGTAAGCTGCGGCTACTGCCAAAGGACCAAAACAGAAAAAGCAAATAATTTCGCCTACACCCTGGTAGCCGAGACGAAAAGGCGGTCCTTGGTAACTATAACCTAAAGCACAAGATAGCAAAATTAGCCAGATTACAGTTAAGTCTTTTTGCCACCAAGCGATCGCAATTATACCCAACAAGCCCAAACTTAAAAACAGATTTCCCAGCCAAAAAATTAACTGCTTATTACCTGTTAAATTTACCAAAGAATGGGCTTTATTTTTATCGATACCTGTTTCTGCATCAAATACATCATTACTCAGATTAATCCAAGCAACTATAGCAATAGCAGACATTAAAAAAGTAGCAAAACACAGCCCTTTAAAAGTATTAGTTTCTGCAAAAGCGATCGCACTTCCTACCCAGATAGGAATAACAGCAACACTATACATTGGCGGCTTAATTGCTGCCATCCATAGATTTTTTTGCGGATATGAAATTGAATTTGTAATAGTAGTCATCAGAAGTTGTAAATAAAATTGTCAACAGCTTAACTAATGCACGCAAATCGACTATAAGCACTTATAAGTTAGTACCAACCGGAAAACAAATTATTACCCTTGCCAGTTCTTCTGTACCATAGAGAAATCAGTACCAACAGGAGTTTTGACTTCAAGGCTATAGACTAAGATCGAGCATGGAGATAGGCATGAAATCAGATTTCTGCCTAGATGGTTAGAGGTCGTATAAATATGCTCCCTCTAGAAATACCATCATGCTCTGTCGCAATTTAGGAACGTATCTTTAAAAAAATTTACTATTTCTACATTCATGCAAGTTCTACCGCGTCCAACGAATATTTCTTTAGACTACAAGGAACTATATCAATTTCTTTTAGCTTGCCAGCAAAAAAGCCTACTCAAAAACAAACGACAATTCATTAGCATACCAATAGCAATTGAACAAGTAGATCCGCTAATTATTTTTGAAAACTTAGCAAAACAAGAGCAATTAAATTTTTACTTTGAAAACAAAGGTAAACAAGAAGCGATCGCAGCTATAGATGCAGTAGCACAACTACAAATAGAAGGCAAAAACAGATTTAGTAAAGTTCAAAATTTTATCAAAACCTGTACAGAAGATATAATAATTTTTGATAAGCTTAATAAATTTACAACAGAACCGAGATTTTTTTGCAGCTTTAGTTTCTTTGACACCACAGAAGCAGACTATCCATTTGCTGCTGCAACAGTATTTTTACCATGTTGGCAGATTGTTAGGGATAGCGATCGCACAATATTAATTGCCAACATAGCAATCGACCCAAACACAAATTTACCAGCATTAATACCTCAGTTAAAAAGTGATATTAGCAAGATTGTCACAATAGAGCAGCAAACAAACAAATATAGTTTTTCCCACAATTTACATACAAAAGATATAGCTGACACCAAAAAACTTCAGCAAACAATTTTAGCTGCATTAACATCTATCAGAGCCGGACAACTAAATAAAATAGTATTAGCGCAAGCCCTAAATGTATGGTCGGCAAAGGATTTCAGTCTATATAACTCCTTGGATAACCTGCGGCAAAACCATCCAAACTGCTATATATTTTCCATTAGCAACAGCAAAGGGCAAAACTTCATTGGAGCAAGCCCAGAGAGACTAATAAGCATAAGCGATCGCAAATTAGAAATAGATGCCTTAGCAGGTTCAGCCCCTAGAGGCAAAACAGCCATAGCAGACAAACAACTAGCCAACCAATTATTAAACAGCGACAAAGAAAAACGCGAACACAAAGTAGTAATAGACTTTATTACCCAACACTTAAACCAGCTAGGAATCAAGCCTCAGATTCTAGCACCAAGACTAAGGCAACTAGCAAACATCCAACATCTGTGGACACCGATAGAAGCAAAAATTCCTCACAACGTACACCCCTTAGAAATAGTAGCCCAACTTCACCCTACCCCAGCAGTAGCAGGAGAAACCAGAGACATAGCCTGCCAACAAATCAGACACTACGAAAACTTCGAGAGAGGCTTATACGCAGCCCCTATAGGATGGATAGACACCCAAAACAACAGCGAATTCATAGTAGGCATACGTTCCGCACTGATAGACAGAAATAGAGCTATCCTATACGCTGGAGCAGGAATAGTAGCAGGCTCAGATCCAGCCAAAGAACTAGCAGAAATCCAACTCAAACTCCAAGCCCTACTCAAAGCCTTAACTTGAAAAAGAAAATAACTTGTTATCTGTTTGCTCATACTCCCCCCGTATTCATGCTAGACGTAGCAGCTAGACGTAGCACTGCTAAGTCTCTACATCCCCTGCTCTGTTTTACCCCAAATCCTGATGCTTAAACTGTTTGCAATCTGTGCCTGTGTAACTAGCTACTATATGCCCATCACCTACAACCTGATACTTGTAAGTAACAAGCCCTTCTAAGCCCACAGGACCGCGAGGAGGCAGCTTTTGGGTACTGATTCCCACCTCAGCCCCGAAACCGTAGCGGAAGCCATCAGCAAAGCGCGTAGAGCAATTATGATAAACTCCAGCACTATTAACCTGGGCTATAAATACATTAGCAGCATCAGCGTCTTGAGTTGCGATCGCATCAGTATGACCAGAACCGTAATCATTAATATGAGCAATCGCCTCAGCCAAAGAATCTACAACCCTTATAGCCAAAACCAAATCGCTATATTCAGTCGCCCAATCCGCATCGTTAGCCACAGCAACATCAACAACAGCGCGAGTACGTTCATCGCCCCTTAACTCCACCTGACGCGCCTGCAAAGCCTCTGTAACAGCGGGAAGAAAAGCTGGGGCAATATCCTTGTGGACTAGCAAAGTTTCAATTGCATTACAAGCAGCGGGGTATTGAGTCTTAGCATCTACAGCAATATCCACAGCCTGAGCAATATCCGCCTGTGCATCTACATATAAGTGACAAATACCTTCCGCATGACCTAATACGGGAATATGAGTATTATTTTGCACAAAGCGGACAAAAGAATTAGAGCCTCTAGGAATAATTAGATCCACGTAAGCATCTAAACTTAATAGTTCTAATGTTTCTTCTCTAGTAGTCAGCAATTGGACGACATCAGGACTAATCCCAGCTTGCGCCAATCCTTGACCAATAGCTTTTAGAATTGCCTGACAAGAATTAATCGCCTCTTGTCCGCACTTGAGGATTACGCCATTTCCTGACTTAATTGCCAATGTAGAAATTTGAATAGCCGCATCAGGTCTTGCTTCAAAAATAACTCCCAAAACTCCCAACGGACAAGTAACGCGCTTGAGAATTAAATCATCATCTAACTGACGGTGAATTTGCACTGCACCCACAGGATCGCTTAATTTAGCAACATCGCGTACTCCAGCGATCGCATCTTTGAGCTTGGCTTCATCCAATTTCAGGCGATTGTATAAAGGCTTGGGAATACCTGCACTCACAGCAGCTTGACAATCTGCACCATTTGCCACAATAATTTCTGCTTTTGCTGATTCTAGAGCTTGGGCGACTTCTTCTATAGCTGCATTTTTCGCCTCAGTTGATAACATTGCTAGCTTTTGGGCGCTTTGGCGACAAGCTTGGGCAGTTTTGATTAGGGAATTATTACTCATAACAATATTTAGCGCTACCTCAATCTGTAGCATGGTGACAGGGGTAAGAAGCGATCGCTATCCTTGAAGGAATGTAAAGATATTAGCAGCCTTACTATTTAAGTTTTAAATGACTAGCGTATCACCTGCAACACCGCTGCGAAATCGCCGCACCAAGGAAAATGACTGGCGCTTGTTTCTGAGGTTAGTACCTTATGCCCGTCGTCACGGACGGTTACTGACAGTTTCGATGTTGTTGCTCGTGCCATTATCTATCGCTGGAGCATTGCAGCCGATTTTAATTGGACAAGCAATTTCCCTGATTCGGCAAGAACCAAGTACCTATGAATTTCTGCGAAATCTGCCGTTATCGCAAGGACTAGCGTTTTTAGAAGCTTTATTGCTATTTACAGTTGTAATTCGCTTAATTTTTACTGGTATCCAGGGATATCTAGTTCAAAAAGTAGGGCAACAAATTACTGCGGATATTCGTGCAGATTTATTTCAGCACGTCACATCCTTAGCGGTGCGCTTTTTTGACAGCACCCCAGTAGGAAAATTGATTACCCGCCTTACTAGCGATGTAGAAGCATTAGGCGATGTCTTTACTACTGGTGCAATTGGCATCGTCAGCGATTTGTTTTCTATGCTGGTGATTGTATTTTTTATGTTTAGGGAGCAATGGCAACTAGCTCTAATGCTAGTGTTGATGCTGTTTCCTATTACTGGGCTAATTATCTATTTCCAGCAGCAGTATCGTAAGGCGAACTACAAAGCTAGAGAAGAGTTATCGATTCTCAACTCTTCATTGCAGGAAAATATCATCGGCATCAATGTCGTGCAGCTATTTCGCCGCGAACGATTCAACTCTGAGATGTTTCGTACCAATAACCAGCGTTATATCAAAGAAGTAGATAAAACTATTTTTCACGATTCAGCAGTATCAGCTACTTTAGAATGGATTGCCCTAGTTGCGATCGCTGCTGTACTTTGGCTAGGTGGTTTCCTTATTCTCCGCGAACAATTAACGTTAGGGACGCTATCAACATTTATTTTATTTGCCCAACGCTTATTCGATCCTTTGCGTCAATTTGCCGAAAAATTTACTGCTATTCAAGCAGGGTTTACGGCTGTAGAGCGAGTTAGCGATATTTTAGACGAGCCAATTGAAATCCGCGATCCAGAATACAAAATTGAAGGAGCAGCCACAATTGCTACTCCCCAAGTAGGCGAAATCCGCTTTGAGAATGTCTGGTTTGCTTACAAAGATGACGATTACGTAATTAAGGAGCTAAGTTTTACGATTAAACCTGGGGAAAAAGTTGCTTTAGTTGGTCCTACAGGTGCGGGTAAAAGTTCGATAATTAGGCTATTGTGCCGCCTTTACGAACCTAGTAAGGGGCGGATTTTGGTAGATGGCATTAATGTCAAAGACTTACCGCAATCTGAACTGCGGCGGCGGATGGCAGTTATTTTGCAAGAAGGATTTTTGTTTGCTGGCGATGTTAAAAGTAACATTACCTTGGGCGATAGTTACTCAATGGAGGAAATTCGTGCAGCCGCCGAAAAAACTAACGTTGCTCAGTTTATCGAACAACTACCGCAAACCTACGATACTCAACTGCGGGAACGGGGTACAAACCTTTCGAGCGGACAAAAACAGTTATTAGCATTTGCTCGCGCCGCTATTCGCAACCCGCATATTCTGGTATTGGATGAGGCAACAGCTAGTTTGGATGTAAGAACAGAAGCATTGATTCAAGATGCTTTAGATCGATTATTGGTAGAACGAACTGCGATCGTTATTGCTCACCGCCTCTCAACTATTCGTAATGTAGATCGAATCTTTGTCCTCAAACGGGGTGAATTAATTGAGTCAGGTAGTCATGAGGAGCTATTAGCCCAAGGTGGATTGTATGCTAGCTTGCATAACTTGCAGATGTTGGGGAGTTAGCGATCGCATTTTCCACGCCTGAGTTTAGATAACTGATCGATCGTTTATTAGCTCTTTGAATTACTAATCGACGCAGAAAAGCTGGGATTGCAGTCACTTATGCTTGCTTCGTGACTTGTGTTGAGCGCAAACGCAGTAGAGACAAAAATTCTGCTAGTTCAACAAGCCCTGCTGCTTCCTGTTGTTCTGCATAAGATAGCGCATAACCCTCATCCTGACGCTCTAGCAAAAATTGTAAACGTGCTTGAACCGCTTGGGGAGACTGGAATCGTGTTAATTCTACAGGAATCTCAATAACTTCAGACATATAGTAGCGAACTTAATTAAAAAGTTGACTGTAGTTTTGTTGTAGGTGAAAGATGCAAAATAGGAATTTGAGGTTATTTGCCGCATGAAGGTGCGCGGCTTGGATACAGGCAATACAATAGAAATTTAGTTTGGATCTTACAGAGCTAGAGGTAAGCCCAAAATGGTACAAATACCATCTAAATCATTGACATTGGCGGAGTTTCTGAAACTACCGGAAACAAAACCTGCTAGTGAATATATTGATGGTCAAATTATCCAAAAACCGATGCCACAGGGAAAACATAGTGCCATTCAAGGAGAATTTGTACCTGCTATTAACAGCATTGTCAAACATAAGCGCCTTGCTCGTGCATTCCCTGAGCTACGTTGTACCTTTGGCGATCGCTCGATTGTTCCTGATATTGTAGTTTTTACTTGGGAAAATATCCCCCGCGATGAAAATGGGGAAATTGCTAATATATTTTCTATTGCTCCAGATTGGACAATTGAAATCTTATCCCCAGACCAAAGCCAAACTAGAGTAACAAAAAACATTCTTCATTGTCTCAAGTATGGGACGCAAATGGGCTGGTTAATCGATCCTGAAGAGCAAACCATATTTATCTATCGTCCGAAACAAGAAATGGAAGTATTTGATGAGCCGGATCAGGTGCTTCCTGTACCAACTTTTGCCAGCAATTTACGCCTCACAGTTAAGGATTTGTTTGCTTGGTTGCTGGAGTAAGAATAGCATTTTTCTCCTTTTGAGTCTTGCACCAGTACCAAAGGCTTAAAATCAGTGTATGGTAGGCTCTACACATTTCTGGGAAAATGACATTACAAGAACTACAAAAACAAGTGCTGCAATTATCCACTAGCGATCGCTGGCAGTTGGTACAAGCTCTTTTAGAGTCTCTTAAAAGAGAAACACACCCTAATTTAAAACAGGGAAACCTGTCTCGACTAAGAGGCATTGCCAAGAGTTCGGCAGCTACAGGTGAGGCTGATACCAAAGAAGATTACGTGACTTACTTGACCGAGAAGTATCAGTAATGCGGGTTTTAATTGATACCAATGTTATTCTTGATTTCTTGCAAGAGCGAGAACCATTTGTAGCAAATGCAGCAAGATTATTTGAGCGTATTGATACTGGAGAGATTGAGGGATTTATTGCCGCAACAACAATTACAAATATCTACTACATCGTCCGTAAAGCATCAGGGAAAGTAGTAGCTCAAGATGCAATTACTCAAATTTTGTCGGATGTAAACATTTGTGCAGTCGATCTAGAAATATTAGAACAAGCTCTTGCTTTAAATTTTCAAGATTTTGAAGACGCAGTACAGTATGCCTGTGCGGTAGCGCACAAGGTAGATGCAATAGTAACTCGCGACCCAGCTGGATTTATTAGTGCGGAGATTCCTGTAGTATTGCCTGAAGAACTCGATACTCTCAGCAGTGGTGAGTGAAGAAACTAAAGTCACTATTGGCGCGGCATAATAATTTCAATGTATCCGACCGCCGAGAGGTTATTTGTTAGTATTCAAGATTATTTGCGGAGGATAATCGGAGATGTCGTACTGCGCTACGGCTGGAATGCGTGCGATACAGCGATACAGTTAAATCATGCTCATTAATTGGATTTATGAAGAAAATCTCAAGCTTCTGCTTGAAACATTGTCTTGTCTTGTCGATTATAGTTTTGATGAATCTGATTGGGTGGCATTCAACATTGGTATAGTCAATACAAATGTTGAAAAAGATGAATGGTACGAATACCAGTTAATCGGTAAGCAAACTATTGAAGTCAAAATTGCGGCTGACCCTGGCTCGTGTGTTATTCATGTGCAACTGCAAAGTAAGCCCGATGTAGAAGAAAAAGCCGAAGTAGCAATCACCATCTTCAGCAATACAAAGTGGTGTAAAAGTAGTCAACCGCAACGCAAAAAAGCACGCAAAATGACTTAGGAAGGTAGCTTTTCTTATCGACTATCTAGATATCCCTCTTTTGTCACTTTCCGCATTAAGCGAGTAGGAAATAAACCGTTTTATCCAGAAGAATAAAAAGGTTTGAATTGATTCATTGCACTGATTAGGTGATTAAATCCCAGCAATAAGTTGGGATTAGGAAAAATATCTAACCAAGGAGAAACTAACCAAAACAATAAGAGTGGTTGGATAATTAAGCGCCAGATTATTTAGAACATTCTTCCATCCGCTTTTGTGATTCCATTGTTGATGATTAGAAAAATCCACACGCTCACTTTTTTGCCTCTCAGTTTGAATTTGATGAGATTAATATACAGCTAAAAAAGCTGGAGAACTTAAACTAATCATTGTACAAACGCAGAAAATAATCTCCCACCACTTCTCGATATGCTTGAAATTGGTAAAGCGATAATTTGTCCAGCCTAATTCCTGTTTGCACTGCCGAAAGCCATATTTAACCCAGGTTCTCAACCCATATAAGTCGCCTATGGTCTTTTTTAAATTTCCTTGAAAATTGGTATGACAAATGTCGTAGAATTCTCAGGCAGTATCTCTGAGGCAGTAGTTATTTGCCAGTAAGTTATTGCTCTTTTTTTACCATAGATTATTTCCCTAATGTATCTAATTTCTGATTTTTGATTGCTAAATGTTCGCTCAAATTTACACCACTTATTTGCCCTAACGCTTTGGTTGGAAGGCAACCAGACTGCATGATTACTTCTAATCGCTACCACATAATCTAAGTTATGCTCAGCTAAACTACTCAAAAACTGGCTACTTTCCCCAAATAAGCTATCCGCTAAAACCAGTTTAATATTAAAGCCTTCTTTAATTAATTCTGTAATAATTTCTACGGCTAACTCAATTTTAGTTTGATATTTATCTTCTGCTTTCAGCGTTCCTTTAGGTTTGAACACCTTGACGATTAAGGGAAAGCTTATATTACAGTAAACTCCATAGGCATTAACCGAAACTATCCCATTATCTATTTTCCCGATGCTTCCTAAATATTGCCTAGCCACATAATCTGTTTTTTTGCCTTTTTTTATATCTCCTGTCTCATCAATTACTACAGTTATGGTCTTCCCCTGTAATGCTTTCTTTATTCTTGCTAATCATCTGCTTCTTAATTGCTCTACTGACCAATCTGAATTTGCTATAAAATGATGTAATAACTGGGCTGAGTTTATACTTACTACTTTAGCTATCTCTGGTAATGATTTTCTTTTTATTGGGGAAATTATTCCTAAGTGTAGATATTTGAAGCACTCATAGTTTCTTACTTCTTTGAATAAGTCTTTATACTCTGTGCAATACGAGTCTATGATTGCCACTGTTGGATGGGCATCTCTAGGCAAATGCTTCAGGATTTGTAATTCCACATCCATTGCCCTATCTACCTTATAGAGTTTTATTTTTTGATTTATTTACTTATCATCCTCGGAAAGTGACAAAAGAGGGATAAGCTGAAACAGGGAATCTGTCTCCATTGCAAGGAATTGCCAAGAGTTCGGCAGCTACAGAAGAGGCAGATACTAAAGAGGATTACGTAACCTACTTGACCAATGGCTTAAAGTAAGATAATAAATTTTTAATATTATTGTTTGTCTTTTTTGGTGTATTGGGTTTGTTAATGCAAATTGTAGGCATCCCAATCTTAACTTGTAAGTTTAATATACTTTCTTTATTATTTATAGTTTTATTTGTACGTAGCTTATCGTTTTTTTTTGATGCTAATTTGGACAATTGTTAAGTATTTTATTGCAATTAGCATAGTGTTTTCTATATTTAATTCATTAGTGCAACCAGCGATTAATACACTTATTTGTTTTAACTTAAGTCAGCAGACCAAGGAACTGTGATAGGATCGGATGCATTTTATTTAGCTAATTTTAATACAATTGGACGTGTAATTGCTAGAGTGACAATAGATAGCAAAAATCTCACAAAATAAGGTCATTCTTTATATTTAGCTGGAATATTAACCTTTTTAGTATTACTGCTAGCAGTATGTACGCGGCGAAAATATGCAGTTAAAGGTACTACTTAAAGCTGACGATTTTAATTTATCTAATTATCCTGAAAAAGAAAGTATAAAGCTAACTATGAATTTTTGCAGCGACAATGTAACTGGAGTAGCGCCGGAAATTATGGCGGCGCTAGCTGATGCAAATAAGGGCGTAGCAATGCCTTATGGCGATGATGAGTGCAGCCAAAACTTGCAAACCAAGTTTTCCTACTTATTTGAAAAAGAGGTTACAGTTTTCCCTGTAGTCACGGGTTCAGCAGCCAATTCTTTAGCATTATCTGTGATGTGTCCGCCTTTTGGGGCAATTTTATGTCATACTCAATCGCATATCAATATTGATGAGTGCGGCGCACCAGAATTTTACACTGGTGGGGCAAAGTTAGTTACACTTGCTGGCGATTGTGGTAAGCTTGTCGCCCAAGACTTGCAAAATACTATCGAACGTGCAGGTATTGGCTTTGTGCATCACGTACAGCCAGCAACTATTAGCATTACTCAAGCTAGCGAAGCAGGTACGCTTTACAGCAAAGCTGAAATCGAGCAGATTGCCGAAATTGCTAAGACTTACAACCTCAACTTGCATATGGATGGTACGCGGTTTGCGAATGCTGTTGCTAGTTTAGGTTGTTCTCCTGCAGATATAACTTGGCGTGCTGGAGTTGATATTCTGTGTTTTGGTGCAACTAAAAATGGGGCAATGGCGGCTGAAGCGGTAATATTTTTTAATCGTGCTTTAGCAGAGACATTTGGCTACAGACGCAAGCGTGGCGGACATCTGTTGTCGAAGATGAGATTTGTATCAGCGCAGTTAGATGCTTATATTACTAACGATTTATGGTTAAAAAACGCTACTCATGCAAATAAGATGGCAGCCAAACTAGCTGCAGGAATTGAGTCATTACTAGTGGTGAAGTTGTGTTATGAGGTACAAGCTAATGAAATATTTGTCCAACTACCTGAATTAGTTATAGAAAAACTAATTGCCACTGGCTTCGCGTTTTATCGAGGCGAATACAATACTGTACGTTTAGTAACTGCTTTTGATACTCAAGCAGCGGATGTTGATGCTTTTATAACTACGACTCGTACTTGTATAGATAATAATTATAATGCGATCGCATCGTCTACTCTGGGATAATCTCATCTATATAACGTAGCAACATCAAATGCTAAAAACCCTTAAGTTTAACTTGTTTTGGTACATTTTCGCCAGCTTAATAATTGCCTTTACATTTACAATATTTTCTAACTGGGTAATACTATCTTGCGTTTGGTTCGGGGCGTTTTTTATTTTTAGATTCTCTGGTTTAGAGGCGAAGTTACCAAATAAAGAACATCGCCTTTATTTAATGACTATGTGTATCTACCCTCTCGTTGAAACTTCAATTACATGGGTAATTCAAAAAAATATTGTTCCCTTTTCTTGGAACGTACTAAATCGGTTAGAGCATTTTGTTACTTCTGTAGCTGTAGTAATTATTTTCTTGCCATTGTTTGCCTACGTTTGGGCAAATTTGAAATGGTGGCAAAGTTTAGTATTTATCATAGGTTTAGTTTGCTTAGTTGGCAATATTAATGAAATTTTTGAATATAGTTTGCGTGCTTGCTGTCGACCTTACAGCGATTTTAAATATGCAACTTATTACTGGGATACTATCTACGATACAGTTATGAATATAGTAGGTGGTTTAATCGGTTTTGTAATTATTAGGTGGAATGCTAAACTGTCATGAAGCAACCTAAAGTTATTTTTCTAGACGCTGTAGGCACGCTATTTTATATCAAAGGTAGTGTAGGTGTAGTTTACGCTGATATCGCTAGGCAATTTGGTGTTGAAGTTGCAGGCGAAGCCGTAAATGCAGCCTTTTTTCAAAGCTTTGTTGCTGCACCGCCGCCAATGTTTCCAGGCGTGAAACTAGAAGATATTCCCGATTATGAATACGAGTGGTGGCAAAGTGTAGCCCTAGATACATTCAACAGAGTAGGAGTATTAGAGAAATTTGCAGATTTTGCTACTTTTTTTGATTCTCTTTACAGTCATTTTGCTACTGCAAAACCTTGGTTTATCTATGCAGATGTTATCCCAACTCTAGAATATTGGCAGCGAAGAGGGATTGAGTTAGGTATAATCTCAAATTTTGATTCGCGCCTATATTTAGTATTAGCAGCGCTGGGATTAGAAAATTTTTTTAGTTCTATTACTATTTCTACAGAAGCAGGCGCGGCTAAACCAGAATCACAGATTTTTACAACTGCTTTAAGCAAGCATAACTGTCTACCTGAAAAGGCTTGGCATATTGGCGATAGTTTTAAAGAAGATTATCAAGGCGCTACAAAATCTGGATTGACAGCTATTTTATTAAAGCGCAGCGAATAGTTATAAATAAATTACCTACTAAATTGTTTAGTAGGTAATTTGAGTTCAAAAGTATAAATTATTTAAATTAATTCTCTTGCCTCAATTTGCAATAAGCGAATCAAGTCTTCGTCACCTTTTTCTATCGCTACTTGCAATCTGCGTTCTAAGTTATTGCGAATATTAGCAAGATGAGTGCTAGTTACTTCATGTGCAGGTAGCTGGATGGGTGCTTGCACTTGTTCTTGAGTAATTTGCACTTTAAAGCGCTTTGGCAATAAGTTAGCTTCTACGTCTATAGGGTCGCCAAGTGAGTAGCTATTACCGCGATACTTAAGTTCTACTGCTAATGGTGGTACTGGTATATGTTTCACGTATTTGGGCTTCCAGTGAGCGCCGCGATATTTACCGCTAACCTCACCTTGGGTGAGTTCTAAGACGGGATTGTTTGCTTCGTAAGCAACACCACGATAAGTAAGTTTCATCTTTTTATTCTCTAGTTTTATGGTTTGACTTTAGTAAGTTCAATCTGAAGAGCGCCCCAGCGCAACTCCGTAATTTAGTCTATGGGCGCGTTCCTTCAGGATTACTCCTTACTTCCGTCTCTATAAAACATCTATCTTGAGTTAGATAGTTAAAAAATAGAAATGAACGATTTTATTTCTGTATTCAATTTTACTGTTTTGCCAATAAAACGGCAAGTTTACAAAAACTTAACAAAAGTAGCTGTTGTACATTACTCAATCAAAAAATATTACTTAGGATAGAGGTGCTAAAATATAATTGCTGCATAAGACAGCGCGATCGCCTCAGTGAAATTAGCTAAACAATAGCTGGGACTTAATACTTTCACAAAACAAAAATACTAAAAGCAAACAGTTCTTCGTAATATTGCTGATAAGCCTAACTGCTGAAATGAGCGTAGTGCAAGGCTTGCGTGAATTCACTCAATTTTTCTAGCTGCAAATGTTCGGATTTAGAAAAATTTGGGTTATATAAGTACGGTCATTTTCTCCAGCTATGTCTAAGGGCAGAACTATTGATGCGATCGCCTACTGGTCAAATTAAGGAATAGAAAAACTAACAATGGATGAACATATACAACCGTCTGCACAAGCAAACAACTTAGATGCAGGTAAGATGAGGCGGGCTATTACCTGGAAAGATGCCTTTTGGATTACGACAGGAATATCAACGTCAATTCTGTTTTCAATTGGGGCAATGGCGGCAACTGTAGGTACGCCATCGCTGATTGTTTGGGCGCTGTCAACTTTGATTGGTTTTGTCCAACTATTTTTGTACGCAGAGATTGCAGGCATATTCCCCAATAAATCGGGCGGGGCATCAATTTACGGTGCTGTTGCTTGGTTGCGTTACGGCAAAATATTTGCACCCATCAATGTTTGGTGTTATTGGTTAGCTTGGTCGCCTGTACTGGCAATTGGCGCTTCAGTGTCGGGCAGTTATTTTGTATCTGCCTTTTTAGCTGATACGGCATTTGCCAAATTTTCCTTGACTTTGCTCGATCTTTCGGCTGTGCTACCAGGGATTAGCTTTAAGTTGAACGCACCAATTTTAGTGGGCGCGGCGATTATGCTGCTTACTTTTTATATTCAACACACAGGCATCCTCAAGACAGCTAGAACGCAGTTTGCTCTAGCACTGCTATCGCTAATTCCCATGCTGCTGTTAGGAATCGTCCCCATACTTACAGGTAAAATCAATTTTGCCAATTTCTTCCCCTTAATTCCTCAAGGTACAACCAGTTGGTTTAGCGCCGAGTCATTTACGTTGATGATGGGGGGAATGTTTATTGCGACATGGATTACTTATAGCGCTGAAGCTGCAGTTTGTTATGTGAGCGAATTTAAAGACCCAGGAAAAGATAGTATCCGAGCTATTGTTGCTGCTGGATTGATGGGGGCTGTATGCTTCATTCTTTTGCCCTTTACTTTTTTAGGAGTATTGGGAATCAAAAATATTACCGACCCCGCCTTTGTGGCTGGAGATCCGCAAGCAGCGATCGTTAAGCTAGCAGAAATTACGTTTGGTACTGGTTCCGGTCACATCATTACTTTAATGCTGATTTTGGCTTTGATGTTAGCCATTAGTACGGGCATGGCAGGTAGTTCGAGAACTTTGTATCAAGCTTCCGTCGATGGCTTTTTACCAAAATTCTTAGGCAAACTCAACAAGCATGGCGTACCAGTTAGGGGAATGTGGATGGATCTAATCTTCAACTTATTTTTATTGAGTTTAGGCAATCCAATTTTCATCCTCGCAGCAGCAAACGTTGCTTATGTAATTTGCATTTGCATGGATATGAATGCTGCCTGGATGCATAGAATAGATCGACCAAATAATTTCCGTCCTTTCCGCGCTCCCAAATGGCTAGTTTTTATCGGTGGTCCAGCCCTATCTATCCTCAATGTCGCTTTTATCGTGTTTGGTGCTAATGTATTTGCGCCTAATGCCTTGTGGTATGGACTAGCTGGCATTGCCTTAGTATTCCCCATTTTCTATTATCGGCACTACGTAGTTGACAAAGGCGCTTGGCCCCAGGCAGCTGAAAAGGATTTTGGCATTGTCGCTACCGCTAAAAAGTTGAATGCAGTAAATAGCGATCGCTAATAGTAATAGCAACAAAAGGATAATAATCATGACGGCAAAGACTAGCTTTGATTATCTAGTTGTAGGCGGCGGTACGGCAGGAGCGATCGTCGCAGCACGACTAGCAGAAGATAAAGATGTGACTGTCTGCCTTCTAGAAGCAGGCTACTCAGATGAAGGTGTTAAAGAAATCGAACAACTGAAAGTTTGGGCATCTCTGCTAGGGACTAAATACGATTATGACTATTTAGGGGAAGCTCAACCACACGGCAACAGCAACATTCGTCACAGTCGCGGGTTTATGTTGGGGGGATGCAGTTCGCATAATTCTGCGATCGCCTGGAATGCCCCAGATATAGATATGAAAACCTGGGAAGCAAGCGGGGCAACAGGTTGGGCTCCTGAAGGCACTCGTCCCTATTTCAATCGCCTGCGGGAAAAGGTAAATATTGAATCGCCCGCACAAGATAACGTTCTGGTTCAAGCTTTTGTTGCTGCCGCCCAGCAGGCAGGCTTACCATTAGTATCTTTCAAAGAGGAATTTACCGAAGGGGTAGGCTGGTTTGAACTGAACAAGCGAGGCGAAAAACGCGAATCAAGTTCGACCGCATATCTGCATCCTTTGTCTACATTGCCGGAAAACTTAACTGTACTGACATTAGTGCAGACCAATCGGATTGTCGTCGAAGGGGAAAAAGCGATCGCAGTAGAAACCTCCCAAGGTACTTTTTATGCCAACCGCGAGATTATTGTCTGCTGCGGCGCATTTAATTCACCTAAATTACTTTTACTCTCAGGAATTGGCGGGGCAGCACAATTGCAAGAATTGGGTATTCCTGTAGTCGTGGATTTGCCTGGAGTAGGCGAAAATTTGCTCGATCACCCTGAAAGTGTAGTTTTATTTGCTTCTTCGCAACCCGTACCAGCTAACACAAGCCAGTTTTATGAAGCTGGTTTATTCAAGCGTTTGAGTCCAACATCTATTTGGGCAGAATTGATGTTTCACTTTGGCACAGAAACCTATGACTTATACACTAAGCCATTAGGATATCCCACAGCCAACGAAGCATTTGTAATGACACCAAACGTTACTCATCCGCGCAGCAAAGGAGTAGTGCGTTTGCGTTCTAACGATCCTTCCGCGCCGCCAATTATCGATCCACGTTACTTTAGCGATCCTGAAAATTACGATCGCGATGTATTAGTGGCAGGCGTAAAATTAGCGAGGGAGATTGCCCAACAGTCACCATTAAAGTCTTGGATCGAGCGAGAATTAGCACCAGGAATAGACGTACAAAGCGATGCTGAGTTAGGCGAATATGTCAGACGTAGTAGCAATACTGTCTATCATCCGGCGGGGACTTGTCGCATAGGTAGCAATGAAGATCCGATGGCGGTAGTCGATCCGAGTTTGCGCGTGCGTGGTATTAGTAACTTACGAGTTGCCGATACTTCAGTTTTCCCGACAATGATTGGTGTCAATCCCTGCATTACCTGCATGATGGTGGGTGAAAAGTGCTCCGATTTAGTAAAAGCAGGAACAAATTAGAGTAGATGAAGATATGGGGAGATAAGTGAGTAAACTTAACTTTCTTATATCTTCCCCATCCCCCTGTAGTCTCCCTTGTCCCCTTGTCTCCTAATCACAACCAGTGTCTAATACATTTGATGTCATCGTCATCGGTCTTGGCGGTATGGGTAGCGCTACCGCTTACCAACTTGCCCGTAGAGGTAAGCGAGTTTTAGGATTAGAACAATATACTCCTGCTCATAATTTAGGTTCTAGTCATGGTAAATCGCGGATAATACGCCAAGCTTATTTTGAACACCCTGCCTACGTACCCCTATTACTGAGAGCTTACGAACTTTGGCAGCAAATCGAGCAAGAGACGGGAAAGAATTTACTAACGCTTTCAGGTGGGTTGATGCTGGGGCTACCTGATAGTCAAACAGTTGCAGGTAGCCTTCTTAGCGCCAAAGAACATGGATTAGAGCATGAAATGTTGGATGCTAGAGAAATTAAACGGCGGTTTCCTCCCCTCCAACCTAGCAACGACACGATCGCCCTCTATGAAAAAAAAGCTGGTTTCGTTCACCCCGAAAACAGTGTCAGCGCTCATTTGCAACGGGCAACTGAACTAGGTGCAACTTTGCATTTTGAAGAACCTGCTTTGAGTTGGGAGGCTTCTTTATCTGGCGATCGCGTGCGCGTAACTACTGCCCAAGGGTGCTATGAAGCGGAAAAGTTAGCGATCGCTCCTGGTGCTTGGGCATCAGATATATTTAACTTTGACTTACCCCTAACTGTAGAACGTCAAGTTATGTACTGGTTCGATCCGGTAGGGGGAATTGAACCATTTTTAAGCGATCGCTTTCCTATATATATTTGGGAAGCAGAAGATGAAGTAAAGTTCTACGGATTTCCTGCCCAAGAAAGGCAAGATGGTGTCAAGGTTGCTTTCTTTTATAAAGGCGTTGCTTGTACGGCAGAAACTATCGATCGCACCGTACAAGTAGAGGAAATTCAGCAGATGCGTCAGTATCTTGCCCAGAGAATCCCTACTCTTAACAGCGATTGTCTTCAAGCCTCAACTTGCCTATATACAAATACGCCTGACTTTCATTTTGTTATTGCTCCACACCCGCAATACGAGCAAGTTGCGATCGCATCTCCTTGTTCCGGTCACGGTTACAAGTTTGCTAGTGTAGTAGGCGAGATTATGGCAGATTTAGTTATTGACGGTAAAACACGCCATCCACTCGATTTATTTGCACCAACCAGATTTTTAGGTTAATAGATTTGCCCAATTTAAGTAAGTAACTCTGGAGACACATGAAAAAACTCTCCTAAAGCCTTTGCCTGCTCTTTACCAATGTTTCTTTTGCCGTTGACTATTTCAGAAACATCTCCATGAGATCCAATTATTCCTACTAAATCTTCCTCTTTAATATTTTGAGCTTCCATTAAATGCAAAAGCATGGAATGAGATTCGTGTTTAGGAAGTGGGTAATACTCCTCTTCAAATTTCTCAATCAGCGTTACTAACAGTTCTAGTAAAACGTCTTCTTCTGGAGTGCGAAGTCTTTTGTGTTCTAATTCTTCAGCTATAGAGATTGCAGCTTTATTTTCTGCCTCCGTTTCGATTACTTTAGGTCGATATTTTGAAAGCAAAATAGCGTAAAACTCAGCATTATTACTATTAGGGGGCATTTTCAATGTTTTTTTGTCATATTCAGTTTTTGCAGTATGTATCTTGTTGACTACTGTAAAACCCACAAGACTAAAGGTGTAAAGACAAATGATATTCAATCAAAACGCAGTGTCATAAAGATATATCTAGCCACAAAGATAGCAGCAACAAACCAAGTTCCTAATGGTACTTCATGAGCTTTGCCTTGGAAAGACTTAACCAAGGGATAGGAAATAAAGCCAATTGCCAAGCCTTCAGCGATCGAATAAGTAAGCGGAATTGTAAACACAGTCAAAAATGCTGGAATTGCCTCTGCCAAATCTTCCCAAAAAATTTCTTTAGCTTGCGCTAACATCATTGCACCCACAATCACTAAAGTAGGCGTAGTTGCAAAAGCTGGAATAGATTGAAAGATCGGGATAAAGAACAAAGATACAGCAAATAATCCTGCAACTACTAACGCTGTAAAACCAGTACGCCCACCTTCGACAACACCAGCAACCGATTCTACATACGCCGTAACGCTAGAAGTACCAAACAAAGGACCTACAGTAGTTGCGATTGCATCCGCCATTAAAGCTTGATTAGCGCGGGGTAATTGTCCATCTGCGCCGATGTATCCCGCTCGCATTCCTACACCTGTGAGCGTACCAATGGCATCGAAAATATCCACAAATAAGAAGACAAATAGTACAGCCAACCAATCGACGAAGTTATTAGCATTTAGGTAACTAAGTCCAATAATCGCTTGCCCAAACAAATCTTGCGGTATTTGGGGAACGGCAAAAATCCCTTGCGGCGGGGTAGCAACGCCAAATATCCAAGCAATTAAAGCAGTTGCTAAAATGCCTAGTAATAAAGCTCCTTTAACGCGGCGCACCACAAAAGCTGAGGTAATAAATAATCCTGCGATCGCCATTAGTGTAGCTGGTTCTCGCAAGCTGCCAAAAGCAGTTTTAGTTACCTCATTGGCAACAATTATCCCAGCGCCGCCTTTAGCTGGATCGCCAGATAAACCAATATAAGCAATAAATAAGCCAATTCCTGCTGCTGTGGCGTGTTTTAGGGTGTTAGGAATGCAGTTAATTAACAAGCGGCGAATATCTGTAAATGTGAGAGCGATAAAGATTAATCCTTGTATGAACACGCAAGATAAAGCTAGTCGCCAGTCAATTTTTAGCCCCAAAACTACAGAAAAAGCAAAAAATGCATTCGTTCCCATTCCAGGCGCTAACCCAAAAGGGTAATTGGCAAATAAAGCCATACATAGCGTTCCTACTGCTGAGGCGATCGCTGTAGCCACTGCTAGTTGCGAAAATAAGTCTCCTTGTTGCCTAAGAAATATCGCATTTGACAAAATAATCGGGTTGACTACCAATATGTAGCCCATTGTCATAAAGGTAGTGATACCTGCCAAAATCTCAGTTTTGAAATTAGTGCGGTAATCGGCAAACTTGAAGTATCGAGCGATCGCTTTTTGCCAGCCGATATAAGGCGTTGATTCTGTAGTTTCTAACTCGTCTGTGTTGTTGCTCATAGCAATCGTCTCCCGCTCCCTTATTGTCTATCTTGCTGTGTATTTCGGTAGTCAGAAGTATTGAATTTAACTTCTACCAAAGGCTGGATAAAACGACTTGTATTTTTCGCTACCATTGCCAGCAAGCGCCGCATACGTTGCTGTTGTAAATCGTTGAGTACATCGATTGAACGCCAGCGATATTTTGCTGCTAGCAGCCCAAAAACTTCTAGCTGGTATTTGAGGCGTTCTTTACTCAAGGAAAAGCGATGCAGACAATACATTCACAAAAAAGATGGTTACGCCCGATCGCACTATTACTTACAGCAGTATTATCGCTCTCAATTTTCACAGGTTGCGGTAGTAGAGTAAATACTGCTGCACCTACAGATAATACTCGCATTGAAAACCAAAGTTATCGCAATAGCGATCGCCAAGTCGAACCGCGTAAAGGATTATCAAACAAGCAAAAAGTAGTAATTCTAGCTGGAGCCGCTGCTCTTTATTATCTCTACAACCAGCACAAAAATAAGCAAGCAGAGGGCGCAGAAGGACAATACTACCTATCTAAAAATGGTCGTGTCTACTACAGAGATACTCAACATCGCGTTCATTGGGTAACGCCACCACCAGAAGGTATTCAAGTTCCTGAAGCTGAAGCAAGAAGATACCGTGAGTTTCAAGGATACAACAATAGTCCTACAGGACGCGATCTTACTGACTTACAACCAGCCGCAGCACTGTAGAGAATTTTGATAACACAAAGGAGTCAGACATGGGTTTTTTAGAAAATATACTTGGTGGCGGTCAAGAATCAGAGCGAGACTACCGAGATTTTGTCAATCGCTACGAACAAGGTTCGCCTTACGAAGGATACTCTGATGATGAAGTTGCTAGTCGCTACCAACAAGTGTCGAGGCAATTACCTGACGATATTTATCAAGAATCTGCCCACGAAGCTTTTAACCGGATGTCTCCACAAGAGCGGATGCAATTTGGGCGCTACCTTCAGCAGCAGACGCGGCAGCAAAATTATAACTTCCCCGATTTAGACGGCGATGGTCAAGACGATCGCTATCAAGATCCTGGCTATCTTGCTCGTGCAACAGGTCAAATTCATCGCCAACAGCCTGATTTACTCGGTCAACTATTAGGCGGTGCTGCGGGGATGATTGGCGGTAATCCTCAAGGCAATGTATTTAGTAATCCCCTAGCAAAAGGAGCAATGGCTGGAATTGCAGCTATGGCTGTTAAGAAACTGATGGAAAGACGCGGGGGTAATCGCGGGCAATATGGCAACGTACGCCCAGCAAGTGAAGATCCGTACGGCGATCCTGGCGACTATTATGGCAACGTGCGTCCAGCAAGTGAAGACCCTTATGGCGATCCTGGCGATCGCGGACGTTGGTAATCTAGGTTCAAGATTCTAACTCTAATAGCAAAAAACTCCTCTACCAATATCTGGTCAGAGGAGTTTTTAAAATAGAGCAAACATAACAATTTAACAGTGACCAGTTAAATATTCATCTCTTGGGTCTGATTCCCTAACTTCTAAAAGTTGTATGTTTTGGATAAGGTCACCGACCCCCATCTTTAAACCTGGTCACTGGTAACTGATAAACTGGTCACTGTTTTAAACCATGCCACCAGCAGCTTGAAACCGAGCGCGGGCGCGTTTAAAAGCTTGATTTGCTTGAATTTGTTCTTGGCGATTTGCGTTTGCCGACTGATTTAACTTAGCTTCTGCTTGAGAGTAAGCATTGCGAGCAGCTTCTAAATCGATTTTGTCACCGCGTTCAGCGCCATTAACCAGAATTGTAACTTCATCATTTTCAACTTCAGCAAAACCACCCATCAAAGCGATCGCAATCCACTCCCGATTTGAATCAGGACGAACGCGCATCACAGCAGTATCTAGGGCAGTCAGTAGGGGAGCGTGTCCGGTCAAAATACCCAATTGACCAGTAGTGCTAGGCAAAATTACTTCTTCAGCCGTAGCATCCCAGACTGTCTTATCTGGAGCTACTACACGAACAGTTAGTGTCATGGGGTGTTGTAAAAGAGCAGGGAATGGAGAGCAGGAGAGGGGGAGACAAGGGAGAGGGGGAAAAAATTCTTCCTTGTCCTCCTCTAATTACGAATTACGAATTACGAATTATTGTCTAGCCTTTGAGTTTCTCAGCTTTAGCGATCGCTTCGTCAATGCTGCCTACCATGTAGAATGCTTGCTCTGGCAGGTCGTCTAATTGACCGGATAAAATCATCTCGAAGCCTTTAATCGTGTCTTCTAGCTTCACGTACTTGCCAGGAGAACCTGTAAATACTTCCGCAACGAAGAATGGCTGCGATAAGAAACGCTCAACTCGTCGCGCTCTTGCTACTGTTAGGCGATCGTCTTCTGACAATTCATCTAAACCCAAAATAGCAATGATATCTTGCAGTTCTTTGTAGCGCTGTAGAGTTGATTGAACTCTACGCGCCATTTGGTAGTGCTTTTCACCAACTACGCTAGCTTGCAACATTGTTGAAGTAGAATCGAGCGGATCTACCGCCGGATAAATACCTTTTGCTGCCAAACCGCGAGATAGCACAGTTGTCCCATCTAAGTGAGCAAATGTAGTCGCTGGTGCGGGGTCAGTCAAGTCGTCTGCTGGTACGTAAACTGCTTGAATTGAAGTAATCGAACCTTCTGTAGTTGACGTAATCCGCTCTTGCAAGTCACCCATATCTTTAGCTAAGGTGGGCTGGTATCCTACCGCTGATGGCATTCTACCTAGCAGCGCCGATACTTCCGAACCTGCTTGTACGAACCGGAAGATATTATCAATAAATAGCAATACGTCTTGCTTGTTGACATCGCGGAAGTATTCAGCCATTGTCAAACCAGTTAGACCAACGCGCATCCTGGCTCCAGGTGGCTCGTTCATCTGACCGTAGACTAAAGCAATTTTTGAGTCGCCAATATTTTCTTCATTAATAACCCCTGACTCTTTCATTTCGTTGTAGAGGTCATTACCTTCGCGGGTGCGTTCGCCTACACCAGCAAACACGGACACGCCACCGTGATTGATCGCAATATTGTTGATAAGTTCCATCATGATGACGGTTTTGCCTACACCAGCACCGCCAAATAAACCAATTTTGCCGCCGCGACGATAAGGAGCTAATAAATCTAGTACCTTAATTCCTGTTTCAAATACGGAAGGCTTAGTTTCTAAATCGGTAAAGGATGGTGCAGCGCGGTGAATTGGGAAAGTGGCTTCGGTATTGACAGGTCCCATATTATCTACAGGTTCGCCCAATACGTTGAAAATACGTCCTAATGTTCCAGCACCGACTGGTACAGTAATCGGAGCGCCAGTATCTACTGCTTCCATGCCGCGAATTAAGCCGTCGGTGGTACTCATCGAAACCGCGCGTACCTGGTTATCGCCGAGCAATTGCTGTACTTCACAAGTAACAGCAACTTCTTGTCCGGCTTCGTTAGTACCTTTAACGGTCAAGGCGTTGTAGATTTGCGGCATCTGACCGTTAGGAAATTTAACGTCTACAACGGGACCGATGATCTGCGTAATGTAACCAATGTTTGCTTTTTCTGCCGTAGTGACCATGCTTTCGTTTATGTATTAATTTAGCTGTTTCGGCGGCTGGAGAACTAATGCCATTTTTCAGATTATCACTGAAATGGTAACAATCTATTAACGATCTTATATAGTTGTGTTTTGTTGGCGATCGCCTGCTGCTATCTTAACTAGCTGCTTAACAGTGCAATATAGTTCAAAATAGGATATAGAAGCTTTATTTGAAATTTTCAGAGAAACGAATCTATGACATCTTATGCTACCTCTTCAGCCAAAGCTGAAATGAGCGAACTAAGAAGATTAAAAACTATCATGCCGCCAGAGTTGCAAAGCTGGGTAACAGTTGAAGGCACAACAGAAGTAAATCCACCGCTAATTCGGTCTGAGGAAGTTGGTAGCGACCAAGTTGAAATTCAAATCGACTTGGTAAAGTGGGATGCTTTAGCAATGGATCAGCGCAATTTACTGTTTTGGCACGAAATTTCCCGCGTCCAAAGCGATACTATCCCCAAAGATGGCTGGGAAATGGCAGCCTTGGCGATTGGTTTAGGCGGTGCTGTAGGCGAATTATGGGTACAAGATATATTGCTGCTACTATTAGCGCTTACTTTGTGTGGAGTTTCTGGTTATCGCCTATATGTGAAAAACAACGGCGAGAAACAGTTAAAAGTAATGACCGATGCTGACGAAAAAGCGATCGCTCTTGCTACTCGTTTCGGTTACACTCTCCCCAATGCTTACAAGAGCCTTGGTAGTGCCTTGAAAACCTTAATCGATCAAACACCAAGCAAGCGCCAACGGCAGAAGTACGAGCGCCGTTTACAAGCGCTCAAACGCAGTGCTAATAAAGCTAAAAATAAGTCTAAGTCTGCCCAGGTAGAGGAAATTTAAGCACGATTTGGAAAAGTGATATCGAGGCTAAAGTCTAATTAGCCTCTCTTCCCCTTGCCCATTATGCGATCGCAATAATTACACTGTATAAATTTCTAAGTGAGTAACGTTAGTTATCACAACTATTTTGTACTAGTTGACAGACTCAATCATGAATACTATAAGTATCATATTGAGTAATTTTCTAGTTAATGCAAAACCCTCCTTTAAATGAAATATTAATTGGTGACTGCCGTGAAGTAATGAAAACATTGCCAGAAAATTATATTTCTGCGTGCATTACCGATCCACCTTATAACTATGAATTTATTGGTCATAAATGGGATAACTCAGAAATTCAAAGACGTATTGAAAAAGTCAGTGGCAAGGGGAATAAAACTTTAGTTAAGAATATTCCTTATGGCAGTGGTTTGGCAGGGGGAGTTAGAAATAAGAAATGGTATCAAAGAAATCGTCACAATATTCTTGACTATGAGAAGTGGTGTTTTGAATGGGGCGAGCAGCTTTTTAGGATCTGCAAGCCTGGTGCAACAGTTTTAGTTTTCAACAGCACCCGAACTGTTGCTCATGTACAAGTTTCTCTAGAAAATGCGGGTTTCTATGCTAGAGATATGCTTGTTTATAAAAGATCGAGTGGTATCCCTAAAGGTGTCAACATCAAACAACAATTGGAGAAAAAAGGGTACGAACAACCAGAGAAATGGGACGGTTGGCACAGTTGCTTGAGAAATGAATGGGAAGCAATTTGTGTATTGCAAAAACCACTATCTAATAATTATTTGGAAACTCTCCTAGAGTATGGCACAGGGCTTTTTTATGCCAAAGAACAGTTTGGTGGTTTTCAATCAAATATTTTGGAAGGTATACAACGCGATAAAACTGAGGATTTTAATGTTCATTGCACAGTGAAACCAATTTCTCTAATGAGGAAACTAGTTGAAATATTTGTGCCACGCTTGGAAAATTCTATTCTCATCGATCCTTTTACAGGATCGGGAACTACATTGCTTGCTGCAAAAGAACTAGGAATTAATTATGTTGGAGTCGAAATAGTTCCTGACTACCTAGAAATAATCAACAAGCGCCTCGATGGGATTAGCGGTTTACAGGGAATGCTCCCACTCTCTGAATAAGAAATGATTTTAAATCAAAATTGCTGATTCTTTGTAGGAACACAAAGGAATCGTCACCTGTATAAACTTGCCAAGTGCCAATTTGACAGGCGGCGATCGCTGCGGGTAAATTATCTTCTCTAAGGATCAAAAGAATTGGCTCATATTTATAGGTACGAAGTAATTGACCATAAGATTTAAACTTTTTAAGCGTTCCAGAGTCTCCAGAGCCAATACGATATTTTGTATCTATTGCGTATCTATCGACAATAAGATCGCATGGTTCATCGCTACCTACCTTAAATGCTGGCTGAAAACTGGTGCAATAGGCTCTACATATTTCAACAACCAACAATTGCCAACACATACCTAGTTCGCGCCCCCAATATTGTCTGTTTTCTTTTTTTAGTATGGGCGAAATACCAAATACATCCATTAAAAGATCGTGTTCTTCGTTTTCTTCTGCATAAACCTTTTCAACAAATGAGTATTGATATCTTGTGAGAACTTGCTCTAGGATTCTTTCATCCATTATTCCGTTACCAGTTCAGCTAAACTTACAGACAGTGCGTTAGCTATTTTGTTGGCATTAATTAAGGTTATATTCCTTTCTCCTCGTTCAACAGAGCCAATATAAGTACGGTGCAATTCACATAATTCTGCAAGCTCATCTTGCGAAAGATTTTTAAGCTTTCGCAAATGTCTAACTTTTTTCCCAAATTGCTCTGTAATATCCATAGAATGGGTAAGATTGAGCAATGATAACTATAGGACGACAGACTATAAGTAGCGACAGACTATAAGTAGCATTAAGGATAGTTAGTTTTAACCTTTAGCTCTAGTATTGAGTTCAGAACTAGGTAACGCGCGATCGCTTTTATGCAGAATTTATCTCCTTTTTTAAATGCTTGTACGCCAGCAATATACCCAAGCTGTAAAAAACTGTAGAGAGCGATCGCTCTTGCTACTCGTTTCGGTTACACTCTCCCCAATGCTTACAAGAGCCTTGGTAGCGCCTTAAAGACCTTAATTGACCAAACACCAAGCAAGCGCCAACGGCAGAAGTACGAGCGCCGTTTGCAAGCGTTAAAGCGCAGTGCCAATAAAGCTAAGAATAAGTCTAAATCTCCTCAAGAGCAAGAGTTTTAAGCTTGCTGGGGAAAGGCTTACCAGAGGATATTACGCCTTTCCCTTAACTATCAAATTAGTTTACTGAGGCTTTTTAAACGGAGTCTTTTTCGGTGCTTTCTTTTTAGTTTTTAATTTCTCGTAATCTAACTCTTTGAGCTTTTTCATAATTCTGCTGAAATACTCTTGCATATAGGTTTCTACAGTAGTAGTTTCATCAGGATTTAGCCCAAATACTTGATATACTTCATCCATTGGGGCAGCTAAAGGCTTTCCTGTTGCCATGACTTCAGCAAAAGCTAGGCGATCGCTCACATTCCATCCCCACTGAAAGAAACGCGATACATGGCGCACTGTCCGCAGCAAGTTGATTGGCATCCGCGTGATTCTAGCTTCTTGACCTGATAGCCTCTCGCATAAGCTAATAAGTTCTTCTGCACTCCAAGCGCGAGTACCAACTACCGGAAAAGTTTTATTTTCTGTTTCTGGCACTTTAAGAGCAGCAATTGCAAACTTAGCGATATCTTGAGTATCCATATAAGCAATGGGAGAAGATTCGCCAGTAATCCATACTGCCTGTTTTTCCAAGATTGGGATGGCATACTGACCGACCAATCCCTGCATAAAGCCGCATAGTTGCAATATTGTATAATTTAGACCAGATTGGGCTAAAAATATCTCCGTACACCGTTTAATTTCCATTAACGGGACTTCAGGATACTTATCAACATCAAGCAACGAAAAGAAGATAAACCGCTCTACACCTGCAGCTTTTGCAGCTTGAATTAGCGCTACTTTTCCATCCCAATCTACTTGCTTAATACTTAGTGAGTCGGTAGGACGAGCCGTAGCCGCATCAATTACCGCCGTAACGCCTTCTAACGCTGGCTTCAGAGTTTCGGGATAACACAAATTTCCTGGGACGAGTTCTGCACCCCACTCCTTCAAAAAAGCTGCTTTTTTAGGACTTCTCACCAAACAGCGTACTTTGTACCCCTCATCGAGAGCGCGGCGAACTACTTGTCTTCCTAAGGTTCCTGTGGAACCGACAACTAATAAAGTCATGAGGGGTTACTTAATGATTCTTAAATATTATTAATAAAATCTTACCAGACTTTACTTGACAAATCACAGGGGAGGCAGGAAGAGATCCCCCTAGCCCCCTTGTCCTCTTATAATTACGAATTACGAATTACGAATTATTAAAGCGCTTCTTCTTCGTCGCCTTGAATTTTAAGTAGAGCGTAGCCGAGGACTATACCCACGAAAATTAAAGAAAATGACAAAATAGCTGCTGTGTACATTTCGCTCATTTTATGTATTCCTCCAATCGATTTGCGAAAATTAGATATATGTAACGTATCTTAAAACAGTTTCAGGTATTTACGGGATGTATTCACTAGAGCGATCGCATTTAGCCACCTCATCAAAAACCATCCGTCCGCGTTTGGCTGTGCCTGTAGGCGATCCTGCTGGCATTGGTTCAGAAGTAGTTTTAAAAGCGCTAGCGGATACGGAAATAACTCAAGATTGCGACATAACCGTAATTGGCAGCCGATCGCATTTAAATGAAACTTATCAACATCTGCAAAATCAGCCTAATTTTACCGCCCAAAATTACGTTAATCCTAACGAACTACCTATTAAAGATATTGACTTGCAAAGTCACATTACTATCGGTACAGGTAATGCTGGTAGTGGGGAAGCTAGCTTTACTTACTTAGAAAATGCGATCGCGCGTACACTAGCTGGTGAGTTTGACGGCATTGTTACAGCACCCATTGCTAAATCAGCTTGGAAAGCTGCGGGATATAATTATCCTGGTCAAACCGAACTATTAGCCCAAAAAGCAGGCGTTGAGAAATTTGGGATGTTATTTTTCGGGAAGTCGCCTCATAGCGCCTGGACGCTGCGGACTTTGCTTGCTACTACCCATATTCCTTTAAGACAGGTAGCAGACGCGCTCACGCCTCAATTAATGACCGCTAAACTCGATCTATTAGTAGAGTGCTTGGAACGCGATTTTGGCATCAAGCAGCCGAGAATTGCGATCGCTGGTTTAAACCCCCACAGCGGCGAACAAGGACAATTAGGGACAGAAGAACAAGACTGGTTAATTCCCTGGTTAGAACAAGAACGCGATCGCCGTCCGCAAGCAATATTAGATGGTCCCATTCCGCCCGATACTATGTGGGTAAAACCGAGTCAGGCTTGGTATGGTGCGATCGATCCTACAAAAGCCCACGATGCTTATTTGGCTTTGTACCACGATCAAGGGTTAATTCCTGTCAAACAGCTAGCCTTCGATCGCGCTGTTAATACTTCGATTGGTTTACCGTTTATTCGCACATCTCCAGATCACGGAACAGCATTTGATATTGCAGGTTTGGGCATTGCCGATCCTAGCAGTATGAAAGCCGCAATCCAATTAGCCATCGAAATGGTTGCACGGCGGTAGAGACGTAGCACTGCTACGTCTGTACAATTTGGTCTAGTAGTGCTATTTGTCTACCACGTTTATACAATACGATCGCACAAGTCGCGTATCCTCAAAAAATACGCATTTTACGAACTAACCAGAGATGATATACCGAATTACGCTTTTACCAGGCGATGGCATTGGTCCTGAAATTATGGCAGTAGCCCAAGAAGTATTGCAAGTAGTCGGTAAACAGCTAAATATTGATTTTGAATTTCAAGAAGCCTTAATGGGAGGTGCAGCCATTGACGCTACAGGCGAACCATTACCCCAAGAAACCTTAGATAAATGCCGTAATAGCGATGCTGTATTATTAGCTGCGATCGGCGGTTATAAATGGGACAATTTGCCGCGTCATTTGCGCCCCGAAACTGGACTATTAGGACTAAGAGCAGGATTAGGGCTGTTTGCTAATTTACGCCCAGCGAAAATATTACCGCAACTAATAGATGCTTCTTCTTTGAAACAGGAAATAGTTGAGGGCGTTGATATTATGGTAGTTCGCGAACTAACAGGCGGCGTTTATTTCGGACAGCCAAAAGGAATTTTTACTACCGAAACTGGAGAAAAACGGGGAGTAAATACAATGGCTTATACAGAAGCCGAAATCGATCGCATTGGTAGAGTAGGCTTTGAAACAGCACAAAAACGCGGCAAAAAGCTGTGTTCGGTAGATAAAGCCAATGTATTAGATGTATCGCAATTGTGGCGCGATCGCATCAACGCCTTAGCCTCAGAATACCCAGATGTAGAGCTAACGCATTTGTATGTAGACAATGCTGCTATGCAGTTAATTCGCTATCCCAAACAGTTCGACACTATTGTTACTGGTAATTTGTTTGGCGATATTCTCTCCGATGCAGCAGCAATGCTCACAGGTAGTATCGGAATGTTACCTTCTGCTAGTTTAGGGGCGCAAGGACCTGGAGTATTTGAACCAGTACACGGTTCAGCGCCAGATATTGCAGGGCAAGATAAAGCTAATCCTATTGCTCAAGTTTTGAGTGCAGCCATGATGTTACGCTACGGTTTGAATCAACCCCAAGCTAGCGATCGCATCGAGCAAGCAGTATTAAAAGTATTAGAGCAAGGCGATCGTACAGGCGATATTATGGCTCCAGGGATGAACTTATTAGGCTGTCAAGCAATGGGTAAAGCTCTAATTCAATCCCTAAACTAACTTTTATCCTGCTTTTAGACTAGATTAGAAATTCGGTAACTAGAAACCAAAATTTAACTAATAACTGGTCACTGGTCACTGTTAAAAATGGACGCATTACTCCTACCTGCATCGATTATCGTCTTCATTCTAGGAGCATCTATAGGTAGCTTTCTCAATGTAGTAATTTATCGCGTACCTGCGGGGCTATCGGTGCTTTACCCGCCCTCTCGCTGTCCGCAATGCCTGCATAAATTAGGCAAACGTGAGAACGTGCCTGTTTTTGGCTGGTTGCTGCTGAGAGGGCGCTGTCGTCATTGTCAAACCAAAATTTCCCCCCGCTACCCAATTGTAGAAGCAGTAACAGGACTGATATTTTTATTCGTCTTCTGGATGTTTGGCTTTTCAGTGCAAACTCTTGGCTACTGGGCTTTTTGTAGCTGGTTGCTTGCCCTATCGCTGATTGATTTTGATACAATGACTTTGCCAGAATCGCTGACGCGATCGGGCTTAGTATTAGGGCTAATATTTCAGCTAGGTGTCGGTTATCTGGCGGTAGGCGGGATCGGCACCACAATTAATCAGTTAATGTTTGCTATTAGCGGCGCAGTTGTCGGTATATGGCTGTTGAGCCTAATTACTATATTTGGTTCGCTGATTTTGGGACAAACGGCGATGGGTTGGGGAGATAGTAAATTAGCCGCCATGATGGGCGCTTGGTTGGGGTGGAAGTATTTGCTGTTAGCAGGTTTCTTGGCTTGTGCTTTAGGTGCATTTGTCGGCGGAGGCGCGATCGCTATTGGACTACTAGATCGCAGACAACCTATGCCTTTTGGTCCTTTCCTGGCGATGGGAGCAGCGATCGCTTTGTTTTGGGGTGAGTGGATCTTATCTAGCTACTTGCAATTATTTTTTCCTTAAAGCAGCAGAGGAAAACTTAACCCGATAGTCTACGCCGTTTCGAGTAAGATAATAGAGCCTAATTACAAGATCGCGCTAATTTAATGTCTCTGTTTGATTGGTTCGCAAATCGACGCAAATCTAGCTCTACCAACCGAGAACCCCAAGAGCGTGATATTGCTGATGGGCTATGGAATAAATGTGTAGAATGTGGTGTATTAGCTTATACCAAAGACCTCAGAGCAAATCAGATGGTTTGTTTAGAGTGTGGGCATCATATTAGAGTTGATAGCGACGAGCGCATTCGTCAATTGATTGATGCTCATACATGGAACCCGATAGATGTAGAAATGCGTTCGGTAGATCCATTGCAGTTTCGCGATCGCAAAGCATACAGCGATCGGCTGCGCGAAACCCAGGAAAAAACTGGTTTAGCAGATGCCGTACAAACAGGAATTGGGCATCTTGACGGCTTACCTGTTGCCTTGGGAGTAATGGATTTTCGCTTTATGGGCGGCAGTATGGGTTCAGTGGTAGGGGAAAAACTGACTCGCGTTATCGAAACAGCCACTCAAAAACGCTATCCAGTAATTATTGTCTGTGCCTCTGGCGGGGCAAGAATGCAAGAAGGTATGTTGAGTCTGATGCAGATGGCAAAGATATCAGCCGCCTTAGAACGCCACCGCGAAGCCCAGTTACTTTATATACCAGTATTAACCAATCCGACAACAGGCGGCGTAACGGCAAGTTTTGCTATGCTAGGTGACTTAATTATCGCCGAACCCAAAGCCACAATCGGTTTTGCAGGTCGTCGGGTAATCGAGCAAACTTTAAGAGAAAAGCTACCAGAAGAATTTCAGACAGCGGAAGAATTACTTAGTCATGGATTTGTCGATGCGATCGTCCCGCGCACGCAACTGAAAAAAACCTTAGCTCAGTTAATCTGCCTGCACCAGCCAATTACAGCCACGCCACAAGTAGAGCATTGGCAACCAATACCTGGTAAAGAAAAAGTACCAAGTGTTAAGGAAGAAGTTTAGGAAAAGAGACAAGGGGACAAGGGGACAAGGAAGATATTAAGTTAATTAAATTCTCCTTGTCTCCCCTCTCTTCATCTCCCTTTGCCAATTTTCTGTAACAAATGGCTCAGTGACATGATATTCATATTAGAGCGGCTTAATCTCTACCTGTCACTGCGATCTTTCACATTATGGGTTTTGCAGACTTGTCCATTGCCGAAATAGCAGCGGATTATCACCTTCCTGAAGCAGAGGTACTCGCTTTATGCGATCGCTTGGGAATAGCTTATAAAACTTCTAGAACTCGTTTGGCTTTAGAAGATGCTAAGACGATTATTTCCGAAATATTGGCTCAACAACAAGCAATAAACGCTGAGAAAGATTAATATGCTGTTAAACCTAGATAATTGCCCAAATTTATTTAGATTTACAGCATTATGCCCGTTTTGCAGTGACTTTATAGGCAATAACAGCTTAAGCCGATGATAAATAGCTGTGTTCGGAGTCGAACTTTTGAAGGGGAACTATGTTTAAAAAAATGATTGGGCTTGTAATGGCAACATTATTGCTAGCATTTGGGCTAGTTGTGGGACGTGCATCGGCAGTTGAACTGAGCGACGCTGTCCGTACAGTACAGTTAAACAGTCAAGGAGATACTACTGTACTTAGCCTCAAACAAGTCCAGGAAGGCAAACGCTTATTTAATTATGCTTGCGCTCAGTGTCATGCTGGGGGCGTAACTAAGACAAATCAAAACGTAGGACTCGATCCTGAAGCTTTAGCCCTAGCTACACCACCTCGCAATAATATTGAAGGATTAGTAGATTATTTGCACAATCCTACTACTTATGACGGGGAAGAAGAAATTGCTGAATTACACCCCAGCACTAAGAGTGCAGATATTTACGCGGCAATGAGAAATTTGTCAGAAGATGATTTAGTAGCAATTTCAGGACACGTTCTCTTGCAGCCGAAAATTGTTGGCGACAAGTGGGGCGGCGGCAAAATTTACTACTAAAGCCAGTATCAACGTCTAAATGATTGTTATCTACTATTAATCAGCCGTCAGCATATTTAGATTAATCACCTAAGTTGCTGGCTGCTGATAGTTTTTTATTTACCAAGGCAGATTATTGAATAACTTAATCGCGGATTTGTTATTTGCCCACGCTTACAAACAGAAGGTTGTACTTTAAATGCTACGTTGTTTACTATGTCTTGTTGCTGCAGTATTAATTATAGTATTGCCGACTAATCCAGCTATTGCGGCAACAAATGACCGCTATCTGGTGCGATTTTTACACGTTACTGAGCCAATTGATTTGCAGTTGGATGAGAAAGGCGAAACCCGCTCTTATTCCCCTGAATCTTTACTACGCGGTAAAGAATTATTTGAAGCTAGCTGCTTGAACTGTCATGTCGGGGGCGCAACATTACCCGATCCGCAAGTGTCTTTGGCGCTCAAAAAACTTCAAGGCGCAAACCCACCTCGCGATAATATCAATAATTTAGTCGCATTTATGCGGCAGCCGATGGTGTATGACGGTAGTACGGAGACTTTTTGGTGTCGCCAAGTACCCGAAAGTTGGATGACTCAAGATCAAATTGAAAGTTTGGCTGCCTTTGTTCTTACCGCCGCCCAGCGAGCGCCTGGGTGGGGAACTGATGAATTTTAAGTTTACTTAACTTAACTTCAAACTAAGCGATCGCGCGGCTGTGAATTACCCAGAGACGGTATTATTGAATAGCAAAGATAAACCTTTTTGGAGAAAGCTATGAAATTGATTGCTGCAACTCTGCGGCGCTTAGGTGTAGCAGTATTAACAATGGTATTGTTGGTCAGCAGTTTTGCTTTGTTTACCCCCTCTGCGGCGGCTGAAACTTACCAAGTTAAATTGGGATCTGATAAAGGAATGCTAGTATTCGATCCTCCCAAACTTACTATTAAACCTGGCGATACCGTTGAGTGGGTGAACAACAAAGTTCCTCCCCACAATGTTGTTTTTGATGCAGCTAACAACCCTGCCAAGAGCGCAGACTTAGCTAAAGGCTTGTCTCACAAGCAATTGCTAATGACTCCTGGACAAAGTGTAAAAGCAACCTTCCCTGAAGATGCCGCCGCAGGTGACTACACTTATTACTGCGAACCTCATCGCGGTGCAGGCATGATTGGCAAAATCACTGTAGAAGGCTAATAACTTTAGCTGCGCGATCGGTTGATAATTATTAAAAGGGAAAAGGTTTAGCTTTTCCCTTTTGTTGTTTGGGGTGCGTTGCAAGTCAACGAAACCCTTCACTCAAGCAAGTTGGACTTCGTTTTGGCGATCGAGAGTTAGCCAAACTTGCTGCATCAATTCGTCTAAGCCTCGGCGAGTTACAGCCGAGATGAAGTAAACTGAGGTTTGGCTCAAACGCACTAATTCTTTGGCGATCGCATCAGCAGTATCTTCATCAACTGCATCGACTTTGTTAATCGCTAAAATCTGCGGGCGTTGGGCAAGTCCTCGTCCGTAAGCGTGGAGTTCTTGCTGAATAGTTTGGTAGTCAGCGATCGGATCGGGCGCAGTAACATCAATTAAATGCAGCAGCACGCGGGTGCGTTCGATATGACGCAAGAAATCGTGTCCTAAACCTGCTCCTTGATGAGCGCCAGCAATCAATCCAGGAATATCAGCAAAAACTGTGCCATCTCCGCTCGGCTTGCGAACTACTCCCAAATTTGGCACTAGCGTAGTAAATGGGTAATCAGCTATTTTCGGACGGGCGGCGGACAAAGAAGAAATTAAAGTAGATTTACCAGCATTCGGCAACCCAATAATCCCTACTTCTGCTAAAAGTTTTAACTCTAGCACTAATAGGCGTTTTTCTCCTTCTAAACCAGGTAAAGCGTACTCAGGAGCGCGGTTGCGATTGCTCAAAAAGTGCTTGTTGCCCAATCCTCCCTTACCACCAACAGCAACGCATAAGGTTTGCTGGGGTATAGTCAAATCGCCCAAAAGTTCGCCAGTCTCAGCGTCATAAACTGCCGTACCGCAGGGAACTTCAATTATGAGGTCATCCCCTGAAGCTCCCGTACAATTATTCGGACCGCCGCGATCGCCATTTTCTGCTTGGAAGCGATGGTTATATCTAAAGTCCAGTAAGGTTTGTAAGTTCTCTTGACTTTGCAAAATTACCGAACCACCACGCCCGCCATTTCCACCTGCTGGTCCGCCTGCAGGTACGTATTTCTCGCGTCTGAAGGCAACAATCCCATCGCCGCCTTTACCTGCTTCAACTTCAACTTCTGCTCGATCGATAAATTGCATAATTTTTAGCTTTTAGCTATTACTTTCTAGCTACTAGCTCCTGTATTCCATGCTAAAGCTTAATTGGTTTAGCAGTAATTTGAGATATCTTCGTGACAATCATCTGCCAAATAAGATAAAGCGCGGAAACGTAGACCTACCAGTTGCTCGTATAAAGGATTGAGTTTGCATAATGGTGGGATATGAACGATTTTTTGTCCAAACAAATTGACATCTCGTTCAAACGGACATTGTGCTGGGATCATCTTGCAGAGAAACCGAGCTAACTTGGGATCGTGGATCTCTAAGCCGTCTAGCCATTTACGGACGGGGCGCAAGGTATCGCAATCAGGTGTAAGCGAAGTAGTCGAGTTCACAGTCATACCACGTTCTGGGTCGCAAAGAGTACATTGCAAGCCTGCTAAAATTGTTTTCGGCAATCCTAGTGCTTGACAAAATTGATGTAATAGGTGAGCTTCACAGATCGAGTAAATGCCATCTGCGATCGCTACCATTACTGCTGTACGCAAAAAGTTCTCAGCGGCAGCGCTATCTTGCCCAAAGGCTGCTGCAAGTTCTTGAGGTGCTATTGGTTCGATTGAGCCTAAACTAACGCTTGTAACGCTCGTTTCCTGGGTTAATGCCGCGATTAGCTCTTGTTCGTCGGCATCAAAGTTGCCGTCTGCCCAGGCAATGGTTAACAGTCCGCGCAGCCAGAGCGCGATTTGCTCGTCGGTGTGGAGAGTCACAACGTTTGTCATAAAACTACACTTTGCAATTGGACGCATCGATTCTAACTCTGGTTCCATGTTGTTTGTCTATCAAATACAGAACCAAAACCCTATTTTTGATGAAAGTTTGGTAAAACTTTTGCAGTTAATTTGCTTGTTTCTACCTCGATCCTAGCTAAAACGGTTGCAGGTAATGGTTTTTAGGTAGGGGGCGATCGCTACATTTATGTATGGATATCAGGAAGATCTCCCAGTTAGTCCCTCTTGCAATTACGAATTACGAATTACGAATTATCGAAGTTTCCCCTGTATTCCCTCTTAATAATTACGAATTACGAATTACGAATTATCGAAGTTTCCCTACAAATACTGAGATAATACTTTTACCGTCGCTTGTCCGGTTTTTTCCCAGCTAAATTCGCTGGCTCTCGTTAAACCAAGTTCGCGCAGGTGCGATCGCATTTGCTCGGAGTTAGCGATTTCCTGCATTGCAGCGCTGATTTCCTCGGTATTATAAGGATCGACTAATAAGGCTGCGTTTCCTGCTACTTCTGGTAGCGAGGAGATGTTAGAAGTAATTACCGGAGTACCGCAAGCCATTGCTTCTAAGACTGGAAAGCCGAAACCTTCCCATAAGCTAGGAAATACAAGAGCGATCGCACCATTGATAATTACGGGTAGTTGGCTGTAAGGAACGTAGTCTAAAAATTTTACTTGCTCTGTTATCCCTAAATTGTCTATTAAGGCTTTGAGTGTAGGGGTATAACGGGAATCAAAAGAGCCTGCTAGCCACAGTTGGTAGTCGCGGCAATTTGGTATTGTGGCAAAAGCTGCGATCGTTCGCTGTAAATTCTTATAAGGGTCTTGTCGTCCGATATAAAGAAAGTAATTTTGTTTAGGTAAATCGAGCCAGCGAAAATGTTGCTCGTCATGTGCCAATAGAATTGGCGTAATCTTACTTGCTGCAACGCCAAAAAAGCGGGTAATATCTTGGGCGGTAGCTGTAGAGTTGCAAATAATGTGTTGCGCTTGAGCGAGAACTTGGGGGACGTAGTAGCGACTATATAAAGTTAAAGGCGACTTCTTGGCAAAACGCAAGGGGATCAAATCGTGAACGGTGACAATATAGCGACAGTTAGTAAATAAAGGAGCTTCTGGGATCGGGGAGAATAATAAATGCGATCGCAGTTGCTTGTATATTTGCGGTAGTTGAAATTGCGTCCAGCGCAAACGGCGAAAATGTCCTTTGCTACCTTCATCTGGGGTTAAATTTGGCGCTACTGGGTAACACGCACTATCTTCAATTGGACGAGCGCTTAAAAGCGTGGGCTGGAGCTTTTCTAGATGCGGAATTAAGTTACTAGCATAAGTAGTTATGCCTGTTGGTTTGTTGCTAACAAAAGCTAAATTAACTAGAAGTTGACTCAATTTCAAAAGTATTGCTCAAGAAACTGCTTTAGTTTACTGCAAGCAGTAGATAACAAAATAGCTCCCTTATTGCAGGGAGCTATAGGGGAGCGATCGCTTAAACAGTAGATTTCTTGCAAAAGTAGGCAACGCTCTGTAAATTAGCAATCCTATCTTCTTCTTCCTTGCCCTCCTTGTCTCCCTTGTCCGTTGAAATTATGGACTTATGCAAGAGGTCTAGTATTATTGAACTGCTTTAGCTACATCCCCGACTTTAAACCCCGAACCCGATACAATTTTGCCTGTTGAATAACCATTACTGACTTCAATTAGCTCAATTCTGCCTACTGGAGATGTAATAGTGCGTAGCACCTTACCAGTTTGCGGATCTTTAACTTGTTTGACTACGCGCTCTATAGAAACACCGATCCCGCTTCTAAAACCAGATTCATTACCTTTGTTGATAGTAATCAAATTACCTGTAATATCAGCAACTACACCTTCAACAGTGGGTAAAACAGAAGGCAATGCTGCAAGTTTAGCTCCAGCGCTTACCAGTTCTCCGCTTACCTTATTTACAGCCGTTTCCGCCGCCGCACTCAAAAGACTGTCAACTTTGTTAGAGCTAGTATTAGCGCTCACACCGAAAATACTAAAACTTCCACCGCCTTTGCTTGATTTCCCTTCTCCCTCAGCAGCCGCCAAAATCTCGCCAGTTGTTGTACTAACTAAACGGGCGGTAACTTGAACCACTGCTTTAGTTTTGTCTGCACTACCACCAAACCCTAGAAAACCAAGCGTTCCACCAGATTGTGACTGTTCGACGTTAAATTGGGATATTGTTCCAATAATTACTGCATCTGCGCCTAGCAACTTACCTATTTGCGCTGCTGTAGAAGCATCTATACGTCCAGATGCACCTAAATTTTGTTCTTTAAGAATCTCATCAATTTTGCTACGTTCTAAAACAATATAGCTGCCATCTTTAACTAAAGTATTAGTCAATAGTTCGCTGACACCCTTAGCAGGACCTATTCCTAGCCAGCCGTAATAAAAACCCGAACCACCAGTGCTAGCAAAATCAAAGTCCAATACCGCAATGCGCTTGCGTTCTACTGGTTTTTGCGCTTGAGCAATCTGTACTTGACTAGATATTGATTGAGAGATAACAGGTGTTGGTAAAAAAAAGTTAGTAACAATTAACGCGCTTAATCCCAGACACACAGAACGAGCTTCGATTTTCACTTGATAACCACCTTCGCAACTAGACGGAGTACATTAACTACTCGCATCTGTAAATACATCAATTTAAGTACATTTCCTGAAATCTGAAAACTGACTTCATCAAAATTTTTTAATTCAATTCCAGTTGCCTACTAAGGTATAAGCAGACCAATAGTAAGGATGAGTGAGATTCAATTTAGCGCCGCTTAAGTTTGATGGTAAGGTTACGCTTTGCCCGTTGGATAGTTTTATCTGTCTTTCTTTTAACTCAACTTTACCTTGCAACATAGCAACTTGAGCTTGTCTGAGGGCTTCGCTACGAGTGGGTGCATTTTTCAGTTGCGAATAAAATTCACTCATCAAAGTCAAAGATGCTGTATCGCTGACATACCAAAGACTACCAACTACAGTTTTTACACCTGCTTGAAATGCAAGTCCAGCAAAACCTAATTCTGCTTGTTCGTCGCCTAATGCGGTGCGACAAGCACTCAGCACTAACATTTCTATAGTGGGGTTTTTATTCCAGCCTGATTCGCTCGTGTATTGTCGTAATTTGTCAAGCCGCAGTTTCTCGCCCCAAAATTGAATAAATGACTTATCTCGCTCTCCTTTTTGAAATTCTGCGTGAGTCGCCAAATGAATAATTCCGTAGCGTTGCTCCTGAGTTAGGGATTTAAGCTTGTTGAGTGTAAATTCCTCATCTAAAAAGCCTTTACTTTGCGACCATTGTTGCGATAATTCTGAGACTTCTACAGCTACGGCGGGTAGGGGTATTTGCTCTTGGGTGCTTTTAGAAATACCCATTGCTAGCAAAGTTGTCTTACGCAAATCTTTGTAGCGCGTATCTGTCATGGCAAAACTGGGAATAAGAGCAATACTATACTTTTCAATTAAAAACTGTTTGCCATCGTGGAGGGCGGCTAAGGGAATCGATCGCAAATGATTATCGGCGGAGATAATTAAAGTTTTAACTTTATTTGCTTGTAATTCTGGCTCTAAAGGTGCAATCAACAATTCATGCAATTTTTGTGCCGAACTTAGGTAGCTAGTTGTATTAGTTTTGCGTGAATTTGTGACTTCTTGACGAAATTCTTGAGCTAACTTCTGGATGTCTTCCGCATTAGCGCGTAAGGTAATGCGCCGCACAGGTAAAGAATCTGAATTTTTGGTAGCATCTTTACGCGGTAGCACCAAAACTAAATCTAAACGATCCTTAAGAGTGACAACGTAGCTAAGAGCAGGTTTTTCCTGTGTTTTCTGCTCTATTTTGGCTAAATCTTGAGAAATTTCGCGTAAAGTAGGAGGTTTTGGTGGCGGTACGTCTAAATGCTTGGCGATCGCATTTGTCTGTTGAGCTTCAAATAAGCTAGCTGCTTGTTCTGTAGGTGCGCTGCGAAATCTAGTTTCAAATGTCGATCTATCGATGAGTGTAACGCTACGAGTTTGATTGGGATCGGCGGCTGATTGGCGAACTAAGGTAAACGCGCCTGAAGTCTGACAAATGCGATCGCCCGATCGGTAATAAGTAGTAGTGACAGTACCCGCAAATACGCCATCAGAGCGCAAGGAACCGTTAAATGTATCGGTAATTGTCCCTACTTGGTTAGGATCGGGTTCGCCAGAGGAGCGATCGCTAACTGTAAATCCTTCGCCCTGAATGTTGCTATCTTGAATGTTTAATTGAGAAACATTTTGTCCAATTCCGCCCCGCAGGATATTACCATTTTGATACAGCGGGCGTTGGATATCTTCAAAGGAGCCATTTACGACACAGCGCCCACCAGTGTAAGCAAAGTTTGGTCTTGTCAATATCCAAGCATTGCCTTTATATTGTGGAGTCTGCGCCAGTGCTATAGGTGGTTCAAATCCCGCAAATATTAAGATGATGGTTGCACTCAGGCTGTTTAACTTAGACATATATACTGACCAAAACAATTCGTAATTCGTAATTCGTAATTACGAATGAAATTAATCATTAATTCATTTGGGTTTCAATCCAAACTCGCTCCCTAAAACGTCGCGCCACACTTTCAGTCATGGGGTATTAATTACTTAATACTGGCGATCGCAATAATCTCTTTGGGTTAGGTGGATTTTTGTACTTTCTACTGGGTGCTTAGACGTAGCAGTGCTACGTCTCTACAATTGTTTAATTTGGTTTCCAACCTGTTAATACGTTTGGACGCTTTACGGGTTCTGCAAACATATTTTTGAAGGCTGATTGGCGACTTGTTGGTGGTTCTTGGCTCAGATTCCACAATGTCTCGTAGAAGAAGAAAGAAACGCCTGCAAATTCTCGCTCTCGGCTAGCTGTGACTTGATCTTGGATCTGGGCTGAAGCTACAGCACGATTTTTTAAGCCTGATAAAATACCGATGCTGACAGGAATATGTTTTTTGGCAACTTGCACTTCTGGGTATTCTAATTCAGAAATAAATACGTTCAAATCGTTGCGATATACTTGCAAAACTAATTCCTCCACTAATCCCAGGCGCTCCCACTTTTCCCAATCTGCTAAAAATAAGTCGTAGGAAACGCGCTGCGGGTTGGGAGCAATTGAAATGACGCAGTTGGGTTTGCGGGCTTTGACTGCTTTAAATACTCTTTGCAGATATTGAGTAATTTTGTCTGCTCTCCAACGCACCCATTCGGGATCTTTGGGGTTGGCGGGTGGATTTTTGCCGCGATGTTCGTTTTTATACAGCCTGGTTGTGTATGCATCGTATCCTAACTCTGAGGGTAAGCCGAAGTGATCGTCGAACTGAATACCATCTACATCGTATTTGCTGACAATTTCGACAATTAGGTTTTGGATAAAGTTTTGTACTTCTGGGCGGAAGGGATTGAGCCAGACGCGATCGTGCTTACCTTCTTTCCAAATTTTGCTCCCGTCGCGGCGGCTAGTTAGCCAGTTAGGATGGCGCTGGGCTAGGCTAGAATCAGCAGGAGCCATAAAGCCAAATTCAAACCAAGGTATGACATCCATACCTTTTTGATGTCCTTGCGCGATCGTTTCTTTGAGCATATCGCGCCCTTTGAGTCCAGGTTCGGGATCTTGCGATCGCCCGATTACTTTTTGAGCAACAGGACTAGGGTAAAGTGTATATCCCCAATTCCAAACGGTCGGGTAAAGAGTATTAAAATTAAGTTCTTTTAAAGTTTTGATGGCGCTGCTGAGGCGATCGCGTCCAAATAGAACGTTACTATCAATATTTGTCAGCCAGACTCCTCTTAGCTCTGTTTTGGCTGTGCGAGCGGTTTGAGTTGATGCGGGTAGTTGCAGCATCATGACAATTATTAGGCTCAAAGCCAATAAACTAGCAATTAGCTGCGGGCGGCGGATTTTCAACATTATTTTGCCAATTAATTGGATACAAGTAACCGATAGACGATTTTCACAGACTATAGTTGCTTGCGATCGCTTATGTAAAACTTCGGAACAAATTAACATTATGCCAGCGTCTAGTTTTTTGTTAACTGCCTATAAATGGCTACAAGATTTATTATTTAATATGAAATCACAAGTAAAAAAGCGTTTGCCTAAACATCCGCACAGGCTGGCTTCTGCATTATTTTTGACGGGAATTTTGTCTTTAAGTAGTAGTTCTATTTTGGTACAAAATGCTACTGCTGTCACGCAGGCAACTAAGGGCGAACTAATTGCCGATCGCGGTAGTGATGATAGTTATGACGATCGCGGGCGCAGAGGTAGAGGTAGCGACAATTATGAAGACAATCGCGGACGCAGAAATAGAGGTAGCGATAATTATGAAGGCGATCGCGGACGTAGAAGAAATTCTAGTAGAGGTCAACTACCCGCACGCCTTGCTAACGCGGTAATTCTAGATTTATCTAAACGTACGGGAATTGCGCCAGGACGATTGCAAGTGACTCAATCTAGTCGCCAAACTTGGTCTGATGGCTGTTTGGGTTTGGCTAGACCTGATGAAATTTGCACTCAAGCATTAGTAGATGGGTGGCGGGTGGTAGTATCTAATAATCGTCGCACTTGGGTCTACCGTACTGACAGCACTGGGCGAGTTTTGCGCTTACAAGGGGAAAATTCAGCTAGTAATACTAATAAACTCCCTAATAGTATTGCTAGGGCGGTCTTGCGTAATGCTGCACGGCAGTTGAATGTCTCGACTTCTCAAGTAGAAGTTGTCCGCGCGCAGCGGCGCAATTGGTCTGATAGCTGTTTGGGATTAGGTCGTCTTGACTATCAATGTGCAGCAGAAATCGTCCCTGGTTGGTTAGTTACAGTAGAATCTGGGCGAGATCGTTTAGTCTATCGCACAGGCGATATGGACAGTGCAATCGTTTTGGACGAAGCTGCTAGCTCTTTTGACAATAATGCATCGAGCGAGATTAGACCTGTTGAAATTCCTCGCAGTCAGTTACCACCCGATCTAGAAAGTGATGAAGTCTTCCGCGCGATCGCCAGTGGTGGAATTGCTGGTCGTACTTATGAAACTATACTATTTGCAGATGGGCGAGTAGTTAGGGTTTTAGTTAGCGATCGCAATAATGCTCGACCTCAAACTTATCAGATTTCTCGCCAACAAGTTAGGCAGTTTGAGCGATTGCTACAACAACAGCGATTTGAGGGATTTGACGGTCTAAGTTACCCGCCTTCTAGGGGTACGGCTGATTTTATGAATGTTACTTTGACTAGCCAAAGGGCAACCACTAGCTACACCGACATAAACCAAGATCGTTTACCGCGCTCTTTGCAGAGCGTTATTCAGGCTTGGAACCAGATTGCTAGCGATCGCATTTGACAGTGACCAGTTAATTACTTTAGCTGGTTGCTGTTAAAAAATATTTTGTACTAAAAAACTAGCCTGCACTGCTGGCTAGTTTTACTGTTAGTATTTCTGGGTAGAATTAGGCGATCGCTCTATTTTTCGTCTATATCACGAGCGCTTCGTTTAGCTGTATCGGGGTACAACGAACCAAAATCTTTTACAGCTTCGGCTGACTCTTTAGCAATTCTTTTAACTCGTTCGCCAGGAGCATTTTCTGTTTCTTGCCCTTCCCGCTCCCATTCTCCTATGGTCTTCGGTCTGTCGGAATTGTCCTGATGTACTACTTCATCCAGTTTCTTAGTTACAGCTTGAGTATTGCGATCTTGAGCGATATTAGTGTTAGTTGTGAGGATCAAAACTCCAACTAATACTAACGTCACTAAACGCGTTACCTGGAATTTTTTTAGTAAGGAACTGATACGATTAACAGCACTAGAAAGCATATTTGTCATGGTAAGACTCCGTTAGTTCATTATCAATAGTATTGGTGGCTGCAAAAGTCCATTATTTCGCTTTTATAACGGGTTAGTTATAGAATTATAGAGAAATCGATTCTATTACCTAGCCAATTAGCTCTTTTGGACACAAATGTAAGATTAATCTTAAACAAGGCACTTGTTCCTCTAACAGAAGTTATAAATTCTGCAACAGTGAGATTAGTCTGTTACTCCATTGGATTTGAGATGAATAGCAGGAAACAGGCGTAAAATTAGTCTCTTCCTGTAGATAGGTCTTTCCGATGGCGAGAGTGATAAAAATCTACCGATTTGAGCAGTTCTTCGTTAATATCGATAAAAAAGCTAAATTATCGCTGCCAAAGCGCTATAACTCTGCCCGATATCATCCGATCGAGATTTATTTGATTTTTCTTAAATTTCCTTTCGTTATAGCAGGAAATTAATAAAATTGTTTTGAAGTAAATACGTAGAAGTATTTTGGATTTTTTGAGTATCTACGCGATCAAGCTATAGATAATGACATTTTTAAGCCTAAATTAGCTACTTTACTGTCAAAATCACCCCTTTTCCTGAGCTATCGCTGCAATCTTGACAAAATTAAGCCGATTACAAAATCATCTTAGGGCATCTAGTCATCCTGTTTTACGCAAATTATGAATGCAGTCGTTCTTGTTTTATTTGAAGTGCTGATCGTAATTGGACTTTCACGGCTTGTAGGGCTGGGATGTCGAGCAATTAAGCAACCGTTAGTAATCGGTGAAATTGTTGCTGGGATTATGCTGGGACCTTCCTTGCTTGGCTTAGTTGCTCCTGGTTTAGCCTCAACTTTATTTCCGGCGGAGACAGTCCCTTATCTGTTCGTGCTATCGCAGATCGGACTAATATTTTTCATGTTTCTAATTGGGTTAGAGCTAAATCCTAAGTATCTAACTGGGCAATTGGATGTAGCGATTTTAACTTCTCACGTCAGTATTTTAGTACCATTTTCTCTAGGTAGCATATTAGCAATATTGCTGTATCCACAATTGTCTAATGGCAGCGTATCATTTACCGCCTTTGCTCTATTTTTGGGGGCGGCGATGTCTATTACTGCCTTTCCGGTACTGGCAAGGATTATTACCGAAAATAACTTGCAAGGTACGCGCCTGGGAACTTTGGCATTGACTTGTGCAGCAGTAGATGATGTAACGGCATGGTGCGTGTTGGCATTAGCGATCGCTGTAGCGCGCACTAGCAGCGTTGTTGGTGCTATTCCGACCATTATTGAGTCCTTAGTCTATATCGGCTTTATGGTGACGGTAGGGCGCTGGTTTTTAAAGCGCGTCGCCAGTTATTACCAGCGTCTAGGCAAACTCAACCAGTTACTTTTAGCAGGAATTTATGCAGGTGTTGTCGCTTCAGCCCTAATTACTGAATTGATTGGTATTCACTTTATTTTTGGTGCGTTCCTCTTAGGGGCGGTAATGCCCAAAGATGAAGGTTTAGTTAGAGAAATAGCCGAGAAAACCGAGGATTTTGTTTTAATTTTCCTATTACCAGTATTTTTTGCTTATAGTGGTTTACGCACGCAAGTTGGCTTGCTCAATCGCCCTGAATTGTGGCTGTTGTGCGCCGCCGTTGTTGCTGTAGCAATTATTGGTAAATACTGCGGTACGTATGTAGCCGCCCGCGTGAGTGGAATTGAAAAACGCGAAGCGTCAGCCTTGGGTTGGTTGATGAATACGCGGGGTTTGACAGAGCTAATTGTCTTAAATATTGGTTTGAGCTTGGGTGTAATATCGCCTCTACTATTTACGATGCTGGTAATTATGGCGCTAGTAACGACATTTATGACATCGCCTTTATTGGAATGGACTTACCCCAAGCGGCTGATCAAACTAGATTTGGTAGAACCAGAAACAGAAATAGGAGTTGCAGATACTACCGAACCTGCTTACCGCGTATTAGTACCAGTAGCTAATTTAAGCACCCAAAAAGGACTGATTGAGTTAGCTGCAGCGATCGCACTTAATGATTCACAACTAAGTGTAGTTCACCCCTTGAGTTTAGTAGAACTAGAAGAAGACTACGCTTTTCAAAGCTTGCCAGCAGAAGCAGATAGACTAATGAACGAGCGGCGATTGCAAATAGAAGAGTTAATTCAAACTTTAGAACCAATAAATATTCGCGATCGCATTCAACCAATTATTAGAGTGACTAATGATGTAGCTAGAGAAGCATCGCAAATTGCTACGTTGCAAAAGGCTGATTTAATGTTAGTTGGATGGCATCGCCCAGCTTTTAGTACCAACCGTTTAGGCGGACGTGTCGGGCAGATGTTAAGCATTGTTCCTGTAGATGTTGCCGTTTATGTAGATCGAGGACAGGAGTTGTTAGAGAAGATATTAGTCCCTTACTCTGGCAATATTCACGATGATTTGGCATTGGAACTCGCTTTAAGATTGTTAGTCAGTTCCGATAGCCGCACTTTGACAATTTTGCGAGTAGTGCAATCAGGGCAAACTAATAGCGAATTAAGTTATGAGTTAAGTGCGGTAATGCAAAACTTATCGCGGAAAATGCGCGATCGCATTGACGTACAAATTCAAGAAGCTCAAGAACCTATTCAAGCTGCAATTGAAGCCTCCGCACGAGCCGATTTAACAATTGCTGGAACTAGCCGCGCTTGGGGAATTGAACGCCAAACTCTGGGGCGCTATACCGATCAGTTAGCCAATCAATGTCGTTCTTCTTTGTTGATAACTCGTCGTTACAGTCAAGTAACATCTCATCTTGCTTCTGTACTTGCACAGACGGATACTCAAGCAAATATCAGCGATAACACAGGAGTTCAAGCATGAGCAGTCATTTTAGTGCCAAATCTCTAAGTTTTTATGCTGTAGCAATTGGTTCGGTATTAGTATTATTCAACATTGTTACTGCTTACGGAGAAAGCAAGCTCAAAGCACCAAGCGCAATTAGCGGTCGCTATCGTCTAGCTTTCGCCAGTAATTTACCTGGTTGCGCCAAACCCGAACCCTTGCTGTTACAGATCGATCAATCTGGAATTTATGCAAATGGAGCCATTTTATCAGCATCAACCACCACTGAAAATCCCATGTCTGTCGAAGAAAGACTAACTCTAACAGGCTTGTTCCAAGACAAACAGCTAAATCTTGCTGGGATGGTTCCGCAATCGGTGCTGTGCAATCAGTCGTCTGCATCGGGAGCAAAGATGGTTGCCATTAATAGCCGCATTGAGGGGGAAAATATGGTGGGAGAAGTAGCTGTCGATTCACAGCCCCAAAAAACCCAGGTTACTGCTCAAAAACAAGCAGATGCAGCAGCAAACAAGAAGGCTGCTAGCCACTAACTAAGCGATCGCCATATAGGATGGGTGAATGGAATTCGCGGCTATACAAGCGAATTCCGCCTACGCGGACTATTTAAAACTGATCTGTGTTTGTGGGCGCATTTACTGCTCCTGGTTGATTGATGAAGAAGTTTTGTGCGTCTTCGTTTTGATAGATACAGCTAATTGCTGGCGAACTGCCTAAGTCTCCGGTATAACCAAAAGTATTGAGCTTTTGTTTGCAATCGCGGACTTGATCGCCTGTAACCAAATTACGTTGTTCCAAAATTGCCCAGTTATTTTGGCGCAAGACACAACCAGGACGCATAGTAGGCTGCGATACATACACTTTGAAAGGTCTGAGGGTAACAAAGATGCGCGTATCCATTACCATTGCGCTAGCGCCGTACTGAACGCATATTTCTGGGTTGGGAGCAGCTTGATCGATTTGGATACTAGAACTGACATTATTGGGCGTTGAGCCGCTAATGTCAGAAGTAAAAGCCGTACCAATACCAACTCCTAAAACAAATACTCCACCCAAAATTGCGATCGTGGCGTAGTTGAAAGCTGGGGATTTAAATCCAGATGACTTAGACTCAGGAGGGTTATACCGAGAAGATTTACGTCTCATTGTCGTTTAATCAATTGCAACCAATGTAAGTAGGAAGTAGTTGTTCTCCCTATCCTATTATGACGGAGGACATTACTGCTTTGGTGTGGTGACAGCGTGCGGGAAACTATGCATCAACTAAAATAATTCGTAATTCGCGCATTCGTAATTATGAATTGCCGCCTTGCGGGTATATGTTAGCGATCGCTCTATCTTGATACATTTAGATAAATGCTCCTAAGTTGCCAACTTTCAAGTGAATAACACGCGATCGCCAATTCTTGTCAAAACTAATAAATCTGCCGAGTGGCGCACTCTACTAGCTGATAGTCTGACTATATTTTGGAGCGATTGGCTAGATTTGCGCGTCCGCATTGCTCAAATAGCGGCTTCAGGGTTAATTTCACCTTTGATCTACATTCTGGCTTTTGGTTTGGGTTTGGGTAGTTCTTTGCCTAAACCTGCTGTGGGAGACAACTATTTAGAATTTATTTTGCCTGGAATGGTGGCGCTATCGTCAATGACTATTAGCTTTGGCGGAACGACATTTTCTATTTGCGGCGATCGCTTATTTACTAAAAGCTTTGAAGAATTGCTGTTAGTACCGATTCACCCTTTAGCTTTGCACGTTGGCAAAATGCTCGCTGGGATTGTCAGGGGGTTGATGACTTCTGGTGCAGTAATTTTAGTGGCAATTCTATTTACTGGGAAAGTTTGGAGTTTTATCAATCCCTTATTTTTGTTGCTATTAGTGCTAAATTGTGCTGTATTTTCGGGGTTAGGGGTAATTGTGGGGTTGAACGTGCGATCGCTCGAAAGTGTGGGTTTGTATAATAATTTTGTTATTATCCCCATGTCATTTTTGGGTGCAACCTTTTTCGATCCAACTACTCTACCGATGGCTTTACGAGTAATTGTCTACTTATTACCGCTAACTTATACAGCAATTGGCTTAAGAGCGGCTGCATATTTACCCTTGTCAGAGTTTCCCTGGTATAGCATACCGATATTGTTGGTAGTTGCGATCGCTCTTTCCTTGCTAGGTGCGCGTCAATTTGCCAGCCAACAAGACTAAGCTTCTGGTTCTATCCCCAAAGCTCTTAATTGCGCTGCTAGTCGTTCTGCACGTTGTGCTTCTGCATCTGCGCGTTGTGCTTCTATATCCGCTCTTTCGCCGCCAGTTAGTAATAAATTACCTCGATCGTCCCACCAACGCAGCCAGGGTAGTTCTGCATTGTAGTAGCTTCCCTGCCAAATTCCTAATTCTACTCCTAGCTGATGAATTGGATAATGTCCGCGCTCGTTTTTTGCTAGCGGTTGATAGGAGTTTTCGATCAAGTGATACATTTCTACAGCAGCTTTTTTAACTTCGTAGATGCCGTAATATGGGACTCTAATTGCTTGCTCGTACACCCAAAACTTGCCTGTTATTGGCGTTCGATCTCTTTCTGCTGCGCCATCACCGCTGACAAATTCTAGAACAATTAGTGGTGCTACATACTCTTGCCATAATACATAAGAACGTCGAAGTTCACCGTTTAGCATAGGTGGAACGGAGCCAACATAAAACCAATCTGGTGCTTCTGCACCTTTTTCTAGTGGTTCTGTTAGCCGCCAATATATGCCGCAATCTTGACCAATACAATATTGCCCGTCGGGATGTATTTGTTGCAATATCGGTTCAATTGATTCACTCAGCAATATGCTTTGAGGATGTTCTTGGAAGTTTTTCACAAATGTTCCATCTGACTCAGGCAATTGCGTATGGTCAGGTAAAGTTAATGCTTGCTGTTGGATGATTCCCGTCATAGTAGCATCCTCAAAGGAATTTTAAGTTTATTTTAGCTAGTAAAAATCTTATGCTCATGTTAACTTTGCCAAGCTAGATAGTAACTCAAACGGGTCAACGGGTTTGGCAATGTATGCCTGAAACCCTGCATTTAGGGCTTCTTGGCGATCTTCATGTCGAGCAAAGGCAGCAAGGGCAATTGCTGGAATGCGATCGCCTTGAGGCAAAGCTCTGATTTGACGCATCAATTGGTAGCCATTCATTTCGGGCATACTGATGTCGCTGATAATTACATCTGGCGGGTTGTCTTGAATGAGTCTGAGCGCTTCAGGAGGTGAAATCGTTGCAGTGACGATCGCTCCGTTTTCTTGCAGCAGAAAACGCAATAAGTCTAAATTGTCTGGATCGTCATCAATTAACAGAGTGCGAAGTCTGCTATTGTGCGTCAATTGCGTAGGTGGCGTATTTTGAGGTGATGAGCTATCTACCAAGCCCTTTATAGTCTCTTGAAGTGGACGATCGCTATGCAATCCTTCAGGCGATCGCACAGGTAGCTTGACGGTAAACGTGGCTCCTTGACCGATTCCAGGACTTGACGCTGTAATCGTGCCACCGTGTAACTCGACTAAATGCTGCACGATCGCAAGTCCCAATCCCAAACCGCCATATTTGCGCGTAGAAGTGCCATCAGCTTGCTGAAAGCGCTCGAAGACGTGGGGCAAAAACTCAGCATCAATCCCAATCCCGTTGTCGGAGATGCAAACTTGAGCGTAGCCGTTAGCATTATCATCTACAAGCGATGATAATTGCACGTTTACTTTTCCCCCTGGGGGCGTAAATTTGATCGCATTCGATAGCAGATTCCAAAACACTTGCTGCAAGCGATCGCCATCTCCAATTGGCTGAAAAGATAGCAATCCCTGACACTCGATGGCAATGTCTTTGGCTTGAGACGCAATCCGAACAGTATCGATAGCAGCATTTAGCATTAGTGTCAAATCTACTTCCTGAAACTGCAAATTCAGCTTGCCTTGAATTGCACTTGACACATCAAGCAAATTTTCAACTAAGGCAATTTGTTGGCGGGTATTGCGCTCGATGATTGCTAACGCTTCAGTAGCTTTAGCAGGTGTCAGCCTTTGCGATCGCATTAAAGTTGTCCACCCCAAAATCGGATTGAGCGGCGTTCTCAGTTCGTGGGAAAGCGCTGCCAAAAATTCATCTTTGAGGCGATTGAGTTGACTTAAATCCTCTGTTTGTTGTTGCAAGGATGACACTAACTCTGCTCGCTCTAGCGCGATCGCAATTTGGTCGCACAGTGCTTGAAATAACTTAGTTTCTGCTGTTGTAAATGTAGTGCGACTTTGACTGCCAAATCCCAAAGTGCCGAAGAGTTTGCCTTGGGCGATCAAAGGTTGGCAAGAATAGGCAGTTAAACCAAGCGATCGCAAAATTTCGCTGGTATGGTTTGAGTGTTGCAAATCGAAATGCACAACTTGAGAGCGCTGTTGCGCCACAGTGCCACAAATACCGTATCCTACTTCTAACCATTCAATCTCACGCGCCAACTCCTCTGAGATTCCGCCATGAAACATTAGATGTAGTAGCTGCTTTTCTTCATCTAGTACGTAGTTAAAGTAAACATCTAGCCCAATTATGGGTTTGAGTTTGGCAAATAGCGAATTGATTAGGGACAAAGGTTGAGTAGTTGAGAGCAAATCGCGGCTAGTCTCAAACAATAGTTGAATGTGTTCGCTGCGTTCTTGCAATTGGGCTTCGGCATATTGGCGTTCTGCTTCGCGGTGCTTCGCCTCGCTAATATCCTGCGCCGTTCCTAGCATCCTTACTGGTTTGCCAGTCTCATCATAGAAGCCTCTTCCTCTAGCAGCAATCCAATGAATGCTACCATCTGACCAAACAGCGCGATATTCAATGTTGTATTCTTTTTTCTGTTCTAGCGCCAAAGTGACTGCAGCATGAGTGCGATCGCGATCTTCAATGTGCAGGGGAACCTATCCCACTAACTTTGGAAACCAAATATAGGAACAGGCTAGGAGGAGGAAAGCATCAAAACACACCTTCAAACGTTCCCATCGGACAACAAGTCTTCTGTACTTGCGTTGAAACCAAGAGAA
>NZ_JYON01000018.1 GCF_000952155.1 Aliterella atlantica CENA595 | reverse complement strand
GGGAAGCAGGGGAAGCAGGGGGGGTATTGAGGGCAGTTAAAACTTCTTGGGCAGAACCAAAGCGCTGATTGGGGGCGCTTTGCAGCATTTTATCTAGTACGTTTGCTAGAGTATTGCTCGTATTTGCGTGCGATCGCCAATCCCACTGATTGCTAAAGCCATCAAACAATTCGATCGCTTCTTTCCCTGTCAGCAACATCAAACAAGTTACTGCCAAAGCGTAAAGATCGGTAGATGGATACACTTGTCCGCCTGACATTTGTTCTGGGGGTGCAAACCCCATTGAATAAATCCCTGTCGAACTACCGCTAGTTGATGCGGTACTTGCTACCTGCTTGACTGCGCCAAAATCTAGCAGATACAGTCTGCCGTTACGGTGGCGCATAATATTGGACGGTTTGATGTCGCGATGAATAGAACCGCCATCGTGGACAAATTTTAAGACTTTGAGGACTTCTGTTAGTACCTCTAAAACTTCAGCTTCAGAAAATTGACCTTTTTCTTGTAATTCTTCCTCTAAGTTTCTACCATCAATAAATTCTTGAACTAAATAAAAAAATCTGTCCTGCTTCCCAGCTTGCAAACTAGGGACTGTTATCTCAAAAAAGGCGAACAAATCGGGAATTTGGTTACTTTGGTTGCCAATTTGCTCTAATACTTCAGCTTCGCGCTCAAATAACTTTTGGGCTGTATCTATTTGGCTGGGTGTCAAGTCACCTGCGGGTTTAAATTGCTTGACTACACATTTCCTAATTCCTGGCGTATAGCGATCGCGGGCAAGAAACGCTGCGCCGAAACCTCCCTTGCCCAGCAACTTTTGCGGCAAGTAGCGTCCTACCAGAATCAGCGGCATACCGCAGCTAGTGCAATATTTTTGCTGCACTGATTTAAGAATTGCCGTGTCATCTAAATCCGCGAAATGATTTTGCGGGCGAGGACAAGCTGAACGAGTGCAATAGACTTCCATGCAATAAAATTTTGAAGGCTGAAGTAGGGATTATAAAGTCAACCAATAAATAAATTTATTTTAAGCTGAACTATTAAGTCGCCATCGTACATAAATTTAGCTGCCGGAAAACTTAACGCTCTACTTTTTGGCTATTTTTTCATACTTCAGTAATTGTTGTATGACGCACAGCTTCTAAAGCATCAGCAATAGATGGATTTGAGTTTAAAATATCCTTATTCCAGCCTGGGGTAGCAAATTGAGGTAATATTTCTTGACTAAAAGCTTCTGCAGCTTTGGAACGGTAGCGGTTGGGGTTGACAATTACCCACAGCGTCCGCTTGACAACCACTCCTTCAATGGGCGTACAGTGCAGCACTCCCATTTGCAGTTCTTTAGCGATCGCGCTAATTGAGACAAAGGCAGCCCCCAGTCCTGACTGTACGGCGTTTTTGATTGCTTCTATTGAGTTGAGTTCCATTTCTACTCTCAAGCGGCGCGTGTCGATATCGCAGCGCGTCAGCACTTGATCGATGACTTTACGAATTGTCGACTGCGAATCGAGGGCAATAAATTGGAGTTTATAAAGGTCGTCTTTTTGGATCGTATGCAATTTCGTAAATGGATGAAATACAGGCAAAATCAGCGCTAGTTCATCTTCGGCATAAGGAATAATTTCTAGTGACTCTTGCAGTTCTGTTGGCACTTCACCGCCAATAATTGCTAAATCTACTTGTCCGTTAGCTACACTCCAAGCAGTACGGCGCGTCGAATGGACGTGCAACTGTACCCCGACATCAGGATAATGCTGCCTAAACATCCCGATCATTCTCGGTAGTAGGTAGGTTCCAGTTGTTTGCGATGCGCCGACAATCAGCGTTCCGCCTTGGAGATTTTGCAAGTCTTCAATGGCGCGACAAGTTTCTTGGCAAAGAGTAAGAATTTTCTCGCCATAACTAAGCAAAAGATATCCAGCCTCAGTTAGTTGGGCGCGTCGCCCACCGCGATCGAATAAAGGTACATCTAACTGCCTTTCCAAGTTTTGCACTTGCAAGCTGACAGCAGGCTGAGAAACGTATAAACTATCAGCGGCACGCTTGAAGCTTCCTTCGGCAGCGATCGCTTTGAGGATGCGTAACTGATCTAAAGTGAAAGGAAGGTCAGACATACGGCTACCACCAAAAATAAAACAGCGGAGAATCTGTGGGGAAGGTTTCCTTCCACAGAGTTTTCCAAAAGAGCAGTTAAGGCAAAAACCACTGCCGCCAAGCCGGACTTAGATCGACATTGACTGCTAAGGCAAGGAGGGTTCCCTAAAAATTGACACTAACACAAGACTATTGCCTTTAGTCTGCTGTTAACACTTTTACTTACGAAGATATGTTTATTTGCAACTAATTTGATTAATATATGCAGCTACCTGTTTGGTTAACACCTAGTCATTTTGTCATGCTAGGTCTTTTATTTGCCTTTGCGCTCGCTCATAGTGGTCTAGCGAGTTTGCGATCGCGCGTAGAAAAAATTATCGGTCCTCGGCTGTACCGCGTGGTTTTTGCCCTTGTCAGCCTGCCTCTAGCTACCGCTTTAATTATCTATTTTTTCAATCATCGTTACGATGGCTTGCAGTTATGGCAAGTGCAGGGAGTTCCAGGCGTAGCTAGCGTTGTTTGGGTGCTATCGGCGATTTCTTTTTTGTTTCTCTACCCTGCAACGTTTAACTTGCTAGAAATTGCGGCAATTACCAAACCCCAAGTGCATTTATACGAAACTGGTATTATCCGCATTACTCGCCACCCGCAAATGGTCGGACAAGTAATTTGGTGTATTGCTCATACTTTATGGCTGGGGACTTCTTTTACCTTAGTTACTTCTATTGGTTTGATATTGCATCATTTGTTTGGAGTATGGCATGGCGATCGCCGTTTGAGCTATCGCTATGGACCTGCTTTTGCAAGCGTGAAATCTCGCACTTCTATCGTGCCGTTTCTAGCAATTATTCAAGGTCGTCAAACGCTTAATTTGCTTGAGTTTCTCCGCCCTGCCTATTTAGGCGTAGCTATTTTTGTTTATTTGTTATGGCAGGCGCACCCGCTATTAATTAGCGCTACTAGCCGTGTTAATTGGTAATTTGAATTGTATGCATAGGGAATTTTACCCAATGTTTTGGTAATTTAGGCAAAATTGTTCGTCTAGGTTACTGAAATCGATCCCGAATAGATGTAGCATGATCCACAATAGCTACAAGCCCAGATTACTTAGCAGTCGTTTTAATAGTTACTTTGAATAGAGACTATAATTTATTCGTATTTTTTGCTAAAAAACAAAAACATCGAATTTCAGGCTGATAGCTAATTGCCTAATAAAGAAGGTTAAAGAGTAAGAAAACAAGGGTAGTTGAATTAACAACTTAACCATTCGACTCACTGGCTCAAAACTATTCTCTGCTCCCTTGTTCTGTCAAACCCATTTAGTTAGAGGAATCATGGTGTTGTCGGTTAGCGAACGGACATTTAAACAAGAAGTATTAGAGTCTCCAGTGCCAGTTTTGGTAAATTTTGGAGCGCCTTGGTGTGGCTTGTGTCGGCTGATACAACCAATATTGTTGCAATTTCAGAGTAATTGTTGCGATCGCATCAAACTTGTTGCCGTCAACGCGGACGACAATTTTAAACTGGCTAATACTTATCGCCTGACTAGCTTACCGACGTTAATATTGATTGAAAATGGCAAGATTAGCCAGCGCCTAGAGGGTTTTGACGACAAAGAAGATTTGCGCCAAGCATTAGAAGCGATCTCCGTTAATTACGCCCCTATTAACAACTGGCAGCGGCGTTCGGCATAGAGCGATCGCATTTACTAATAAAGTTAAGCAATCTTAAATTTTTCCCGCCCAGATTCCTTCGGGTGGGATATTTTATAGGAAAACCTATATGTTACAACTGTTAACAGTTTGTTCGATGTAGTGAAAAATTCTCAAAGTAGGCAGTGATGGAAAAAATCTACCAATATGCCTGGCTAATTCCAGTATTACCTCTAGTTGGGGCAATGCTAGTCGGTCTGGGGTTAATTTCAGTTGGCGAAGTAACAAGCCGCTTGCGGAAGCTAAACGCAACATTTATTATATCCCTGTTAGGCGGAGCGATGGCGCTATCGATTGCCTTGCTGTGGAGTCAGATCGAAGGACATCCAACTTATACTCGCACGCTGGAATGGGCGGCAGCAGGAAATTTTCACTTGAACATGGGCTACACCATCGATCATCTAACTGCCCTAATGTTAGTAATCGTGACTACAGTAGCTCTGTTAGTTATGATCTATACCGATGGCTACATGGCTCACGATCCTGGATATGTGAGATTTTATGCATATTTGAGCTTATTTAGCTCCTCAATGTTGGGGCTAGTAGTCAGCCCGAACTTAGTGCAAATTTATATTTTTTGGGAATTAGTAGGTATGTGTTCGTACCTGCTAGTTGGTTTTTGGTACGATCGCAAGCCCGCAGCAGATGCAGCGCAAAAAGCATTTGTAGTTAATAGAGTCGGTGACTTTGGTTTGCTACTAGGCATTTTGGGCTTATTTTGGGCGACAGGCAGCTTTGAATTTGAAGTCATGGGCGATCGCTTGCAAGAATTAGTCGCCTCTGGTTCTTTGAGCAATTTCTTGGCTGTATTGTTTGCCATTTTGGTATTTTTAGGTCCAGTAGCTAAATCGGCGCAATTTCCGTTGCACGTCTGGCTACCCGATGCGATGGAAGGTCCTACCCCCATTTCCGCCCTGATTCACGCGGCGACAATGGTTGCCGCTGGAGTATTTCTAATTGCGCGGATGTACCCAGTATTTGAAGGCGTACCCGCAGCAATGAATGTAATTGCCTTTACAGGAGCATTTACAGCGTTTTTGGGCGCAACAATTGCCATTACCCAAAACGATATCAAAAAGGGTTTAGCTTACTCTACAGTCTCCCAACTCGGCTATATGGTGATGGCAATGGGTATTGGTGCATACAGCGCTGGACTGTTTCATCTCATGACTCACGCCTACTTCAAAGCGATGCTGTTTTTGGGTTCGGGTTCGGTAATTCACGGCATGGAAGCAGTTGTCGGTCACGATCCAGCTTTGGCGCAGAATATGCGGACGATGGGCGGACTGCGTAAGTATATGCCAGTTACAGCGATTACCTTCTTAATTGGCTGTTTGGCAATTTCTGGGATTCCGCCTTTTGCTGGTTTTTGGTCGAAAGATGAAATTTTGGGCAATGCCTTTGCTGCTAACCCGTTGTTGTGGGGAATTGGTTACATAACGGCTGGAATCACGGCTTTTTATATGTTCCGGATGTACTTCAGCACCTTTGAAGGCAAGTTTCGCGGTAACGATGCCGAAATTAAGCAGCAAATAAAGTCAGAAGCTACCTTAACCCCTAACTTTGGACCTGGGGCAATGGATACAAGAGAACTCGCGGCTACTACAAGCCACGATACACATCACCACCACAGCGAACATCCCCATGAATCGCCTTGGACGATGGCTTTACCGCTAGCTATTTTAGCGATTCCTTCGATGTTGATTGGCTTGGTAGGTACGCCTTACGCTAACTACTTTGAAGAATTTATCCATCCTGCCAGCGAAACAGCAATTGCCATAGCCGAAAAAGCTGCGGAGTTCGACCAGAACGAGTTTTTGATTATGGCAGGTAGTTCTGTGGGTATTTCCTTAATTGGGATTACCTTGGCTTCTTTTATGTACTTGTGGGGCAAAATTGACCCAGAGGCGATCGCGCAAAAAATTAGACCTTTCTACGAACTATCTTTAAATAAGTGGTACTTTGACGAAATTTACGATAGCGTTTTTGTTCAAGGTTTGCGTAGAGTAGCGCGTCAAGTAATGGAAGTTGATTTTCGCGTTGTTGATGGCGCTGTTAACCTTACAGGCTTCTTTACTCTAATTAGCGGTGAAGGGTTGAAGTATTTAGAAAACGGTCGCGCTCAATTTTACGCCCTGATTGTATTTGCGGCTGTCTTGGGCTTAGTAGTTGTTTTCGGAGTGACTTAGTTAAGAGACAAGGGGGATTGGGGGAGCGGAAGAATCTTCTCTCCTCTGGCTTATAATTCCCCTGCGCCCCATCTTCCCTTTTCTAAGGCTCGAATTACGAATTACGAATTACGAATTAAACTGCCCTTGTGTCCATAAATTAATATGAACTTATCCAATTTCCCTTGGTTGACGACAATAATTCTGTTTCCTATAGTCGCCTCGCTACTAATCCCCGTGATACCTGACAAAGATGGTAAAACGATTCGTTGGTATGCTCTGATTATTGGACTAATTGACTTTGCGTTGATTGTTTACGCTTTTGGCGCTCAATATGACTTTAATAATCCAGGCTTACAACTGGTAGAAAGTTATCCTTGGGTTCCGCCATTAGATTTGAATTGGTCGGTAGGCGTTGATGGCTTGTCAATGCCTTTGGTAATTTTGACTGGTTTTATCACTACGCTGGCAATTTTAGCAGCGTGGCCAGTGACCTTAAAACCAAGGCTGTTTTACTTTTTGATTTTGGCAATGTATGGCGGACAAATTGCTGTATTTGCCGTCCAGGATATGTTGCTGTTTTTCTTGGTTTGGGAATTAGAACTTATTCCTGTTTATTTATTGCTGGCGATTTGGGGCGGCAAGAAGCGGCAGTATGCAGCAACTAAGTTTATTCTTTATACTGCTGGCGGTTCGCTATTTATTTTGGTCGCTGGCTTGACGATGGCGTTTTATGGCGATACTGTCACTTTTGATATGCGATCGCTTGCCGTTAAAGATTATGCCCTCAATTTCCAACTTTTGATCTACGCTGGCTTTTTGATTGCGTATGCAGTCAAACTACCTATTTTTCCGCTGCATACGTGGCTCCCTGACGCTCACGGTGAAGCTACAGCACCCGTTCATATGTTGCTAGCTGGCATCCTCCTAAAAATGGGCGGATACGCGCTAATTCGCATGAACGCTCAGATGTTACCTGATGCTCATGCTTATTTTGCCCCAGTGTTAGTTATTTTAGGCGTAGTCAATATCATCTATGCAGCTTTGACATCTTTTGCTCAACGTAATTTGAAGCGCAAAATTGCTTATTCCTCAATTTCTCACATGGGATTTGTGCTAATTGGGATTGCTTCGTTTACTGACTTGGGTTTAAGCGGTGCAGTGTTGCAGATGGTATCTCACGGATTGATAGGCGCAAGTTTATTCTTCCTCGTGGGCGCTACCTACGATCGCACTCATACGCTGATGCTAGATGAAATGGGTGGCGTAGGGCAAAAGATGCGGAAAATCTTTGCCATGTTTACTACTTGTTCGATGGCATCTTTGGCACTCCCTGGAATGAGCGGTTTTGTGGCAGAATTGATGGTATTTGTGGGTTTTTCTAACAGCGATGCCTATAGTTCTACTTTCAAAGTCATCGTCGTCTTTTTGATGGCAGTAGGTGTAATTCTCACGCCAATTTACTTGCTATCGATGCTGCGAGAAATTTTCTACGGGCAAGAGAATCAAGAATTGGTATCTCATGAGGCATTAATTGATGCCGAACCGAGAGAAGTGTTTATCATTGCTTGCTTGTTAGTGCCGATTATCGGTATCGGTTTTTATCCTAAGTTGCTAACTCAGGTGTACGATGCCACAACTATCCAACTAACTCAGAGATTGCGCGATTCTGTACCGACATTGGCAGAAAAACAGCTTCCTACCCTGTCGTTTAACGCTCCAGAACTAAGTGTAAGGTAAAGTGCAAGTATTTACCATGTGATAGTTTTATACAGGCAGGTTTAATACCTGCCTTTTTGTTTACATTCACCAGTTACCACTTATTAGTTAAAGAGTTAGTACAGTTAAAACTGGCTAGTCACTGTTTCTTAACTGGTTACTGTTATATGCGTGTTGTTATTCAAAGAGTTACTTGCTCTCAAGTTACCGTTGATGGTGAAACTATCGGCAAAATTGGCAAAGGCTTAAACTTGCTTGTGGGTATTGCTAGCACTGATACAGCAGCAGAAATTGATTGGCTAGCACGTAAATGTTTGGAATTGAGACTATTTGATAGCGAAGCAGGAACGAGTCGCTGGCAAAAATCTGTAGTAGAAATCGGCGGCGAAATATTAGTTATTAGTCAATTTACTTTATACGGTGATTGTCGCAAAGGTCGCCGTCCTAGTTTTGATGCTTCTGCTGCACCAGAACTAGCAGAGAATTTGTATGACTATTTTGTTAGCAAGTTGCAGGCAAGCGGTTTGAAGGTCGTAACTGGACGATTTGGAGCAAAAATGCAAGTATCAATTGAAAATGATGGTCCTGTCACCCTAATTTTAGAGCGAGAATCTATGCAAGGAGTATAAAAATCCTACTTTTGGTAGATAAATCTGTGAAACTACTTAACTGTGAACTACGAAATGAACATAGCAGATTCAGCGATCGCCCTGATTTGCATCACCCAAATTTGCTGAATAATAAAGACATAAAGTTAAACAATATATCTAAAACAGCCCCGCCTAATGGGGCTATCTTATTTTATACTGCTGATTTGAGCTTTTGCTGTTCGCGCGTTTGTTCTAATAATGAGAAGATATTAAATTAACAGCAAAAAGTTAGTAGCAGTAAATTATGGCTAAGATTCAGTTTTCTAAAGGCATTGACGAAGATACAGTTCCAGATGTGCGTTTAACTCGTTCGCGGGATGGCAAACAAAGCACTGCAACGTTTTACTTCCAAAAGCCCTCAGTCTTAAGCGGAAACGATGCTGATGACATTACTGGAATGTATATGATTGATGAAGAAGGGGAAATTGTTACCCGCGAAGTCAAAGCCAAATTTATTAATGGCAAGCCAGAAGCCTTAGAAATATTTTATATCATGAACTCGGACTTGGAATGGGACAGGTTTATGCGGTTTATGGAACGCTATGCTGAAGAACACGATCTAGGATTTAACAAATCCTAAGTTATTAGGTATCATTTCCCAGTGACCAGTAGATGTAGATACAGACAGTTGAGATTTTCAAGTAGTGACTAACAGTAGACATAAAGCCTCCCTAAGTATCCTCCTAAACTGGTCACTGGTCACTGGTCACTGGTCACTGTAATGGTACAACAGCCCCACCCAGATTTAGGCAAAATTGCAGTCAACTGTGCGGCAATTACTGTTAGCGATACGCGCTCTATAGAAACAGATAAAAGCGGTAAGCTAGTGCAACAGTTGCTTGTAGAAGCAGGTCATCTGGTGGGTGCTTACACCATTATTAAAGACGAACCGACGCAGATTCAAGCTCAACTAGGATCGCTAAGTGCCAATATCCAAGCAGTAATTTTTAATGGCGGAACTGGTATCGCACCTAGAGATACAACATACGATGCAATTGAGACTCTGTTAGAAAAAACTTTGCCTGGATTTGGGGAGTTGTTTCGCTATTTAAGTTTTGCAGAAATTGGTTCGCGAGCGATCGCATCACGAGCAGTTGCTGGTGTACATCAAAATAAAGTTATATTCTGCGTTCCAGGTTCCAGCAATGCCGTTAAACTAGCAATGGATAAGTTAATATTGCCCGAATTGCGGCATTTAGTTACTCAACTTCGCTCTTAACTAATTTTGCCAGCAAATACTCTTTCTGCGGGTCCTGTCATGTATAGTTTTTGGTCTAATCCCCATTCTATTTGCAAGTTTCCCCCAGGAAGTTCTACAGTAGCAGTGCGATCGCATTTATCTGTAAGTACGCCTGCAACCAAAGCCGCACAAGCACCAGTTCCACAGGCTAGAGTAATACCTGCACCTCGTTCCCAAACGCGCATTTTTAAGCGATCGCGGCTGACAACTTGAATAAATTCTGTATTTGTCCTTTGCGGGAATGCCTTATGATGTTCAAACTGAGGACCAATTGATTCTAAAGCGATCGCGCTTGCATCTTCAACAAAAGTAATGCAATGCGGATTACCCATACTCACGCAAGTTACTAACCAAGATTTTCCAGCAACTTCTATCGGTTCATTAATAACTTTGCGATCGGGAGAACCTAAAGTAGTAGGAATTTCACTAGCTAACAACTTTGGTTCGCCCATATCTACTTTAACTTGCCCATCTGCCAGAATTTGCGGTGAGATAACGCCAGCTAAAGTATGAATACGATATTCAAATGATTTATTGCTCTCTTGAAAAGCTTGGGGGGAGGAAACCGTCCCCCCCAACTTTCCGCTATTTCCTTCTAATTGAGCGATAAATCCTGCCAAACAGCGAATACCATTACCGCACATTTCTGGTTCTGAACCATCAGAGTTAAAAATCCGCATCGTGTAGTCAGTACCATCTTGCCCTGGTAGTGCAAAAATAACACCATCAGCACCGATACCAAAATGGCGATCGCATAATTTTATAGCTTGTTCTGGCGTTACTTGCGGTTCTGATGACGAGCGGTTGTCAATTAGGATAAAATCATTCCCCAATCCGTGATACTTAGCAAACTCGATAGACACTTTTTATTCTCCCTTGGGCAGTATAAGACTAAAGACAGATAGGAATTAATTTTATGAAAAGCGATTTTGATGTAGCTTTACCCAGCATAAAACAACTACAAACGTTAATCAAAGAGGGAAAGCAGGTAGAAGTAAAACTGCTAAGTGGCGATTTACTTAATGGCAAGCTAGTGTGGCAAGATAAAAACTGCTTGTGCGTGATGGATGCAAATAATCAATCTACAACTGTTTGGCGACAGGCGTTGGCATATATTAAATCGAAAAATTAATTTATCACCCCGCGATATGTGTAGAGACGTAGCAGTGCTACGTCTCTACATAGCCCGTTCCCTAACGTTTAGGCAAAATTTGTTCCAAAATGGTCGGGTCTTTAATATCGCGATCGCGGGCTAATAACAGCACCTTAGAGACGACTTCTGCTGTTTTGGGGTCATTGTCTGCAAATGGTAAAAATATGCGTCCGCGATGCTGAGAATGGATGGGGACGATACATAAAGAGCCCCCAGGTTGGCGGTGAACTACGGCGCTACCAAGATGGACGGAGTAAGTGCCTAAATGACCTTCTATCAATGCATGGGAACTTTCTATTTTTACATTAGTAATTTGCAACAAACGGCAAGTTTCCCGAATTAAAGACGATCGCATTTCTACTGTAGAAGCAGTGGCTTCTGGATCTACGCCGCCTTGATGCGCTACGCTGACGACTAAATCGAGATCGCGCATTACTTCGCTAAAAATTAGCGGCGGAACTTGGAATAGTTCGATGTGCTTCCACTCCCCGCGTCTGGTAAATACTAAGCCTTCTAGCGTTAATCCCTCAACTTCTGTCGGGGAAAAATAGCCGTTGACAAAAGTCAGCCAAACAGAAATATCTGCTTCGTGAAAAGTGCGTCTTACGCCTTCTTCGGGATGACTTACCCACCCTCTTTGACCTAATAGTGCTAATGCTTGTCTGGGATTAACTTGATGTCCGGCGTAACGATGCGAAACAGTGCGATCGCTTCTTTCGGTTGTAGTTAGAACGTATAATTCCCGAAATACCTGCTTAAATGGCTGCTGGCGTTGAGTTTGAAAACACTCTTGCTGCCATAAATGCCATTGATTTGTGCCTAATAAGTCGTAAGGGTGAGCAAGGCGCATAACATCCTTAACTGGAATAATAGTACCATCATGCAGTTGCAGCGATCGCCCTTGTTCTACAGGATAGCCAATTGCACCTTCACCAATAAATACTAATTGCTCTAGCATCGGTGCTAACACCGGATGATTGCATAGTTGCTGCAATTCATCGCTTGTAAAACTATCGCCGCGACACATTGCTTGTTCTAGCGATATTCGCATTCTCGACGCTTGACGAGTAATATCTTGTTTGCGTTCTTGCAATTCCACGAGGCGACGCTCTTTTTTATATTTAGCTGGAATCGCTTTTAATGGTTTAGAGTTTTTTGTTACTGTTATTTTTGGTTCTCCAGATGCGATCGCTAAACTTACAACTACATCGTCAATTGCTACTGTTTGGGGTTGCTTGACTAAATCGGCTACTGCTTGCGCTTCCATCGCCCATTGTAGGCGCATGGGATCTGCATAACCTGCATTTCTAGCTAAATTTTCTAAAGCAATATTTACCGCTAATTTCTCACTGGCTTGTCTTTGCGAACCAAATTGGCGGCTAGTACGCAAAAATTCTTGGATAATTTGGTAACGTTCTAGTAAGTCGCGATCGCGTTTTTTACCTTTTGCTAGTGGTAATAGTCCTAACGATCTCAGCGCATCTTGATTGCGTTTTTGCGTTACTCGATTTACTAATTCTGCCTTTTCAACCTTCCCTAACATTGCATCAGCGAATAGTTGCGCCCGTTTATGTCCTCCACCACCAGATGCGTATTGTGCGGCTTTATCTAATTCTTGCCAGCGTTCTGCTTTTAATCCTTGATAAACTCGTGCAAACCAGTCTATATCTACTGCACCATTTAATAAATCTTGTCCGGTTAGGGGAGTGTATTCGCTAATTTGAGCATTCCAGGCTGCGCGAATTTCTTGCTCTACTTGCCAGTTACTATCTTTAGTATGGGCATGAATCCACCATACAGCTTGAGCAAAAGAACGCCATTTTAAGGCTGTTTCGACGTAATTTGCCCATTGTGGCGCATAAATAGCTAATTCTATCAGTTGTTGCTGCTCGATATTAGCGGCTTTTACTTGAATAGCAAAATCTTGAGGTGTTTCTCCATCTTGAGGGAAAGATACGCGAATTAGATGGCTGAAAACTCTAGCTTTACCGTTGGTGTCATAACTCCAACCGCGTACTAACTTACTTTTACTAAAAGCTTGGAGTAAAGCGATTAAATTATATATACCAGGAAGACTTCGCAAAGCCAAAGCTGCTGTTGATGCAACTGTTGGTAAATCGCCGCGTTTGAGTTCTATTTCGATAATACGCTGGCGAATGCGATCGCCTATTGCTTGTAAAATCGGATAAGCTGCTAAGTTAGGTGGCAATTTACGCCCTGTTATTCGTCCTAAATCGCCATAAGAGTCAATTCCCGAACCTAAAATTTGATCTATTAAATCTGCTTCTGTCGCTACACCAGCATCAAAAGCAAGTAAAACATCTTCTAACGGTGGGCGATAGCGTCTTGCTTGCGGTAAAGGTTTATCTAACCAACGCAGTAATTGCCAAAACCGCTTTTGCTGCGCGTTATTCCAAGCAGATGCAAATAAAGAGCGATAATAGCGAGTCAAGGAAAGCCAGCTAAGAACTGAATCGCGATAACGCCAGTCATCCCAATAAGACTTAGTTTCCAGCACTAATACTTCTTGAGGAACAAACTCACAACTAGCTGTGACGGCATCAAGGAGAAAATCTACTGCTGCCATTGGCACAGGGTATAACCGGATTAACCAACGACATATACCTAAAACTATATGTGGATATCGCAGGTTATCGGTGTTAGCAAACAAATTCTGCTGGGCATTTTGCCACCAAGATGCATCTTTAAAGTGAGAATAGTTGCTATTGGTTAACGCAGCTAAGGCGCGGAGTAATTCAAAACCATCGTCATCGCGCAATTGCGAAGAGTTTTCATGCCACCACGTTTCCCATACTTCCCTTGACGGCAATCTTTTAATATCGTCTTCTAATGGTTGAGTAATATTGGGATGAGGAAAGCCCCAACGCATATTACCAAGTAATTGTTCTTGCGTTCCCTGTCCTGATGGAATAACAATTGCTGTTTGGCGGTGACTATGAACTAGCTCATCTAACGCTGCTAATAAAGCCTGGGCTTTAGGAGTTACAAATAATCTTGCTTGGCTTACTTCTCCTAATTTTGGCGCAGTGCATTGGGTTGGATCTAATAACCCCAAAGCATTATCGAAAGTTAAAACTTCTTGACTATCAGCCAAGACTGTATCTAACAATTGTTTTTCTGTAGCTGTTTGCTTCTGGCGCTGTTTCTGATATGCTTGTGCTAGAGTGCGGCATTCCGTGACTGAACGGTTTTTAGCTACCAACTGGCACAAAAGTTCTAGTCCAGCTTGACGTTGGAGTATAGTTGCATCGAGCAATCTTTTGGCAGAAGCGATCGCATCTATATCTGCTTGATTGAGTAATAATTGCAACAAACCGCGCCGTAAATCGGCTGATTTGCGAGTAAGTAAGCCTTCCAATTCAATAGCTTCTGCTGGCGTAATTGAACAGTCAGATAAATATCCTAATACGCGCGATCGCACCCAGCTAGTATTATCGCCAATGAGCGAAAACAAAGTCTGACGAATTTCTGCATCCCAAGGTTGAAATTTAGCTAAACGTTCGGCAATGGTGCTACGTGCGTAAGCAGCACAAATTGATATGTATGGTATCAATCTTTTAGGCGAGCGACTACCTAAGTTATTAACTAAAGCTGATGCTATTGTTTCTCTATTTACTTCCCGTGTCATCCAAGACCATACTAACGGTTCTAAGGTTTTAGTTTGGCTGGGAAACTTGTAAACAATTTTTTCTAATCGCTCAAATAAATCTGTTTCTTTGATATTACTATTTTTTAGGACATTAAGAGCGAGCGCTACTAATCGCAAATCTTCATCTTCTAAAGCTGGTATTAACGCATTTTGTGCCTCGGTTAATCCTAGCTGAGATAGTAAATGTGCGGTAACAAAGCGGCGTTCTACAATAGAATCTTTGAGGAGTTGATTGGCAGATGAAATTGCTAATATTGCATCGTTAAAACCAATAGTCCATAATGCTAAATATACAGTTTGAGCGCTATCGCTATTTAATGCGGCTGTTTGCTTTTCTGGATCATCTAAAAGTAGTAAAACTTGCTCTAATATTTCCTTAATTAATCGATTATTAAGAGATTCCCAACCAAAACCAAACCATACATCTACCGCTCTAATTGTAGCGCTAAAACGAGTTAAATCGTTATCTACAAGCAAGCGTATCATCCGCCGAAAAGCATCAGGATGAGCCTCGTCAATAGTTTCTAAAATAGTTTGACGTAAACCTTCTTGACGCTGTGCTGCTAGAAGTAAATTTTCAATAAAAGTCCAACCATCAGGACGATTTGCTATTAATAAAGCGCGAGTAACATGACGACCCATCGCGCCTATTTCATGTTCGCCTCGCGCCGAATATAGAAGAATATCAAAAACCTTATTTCCTTATTCAGAATTGCTATTTATTGCCGCCGCAAATAAAATTCCTAGTGTATCGTTAGCATAATTTAAATAAGGAGTCCAAGCAGCAAACCAAGTTATATCTTGGTCGTAACCTTCAACTCTATAAAGTAGTTCTTTTAACCAGTTGCAACGGGCGGGTTTAGTAATGTCTGAATTATGAGGAGCGCGAAATGCTTTACGTTGCCAACCAAGCTGATAAGGTAAACGTGAAAATAGCTGCCATGCTGCTTCTACGTGTAAATAAATTTTGGGGAATAGCAGAGCAAAGATTTTTATCCGTTCTTCAATACTCAAATCATCGAGTTGACCTACTGCTTTATTTTGCGCGTCATACTTGGCATGATATTCAGTATAAGGCTGACCTGAGCGATCGCACTCTAAAATAGCAAAAACTATTTCTCTTAATGCTTCTGGCAAATTAGCAACTAAAGCAGCTTTGGTTGCTTTCCAATTGGGAATGCGAAAAGCTTGTAATTGTTCCTTAGCATATTCTGGATTTAGCATTTTAGCCTCCCACCAAAGGAACTAAACGCAGAAACATCAATTGACTATCAGGATTGACTACAACTTCACTATCTAGTTTATGTTGTTGGACATCATCAATAAAAACGAAATATATTCCGTCTTCAAAAGCCTGCAATGCATTAGCTACAGCAGCTTGCGGATCTACTTCTTGGTTTAGCTCCTCGCCGCCCATATCTACCTTACCGAGTAAAACTTTTTGCTCGATTTCTGCCCTACTCAATACCTGAATTAGCCGTCGCTGTTCTTGACGGGTTTGGAAAGCTGCAACTTCAGCTAGAACAATCTGCGTAAGGAGGATTCGCAGAGTTAAGACTTCGCCTCCTGCGCCTATAATTGGTGGTATTGGTACGCGCCAATTGGTAAATAGGGGTTTGGAACGTCCTAAAACCTTACCTGTGACAGTAATTGTAGACATAGCTAGACTCAGAAATTTGCGATTATTTAGTCTAACTTACGCAAATTTTATTTGTGGCTATTTTGGCAGTGTATTAAGTAAAGTTACTTGTTTTTATGAGTGATGAATTTAAAGAACTTTTGCACAAACAGCTATAACTGTGATTACAGCAGAAAATAAATGGTTAAGCTGCCTAGGTGAAGTAATTGCTTAATTGCTATCTACGATCGCTAAAAATGCCTCTAGGACTGGAGAGTTATCATTTTGTCGCCAAGCGGCGGCAAATTCCATTTGGATCGAACAAGGCTCTACTGGTCTACACACAACTTCTGTACCAATCAAAGCTTGCAAGCTTTTTGGGATAAATGTAATGCCCTGTCCTGCCGCAACCAAGCAGATGCGAGTCGTGTGAGACGCTGTTTCTTCAGCGATCGCTGGCTCAAATCCTAACTGTTAGCATAGCTCGTGAAACTGACGATAAAGCGTTGGACCTTCTTGCCGAGGATGCAAAATAAATAGTTCTTGAGCCAAATCTTTGAGGCGAACGCGATCTTGGCAAGCCAAATGATGATATTTCGGTAAGACTACTACAAAAGGTTCCGCCCAAATCGAGTAAAGCTTTAATTCTCGTCGATCTATAGGTGGATGCAGAAAGGCAAGATCGATTTGACGTTGATGCAGTGCTTGGACTTGTGCCTCTGTACAAAGCTCCTGCATAGTCAGTTCAACATGGGGATAGCGATCGCGAAATTCGCGTAAGAAGGCAGGGAGTACCGTTTGGGTTGCAGTGGTGGTAAATCCAATTCTTAATTTACCAATTTCTCCGCGTGCTGCTCGTCTTGTCAGTTGCACGGCGCGATCGGTATGTTGCAGAATTTGTTGGGCTTGTTCTAAAAAGACTTGTCCTGCGGGTGTGAGTTGCACAGTTCGCTTCGTGCGTGCAAATAGCAATACACCCAGTTCTGACTCTAGGCTGTGAATTTGTTTGCTCAAAGCAGGTTGAGTCATGAATAACCGTTCTGCGGCTCTACCAAAATGCAGTTCTTCAGCCACGATCGCAAAGTAACGCAAATGTCGCAGTTCCATAACTCAAAGTTATTAATACAGCGCCAAAAATGACTTGGACAAGCTTGTTACTGCTACTTTACTCTGAAATAGGAATACGGGTTCCGTTGTTGGCAGTAGAAATAGATTTATAAAATCATCCTGCAACGAGTGCCGAGTTTTGAAGGAATAAACACTAATGTCATTGAATCCAATGCAATCAAATACGAGCAGGCATTCGGCTCGTTTGAGTGTCGATCCATCAATCAATTCTAGTTTTATCTTTGCAATCGACGATATGCCGCTACTGGCAAATGCAGACGCAAAAACTACACTGAGTCACAGCAGTTTATTCAACGCAAATTCTTCTCAAGGAAACCTGCGATCGCTAGCTCAAATTAGCGATCTGTATATCTTTGGCGATGCTCTCTCCGATACTGGTAATTTAGCTAGCGCAACTTCTGGCGCATTTCCCCGCCAGCCCTTTGTAAATGGGCGATTTTCTAATGGTCCGATTTGGGTTGAGTATCTTGCCTCTGAACTAGGAATAGAATACAACCCCAGTAATAATTTTGCTATTGCTGGAGCAACATCAGGACTAAACAATGTAGGAGATCCGCGCATAACGGGCGATGTAGGCGAACAATTGGGATTACCTGGAGTTCTTGCTCAAGTAGATCGTTTTACGAGCGCTAACCCTCATCTAGATGCCAATGGACTTTACACAGTCTGGATCGGTGCTGATGATTACTTGGCAGGCGAGAGCGATCCGACTGTCCCAGTTAACAATATTGTCACAGCCGTTCAAGCGCTTGCCGATGCGGGAGCTAGGAATATTTTAGTACCCAACCTACCCGATCTCAGCCAACTTCCTGACGTGCTAAGAAATCCATTTTCGGGCGCTCTTCGGGAATTGACTCAAGCTCACAACACATATCTGGAGCAAGCCTTAAAGCAACTCGATCGGACGCTAGATCCACAAGTGAATTTGGTTACTCTGGATGCGGCAACTCTGTTTGAGGAAACCATCACCAACCCAGAGAGATCGGGCTTTACAAACACTACAGATCCTTACTTTACAGAGTCAGCAAATGCGATCGCATTTGCTACAGGAGCTCCCGATGACTTTGCATTTTTCGGTCGATATCATCCCAGCACTGCAACGCATCGACTAATTGCAGAAGCCGCTCTCTCGGCGTTAACTAATTCTTCCAGCCCCCAAGTAACAGAACAATTTGGTACAGTGCAAAGCGATTCAATTTTGGGCGCTTTTAAGCGCGATCGCTTGCTTGGATTAGCCGGAAGCGATCGCATCAGCGGGGGAGGCAAAGCAGACATCCTCTTGGGCGGTGAGGGAGACGACATCCTCAACGGCAATACTGGCAATGACTTTCTTTTAGGTGAAGTAGGAGACGATGCTTTAATTGGAGGATTTGGGGACGATCTTCTCAATGGAGGCGCGGGAATCAATCAATTGGTAGGTAATAGCGGGCAAGACACCTTCATTCTCAATCGCAATGGCTCTACTACGATTCAAGACTTTCAAGATGGGCAAGATTGGTTGGAGTTAGCAGGGACGCTTGAGTTTTCAGACCTTAATATTGTTCAACAAGGGTCCGAGACAGCGATCCTGTTTTCAGGGAGTGAACTTGCCAGACTGCCTAAAATTTCAGCCGATTTGATAACTAGCGCTGACTTTACAAACTTGACTCTAATGGCAAGCCAAAATTTCGGACTTGATACCAATTTGTAAGGCGTACGTAATTACAGCAAACTAGAACTCCTAAACCTTTGGGTTAATTAATCTGTAGCGGATATTTAGGGAATTAGGATTACTTGTTCGCTTTCTCAGCCATTCGGTATCCGAATCGTCCATCTTCGTTACAGGAGAAAAAGCGAGTGAAATTGTTGAAATCGAAAGGTGTGCGCCGATTTTTGGGGATGATTGGCGGATTTGTGTTTGCCATACTTGGTTTTGGGTTGCTGCAATTGATTGAGCCTATTGCCATTGCACCCGCCCAAGCAACTTTAACTCAATTTTCAGGTCGCACGTTGCTAATTGCCTCAGATGCCGATATGGTAGCGACAGCTTACGCAGATGCAAAGCTCGATCGCGTGGCTGGGATTGAAGATACACTGTCGATTGTGCCGTTACCTCTCAATGTGCAAAACCCGCAACTTTCTAAAGTTCGAGTCTCGAACTCCGTGATGTCCTTTCCTCATATTCTGGCAGTTTCACCCAATGGCAGTAAAGCCTATGTTGCTGAAGTTAGAAGTCGTCCAGTAGATTCGATTGAGCAATTTAACACGATCGACCAAATGCCAGAGGGAAAAATTATTTCAGTGGTAGACATCGCTAATCCCACTCAACCAAAGGTAATGCAAACACTAAAAGTAGGTAAAAATCCAGCGCATATCAGCCTTAGCCCTGACGGTCAATTTCTCGCTATCAATCTCGCCGAAAAAGGTAAAGAACTGGCGATCGCACCCATCCAACCCGACGGCAAATTAGCAGCGCCAACTTACTTTGCTCTTAATTTTCCTGGTAGTGCCAATAGTGCAGTAACCTGGCATCCATCGGGCAAATTTCTAGCGTTTACGACTGCCTACGATCGCGACGCTGGAGGCGCGTTCATCGCCTTTTATCAAGTACAGCGAAAGCGCGATATTGAGATCCAACCCTATGGCAATCCTATTGGAGTTGGAAATCATTTCACAATGGGCAAATTTACCCCAGACGGCAAATTCTTGCTCGTACCCGATCTCAAATGGCGCGTCTACGGACAAAGACAGCTAAACTTTCTGATGAATCCGCAGGGTGAATTGCTTGCTATTCAACTAGATGAGCAGACTCGTCAGCCGCAGGTAGTATCTCGACTAAAAGTAGGTCTTAGTCCTGAAGGATTGGCAATTAGCCCAGATGGAACGCTTGCGGCTACAGTAAATATGCGCCGAACTTATCTCCCAAACTGGCTACCCGCGTGGCGAGGACGCGATCGCAATTCCCTATCGCTGGTTCAGATCGAGCCACAATCGGGACAACTTAGCGCGATCGCCGAATACGGATTTGAAGGCTTGCTGCCTGAAGATGCTATCTTTGATGCGGATGGCAAATCATTAGCAGTCGTAATTTACAACGAGCGAATTTCTAGTCCTAAAACGGGCAAAGTTGAGTTTTGGAATGTCGTGCAACAACCTGAACCCAAATTAGAACGTACTCGTTTCAATCTAGAGGTTGTGCGTGGTCCGCATAATTTGGCGATCGCTCGTTAAGGTTTAAAACTTGCCTATAGATATTGGTTAGGCATAAGCCCAGTTGTGTCTCAATTAGGCGATCTCCACCTGCACCTATACTTGGTGGTATTGGTACGCGCCAATTGGTAAACAGGGGTTTAGAACGTCCTAAAACCTTACCTGTAACAGTAATTGGAGACATAGCTAGACTCAAAGTTTACAACCAATAGTCTAACTTACTGAAATTTTTTCAGGATGTCGGTCGTTAGTTAAATAAATAACTCTGGCGATACGCTAAAGAAGTCTGCGAGAGCTTTAGCTTGTGCCTTACTGATGCTACGCTTACTATTAACGACCTCAGAAACAACTTCCCTAGAACCAATCACCCTAACTAAATCCTTCTGCTTGATACCTCGCGCCTCCATTAAGTGTTGCAAAATAGACTGAGGAGTTGCACCGTGAAGCTGATAGTGTTCTTGTTCAAACTTTTCAATCAAGAACACTAATAAATCCAGTAAAGCATTTTGTTCTGGTGTTCTGTCTTTGCAACCTAGCAATTTTTCAACAGCTTCTAGCACCCTTTCATTTTCTTCTTCTGTTACTATTACCTTGGGTTGAAATTCTGCTAGCAGTGATGCGTAGGCATTTCCATTAATAGTATGGGTCATTTTTTCAGTTACCCCGATCGTATTCAGCGTTTCAAAATATATTTGATGTAAATGCAGATTGAACCTTACGACACTCATCAACTTGATGCAGTCATTCGTCTTTCGCTGCGGGCGTGGACTCCTGTGTTTGATTCACTTGAGAACGCGCTGGATGCTGACGTGTACCAAGCATTCTATCCTGATGGTTGGCGTGTTAGCCAGCAAAAAGCTGTGGAGGATGTCTGTAATGCAGAAGACACAAATGTATGGGTTGCTATCGATGCAGGTTCTCCTATAGGCTTTGTCGCCGTGAAATTACACCCAGAAGACAGCATGGGTGAAATTTATATGGTTGCTGTCGATCCAGACTTTCAAGGTCGCGGTATTGGCAGCGCTCTGATAAAATTCACTTGCGATTGGATGAAAGATGTGGGAATGTCAATTGCTATGGTTGAAACTGGAGGCGATCTGGGTCATGCACCAGCACGTTATACTTATGAAAAGGTAGGTTTCAAGCTGTTTCCAGTCGCTAGATACTTCAAAAATCTTTAGCTATGCGGTTAACTGAGGACGAGACGTAGCGCTGCTACGTCTCTAAATTGCTACTATTCTCGCAAACTATCTATTGGTACATATTCTTTTAATACCTCTGATTCAATAGCTTTGATGATTGACACTGCGGGGATAAATTTACAGGTATTTCCTGGACTAATTAATGGTTGCAGTTGATTTAAAGCTGAAGAACTACCGCACAATAATAAGCGATCGCCTGGTTGCAATTGCATACTCCCATCAGGAAAGCGCATAAATTTACCATCGCGCCTAATTGCTTGAATTTGCACCGAGTAAAGGCGGCGAATATCAAGTTCGGCAAGAGAGCGATCGATCGCTGGACTATCATCAGATACAATTAGCCAATGACAAGGATTATTATCTGCGGGTATTGTTGTATCACCCTTGGCTAATTCGTCAAAAGCTGCCATCTCTTCAGCTTCGCCGACAATTAATAAGCGATCGCCTTTTGCTAAAATCGTTTGGGCATCGGGATAATCAACTTCTGTGCCATCAGCACGGCGGATTGCCATCAAACTTACTCCTGTCAAATAGCGCATATCTGCTTCTTCTAGCGTCATACCTATTAATGGAGACTCTACAGGCATTGCATACCAACGACTATTCATATCTTGAGTAGCTAGCTGCAACTCACGCGTAACATCGTCAGGCGATCGCTCAGGGCGCAAATCGAGATAATGGCGATCGCGAATTTCTTGCATTTCTTTCTGCATATTATTAGGCGATAAACCCATACCTATAAGTAAATGCGTTGCTAGTTCCAAACTTGCCTCAAATTCTGGTTGTACGACTTCCCGTGCTCCTAATTGATAGAGAATTTCTATATCTTTATCGCGATCTGCTCTGACTACCAAATCTAACTCTGGAGACAATTCTAAAGCGCGTTTCAAGCATAGGCGGGTACTCATCGGATCGGGCAAGGTAATCGCTAACGATTGCGCCCGATCTACGCCAGCAGTTTCTAAGACGTGCAAGCTAGCAGCATTGCCATATACATAAGCTACTCCCGCCTCTCTTAATTGCTGAATGCGGCTTTCTGATTGTTCGATCACTACCAAAGGATAGCCGTGTTCTTGAACTAACCTAACTAAATTGCGCCCTACTCTGCCGTAACCGCAAATGACAATATGATTTTCCTGGGGTAGTTTTTCCGCAACAGCGATCGCTACATCTCGATCTTCTAATATCGCTCTTACCCAAGATAATTCTAATAATTTAGGTACTAGCCGCATCACAAACGGAGTCAGTACCAAAGTTACCGCCGTTGTACCCAAAATTAATAAATACACGCGGCGAGAAACTAGCCCCATAGCTTGCCCTTCGCTAGCTAAGACAAAGGAAAATTCTCCAATTTGAGCAAGTCCCAAACCAGCAATTAAAGCTGTTTTCCAGGGATAGCGAAAGATTTTCACTAAAGGCGTAACGATCGCAAACTTGCCCACAAATACTAGCAATACCAGTTGCAGAATCAACTCTAAGTTTTGCCACAAAAAGAAAGGATCGATTAACATCCCAATTGAGGCAAAAAATAAAGTCGCAAAAATATCCCTAAGCGGCTCTACATAAGTTAAAGTCTGATCTGCATACTCTACTTCCGAAATCATCAATCCGGCGACAAAAGCCCCCATCTCAATTGATAGCCCCAAATGTTCGGTAAGCAATGCAATACCCAAACACAGCGCTATTACCCCTAATAAAAATAACTCTTTGCTTTCAGTGCGAGCTAGCAACCTTAACAATGGTGGAATCAGCCAAATCCCCGCCGCTACTGCGCCAGCAGCAAATAAACCAATTCTAATTAGTGCTGTAATTACAGCTACGCCAATTGTTTCGGCGGGTTGTTCCAAAGCTGGCAAAACGGCAAGCATTAGCCCCAAAGCCAAATCTTGCACGACCAAAATGCCCAGCATAACTTGACCGTGAGGCGTTTCTGTCTCGCCGCGTTCCATCAAGCATTTCAGCACAACTGCTGTAGATGATAAAGATAAAATTGCCCCTAAAAATACGCCTTGCGGTGGAGAACTTACCCAGCCAAAACCTACAGATACCAAAGCAGTTCCCAAAATAGTCAAGGCAATTTGCAGTCCGCCACCACCCAGACTAATTAACTGAACTTTCTTTAGTTCGGCTAGAGAAAATTCGACTCCTAGAGCAAATAGTAAAAAAGCAACGCCAAATTGGGCTAGCGTCTCGACTTGGATCAATTCTTTAATTAATCCTAAGCCTGCTGGTCCTACAACCATGCCACCAACTAGATAACCTAACAAAACAGGTTGGCGACATAGTGCCGCCAGCAATCCACCTGCGGCAGCAGCAGCTAATACTGACACTAGATCGACAATTAGCCTAAAATCTTCTTGCACAAATTTATTAAAAAAACTATTAAGGTATATTAATTTTTACTGTAAAGCTTTTTTACCAAAGATTTCAAGCTGCAAAGCAAGAAGACAACCTAGAGAACAAAAATTGAATCCCCCTTGTCCCAAAAATGCACGCCTGACTACAGGAATATTTATTAACACATGGCATAATTACCATCGAGCCTACGATGCCTACATACTAAAATGCCTACACCGTTTTCTGACGCTAAACCTGCAATCCTCGTCCTTGCTGATGGCACTACTTATCGCGGTTGGTCTTTTGGTGCTAAAGGCACAGCCATCGGCGAAGTGGTTTTTAATACAGGAATGACAGGCTATCAAGAAGTATTGACCGATCCTAGCTATCGCGGTCAGATGATAGTTTTTACATATCCAGAACTGGGCAACACAGGTGTCAATCCTGACGATGAAGAATCAAACAGTCCGCAAGTGAGAGGAGCGATCGCGCGGAATATATGCGATCGTCCGAGCAATTGGCGATCGACAACTAGCTTGCCCGACTACCTTAAAGAACACAATATTCCTGGAATTTACGGTATCGATACCCGCGCTTTAACGCGCAAAATTCGCGTTGTCGGAGCCATGAATGGCGGTATTTCTACAGAAATACTCGATCCAGCAGAATTGCTAGAACAAGTGCAGGCAGCGCCTAGTATGATGGGCTTAAACTTGGTGCGCGAAGTTACGACACAAGCAGTATATGAATGGTCAGATCCAACTACATCAGTATGGGAATTTAAACCAGCAGCAATAGATGGTGCGGAAAAGCAACTTACTGTAGTAGCGATCGATTTTGGTGTCAAACGCAATATCTTACGCCGACTAGCAAGTTATGGTTGTCGAGTAATTGTAGTTCCAGCAAACACGTCAGCAGAGGAAATTCTTAAATACGAACCTGATGGGATATTTCTTTCAAATGGTCCTGGAGATCCAGCAGCAAACACCGAAGGAATTGAGACAACCAAAGCATTATTAAGCAGTCAAAAGCCAGTATTTGGGATTTGCATGGGTCATCAAATATTAGGTTTGTCATTAGGCGCTCAAACCTACAAGCTCAAATTCGGTCATCGCGGCTTAAATCAGCCTGCGGGTTTAGAGCAAAAAGTAGAAATTACCAGCCAAAACCACAGTTTCGCGATCGACCCCGATTCGTTGCCGAGTGCAGATGTAGAAATTACTCATCTCAACTTAAACGATCGCACAGTTGCCGGATTAAAGCACAAAACTTTGCCCATGTTCTCAGTCCAGTATCACCCAGAAGCCAGCCCTGGTCCTCATGATGCTGACTACTTATTCGAGCAATTTGTTCGAGCTATGCAACAGGGGAAGACAAAATAATTCGTAATTCGTAATTCGTAATTCGTAATTACAAACTTCAATTATGGATTACGGATTGCCGCCTTGCGGCGGAAGGGGGATCTTTTGGTCAAATTTCTGTCATTTTCCGGCAGGAATTTGTGCCACATTGTAATGTATTGATACAATCAATTGCTTTATTTACAAGGAAAAGTCGCGGTACTGGGCATGGTAAGTTTGACTCCTAATTCTAGCTTTAGTTTGACTTTACGCTTGGAAATTCCTAATCGGGTGGGAATGTTGGCTAGCGTTACAGGTGCGATCGCATCTTCTGGTGGTAATCTCGGTCAAATTGACCTTATCGAGCAAACCCGCGATTTTTCGATTCGAGATATTACTGTCGATGCTGCTAGTACCGAACACGCTGAGACGATTGTGGAAGCTGTTAAGGCTTTGCCAGAAATTAAAGTGATGGAAGTGTACGATCGCACGTTTAATTTGCATCGCGGCGGCAAAATTAGCATTAATAGTCGCATTGCGATTAAAAGTGTCTCTGATTTAGCAATGGCTTACACGCCAGGAGTTGGCAGAATTTGTACGGCGATCGCTCAAGATCCGGAACAAACTTATAATTTAACGATCAAGCAAAACACTGTGGCGATCGTTACTGATGGTAGCGCAGTATTAGGATTAGGCAATCTCGGTCCAGAGGCGGCTTTACCTGTGATGGAAGGTAAAGCGATGTTATTTAAGGAATTTGCGGGAATTGACGCTTTTCCCATTTGCCTTGCAACCCAGGATACGCAAGAAATTGTGGAGACGGTAAAACGTATTGCTCCAGTATTTGGCGGTGTAAATTTGGAAGATATTGCTGCGCCACGTTGCTTTGAAATTGAAAAGTTGCTTAGAGAGCAATTAGACATCCCGATTTTCCATGACGATCAACATGGTACGGCAATTGTGACTTTAGCAGCGTTAGTAAATGCGCTGAAATTGGTTAATAAGTCTATAGCCGAAATTAAAATCGTCATTAATGGTGCAGGTGCAGCCGGAGTTGCGATCGCTCGTTTGCTCAAAAAAGCCGGAGCGGAAACTATTTGGATGTGCGATTCCAAAGGGATTTTATCGACTCAGCGCCCAGATATGACACCGGAAAAGCTAGAATTTGCGATCGACAAAATGGGCGGTTTAGCTGCGGCGATGTCTGGTTCGGATGTATTTATTGGTGTCAGCGCTCCTGGTGTAGTTACGCCGGAAATGGTGCGCTCGATGGCTAAAGATCCGATTGTATTTGCAATGGCAAACCCAATTCCTGAGATTCAACCAGAATTAGTTACTAACGATGTGGCGGTAATGGCAACAGGTAGAAGCGACTACCCCAATCAAATTAATAACGTGTTAGCCTTTCCTGGCGTATTTCGCGGCGCTTTAGATTGTCGCGCTAAGACAATTACGACAACAATGTATCTAGAGGCAGCTTATGCGATCGCCTCTTTAGTTAAACCCTCTGACCTCAACCGCCAACATATCGTTCCTTCAGTATTTGACGAGCGAGTATCAGTTGCAGTTGCAGGTGCAGTCCAAAGAGCAGCCAGACAAGAAGGAATTGCAGGTAATTGATATATGTAGAGACGTAGCAGTGCTACGTCTCTACATCTTCAGCATTGATTCAATCTATGGCTCGGATTCTAGAAGTAGCATAGAAGCAAGAGAAACTGTTTCATGCCGAAACAAATATTGCAGGCGATCGCACTTTTCCTACATAGGAGGCTAAAAATGAACGCAGCATCAATTAAACAAGAGGCGCAGCGACTCGTTGAGGAGCTTGATGAAAATGCCACCTGGGACGATTTAATGTATAAAATTTATGTTAGACAAGCTATTGAAGCAGGATTAAAAGATAGTGAGGCTGGACGGAAACTTGATGTAAGTCAGGTTCGCGCTAGGTTTGGACTTCAGCCATGAAAGTGGTGTGGACGGAAACTGCAATCAACCAATTGCAAGCCATTTACGGTTACATAGCCCAAAATTCGGTAGTTTACGCACATCAAGTTGTAGATAGAATTACTCGACGCTCAGAGCAAATTGCAGAGTTTCCCAACTCAGGGCGGATAGTTCCAGAATTTCGTGAAGAGAATATTCGTGAAATAATTGAACGACCATACAGGATTATTTATCGGATTGAAGAAGGTGAGGTTGACATTTTAGCGATCGTGCATGGTTCTCAAGTGTTATGACAGCTAAATAATAGGAGCCAGGAAAGCTTATAGTCTATTGTAAAATGGCAAAACTAGAAAAGTATCGTCAGTACATTCAAAAGCTGTTGATACAATATGGAAGCTATGAGCCTTTTGTAGAGGGGGTTGAAGTTCAATTAATTTTCGATCCTATTCGAGACCATTATCAGATTTTAGATATTGGTTGGATTGAGTGCGATCGCATTTATAACTGTGTGATGCACTTGGATATCAAGGATGAGAAGATTTGGATTCAACGGAACATGACAGATATTCAGATTGCAGAAGAGTTAGTAGAAATGGGTGTGACTAGAGAAGATATTGTGTTGGGTTTACAAGTTCCCTACAAACGTCAGTACACGCAATACGGTGTAGCTTGAGTAATAATACTATCTTGAATCAGGGTTGTTACAATACCAGTAGCCATAAGTATCTCGTCTGCGCTATTTACCGCCTGAATTTTATTAATAGGCAGATTTAGATTTAGCATCAATGCCTATGGACGAAAACGAACAAACGCTGCTCGTGCAGCTAGATGAAGCTTTAGAACTTGCCTTTCGCAAAGCTGTTGTGCTAGCGAGGCGCGTTTGCATGGGCGAACGCATCTACGCTTTCATCCTCTATACGTCCCCTTTGCTTGGGTACGCTGCTCCATGTTTCAATACTGAAGAAGCCCTCGCCCAAGTCATAAAGGAGAATAAATCCATTGATTATTGGCGATGGTCGCCAGAAGAATGGAAGTACAATTGGCAGGGGCAGGAGTTTTTCGAGTCCGTAAATGAAATTCTCATTTCAATAGCTCAAAGTCAAGGGTACGAAGCACCTAAGCGCCAACGCCGATGGGATACATTTATTCAAGTGCTTAAACGCTTGGATTCGGAGGGAGTTTTCGCAGATGCTCAGGATCGCGGTTCTGTACTTGTAAATATCATGTGGGGCGACCAGGATGCTGTTGCACACTTGGAATCTGCTAGGGAGTTAAATCCTATGTCTAGCTACCTAAGTTTTGCAAGGTGTCAACTTCCAATACTCTATAGCTTGAAGCAGGAGATCGAACAGAGTCAATCGAGATCCACAGAGGAAAGTATGATGCGGGTTTGCCGTTGTATAGAGCAGGTAGAGGCGGACTTACGCGACTATAGCTAGAGTATTAATCATTAAAAATTTATAGCTAGTCTTTCTGCTAGAGCAGTCATATTTAAGCTATTTAATATGCTAGATTTTATCGGACGTTTTTCGTCCCAGAAAATTAAGGAACAATAGTAATCTAGGGCTGTTTGAGAAGTCAATAGTTTGAATGTTTGCTGGGCAGCTTGTTCGTCTTCAAAGCTGAGAAAGTAGACAGTATCATCAAAAACAGTAGATTTACCATTATTTTCTCCAACTAATCGAAAATCTAGTTTTTTATACAATCCGCAAATCGCAATTTTCCAAGGTGCAAATGTGTACGATCCAACTCCAAATATAGAAAAACGCGAATTTTTTTTATAAACTTTACTTTTTCTCTTATCTAAATATTCTGAATGATTTGTCAAATAGTTCCAAGTTTTAGGAGCTATACTTTGTATATATTCAGTTGATTCACCAATATATCTTTGAGTAACTAAAACATATCGCTCGATGCTTTGCGTACGATTTTGAGCAACATCAGAACCTTTAACTAAAGGAAATAGACAAGTATCCTCAATATCAATAACTTCTCCCAGCCCATTCACAAACATATTATCAACTTTGCGAAATTCCATTACATTTGAACAATCATGTTTGATCCCAGAGCGCCATTTTGCGTCCATCCTTGGATTGTGTAAATCTTTTAGTCTATCAAAAGAGGTTATATCTCTAATTTGAGTATTGTTTCGATACCCTATTCGGTAATAGTTATCAGCATCAAAACTACTGAAGACATCACAAAAATATTTTTTTACATTCGAGTCAAATTTGCAAAAAAGAAGACAAGCATCAACACTTGCAGCAAAATATTTTTTTGTATCTATTTTATAAGTCGCACAGTAAGCAAGATTTAGCTCTTTAGAGTAAATGTAATTCAAGAGTTTTCTGGAAACAGAAGTTTTGCATAACATTGCTAGATAGGCTTCACGATCGCGTAACCATTGAATAGAATTAATCAACATCCATTCAGAAATATCAAAGTTACTCTTGCCTGCGATCGCATCTAAACCCTTATGATTTTGAAAATTAGTTTTTTGTGGCAAGTTTCTACCACCAATTGCGCCTTGCTGAGAATTAGTAACCCAAGGAAAGTTTCCCAATAATAAGATTTTCTTATTAGTAAACTGGGCTATTAATGAAGACCAATCAAACTCAAAAAAATTTCCTTGTTGAACTTGAATTCTTCCATCTTGTGAAATTTGATTATTTTTACCTATCTGTTCTAAGTAATCATGATTTACTTCAATTCCAATGATTTTACTTGCTGATTGAAACGAACGTGCAGAAGCCTCAACAAAGTTACCTGTGCCGCAAGTTGGCTCAATAATAATGTCAGGACTTACGCCAAGCTCTAGCAATTTATAGCAAATTTTCTCAGCTAGCTCTAGCGGAGTTTGAAAGTCTCCGTACTCCACTTTTAGCTTAGGGACAACCTGAATCATAACACCGACTTATAAACAGCAAATATACCTTCTTCTTGCCCAGCACGCTCAATGACTCTGCTATATTGCAGCCGCCACTGCAAAGCGTTAGAAATTGTTAAAAATCCCTGAACTGGAGGAGCCATAAGTATTTCATCTGCAATATTTGCTGCCTCAATTTCATCAACAGGTAGATTGCGATCGAGCATAAACGCAATCAAGTCATCTTTATTGCCTTCATTGGCTAAAATATTACGAATTCCACGAGTCATCTGAAAATCTGCTGTTCTCTCAGCAGTTACATAAATGGTGTGTAGAACTCTTAGAGTTGCTGTTCGGTTCGTGCTATCGTCTGTCTTGTCGTAAACAAAAACAATTAGCGAATACCCAAGACCAAAAATCTTTTGTCGTGCCGATTTGAAGGGACATGACGATTGAGATTGTCTAACGCTAGTTACTTTTACGTCAACAAGCAAACCTGGAAAGTCTATGCCACTTGCTGAATTGCCCTCTAAAAACTCATATTTTGCTTTTAGATAAAGCCTGAACTTCTGCTTTATATATGTTCCCACAGCTTTACCATCTGTGACACCGTAGAGGAGCGGTTCTGGATGCCGAGACTCGGCAGCAGAAAAAATTGCTGCTTCAGCACATAGGGTTTCTACGGTCAATATTGGCATGGGCATATCTAAAAGTTGTGTCGAGTATCATATCGCGATCCTTGAGTTATTGGCATAACTATTCCTAGCGCCAGCAAGCTAATAACTTAACTGAGAGAGGTTATCTGCGGCAAACAAAACAGAATGCTGCCAAAGGGCAGCAAGACAAGAAAAGATAGCAGGCAATTAGGTAGGAAAGATAGCTATTAGTTTTGACAGAGAAGGGCAGTATCCTACAAGAGGTTATTGCTCTTTCTGTATTGCTACCACTATATGAACAATCCCCAAACCCCAGAAAAACAAATACTCGATCGCGAACGCCGCGAAATTTTGCAGCAATTAGAAGATTGGCTAGATATGCCCATGCTGGTGCTGGGCTTTATTTGGCTGGTGCTATTTCTAATCGAGTTGATTTGGGGGCTAAACCCATTTTTGGAAGTAGTGGGGATAGTTATCTGGATACTATTTATTCTTGATTTTGCGCTCGAATTTACCCTCGCTCCGCGCAAAATAACTTATTTAAAAACTAACTGGCTAACTGTTATTTCCCTCATCTTACCTGCATTGCGGGTATTTAGAATTGCTCGCGTTTTGCGCGTGCTGCGTACAGCTAGAGCAACTCGTGGCTTGCGCCTTGTGGGAGTAATTACCCGCACCAATCGCGGGATGCGATCGCTTGCTGCAAGCCTAACTAGACGCGGCTTTGGCTATGTAGTAGCCCTAACGTTAGTAATTACCTTAGTTGGAGCAGCGGGAATGTATGCCTTTGAAAGTAATATCGATAATGGTAGAGGCTTAAACGATTATGGCACTGCGTTGTGGTGGACGGCGATGTTAATGACAACATTAGGCTCAGACTATTCGCCCCAAACTGCCGAAGGAAGAGTGCTTTGTTTTATTTTGGCGCTGTATGCTTTTGCTGTATTTGGCTACTTAACAGGTGCGATCGCTACATTTTTTATCGGTACTGACGCTGAAAATGATAATGCTGAGATTGCTGGGGCTAAATCTATTCAAGCCCTACATGACGAAATTGCTGCTTTACGCGCCGATATTCAAAATTTATCTCGCCAGAGCGATCGCTAGCAGTATCAAGCCGCAAGGCGGCAAATCCTAATTACGAATTACGAATTATTCAGGAGTGCCAAAACGGTAGCCTTTACCATACACAGTGTGAATTAGCTGACTTTCTCCAGGAGCTTCAATTTTGCGCCGTAGTAAGCGAATCAAAGCGGCTAACACATTACTACTAGGTTGTTCGCCACCGTCAGACCATAAGTGTTGGTAAATCTGTACGTGAGTTAGCAATTGACCGTTATTTTCTATCAAATAGGCAAGCAGTTGCGTTTCTTTTTCGGATAGCTCAATTGTGCGTCCTAGGCGATATCCTAGCTGGTTTTCACAATCTAACTCAAAATCTGCGACCTTGAGCCTTTGAGAACCAGTAGTGGCGCTGTCAGATGCCGCACGACGCAAAAGTGCGCGGACTCTTGCTAATAACTCTCTCAGTTCAAAAGGCTTAACTAAATAGTCGTCCGCACCAGCATCCAATCCTTGCACGCGATCGTCTATTGTATCTTTGGCAGTAAGAAATAATACAGGCGTTGTTTGTCCGCTCTGGCGCACTTCCTGACAAATCTCTAATCCAGTTTTATCTGGTAGCATCCAATCTAGGATCAATAAGTCATACCCACTATTTGCTGCAAGTTCGCTTCCCGAAGCTCCAGCATAAGCTACATCTACACTGTAACCTTCACGCTTTAGCACTCGACTAAGCGGTTCGGTTAATTCAACTTCATCATCAACTAGAAGTATCCGCATTTCCGCTATGATTATGCCCGACGCTTGAATATACTATTGCTCAAATTATGCTGACTGTTGCATTGCCCAAAGGCGCACTCCTAAAAGATAGCATCCGCTTATTGCAATCTGTAGGACTTGATTTTAGTGCTTTTTTAGATTCATCTAACAGACAATTGCAAATTCAAGATCCCACCGGAACAGCCAAAGCTTTACTCGTTCGGGCGCACGATGTTCCAGTATATGTAGAATACGGTCAAGCACAATTAGGCATTGTTGGTTACGATGTACTGCGCGAAAAACAGCCTCAAGTTGCTCATCTAATCGATTTAGGGTTTGGGCTTTGTCGTCTATCAGTTGCAGTCAAGCAGTCTAGTCCCTATCGCTCGGCTTTGGAATTGCCACCACATGGTAGAGTTGCATCTAAGTTTGTCAACTGCGCTAAAGATTATTTTGATAGCTTAGATTTGCCTGTGGAAATTGTGCCTCTGTACGGTTCGGTAGAGTTAGGACCAATTACTGGGATGTCTGAAGCAATTGTCGATTTGGTTTCTACAGGGCGGACTTTGCAAGAAAATGGCTTAATTGAAATCGAGACGCTGTTTACCAGTACGGCGCGGTTAATTGCCCATCCTTTGAGTTATCGTCTCAATACAGGTAATTTGCACCAGCTAGTCGAACAAGCTAGAGCAGCAATCCTAACTAAAGTCTAAATGTACTAGCAGGCGATCGCATTTATCCTCAGCAGAAACCTGACCAATAAAACCATAAATTACGAATTACGAATTATCTAGTCAGGTATCTACAACACCTATCAGTTAGTTATCCGCACCCGCAGGTGATGGACTATTATCTTTAATTACATTTAGTTGTTGCAACAACAGCAAATTTTCTGGCTCCAAGAAACTTCGTAAGTAAGGCATTTGGTTGAGCAAGGCTATTTCTACTTGACAAGATTGTTGTAAAATTTCTACACAGCGCTCGCGCTGCATTCCTGGTCCTATACCTTTAAGCAAGCCAATTGCCATGTTTAGTTTGGGCATCGCGTCGCGTACTTCTTGCTGCAACTGCTGTAAAACTTCTCCTTGACTATTTACAGATTGTTGTAGTTCTTGCACTTTTTGCTGCAATGTCTCTACGCGATCGCGTTCTGTTTTAAATTGCTGTAAAATAACTGCTTGTTTGGAAAACCGAGAATAAATTGCTCCTAATAATTCTGCCCTGGTAAATGGTTTGGTAAGATAATCATCTGCTCCTAAATCCATTCCCTGACGGATATCTGCTTTATCAGCCATTGCTGTCAGGAAAATAAAGGGTATAGTTGCAGTTGTTGGTACTTGGCGTAAGGCACTTAGCACTTCATAGCCATCAACTTCTGGCATCATCACATCGCAGATAATTAAGTCTGGTAGATGCTCCTGCGCCCATATTGCACCGATAAAGCCATTTTCTGCGCCCACAGCCTCGAACTCTTCAGCTTCAAGTAGTTCTAATATGTTGGCTCTTACGGGTGGTTCGTCTTCAATTACAAGAATCTTTTTCATGTTTTCATCCTTAATTTATTCAGAAAAATTTTGCCTGCGATCGTTTTTTATTGCATTCAATATAATTCGCAGTTCTTATTAAGTAAATGTTTCTTAGTAATCTTTGTCTGCTATTTATAATTGTCTTGTTAATTCATAACATAGTATTGCAAAAATTGCATAGTACCGGGTAACTTTCGCTCTGAATTTAACAGCATATTTATAGCTTAGAGCATAGATATTACGTACACAAAGCAAAATATAAAATTATTAGTTTATTGCTGAATTTGTACTGCTACTAATTGGAATAGATACAGTGAAAGCAGTACCAAAACCCAGTTCGCTTTGAACTGCAATTGTGCCGCCGTGTAAATCTACAGATTTTTTAACAATTGCTAAACCTAAGCCAGTACCGGAGATAGTACCTACATTACTTGCCCTATGGAAAGAATTGAATAAATTATCTAAATCTGTTGTAGGAATACCAATTCCATCATCTTGAATGCGAAAGATTGCATTAGTATAATTGCAATCAAAATCAAAGCAGATATCACCACCTTGAGGCGAATATTTGATCGCATTTGTAAGTAAATTGCTGAGAATATGACGCAACAACTTTTCATCCATGCAAACATTAGTACATTGTGCAGAAAGCTGAAAATTAATCGTATGAGAGCTAGTAGTAAGTTGGACTTCCTCTACTAAATCCCGACAAAACTCTTCTACATTTAAGAGCATTGGTTTGAAATCTAATTTTCCAGCTTCAGCTTTGCCAATTAGCAGCACATCATCCAACAAGTGAGTCATGTGTTTGACGCTAGATTGAATGCGTTGCAGGTGAGTCGCTTTTTTTTCTTCACTCCATTTATGGCTATAGTATTCGAGTAATTCAGTTGAAGATAAAATTGTGGCTAAAGGAGTGCGAAACTCGTGAGATGCCATAGTTACAAACCGCGATTTAAGTTCGCTCAATTCTTTCTCCTTTTCCAAAGCAGTGCGGATGTCTGTTTCTACTCGCTTGCGTTCTGTAATATCGCGGATAATTGCCATGACTTCATTTTCAGCACTAACAGCAATCCGCGCTTCAAAGTCGAGTAAATTGCCGTTTAATAGCAATTGATACTCAAAAATTTGCACGTTGCCAGTAGCTAGAGCTAGTTGCACGCAGTCCATTAGAGGCATAGCAACATCTTGCGGAAATACATCAGACAAATTTTTGCCTAAAAATTCAGCAGTAGGAAGGGGTAGATAATTATCTTTGGCTGCTTTGGAGTTGACAAAAACGCCTTCATGATTAATACGGAACATACAGTCAGGAATAGCATTGAGCAGCGCTCTATTAGTAGCTACACTCGATCGCAATGCATCTTCAGCGCGTTTGCGATCGCTAATATCTGTAGAAATGCCGCAGACAGCATAAGGCTCTCCTGCAGCATCAAACAGGGGAAACTTGATTGCAACATAAGTATGAGATCCATCACTTTGCAAAACAGTCTCTTCCCAATCTAAAGGGCTTCTAGCTTCTAGCACCTTAAGATCGTTAGTGCGATAGCTATCTGCTATTTCCTTGGGAAATAACTCGTAGTCAGTTTTACCTTTGATATATTCGCGATCGATATTCAATAAAATTCCCGCCCAAGCATTGATCATCAGATATCTGCCTTGGAGGTCTTTGACATAAATCAAGGCTGTAGAGTTATCCAAAATTGCCTGCAAACGCTGTTCGCTCTCGCGCAAAGCTTCTTGAGATTGCCTGCGTTCAGTGATATCGCGCACTACTAAAGAAAAACCGCGTAGTTTGCCATTGCGATCGCGCAATGCTGTAACTATCTCATTGACCCAAATCCGCGCCCCATCTTTGCCGATGCGCCAACCTTCAGTTTCAATTTGTCCGTCTACTTTAGCTACCTGCAATATTTGCGCGGGAACATTTATATAGTTGTCTTCTTTGATGTAGAAACAAGAAAAATGCTTGCCGATAATTTCTGAAGTTTCATAGCCCTTAATTCTCTCTGCGCCACTATTCCAACTTACAATATACCCATTAGGGTCGAGCATAAATGTAGCAAAGTCCTTCCCACCTTCTACTAAGAGGCGAAAACGCTCCTCGCTATCTTTAAGCGCTTCTTCCGCCCGCTTGCGCTGGATTAAGGAGCCTAATTGAGTCGCTGCAGTCACAACAATTTCTACCAGGCGTTTATTTTCGCTTGATGCTTCAAACATGAAAAATACGAGAACGGCTAAAACGCGATCGCCATCAATAATCGGAATACCTAGCCCGCCTTTAAAGCCTACGTCAATCGCCAAACCTTTTCTCAGGAAAAATGTTTCCGGTTCGCAAGAAACATCTTGAATCCACTCAGGATTTTTGGACAACCATACGCGCCCTGGTAAGCCCGCGCCAGGGGCAAAGGTATAGCTATGGCTCAATTGCCTAAATTTCTCTAAATTTGGGCTAGCACCATACCATGCAGGGCTACACTCCAGCATTGTGCGATCGCTATTGGGAATCCACGCTTCGCCAAATTTCCAACCTGTAAAGTCGCATACCTGTTGCAAAGTCACTTCTAATGCTGAGTGAAAATTGGCAGATTCAGTAATTGCTTGAGTCATAGTTTGCAGAAAACGAACTTCCTCTTCTACTCTTTGACGCGTAGCGATCTCGTTCCGCAATAATTCATTAGCCTTAATTAGTTCTGCTGTGCGTTCTCGAACTTTTTGTTCTAATTCGTCGCGGGCTTGTTTTATTTCTGCTTCTACCAGCTTGCGATCGCTAATATCGCGGACAATAGCTAATACCTCATCTTCACCACTAGCGACAATCCGCGCTTCTTGGCTGCGAAGGCTACCGTCTACTGGTAGTTGATATTCAAAAATTTGCGCCTCGCCTGTTGCTAGCGCTTTTTCTACGTAATGCATCCGCTGGCTTGCTACTTCTTTTGGCAATACTTCGTACTCGTTTTTGCCTAATAAATGGCTGTCTGTAGGTTGCTGATTGTCTATTTTGGCAGGTATGTAGTCGAGATAAGTGCCGTCAGAGTTGATGCGTAGCATTAAATCTGGGACAGCACTAAGTAAAGCTCGATTTCTAGCTTCACTTTCGCGTAATGCTATTTCTGTTTGCTTGCGTTGGGTAATATCGACAAAGTAACTTCTAATTAAATCGCTCTCGGCGATGTAATGAATAGATTGTTCGTAGACTGTAGTATCTATTTCTACCTCGCGGATAGAAAATCTTGCTCCCTCCCGCTTAACGCTCTCTAATACTCCTACCAGTAATGGGCAAGGGTTTTCGCGAATATCTGGAAATTGTGCTAGGGCAGCAGGATTTAAATAAGTAATATTGCCAGCTAAATCGATTTCAATAATTGGATTGGAGTTTAGTTCGGGAAAAGAAGCTAATCTTACTAGCATAGCTTCGCTAGCATCTTCTCGATCTACTCCAATTATGGTTTGAGCATTGGGCGATTCTGTTGGCGCATCAAGATCGCTAGCGACATAATACTTTGCTTGCACATCGCTGCTAAAAGCAATTTCATCGCCATGTTTGAGATCGTGGGCAAAGCAGCGTTCTCCGTTGATAATTAAACCATTGGTACTGCGTTTACCTTGTAAGTTGCCATCAACAATCCGAAATAAGTGCCGATCGCATCCTGGCATAGTCACCCGCAGTAAGATCGCGTGCTGTCTGGAAACTAAGTGAGAGTAAAGTACAATTGAGTTGCTAGAATCGCGCCCAATTGAACAAGTAGCCGCTTCTAGGGTAATGATACGTTTGCCTTGCTTGTCTTCAATTACCAGTAGATGGTCAAGTTGTTTGCTTTGGCTCTCTGACACTGCACTTTAGGTATTTTTCAAGAGGTTGCTCATAGTGTTCCCAATTTGAAACGAAAAGATACAACTTAAGAACATTTATTGAGCAGATTTTTTTCTAAATAGGTAAAATCCCTCCCCTGAAAAGGAGAGGGATAATTATTATGGGAAAATTTAAATTTGGTTTGAATCAAAAAATATTAAAAAATGTAAAGCATCAGTGCATCTACGGAGTATTTCAACTCTAAGCCTGGGAAGAAACCGACACAGCATTATTGGTCTGGCAAGCAGAATTATCGGCTTTAAAAAAGCTAGTGACAAATTGACCGATTCTTTGCCCAATTGTACGGCGCTCTACTCCTAACACTCTGTCATAGCTAGCGTAACAATCTTTGTAACGACCTAAGTGATTTAACGCAGCACCTCGGAACAGCCATGCTTGACGATCGCTATTGTCAATTTCTAGAGCGCGATCGCAGCACGATAGAGCTTCAGCATAACGTTGGAGGTGAATTAACACAACTGAGCGCATTACCCAAGCAGCATTATTATCTGGTTGAAAAGCTACAGCTTGGTTAAGTTGCTCTAGCGCTTCGGTGTAGTTACCGATATTAGCTAATTCATTACCTTTTGCAAACCAAACATTCTCAGATTCAGTGGTGGTGATGTTAGAAACTGCTGTATCGATCATGGCTAGGTAACTGTAATTAACTTTCAAAAATGGACAAGTGTAAAGTTGGCTGCAATTGACGAGCGCCAATTACTAGCTAGATAACTGATTTAAACTGAGTAAGCTTTTACTGGAGTTGCACGCTTAAAGTGAGATAAGAACTTGATGTTTACCGTTCTGATTTCGCTCAAGTAGGACTCGATTGCTTATATACAATTTATAACAGCGTAAACAATTGCAGCAAAACAGTAACTTTACTGAAAAAAATATAAAGTTATCTTTATATATCTTTAGTCTTGTGGCGATCGCTCGTCAGTAATTTGTTGCGCTGGTACTACTAAGACTTTGTCAACGCGATTGCCATCCATATCCATCACTTCAAAGCGCATTCCATCCCATTCAAAGCTATCGGCGGCGTTGGGTATGCGTCCCAAATGGGTAATCACAAAACCACCCAAAGTTTGATAGCTACCGCGATGTTCGCCTTGGGGTTCGTGAACTCCAAATAGTTCAAAAAATTCATCTACAGCTAACATTCCATCTAGCAGCCAAGAACCATCATCTCTTTGCACTGCTTGCGGATCTTCTAATTCATCAGCAGAAGGCACATCGCCAACAATTTCTACTAAAATATCGTTTAATGTCACCAAACCTTGAATTACGCCGTATTCATCGACTACTAGCGCCATGTGAGTTCCGGTTTGTTTGAATAATTCCAACACCTTCAAACCGCGCGTGCTTTCTGGTACAAATACAGGCTGACGTAAAGAAACTGTTAAGTCCAAAGCTTCGCCAGATAAACTACGGGCGAGTAAGTCAGTAACGGGCATAATTCCCAACACGTTATCTAATCCAGCTTGACAGACAGGAAAGCGCGAATTAGCGCTATCGATCATTTTTTTGCGATTTTCTTCTGCCGAGTCTTCCAAATCTAGCCAGACAATATCTGGGCGTGGTGTCATTAAAGCACTAACTGGGCGATCGCCTAAACGAAAAACCCTCTCTACCATGTCTTGTTCGGCTTCCTCGAACATTCCAGCTTCCGTACCTTGTTCGATCAAGACCTTGATTTCTTCTTCAGTTACTTGCGGTTCAGTAGAAGCACTGATACCTAAAATTCGCAATACTAAGTCTGTAGAGGCGCTTAATAAGTGTACTACTGGAGAAGCGATCGCGGCGATCGTTCGCATGGGCTTTGCTACGTTAGCAGCAATGGTTTCGGGGCTATTTAAAGCGAGGCGTTTGGGGACTAATTCACCGACAATTAACGATAAGTAGGTGATGGTGGCGACGACAACTCCAAAGGATAGTGCTTGACTGTAAGGTGCTAGCCAGGAGACTCGATCTAAATTGTTTGCCAATCTTGCAGAAATAGTTGCTCCGCCAAAAGCACCAGCTAAAATACCAATCAGGGTAATGCCAACTTGGACGGTAGATAAAAAGCGATTGGGTGCATCTGCCAATTCCAAGGCTACTCGTGCTTTTTTGTCTCCTTGATTTGCCATGTTTTGCAGGCGGACTTTGCGTGAAGAGACAATTGCCATTTCAGACATAGCAAATACGCCGTTGGCGAAGATCAAAAGGAGAATGAGTAGAATCTCGAAGGTGATAGAGGACATTTTTTAAATTGCCGTTATGTTTGGCAAACTGGGCTTAAGCTTTAGTATCGAAGATTGAGGGCGGGAAAGGTACAACTTAGGGTAAATTTTTTAATTTGCTTGCAAGCAGTGTAAGGCTGAAATGTGTGGATGAAAACTAGCAAGATTAATACCTGCTTTGTGAGTTACCAACACGCCTATAGCCTCTAAATATGAGTTTACTTGGATGGCTTTAATTCCTAATGGTTCTGGGGGAACTTGCATTCTAGTTTGATTTTCTCCTACGGCGATAATTTGTGTACTATGGCTCAAACTCAAAATAGCACTACTGCCACAAGCTGTTGCAGGGACAATTGCCGCATCAACTTCATTTGCCCAAATATCTCCATTACGCGCTTCAAGGGCAAAATGGGGGGCGCGGCTTAAACCAACAAGCACGCTAGGTAAGAATGTATATCCTATTTCTTCGGCTGCCGAGCGGGGAGATATATTAGGGTCTATTGGTAGCGGTAGCAGTGCCGGAGAGTGGGCGCAAGGGACTTTAAAGGTTCTAACTATTAAATGACTAATTACAGCTTCTGCACCCGCTAAAGGGTCTACTCCTTGCCCGTAACGGTACTGTTGTAAGGCAATGCTATCTATATCGTCGGGAAATCTGGCAATAACAGCGATCGCTTCTGCTTCTGCTTTATCTATTAATACCTCTGCTGCCCGTAATAAACTGTCTGGGTTTTCAATAGTTCCCCAACTCGCCCCCGATGCCGAACTACGTAATTCTACTGACAAGGGCGCATCGGTAATTACGTAGTCAGTTAGAGTTAAGCCTAATGTTGCCCTAGCGGCATCTGCTGCTTGCAGTTGCCTGATTCTTAAATCTGGTTCGATACCAGCGTCAATAATTAAGCCGATGCGATTTTGCCGTACCGGACGCAAGCCCCAGCATGAAGAAGCAAATTTGTCAAGTCCATAGCCCTCCACGTAGTAAGAATTAGGTATAGACCAGTATAATTGAGCGCCATTGAGGACATTGGGGTGGGTGATGAGGCGATCGCAAACAGAAGCGATCGCGCGGGCAACAGGCAAGGCATCCCCAGCATAGCCGCCAATCGCTGCGCCGACTCCAGTTGGTATAATTAAGACAGCAGTGTAGGGGTGATGGTTCACGCTAAGGCGGTTGATTCTACAGTAACAACAGCTTCCACAGTAGCTTTTTGTTGTTCTACATCTACAGATGTAACTGCCCAGCGCAAAGGTTCGCCATGCTGTTGCAATTTCTCCTCAATTGCTTTGTGCAATTGAGCGGGTGTTGATTCTAATTCGATTTCGGCGGTGATAAAGTGAGTAGTCATTATTTTAGTTATTGTTGGAACTGACCAAATTGTAAATGGTAAACTTCGTCTTCTTTATTAGTTTCAATCTTTAAGTCCGAACGCGGATAAGAAACGCAAAGTAAAGCGTATCCTTGTTTTTGCAGTTCGGGACTAATACCCATACCATCGCCTTGTTCGACATTACCTTCTAAAATTTGGGCGGCGCAAGTAGTACAAACGCCAGCATTACAAGAACTGGGTAAATCTAAACCCGCAGCATCAGCAGCTTTGAGAACGATTTGGTCTTCAGGAACTTGGAGAGTGTGAGTTTTGCCTTCGTGGTGAATTTGAACAGTGTAAGTTTGCGGCATAGAGTAGACAGTGACCAGTAACCAGTGACCAGTGACCAGTTAAACAGTGACAAGTAAATATTCCATAAAGGACTTAATTGTCTGACAGTACCGAACAGATCGCTAAACTATTTTAGTAAACAGTGCTACTTTCGATCCCCATCCAAAACATAGTAATTGGTCACTATTAAAAAGTAATTGTACCGCGATCGCTATCTCGATCTAGAAACAACCTAATCTTGAAGCAACCTAAAAGGCGTATCATTACAAACCGTAATAATGCTCGCAGCAACGCTAATCTGGCAGTAGAACACAAAATCTTTAAAAGAGAGTCAAACAAGAATGCTTGAAGAATATCGCCAACACGCCGCCGAAAGGGCAGCATTAGGAATTCCCCCACTGCCATTAGATGCCCAGCAGACATCTAAACTATGCGAACTATTAAAAGCCCCACTATTAGAGGAAGAAGAGACATTATTACATTTATTGCGCGATCGCGTTTCGCCTGGTGTAGATCCAGCAGCTTATGTCAAAGCTGGATTTCTCACAGGCATTGCTAAAGGTGAAATTACTAACCCGTTAATTTCCCCTACCTACGCTGTAGAGTTGTTGGGGACAATGATTGGCGGTTATAACGTCCGCAGTTTAGTAGAATTTCTATCATCTGCTAACGATGAAATAGCCCAAGCTGCGGTTGATGCGCTTAGTCATACGGTATTGGTATATGATGCCTTTCACGATGTCGTTGAATTAGCAGAAAATAATTCTTATGCCAAACAAGTAGTAGATGCTTGGGCAGAAGCTAAGTGGTTTACTAATCGCCCCCCATTACCGCAAGCAATTACTGTAACTGTATTTAAAGTACCAGGAGAGACGAATACAGACGATCTTTCTCCAGCACCTCACGCTACCACCCGCCCAGATATTCCGATGCACGCCTTGGTAATGCTGGAATCGAAAATGCCAGGGGCGTTAGAAACTATAGAGCAATTGAAGCAAAAAGGGCATCCAGTAGCGTATGTAGGCGATGTAGTTGGTACGGGTTCGTCGCGCAAATCGGCAATAAATTCAGTATTGTGGCATATCGGGCAAGATATCCCCTACGTGCCGAATAAGCGATCGGGTGGGTATATATTGGGAAGTGCGATCGCTCCTATTTTCTTCAATACGGCAGAAGATTCAGGCGCTTTACCTATCCAGTGCGACGTTAGCAAAATGGAAACTGGGATGATTATTACTATTCATCCCTACAAAGGCGAAGTAACTAACGAAGCAGGCGAAGTAATTTCCACTTTCAACCTCCAACCAGATACAATTGCTGATGAAGTGCGTGCAGGCGGACGCATTCCGCTATTAATTGGGCGTAGCCTAACAGACAAAATTAGGACAGCATTAGGCATCGAACCAAGCCCTATATTCATTCGCCCTCGCCCACCTATAGATACAGGCAAAGGCTACACGCTAGCCCAGAAAATGGTAGGTAAAGCTTGCGGCTTAACAGGAGTGCGCCCTGGTACATCGTGCGAACCAATTATGACGACTGTAGGTTCTCAAGATACCACAGGACCTATGACCCGCGACGAACTCAAAGAACTTGCTTGTTTGGGTTTTAGTGCAGACTTAGTTATGCAAAGTTTTTGTCATACCGCAGCTTATCCCAAGCCTGTAGATATCAAGACGCACCACGAATTACCTGACTTTATTGCCCAACGTGGCGGCGTGGCTTTGCGCCCTGGTGATGGGATTATTCACTCTTGGCTAAATCGGATGTTATTACCCGATACCGTAGGTACTGGCGGCGACTCGCATACTCGTTTCCCCTTGGGGATTTCTTTCCCTGCAGGTTCGGGTTTAGTAGCCTTTGCTGGGGCGTTGGGGTTGATGCCTTTAGATATGCCAGAATCGGTTTTAGTCCGGTTTAAAGGTAAGTTGCAGCCTGGAGTAACGCTGCGGGATATTGTCAATGCAATTCCCTATGTAGCAATCCAAAAAGGCTTATTAACCGTCGCTAAAGAGAACAAGAAAAATATCTTCTCTGGGCGGATTATGGAGATAGAAGGATTGCCCGATTTGAAGGTAGAACAAGCCTTTGAACTAACTGATGCTACAGCCGAGCGATCGTGTTCTGGATGTACGATTAAGTTGGGTGTAGAGACAGTATCGGAGTATCTGCGTTCTAATATTGCGTTAATGAAAAACATGGTAGCGCGGGGCTATCAAGATGCCCGTACTATTATGCGGCGCGTCGCCAAGATGGAACAATGGTTAGCAAATCCGGTACTAATGGAAGCTGATGCTGACGCTGAGTATGCAGAGATTATTGAGATTGACTTGAACGAAATTACTGAACCTATTGTTGCTGCACCCAACGATCCAGATAATGTCAAACTACTATCAGAAGTAGCAGGCGATGCGGTGCAAGAAGTATTTATTGGTTCTTGCATGACAAATATCGGTCATTACCGCGCTACAGCTAAAGTATTAGAAGGCGAACCACCCGTCAAAACTCGGCTGTGGATTTGTCCCCCAACGCGGATGGACGAACATCAGTTAAAGGAAGAAGGAGTTTACAGCACTTTTGGCGCGGCGGGTGCGAGGACAGAAATGCCTGGATGCAGCTTGTGTATGGGCAATCAGGCGCGGGTAGAAGATGGTACGACAGTATTTTCCACCTCAACGCGCAACTTCAATAATCGCATGGGCAAAGGAGCGCAAGTTTATCTAGGTTCGGCGGAATTAGCGGCTGTTTGTGCAATGTTAGGGCGGATTCCCACAGTACAGGAGTATATGGAGATTGTGGCGAACAAGATTAATCCTTTTGCTGGCAATTTGTACCGCTATCTCAACTTCGATCAAATTGCTAATTTTGAAGACGAAGGGCGAGTAATTCCGCTAGAAGAAATGCCTCGGATTGAGGACATTTTGGGGATTCCCGCAGGTACGTTGAGCTAGTTGATAATAGGTAGTAGAGTATTTTAGTAAATTGCTCTACTACTTTCTACAAAAATAAGTAATATTCATGGACTTTTATACAGTAGTAATCAGGAAAAGTGCAGGCTATTGAATTAGCTTATGTCTAGAAAACGGAATTGTATGACAAGGGAAGACTCAACAAGAATCAGTTAACAAATTAAAAGAAGTAATTGAATCTTTTCAATTAGTTCAGGCAAATGAAAGTAACATTTATACTGCTCCTATTTCTATAGAAGAACTGCATGAGTTTTTAAGGATAGAAGAGCGGCAAAACAATTCAGAAGTATATGAACTGAGAAAGGTTTATGCCTAAAAATATACCTTCTCTTAAACCCAGGGAGTTGATTAAGCTATTGGAAAAAGCAGGCTGTAGATTTTATAGAGAAGGAAAAGGAGACCACTCCTTATATACTCGTGAAATTAATGCAGTGCGAAAAGTTGTTCCTATAGACATAGGTGCAGGAGAAATGTCTCTTGCATACGTATTAAGGGTTTTTAGACAATTTGGTTTTACAGATGAAGAAAATACAAGCCTTTTAGAATAATCATAGAAGATAATTTAAGCAAACTTCAAAGATTTATTGCCTAAGTAAATTTATACAAAATATTTAAATCAACTAAAATAGGGTAGTTCTGTCATTATTACAACTTTATGATAAACAAAACTTTCAGTTCATCAAAACAGAGAAACTGGCAAAATGAAGCAATGGCAGGTGGGAAATACTTGCTAGACTCAAACAATCACATTCATGGTTATTACAAAGCTGCTGATATCTTAGTTAATTCGGCTTTAGATAGCCATATAAACAGAGATAGAGATATGCTGTTTTTCCCAATAGTTTTTAATTATAGACATTATATAGAGTTAAGTTTGAAGAATTTAATAGAAAAGTCAGAAGATTGTTACGATGCACTTGAACAAACAGGTTCAAACTACGGAAGTCTTAAGAGCAGATTTAAAAATAATCTTAACCACCATTTGAAACCACTATTAAATCACTTAACTGAAAGATTACTCTTAATAGGTGAAGTTGGCTTTGAAGAAAGTATATGCGAAACCATACTAGATATTCATAAGTTAGATCCTGAAAGTATAACATTTCGCTATCCTATAAAGAAGAAAGGTGATTTAACATTACCAGAACAAGAATCATACGATCTAAAAAATATACAGGAGCGAATGAAAATAGTAAAAAACTCTTTTGAGGGTGCTACTATAGAATTGCAAGTCAAAACTGATCTAGCACTTGAATGGTTATCTATACAGCAAGAACAAATATCAGAATTTGAAACTGAATTGCCAAAATATGACTTTGAAAACAACTGTTATTGAATTTACTGATTTTTTAGAATAAGTAAGTGATTCTGACAATACTTTAGGATAAAAACGGCAGTGCGATCGCTCTTTTACCTCAAAACAAGCGATCGTCTTTATCAGATAATATCAATAAACAAAAATTATAAGGTAAGCAACATGGATTGGCAAAACCGAATTACTATTAATTCAGAAGTATTGGCGGGAAAGCCAGTAATTAAAAATACTCGTTTGTCTGTAGAACTTATTATCGATCTTTTAGCTCAAGGATGGTTAGAAGCAGATATTTTAAAAAATTATCCAGGAATAACACAAGAAGATATAAAAGCTTGTCTTAGCTACGCGAGTAATGCTTTAAAGACAGAAAAAGTATATCCGCTAAATGTTTAAATAATAATGCGAATTTTAGCAGATGAGAATTTTCCCCTTGTTGCTGTAGAGGCTTTGCAGCAACAAGGTCATGATGTAATTTGGATAAGAACTGATGCACCTGGTAGTAGCGATCGCGTAATATTAGCACGCGCACAAGTCGAAAATCGTATTATTGTCACTTTTGATAAAGATTTTGGCGAACTAGCTTTCCGTTTTGGTTTACCTGCTCTTAGTGGCATTATTTTATTTCGCATTACTCCATCGTCGCCGGAACGTATAGCCGAGGTAGTAGTTGCAGTCTTAGCTTCCCGCGATGATTTTGCAGGAAACTTTACAGTAGTTGAAAAAGATCGCATTCGGATAAAACCACTAAATAATTGAATAAAGCGATCGCATTTCCATTAGCTAATCTGCGTAATAATGATGATATTCTGAGGCAGAATTGTCTAGATTAGCCAAATAATGACGCTCCCTAATTTTGCTCGTCGCGCCTTAGCTGCAACCTTTGGTATTTTGCTATTGTCGGAATCGTTAGTAGTGGCTAACCCTAAGAATGCCAAACCGCTACTCTTATCACCTATTGCCCAAAGTAACAATAGCACTGCATATAAGCAGGGACAACAACTTATAGCAGAAGGCAAGCAACTGTGGCAGCAAGGAACCCCACTATCAAAGCAACAAGCGATTGCCAAATATGAAGCAGCATTAAAAATCTGGCAGCAAATTAAAGAGCGATCGCAAGAAATAAAAACGCTCAATGGCATAGCCATATTTTATTACTTGCAGGGCAACGAACAAAAGGCAGCAGAATATTTTACAAAAGTAGACGCTATCAATCCTGGTGTTTCTAAAAAAGGGCAGCAATTACTGGGGGAAGGAAAGCAGCTAACCCAGCAAGGAACCCTTGAAGCGAGGCGGCAAGCACTTGTCAAATACCAAGAATCATTAAAAATTTGGCAGGAAACTGGTCAAAGCGTTTTTGAAGCTCTTACTCTTTCAAGTATCGGTAATGTCTATTCAGCAGGTTTAAAAGATTATCCAAAGGCGCTAACTTATTACAACCAGGCAAGCACGATTTGGCGGGAATTAAGAGAAGTTCGTCAGCAAGCATCAACCCTAAGCGCGATCGCTATTACGTACAATAACTTAGGCGAAACCCAAAAAGAAATTGCAACTCTTAACCAAGCATTAGCACTGCTACAAACTGAGAAAACCAAAAAATTGCCCCAAGCTAAATATTTAGAAATTAGCAAATTGGAAGCTGGCATACTTCAAAACATTGCTCCTAGCTACTTTACGTTAGGCGAGACACAAAAAGCATTTGACGCTCTTAATCGAGCACTATCAATCCAAAAAGCCAACAACGATCTATCTGCTCAAGCTAGTACGCTTCAGGTTATTGGCACATTTTACGGGCAATCGGGCAATCCTCAAAAAGCACTAGAATACTTAGATCGAGCAGTAGCAATCTACAAAAAGACAGGCGATCTATCAAGTCAGAGCCTAGTACTTAATCTCATCGGTATATTCTACTTTCAAGCAGGCGAAACTCAAAAAGCACTAGAGACTCAAAACCAAGTGCTGTCAGTCTTACAAGCAGAGCAGAGTAAGCCTGGAATCGCTGCAAGCGATAACCTGCTCGCCCAAGCTTCAACCTTAAATGCGATCGCGGGATTAAATACTAAACTAGGTAACTTCTCCCAGGCGCTCAATTTCTACGATCGCGCGCGGGTGCTTTTGCAACAAGTTAGAAATCCTCAAAATACCGCAACTGGTTTGTTAGATAATGCCCAGCAGACTTTAAAATCTAAACAAGCTTTGTACAAAGAGTCTATAATCCTCGCAGGCATTGGCGATACTTATCAACTATTAGGCGAGAATCAAAAGGCACTTAATTCTTTTAACCAAGCCCTAGAGTTTTCCCGTCAGGCAAAACAGCCCAGCCAAGAAGCATATACGCTTAACAAGATCGCCGAAATTTATAATTTGACAGGTGAGCCACAGCAGGCGCTAGACGCTCTCAACCGAGCAATAGCGATCGCCCGCGCAGCAAAACAGCCAGATACAGAAGCCCAAACTCTCGCCTATATCGCCAATATTTATAGTTCCTTGGGCGATTATCAGTTGAGCATTGAGACATACAACCAAACATTAGCGCTATTTCAGAAGATTGGCGATCGCGCAAGTGTTGCCCAAACTCTCAGCGATCTTGGCGATGTCTATCAATTAACAGGCAATTACACCCAGGCTTTGAACTCTTTTAACCAGGCACAGTTGTTGTGGAAACAACAAAAAAACTCTTGGCAAGAAGCCTTTGCACTCTCTAAAATCGTTGGAGTCTATACTTCACTGCGCGATTATCCTCAAGCAATTGCTACGGGCGATCGAGCGCTGTCTTTGTCACGTCAACTAAGTAAATTAAGAACAGCCAAAGCTCTAAATTCGCTCGGTAATATTTACTTAGCAGCAGGCGATCGCCAAAAAGCCCTAAATTTCTCTAACCAGGCTCTATCTTTAGCTCAAGAAGTAGGCAATCCGGCTGAATCTGCCAACGCTCTGCGGAATATTGGCAAAAGCTACGATCTAAGGCAATCGCAAAAAGCAGTTGCCGCATATAACCAAGAACTAGCATTGTGGCAGAAATTGGGCGATCGCCTAAATCAAGCCGAAACTCTCTACAACATCGCTCAAACGCAAAGGAATAGCGGTAATCTTATCGCCGCACAAGCGCCAATTCAAAATGCGATCGCTCTAGTTGAAGGTATCCGTACTAAAGTCACCAGTGCCGATTTGCGGACTTCCTTTTTTGCCACAGATTCAGTGCAAAATTACTACGAATTTTACATCGATCTGCTGATGCAGTTGCATCAAAAGCAACCGAGTAAAGGATATGACGCTATGGCTCTGCAAATTAGCGAACGCGATCGCGCCCGCGCTCTAGTCGAACTTTTGAGCGAAGCTAACGCAGACATCCGCCAAGGAGTTGAGCCAAAGCTATTAGAGCAAGAATCAAGCATACAACAAAAACTTAATGCTCTAGAAAAACGTCGTTTAGAGCTAGTTAACGATCGATATAGCGAACAGCAGCTAGTTAATTTAGAAAAAGAAAACTCAGCCCTATTAGCCCAATATCAGACAATTCAAGCACAAATTCGCGCCAATAGTCCTCGCTACGCTGCCCTAACCCAACCACAACCGCTAACAAGCGCCAAAATTCAGCAATTACTCGACGATCGCACCTTATTATTAGAATACTCTTTAGGCAAAGAGCGCAGCTATTTATGGGTTGTCAGCAAAACAGGCATTAAGAGCTATCAACTGCCCAAACAAGAAGAGATTGAAGCTACTACCAAGCGATTTTATAATACGATAACTGACCCCAAATTCAGAAACAATCCGCAGCGAGTCGCCAATGTTGGCACTGCCTTAAGCAAAATCTTATTAGCCCCCGCAGCAGCGCAATTAGGACAAAAGCGTTTAGTTATCGTCGCTGATGGAGCATTACAATACTTGCCATTTGCTGCATTGCCAATTCCTACTGAAGCCTCAAATCCATCGCCGTTAATAGCCAAGCATGAAATTATTAGCTTACCTTCTGCCTCTACACTAGCTGTTCTCCGGCAAGAACTTAAAGGACGCAAAAAAGCAATTAAAAATGTAGCGATTCTCGCCGATCCTGTTTTTAGCCCTAATGACGATCGCATACAGCGCAGTACAAAGCAGCAGAATAATAGTGCAAATATCGAACAAAGAGCTTTAGTTAGAGCCGCTACCAGATCGGGTGTGAATTTTGCGCGGTTACTTGGAACTCGCACTGAAGCCGAAGAGATTTTGCAACTTGTACGGGCGGGCGATCGCTTGCAAAAATTTGATTTTGACGCTAACCGTGAGGCGGTTACAAGTCCCCAACTTAGTCAATACCGAATTGTGCATTTTGCAACTCATGGCATCCTCAACAGCGTCAATCCAGAGCTATCTGGAATTGTACTATCCTTAGTAGATCGACAAGGAGCAGCCCAAAACGGTTTCTTACGCCTGCATGAAATCTTCAACTTAAATTTGCCAGCCGAGTTAGTTGTAATTAGCGCTTGTCAAACAGGATTAGGAGAAGAAGTAAAAGGAGAAGGAATAGTAGGATTAACCAGAGGTTTTATGTATGCAGGTAGCCCGCGAGTTGTCGTAAGTTTGTGGAATGTAGACGATCGCGCGACTGCCGAACTGATGGCAAGATTTTATAAAGGTATCTTAAAAAAAGGTTTGCAGCCTGCTGCTGCATTGAGAGCAGCACAACTAGAAATGTTACAAACTCAGTGGAAATCGCCCTATTATTGGTCAGCTTTTGGATTGCAAGGCGAGTGGAAATAAAGCTGTTGGGCAATCTATGAGATCGCATTCCAGCTTGCAACAGCGCGATCGCTATATCTTGTAAGATAGCTGAGGCTAAAATACAAAAGTAACTTGTGGAACCAACTGAATCTCAGTATTTAATTGTTAATGCTTTACAGACTTTAGGACTGCTTGATTACGATTTTTACGACCAAGATAGAGGAGAATGGTACATCGCAACTCCTAGTAGTGTTTTACCAATATCTATGGTTCTGCAAAATGGCGATATCGTGCCTACGAATTGGACAATACAAACATGAAAAAGCAAACTGAACGAGAAATAGAACAATACAGAAGACTACAAGAAATTTTTGCTACAGGAAGACAAAGATATTTAAGGGCAGGTGGCGATCCTTATCTTTCAGGAGGTAGCCTAAATAATCAAGATCATCTAACTGACGCAGAGAAGCAAGAGTTGATAGAAATTGGAAGACAACTGTTCGATCGCAACTCTGCACAGGTCAAAAGTTAAGCTTATCGATGACTGTGACTTATTGGTACGAAGGACATTGCCCTCAAAGTGGCAAATTATTAGGATTGCCCCGCACCCCTTTGGTAGAGGCTATTGCTAGCGAATTAATGCAACACCTAGCTAGTAATGAAATGTATGCCCGTGAAGGGAAAATGTATGGCGTACTGTTGGGCGAAACTCAGTCTGGGCAACAAGTAATTAAAGCCTTCTCTGGGCTATTAAATGGTAAAAGTACAGTGGAAGGTTGGGTTCCACCAATTCCAGGTAGAGATACAGTTGCTCTAGAAGAAGCTTGTACGCTCGCAAGTTTAGAAGCTTTGAAGCAAGAACTAATCGCTTTGCAGGAAATTCCAGAACAAAGGCAGTATGAATTACTGCTGCAAGAGTATGAAAAGCGATCGCACGCTCTTACTTTACTCCACTCCCAGCGCCAGCAAGCAAGACAACACCAAAGACAAATTCTCAATCTTGCAGACGCAGCGTTAGAACAACTAAACGAACAAAGCCGCCAAGATGGAATCGAACGCAAGCTGTTTAAACGCGAAAGAGATGCTGTATTGCAGCCGCTAAAAGCAAAAATAGAGGCAGCACTTAATAAAAGACGCAAATTAAAGCAAAAGCGCAAAACCTTATCTAAGCAACTGCAAGCGCAGATGCACGCTAACTACTGGTTAACTAATTTTGCTGGAGAGTCCGCACCTTTGCAAGAATTGATGCCTACAGGTATGCCTACTGGTACTGGCGAATGTTGTGCGCCCAAATTACTCCACTATGCAGCAACTATGGGGCTAAAACCGCTAGCTATGGCAGAGTTTTGGTGGGGTTCTTCATCAGCCGATAAAGTCCAAGGGCAATTTTACGGCGCTTGCGTAGAACGCTGTCAGCCGCTAATGGGCTTTTTGTTATCGGGTTTGTCACAGCAGCCTATAGTTGCAGTTAAAGATTCGCCATTAACTATTTTGTATGAGGACGAATGGCTAATTGCTGTAAATAAGCCTTCAGGATTGCTATCTGTACCAGGTCGTTATCGCCACCTTCAAGATAGCGTTTTAGGGCGTTTGCGGCATATACCAGATATCGCTACCGTCCATCGTTTAGATTGTGAAACATCGGGTATTCTTATCCTGGCACGCGATCGCCAAACTCACCGCCACCTCAGCAAACAGTTTCAACAAAGGCAAGTACACAAAGTGTACGAAGCGGTACTTGCAGGAATTGTAGATACAAATAGTGGTGCAATTGATTTACCTTTATGGGGAGATCCCACAAATCGCCCTTATCAACAAGTTAATTGGCAGCAAGGTAAACCTAGCCTGACTCGGTATCAAAGACTTAGTACAATTGACGGCTATACTCGAATGGAATTCCTCCCATTAACAGGGCGCAGCCATCAAATTCGCGTCCATGCAGCCGATAAACAAGGATTAGGCATACATATACTAGGCGATCGCCTCTACGGCTGTCAGCAGGCTGCAAACCGCTTGCATTTGCACGCTAGAGAGCTTACCTTTGCACATCCCCACTCAGGAAAAACAGTTTTTCTTCAAGTAGAAACACCCTTTTAACCAACACTACAAATGCGATCGCGCACTTTACAGTAGCATAGACTTCTATCTGCGTTCATCTGCGTGCATCTGCGTTCCAACTATCTACTTGGCGCAATCGAAAAACCTCGCCGACTAGACTGACTTTCAGCTACCTCTACCTGAAAATTAACGCGATCGCGCATTTCCCCACTTTTTACCTCCACAGTCCAATTACCAGGACGCAAAGCCCAAAAAACAGCACCACTAGCACTATTTGCTAACCGTTCCCCATTTATCCACCACTCTACAGGTTTATCTGGCAAAGTAGCTAACTTCAACTCCAAACGCTGCTGCGAATTTGTATATACCAAAAAGCGATCGCCATTACGTGGAGAAACAATTTTCAAACCATCTGTAGTTACGCTTTGCTGTTGCATCGCCAGCCATTCGTTATACTCGCTAGGCAAATCTAGCCGCGATTCGCCATTAACAACTCGGTAGAAAGTATCTAAATTGCGATCGTAATCTGGTAAATCTTCAGGATAAAAATATTCTTGCACTACAGTAGGACAAGCAGGCGTAGGCTTTAACCCAGAAATAGCACATATTGGACGCTGCACCAAACTTGCAGGCGGCGCAAAATCAGCAGGTTCTTTATGTTCGTGCAAATGCAGCATAATTCGATTCCATAAAGGCGCAGCCCCCATTACCCCCGAAACCTGTTTCATTGGTTCGCCATCGAAATTACCTACCCATGTAGCAACTGTGTAATCTGTTGTAAAACCTACTGTCCAAGTATCGCGGTAATCAGACGATGTACCAGTTTTTACCGCTGCTGGAAATGGCAAACTCAACACAGAATCAACCCCAAAGGCTCTAGCGCGGGCATGGCGATCGCTTAATATGTCTGTAATTAATGCCCAAGTCGGAGATTTGGGGAGATGGGGGGATGGGGAGATAGGGAGATGGGGAGATGTAACTGTTAGGGGCAAAGCTTGCCCGTTTCTTGCCATAGTTACATAAGCACGAGCTAATTCCCATAGGCTGACTTCGCCACTACCTAGCGTTAAACCTAAGCCGTAGTATTCTGGCGGATGCTTTAATTGGTCAAAACCCAGCTGATGCAAGCGATTGAGGAAAGTTGGTACGCCCACTTTTTCCAATACTTTTACTGCTGGAACATTGAGAGAATTAGCTAATGCCAATCGGACTCTTACAGGTCCTTGAAAACTCTCGCTGTAATCTCTTGGACTGTATAATTTAGCGCCAGGAATGGCATAATGAGTCGGCACATCTGCCAAAACTGTATTGGTGTGAATTACGCGGTTTTCTAGGGCTAATTGGTATGAAAATGGCTTTAGCGTCGAACCTGGTTGACGCAGTGCTTGTACTCCGTCATTGCGCCCAGTGTCAGTTAACGAAAAATAATCGGGAGAACCTACGTATGCCAAAACTTCGCCCGAATGGTTGCCAATGACAATAGCAGCAGCATGATGGGCATTATAGACGGCGAGATTTTGGACGATTTGGCGAACTTGCGCTTCGACAAACTGCTGCAAGGGTCTATCTATAGTAGTTTTGACTTGAGACGAACTATTTTTAGGCAGTTGACTTGCCAGCCAAAATAAAAAATGTGGGGCGGCGATAATTCCTTGCTGGCGCGGCTGGAGGGTAATTTTTTCGGCTAAGGCGCGATCGCTCATTTCGCGGCTAATATAACCGTCTTTAACCATCCGCCCTAAAACGTACGCTTGCCGATGTTTCAGTTTTTCCCACCCAGTATAAGGATTTAAATCAGTAGGATCGTTCGGTAGCGCTGCCAAAATGCTTGCTTGAGCTAAATTTAAGTCGCTAGCTGGAACGCCAAAATAAATTCTTGCCGCCGCCTCAACTCCGTATATATTGCTACCCATTGTTAGACGATTTACATAAGCATATAAAATTTCATGTTTGTTCATCCCTGCAAATAAACGCCAAGAAAGCCAAATTTCTTGCAGTTTATTACCCAAGTTGCGCGGCTTAGGATCTAGCATCCGCGCTAGTTGCATTGTAATAGTTGATGCCCCTGAGACAACTTTTTTTACTCGTGCAGCTTGCACCAAACTCCGAGCAATCGCGCGTAATTCTAATGCTCCGTGCTGATAGAATCTCTTATCCTCAGCGGCTATAATGGCATGAATAAAGTGCGAAGACACCCGATTTAGAGGGACAACAGCAGTATGTTCGAGATCGCGAGTCAGCAACGTTCCCAAAGGTAAACCCTGGCGATCGCTAAACTCGATTGCTTGACGCTCTTGAGTTAGATTATTCGCATAAATGGGAAACATATAAGGAAGAAGTCGCACTAATAGCCCAATCAGCACCAAAACCAATGTTATTTGCCCAATCTTAAAAACCCAACTGTGTTTGCGCCTAGCCCACTTATTCATTGCGACTTTTTAACCGTAAGTTGCTATTAATAAAGACAAGGTAACAGCTAAAACTGTTGCCCTCGGCGAAAATCAATCGGGATGTAAAGTAGCATATTTAACAGCTTGGAGTTGCAAGCAGCCTAAATTAAATACAGAGGCAAGACGTATTTTGACTAAAAACTGCAAGTGGCAAACAAAACAACCCTTATATCCTGGCGATTTCTAAATCAATATTGTTTAATGGCTGACCGATGCGAAACCTATGCAAAATGACATAGCAACAACAAACCAATGTCCCAACCAAGAGTGCAACGCTAGCAATAATGAAGCCGATAAGTATTGCCAGCGCTGCGGTACGCCCCTGAGCAAACGCTATTTGTGGGCTGTAGGTGAAGGAGTTTCCGCCTACAAAGTTGGCGATATTGTCCAATCGCGCTATTTACTTACAAGCGATCGCATTTTTGTCGATACCAAACCAGGAACAGCGTTAGAAAGTCACTTTGCAGATATAAGTTACGAAGTCAAACCGTATTTAAGGCTTGTTCCCTATCGGCTCCACGTACCTCAAGCTTATGGATTTTTGCCATCAACTCACGCAGCGGGTGCGCTATTTAATTCTGGAGGAGACAGCCAAAATCCGCGCAGTCAACAGGACAATGCTTCCGAAATTTTACTATTAGAAAACGCTGCCATCTACCCCACTGGTAGAGCAGTAGCAGGACAATTAATCCCCGAACTTACAACCGAGTGGCAAACAGCTTCTAGCTTGCGTCAATTGCACTGGTTGTGGCAAATTGCTGGGCTATGGCAACCGTTAAGTACAGAGGGCGTAGCTTCTAGCTTGCTGGAAATGCCATTGATACGCGCAGAAAGTTCTTTGGTGAGATTGCTGCAACTAAAACTTGACATAGCTGCCATGCCGCCAACTTTAGCCCAATTAGGACAAGTGTGGCAACAACTATTACCAGCAGCAAAACCAGCAATTTCTGAGTATTTAGAAAAAATTACCGAGCAACTAATTGAAGAAGAAATTAGTCATGCAGACGAGTTAGTTGCCATATTAGATCGCGGTATAGCCCAATGCGGGCGATCGCAGCAGCATAAGATAACTATTAGTACCCGCACAGATACAGGACCTAGCCGCCAACGCAATGAAGATGCTTGTTACCCGCCTAGCGGCACGTTGGCACAAATAGACTCAATAGAGCGCTCGACTAGCCTTGCTGCCTCTTTAGCCATAGTCTGCGATGGTATTGGCGGACACGAAGGTGGCAACGTTGCTTCTAATTTAGCAATTGAAACAGTCCACCAACAAATTCAACAATTAAATCGAGAAAATACTTATTTAGACTCGGCAACGATTAGTAGTGCTATAGATAAAGCAACTCATGCCGCCAACGACCGGATCAGCGATCGCAACGATAGCGAAAATCGCCAAGGTCGTCAACGGATGGGGACAACTTTAGTTATGGCTTTAGCACATCAACATGAAGTATATATCGCTCATGTCGGCGACAGTCGCGGCTACCTAATTACGCGCACAGGTTGCCACCAAGTTACCCTTGATGATGATGTTGCTGCCCGTGAAGTACGCTTGGGCTATTGTTTCTACCGCGATGCTGTACTGCAACCATCTTCTGGTTCGTTGATTCAAGCTTTGGGCATGAGTTTATCGTTGCATCCGACAGTAGAGCGCTTTATCCTGGATGAAGACTGTATATTCTTGCTTTGCTCTGATGGTTTGAGCGATTACGATCGAGTCGAGCAGCATTGGGAAACCGAACTTTTACCCGTATTAGAAGGTAAAACCGATCTAGCTAGTGCCACATCGCGTCTAATTGAAATTGCTAACACCCACAACGGTCACGATAACGTTACAGTTGGTCTAATCCACTGTCAAGTCAAGGCAAACGAACCAAATCCAATTAGCGCCACTGCGGTGTTTGCACCAGAAATTACTACTACTAGAGAGCCTATAGTTCCGCCCGCAGAAGCCGACACCAGTATCATCATTCCGCTTACAGACATTAGCAATCTCGATTCCCCTGCTGCGCCTTCATCCTTGCCGACGCAACAAGTAGCTCCGCCTGTATCCGAAAAGCGAGCGATCGTAGCACCTATACTAATAGGATTATCGATCTTAGTTGGTTTAGGTGGATTGGCGTACTGGTTAAAAGACCCGATCGCTCGCTTATACAATCCTGAAGTAAAATCGAGTCCAACTGCTGCTGATGCTCCTACTCAACCTACAAATGAAGTTGCAATGGTGGATTTAGGCTCAATATTGCAAATCAAAACACCACCTAACTCAGTCACAAGCACCCCAACACAACCATTGCTGCGCCAAACACCAGATTTAGCTAATAATAAGATCCTCATTGGCATTGCTCCAGGTAGCATCGTCCAAGTTGACGAGCGCCAAACTAACTCGAATGGGCAAAGCTGGCTGAAAATTAAAGTATGTCAGGCTGCGCCAAAGGCAACTATTCTCCAAGGTTGGATTCTTGAAACAGAAATTACCCAATTATCGCAACAAGCACCTGTAAATACTTGTCTGGTATCAACACCAGCAACTACTAATAAATCACCAAGTTCTTCACAGCCAACTCCACAAGTATCGCCAAAAGCTTTAACTAAGGGCAGTTGAGATTGCCCGTTTGTAGTAGCGTTTCAGCGCACGATAGCACCAGCAAATAGGCTTTTAAAATAAGTTATATTACAGCTTAAAAATTAACTCACCTTTTAACCGCAGATAAAATTAACCAAAACCTCAATAAAGTTAAGCTCAACAATCGCTAAACTAATAAAAAAATGTTTATATTTCCAAGTTCAATTTTAATAGGTGCTGATGCCTGTGTCTGAGAGTCCTTGCTTGAATTTGGCGATCGCTCGTCTCTCCACGATTGGCAATGAAACCTTTGCAATCTGGGTAGTACAAACTCCTTATTTGGCTGGAGCAATCTTACACGATTGTTTTTGGTCCTCAGAACTAACCCAAGTGTGGCAAGCTTGGCAAGAAATGTTTGCCTACGATCAGCTAATTGATGGCTCTTTTGACTCTTTCTTAGAAACGCCTCCCCAGCAGCTTGCGAATTCAACTTACGAACCGAATCAAACTCATAGCAGCCGCTTAATGCAAAGTTTGGGGATTAAGCTATGGAATTGGTTATTTCAAGGACCGATTTTAAATACTCTAGAACGCAGTATCGGTATAGCCAGCGGTAAAAATAAACCTTTACGGCTGCGTCTAGATATCCGCGATCCTAAGTTAATTACTTTACCTTGGGAAATTATGCAAGCCCAGCCAGGTAAGGCAGCAATTTCATTGGCACAACACTTGCTGTTTAGTCGCACGACAAACGATGTAGAATCTTTAGCTAGCCTACCAGTTAGTCAAAGTTTAAATGTGCTGCTGGTTTTAGGACAAAAAAATATCGATCTACCAAAATCTAAGGTTGCATCTCCACCTTTGCGCCTAGAAGAAGAAGCTGAGGTTTTAACTCAAGCTTTAACAAGTTATCGGTACGATGCAGTGGGTAACGCCGCCACAACGGTTAAATGTCAGGTAGATACCTTACTGCAACCTACGCCAGAGCAACTAATATCGCAGTTAGAAAATAAAAGTTACAACGTCTTTTTTTATGCAGGACATGGTGAGAGCGCACCTGATGGCGGCAAAATATTTTTACGCTCGAATAGAAGTATCAGCGGTACAGAGTTAGCTCAAGTTTTGACCCGCTGCCAAGTTAAATTGTGTGTATTTAACTCGTGTTGGGGCGCGTGGCCCGCATTTGTGCAGAAAAATACTTTGCAAAATAGTTCTTTAGCAGAAGTATTGATTCATCATGGCGTACCAGCAGTTTTAGCAATGCGCGATCAAATTGGTGATGAGGAAGCGCTCAAATTTATCCAAGTTTTTGCTCAAGCATTGGCAACTAGACAGTCCATCGATCGCGCAGTGGCGATCGCCAGACAACAACTTTTGACAATTTATCGGTTTAATTTTCCTACCTGGACTTTACCTATTCTCTACTTGCATCCCGAATTTGACGGTGAGTTGATCCGCCCAGTACAGGAGGAAGTAACCCAGCTACCAGAAAATTCACTTTCAGAGATTAGACAAAGAACTTTGAAGGCAACGCTGCGATCGCTTTCTGTACCTAAAAAAGTTTGGTCGTTGCAGGCGGGATTTGCCTTGTTAGGGCGGGTAAACGATCACAATGATATTGCTATAGACGAGCCTTGGATTAGCAAACAACACGCTAAGATATTTTGCCGCAATGAAAAGCGCGATGGCAAAACGGTTCCAACTTATTTTATTAGCGATAATTCCCGTTTTGGCACGTTTATTTTTGAACTTGACGAATGGAGGAAAGTCCATCTTCAGGAAGTGCCTCTACATTCTGGAGTGCAGTTAAAGTTTGGTAGTTCTCAGGGAGAAACTTTTGAGTTTATCGTTGAAGGTTGAGGAGTAGACAAAGTATCAAAATATACTTTTGCTGTTCGGATTATGTAGCAAAGTATACTGACGAAGAACAAAAAAAATTTTGATGTTATTGCATCTATCAAGAGGTAGAAGTTTATTTGGATTTAATTGCTACTTAAGAGTTCTGATTTAGTTACGGAAATAGATGCACAATTGCTGTAGCTACTCTTACCATAGTTTGTCTTATCTAGATATTAGGAGTCGAAAATGACAGATAGCATGAATAACTACCAAGATAGTAGCTACACCAGGTCATTATTAGAATTAGAAATGTTAGCAGCCCTGTTAGCAGAAGATAGTATTTATCCTTGGGATGGCTCAACTGCTGAGACAGAAGCTTATTTTATTGCCGCAGAGCAAGAGTTTGGTGCGTCTTGGCAAGTAGAGGAGATGTCTGCGCGATCGCATAGTTTTTTAAATCAGTTAGATCGACTTTGGCAAGCAGCAACACCAGCAAACGCGATTACCAGCCTGCAAGCAAAGTTACGGGCGCAATTTGCCGATCGCATTCCGCAAAACTGGTTAGATGCGATCGCCCAACACGCACGTCAAGCAATAACCACGCAGGAAACTTTAGCAGGGCAATTAGTAGAATGCGTTCAACAACTACTACCCAACTGTGGCGCTGAAGATTTACAAGTATTAGCACGTCCTTATGCTTATGCGATGCGGAGTGGTAGTGACGAGATGCCGAAAATGCTTGGCAATATTACTCCAGAAAAGTGGGCAACTTTATCAGAAGTTCAGCAAGCTAAAGTGAGTTTGGCGATCGCCCGTTATGCTTTAGAGCAACTCCAAGCAGACGAAGAAGTATAAATTATTAGGTTTGATGTATATATTTATTTATCCTCATCAAGATAGCTCCTAGATATAGAACTTCTATTCAAATTCTTGAATGGAATCTTGTTTTAGCTAGGATGGTAAGACGTAATTGCAGTTTTTAGTTCCTCATGTACTAGAGTCATAAGGCTAGCAGATTCAAGAGAAGTAAAGTTTTGGTCAGACAAAAAATTAAGACAGCCGATAACTCTTTTTTGCCACTGTTGTGAGTTATTTGTTCCCCAAGCTGCAAACAAATCTGCTTCACGCAATCTTTTTAGCCGATGAAATATTTGATTGCGCTCTTCCCTAGTAGTTTTAAAAAAATATTTTAGATGCTCGTGTTCTACTGCTGCTGGCTTATTATATTTCAATAATTTGTCTATCTTTGTACCGTACAAATACAAATTTGATTTTTCTTTAAACTCTTCTTTAAAGTTTCTTAGTTCTATATATTTAGGATCGTCGCATACAGATTTATTAAGAGCAGGAGACTTGCCTTCTTCCTCTTTAATGTACTCGCGATAGTAACTAATTGCCCATTCAGTCATTAAGCCTTCTACAGCACGAACACTATGAAAAAGCGCTTCAATAGTATTTCCCTGTTTATAACGAATAAAACTGAGGTATCCAGCTTCATAAGATGCCCAAAACCACTTTTCTGAGCGTGCTATACTTTTCGCGACGTATTTTTTTTCTACTGCTCTAGCTAGAGACTGCTTAAACTGATGCAAGTCGGCAATATTCCATTGATTAGCTAATTGTAGTAGATCGCGAATTTTAATTAATCTTTGGTCATTCGGAATATTCTCCCAACTAGGAGTTAGCAGAGTGTTAATTCCAGAGTAATCAAAACGCTCTAATAAAGATAATGCTTCTTTTTGCTTGCGATCCCATAAGTAGTTAGTGCCTGCAATTGGTGCAGTATAGCAAGAAGGATTGCCTTTAGAGTTTTCTGGTGGATTTTCTATAAAGTCATAAAACTTACAATTTTCTCCAAAATAATCTAAAGCTGTTATTTGTGAAGCAATAGAAGATTGATTTACACCTCCTTTAAGACACAATAATAAGGTTGTTTGATTCTTGGTATGACTTGCAATACTTTGCCAGGTTTGTTTCCACCAAGGTAATATTTGCTCAAAATCTGCTGGGCTTCTACCTTCTTGCCCTTGGAGAACAACTTCTGTAGGAATTTTATGATTTTCTTCAATCCATTGTTTAATAACTTTGGCAGACCAACAAGTATCTCTTATTCTTTCCTTGATTTCCACTTTTTGATCTGTAGCAACAAGGTAAATTTTTTGGATTCGCTGGCATTCGTCTTGTAAAAGTTTACCTAATATTATTGGGAGAAGACGATTTTTGTATTGCTGAAAATTAATAGCGAAGTATTCCGTTAAACTTCTAAAGTCATAGCTTTCTAAGCCTACTGGAGTGCCTGGTTCTGTACTTAAATCTTCTTTTACTTGACCCATTTGGCTTTTGCCATTTTCAGCACGATCGTTGCCAATACTTAGCCAAGTGTGAGATGAATCTTGATAAGCAAGATCGCGAGTACCAATTGTCGCAATTAAGATGGCTTGTTTTGAAGACATTTTGTAGTTTGGTTTTGCAGGGAGATGCGAGCGCTATTTATCTAATAACAAAATTTGAGCATAGCTACTTGCTTCATGGCGTAGCAGTTTCAAGTATTTGTTGCGAGGGTTTTGCGGTTCTGGGTTTATACCGAAGATGGTTACAACTTGGTAGGCATCTAAATCAGCAATCCACACAGGAGATGGTTTAACTCCCCCGCGCACTTTACCGCAAAGATTACCATCGTAATCGCCATGAATTTTTAATTGTTGACTATGGAGAGTAGCTAAAGCAAAAGGCTTATTGAAACTTGCTTCACCAGCACATACTACTATGCGACAATTGGCATCAATCGCTTCTGTCCACTTGTCTTTTGCTACAGTGCCAATGCTAAGAGGCGATCGCGTATTGATAGTTTGTTTTGCTAAAACTGCTAAAGCAACATAGAAACTTTGTAGACGTTGACGAAATAGCTTTTGGAATTCTGGTACAGAATCAGGCAAATCCCAGAAACTATCTTCACTTTTAGCTATGAGAGTTGACCCGCGCCACCAAGGACCTCTCTGCTGGTGCTGTCGAGAATAACAAGGTCGTCTTGCACCCTGTCCTACACCACCTAAATGAAACATCATCCAAGTTAAATTTTTTAGTAATCCTTCAAGTGCTGTTTTCTCTTGTTCGTTACGACTGGCTGTTTGAGAGGAATTACGCACCATCAGACTACCTGTTATCAATCCGTAAGACTCGTTTTTGCCCTCTCTAGTAGGTAAAGCATTATCTTTACGCACCTGACCACTAACTTCTAAACGCAACAAACCTGTATGTTTTGGCTCAATACCACCAAAAATTTCAGCTTCTAATTCTTGGACTTGCTTTGCTGGCAAAACTCCTAAAGCAAAAGTTCTAAACCAGTAACGAAGCATAGAACGAAAAGCAGTAGGGCGAAGTTCGGCTTCGGCTTTTCCTGGTGGTTTCCATCCAGTTCCAGCACCATTTAGTTGCCAAGAGGTAAATTCTTGCCTGCCATGAATAAGTTGTCCTTGTAGTTCAAAGCCTACTTTGACGATTACCTTTTTCTTCACAGGGCGTAGTTCTAAAGCATCCATTCCTCCATAGCCGCTGTTAACTTGCGCTCCAATTCCTTGAGCTAATCCATTGATTAGCCATTGTTTAACTTGTTGAAGAATGGCATCGTCACAGCTAGATGTTCTACGGATACCAACAACAAATGTTGGTTTTTCTAGGGAGAGAAATACATTAGGATTGGTATTGTATTCTGGTAGCCCTTCGCCTTTCCAGTTCCAGATAGCATTTGCCATATCTGGTTTTAAGCCACCCTGCTTGTTGTGGTTTGGTAGTGGATAAGCGTCTAAAAAAATTACCTTACCCATTGATGAGTTAGGAGTAACATCGCCAAAAATAGCTTTGATTTGCTCCTGAGTAAATTTGCTATCTTTTGAGGCGATCGCTCTTGCTACTCCTCGTAGCGTACTACTAGGAATATAAGGCATTCCTAAGTTATCAAAAGCAGGTAGCAACATAGATTCTGGACCTTTTATACCACCCACTCTAATCCGCCACGAACATTTTGCTTCAAAAGATTCATGGGCTAAAACTCTAGTTTTTTGAGTTAGACGATTTAAGATTGCATACCAGTCATTTTGTTTAAACCTGTTTAGTAAATCGAGTAAAGTACCACTATTAACTAAATTGTTGGCAGATTTTTCCCTCATCCAGCGCAAATATTCGACAAAGCTAGCGCTTCTATCTGTTTGAGGCTCATTGCTGGGGTTAAGCCAGGGAGAAGGCTTGCTAGTTGAGTTGCTATCTTCAGACATTAATTATTCTCCCTGTGAGTCTTTAACATCGTGGTAAACTGCTGTTGCCCAAAAACTGAACTCTTGAGCGAGCGATAATCCCAAGCCTGTAAGCCCTAAATAATCATCTGTACTTAAATTTTTGAGATGATTTAGACCATTGTTACCAGCAAGATTATTAACAAGAGAAAGTTCCTGCAAGCACTCAAAAAACTTCTTGACTACTTGCTTTTTACCTTCTTGACTCAAGGCTTTCTCTTCTGCTTTGAGGCGCATCATGCCCCAAGTAGATAGATAAGTGTATAGTTCAATTGCTTGATTTTTTTGCTCTTTAAGGCGAGTGTCGTCTTGGTTAGGCTGCGATCGCAATTCGCTTAAAGCATTATATACAGGTGTAGCAATAGTACGCGGATCGAATATCATTTAAATCTCCTTACTTAGCACTAGCAGACATCCACTGTTGCACAAACCCCCGCCCTAAACTTTCTTGTCCGCCAATTTGCAAAATAGAGTTACTGTCTAGAAGGTTCTCAAAATTAGCGTGAGATTGTTTTGCTGTACCGTTGGCTTGAGATGTGGTTCCCCAAGGAAAGTACATCAAAGTATCGGGGGGAATTGCTTCTTCATAACGAAATCCACCTTCTACAGATTTGTGTTCGTCTAGCTTGACTTTTACTTGTCTCCATAAACTCATCTGCGTAAGGGTAGCAAAGTGTTGGTTGGGCAGCACAATTACTTCTTTGATGCAGCTAGTTTCTGTTACTTGAGGAACAAATGACTGCCAATCTTGCCAAGGTTGCAACTTGTCTAAAATTGCATCTTTGAGGTAGACACGAGTAGTATTTGTTAAACTACTGCTGTACTCGGTGGGAATATTAGTTACACCAGGATTAAATCTCGTCCAACGTTGCAATAACATGGGGCAACTAATCCATACAACTCCATGACTTAGGGATGGAACGGGTAACCACAAAATTGAGCCATCACCAATCCAAATATCGCCTTGTTCTAGTTGCTGAGTATCTTTTAAATCTGTACCAAATAGTTGCGATCGCATTTCGCTAGCAACGCTTGCCCGCAATCTGCCCCGTATTGTACTAGAAGGAATATAAGGCAAGTTAGTGTGAGACTCGCGGGCAATTCCGAGTAAGTTTCCCTCTTGAGTTGTACCGCCTGTATGTAATGGCGAAATGAGGTAGAGATAAACAATGTTGTTAATCATGTTCTTGATAGGAAATCCAAAGTAGTTGTGAGTAACCTAGTTGACGCAGATTTTTGGCTGCATCTAATGCTTTGCCTGGTTTGGATGCTGCATCCTCGGCAAATAAGCTTTGCGGTTGATTGAGGTAGTAAATACTGCCTGGAGGTGCGGCAAATACTTGAGGTGCGGGGATACTTTTGTCTGTGCGATCGCGTCTTCTGCTACTTATTGCTACTGGCTTTTCGGTTGCAACGCTAACTAAATTCCCTCTAGCATGAGCTAGTTTCCACTCCCAAGGATAAGCTTTACAAGTTGAGTTTCCGCCATCGTGTTTGCGTTCAAATATGCCAGGAGTAACTAGATAAGCTAGCGATTTACCTGGTTTGCTGAAGTTTTGCTGAGATAAGTTCTGCAATTTATCCCATTGTGCGGCTAAAGCTTCGCATTTGGCTAAAATGGCTCGATGCCCTTCTCCTCCTAGCCTCAATGTTACTGGGGTAGGAATATTTTGGTTGAGGGCGATCGCTATACTCCAATCTGGCAGCAATCTGATGGCATTCTCAACAAAGTAACCGTCAGCATCTTTAACTTGGCGCGTTCCCGCATTCATGGAGTTGTGGGAACGAGTTTCAACTAGCCAAGGCTTGTCTTCACCTGCATACTTAAGTTCCCAATTTTTCCGCTCGATTTTGCCTGTTTTTAAGTATGACTGGGCAACATCAGCAGGAATGTACTGACGAAATTTAGTTTCATCGCTGTCATCTTCCACGTCGCTTGGCGATCCAGTTTCAGTAGCCTTAACTAATGGGCGCGGTTGCATGGAGTTAGTTAAACAGTGATGCAGAGGAGAATTATGCTCCCAATCTAAAGGAATTAAGGGAGTTGATTGATAAAATCCTAGCGGGCGGGGTAAGTAGAGAGTACGATCGCGGCAGAAAAATGGTCCAATTATTTCTAAGCGATCGCCCCCTAGTATGCTCCGTAATGCCCCAGCGAGCGCATGACCTGTGGGCGGAAATATGCTGCCTGCCCATGCTCTTTCTCCTGGTGTAAAGGGCTTGGCATCGCGCATTAATAGCACATCTAGAGGGGTTATGGTGTACCAATACATCAAATGTTTCCTATAGCAATGTGGCGGTTGCGCAACACAAAGGCTGCAAGTTTTAACCAGTTTTGAATTTCTTCGTCGCGTTTTAAGGCGGTAGTAGTTTCCCAGAGAGTAGCAATAAAGTTAGTGAGGTAGTAGCTAAATTTCTCTCGATCTTCGTCTTTCCCTGCAAATAAGTCTCGACGGTTGCAAAATGCTTGCGTCCAAGATGCGATCGCATCTTTAATTGGGGCGGGGTGTTGTTGCCATACTTGGGCGGCTTGTTCAAATATGGCGCTGTCTAAATTGGGAATTGGTTTAGTTAGTTCTACAAGCGATCGCCAATTGTCAAATACATCAAATTTGCTCGTAACTTTGAGCGTGTTGCCATTACCGTAAATTACACGGGCTTGAATGGCATCTTTTACTTGTTTTTGGTTATTTTTGACGTATATATGTTCTTTGGCTTGTGCTTCAGCTTCCCAGAGGCTTTCGAGAGCGATCGCTAAGGGGACGCTATGATGGGCGATAACGATGCCAAAGCTAATTGTTGCTGTGCTACCCATTGTAAATAAAGGTCTAGCTGAGAGGTTTTGTGGTGGCTGCTGGGGGTTTTTCCAGCACCAATAATCGCCTTTGTTTTCAAACTCAGAATCTTCTTTTGCACCACGAAAACATTGGCGAATATCCCAAACCCAGTTATCCCATTCCCAGAGATTTGTATAAGCTAATACGTCATCGCCGCCGCTATATATTAGTCGCCCTGCATAGCGCTGTTCGGTAAGGTAAGGTACGAGTTGATTGGAAAAGTCGAGTAAGGCGCGGCTTAATGCACTATGGGTAGAAGGTCCCATGCGCTTTTGCTCGTTTAAAAACTTGGGGAAAGTCTCTCGGACTTGTCTTTTTTCGGGAGATTCTTCGCTAGAGTTATTGTCTGGATCTTCTTCTAAGCTAGATAATTCTGTAGGAATGTAGTCACGGTAGTTTTTTAGCTTTTTGCCTTTTAGCCATTCGCTCATCCCATCGCCATCACCAGCAGCTAAGACATACCAATCGCTAGGATTATTGGCGGGGTAGGATTTATCGAGGATGGTTTGGATAGTTGCGCGGTATTGATTTTTGATGTCGATTAGTTCTTGATTGAGTGAATCGACAATTGATGGATCTTGTTCGCGGTTGATTTTTTGTTCTATTTGCTGGGTTTCTGAGGTTTTTATTTCTTCTGCTAGCCAACCTGCATTTAAATAACGAGAAGGAAATTTTTGCAAGTCTGCATTTTGATGTTCGTCTATCCAAGGAATTCCCCATTTTTGCGGAACTTCTTGAGATAATTCGCGTTTTAGGAAACGACAGACTTTATGGAAGTATTCTAGATGGGAGAAGTCGCTTACTTTTAAGTAGCCTGCTACTCCTGCTGTTAAGTCGGGGTAAGATGCGTCAATTGCGTTGGCATTCAAGTCACCGATTAACTGTGGTAAAACTTTATGCAATCCGCGTTTTAATGTTTCAGTTGCATTTAATTGTTCTTTACCATCAAATAAACCTGCGTGGCGTTTCCACAACTTTTTGACTTCTCCCTCTGGTAGCCAATCATCGCCAGGATGCACTGCTGCGCCTATTCCCGATACTGTAGAACGGACGCTGAAGGCTGTGGGTAGTTGCCAGTTACGCGCGTTTTTGACGGCTGCTAGGCTCAAGCGCGTTTGATCGAAGACGTGACACCACCAAGAACCAACGTTGACGCTAAATTTACGTTGTTGCTTGAGTCGCAAGTCATAAGCAGCCCGCAGAAAGTCTAGTTCTGCTGCTTGGAATAATTGTTCTTTGTGATTATTTTGCAGGTTGTAAGCTATATTCTGCGTATCTAGCCAGGATTTTAGTTTCTCTGCTTCGGTTTTGGGGATGGCTGAGTTTTTGAGTTGTTCTCCTTCTTTACCTATTGGTGAAGCTGTCCAATATGTTTGCCATTGCGAATCTAGCCAGCCGTTCCAATTTTTGCTATCTTTTTCAAGTCCTGGCATCCAGTGACGGCTTTGCAATTCTGTAAGTACGATGCTGCCAATTTTTAGCCACTCTGTTCTTAGGGTTTGTTCTGCCAATTGCATTGCTGAGGCAACTTTGTCTTTGGGTAGAATTAAGACTAAGACGTTGGGAAATCCAGCAGTGAGGAGTTGGCGGTTAGTTGGTTGTTTTACCCAAGGTTGAAAGTCAGCCCATTTTTCTAGCAACCAGTTATCTATTAAAGGTTGTGCAAATAAGCTGGGATATACTAAGCAATCAGGTCCATATTTCCATGCTAGCGCCCAAGATACTTTGGCACAGAGGTAATGCAGCAGCCAAGAACCCGCCCAAAAGTCGCGCATTTTCCGGCTGGCTTTGATTAGTTCTTGAACGGGGCTAAAGCTAAATATTGCTAAATATGGGTGAGAGGGAGTTTTATTGTTTGTCCAGCGTTGCAGTTCTTCTGCTGTCAGGTCGTATCCAGCTAATGCACCTGATAAGGCGGCGGTGAGGCTGGTATGACTCCAGATAGAACTGTCGGGAATGCGTGTCTCTGCTGGCATGAGGAGCAAAGATTGCTCGTCGCCAAAGGCGTTACAGGTAGCGATAGGTAGACAACGCCACAGCCACCAAAAGAGTTTGCGTTTATCTTCTACTTCTCTAATTGTTTTTAGCTGTTGGGGATTGGTGCGATCGCTTGGATCTGTTATTTGTAATGAAAATAGGTCTTGTTCTAGTTTGCTTAAATATTTGCCGCGATGAGGCTGACTAATTAGTTCTTGATGTTTGGCATTATTTAGCTTAAACTGATGTTTTGCTCCTGATAGTAGGTGAGCGATTTCTAGTCCTTTGTTGGGGGCTTTTTTAGGCGCGTAGTTAATGCTTGCAGATAAACTACCAATGGCAGAGCGATCGCTAGCAGAGGTGATGTAATCTGCTAACAAGATATGCTTCAGGGCAATTCCTTGGGAATCTTCTGGATTCCAGTTATTTTCCTGCCAATTTTTCATTACGGCTAGTTCTTGCCAGCAGCTATTTTCGCCTCGTCCACTATTGTTATGTAAGGCTTTAAGGGCTGGATCGTGGAGTAATCCCCAGATTTTTGCTTGCCAGTATATATCGGACACAAATTGATTTCCTCTAGGTGTCTAAACTGCGCTAGAGGTAATATGCCCAATTCTAAGTGGGAACTAACTAATTTACAAAACTTTATTTAGTGAGGATTCGATGCTGTTATGCTCTATCTACTTTGGCTTGCGACTTTTCTTGCTCTATTGCTTCAGCAATTACCCGCCGCAACCACTCTGTTCGATTGGGTAGCGATCGCACGTATGCATCTAATTCCAAAGGTAGCCTTACTCCTATCGTCCTTTCTGACATAGGTTCGGGATTAGGAGATACGTATTTATGTTTCGGATTTGGATTGCCTCTACCCATTTTGAAAGTTAACGCTTGTATTGAGTTATAATTGTGTTAGCAAAGCGAAGGGACAAGCTACCAACTTCAACCCTTCGACTTGCCGAGTAAAAAGGCAAACAAGCATTAAATGCTATTCGCGCTCAGGAATATTTTAACGTAATGAACAATTTTGCGATCGCTCAAATTGAAGCAGAGCAGGATTTAGAGTTTCAATCTGGTTTAATTACTGTAGTGGTGTGGCGGCTAATAACGCCTCAACGTCGCGCCCGTTACAGCGATAAGCAACGCATTAGGTTTAAAGATGCAAAAAAGCGGTCTTTTCAACGTTCTGGGTGCAGCAGTACGGCAGAAATTAAGAAGTATCTCCAGGTTTTGGGTCAAAAGTTAGATTTAAGGCTAACTAGCGCGTGGTTGGCGATAGTTAGGGAGTTGGCGATCGCGATTAATAATCTTCGCAGTCAGCATAGTGCTAGTTTTAGAGTAGGCGATCGTGTCCGGTTAGTAGAGTACAAGCCGACTTTAGCTTATTTGCAGCAGTGGGAGCCGTTTGCAATTGTGGCGATCGTCAATGGCGTAGCTCAACTAGATTTGTTGGCTTTCCCAGTACCAATAAAGGATTTAAAAGTTGCGAGTTAGTAATAGGAACAATTGTTTTTAGAGTGTAGGGCGATCGCTTCTTTAAGTTTCCATTCAAATAATTTCCCTAATTAATAGGAACCTGCGTCCTGTCACCGCCCAACATTCAGTTTTTCTAGTTTCCATTCAAATAATTTCCCTAATTAATAGGAACTCTATCTTGCTGATGACAATTACATAGACGAGGAATTATTTCCATTCAAATAATTTCCCTAATTAATAGGAACGGTATCAATGCAAAGTTTGTAAGAAACTATCAACAGCTTTCCATTCAAATAATTTCTCTAATTAATAGGAACTACTCAACTGCAATTTTGTGAGTTTTCATGATTCTTACTTTCCCTTCAAATAATTTCCCTAATTAATAGGAACTGTGCGATCGCTTTGGTTGCATTGATGAGACGCTAGACTTTCCCTTCAAATAATTTCCCTAATTAATAGGAACAAGACCGTCGCATTCAAGACTTGGAAGCTGAGTTTGCGATCCTTTCCATTCAAATAATTTCCCTAATTAATAGGAACTTTTTCAGTAGATTCGCTATTTGTGTAGTAATCGGCTTTCCATTCAAATAATTTCCCTAATTAATAGGAACTACGACCAGAAAGAACGCCTCATCTCGTCAGTAGTTGAAGGGTTTCCATTCAAATAATTTCCCTAATTAATAGGAACGCGTATCGATTGGAATTAGCGTAGGTATGGTAGCAGGTTTCCATTCAAATAATTTCCCTAATTAATAGGAACTGTACATCATAGATAGAAACAAACCATTATATTGGGGTTTCCATTCAAATAATTTCCCTAATTAATAGGAACTTAGTAAGACAATTACAAGAGCAACCAAAAAGACCAGTTTCCATTCAAATAATTTCCCTAATTAATAGGAACCTATGTTTAATATAAAGCTTACCTTTGTAGTCATAAGTTTCCATTCAAATAATTTCCCTAATTAATAGGAACCCAAGACGCAATGAAACGCGAAGGGTCGGGTGCAGTTCGTTTCCATTCAAATAATTTCTCTAATTAATAGGAACTATTATCGGACTAGACTTTATGTCTAAAGAAGAGCGTTTCCATTCAAATAATTTCCCTAATTAATAGGAACTAACTTTCCACCAGGTGGGTTACAAAAGACGTTTCCGTTTCCATTCAAATAATTTCCCTAATTAATAGGAACGTTTAAAGCGGTAATTTATCAAGATGCTACTTTGTCGTTTCCATTCAAATAATTTCCCTAATTAATAGGAACGTTGCCACAAAATGACGACTAAGAAATTTGCGGCGGTGTTTCCATTCAAATAATTTCCCTAATTAATAGGAACTTTTTAGTTGTTTGGCTATGTTGTCGTCGAAAGCGTGTTTCCATTCAAATAATTTCCCTAATTAATAGGAACATCTTTTGGCGCGGTTACTTGGTTTTTATTGTTTGGTTTCCATTCAAATAATTTCCCTAATTAATAGGAACCCTAGAAGCAATAAAAAGCAAACAATCCAAGGAGTCGCGTTTCCATTCAAATAATTTCCCTAATTAATAGGAACTCACATTAGTTAATCTCACGACTAATCGCATAGTCGGTTTCCATTCAAATAATTTCCCTAATTAATAGGAACTGCCTCAAACCGAGTCAGTAGATGCTGCTGATAAATCAGTTTCCATTCAAATAATTTCCCTAATTAATAGGAACACAAAAAACAAGGCGAACAGGCTTTATTGCGTAAAGACGTCAGTTTCCATTCAAATAATTTCCCTAATTAATAGGAACACTAAGCTATACGGTTACATTCCCCACAGAGCAAATGGTTTCCATTCAAATAATTTCCCTAATTAATAGGAACTTATGGCAGTCACTTTAGAAGAATTAGTAATTGAGTTGTTTCCATTCAAATAATTTCCCTAATTAATAGGAACAACTAAACGATATCGAACTAGAAACCGTTGCGGAAGATGTTTCCATTCAAATAATTTCCCTAATTAATAGGAACCTTCCTCTGACAGCGGACAAGCATCAGCAGGTAGTGCGTTTCCATTCAAATAATTTCCCTAATTAATAGGAACCATACACTCCTCAAAGGATTTGTAGTCGGTTCCCCATTTAACTTTGTTTCCATTCAAATAATTTCCCTAATTAATAGGAACAACAATTAACCATGTAGGATATTGGACGACAGATGAAAGTTTCCATTCAAATAATTTCCCTAATTAATAGGAACTTTGCTTAAATTACTTCACTAGCGCTAATCCTCCCAAAAAGTTTCCATTCAAATAATTTCCATAATTAATAGGAACAGATTGGATAGAAACAAATGAAGTACAAAATTGAATTTGGTTTCCATTCAAATAATTTCCCTAATTAATAGGAACCTTTCTTACCTGTACCAATAGCTGCTAAACGCTCTTGTTTCCATTCAAATAATTTCCCTAATTAATAGGAACTCCATAAGCCTCCTATCCCTGTAAACAAATTTGTTGGGAGTTTCCATTCAAATAATTTCCCTAATTAATAGGAACACAAACTGAGGTTCTTCCTAAAGATGAAGAACAAGAGGTTTCCATTCAAATAATTTCCCTAATTAATAGGAACAAACAAAAAAGAGAATCAAACAGTATTCACTTTTCATGGAGTTTCCATTCAAATAATTTCCCTAATTAATAGGAACTAAAGCATTTATAAGATTAACACCATTTCAATATAAAGTTTCCATTCAAATAATTTCCCTAATTAATAGGAACCTACACGTTCTTGACGAGCAGAAACAACTCTTGTTTCCAAGTTTCCATTCAAATAATTTCCCTAATTAATAGGAACTCTACTGATGCTGGATTAACTAACCCTGATGCATCAGTTTCCATTCAAATAATTTCCCTAATTAATAGGAACTCTAAAATATTTAAAACTGGTTGTTTGTTTTGAGTAATGTTTCCATTCAAATAATTTCCCTAATTAATAGGAACCAGTTAAAGGCTATGTAGATAAAACAGAAACTATCAAGTTTCCATTCAAATAATTTCCCTAATTAATAGGAACACTTAAACAACTGCCCAGATGCTCAAGCTGTGGCTAAGTTTCCATTCAAATAATTTCCCTAATTAATAGGAACAAACTGTAAAAGCTGGTAGATACTACACTAAGGGTGATGGTTTCCATTCAAATAATTTCCCTAATTAATAGGAACCACTTAGCATCGTTAGTGATACCTAAGCCTTTTTTCGGTTTCCATTCAAATAATTTCCCTAATTAATAGGAACTTAGTACGTTTATCTAGATAAGATTTATTCCAAGTAGGTTTCCATTCAAATAATTTCCCTAATTAATAGGAACGTGAAAATCCTCATATTACTCCTGGTTACGCTGCTAAAGTTTCCATTCAAATAATTTCCCTAATTAATAGGAACTATTAATTCCTCTAATTAAATCAAACCATTTATTTGGTTTGTTTCCATTCAAATAATTTCCCTAATTAATAGGAACGGGAGATTTTGATAGAATAGGGCGCGGTCAGACTTCTTGCGTTTCCATTCAAATAATTTCCCTAATTAATAGGAACGTCACTATTGCAGGTGAATAGTTTAGTACGGTTAACGTTTCCATTCAAATAATTTCCCTAATTAATAGGAACAAGCTTTAGGCGTTAGCTTAGAGATTGATTTTGACGAAGTTTCCATTCAAATAATTTCCCTAATTAATAGGAACTGAACGAAGTACCTAAGTATTGGAAAACTATCGATGTAGTGTTTCCATTCAAATAATTTCCCTAATTAATAGGAACGAGTTTCTGGAGAACTGAGGAAGCAGATATTACTCCTTCCGTTTCCATTCAAATAATTTCCCTAATTAATAGGAACGCTCTGGAAAGGTTCTGGTAGAGTCAGCCCATAAAGGTGTTTCCATTCAAATAATTTCCCTAATTAATAGGAACATCAACAAAATGTTAGAATCCTCCAAAAAGGCTTACTACGTTTCCATTCAAATAATTTCCCTAATTAATAGGAACTGTCTTCTTTAATAACATGTACATCTTCTTTGATATGTTTCCATTCAAATAATTTCCCTAATTAATAGGAACTTGGTTTAGGTCGTTGTTAGCCAAGAATACAACTGTACCGTTTCCATTCAAATAATTTCCCTAATTAATAGGAACACAATGGAAACACCTAAGCCATATGTTACTCGTAAGAGGTTTCCATTCAAATAATTTCCCTAATTAATAGGAACTTTCCTACGTCTTCTAGAAAGCACTCAAAGTCTAACCGTTTCCATTCAAATAATTTCCCTAATTAATAGGAACAGTAAATAATTTACTGTCTAATTTTTTCGTTGCAGGAGGGGTTTCCATTCAAATAATTTCCCTAATTAATAGGAACTACCAAACAACCCTTTGAGTATGTTAATAATCATGTTAAGTTTCCATTCAAATAATTTCCCTAATTAATAGGAACTTAAAGATGGCTGCGTCCTGAGCTTTGAGCATTTGGTCGTTTCCATTCAAATAATTTCCCTAATTAATAGGAACACCAACTCATTTACCCTATGGATGAACAGACTACGGACGTGTTTCCATTCAAATAATTTCCCTAATTAATAGGAACAAACATCTAAAGTTAGATTTGGATTAACAAATGCTGGACCAGGTTTCCATTCAAATAATTTCCCTAATTAATAGGAACCTCTTGATTGTTGTTGTTGAAAGAAGCAGAGTTAGCGAAATGTTTCCATTCAAATAATTTCCCTAATTAATAGGAACTTGTAAAGATATCAGAGAAACTCTGCAATCTCTAGAATCTAAAGTTTCCATTCAAATAATTTCCCTAATTAATAGGAACTGCTTGCATGTCCGCACAACCAGCACGCACAGTAACCGTTTCCATTCAAATAATTTCCCTAATTAATAGGAACAACCAAAATCGCTTCTCTTCGCAATGCTCTACTACTTGAGTTTCCATTCAAATAATTTCCCTAATTAATAGGAACTTAATAAGTGTTTTAAACTTACGTTCTAACCAGAAACTCGTTTCCATTCAAATAATTTCCCTAATTAATAGGAACTGTTTGTATTTCTGACAAACTTATTTTAATCTCAATAAGTTTCCATTCAAATAATTTCCCTAATTAATAGGAACAAAGACTTACGCAACGAAGAAGTATTATATGCAATGGTGGGTTTCCATTCAAATAATTTCCCTAATTAATAGGAACTTGTTTAACCTTTAACTTTCTTTTTTAGTTTGATTGTTAAGTTTCCATTCAAATAATTTCCCTAATTAATAGGAACCTAATTTCTGCTGCACCTTATGAAAATTTATCAGTGGTTTCCATTCAAATAATTTCCCTAATTAATAGGAACTTCAAAGTTGTTTGTATTTCTGACAAACTTATTTTAGTTTCCATTCAAATAATTTCCCTAATTAATAGGAACTCTTTCGGCTGCACTCTCAAATTGGCTAAAGGAATATCGTTTCCATTCAAATAATTTCCCTAATTAATAGGAACTGGGCTTTTCAGCCAGTAACCGTGATATTCTCCATCGTGTTTCCATTCAAATAATTTCCCTAATTAATAGGAACCCTGTAACTTATCCTGTATGGAAGACACTAAAACTTACTGGCACTCCTGGTTTCCATTCAAATAATTTCCCTAATTAATAGGAACGACTAAGCGCTTATCTTTAGTAGTTACTGAAGCGCTAGTTTCCATTCAAATAATTTCCCTAATTAATAGGAACTAATGCGATCGAATGTCTTCAATAGTTTTTGCTGTAGGTGTTTCCATTCAAATAATTTCCCTAATTAATAGGAACTTAAAGTGGTCCTTTTTTTGTTATTTAGGTATTCTTAAGTTTCCATTCAAATAATTTCCCTAATTAATAGTAACCTTTGTACTATTTTTCTTTTTGTTAGAATATTATATAACAAGTTTCCATTCAAATAATTTCCCTAATTAATAGGAACCACAGTTAAGTCGCTAGACAAAGGTAGCTACTACGATGACTGTTTCCATTCAAATAATTTCCCTAATTAATAGGAACTTTTACTATGGAATCGAAACCCCAACTTGTTTTGTCTGTTTCCATTCAAATAATTTCCCTAATTAATAGGAACTCCTATCCATTTGAAGATTTCAAAATAAAACTTTTGCGTTTCCATTCAAATAATTTCCCTAATTAATAGGAACTAGCTACTGTAACTTACCTTACTCCCGCACAGCTAAAGCGTTTCCATTCAAATAATTTCCCTAATTAATAGGAACAGCAAAAGAAATGGCGCTACAAATCTTAGATGATGTTTCCATTCAAATAATTTCCCTAATTAATAGGAACTTGATAAGAGAGAGTCTACTAATTGGAATGTTTATGTTTCCATTCAAATAATTTCCCTAATTAATAGGAACTATAAGTAATTCAGCGTCAATGCTAGCACGTCACTCTTTGTGTTTCCATTCAAATAATTTCCCTAATTAATAGGAACGACTTAGACTTTATTTTTGATTGCTCACTACCTTGGCGAGATGAGTTTCCATTCAAATAATTTCCCTAATTAATAGGAACTATGTGTTATGTATACCAGCTAGAAGGCTAGCCTTTAGAGTTTCCATTCAAATAATTTCCCTAATTAATAGGAACATAAATATCTTCAAGTTTTAGAACACCTACAAGACGGTTTCCATTCAAATAATTTCCCTAATTAATAGGAACACTAAAGCGAAGAACTACGGTGCTACTTTAGATAACGAGTTTCCATTCAAATAATTTCCCTAATTAATAGGAACTCGCAATACCAGTTTCCATTCAAATAATTTCCCTAATTAATAGGAACTTTAGGAGAAATTCATCAAACGGGTAATACGGTCATTGTTTCCATTCAAATAATTTCCCTAATTAATAGGAACTTATTGTACACCTATACGCAGGTACTCTCTTATGTCTAGTTTCCATTCAAATAATTTCCCTAATTAATAGGAACAGCCGTGCTAAGGGTAGTACGGTACATGACATATGTTCGTTTCCATTCAAATAATTTCCCTAATTAATAGGAACAACTACATTGATGAAGAATTAGCTTGGCAAACAGGTTTAGAGGTTTCCATTCAAATAATTTCCCTAATTAATAGGAACTTACCAAAAGCTTTAGTTGCTGCAATTAACGATTGCGGTTTAGTTTCCATTCAAATAATTTCCCTAATTAATAGGAACAAAAACTATCAAAATTAAAACAATTTGATAGTCTTTGGTTTCCATTCAAATAATTTCCCTAATTAATAGGAACCTTGAGAGTGTTTGCTACATTTTCACCAGCCTCCAACTGTTTCCATTCAAATAATTTCCCTAATTAATAGGAACTCTATCGGTTTGTGAAGTGCTGTCGAAATATTTGATGAGTTTCCATTCAAATAATTTCCCTAATTAATAGGAACCCTCAGATAGCTTATGCAGTAGTAGGTTACGGTTTAAGTAGTTTCCATTCAAATAATTTCCCTAATTAATAGGAACAGTAGTCTAAAGAGTTCAAAGTCTCTATAGCATTGGTGTTTCCATTCAAATAATTTCCCTAATTAATAGGAACCTCTTTAGCTGACGCTTTAGCCGACGGCAATTTAAGTTTCCATTCAAATAATTTCCCTAATTAATAGGAACTTAGTGGTTATGACACGTAGGTTAGCTGGTACGTGTGTTTCCATTCAAATAATTTCCCTAATTAATAGGAACACATCAATTGATCCATTCAGCGATCGCATTACTCGAATTGTGCCGTTTCCATTCAAATAATTTCCCTAATTAATAGGAACGACAATACATAGCACCTGAGCAAGTCGGCTTACCCTACGTTTCCATTCAAATAATTTCCCTAATTAATAGGAACTTGTCAAAGCTACCATATTCGTCAGCAAGCTCGGCTGTTTCCATTCAAATAATTTCCCTAATTAATAGGAACGTATTACTAACGATGCTAAGTATGCTATCTATGTAGAGAGTTTCCATTCAAATAATTTCCCTAATTAATAGGAACCATCAAACAAACAGAAAGCTATGGAAACATAGCTGCTGTGTTTCCATTCAAATAATTTCCCTAATTAATAGGAACGTGATATTGTGTTTAATCCACAAACTGCATTGAAAGAGTTTCCATTCAAATAATTTCCCTAATTAATAGGAACCAAAGGAATACAATATTCCTTTATCGTTTGCTTGCATTGTTTCCATTCAAATAATTTCCCTAATTAATAGGAACTTGTACCGCAAAACAAAGTAGCTTGAGCTACTTTCCTGTTTCCATTCAAATAATTTCCCTAATTAATAGGAACCTTAGAGAAGCCCAAACGACGATCGCTCCGCTTCTAACTGTTTCCATTCAAATAATTTCCCTAATTAATAGGAACTGGGCTAAAGGTGTAGCTGACGAGCAGCGCGTGATCGCTTGTTTCCATTCAAATAATTTCCCTAATTAATAGGAACTTGGGACTTCTAGCTTTGCATAAGAAGTTGGTGAGCGGTTTCCATTCAAATAATTTCCCTAATTAATAGGAACATGAATTGACGATTAAATCAATCATAGCCCATATAAGTTTCCATTCAAATAATTTCCCTAATTAATAGGAACAGTACTTCAAGTATATTCACCCGTAGCTACGACTTTAACGTTTCCATTCAAATAATTTCCCTAATTAATAGGAACTTTCCGCCCGAAGCACCGAAACGCTACCGAGGCGACGTTTCCATTCAAATAATTTCCCTAATTAATAGGAACGGTATAGCACTGGCAACTAACCGCACTCCTAGTTCTGTTGTTTCCATTCAAATAATTTCCCTAATTAATAGGAACCTACCTAACGATAAAGCACTATCTAAGAAAGAGTCGTTTCCATTCAAATAATTTCCCTAATTAATAGGAACAATATAATTCATCTAGACTTAATACAGTAATGTATCAGTTTCCATTCAAATAATTTCCCTAATTAATAGGAACTAGACAAAGCCGAGCGCGATCGCTGGGTAGAAACAGGTTTCCATTCAAATAATTTCCCTAATTAATAGGAACAATAAACAGTAATGTGAGAAGTTAATTTAAAACCTCGTTTCCATTCAAATAATTTCCCTAATTAATAGGAACAAAACTCTTTAGGGATGTTTAAACCAGGTATCTCCAGTTTCCATTCAAATAATTTCCCTAATTAATAGGAACAGGAAGGAGTGTTGGTAAATAAACCTAGCTCGGACCTGTTTCCATTCAAATAATTTCCCTAATTAATAGGAACTTTAGATGACCTAGAATGTAGGCTTTCTTACTATCGTTTCCATTCAAATAATTTCCCTAATTAATAGGAACTTGGAATTCTAGAAGCTCTTAGCCGCAAGACAGTATTGTTTCCATTCAAATAATTTCCCTAATTAATAGGAACATAAATACTTCTATCGATCGCCATATTGAGTTAACTTGTTTCCATTCAAATAATTTCCCTAATTAATAGGAACAATAATGGAAGCATCAAAATACATAATTAAAGTTTGGTTATGTTTCCATTCAAATAATTTCCCTAATTAATAGGAACACGAAAAGCAGACTTAGAGCGTCCAACTACATTAGCGTTTCCATTCAAATAATTTCCCTAATTAATAGGAACTAGCCTCTATCTGTGTGGATTATCATTACACATCCTTGGTTTCCATTCAAATAATTTCCCTAATTAATAGGAACTATTGGTACGGGTAAAAAAGCTCATCAACCTATTGTGTTTCCATTCAAATAATTTCCCTAATTAATAGGAACAGACTTGATACAGTAATGTATCATTTATTTAGAGATGTTTCCATTCAAATAATTTCCCTAATTAATAGGAACCTTACCCCCTTGTAGTGTTTAGTTTGTTTTGGGGATAAAGTTTCCATTCAAATAATTTCCCTAATTAATAGGAACACCTCTGCTAGAGAACAAATGTACATTTGGCAGAAACAATACGTTTCCATTCAAATAATTTCCCTAATTAATAGGAACTTTAGATTCTAAAATGTTAAATTTAGATTCCATTTTAGTTTCCATTCAAATAATTTCCCTAATTAATAGGAACATTAAAACAAATCAAACAGTAGCAATAGGAGTATTTGTGTGTTTCCATTCAAATAATTTCCCTAATTAATAGGAACAACTGAGAGCTATGGAAACATAGCTGCTGTCACAACTTTTGTTTCCATTCAAATAATTTCCCTAATTAATAGGAACTAAAGTATTTCTATTTCATGGAAGTGAAGATTTTAGTTTCCATTCAAATAATTTCCCTAATTAATAGGAACCTAATAAAAAGATGTGTAAATGCCCTAAAGTTTCTGTCTGGTTTCCATTCAAATAATTTCCCTAATTAATAGGAACTTGCCTGTACCAATAGTTGCTAGCCTTTCTTGGACTTTGTTTCCATTCAAATAATTTCCCTAATTAATAGGAACCAGATGGCATCTCTTTCGACATTACCAAAGATAATGGTGTTTCCATTCAAATAATTTCCCTAATTAATAGGAACCCATCAAAAGCGCAAAAGTATTAGGTTTTGGAGCACATCGTTTCCATTCAAATAATTTCCCTAATTAATAGGAACAAGTGTAAAAGCAAAAAACCAGACTGAGAGAATATACATTATGTTTCCATTCAAATAATTTCCCTAATTAATAGGAACATATAAACTTTTTGTGTTCCTGCAATAACTTTAAGATGTTTCCATTCAAATAATTTCCCTAATTAATAGGAACTTAACCTCTGGTTCTGGACCAGCATTTGTTAATCCAAATGTTTCCATTCAAATAATTTCCCTAATTAATAGGAACCTAAGGAAGAATTTGCTAATCTTCTTTACGAGCTAAAAAGTTTCCATTCAAATAATTTCCCTAATTAATAGGAACTGCTTTACTACCAAAAGCATTGCTAACTTCAATAACTGATGTTTCCATTCAAATAATTTCCCTAATTAATAGGAACTATTAAGGCAGAACACAAAGGTTTGCAGTATGGTAGTTTCCATTCAAATAATTTCCCTAATTAATAGGAACTGATAAGTCTCGATATAGTTTCTCTAAGCATTTAGATAAGTTTCCATTCAAATAATTTCCCTAATTAATAGGAACAAACCTACTCGCAAGTCGTTGGCTTCATACCGCCGCTTGTTTCCATTCAAATAATTTCCCTAATTAATAGGAACTCGTAAAAAGATCCGTTGGTATTTACCACAAAGACCGTTTCCATTCAAATAATTTCCCTAATTAATAGGAACAAGACGATCGCTTTCTTAGCTGACAAAGGTTTCAACATCCGTTTCCATTCAAATAATTTCCCTAATTAATAGGAACCTAAAGTGAAACTCTCTGTAACATATCCTTCTTTACGTGTTTCCATTCAAATAATTTCCCTAATTAATAGGAACGCGAATAGCAGTCTATGGTCGTTGTACCCGCTGCCACAGTTTCCATTCAAATAATTTCCCTAATTAATAGGAACATTCTATTGGTCATGACTAATGCTGCCGCTAAGTCATGTTTCCATTCAAATAATTTCCCTAATTAATAGGAACCTATTTACATTAACCTAGTAGGTGGGCTAGTATGAATACGTTTGTTTCCATTCAAATAATTTCCCTAATTAATAGGAACGAGAAAGTTATCAAATTACCACGTGTAGAAGTAAATGATGCAGTTTCCATTCAAATAATTTCCCTAATTAATAGGAACTTGGATTTTACCTTCTGGTACTATCTTAGATGTTTTGACTTTTGTTTCCATTCAAATAATTTCCCTAATTAATAGAAACCTTTTAACCCTTGCTTTACTGCTAAAAGAGCTTCTTTGGTTTCCATTCAAATAATTTCCCTAATTAATAGGAACTTCATATAGCAAACGCCATACTACAGCTAAAGTGCGGTTTCCATTCAAATAATTTCCCTAATTAATAGGAACCCAATTTAAACCTATATCCAGCCTGGTGTCCACTACCAGTTTGCGAGGGTTGCTGATTTTACTAGGAAAAATAGATAGCATTGGTGAAAAATAATAGCTCAAAACTTTATACTGCACTGCTTCGAGGTTCGCAACGTATTTACTTAATTTCTGGCATATTACCCTAACCTCGCAGCTAATCGCTAAATAATTACCGAACCAGGAATCTTTGTAATTGGAAAGCCACCCCATGCCTCTACTTGACTAAAAGTATGCTTAGATAATGGGTAAAACCTCACACTATCTTCTGATAATTTTACCCTTTTCCTCAATCTTTTTCGCAATTCATCATACTGAACTTGCGTTAAAAAACACTCAAAAACACTGTATTGTACCCTTTGCCCGTACCCTTCTAATAAATCAGATACTTTCTTACGCCGCCGATCGCATGGAATATCATACACCACTAAATAGAACAACATTACTAACGAATTTGATAGGGCAAATAAAGCTGCTTGGGATCGTAAACAAACCTTTTATAAGCCTTCACCTGCTGCATCAATAAATCCCATTTTGGTCTTCTCTCACCTGTATCATTTTGCACTTCCTCCTCCATTCTTTGCACAAAAGCACGCAAAAACTTAGCGCGCCCAGAATCATTAAGATAACAACCGCCATCGCGATGCACAAAATCATTGCCAGCATCCATACTGCGACGATTTACCAACCACAACATCAAAGAATCGATCAAATAAGCACGAAACTCCTCAATCAAATCAGAAGCCAAAGCTGCATGACGCTCCGAACTTTGATGCAAACACGCATGATATGGATCTAAACCCTGCAACTCAATTAGTGCTAACAAGTGATTCCATAACACCTGATAGCCAAAACTCAACATTGCATTTACTTGATTTCCTGGCGGGCGACGGCTGCGCCCAGTAAAAATAAACTCAGAATTACTGATACACTCACCTAACGCTGAAAAATATTGCGATGCAGCCGCCCCCTCAAACCCCATCAACTGCTCGATACTATCAGCTTTAGCCGCCTTTTCAATCAAATGCTCCAAACTTTGAATCGCTACCGCACTCAGATTAGAAGACTGGCGGCGTTGCTGACGCTGCAAAATTACCCGACTATTTTTGAGCTTCGTTTGCACAATTTGCCTTGCTACTACTAACCTCTCTACAGCTAGTAACTGCTGCTGATAGCGAGATAACTGCCTATACCCCTGCTCAATCGGAATAATCCGCCCGTAGCAATACCCCATGCGCGAAAGATAAACAATGGGAATATTGCGCCACAAACAAGCGCGAATTACCTGCGTGGTAATTTGTGATTTCCCAAATACTAGAATCTGCTCTAATAAAGGTAATTGCACTTGTCCGAGAATTTTATCTGTTTGCTTGACAAGGATTGTTTCTTGCTGCAAGCAAACATAACATCCCTGCTGGGAAATATATAAAGATCGCATTACCGCCGCCGAGTTACTTTAGCAGAACTAGCAACCCGCATTTGCGATCGCCTGTCTTTCGCTAGCAACTCCGCTTGCTCTTCACGCTGCAAATATGCTGTTACTCGGTCTGCACCTACCGATACAATATAAGTAGCTAATGCAATAAGTACAGTATTAATAATTACAGCCATTAATCCTAGCGGTGCAATCAGCAATATTATCAACGTCACTGTACCATTAATCAAGGACACAGATACATTGCGAACTAAAGTAGCGCGAGGTGAAATATACATATTTGACTAGCAAAAATCTCTTTACTAAAGTATAAACTTATACTCTAGAAATGTAACCTCTGCAAACTAAATCGCTGCCTTATCTTCACACTTGCGCCGATTTTATGGACGTTCGATAAAGCGAGTAGCAAAATTTTGCGATCGCGTTGGCGACAGCGATCGCGCCTTCAAAATTGCCGCTGTCAAAAAAGCATAAGACAACACCCCAACAACAGCCAAAAATAACCCGCTAATTAACCCTGTAGTATTCCATAGCGCGTGCAACCCTGCCGCTGTTAGATAACCTACACCCAAAATTTGCCAGCGCTGGCGTGGCTTCAGAACGCTTAAACCAATAAAATACCCCAAATAGCCACTATACGCCATGTGTCCGGCTACAGAGCCGATAATTCGCGGTACTAGCAACTGAAAACCCACTAATTGACCGATGCCATCCCCCGCCTGCAAACTAAAATTACGAGTAATTTCCGGCACGTATTGACCGAGAGTTTCTAACAACGTAAAACCTACTGCTGAAGCCGTACCCAACAAAATTCCATCTAAAGGTTCCCACACGCCAACTCGCTCCCGCCAAGGACTTGCAAGCCGCCGACCGATAAAATACGCTGCTAGAATAGGTAAAGCTTTGAGCAATTCTTCCATCAACCCAGCGCCAAAAAACATTCTAATTAGCAACTGAGGAACCCCCACAGCTTCATCTGGAGTTGGCAACCGCCCAGGCAGAATAACGCGGAAAATAACAATAAATAACGGTAATATAGGACTGAGTAAAATTAGTGCAGTGGCGATCGCCGAGCCAAATAATACCCACCAAGGCTTATGCTTGCCACAAAGTTGATAAACAAAATAATAAGCAGCACCCGCCAAATAAGTAGCAACCAGCATTTGATTGAAAAATGCTGTTTCTTTTTGCCCTACAGTTGCAAACATTAAGACGACAAAAACAACAGTCAAAATTCCTGGAACCAAATAGGCTTTCTTAGTTAAATCGCGTCCTGTAGAAATAATGGGAAATAGTTGCGTAATACTTACCTCAGCTTCTTGCCGATCGCTAGCTAAATTAGCATTGACCGCAAAGTGCGTCCCTACTGGGGGTAATTCTGGGCAGACAAACCTAAATTCTGGACCGCGATCGCCCAACATCAAGCGATCGCCCGATTGCAACTGCTGGCAGCCAGACAACGGCTGTCCGTTTACATAAGTACCATTAGCACTACCCAAATCGCAGACCGACCATAACAAAACGCGCGCTCGCTCTTGAGGTCTGATTGCTGCATGACGGCGAGAAACCATGCCATAAACAGCAGAATCTATCGCAATTTGGCAACTAGGATCGCGCCCGATCTCAGTTTCTCGATCCTTTGCCAGCAAGTAGCGACGAGGTGGGATATTGCGTCCGCTATTTGAAGCGGGCAACTGCTCTAAAAAAAACTCGCCAACCTCTTGATTTGTCATAGTACAGACTTCTTGCCGAAATAGATAAAACAAAAAGGATAACAGGATCGATCTCCTTTACCCTTTCCCTATTTTCTATCTACCTCAGCGATTATTCGCATCGCGCACAGCAGCAACAAAAAATAACCCCGTTAGCGGCGCACTAATAGCCAAAATGATACTCGTGGTTAACCCGCCTAAATCGGGATTGCCAGAAGATAGTTCAAAAATTGAGCCGACAGCCGCGATCGCCGCTATGCAAGAACCCCCTAAGAACAACCCACTTTTCGGAGTCATTGCATTCATTTTGTTTCCTCAGTAATTGGTTTAACAGCTTTTGCCGAAAAGCCATGCTTTGATAGCTCTTGATTTAAAGCCAAAGCATTGTCTACTCGATCTACAAACAATACACCATTGAGGTGGTCGATCTCATGTTGAATGCAACGCGATAATAATTCAGTAGCTTGCAAAGTTTGGGGACGACCGTACTCATCTTTGTAGGTAATTTCTACTACTTGAGGGCGAGTCACATCCATATAAACATTGGGAATACTCAGACAACCCTCTTGAGCGACGCATAACTCTTTACTGAGACGCTTAATTGTTGGATTGATTAAAATCAGTGGTGGATTCGCGGCATTATCTGGTTCGCAGTCAATTACAATTAGTTGTTTTTGCACCGCTACTTGGGGTGCAGCAAGACCAATACCATCAGCAGTGTACATTGTTTGGAGCATTTCCCGCGCTAACTGCCGCAACTCCTGGTCTACCTTAGCCACCCGCTTAGTAGATTGCCGCAAAGCGCGATCGCCCAAATAGCGCAGCTCTAACGGTGGATTTTTTAACTTTTGTTTTTCGACTGCAATTATAGATGCCATGTACCGATGACTCGCTTTTTATGCTACTTTCCCAAATTTATCTAGTTTCAATTTTAACAACTCTTGGAGCAGTAGAGTAAAGAGTAGTTTTGAGTTTTAAGTTTTGAGTTAAAAGAAGTAAAAATAGTTTTGAGTTAGTAAGCGAGCGGGTAGAGATCCCCCTGTAGTCCCCTTGTCCCCTAGCCCCCTTATCCCCAAGGTTGTACCAAAAAGTTGATGATGTACGAGAAACTTGAATTACATTAGTGATGACGAGATATCAGCGATCGCTCTTTTGACGCGCCCAAGTTAAGCAAATAAATTACAGACAGTGGAACCTTCTCAAGCTAACGCAGCTTTATTACAAGAAATAGCCCAAAGACAGCGACTACTGGCTGAACTTAAGCAGCAAACAGAACGCGAAAGATTGATGGCAGCGATCGCCGCTCAAATTCGCGCTACTTTAAACTTGGACGAAATTCTTAATACTACAGCCAGAGAAGTCAGACAATTTCTTAATTGCGATCGCGTAGTAGTTTACCAAGTCGAACTAGCCACTGGAACAGCTAGAGTTGTTGCCGAATCAGCACTGCAAAACTGCACGTCACTATTAAATATAACTATTGCAACTCCCTTGTTTGGCGAACGTTTAGCACTATACCAACAAGGCGATATTCGCGTCCTCCACGATATCCAACAAGAAAGTAGCCCCCTGGCTATCAACGAGTTTTTGCAGCAGCAACAAGTCAAAGCTAGCCTGACAGTACCCTTGCTATATGGCGACAAATTTTGGGGATTATTAGCTATCCATCAGTGTTCTAAAACGCGTCAGTGGCAAGAATTGGAAGTCGAACTACTCAAAGAATTAGGAACGCAAGTATCGATTGCTATTCAACAATCGCAACTATACCAGCAAGTTTTACAATTAAATGCCCAGCTAGAAAATCAAGTCAAAGAGCGCACCAAGGAATTACAGCTATCGCTTGACTACGAAGCAATCCTCAAACGCATCAGCGACGACGTGCGCGACACTCTAGACGAAAATCAAATATTGCAAATTGCCGTATGGGAGTTAGCTGTAGCGATGAATATAAATGGTTGCGATAGTGCTTTGTACGATCTTGGTCAAACTACCGCTACTATCAGCTACGAGTACACTACTACTTTACCTTCCGCACAAGGCAAAGTAGTACGGATGGAAGACTTCCAAGTTGGTTACAATCAACTATTGCAAGGTCAGTTTTTTCAATTTTGCGAATTAGTACCAGGTAGTCGGGGTAAGGTCGCCATGCTGGCTTGTCCAATTTTTGACGATCGCGGTGTCATCGGCGATTTATGGCTGTTTAAGCCCCAAGCAGAGGCTTTTAACCAGCTAGAAATTAAACTGGTGCAGCAAGTCGCCAATCAATGCGCGATCGCCACTAGACAAGCGCGGTTGTATCAAGCAGTGCAAGCTCAAGTTCAAGAATTAGAAAAGTTAAATCGGCTTAAAGATGACTTTTTAAGCACCGTTTCTCACGAACTGCGGACACCCCTAGCCAATATGAAAATGGCAATTCAGATGCTAGGAATTATTTTAAATCGCAGCCAAGAACTATTTAACGAACTGCGAAAACCCCCAGGCGAACAAAGTAAAGTAGCGCGTTACTATCAGATTTTGCAAAACGAGTGCGATCGCGAACTATCTTTGATTAACAATCTTTTAGATTTGCAACACCTATTTGCAGACGAGCAACCTTTACTATTAACATCGATTCAACTACAAGCATGGTTGCCGCCATTAGTAGAACCATTCATCCACCGCGCTAGCAGCCAACAGCAAGATTTAACTTTGGATATTCCTGCCGATTTACCTAGTTTAATTTGCGATTCGACCAGTTTGGGGCGCGTGCTGTGCGAGTTAGTAGATAATGCTTGCAAATATACGCCTGAAGGCGAAAAAATTAGCGTTAGCGTCAGCGCTCAAGCAGATACAATGCAGATTTGTGTCTGCAATTATGGTGTAGAAATTCCCCCACGCGAACTTACCCTCATTTTTGAGAAGTTTTACCGCATCCCCAACAACGATCCTTGGAAGCAGGGAGGGACGGGGTTAGGATTAGCTTTAGTTAACCAAATAGTCGCGCGTTTAAATGGCACGATTGAAGTTCGTAGCGGTGGGGGGCAAACCTGCTTTATCTTAAAAATACCGCTAGTGCAGGCAGGATGAAGCTATGCCAGAATCAAATACTCAAACTACGCGATCGCAATGGCAGTGTTTGCTAGAAAATTTAGGCGCATGGCATGGTTCTTTTACCCGCTTTTCGCCTCAAGGTAATGTATTAGAAGATACACCGACGGTAGTTTCTTTTACAGGACTAAATGACAACCAAACAATGCGCCAAGTCGTCCGGCGAATGCCACCTAATCAACCAGTAGATGAGAAGGTTTTAGAATATAGTTCTTTAGGACGCGGGGTCTTATTTTTTGATAATGGCGCTTTTTCCTCTGGTTCGATCCAATTAGCGCCTTTTGCGGAATTTGGCGCAGAATTAGGCTTGATTTTGGGCGATCGCCGCTTGCGTTTGGTACAGTTATTTAACAACGGAAAATTAGATAGATTAACTTTAATCCGCGAACAGCTAGCTGGAACAAGTACCCCTGAACGCCCGCAATTAACTGTAGACGATTTGGTAGGAGAGTGGCTGGGTGAGGCTGTAACGATTTATCCCGATTGGCGATCGCCCGATATTTACCCTACTAGCTTGAAAATAATCAAAGTAGGCGATCGCTTGCGCCAAGAGTTAAGTTTTTTAGGACGCAATATTACTTCCCAAGCAAGTATCAATGGTTCTGTTCTCTACTTCGACGATACTCAAATTTTGTTACTCCCTGATGGTGCTTCTGCTACTTCTCCTTGTCAGGTAAAAGGAGGAAAAGCTTTTTTTCTGGAAGTCGGTTGGCTAGTTGCACCCCAACAACGCCAAAGGATGGTTCGCGCCTACAGCGATAAGGGAGAATGGATAAGTTTAACTTTAATTAGGGAGCAGCGTCAATAATTTTTTCCTGATTATGTACTTGTTTGGTAAAATCAAAAACACTACGTAAATCTACGCATATTGATAGATATGTGTAACATCAGATTTTAATAGTATCTAGAAAAAATACTGAGAAGTATCGTGAAGTCAATTGCTAAATCTGTTCGTTTGCAAAGTTTTCAGTTGAGCAAATCCGAAAATCCTGGGCTAGAAGCAGTAAGAACTGTAGGATTAACCGTTATTTTAGCTTTTGGCTTTCGCATGGCTGCGGCGCAGTGTTACTTAATTCCTTCTGGTTCGATGGAACCAACATTAGAAACGAACGATCGCTTAGTTGTAGATAAAGTTAGCTATCATTTCACCAAACCCAATCGCGGTGATATCGTCGTATTTACGCCACCGCAAAAAGTCACTGAGAAAGAGCGTTCTAACGATCCGTTTATTAAGCGCGTAATTGGCTTGCCAGGAGAGCAAATCGAAATCAAAGGCGGGCAGGTGTACGCGAACAATATGCCTTTAAGAGAAAATTACATTGCCGCTCAACCAAATTATACTTGGGGACCGCAAGTTGTGCCTGCTAACTCTTATTTGGTACTAGGAGACAATCGCAATCAGAGCTACGATGGACATATTTGGGGATTTGTTAGTAGCGATCGCATTATTGGTAAAGCAGTCGTTCGCTTTTGGCCCCCCGAACGTATTAGTATTTTACCTAGTTAATTGCAGCGGCTAACTTTTGTACTCCAGTTGCAATCTCCGCCTCGTCTAAATCTGCGTAACCGAAGACAAACTCACAGTTGCAAGTGTTTTTGAGGTAATACTGACGAGCGCTAACTAAGCCTACACCTACAGCCCTAGCCCGTTCAATTATGGTGCGATCGCTCAAATTAGTAGATAATCGCACCATCAAGTGCATACCTGCATTTTCGCCGCAAATTGTGATGCGATCGCTAAAGTCGTTTACTAATGCTTCTACTAAAGCTTGTCGTCGCCTGTCATAAAGCGCCCTCATGCGGCGGATATGTCTTTCTAAATGCCCTTCGTTGATAAAATCTGTCAACACATATTGCTCTAAAAGTGGCGATTGTCTATCTACCAGCCATTTAGCGCGGGCAAATACATTTACTAATTTAGGCGGTACTACTAAATAAGCAATTCGCAATGAAGGAAATAGAACCTTAGAAAATGTACCAATATAGATGACAGAATTAGTGCGATCTAATCCTTGCAATGCTGGTATAGGTCGTCCTTCGTAGCGAAATTCGCTATCATAGTCGTCTTCAATAATTAATCCGCCTGTTTGCTTCGCCCAAGCTAATAGTTCTAGCCGTCGCGACAAAGATAATAACGCTCCAGTGGGGAACTGGTGAGAAGGCGTGATATAGACTAATTTGATATTAGACAACTGGTATAGTTGCTCGATTTGCATTCCTAAGCGATCTACTGGTATAGGATAAAGCTTGGCTGCTTGAGAAAGGAAAACATGACGCGCTCCTAAATAGCCTGGATCTTCTACTGCTATTCCATCGCCTGGATCGATCGCTACGCGGCTAACTAAATCGAGGGCTTGTTGAGAACCGCCAACAATGATAATTTGGTCGGCGTGGCATTGAACAGCCCGCGACTGGATTAGATAACGGGCGATCGCGTCTCTAAGGGGTTGATATCCCAAAGAATCAGTTGCATAATCTAACATTAGGCGATCGCTTTGCCGACAATGACGCGAGATTAATTGCCGCCACAAGTTTAAAGGAAAAGCATCTAAAGCAGGTTGTCCGTAGCGAAACTCAATTGGTAAACTCAAGCGTGGCGAATATAAAGGTGCATTAGTTATTAAGTTAGTGCCATAAGTAGAGAGATTGATGTTATCGGTTACGCAATCTGTATTTGGTTGCAGGGTAGGCTTAGAGTGCAAAAATTCTTCAGGTAAAAAGTCGCAGACATAAGTACCCCCGCCGCTAATTGTTTGCAGATATCCTTCGCTAATTAGCTGTTCGTAGCTTTGAGTCACTGTAGCGCGGGAAATTGATAGAGACTTTGCCAAAGCCCGCGTTGAAGGTAATCGCTGTTTGGGTAACAATTTCCCAGCTAAAATTAATTGCCGCAAGGCTTCGTACACTTGGCGGTGCAAGGGTAGGTTACTTTGAGGATCGAGAGCGATCGCAAATTCCATAACTGGACTGGTAGATAAATTTAAAATTGGCACTTGTATAAGTCCAATTTAATTATTAGTGTAGCTGTGTAGTCAAAAATTAAATAGACATGAGCGAGACTTGCTTTACACCGACACCAAGAAGCAATATTAAGCGCTTACCGCAGCGGGGAGAATACGATCGCGCAACTATCTACCAAATTTTGGATGAAGGATTGATATGTTACGTCAGCTTTGTTGTTGACAATCAGCCCTATGTAATACCTACAGCTTACGGGCGAATTGAAGACACTTTGTATATTCACGGTTCGCCTGCTAGTCGGATGTTACGGACTTTGCAAAAAGGAGTAGAAGTCTGCGTTAACGTTACCTTACTAGATGGTTTAGTATTGGCGCGATCGGCATTTCATCACTCGATGAATTACCGCTCAGTAGTAGTATTTGGTACAGTAATAACAGTGCAAGATCCTCAAGAAAAGCTAGCAGCCCTGTATGCCTTTACCGAGCATATAATACCTGGAAGATGGGCAGAAGTGCGATCGCCAAGTCCGCAGGAAATTGCTGGCACTCTAGTATTATCTTTACCATTGGTAGAAGCTAGTGCCAAAATCCGTACTGGTGCGCCTAATGATGATGAAGCAGATTATCAATTACCAGTATGGGCTGGAGAAATACCATTGCAGTTAGTCGCATCTACACCAATTGCCGATTCTCGTTTGCGCTCAGAAATTGAGTTACCCGCTTACGTGCAGAATTACACTAGCAAAAATAGGGTGTAAGAGGACTATCGAGCTTAGATTGCAAGTTTCAGGCTATAGATAATGACTAATCTCAGCGTTAACTTAAATAAAATTGCTCTACTTAGAAATAGTCGTAATTTAGACCTACCTAGCGTTATTCAAGCGGCAAATACTTGTATAAACGCTGGCGCACATGGTATCACCGTTCACCCACGTCCAGATGAGCGACACATTAAGTATGCGGATGTCTATGCACTAGCAGAGATACTAACAGTTGAATTTAACGTTGAAGGCAATCCCACGCCGGAATTTATGGAGATTGTCTGTAGAGTGCAACCAACTCAATGCACTCTCGTACCCGATGCGCCTGATGCATTTACTTCAGATCGGGGATGGAATTTATTAGAGGAAAGCGATTGCCTTATACCAATTATTCAACAGTTAAAAGACTTGGGAATTAGAGTTAGTCTATTTATGGAATGCGATCTAGCTCAAATTCAACGCGCTCAAGAAATAGGAGCAGATCGAATTGAACTATATACAGAACCCTATGCTACAGCATATCGAACGGGTAATGTAGAATCAGTCTTTATACAATACGCTAATGCTGCTCGTAAAGCTCAATCAATTGGTTTAGGTGTAAATGCTGGACACGATCTAAATCTGCATAATCTTGGTAAGTTTTGTTCTATCCCAGGCATTTTAGAAGTATCTATCGGTCATGCATTAGTAGCTGATGCTTTAGATATGGGGTTATTTAATGCAGTCAAACAATACTTAAAGGTTCTGTCGAATACAAAGGGAGACTGATGCAGCGATCGCCTATAGAGGTAGAAACTCTTGGTTTAATCTACGGTTTTTTTGGCGTACTCGGTTTTAGTCTAACTTTGCCAGCAACGCGGGTAGCTGTAGCCGATTTAGATCCTATCTTAGTTGGCTTGGGACGTGCTTTGGTTGCAGCTATTTTAGCAGCAGCACTTTTAGGCATAACTAGACAAAAGCGCCCTTCTAGAACGCAAATAAAAAGTCTATTAATAGTTGCATTAGGTGTAATATTCGGCTTTCCTCTATTGTCTGCTTGGGCGATGCAGCGATTACCTGCATCTCACGGGGCGATTGTTTTAGGTATAGGTCCTTTGGCAACAGCGATCGCTGGAACTATCCGCGCGGGCGATCGTCCAACGCTCGGTTTTTGGCTTGCTAGTATTTTCGGCAGCATTATAGTAGTTAGTTTTGCTGTCATTTCTGGTGCAGGGCATTTGCAAATGGCAGATATTGCCTTACTAGCAGCAATGATTTTTGCTGCTTTCGGTTACGCTGAGGGCGGACGTTTGGCGCAGGTAATGGGTGGTTGGCAGGTTATTTGTTGGGCTTTGGTAATAGCTGCCCCGATCGCATTTTTACCCACCGTTTTTGCAATAATGCAGCATGGGTTAGTTGCTTCGCCTACGGCTTGGTTGGGGTTTGGTTATGTTTGTGTTGTCAGTCAGTTTTTTGCCTTCTTTGCTTGGTATCAAGGCTTGGCAATTGGTGGTGTAGCCAGGGTTAGTCAAATTCAACTGTTGCAACCATTTTTGACAATTTTTGCTTCAGCTTTGTTATTAGGTGAAGCGATCGCACCTATAACTATTGGCTGTGCGATTCTTGTGTTTATCTCTGTAATTTTAGGCAAAAAAGCAGCAGTTCAACGCCAATTGATCGCTCGGTAGAATAAAGGTGCGATCGCTAGCAATTGTGTTTGCAAGCAGAATAACTAAAGGGCGATCGCGTCTTTGCTTGTATCTTCAGCTTGCGCCTTCGCTAAATATTGCTCAATCGCCTCTCTGATTAAATCTGGTACTGTGCATTGTTTGGAGATCGCTAACTCTTTTAGCTGGTGCTTGACATCTGGATGCACCTGCGCCTTTACCTGCTCTGATAGCGGCTCGGCTCTACCGTTATCAAAGCGGTACTTCGTCCCAAAGTCTGGATTGCCACCTGGTCGCGCCATTTGCAAAGTCTAACTTAACATGGGTTAATTATAGCGCTTTTCAGGGTTAAATAGCATGAATTAATAGTCTTTATAGCGCCGTACAATGATATTATTAATTTAGGGATGAGAAAGCTGGAACCTCGCTCATCCCAGTTTTTTAGTGGTTAGACACCATGAATATTCTAGAACAAACTGCCCGTCAGTCGTACTCAGTTATAAAAGTTTCTGCTCGTGTTGCTGAGAAGCAAGTTTCCCTATCTTTCTATCAATTGGGCTTGGAGTTAGATGGCGATCGCAACTTTAGTTCTGAAGTTGTTGAGGAATTAAGCGATGATGAATTGAGCGATCGCCACCGCTTGGAATTGCGAGTAGAACGGGTATTTTATGAGGCAGGGACAGCACTACGAGAACTTAGAGATAGAAAGCTTTACAGAGACACGCATCGGACATTTGAGGATTACTGCAAAAATCGGTTTGGATATCACCGTCGTCACTGTTATCAACTAATTGATGCTGCAGATGTAGTAGAGAATTTGTGCGCTAATAGCGCACAAAAAAAATCAGGCACAAGTGGCGCACACATTCTCCCAACCAATGAATATCAAGTTAGACCGCTAACCAAGTTAGAACCAGCCCAACAAATCATGATTTGGCAGCAAGCTGTAGAGTCAGCAGGCGGGAAAGCCCCCAGTGGTCGTATAGTCAAAAGTATTGTTGAGCAACTGAAGGAAAGACCATTGCGTTATGCTACTGAATTTTGTGCTGTTGGCGATGTTTTTACGCTCACTCAATTAGAGGGGGAGGAACGCAGATATAATTGCTACCCTTGTGTGGCGGTAGATTTGAATGAATTTACTGTCAAGGTGGATGTTTGTAATACAACGATCGCTGTCAAACCAGAAAATTTAAAATCAGTTGATTCGCCTGACGTAGTACATCAATTTCCGATCGTCTTGAGACGAATTAGGCGGCTGTGGCAATGCGAGTTAGACAGAGGTGCGACTTCTGTGTTAGAGGCTTTGAGTAAACAAACTTATTTGACTGATTTAGAAGAGAAATTATTAACTTTTCTAGAACGAGAATACAAAATTGACACCGAGACTTGATGAGTATGTTCTTTTAAAAAATGAGACTCAGTTTATGTGAATTCAGAATTTTTGCGGCGATCGCACCGTAATTTCGCCCCAGATGCGATCGCACCAGCAACTAGAACTAATCTCAAAATTTACATCATGGCTTACGTACAGGTAGCAGAATAACTAATCACTTTAGCAAGTGACTTCGTAAACATCAGGCTCTAGCCATTAGACAAAACAACACACAGAAATAAAAGTTTTACCAGTCATTGCGTCACTGCATAGATTATTTTAGGTTTTGACTTACAATTTAGAGTGATGGACGGTATATTTTTTATTCTTTAATATTCAAGAGTAATTGATAATGTGTGGATGTAGGAACAACCTCAAGTACATATTTTTTAAAAATTGTAGTTTTTTCTTTTATTTGCTTATCTAAATTTCTATTATCTTTAAATGACTGTTCGTTGTACGAATAAGCAACAGAGACAGCTTCAATCGCTACTAAAATCAAGTTTTGAATGCATTTCACATTGTCGGTATTAGCAATTGCATCTACAACTTCTTCGGCAATTTTCACTACAATCTCTAAATCAGCATTTGAATCACCATACCAGTACCCCGATAAAAAATGCATCATTGATTCTCTATTAAACAGTGTAGAAGTATTCAGTAGAGAATATACTTGCGTGTCAGCAGAATATTTAGAGGAGATGTAACAAAATATCCGTCCTAATCGCCATGCTTCATCTCCGTCTCGAAATACTGATAAAAGCTTTAGTTTGTTTGTTAAACATTCAACAACCTCTTCTGGAGGATAATTGCTCAAAAAAGTATCGACTTCATCTTCATGTAATACAAATATATCTGATTCAAAAAAGGTACTTAGTCTCTGCTTGAAGTTTGCCATCTGTTATAGTTTAGTTTTCCACTAAGGACTACTTAAGTAGATAATTGACGATCGCGCCTACACAAGCATAATAATACGAGACTAGAAAGGTACTTTAATACTGAATTTGACAATTTCCCAGCTAATAGTAAAAGCTACCGTTATTCAGCTTTACTAACACAATGTAACTATGTAATTTGAATGCAAAGTTCTATTTTTGTCTGCTAGCCTCTTTTTGCAATCTACGAGCAAATTCAGGATAATTTTCTAGTTCGTCAAAAGAATTCGTAGCTGGGTGTTTAATTCTATTTTCCTGCGCGTGCAACTTATCCATATAAGCCTGAAATGCTGCTTCATCATCGCGATGATTTAAGACGTAAGTTCGTAACTCTTCCTTACTCATTGTCTGAAAATTTGGTTTCATAATTACTCTATCCATTCACCAAGTGGGTCTATTTCAATCTCAACCTCTTCCCCAATTAACATAAACATATTGTTAGTCCGATCGTCAAAGCGGACGAAATTAATGGGTAAATACATTCTCGTTGCCCAGCAACTTAGAATATAACATCGCATTATTTGTGCTGTTGTAGGAATAGCTTGTCTCCTCTTTTGACATCTTCATTACATTGCTGCTAGCGATCGCACCACAATCTGGTTCCAAATGCGATCGCCACTCCTCCAATTATGCAGACTGCAAGCAATTTTTAGCTTCGGTAGCTACTGCTTCTACTTCATCATTTGCCAACGTCTCTATAGTATTACGGGCTTGTTCGCCGCCTAACTTATGCAAAGCTTGTACTACTCGATAGCGAATTTGCCAATCTGCGTTACTAGCGTAAGGAATTAACAGTTCAACTGCTTGCTTGTCTCCCAAATCGCCCAAAGAACTAATCGCCGCAGTTTGTACCAAGTCATTTTCTGAATTTAGTGCTTCAGTCAGCAAATCTAGAGATCGCGGATCTCCTAATTCCCCCAACGTCGCCACAATACTAAACTTGACTAACCATTCAGGAGTATTGTGATAAAGTTGCTGCAAGTCTTCATAAGCTTGAGTAAGTTTCAAAGCCCCCAAGCAGTCAGCAGCAGCGGCTTGTACGTCTGGTTCTGGATCGTTAATTAAGCGATCGCGCAATAAGTGCAAAGATAGTTCCAAATCTTGTCCGCCTAGCGTATCCATTTGACTCACAGCAGAATAGCGCACGCGGGCGTTGCGATCTTGACTGGCGCTTTGGACAAGTTCAAAAGCAACTTTTGTATCTTCCAATTCGCGGATTTGGTTTACCGCCCGCAAGCGATCGCCCAAATCCTCAGAACTGAGCATTTGCTTAACAGATTCAGGAGTAACAGTCATTTTTTTATACTTGATAAATTGATTAATCTTGACTTGCTGCCATCGCGCGGATAATATCGCCACGAGTAAGAATCCCGATAACATGACTTTCGCCATCTACTACAGGTAAACGGCGCACGTCGCGATCGTGAAGTATCTGCGCTGCTTCGCGTAAAGGCTTGTCAGGTGCAATAGTCACAGGATCTTTGCTCATGACTTCCCCAACAGTTTGCCCCAATGCTTTGTGTAAATCGCGCTCGTAAGTAGCAGGATTTTTGAGAAAAATGACGCTATCGAGAAACATAATGTAGGCAGGCGGAGTTACGCCAGTTTCTTGCCACATCAAGTCTGTTTCCGAAATAATTCCTACTAAACGATTGTCATCATCTACAACTGGTAGCCCGCTAACTCGGCGTTCTGCCAGAATTGCGATCGCTTCATTAAGAGGTGTTTGGGGCTTAACGACGACTGGTTGAGGTGTCATCGCTTCAGCAACGGTTTTAGGCATTGATAAGCTGCTTGTTGAGATTGTGGTTCTACATTTATTGTAGAAAATTGCGGCTCCCCAGAAATTTAATGTAAAGATTGTTATTTCTACAAATGCCTAGATCGCGTGCAAATTAAATCTCTAGGCAACGTTACTTTTACCGATCGGTTGGGAATTATGAAGGGGAAAAGGAAATTTTCCTTGGACAAACGCTTTAGCTAGGTATTCTCACACCTGCTAATGCGATCGCGCTGTTTCCCATAAACCGTACTTTGAGATGCTAAAAATTTTTCTAGCTAATCTTTCTCTGTTTGGGCATGATGTATCTACTTTAAAGCTTCTAGGATGGGGAATAGGAAATCTCTGCATTTGGTTGTTATTTACCGCCGACTTACAAGCTGCTACCCAACTACCTGAGACTGGGTTCAGTCGAGAATTTATCAATAAGGACACTACTAATAGAGCAAGTTCCTCAACCTTATTACGCCGTCAACCGTTATTAATTGCTGCGCCAGAAAACTTCAATCCCAGCTTAAAAATTGCGCCGCCACCACCACCAAAACCTCCAGAAGCACCAAAGCCTCCAGCCCTGATAGAGACCACTAAACCTACTGTCGTATGGGACAGCCTGCAAGTAGATTTTCGCAACAATTTAGATAATGTTGACCAAAGCAATCAATTTATCGAACCAACGGCGCAGTTTCGCTTGCAAAATGGGAACAAAATTATCTTTAAAACAGGTTTTAACTCTTTTGACCAACCAGGAGTAGAATCAATTACCAATATTCCCTTTCAAGTTGGCTGGGAAGGAAAAATTAACCAACTGACTGTGCAAACAGCATTAGGAGTCGATTTATTTGACAGATTGCCTACAGCTATTAATCTTGATGCTAGGGTAGAAGCGCCTATTGGTATAAACGTCGATCCTACGGGTAAATTGCGATCGGGTTTGGTGGTATCGGCAAATTTAGAACAAGGACCATACAAACACAATGCTAGAACTTTAGACAATCAAATTACTGCTTGGCGATTTGGTCCTGACTTATATTGGCAAATTGACTCTAATACTAGCTTGTTTGCTTCATTTCGCTTGGGTAAATACAACGATCGCAACGACGAACGGCAGCTTTTTAGCAGGTTAGAGCGCAAATTAGGGCAATTTTCGGTAGCTGCTAACTTATTTAACTGGAGTTACGATCGCAATTTAGAATCTACCAGCGGCTATTTTTCCCCACCTGATTTCTTGGTTTACAACGCTGAATTAGCTTGGGAAGGCGATGTTTTTGAGTTTTTAAGCTGTCGGCTATCTGCAACTTTAGGACGACAAAGGTTGCAGGGAAAAATCGATCGTGCTAATGACTACCAAGCTCGTTGTACGGCGAAAATTTCACCCAATGTAGAAGCAGACCTTGGCTATGCTTTTTCTAACGTCAAAAATAATACGGGTGCTGAGAACTACAACGGTCGCACTTTAACAGGTCAACTGCGATTTAAATTTTGATCGAAATTAATGTTACTTAATGCAAAAACTTGGGAAGTATGAAGAGGGAATGAAGCAACAAAAACTTACATTTATCCAAGAGGTTGCATTCCCGATGAATTTTGATTTTGAACCGCCACCGACAAAGTTATCCTGGCTAGCTTCTCTAGGTGGAGTGGTGACAGCAGTAATTGCGATCGCTGGTTTAAATTTTTGGTCGCAGCAGCTTACCAAATCGGCTAACCAACAACAATTAGCAACGACATCTGCAAAAACAGTCCCCCAAGCTGAATCAATTGCTAGTCTCGATGCGGCATCAGTAGTTTTACCTGGACAACCTATAAGTCCTGACGAACTGACAGCTAATAAAATTGCTTATGTTGCGCCCAACGTTGGCAGTTTAACTTCAGCCGAAAAAGAACTTGCGGCTTCTGCGTGGTCGTATTTCGAGCGTAACTGGAACGATGAAACTGGCTTAGTTAATTCTGCCGACAAATTTAGTTCGGTAACGATGTGGGATCAAGCAGCGGGGATTGCAGCTTTAGTTAGCGCCAAAGAACTCAACCTTGTTTCCCAAGCTGAGTTTGAAAGCAAAATGACTAAGATGCTAAAAACTCTAGCATCTATGCCTTTGTATAAAGGAGAATTGCCAAACAAAGTCTACAATGCCAAAACTCTCGTCCCTGTCAACTACGGACAATTAGACAAACGCGCGGAAATTGGGTGGTCGGCTATCGATTTAGGCAGAATGGCAATATGGCTCAAAATTGTTGGAGCAAAGTATCCCCAGTTCCAAGGGCAAACAGCCGCAGTCTGGAAACATTGGCAAGTCAAACGGCTGACTTCTGGCGGGCAAATGTATGGTACTGCTGTAGTTAATGGCAAAGAACAGTACAACCAAGAAGGGCGCTTAGGTTATGAAGATTATGCTGCTTATGGCTTGAAATTGTGGGGATTGGATGTGAGGAAAGCATTGGGCGATCGCTCTAACACTGCTTTTGTCAATCTTTACGGACAAGGCGTTCCCTACGATCGCCGCGATTATAAAACATCTGGCGCTAATAACTACGTACTGAGCGAACCATATATCTTAGATGGGATTGAAACAGGATTTCAGTCCTTACCTAAAGCTTATGCGGACAGAGTTTTAGCCGCTCAAGAGGCTCGCTATCAAGCAACCAAACAATTAACCGCCGTTACCGAAGATAACTTAGATCGAGCGCCTTATTTTGTCTACAGCAGCTTGTTTGTCAACGGCGAACCTTGGGCAACAATCTCAGATACTCGCACAAAACACAACGATTTGCGCTTTTTGAGTGCCAAAGCTGCGATCGGTTGGCACGTACTTTATCACACTGACTACACCCGCTCTTTAGTTGATTTTGTCCAAGCTAACCTCAAATCAGAAAGTGGTTGGTATAACGGCTATTATGAAACGCTCAAGCAACCAAATCGCTCTTTGACTGCTAATAATAACGGCGTAATTTTAGAAAGCTTGCTCTACAAACAAGTAGGCAAACCTCTGATTGTTTGGGCTGGAGTTAGTGAATAATTCGTAATTCGTAATTCGTAATTCGTAATTACGGACCAAAAATGCCGTTCCCGCATTATTAATTGAAATTTACCAACAATTTACTTAACTATGATGCAAACACACCGCCGATCAAAGCGGGTGAGATGGATTGCTTTGTTTTTGATTGGGACGCTGACTTCATTTTTGTTATACGTTCCTACCCAATCATTAGCGCAGAATGCTAGTCCTACCTCTACCCCAAATAGCTGTAGTAATATTACCGTTCCTCTTACTCCTGACGAACTAACTTATGCTCGTGCGTCTTGGCAATATTTTGTCAAAAACTATCAACCTGCAACCGGACTTACTAATGCTACAGGTGGTTATCCCTCAACTACGCTTTGGGATGTGGGTAACTATGTAATGGCGCTCAATTCTGCGCGGTGGTTGAATTTGATCGACCAAGCAGACTTTGACGCGCGTTTGAATAAATTTTTGACTACTCTTAGCGGACTGAGATTATTTGAAGATACTTTACCCAACAAAGCCTACAACACAACTAACGCTCAGATGAGCGATTATGGCAATAATCCAGTAGAACGCGGAATTGGGTGGTCGGCGTTAGATATTGGGCGGTTGCTAGCAGCATTTGATGTTGTGCGCTCTTGTCATCCTCAATATAATGATTGGCTCACAAGTATTGTTACCAAATGGCAAATAGGGCGATCGCTTGCTAAGGGACAATTGCAAGGAGCAACGATTCAGGCTGATAAAAGTACGCTTTTAGTCCAAGAAGGTCGTTTGGGTTATGAAGAATATGCCGCTAGAGGTTACGAACGCTGGGGTTTTAAGGCTGATAAAGCGATCGCATTTGAACCATTTACTTTAGTTGAAATCAATGGTGTAAAAATCCCAGTTGATACGCGCGATTTTCAAACTACAAACGCTAATAACTATGTCGTCAGCGAGTCCTACATCCTAGATGCGATTGAATTTGGTCTGCAAGGCGATTTAGCCGACTATGCGGCTAGAGTCTTGGAAGTGCAAAAACGTCGCTACGAAGAGACAGGACAGCTAACAGCGGTCACAGAAGACAATATTGACCAAGCTCCTTACTTTCTCTATAACACTGTTTATGCTAACGGTAAGACTTGGGCAACAATTACCGATACTAACCAGCCTTATCCTCAACTGCGTAGTATCAGTACCAAAGCTGCTTTTGGCTGGCGCTATCTTTATCCAGATAATGCTTATGCTCAAAAGCTTTTTGATGCAGTCAAAGACCTCCGTAGCCCTGAAGATAGCGGCTATTATGCTGGAATTTATGAAGAGACAAAACAACCAAATAAAGCTCTAACTGGTAATACAAACGGGCTGATTTTGGAAATTTTGTACTATAAAGCTAGGGGAAATCGTCCTTTAATTGCTTCTAGTGGTGTGAGCGTTTCTACGGGTACGCCTGGGGAAAATACTCCCCCACCAGCAGAAACACCTAGTCCTAATGCCCAAGTTACTATTTCAACTCCGGCTAATCCTGCTCCTACTAAACCTAAGTTATTGGAAGTTGCTGTTGAACCAATAGCCGCAGTTGGTAAGCCTAAATCTGCATCTATCAAATTAGCTAAACCCCTAAGTGCTGTAGAAAAACGTTATGCAACGGCAGCTTGGCAGTATTTTGATACCAACTATCATGATAAAAACGGGCTGATAGACGATCGCAGTGACTTTAAAGGTGCAACTTTGTGGGGATTAGGCGATTATTTAGCAGCACTCCACGCCGCGCGATCGCTTGATATAATCTCTGCACAGAAATTCGACTATCGAGTACGCCATTTATTAGCTGCTGTGGGTAAATTGCCGCTATTTGCTGGAGAACTGCCCAATCGCGGCTACGATACTCGGTCGCTAAAACCTGTAGACTATGGTGGCAATGTAGTTCCTGAAGGTACTGGCTGGTCGGCTTTGGATGTAGGTAGAATGCTAGCAGCGCTCTACAACTTAAAGACTTTTCACCCCGAATATACAACTGCTGTCGATAAAATTGTCCTCGATTGGTCGTATTTGCGAGTAGTGCGCGATGGTATTTTATCTAGCGCTAACGTGACTAAAGATGCTGACGGGCGATTCTTTACCCGTGTCAACCCTGAAACTCGCTTGGGTTATGAAGAATACGCCGCGCGGGCTTTTCAATTGTGGGGTTTTGATGTAAATAAATCTGCTGTGGGCGGTGAATATCAAACGGCTGAAGTTGAAGGAATGAAAGTTCCAATCCAACGCCGCCGCAACGATACTAATACTAAAAACCAATATACAGTTAGCGATCCTTTCTTGTTGTACGGGTTGGAATTTGGCTTAGATCCGAAAATGCGATCGCTTTTTGAGCCAATATTAATGGCGCAAGCCGAACGTTACCGTCAAACCAAAACCCTTACAGCCTCAGCAACTACCTTAATTGACCGCAAACCTTACACTATTCACAGCACAATTATCGCTGAAGGTAAGCCTTGGGTAGCTGTAGGAGATGATGGCGAACCCGCACCAGATGAGCGATTGGTGAGTACAGCAGTTGCATTCGCTTTTCAAGCCTTGGTTCCAGACAATGAATATACTCAAGAGTTAGCAGCAGCAACGACTGACTTATATAACCCATTGCTAGGATTCTATGAGGGCTTCTATGAAAAAACTGGGAAAACTGCGATCGGTTTTACTAGCAGTACCAACAGTACAATTTTGCAATCATTGTTGTACTCAGCAACGCAGCAGCCTTTTATTCAACCGAATCGTAACGCCAAATCTCCTTGGTGGCGAGCGATCGCATCGGGAAATTCTGGTCGTGGTTTACCAACAATTGCTAAACCCCAAGCGCAAATGATGTCTGATAATGCAGGCAAATATTGGGTAACAAGCGATCGTTAAAACATAAATGATGTTGTAAAGGCGCGATCGCATTGTGCCTTTACAATAGACCTGCTGAAACACTAGAAATAGTATGGCAAAAGATCGCTCTTCAATAGCTAAAGGTTACGATGACTTCCTCCGAGATTTGAAAGAACGCATCCGCAGCGCCCAAGTGCGGGCGGTACTAGCTGTCAACCGCGAATTAGTATTACTGTACTGGCAGATTGGGCGAGATATCCTGAGTAGACAACAACAGCAAGGCTAGGGAGCAAAGGTAATTGAGCGCTTATCTGCTGATTTGCGAACCTCGTTTCCAGAAATGAAAGGCTTTTCTAGGACAAATTTGCTTTACATGAGAGCATTTGCTGAAGCTTACTCGGACGAGCAAATTGTCCAGCAGCTTGCTGGACAAATACCTTGGTTTCATAACTGTACTATTTTAGATAAGGTAAAAGACCCTAGCGAACGGCTGTGGTATATCCAGCAAACAATTGAGTGCGGTTGGAGTCGCAACGTTCTAGTTCATCAGATTGAAAGCGGACTGTATCGCCGCCAGGGAAAAGCAACTAATAACTTCGATCGCACTCTCCCTCAACCTCAATCAGAACTTGCACAGCAGTTATTGAAAGATCCCTATAATTTTGACTTTTTGAGTTTGGGAAAAGATGCACGAGAGCGCGACTTAGAACGAGCTTTGATAGACCACATCCGCGATTTCTTGTTGGAACTAGGAGTAGGCTTTGCTTTTGTAGGTAGCCAGTACCATCTTGAGGTAGGAGGACAAGACTTTTACATCGATTTATTGTTCTATCATCTACGATTGAGATGCTATGTGGTCGTTGACTTGAAAATGTCTAATTTCCAGCCAGAGTTTTCTGGTATAGCTCTACGCAAGAACATTAGGACAGTCTTTGAAGGCGGCATCAACACAATCACGAAAGTTATCAAATTCATCCCATCGCTGCCGCATCCAATTGTTCAGGACAAACCGCGAAAGCTTTGCGGA
>NZ_JYON01000057.1 GCF_000952155.1 Aliterella atlantica CENA595 | reverse complement strand
CCCATAGGCCAGGCCCCATTTCTGATATTCAGGGTGAATGGTAAAAATGTATTCGGGGGGTGGCAGGTGCGTGAAACCGTACCACAACACCACTAACGCCAGGGCGAACCCCGCCAGCGGCCCGGCCACACCAATGTCGAAGTATTTTCGGCGGCTGTTGATATAATCCTGAATGCGAATAAACGCGCCCAGCGTACCAATGCCCTGCCCAATACCGAGCCAGATCGGAATGTAGAATGGCAGCGTAACGCGCACCCGATTGGCCCGCGCCACAATGTAGTGCCCAAACTCGTGGACAGTCAGAATCGACAGGAACGGAATCGAAAACTGAAACCCGGCCAGAAACTCGTTCCAGCCAAGCGTTTTCATGCCTTCGAGCGGGATAAACAATCGCCCAAACATCCACTCGGCACCAGCCATCGTGGTCGTAATCAGCGTAATTAAAAAAAGACCTCCGTGGAGGAGGTACGTTTTGGTCCGTGACGTCATACCAGAAACGCGGGGCGAACCCGCATCAGGAACTAAATGAAACGGGCTTATGCCCGCGTTACAATCCTTCTACGTAATCAATAATCGTTTTTGGCGGTACTACCTGCACCGCCTGTATGCCCAACTCGGCAGCGGCCCGGATGTTTGCGGCATTGTCATCGAAAAAGGCTGTTTCGTCGGCATTTATCCCGGCCTGTTCGAGTACGTGTCGATAAATATCGGGCGAAGGTTTTGCCATGCGCACGTCGTAGGAATAAAACACCCGCTCGAAGAGTTCTTCCAGCGTGGGTTGATTCATACTTTTCAGAACGCGATTCACCTGCCGAATGTGAATAGGGCTCGTATTGCTCAGCAGAAACAATCGGTACTTACCATGCAGCCGTTTAATGCGTTCGATACGCTCTACAGGCAAATCGAGCAGTACCGTGTTCCAGGCTGTGTCGATAACTTCATCGGCCCAATCGACCGATGTTCCGTTGCGTTCGCCGATGACCTGCCGAACATGGTCTCGAAAACCCTGATCGTCGATCAGGCCGGTTTCGTAATGGTTCAGGAAATCGTGCTGCTGCCAGAGTGTCCGCACATCCTCTTCGGGCAGATTTGCCAGCATCGCGAAGTTACGAATGGGTGCCGACAGGTCGATAGGAATGATAACGTCGCCGAGGTCGAAAATCAGGTTCTTCATATGGGGATGGAACACGGAATCAACGGATTTTACGGGTTTACACGGATAACAGTATAGAAGAGCCCTCGGCGAAAATCCGTTTAATCCGTGTTCCATCCCCCTTCGGAGTTTTTTGCGTAGTTTTGTGGTTTAACAGACACAGACCTATCGTTTCCTACGCGTGAAACATATTCGCAATTTCTGCATCATTGCCCACATCGACCACGGCAAAAGTACACTTGCCGACCGGTTACTCGAATTTACCAACACGGTTGGTGCCCGCGATATGCAGGCCCAGCTACTCGACGATATGGACCTGGAGCGCGAACGCGGCATCACCATCAAGAGCCACGCCATCCAGATGAACTATACCTACAAAGGCGAAACCTATACGCTCAACCTCATCGATACCCCCGGCCACGTTGACTTTAGCTACGAGGTATCGCGGTCGATTGCAGCGTGTGAGGGTGCTTTGCTGCTGGTCGATGCCTCGCAGGGAACCGAAGCCCAAACGATCTCGAACCTGTATCTGGCAATGAATAACAATCTGGTTATCATTCCGGTACTCAATAAGATCGACCTGCCCGGTGC
>NZ_JYON01000017.1 GCF_000952155.1 Aliterella atlantica CENA595 | reverse complement strand
CAGACCGAAATTAACGCTTCTGGAGAGATGACCCTCTACTTAAATCTGGAAACAGTGTTTGAGCAAAGTCGCTCGTTGAAGGAAGAATCCCCCGTCACAGCGCAAGCTTGACGGTGGGAGTGTCAATCATACAATAGTAGACCTTCTACATGAATGATAGATAGGTGTGCCAGTTCCAGACGAAGCATGGCAAATTCAGATCGATGCATGGCACAAGTAATCAAGTAAGGAAAAATTTGCCATGTCTTGCATTGATTTACAACACCGCAAAATTGCTATTACAGCAATAGTTTGCAGAGCGCTAGCCGCTTCCAGTCAGCTAGGGTCGATCTCATAATGTAGACAACTACTAGAGGTGCGAGGAAAGTGCATCTATTCTTATTTGCATTGTCTCTAGATAAATTTTAATTGCTTGGAGGTATGCTGCTCTTGCTTCTGCTTGCGCTTGTAAAGCTTGCTGATATATATCTTCCCTACAAAAATCTTCTAACTGTGATAACTGAATATACATTGATAACTTATCTGCTTGCTGCTGGATGAGTTCGCTATAATCTTCAAGAATACGACCGTTCTGTTGTAGCGCCAAATTATTAGATTGTTGTAAAAGTTTACCGCACGAATTTACTAATAGCGCACTTCGACGTATGAGGTCTAAATTTTTCGGCATTACTTGTAATTCATATTGCGGGATGTCGTACATAAAATAATTCCTATATTGGCTATTCAGATAAAGTAGAAGAATGTTTAGGTGGCAAGATATGCTGGATGTGATTTAAAAGTGCATCGAAGTTGATTGGTTTGAGAATAAAACCAAGCGCTCCAGCACTGAATGCCTCAACTGGATTCACGCAGTCATAGCCTGTAACCAACAAAATCGGAATAAAGGGTAAGTTGGCATTTTGGCGGATACGTCGAGCTACCTCCAAGCCATCCATTTCTGGCATCATCACATCCAACAACACTAAGTGCGGTCGAAAAGTTTCAATTAAGCTAAGGGCTGCGGAACCGCTCTCGGCAGTCTTTACCTGATACCCTTCTGCTTCTAAAAAAGATTGCAGCAGTAAACAGTTGTCGGCAATGTCGTCAACTACCAAAACTCTGTGAAATTGCAGTGCTGGGTTATCGGGGTCATGCATCGCTAACTCGCTTGAAACTAATAAGGTTCAGATTTTGGGGTCAGCACGGTGCATCTTTTGCAACTCGTGTAGGTATCATACTCATTTTCCTACACAAAAGTTATGAAATTTCTTCAAAATTGCTTCATTTTTATAGATTGTAGCTAGAACACATATTTTTTGTGGTAAAAAACTATCTATGGTAGGATATTTAACTCAACAAGCGTAAAATTTAAATCTTCTACCTGCAAGGTAACTTGTTGACTCAATTTGAGATTGTTATAGGGTAGTTCCGACCAAAACCACGATCGCTTTCTCGATCTGAAGTGGTAGTTACTCTCTACTCAATGCAAGGGTGCTGATGAAAATTTTGCTAGTAGAAGACGATCGCTACACGGTAGCAAAAATCAGAGAAATACTTGCACAGCATCAGTACGTAGTGGATGTGGCTGCTGATAGCGAAAGGGCAATGCAACTGATGCAGTCCTACGAATACGACCTGCTAATTGTCGATGTAGTTCTGCCTGAATTAGACGGAATTAGTCTTTGTTGCTATCTGCGGGAACAGAACTATCAAATGCCGATTTTGCTATTGTCCGCGAGAGCTAGTGTCAGCGATCGCGTCTTTGGGTTGAATGCGGGAGCGGATGATTATCTAGTCAAACCCTTCGACCCAGCAGAGTTAATTGCTCGCGTTAGCGCTTTGCTGCGGCGGCGAGAACCATTTGTTTCTCCTGCCCTGACTTGGGGATCTTTGCGACTGTTTGCTAATACCCGCAGAGTTACTTGGCAAGGAAAGCCGCTGAATTTAACCGCAAAAGAATTTGGATTACTACAGCTTTTTTTAGAAAATCCCCAACGGATCTTCAGCAAAGATCTAATCTTAGATCGGCTGTGGACGGCGGCGGAGTCTCCTAAAGCAGGGACGGTTGCAGCACACATGAAGGGACTGCGGCAGAAGTTGAAAGCAGCAGGTGTCAAAGTAGAGATAATTGAGACAATCTACGGCGTAGGCTACCAGTTGGGATCTCCATCCGATCTAGAGCAACCCGTACAAGGCTCGCCCGTATCGCCAATCAAAATCGAGCCAAGTCCAGCGCAGCAGGAAGTTATGGCTGTGGCGGCTGAGGTTTTGCAGGAAATTAGAGCTAGCCTGAATGAGGAGACAGCATTGTTCGCGCAAGTCACTGCCCAATTATCTGCTGGAACGCTGTCACGAGAACTGCGGCGACAAGCCGAAAGACACGCCCATCAATTAACTGGCTCGTTAGGCTCTTTAGGTATATCGCAAGGATTTGAAGCAGCACAGCAGATCGAGCTATTACTGCAAGGTGAGATGGCATTGGGGCAAACAGCAACACGACAATTACAGCATTTGACGGATTTACTCAAGCAAGCATTGGTCGCCACCCCTGCTCCAATTGTCCTACCATCAGCGAAAATTGCTTCGGCGCGACTGCTGGTAATAGATGACGATCGCATTCTCGTCAACCAACTACGACTAGCAGCGGTTGCGGCTGGGATCGATTTAGAAATAGCTACTACTTTAGCAGATGGTAGAAAGGCGATCGCCCAAAACCCGCCTGATGCAATTTTGTTAGATTTGAACTTCGGTGACAATATTGAAGATGGACTAATGCTTTTGGTAGAGCTAGACGAGCAAAACTCTTCCATTCCGGTTTTACTCTTCACAGTGCGCGATAGTTTGTCTGACCGAGTGGCGGCTGCTCGTTTGGGGGGACGCGCTTTTCTACACAAACCCATTTCCATCAGCGAGGTTTTAAACGCAGTCGCGCAGGTCATCGATTCCCCTTCTACGCCAGAAGCTAAAATCCTGGTTGTTGATGACGATCCCCAAATTCTAGAAACTTTCGTCGATCTACTACCTGCTTGGGGGTTGCAGGTGACAACTCTAGCCCAACCCCAACGCTTCTGGGAACTACTGACAACAGCAGCACCAGATTTGCTAGTTTTAGATGTATCTATGCCGCAGTTTAGCGGAATTGAACTTTGTCAAGTAGTACGCCATGACCCACAATGGGAAAATCTACCAATTTTAATGCTGCTGGAGCGAGAAAATACCGATCTAATTCACCAGATATATGTGGCTGGTGCAGATGACTACGTAAGTAAACCGATTGTTGCTCCCGAACTGGTGACTCGGATTTTGAATCGTCTAGAACGCATCCGCTGGCGACAACAGCCCAGAAGTTGAGTCAAATCCCCATGAAATTGTCTGTCTTGAGCAAGATTTCCATCGGCTTTATCGCGACAATAACAATAGTCAGCATTACTGGGGCGATCTTAGTACAAATTCCGCTGAGGCAGAACGTAGCAAGCCGTTGGGTACAACATACTCATGAGGTGCTGTTGGAACTAGAAACAATACTCTCGAACATGACGGATGCCGAAACTGGGCAACGGGGCTACCTACTCACGGGTGACGATCGCTATTTAGAACCCTATCACTCGGCGATCGCCCAAATTGACACGCGGCTCCAGCAACTTAAAGCATCGATCGCAGATAACCCAGAGCAACAGCGTCGGCACGAATTGCTCGAACGACAGATCGAGGCAAAACTAGGTTTGATGGCGAAAACTATTGCCTTGCGAAGCAATGAAGGGTTTGAGCCAGCAGTGCAGATTATCTTTTCCGGTCAGGGCAAACAGCAAATGGATGCTATTCGTGCTTCGATTAGCGAGATGAAGCAAGAAGAGAACCAGTTATTAGAGCGTCGGATTAGAGATTACCGAGCGATCGCCCAACTGACGACACAAGCATTTTTAATTCTTTTATTGCTGAGTTTGGCACTCATTTGTGTCGTTTACTATTTAGTCAATAGCGATATCACCTCCCGCAAGCGGGCGCAGAGAAAAAATTTGCAACTTTTGCAGCAGGTGCAGACAGAACGGGGATTGCTAGAAACAGTGCTGCAGCAGATGCCTGCGGGAGTAATTATCGCCGAAGCTCCTTCTGGCAAGCTAATCTTGGGAAACCAGCAAGTAGAGCAGATCTGGCGACATTCTTTCCTGGCTGTTGATAACGTCGAGCAGTATCGCGAATACAAAAGTTTCCACCAAGACGGACGACCCTACAATCCGCAAGAGTTGCCCCTAGCTCGGTCAATCCTGACTGGGGAAGTAGTTATCGAAGAAGAGATCGATTTTTTGGGTGGGGATGGTACGCGGGGGACAATGCTCGTTAGCTCTGCGCCCATCCGCAATGCAACAGGTAATGTGACCGCAGGCGTAGTCACTTTCTCTGATATTAGCGATCGCAAACAAGCTGAGAAGGAACTGCGCCGCCGCGAAGCTGAGTTGCGCTTTCTCAATGAAGCTTTACCCGTAGGTATTTTTAGATTAGATCCTCAAGGAAGTTGTACTTACACCAATCCTCGCGCTGGGGAAATTTGTGGTTTTACGTTTGACGAAGCATTGGGAACAGGCTGGCGGAAGTTTATTCATCCTGATGATGTAGCGCCGCTTTGGTCGCAATGGTTGCCAGCAGTGGCGGCGCATCAAGAATTTTCTGGTGAGGTGCGTTATTTGCATCCCGATGGCACAGTTCGATTTGGTCGAGTTAAGGTAGCGCCGATTTTTTCTTGCAGTAATGCGATCGGTTATGTCGGCACAATCGAAGACATCACCGAAATTCGCGCCGTAGAAAAAATGAAAAACGAGTTTATTTCTGTTGTCAGCCACGAACTACGCACGCCACTAGCTTCGATTCGCGGTGCTATCGGGTTACTTTCTGCCGGACTTCTGGTTGACGAGCCAGAAACAGCCCAAGAAATGCTAGAAATTGCCTCGCTTGATACAGAACGCTTGGTGCGCTTGGTGAATGACATTCTCGATTTAGAGCGGCTAGAATCCCACAAACTGACTTTAATTAAACGATGGTGCGATGCTGCCGCACTCATGCGCCAGTCAGTCGAAAGCCTTCAGCTTGTTACAGAACAAAACAATGTAACACTGTCTTTCACGCTGCGATCGCGGCAAATTTACGTCGATCCCGACCGAATAATTCAAACTCTAGTTAATTTATTAAGCAACGCCATCAAGTTCTCATCCCCAGGTGCAACGGTTTGGCTGAGTGCAGATTTGGGGAGTCGGGAGTCGGGAGTCGGGGAAACAGAGGTGAGGGCGCTGGGGAAGTTGGGGGAGAAAACACAACTACCAATTACCAATTACCAATCACCAACTCCCGAACTTTTATTTACCGTCAAAGATACTGGACGCGGTATTCCTGCCGATAAATTAGCAACTATCTTTGAACGGTTTCAACAAATTGATGCATCAGACTCTCGGCAAAAAGGTGGGACAGGTTTGGGGCTAGCCATTTGTCGCACGATCGTGCAACTACACGGCGGGCAAATCTGGGCTGAAAGCGTTTTAGGGCAGGGTAGCGCATTCTGTTTTACCATACCGCTGGTTCAATAAGGGCGATCGCGATTTCGCTGCCAGCAAAAATTGCCCATGAAAACTTGCTGTATTTAATTCCCGTGATAGAGAAAAACAAGCGATCGATGCTGTAATCTTGCGAACAATTTGCCACCTCCAACTACCTCTTTACTTCCCACTCCCTTGCAAATGCCATCCAAATGCATTCTCCTAATTGACGATGAACAACGCCTTTCTAGAGTGATTGAGACGTGTTTGAGAAAACTAGGCGGTTGGACAGTATTAACGGCACAATCGGGCAGCGAGGGCTTGCAAAAAGCCCATACTCAACAGCCCGATGCCATTTTGTTAGATGTAATGATGCCCGATCTCGATGGAATTGCTTTGTTTCGGAAGCTACAAGAGAATCCAGCCACTCAAGCGATTCCTGTGGTTTTGTTAACTGCCAAAGTACAGCCTGTTGACCGTGAAAGCTACGCTCGCCTAGGTGTTGTGGGCGCGATCGCTAAACCTTTCGATCCATTACAACTAGCAAATCAGATTGCTGACACTTTGGGGTGGCAAATTTAGCTTCACGATCGATCTGTATTGTCTGCATTTTTCCTTCTGCCTTCTGCCATACATTAAGCCAGCGGGAGTTGAAATCGCCAAAATTTGATCCGGCGTTAACCCCAAGATTAACTAATTTTAATCTTGCAGGATTATCGTATCAAAGCTTGCCTACGTGTATAAACGCAATCTTTGCTAGTAGCAAGCATTTTTCAACTGTAAATTCTCGCAATTAAAGCAATTAAAGAGAGAGCTTCATGTCCAACCTGACTCGAAGACAGCTACTAATTTTCTTTGGCGCAAGTGCTGGCAGCGCTGTAATAGCACCAGTTGTAGGAGAAAACCTTTTAGATAGCGGCGCAGCCAATGCAGTTGTATCCCGTAGATTTACGCCCATACGTTTGCCTCATCCTTTGCCTATCTACCAAGAGCAAAATAGTTACTATGCTACAGGTATTGGGCAAGGAAATGTATTAAATGCTACTCAAGATACTAGACTAACTAAATATACGATTATTGATGATGTAGTAGTTCCGCCAGAATACGATCGCTATGTAATTGTCAGTTGGGGCGATCGCGTATTTGCCAACAAAGAAGAATATTTTGGCTACAACTGCGACTATACAGGCTTTGTCCCCATTTATGGTGACAACGACGGCTACTTATGGGTAAATCACGAATACGTCAGCTATCCAATTACGGCGCTAGCGCCTGATAGCCCTGAAGATGTTGCTGGCTTCCCCGAATCATTCCCCGCTGTTGTTGGTTACGCGCCTACTGCTGTAGATCGAACGCTGTTAGGGGAATTTTTGTATAATATGGGCGGATCGGTAGTGCGGATTGCTAGACGCGATCGCAACGGACGCTTTAGCGTGGTAAGCGATCGCAATAATCGCCGCCTTCATACGCTTTCTGGTTTGGGGATTAATAGCGATCGCACAGATGCCTATAAGCACGTGACATCTTGGGGGACAAAAAGCTACCAAAAAGGCGATCGTAATTACTTAATCGGTACGGGGGCGGCGGCTAAAGAAGTTTTCCCAATTAGTAGCGATGGCTTGGGTAACAAAATTATTGGTACGGGACACAATTGTTCTGGTGGAACGACACCTTGGGGCAGAATTTTGAGTGCGGAAGAAAACTTCCAAGGTAGTAAAAGTCTCTTTGTGGGCGTGCAAGAAGCCGTGAAACCAAATGGTACTCAAACAGAGTACATTACTGGCTCTAGTGGGGCTGAATTTGGTATGGTTGGCGAAAAATATGGCTGGATAGTAGAGATCGATCCTGCCGATCCTAACTATCGCCCCCGCAAGCATACCGCTTTAGGTCGCTTCCGCCACGAAAACATTACGATGCGCGTGGAAAGAGGCAAAAAATTAGTGGCATATATGGGTGACGATCGCCGAGGCGGACATACTTACAAATTTGTCAGCGCGGGTAACATAACTGAACCTAAAGATAAAAACAACAGTAACTTATTTGAATCTGGCACTCTTTATGTAGCGCGTTACAACGCTAATGGTACGGGTAAATGGATTCCTCTAGAACTAAATACTCCAACTAATCCCAATACTCCCTCAGAAATTTCTGCAGTAGAAGTTGCCAAATTAGGTAAAGCCACTAATAACGGACTTGTGCGCCTTCCTCGCCGCAATGGAGTAGCAGGGCAAACTACTGATGGCGGTGCTTTATCTGTCACTATCAACACTGCCAGTAACTCTATAACAGGTGCAACTACATCCTATGCTGAAGCTGACGTGCTGCCAGCTTACCGCAACAAGCGATTAGCAGATTTTTATCCAACTCAAGGCGCTATGCTATGTGATGCTTTCTTGGCAGCCAATTTAGTCGGAGGATCGCCCACCGCACGCCCAGAAGACTTAGAAGTTCATCCCCGCACTAAGGAAGTATATATTGCCTATACTGATGGCGCACCTGGTAGCGATGGTTATCCCGACTCGCGGATTTTTGTAGTTTCTAAGTACACTAGCGCTGTCAATGATGCTCAACCTTCAGGAGAACTATTTAAAATCACTGAAGATAGTGCTGACGGTACTGGGCTATCTTTCCGTTGGCAGCGATTTGCTAAAGGTGGCGAAGCAGGTACAAAAATTGGTTCGGGTTTTGCCAATGTAGACAACTTAGTTTTTGACAAACAAGGCAATGTTTGGGGCGTAACTGATATGTCTACAGGTTCTCACAATGGCTTTGATGTTGGTGCTACTGCCGAACCTAAGTTGATTGAACATTCGGTAGTAGGTGCAACTTCAACCAGTCAAACTGATGCAGATAAAAATGCTGCTACTTCTGACTTAGTTGGTATATTTGGCAATAACTGGCTGTTTTATATTCCTACTCGCGGACCAGATGCGGGCGAAGTAGTACCATTTGCTTACGGTCCGCCGCGCTGCGAGATGACAGGACCTACTTTTGTCGGTGATACGCTAATTATTTCTATCCAGCACCCAGGCGAAGATTGTCCGTTTAATCCTCAAGCTACGCTTAACCGCGATATTGAGATGTTGAATTTGGATGGTACTTTGTTTACCCAAAATCGAACTTTGCCGCGCGGTAGCAATTGGCCCAGTAATATCCAAGGCAATGCTTTAGGCGCTCCTCGTCCGTCGGTAATTGGTATTCAGGTTAGGCGATCGCCTTAAATAATTCGTAATTCGTAATTACGGACAAAATTACCAATTGTGCAGAGGCGGTTTGACTTAAATTTTAGTATGTTTTGATACTAAACCTTTTCGTCGTGGCGATCGCTGCAGTTGGAAAAATAAAGGCTCCATTTACAGGAGCCTTTGCCTATAGGGTTAATTCCCGTATTTAGGCGCTTAAGAATAAAGGTGATGCTTCCAGGTTAAACTCTGAGATTGTTATTTATTTTACATCAACATACAAGCAATGGCGAATTTTGTCTAGATTGGTAGGGTGCGTTTTGAAAACGCACCCTACGGCTGTCAATTAAATAATCCCTCAATTTCGCCAGTACCATTTATTACCTCTGCGATCGCATAGGCAGCAATTTCTTGAGACTCAAAGTGGGCGATCGCTTGTTCTACTTGCTCTGGTGGTATGAGCACGACGAAGCCAATACCCATGTTAAATGTATTAAACATCGCTGTATTATCTACAGCGCCAACCTCGGCTAACCAGTTAAATATTGGGGGAATTTCCCAGCTATTATTGATGCGGATAGATTGATTTTCGCCTAGAGCGCGAGGTAAATTTTCTGGCAACCCGCCGCCTGTAATGTGCGCCATACCGTGAATTTCTACCCCTTGTGCTAACGCTGCTAATATTGGTTTTACGTATATTCGCGTAGGTGTAAGTAAAAATTCACCTATGGTTTTATCTCTGCTAAATTCTAAGCGATCGCTCCAATTGTATTGACTGTCATCAACTATTTTCCGAACTAAACTAAAACCGTTGCTGTGTACGCCGTCGCTAGCTAAGGCGATCGCTATATCGCCAATTTTTACTTGAGAGGTGTTCAACATCCGGCTTTTCTCGACAATCCCGACACAAAAGCCTGCTAAGTCATACTCCCCTGGCTGATAAAAACCAGGCATTTCGGCTGTTTCTCCCCCTAATAACGCACAACCAGCCATTTTGCAGCCTGCGGTTATCCCAGAAACTACGTTAGTTAGTTGTTCTGGTTTTAACTTTCCCGTTGCTAGGTAGTCGAGAAAAAATAATGGTTCTGCGCCTGTCGTCAATACGTCATTGACACACATTGCTACTAAATCTATTCCTACGGTGTGATGACAGCCAATAGTTTGGGCTAACTTTAATTTTGTGCCTACGCCATCAGTCCCAGAAACTAAAACTGGTTCTTGAAAACCGGATGGCAATTGAAAGCATCCGCTAAAGCCACCCAAGCCGCCGATTACTTCTGGTCTGTGAGTGCTGTGTACTAAGTTGCGGATGCGCTCTACAAAAGCTCTGCCAGCCTCTACATCTACCCCTGCTGCTCTATAATCCATGAGATGGGAAATACCTTAATTGCGATCGCCAGTGTTGTATTTTACTGTCTTCTTTTCATGTAACAAATTGGTAAAGTTTTATTAATTTTTGTTAAGGATGTCCGTAATACGGAAAAGCCTGAAATATTTATTTAGTCTGCATTTGCCCGATCGCCCTCAGTCAAAAGAATGATTAAATTTCTATCTATTGCGTTGGATTACTGATCCCCTAGCTAAAAACTTCGTGCTAGTCTGTTGCAGTCGTTAATTAAAAAAGCAAACACGTAACGAGTACGAGTTTGGGAAATAATCAATTGCCAGCGTGCAACACATCCCATTCCGGCTCAACTGCAAACTAGAAGTGTCAATTACATGGGACGCATGAAGAACAAAATTTTCTGGACGACTGCTACAACCTTACTTACAGCAACATTGGGACTGCCATTATCGAGCTACGCGCAATTGACACCAGTAGTTGATGAAGTCGGGGAAAACAGCCAAACAACGTTAACCAAGAACTTACAAAAGAATCCGGTCAAGAATGCTGTTAAGGTGGGACAGTACCAATCTCCAACTCAAGAGCAGCTAACAAAAATTCAAACCTACAACCTAGACTCTACTCGTCAAGCAGCAACACTCTACATTCGCAATATTCCTGTTTTGACATTTGTAGGTGAAAGCACAGCTAAAACTAGCTCTACAAAGCAAGTAAAAGTTGCTAGCGTAGGCAAACTACCAACAAAAGCAGCATCGTACTTGGCAGCAAACAATGCACCAGTAGCAAGAGCAACCCAAGTAGCTGCGAAACTCAACCAGCTAAGTCAAGAAGGCTTAGATGCAAATAAGATTGCAGTGCGGTGGAAAAGCGGTAATAATGCTAGCGATCGCTACTCTGTCAACGTCGACGGTGAAGAATTAGTTGAAATCAACAACGACACCTTGCTTGCAGATACAACCAAAGATGCAGCCAAAGATGCACTGCAAGTAACCAATCGCCTGCGCCGTCTGTTAGGTAATGCACCAGCTTTAACTGAAATTAGCGGACAACCCCAACCGCAAGTGATTAAGCAAGCAACCCAAGTAGTTGCACAAGCAGTCAAGGTTGGTTCGCGGGGGATGGCTTCGTGGTACGGTCCTGGCTTTCACGGTCGGCGCACTGCTAACGGTGAGAGATTCAATCAGAATGCGCTAACTGCTGCCCATCGCAGCCTACCTTTTGGTACAAAAGTGAGAGTAACAAATGCACGCACTGGTCGTTCTGTAGTTGTAAGAATTACAGATAGAGGACCTTTCACTGGCGGTCGAGTTATTGACCTATCTGCAGCAGCAGCGCGGATAGTAGGCGTGATGCAAAGTGGAGTAGCGCCTGTAACTCTTGAGGTTTTGGGTAGATAAACAAAGGTTAAGGATAAAAAGAGGTAGATATTACGCACGGCTTTTTATCCTTTAACTTGCTACTGCAAACAAAGATAAACTAACGGGTGGAGCCAGAAAATTTTAGGAGATTTAGGTGCGCCTGTTTGCGACAATTGCAGCTTTGCGTTGCTACTTAGAACTACGCCGCAAAGAGCAATCGGTAGGACTAAGTGCCTTACCTTCTATCGGTTTAGTGCCGACAATGGGATCTTTGCACGTTGGGCATTTAAGCTTAATCGAGCGGGCTAGGCAAGAAAATAGCACTGTAATTGTGAGTATTTTTGTCAATCCGCTGCAATTTGGACCTACAGAAGATTATCAAAGTTATCCTCGCACGATAGAGAGCGATCGCATTTTATGCAAGCTCGCTGGGGTAGATGCAATTTTTGCCCCTACAGCTAAGGAATTAGGAGCGCAAGAGGGTTTGCTTTCGGCTTGTCAAGTTGTGCCTCCAGAGAGCATGACGGCGGTATTATGCGGCAAAAGTAGACCGGGGCATTTTCAAGGCGTAGCTACGATTGTGACTAAGTTATTTAACTTAGTACAGCCGGATAAAGCTTATTTTGGGCAAAAAGACGGGCAGCAATTAGCGATTATCCGGCGGTTGGTGCGAGACTTGAACTTTCCTGTGCAGATTGTTGGTTGTCCGACGCTCAGGGAGCCATCAGGGCTAGCTATGAGTTCGCGCAATCAGTATTTAACCCCCCAGCAGAAAGAGCAAGCAGCAGTTTTGTATCGGAGCTTGCAGCAAGCAGAAAAGGCTTTTAAAGCGGGAGAACGTTTAGCGGCAAATTTGCTTGCCATTGTCAGACAGGAATTAGCGATAATAAGTGCTGTTGAATATGTGGAATTGGTAGATCCGAATACATTGATGCCGTTGGAAAAAATTGAGGATAAGGGAATGCTGGCGATCGCATCTCGCATTGGTGCGGCGCGGTTAATTGATAATATAGTTTTGAACTCGCGTCAGCCAATTGTAGCGATTGATGGTCCGGCTGGTGCAGGTAAATCTACGGTGGCACGTCAGGTGGCGGCGGCTTTGGGTTTGGTTTATCTCGATACGGGTGCTATGTATCGGGCGCTGACTTGGTTGGTGTTGGATTCTGGAATCGATATTAACGATTTGCCAGCAATTGCCCAATTAGCTAGTAGTTGTCAAATTCAACTAGCTAGCAGTACCGACTTAGAAAATCCGGTGCGCGTTTGGATTAACGATCGCGAAGTTACTCAACATATTCGCAGTTTAGAAGTTACAGCCCATGTGAGCAAAGTTGCATCGCAAAGTGCTGTGCGTCAAGAACTTTTACGCCAGCAACAGCGTTGGGGGCAAAAAGGCGGATTAGTAGCTGAAGGGCGCGATATTGGTACTCACGTTTTTCCCAATGCGGAACTAAAGATATTTTTAACTGCGTCTGTTCGAGAACGGGCGCGTCGTCGTCAACAAGATTTTGAGCATCAAGGGCAAGTTACTCTGACTTTGGAGCAATTAGAAAAAAGTATTGCCGAACGCGATTTTCTCGATAGCACCCGCGAACTTGCTCCTTTGCAAAAAGCTGCTGATGCGATGGAAATTTGTACCGATGGTTTGAGTATTGCTGAAGTTACAGCTAAGATTATTAGTCTATATCACGATTTGGGCTATTAGTCAAAGATAAGTTATCTAAGTTAAGCATTAGGCGATCGCTTACTTTCATGCGACATTAGATTTGAATGCAGCGAGCAGATCGGCTAAGAAGCTTTGAACAAGCTAGAAACTGGCATTTTTAAGCGGCGAAATAGAGCATTAAATTTTATTTCGCCAAGATTTTTCCTAGCAAACTAGATAATACTTAAGCCTATAGGTGCTAAAGCTCTTACCTATTAGGATTTCTCAACATGGCATTTGAACTTTCGCCTTTACCTTACAATTACGACGCTCTAGATCCTTATATCGACTCGCAGACGATGCAACTGCATCACGATATGCACCACCAGGCTTATGTCAATAACTTGAATGCAGCCGTAGACAAGCATCCCGAACTACAATCCAAAAGCCCTGAAGATTTAGTCCGCGAACTCAATAGTTTGCCTCAAGATATTGTCTCGGCAGTGCGAAATAATGGTGGCGGTCATGTCAACCACACCATGTTCTGGCAAATTATGGCTCCCAATGCTGGCGGCGAACCCACTGGAGCAATTGCTGACGCGATTAAAGATAACTTTGGCGACTTTGAAAGCTTCAAGACGCGGTTTAACGATACTGGAACCAAGCAATTTGGTAGTGGTTGGGTGTGGCTAGTCCGCACTAGCGACGGCAAACTTGAGGTTGTTGGTACGCCAAATCAAGATAGTCCCATTACAGGCGGACATTTCCCGATTATGGGCAATGATGTGTGGGAACACGCTTATTATCTCAAGTACCAAAACCGCCGCGCTGAATACCTCAAGCAGTGGTGGAATGTTGTTAACTGGGATGAGATTAACAACAGGCTGTCGATGTCTACCCGTTAGATAGCTGTTATTATTAGCAATCAACAGTCACGAGCGATCGCTTGTGGCTGTTTTTTGTATGCTATCTATACGAAGAGGGCATATTAGGTAGCAAAATTTGACTTTATATCTTAATGACCATGCCATTGTTGTCGGTGGTAGCATTGCTGGACTTTTGAGCGCCCGCGTACTTGCGGATTACTTCGAGTCAGTCACAATCGTTGAGACAGATACATTACCTGAACTACCTGATGCGCGTAGAGGCGTACCGCAATCTGTTCAACCGCATATCTTACTAACAAAAGGTTATAGAATCATCGCCGAACTGTTTCCAGGAATTGGAGACAGGTTAAAAGCTGCTGGTGCTTTACCGATAGATTGGGCGCGAGAATTTTATCTTTTCAATCGTCATAGCTGGAATGCGATCGCTCCATCTCCATCTCATATTGTTTCTTTGACTTGTTCTCGTCCGCTATTAGAGTGGGGAATTAGGCAAGAACTAGCTAAGATTGCTAACGTGCAGTTTCACCAGCAGCAGCGCGTCACGGGACTTGTATTGCATCATAGCGGTAAATATATTACTGGAGTGCGATCGCGATCGCTTGTCGATTCAAGTTACAGCGAACTTGCAGCCTCTCTAGTAGTAGATGCTAGCGGTCGTCGCTCTCAAGCCCCAAATTGGTTACAAAATTTAGGGTTTACGCCGCCACCAGAAACCGTTGTCAATCCCTTATTAGGATATGCAACTCGCCGCTATCGCGTACCTGCTAGCGATCGAACAGATTGGAAAGTAATGCTAATTTCTCAATCGCCTCCTGATGGTACGAGGTTGGGATATTTAGCCAAAATTGAGGGTGGAGAGTGGATAGCTACCCTTGGCGGTTATGGAGGTAATTTTCCCCCATTAGATAATGATGGCTTTTTAGACTTTGCTCGTACTTTGCCTAGTATGGAATTCTATCAAGCAATCAAAGAAGCCGAACCAATATCGCCTATATATGCTCATCGCACTACTGCTAACAGGCTGCGTCATTACGAACAAATCGTACTACCTCAAGGTTTTGTTACTTTAGGCGATGCAGTTTGCGCCTTGTGTCCTGTGTACGGACAAGGAATGACGGTTAGCGCCAAAGCTGCTATGGTACTGAGTGATTGGCTAGCTAGGCAGCGCAATCAAAGTTTTATATCGTCACGCTTTCAAAAAAAGTTAGCGCAAAGTAATTCTCTTTCCTGGAATGTAGCAACGTCGCAAGACTCTCGTTTTCCTACAACTAAAGGTGATAGCAAACCCACTCAATCGGGTGGATTGTTTGCAGCTTATGCAGAACGAATGCTGGAATTAACAACTGCAGACTCTACTGTTGCAACTGCACTTTTGGAAGTAACGCAGCAACTCAAATCGCCCTTAGCACTTTTTTCGCCTCAAATAGTGTGGCGCGTACTCAAGAATAGCTAGCATGAGGTAGGATGCGATCGCTATTTATTGCCATTTGCAGCAAATTAACTCTTGAGGCAGAATCAATTGTTGCTAATATTCTTGGAAAATTAGAGCGATCGCTTCACAACCATTACTATACAAATTAATGAACAGTAAAGAATTAGCGCAGTACATTGAAGCAACTGATAGCATTTCTAAACCTTGGCTATTAGTACAATTAAGGTTAAAAAAACTGCAAGAACGTCAAGCCAATATTTCTGCTGATGAGTATTCTAGAGAATTAGCAGAAATTCACCAAGATTTAATGAATTTAGGCGAATGGTGGGTAGGTCAGGAAGAAGAAGTATTTGGCACTCCAAATTTATAATATCTATCTAGTTTCAATTTTTTACTTGAGCAACATATTTTTGCCAATTACAAGCAAATAAACTTATGCCTAGAGCGAAAAAAGCAAATACAGAAATTAACCTTAGCGATCCTCAATATTATTTCAACCGCGAGTTAAGCTGGTTAGAATTTAATAATAGAGTATTACATGAAGCTTGCAATGAAAACTCGCCACTGTTAGAAAGACTAAAATTTTTGGCAATTTTTAGCTCAAATTTAGATGAATTTTTCATGGTGCGCGCAGCTGCTTTGTACGAACAAGTAGAAGCAAATGTAAGCAAACTTAGTCCTGATGGTTTAACAGCAGAACAACAGTTAGATGAAATTAGCCAACGCTTGCGCCCTTTAGTTGCCAAGCAACACGATCATTTTGAAAAGATAATTAGACCATTGCTTGCTCAAGAAGGTATTCATATTCTTGACTATATCGATTTAACTCAAGAGCAACGAACTTATTTACAAACTTATTTTGAAGAACAAATTTTTCCAGTTTTAACTCCTTTAGCAGTCGATCCTGGGCATCCGTTTCCGCATATTTCTAACCTCAGCTTAAATCTTGCTGTAGTCGTCAAAAACCCAGAAACAGAAGAAGAACTATTTGCTAGAGTCAAAGTTCCGAATGTATTGCCGCGATTTTTACCATTGCCAGAAGAGTTGTGTTATACCCCCAAAGGAGAAGCGGCTAAGTGGACGGGCGTACCATTAGAACAAACGATCGCTCATAATCTCGAATCGCTATTTCCTGGCATGAATATTCAAGAGTATTATCCTTTTCGCATCACCCGCGATAGTGCTTTGGAACTAGAAGAGGATGAAGCTGATGATTTATTAGAAGCAATCGAACAAGAACTTCGCAAGCGGCGCGTAGGTGGTTCTACAGTGAGATTAGAAATTCAGTCGCACATTCCCGAACCATTGCGCCTACGGTTAATGCGAGAATTGGATTTAAGCGATCGCGAAGTTTATCAGGTAGACGGGTTGCTTGGTTTAGGTAGCTTAATGTCTTTTATGAGTCTACCAATGCCAGAATTGAAAGACAAACCTTGGAAATCAGTTGTGCCAACTCGCCTGCAAAAGCTCGCTGCATCTAGTGTGGCGGAACCAGAAGGTAGCAAAGATTTTTTTGCTGTAATTCGCGAACAAGATTTGTTGGTGCATCATCCCTATCACTCTTTTTCCTCAACAGTGCTGCGCTTTATTAATACGGCGGCGCACGATCCTGATGTCCTAGCAATTAAAATGACGCTGTATCGCACTTCTGGAGATTCACCGATTGTTAATGCTTTGATTGCAGCGGCGGAAAATGGCAAGCAAGTAGCTGTATTGGTAGAGTTAAAAGCTCGGTTTGATGAGGAAAATAATATTTACTGGGCGCGGCGTTTGGAAAGGGTGGGAGTTCATGTAGTCTACGGGCTAACAGGGCTAAAAACTCACTCCAAAATTGTCATGGTAGTACGTCAAGAAGGCGATCGCATTAATCGCTACGTGCATATTGGTACGGGTAACTACAACCCCAAAACTGCGCGGATTTACACGGATTTGGGCTTATTTAGCTGTCGGGAGGATTTGGCAGCAGATTTGACGGATTTGTTTAATTACCTGACTGGTTATTCCAGGCAGCGCTCTTATCGGCAATTATTGGTTGCGCCTGTAAATATGCGCGATCGCACTTTGGCTTTGATCCACCGCGAGATCGAGCATTGCCAAAATAATCTTCCAGGTCGAATTGTTGCCAAAATGAATTCTTTGGTCGATCCGCAAATTATTGCTGCCTTGTATGAAGCTTCTCGTGCTGGGGTACAAATAGACCTAATCGTACGCGGTATGTGCTGTTTGCGTCCGGGAATTAAAGATATCAGCGAAAATATCCGCGTTATCAGTATTATCGGGCGCTTTTTGGAACACTCCCGCATTTACTACTTCCACAATCAAGGGCAAAAAGAAATTTTTATTGGTAGTGCTGACTGGATGCCGCGCAATCTAGATCGCCGAGTTGAAGCGATTACTCCTGTTCGAGATCCAGATTTAGCTTGCGATCTAGAAGAAATTTTGGGTATTGCGTTGGCAGATAAATGTCAGGCGTGGGAATTGCGCTCAGATGGTAGTTATCAAAAGCGATCGGATATATCAGAGCGAGAAGATGCTATAGTTGCTTGCCCTCAAACTAATTCGCAAACAATTTTTATGGAAATGGCACTACAGTCGGCTGGCTTGAGTTGATTAAGAAGAGATAAGGGGACAAGGAGACAAGGAGACAAGGAGACAAGGGGGACTACAGGGGGATCGAATCTGCCGAAATAGCGATGTAAGGAGCGATTAGCTGTGTTATTCGTTAAATACTGACGAAAGTCACTATAAAACACAGCTTGCGTTTTTTAGCTATAAGTGCATGAGGAGTGGATATGAAAAACGTCTTCTGGCGATGGATGGGATTGGGATTGAGTGTAACGGCTTTAACTAGCATTGTTATTATGAACGCGCAATTGTCTGCTCAAGCTGAAATGCCAGACAATAGCAGCAATGTAGAAGCATCGTCTCAGTTAGCTGATGAGATTGCTGAGTATTCGCGCTCTAGTACGCCAACATCTGCAGATGCTTTTTTGAATGCTCCCCAGCAAATAGCGATCGCCCCTGCGCCTGATACTCAAGTTACAGCAGAGAAGCGATTGCCTTCTACCCTCGTTGCTTCTGTACCAACTGATGTAAATAATTCAGCAGCAAATGTAGCGCCTCATCCTGGTACTACAGAAACCTCTGCTCGTAGTCTCAGTGCGATCGCGCCTACAGTTCCTCCAAGCGATCGCACTGTTGCCCAAAATAACGATTCAGAAGTAGCTCAACTTCCTGTAGATCCTGGTAGAGCGACTCGTGGCGGCTCTAGCTATATCGGTATCGGCGGTAATATTGGTTTGAGCGGCGATACAGCATTAGGCGATGGCAATTTTACAATTATTAGTAAAATTGGACTTACTCGCAATATCGCAGTACGTCCTTCTGTTGTTTTAGGCAATGATGCTACATTTTTGATTCCTTTGACTTACGACTTTTCTATTCGTCAAGCAGAAGCTCTAGAAGAAGTCTTACCGCTAGCGCCTTACGTCGGCGCGGGTGTCTCTATCGCTACAGGTGATAACGATAATATTGGCTTGCTATTAACTGGTGGTATAGATGTACCTTTAAATAGCCAATTTACAGCTAATGCGGCTGTCAACGTAGGTATTGCCGATGAGACTGATGTCGGTTTAGCTATTGGAGTCGGCTATAACTTTAGCGGACTAGGGCTGTAGGAAGGGATAGGGGGACAAGGGGGCAGGGGGATCTTTCCCTGCCTCCCCCTACTTACGAAAGTTTTTCCTGCTATCCGGCTATTTTTAGACGTAGCACTGCTACGTCTCTACTTGGGACTGACTTGACCTGTAACATCCAATTTGCCGTCGTTTGTTACCGTCCAGACATCGTAAACTCCTACGACATCTCCGTTGGCATCGATATCTACGTTGCCACTAGCTCCCTGGTAGTTGATATCTTGACCCTCGCGTAGCAGTTTCAGACCTTGACAAACATCGCTGACTTCTGTGCCTGGAGCATTGGCAACTTCACGAATTTTGCTTTGGACACCTTCGCCTGTATTTGCTTTAGCAGATTGGGCTGCTAAGGTCAAAAGTGCCGCTGCATCCCAAGTTTGCGGTACATATTCTCCTGGGGGCTGCTTTTTTGTATCCTGCCATAGCGTAGTTAGTGTTTTTAGAGCTTTACCGTCTGCGCCTGGTACTGTACCGATCGCCCCAGAGACGATAAACTTACCATCATTAGCTTTACCTACCTTGGGCGGAAAGTTCACAGACTTCACGCCATCGGTGAGCATCACTTGCACGCCTTGGCTTACGCCTTGTTGGTAAGCAGATTTGAGGAGCAAACTGCCTGTTTCTTCATATAGCACTGCCACTACTGCATCTGGTTTATTGGCAAAAGCAGCAGCAGCTTCAGTGTCAAATGTAGTTGCTTTAGGGTCGTAACGAGTAGGGTTGGCTTCGTTAACTACTGTTCCTCCCAATTTTTTGAAAGCACTGACAAATGCTCTTTCAAACCCAACTCCGTAATCATTGTTGATGACTACAGTCGAAACTCGTTTAAAACCTTTTTCATTAGCGAGTTGAGCTAAGGCAAGTGCTTGATAAGTATCTGGAGGAGCAGTCCGCGCCCAATAACCATTAAATTCACCTTTTTTAGCTCGTTCGGTAAATACTGGGCTAGTGCTACCAGGAGAAACTAGCATAACTTTGTTGCGAGCAGCTATGCCGACAGCAGCGCTAGAAACGCTACTTGCATAGGAACCAACTACCCCAGCAACATTATCAACTTCAGATAGCTTCGTCATCGCGCTAGTGCCTGCTACTGGGTCGGTTTGATCGTCTTGAGAGATATAGCTTATATTCTCGCCATTAACCCCACCGCACGCATTAACTTTTTCTACTAATAAAGGAACCGCACTTGCCATTTGTTGCCCAATAGTAGACAAGTCACCAGTTAGCGGCAATAAGGAACCAATTTTGAGTCCGCTACTATTAGTATTGCCTGCTGGCGTGGCAGAAGTTCCAGGACTATTGCTAGTTTCTCCAGTTTGAGTATTGGCTTGGCAACCCGCAGCCAAAAATGTCGCTACTGCTATAGCGATCGCTACATTAAGTTTAGACATATATATCTCGAACTCCTCGCTGATTTATCATCTTCATTTACAAGATTTTGTAAATGACCTAGATTTTAAACCATAGTGGCTGGACTAATGTTAGCTTCTTTGCTACCAATATTCGTTTTCGCTTGGCAACCCGCAGCTAAAAGCGATCGCTACATTACGTTTAGACATACATATCTCCGACTCTTGGCTGATTTATCCCTAAATTCATTTGCACACTTGTGTCAACGAACGGGATTCTCAACTAGAGCCGCCAAAAATGTTAATAAAACGGAGAAGGAGGGATTCGAACCCTCGGTACGGAGTTACCTGCCGTACAACAGATTAGCAATCTGTCGCTTTCGACCACTCAGCCACCTCTCCAGTCTAAGGCAATAATCACTCTAACAGGTTTTTGAGGAAGATGCAAGGGGCAGTTTAACAGTGACCAGTGACCAGTGACCAGTTAAGAAACAGCACCTAGTTACTGTTAATTGTCTGAGAGATTAACTGTTTCATCAGCAACAGTCATTAATTATCAGCTACTTAGACTAGAGTATTTTCCGCTTCCTCTTCTACCTGGTTACTGGTTACTGGTCACTGGTCACTGAATTACAGCGCTTGGGATCTTAGCCAAGCTACAGGTAAGTAGCGCATTTTCTTTAAACTTGGTACGTATGCCCGCTTTTGGAATACGTCGTAGTCGTTGCGCTCAATTTCTTGCAAAATTTGACTATATAGCATTAAAGATGCCCATACGGGCCATCTGGCATCGGGCGCTAGATGACTAATCCCTTTTTCTGCTTGGTGGTAAAATTCTTGCGTGCGGCGAATTTGAAAGCGTATCAGTTCCCGCCAGCGATCGTCAATTACGCCCTTAAATAAGTCTTGCTCTGTATAGTTAAACTTTGCTAAGTCTTCTAGAGGTAAATAAATTCTGCCTCTACGTGCGTCTTCACCCACGTCGCGGAGAATATTTGTTAGTTGATTGGCAATGCCAAGCGTAACTGCTTCTGGAGTTGGGTCTGGTGGTTTTTGCCCTTGATTCCATGCAGCTGTGTTGTACCCGCCATTTACACCCATTACTGCCGTTGACATTAAGCCTACAGTGCCAGCAACGCGATAGCAGTACAAATTTAGTTCTTCAAAGGTCTGGTAACGACTGCGGTACAGATCCATTAACTGTCCGGCAATCATGTCTCGAAACGGTTGAATATCCAGCCTAAAACGTTGAATCGTATCAACTAATGCTACATCTGGGTCTTCTAGCGGTTGACCTGCAAATAGCGATTCTAACTGTTTTTCCCATATTGCTAAAGTTTCTGGGGTAGTAAGTGCTGCCGCCGGACCGTCGACTAATTCATCGGTGCGGCGACACCATACATATATTGCCCAAATTGCTCGGCGCTTTTGCTGGCTCATCAGCAGCGTACCGAGGTAAAAAGTTTTGGAATACTTTGCCGTAATTTGGCGGCAAATTTCGTAGGCATCCTCTACAGAAACCAACTTTCTCATGCAGGGAGATTCAGGCAGTTGCAGCATTCGTTGCAGTCTGGATGGGCGTTTGTATGCGGTCAGTTAAATTAGCTTTTTCGGCAGACGATGCGATCGCCTGCGCTGTCAGCTTACCAGAAAGTACGGCTCCTTCCATACTCGCTAAGTAACGTTGCATGGTGTAATCTCCAGTTAAAAAGAAATTTTTAATCGGAGTTGTTTGGCTGGGGCGGTACTGCTGGCGACCTGGAGTTGCTTTGTACACGGAGCGCGGCGTTTTGACGACGTGGTATTTCAGCAATGACGCTGTTTCGCTACCGCCAAAATGGTCGGGGAATAATTTTTCTAATTCGCCCATCGTCGCGGCAATAATTTCTTCATCGGATTTATTAATCCAATCTTTAGCTGGTGCTAATACTAATTCCAGCATCGAGCGATCGCTATTTGCATACTCGCGGCAAGTATTGCTCATATCCGCGTACACGCTCAGTAAGGGCGACCTAGAAAATAATAAGTGGTCGATATCCGTCAGCTTGCGGTCAAACCACATATGTACGTTGATGACTGGTACTCCTTCTAAGCCATCTAATTGCTGGAAAAATTCTAATTTTTTCCACTCGCCAGGTAACATGACTTTTAAGGGGTCTACAGGCATTGCTGAGACGTACATATCCGCTGCGATTATTTCATCTTCTAATCCATCTAAACCCCGCTGCAAAAAGCCTTTTACCGAGCCATCAGCGTTAAGTAAAAATTCCTTTAGGGGTGCGTTTAGTCTAACTTCTCCGCCCCGCTCGGTAATATAATCTACCATCGGCTGACACAATCTTTCTGTGGGCGCACCATCCAAAAACGCCATCTTAGAACCGTTCTTTTCTTGCAAAAAACGATTTAGGGCTGTCAGCAAAATAGTTGCGGAAATTTCCTGCGGGTCGATAAAGTTCAGCGCTTTGGACATGGCGATGAAGACTTCTTTTTCTACTCTGGGCGGGATATTTTGTTTTTTCATCCACTCCGACCACGAGTATTTGTCCATCGCTTCTACGTACTTTTGCCCTTGAACCATCGCCGGAATTAACCCAATCCCGAAGCGAATCTTTTCTGCCCAAGTGAGCATATCGTTGTTACCCAAAATTGCTGCTACGCCATTTACTGGTGCTGGCAAGTCTGGGAAGTCAAAGCGACTGTAAGTTCCTGGTACGTTGGGCTGGTTGAAAATCATTGAGTGTTCTTTCCACTGCAATCGATCTTCTATGTCTAATTCTTTAAATAGCTGCAACATATTGGGGTAAGCCCCAAAAAAAATGTGCAAGCCAGTTTCGTACCAGTCGCCATCTGCGTCTTTCCATGCTGCCACTTTGCCGCCTAATACGTCTCGGCGTTCCAAGACTATCGGCGTGTGACCTGCATCAGTGAGATATTTGGCGCAGGACAGTCCGGCTAAACCTGCCCCAGCGATCGCTACTCGCATCTATAAGTTTGTTTTTAGATTTTATAAGTGTTTCTCGGTCTCATTATACTTTGCATTCTGTTACAGTTCGTTATTTTATCGATAAATATCTTCGTTTATCCTTTTACGCCGCTACCTGCATCTGTAGGTACTATGTATCGCTGTAAAAATAGGAACATTATTAATACTGGGGCTATGGAAATTACCGATCCTGCGGCAATCAACCGCCAATCTAGAGAAAAAGTCCCCGCTAAGTTAGCAACTCCCAAGGGTAAGGTGTATAAATCTGGGCGATTTAATACTATTAAGGGCCACAAAAAATCGCTCCAAGAACCAATAAATACAAATATTGCTAGTGTCATTAAAGCAGGTTGAATAGCTGGCAGCATAATAAACCACCACAAACCTAATTCAGAACACCCATCCATACGCGCTGCTTCTTCCATTTCTTTGGGTACAGATGCAAATGCTTGACGTAGTAAAAATATGCCGAATGCCGATGCAATTGCCGGAAAAATAATGCCGATGTAAGTGTTTGTAATGTTGAGCTTTACTGTGAGGATATATAAGGGAATCATGACGATTTGAAAGGGGATCATAATTGTCGCCACAATTAGGCTGAAAATTACTTCCCTACCTCGAAAGTTTAACCGCGCTAATGGGTATGCTGCTAAGGCACAAAATAGCAAGTTTAATCCTACTGTTAATAGGGCGATCGCTGTTGAGTTAAATAAGTACCTCCCAAATGGATTAGTTTGCCACACGCGCACGTAATTAGCCAATGTAGGCTGACTTGGCAACAACTGCGGCGGAAATTGAAATATATTTTCTGCTGGCGATTTTAACGATGTACTTATTAGCCATAGCAGCGGAAATAACATTATCAGCGCGATCGCTAATAATAATCCATACATCCACAAGTTTCCCCATCTATTAATTTTTTGTTTGTGGCTTATTAACTCAAGTTTTTTACTTTCTACTGCCATTTTGACCTCAACTATACTTCGTTTAACTTACACGCAAACTCATCTCAAAATGCTTTTGTTCTTATCTGAAAATCAATTATTTACTAATGTAAATATGCTTGACTTATGTAATAACAATGTCATACTATAGTAATTGTATTGGTCTAACCAAATGCTTGTTAAAAGTATGTGGTTGGAGCGCAGCGGACAATCGTCCGTTGCGCGGCAATCGATAAAAATCAAAGCTTTTTTTGCAAAGTTTTAAAACCAAATTCCGTACAAACTCCTAATAACTGTTTATCCCATAACTCGACAGGCAAACAAGGTAAAAAAGCCTCATTAAAGACAATTCCTATAGTTGGCTTGGTTGCCCATTGCGGCGAAGCAAGCAAGCGATCGTAATAACCCCCGCCATAACCCAAACGATAGCCGCGCTCGTCGCAGGCAACAGCCGGAATGAGAATTAAATCTACCATTTCTGGCAGCAAAATAGGAGCCGATGGCAAGGGTTCAAAAATACCATAAGCATTTTTGTGCAGAGGTTGGTTAAATTCCCAGCTATGCCAAACCAAAACATCGCCAACGCAGCGAGAAAATCCCCACTGACGTGCGGTTGTAAATAAAGGACTTAGGTCAGGTTCTTGGCGAAAACTAAAATAAGCTAAGACAGTTTTGGCAGCCGTAAAAAAAGGCGATCGCTCTAAATGCTGGCAAAGGCGATCGCTTTTTTGCCGCCAGTCTTCTTTTGACATTGCTTGACGCTGTTGTAACAGCCGTCGGCGTAACTGTGCTTTGTAAGGAGACATTTAATTATTTAGCAGGACGCAAGACAAATCTCACCTCCATAAAGTCGCTCGTTTGCCTAACTAGCGTTTTGGCGATACCAGGCGATCGTATTTTTTAGCCCTTGGGTAAAATCTACTTGCGCGGTAAAACCAAAAGCTTTTTTTGCTCGTTCGGTATCCAAGCAACGGCGCGGTTGACCGTTGGGCTTATCTGTTTGGTAGACAATTTCGCCATCAAAATCCATTAATTCGCAAATTAAACTAATCAAGTCGCGAATCGAAATTTCATAGCCCGTTCCCAGATTCACAGGTTCCGCGTCGTTATAGCCTACCGTACCCATCACAATACCCCGTGCCGCATCTTCAGAGTAGAGAAACTCCCGCGTCGGCGAACCATCACCCCAGACAGGTAGCTGTTTATCTCCCCGTTGCTGCGCTTCGTGAACTTTGCGAATTAAAGCAGGAATGACATGAGAACTATCGGGCTTGAAATTATCTTCAGGACCGTACAAATTTACTGGTAATAAGTAAATGCCATTGAAATTGTATTGCTGCCGATAAGCTTGCAGTTGGACTAAGAGAGCTTTTTTGGCAATGCCGTAGGGGGCGTTAGTTTCTTCGGGGTAGCCGTTCCACAGATCGTTCTCTTTAAAAGGTACGGGGGTAAATTTAGGATAAGCGCAAATTGTCCCTACACAAACAAATTTTTCTACCCCAGCTTGATAGGCGCTGTGAATTAGCTGCACGCCCATCATCAGGTTGTCGTAAAATAATTCTCCTGGCTTGACTTGGTTTAAACCAATACCGCCTACATGAGCAGCGAGGTGAATAATAATATCTTGGTGTTCGGCAACGCGCTGGCAAGTAGCTAAAACGCGCAGGTCGTCAGTTTGCGATCGCGTTACTGTAATTTTGTTATTATCTGCGCCAGCTTGAACTAACTGGGCAATTACTTGGCGACCTAAAAATCCTGCTCCACCTGTGACCAGAATTCGTTTGGTTTGTAAATCTAAGGTCATGATTTTATAGTTTTGATAATAGATTGCTGGGCATTAGGAGTAGATGCTTGCACCTAATAATTACCTAATCGCAAAAGGTAATTTCACGATTAGGGCTAATAAAGTTAATTAAAATTGATTACCGATTTGTTGGCGAATTGTGGCTAAATCTCCAGCTAACTGACTGCCATTGCCATCAGTTGATCCATGACCTAATGCTTTGAGGTCAGCTTCTACCATCAACGCGACTAATTGCTGGAAGGTAACTGTCGGTTCCCAACCTAGTTTTTGGCGTGCTTTACTCGGATCGCCAATTAATAATTCTACTTCTGCAGGTCTGAGGTAGCGCTCGTCAAACTCGACGTATTTTTGCCAGTCTAAATTGACGTAGCCAAAAGCTAAATTTAGGAACTCCTGTACTGAGTGAGTTTCGCCTGTAGCAATTACATAGTCGTCTGGCTTATCTTGCTGTAGCATTAGCCACATAGCTTTTACGTAGTCTTTGGCATAACCCCAATCTCTTTTCGCATCGAGGTTGCCCATGTAGAGTTTTTTCTGCTGACCTGCTACTATGCGGGCGATCGCTCTAGTAATTTTGCGCGTGACAAATGTCTCGCCTCGCCTCGGCGATTCGTGGTTGAATAATATGCCGTTACAAGCAAATAAGTTATAAGATTCCCGATAGTTAATTGTCTGCCAGTGAGCGTACACTTTGGCACAGGCGTAAGGACTGCGCGGGTAAAACGGGGTCGTTTCTTTCTGCGGTACTTCTTGAACTAAACCATACATCTCTGAAGAGCCTGCTTGATAGAATCTGACTTCTATGCCAGTACGATGTTGGTAGTCTCTAATTGCTTCTAATAAACGCAGCGTCCCCATCCCTACAGCATCTACAGTGTATTCTGGCGAGTCAAAACTGACCCGAACGTGCGATTGCGCTCCTAAGTTATATATTTCTGTTGGCTTTACTTCTTCTAAAATTCTTCTTAAGGTTGTGCCGTCGGTTAAGTCGCCATAGTGTAAAAATAAACGTACTCCCTGTTTGTGAGGGTCTTCGTACATATGATCGATGCGATCTGTATTAAAGGTTGAAGTGCGGCGAATTATCCCGTGAACTTCATAACCCTTCTCTAATAATAATTCGCTTAAATACGAGCCATCTTGTCCTGTAATTCCTGTAATTAACGCCCGCTTCTGTTGCTCCATTCTGTGTATCCTTCTATGGTTATTGACGATTTATTCCTGATTCAACTTAGCAGATGAACGCTAAGTTTCCAATCAATATTTATTTACTACTACTGCGAATTTATAAATTTATGAATTTTTATAAGCAAGTTTTCTTAGCTGTAATTGCTTTTTCCCTGCATATATTGAGCTTGTCAAACTATGTATATAATATTACATGACTTAACTTGTGTGTAGTAGCTGTGAACCTAAGGCGATCGCCCAGCCCAAAACTCCCAGTCAAGCCAGGCTGCATCTAGTTTATTTGCCGTGTATTGTCCTAGCCGAATCTACTAAGTATGCTTACATTAATAAGCACCATTATTTTTCGGTACAAACACCACACCTACTGTTTTGACAATTATCCATAAGTCCAACCAAAAATTGTGAAAGTTGGCATAGTAAACGTCTATTTGGACGCGGCGATGATAGGGAATATCATTGCGCCCAGACACTTGCCACAATCCGGTAATTCCTGGCTTGATCGTCAAAACTTTGTCAATCGAACAGCCGTATTTCGGCAGTTCTTCGACTACTAAAGGTCGCGGACCGACAACACTCATATCTCCTTTCAAAACATTCCAAAATTGGGGAAACTCATCTAAGCTAGTCAAGCGGAGAAATCTGCCAATTTTAGTGATTCGCGGATCTTGCTTGAGCTTGAAATTATCTTCAAACTCTTGACGCAATAGCGGCGATGTTTCCATCAATTCCAGCAACATTTCGTCAGCATTGTTAACCATCGTCCGAAATTTAATACAACTAAACAGTCGGCGATCTTTGCCAACTCGCGTTTGGCTGTAAAAAATTGGACCAGAGGAACTTAAAGCGATCGCCAAAATTAGCAACAAATACACTGGAGAAAACAAAATTAGCACTAGCAAAGAAAAAACAATGTCGAATATTCGCTTAGTTAACTCTTTGTCCAAAGGATACAGGCTAAGACTTCTCGAACTACGTCGCCTTGAAGTCAAAGGTGGTTCAGCAGCACTCGCCACGCGCGGAGCTACTCGGACTAATTGATTCGTCCGCTCGTTCCACTTGTCATCGTGTCGCACTGAAACTTGACCACGCTTCACAAAAGCCCGCAATCGCTTGCCAAAGAGGAGTGAATGGGCAGTCATCATACTCCTTAACACAATCCACACCACACATAGTCCCGATTTTAAAGCCTTTGGAGCTTATAATCGAGCAACTTTAACAGGGATCATACGCGACTTCTACCAAAAATTAGTAATTTAATTCTGTAAAAATCCCAATTAAGGCTTAATTTTATAACCTCCATTAAAACAACCAAAACTTAACTGGTCACTGGTCACTGGTCACTGGTCACTGTTTCTTAAATTGCTGCCATGAATTTTCCACAAAATCTAAATAACGCTTTTGAAAGATTGTAGGAGCAAATTGGCTTGCGCGATCGCGAATTAACTCAGGATGAAAATTTTTAGCGAGTTCTTCAAATGTCTCTACTGCTGCTACTAAAGCTTCTACAGTCTGCGCGGGAAAAAATAACCCAGTTCCCGATGGATGCTGGCGTATATCTCGCACCGTTTCCAACGCGCCCCCAGCCCCATAAGCAATTACTGGCGTACCGCAAGCTTGAGCCTCTACAACTGCAATGCCAAAATCTTCGTAAGCAGCGTACACAAAGGCTTTGGCTTCAGACATATATTTTTCTACCACTGCATCCGGTTGCGCTCCTAGAATCTGGACGTTTGGCTGTGCTAGTTTCTGGATCTTACTAAGCTCTGGTCCGCCACCAATTACAACTAACGGGCGCTTAAGTTGGTTGAAAGCTTGCACGATTAAAGCTACTTGCTTGTAACTGACTAAGCGGGAAACAGTAACGTAAAAGTCTTGTTTAGCACTTTGCAACGGAAACCTGTCAATATTCACAGGCGGGTAAATTACCGTTGCAGGGCGACGGTAACAGCGCCAAATCCGCCGCGCTGTAGTTTGGGAGGTGGCGATGAAGTAGTCAACTCTGTTAGCTGTTAAAATATCCCACTGGCGCAGTCGGTGCAGTAAATACCTAGTTAATATTCCTGGCAAACCCCGCCCCATCCGGTTGCTGTGCAAGTAATCAAACGTTAAATCCCAAGCAAAACGCATGGGCGTATAGCAATAACAAACGTGCATCTGAGCAGGGCTGGTTAGCACTCCTTTGGCGACTGTATGGGATGAAGAAAGAATGATATCGTAAGCGCGTAAGTCTAATTGCTCGATGGCTATTGGTAATAATGGCAGGTATTTTTGTACGCCGTTTTGACTTCTAGGTAAGTGCTGGAGAAATGTCTTGCCGATCTCTCGCCCATATAAATAACTTTGGGGATTAGTCGATTCAAAATCAATTAAGGCATACAAATCTGCTTCCAGGCAATTAAGTATCTCTCGAACGACAAGTTCGGAACCGCCTGTAGCTTTCGGTGTTAACCATTCATGGATCAGGGCATATTTCATTGTGGCAAAGGTTAAAAGTTGAAGAGTTTTGTTTTAATCTTAAAAGTATAATTTTTCGGACATAGTTTGATTAAACGGTCTGTAGAAGCGATCGCACAAACTGCTACCCTCGATCTTGCAGTCAGTATAGGGCATCGAGATATGCGAATTTTAATTATGGGCGGGACGCGGTTTATCGGCGTGTACCTGACTAAGTTGTTAGTCGCTCAAGGACATGAAGTGGTACTGTTCAATCGTGGTAATCATCCCGCACCTGTTCTGGGCGTAAAAACAATTACTGGCGATCGCACTTCTGCTGTTGAATTGCAAGAAAAGTTATCTTCCGAACATTTTGAGGCAATTTTTGATAACAACGGGCGCGAATTAAGCGATACTCAACCTCTGGCGGAAATTTTCAACGGCAAAGTTCAACATTTTGTCTATATGAGTTCTGCTGGCGTTTACCTCCCTGGTATGGAATTACCCCACGTTGAAGGCGATGCTGTCGATCCCAAAAGCCGCCACAAGGGTAAACATGAAACTGAAGCTTATTTGGCTCAAAGCGGGATGCCTTTTACTTCTATTCGTCCTACGTATATTTACGGTCCCCAAAATTATAACGAGCTTGAAGGCTGGTTTTTTGACCGGATTGTGCGCGATCGCCCTATCCCCATTCCTGGTCATGGCTTGCATATTACCCAATTAGGTCACGTCCAAGATTTAGCCGCAGCGATGACGCGCGTACTAGGCTCTAGGCAAGCTATTGGGCAAATTTATAACGTATCTGGCGATCGCTATGTTACTTTCGATAATTTAGCTCGTGCCTGTGCTTTGGCTGCTGGCAAACAACCAGAAAGTCTGCAAATTATCCATTACGACCCCAAAAAGTTTGATTTTGGCAAGAAGAAAGCCTTTCCCTTCCGCTTGCAGCACTTTTTCGCTGCTATCGATAAAGCTAAACGCGAACTTGACTGGAAACCCCAGTACGATCTAATTTCTGGCTTGAAAGATGCTTTTGCTAACGATTACCTGGCTTCAGGAAGAGATAAAGCACAAGTTGATTTTTCTGTAGATGAACAAATATTGGCAGATCGCACCTAATTTTTAACTGGCTGTTGCTGAGCAGGTAATACATAAATAGCGCCAGAAATCAAGGTAAGAAGTACGGAAATCCAAAAAGCAGTTATTGCTACGATCGCCCAGTTTTCCGGTAACGGTGCAATTAAGAGGGCGATCGCTACTATTTGACAGATAGTTTTGAGTTTACCCCAAATATTTGCCCCCACAACTGCTGTTGTCCCTGTCATGCTTGGCGTAACGCGCCAGCCAGCAATGGTTAATTCCCGCGCCAACACTAAAAATACGCCCCAAGCTGGTATTTGTCCTAGTTCAATTAAAGCCAGCATTGGACCTAAAATCAGCAATTTATCGACTAACGGATCGAGAAACTTGCCTAGTTCGCTAACTTGGTTGAGTTTTCTTGCTAAGTACCCATCTAGCCAATCTGTAGCTGCAGCAACCAAAAAAATAATCATACTAAAAATGCGTGTTTCTCTAGTTGGTGATGTCAAGCAATAAAGTAAGATTGGCAGTACAAGTAGCCTAGATAACGTAATCAAATTAGGTAAATTCATAATTTGAGCAATAGGTATGCTGGAACACTACAATTTTTAAGCGTATTGGCTACTGTGTTAGCTAAACGTTGCCAACTCAATTTGCGAGATGTTTTAGTAGCTTATGTTACTTACGTATAAATTCCCCAAAAATGCTTTACATAAACTTTACAAAACTAGAGAATCCCAGTATCGTTAGATGAAGATTCTGCAAGGTAAGCCAAAACACTGTCAGTAAGGCTCGATCGGAGTCTATATTCAAAGTAATCATACGTAATTCTACGGTTCCATTATTGCAGGTCAGTTATGACGATGTATCAAACGCCGTTCCCCACTGCATTAAACGCGGCAGTATCCCAGTCGGCGGAGCCGCAGTTGTCCCCGCATCCTTCGGCATCATCTGTATTCAAGCGTTTTCTAGATATTGTCGGCAGTTTAGTAGGGCTGACGATTCTAGGGTTAATATTTATCCCAGTGGCGATCGCGATCAAACTAGATAGCCCAGGACCAATATTGTACAGTCAAGAGCGGTACGGTTTGCAAGGGCGCACTTTTCGCATCCGCAAATTCCGTTCGATGGTTACTAATGCTGATGCGCTCAAAAACCAGGTGCAAAACGAAGCTTCAGGGTTAATCTTCAAAAACAAGCAAGATCCGCGCGTTACTAGAGTAGGTAAGCTCTTAAGAAGCACGAGTATAGACGAACTACCTCAATTTTGGAACGTTTTAGTTGGCGAAATGAGTTTGGTGGGAACCCGTCCCCCTACCGCTGATGAAGTAGCTCTCTACAACGAGCGTCATTGGAAGCGCCTAGATGTTAAGCCTGGGATGACAGGCGAATGGCAAATCAGCGGTCGCTCTAGCATCAAAGATTTTGAGGAAATCGTTAATCTAGACTTGCGCTATCAAAGTCAATGGCATCCTCTCTACGATCTAATTGTTATCTTCAAAACTATTTACGTCCTAGTTGCTAGAGTCGGCGCGTTTTAAGCAAATAAATAGTCTGATTTTTTGCTCAAGGTTGGCTGGGAGGTACAAAATGTACCGATTCTGGCTGTACCTCAAGCATGAAGCATGAAAGGTTAGTTCGTACTTCATCTTGTAAGCTTACTAATGATGTCTTTGTTGATGCCATTGCCAAGCATGAGTCAATATTTCTTTTATGGCTGGGTACTTCGGTTCCCAGCCTAAAATATTTCTAGCTTTATCGCTACTACCAACTAATATTGGCGGATCTCCAGGACGGCGATCGCTTAAATTCACTTTAATATCTTGCCCTGTAACTTGCCTTGCTGTATCAATTACCTGTTTAACGGAAAAACCATTGCCGTTACCTAAGTTAAATATGGCACTATCGCCACCTTTTAATAAGTATTCCAATCCTAAAATATGAGCTTCGGCTAAGTCTGTGACGTGAATATAATCGCGGATGCAAGTACCATCATCTGTAGGGTAATCAGTACCAAAAATTGATACAGAGTCGCGTTTACCCAAAGCCGCCATCAATACTAAAGGAATAAGATGAGTTTCGGGGTTATGATCTTCGCCTAAGATACCTGTAGGATCTGCTCCTGCGGCGTTAAAGTAGCGAAAACTCACAGATTTTAAATCGTAAGCAGGAGCGAAGTCTTGCAAAATCCGCTCCACCATAAGTTTAGTAGCGCCGTAGGGATTAATTGGGTTTTGCGAATGGTCTTCAGCAATTGGTACGGTATGAGGTACGCCGTAAGTAGCGCAAGTAGAAGAAAAGACGAACTTTTTAATTTTTGCCGCAATCATCGCCTCTAATAAAGTTACCGTCCCGATGACATTGTTGCGGTAGTATTTTGCCGGATCGGTAACTGATTCGCCGACATAAGCATAAGCGGAAAAGTGCATTACAGCATCGATTTGGCGCTGGGAAAATAATTTATCGAGTAAAAGGCGATCGTTAATATCTCCGACAATCAACTCTACTTGAAGCACCTGCTCGACTATATCTCGATGCCCGTAAACTAAGTTATCAAGGACGATAACTTCATAACCAGCCCTTTTTAGTGCTAGTACCGCATGGGAGCCAATATACCCCGCTCCACCCGTAACTAAAATAGTTTCTCCAGACATAGCGATTATTCCTTTCTACCTTCAGCGCCAGTGCTTTTTATTCATATTAAAGATAATTTACACCAAAATAATTCGTAATTAATGGGTACAAGCCCCCACCACAATCTTATATTTGGCAGTCTACAGTTAGTAAAGAGTTCAAGTTTTCACTGATTGTAGTTACGAATTACGAATTAGAGCGAAGCGTTCAACGATCTGCTCTTTAGCTAGAAGACAAGAACTATGGCGATCGCTTTAGGATTGTTATAGTTCCTCAATTGCTGTAATGTCTCAAAGTTCAAGAATTGCTAAACTTGCATCTTATCTCCGCCCTCATTGGCGAACAACAACTGTAGGGATTGTTGCTCTGTTGATTGTCAATGCTATCGGCATCTATATTCCCTTATTAATCCGCGAAATTGTCGATAAACTGCAAATTAGTTTCGATTTCAACCAAATATTACGCTATGTCTTGCTAATAATCGCCCTCAGTTCTGTAATGTGGGTAATTCGCATGGTATCGCGCATTGCTTTATTTGGAGTAGGCAGACAAGTAGAATTCGATCTCAAGCAAAAGATTTTTCAACACTTACTTAAGTTAGAGCCAGCTTACTTTGCCTTAAATACAGCCGGAGACTTAATTAACCGCGCTACTAGCGATGTAGAAAATATCAGACGATTGTTAGGCTTTGCAGTGCTGAGTTTGGCAAATACGATATTTGCTTACGCCCTAACTTTGCCAGTAATGCTAGCAATTAACGTCCAGCTAACTTTAGCGACTTTAGCTATATATCCGCTGATGCTAATTGTAGTGCAGCTATTTAGCGATCGCTTGCGGAACGAGCAAGCACGAGTTCAAGAAGAACTTTCTGATGTCAGCGAGTTAATTCAAGAAGACATGAGCGGGATTGCGCTAATTAAAATCTACGCTCAAGAAGAAAACGAACGCCGCGCTTTCCACAAAAACAACTTACAGCTACTTAGAGCAAATCTTCAACTTGCCAAAACTCGCAATACATTATTTCCCTTAGTTGGCGGACTTGCTTATATTAGTTTACTGATATTACTCTGGCTTGGTTCTACGCAAATTATTTCTGGAGCAATTAGCGTCGGTGACTTCTTAGCGCTACTTATCTATGTAGAACGTTTGGTATTTCCGACAGCCCTACTCGGCTTTACTATTACAGCTTACCAACGCGGTGAAGTAAGTATTGACCGCATTGAGGCTATTTTAACCGTCACGCCCAAAATTCAAAACTCGCCTCAAGCTATACAGTTAGCCAAAGAACAAGTTACAGGTAAGCTAGAAGCCCAACATCTCAGTTTTACCTATCCTGGTACAACTACTCCGGCGTTAAATAATGTTAGCTTTGCGATCGCACCTGGCGAAACTGTTGCTATTGTGGGTCCCATCGGTTCGGGTAAATCAACTTTAGCCAACGCTATTCCCCGCTTATTAGATATCGAATCTGGGCAATTATTCTTAGATGGTAAAGATATTACGCAAATTGAGCTAGCATCATTGCGACAAGCGATCGCTTACGTACCTCAAGATAGTTTCCTGTTTAGCACTACAATCAAGAATAATATCCGCTATGGCGACCCTACCAGCGAACAAGATGAGGTAGAATACAGCGCCAAACAAGCCCAAATTGACGCAGAAATCCTCAATTTCCCGCAGCAGTACAAGACAATTGTTGGCGAACGCGGTATCACCCTATCGGGCGGACAAAGGCAGCGTACAGCGCTTGCTAGAGCCATGCTAGTAGATGCACCCGTACTCATACTAGACGATGCTCTTTCTAGCGTTGATAATCAGACAGCAACAGATATCTTAAATAACCTTTCTCAAGGAACTAAACGCAAAACAGTTGTATTTATCTCTCACCAACTATCAGCCGCAGCTACAGCCGATAGAATTTTTGTCATGGATAGAGGAGAGATTGTTCAATCTGGTACTCACGCCCAATTAGTTAAACAATCAGGGTTATATCAATCGCTGTGGAATCAGCACCAGTTAGAAGAAATCCTTAAGTAGTTATGGGCGAACGCGAACGCAGATGGACAAGGCAGTACGCCCAAAGCGGGCAATGCCCGACTTGTAGCACCTGCCGCGCAGATGAACGCAGATAAAAACCTATGTAGATTTGTGATGTTGTGTGGGGAAGGGTTAAAGGGTGAAGGAAAATTCAATCCCTTTAACCTTTTTTCAAACACTTAACTACTTAGCGCAACCAACCCCAGTTGTTTGTTTTTGCTTGCGGCTTGTTAGGTGCGTACTTTACACCTTTAACTAATGGTTCTGGTTCTGGTTCATCTTCAATCAACATATCTTCTAATAATTCCGTTACTTCCTCAGCATGGGGTGAATTAGTCAGCCGTTGAGATAAAGCACTGAGTTCGTTATTAATTACATTTTGGGCTTGGGTGTCATTTTTGGTAGTTCCCAAGCGTGAATGCAAAGTTAATAGCCCTTGGCGCAATAACGTAGTGTCTGAAGACTTAGGCAAATCCTCAACCATTTCGACAATCGCCCCTTGAGTTTCTTGCGCCACCGAAACTTGCGCTGGCTTTACCTCATCTCCTGCTGGCGTAAACATCATCAAAGCAGAAGTTAGCAAACAAACTGTACACATATCAACTTTCCTCACCAAAATAAGTTGGTAGTCGTAGTGGCTAATTAGCAATACATTCTACTTGTAGTTTTGGCGATCGCAACGGTGCTAGAATAATGCCTTACTATAGATCGGTTCTAGCGGGAACCAGCCGCTAGAAGTAATAGGGAAAGTTCGGTGCAAGTCCGGCGCTGTTCCGCAACTGTAATGAGGCGCAATCTCTAAGTCAGGATGCCTACCGATAGAAAAACTCTATATAAATGTGCGAGGAACACAAATGAGAGCAACAATAATTAGCGATCGCATTGGGCAACGGGCAATAAACTGGACTTTATCTTTACCCGTACAATTAACCCTTTACACTGCGCTGTGCGCCCTAACTCTGTGGACGGTGTACTTTTCTACATACCCCGCCGCCCACGATTCAATGCACTCATTGCGCCACCATACTTTAACTATTAGCTGCCACTGAATCAGTGACCAGTAACCAGTGACCAGTTAAATACAAATTAAAGGGTAAAGGAACGTAGATTCCTCACCCTTTAATCAATTAACTTCTTACATAAGCGTATGAGTGATTTCCTCAACAGCCTATGTATTTCATCTGCGTTTATCAGCGTGTATCTGCGTTCCTACTAACTTTTAACTGTTTCTCTAGCTAGGAACTTCTCTAGTTCTGTCAGCGCATCTGCATCTACCTTCGTTTGCATCGGGCAGAATTTAGGTCCGCACATCGAGCAAAATTCAGCAGTTTTATAAATGTCTGCTGGTAAAGTCTCGTCGTGGTATTCCTTAGCGCGTTCTGGATCTAAAGATAGCTCGAATTGACGGTTCCAGTCGAAGTTGTAACGAGCCTCTGATAGCTCATCATCTCTATCTCTTGCACCAGGACGGTGGCGGGCAATATCAGCCGCGTGAGCCGCTATTTTATAAGCTATCAACCCATTCCTCACATCCTCAGCGTTTGGCAAGCCTAAATGCTCTTTAGGAGTCACGTAACACAACATTGCCGTACCATACCACCCTGCCATTGCTGCCCCAATTGCCGAGGTAATATGGTCGTAGCCAGGAGCAATATCAGTTACCAATGGTCCTAATACATAGAAAGGTGCTTCCGAACACTCTTCCATTTGCTTGCGGACGTTGAACTCGATTTGATCCATTGGGACGTGTCCAGGACCTTCTACCATCACTTGTACGTCGTGTTCCCAAGCGCGGCGAGTTAGTTGTCCTAATGTTTTGAGTTCGGCTAGTTGCGCCGCATCAGAAGCATCGTGCGTGCAGCCAGGACGCAGGGAATCGCCTAAGCTGAAAGAAACATCGTATCTTTTGAAGATTTCGATGATGTCGTTAAAGTGAGTGTAAAGCGGATTTTGTTTGTGGTGGTGCAGCATCCACCGCGCTAAGATACCGCCACCGCGCGATACAATTCCGGTAATGCGATCGCGCACTAAGGGCAAATGCTCGATTAATATCCCTGCATGGATAGTTTGATAATCTACTCCTTGCTGGGCGTGTTTTTCGATGATGTGCAAAAAGTCATCGGGTGTGAGGCTTTCTATTTTGCCGTGTACGCTTTCTAAGGCTTGGTAAACTGGTACTGTGCCAATGGGTACGGGTGAGGCTTGAATGATGGCGCTGCGAATTTCGTCTAAGTTACCGCCGCCTGTAGATAAGTCCATGACTGTATCTGCGCCGTATTTTACCGCTAGCTTGAGTTTGGCTACTTCTTCGGCTAAGTCGGAGGAGTTGGGGGAAGCGCCGATGTTGGCGTTGACTTTACACTTAGAAGCAATGCCGATCGCCATTGGCTCTAAGTTGGTATGGTTGATGTTGGCTGGGATAATCATTCTTCCCCGCGCTACTTCTTCCCGTATTAAGTCAGCAGGTAAGTTTTCCCGTTTGGCTACGTACTCCATCTCTTCTGTAATTACACCTTGACGGGCGTAGTGCATCTGAGATACATTGCTTTGCCCGCGTCGCTTGGCAATCCAGTCTGTCCGCATTATTTTTTTACCTCTATTTACAGCTTCCCTCCGCTGGTATTACCCAGTCTCAGGTTCTAAGGGACTGTCTCAGCCTGGAAATTGCAGGCACCCCTAGCTGATTTCAAATGGTAGCATTTCTAAATTGAAACGAACCGCGAAGGCATAAAGAAGGCTAAGAAAGAGAGAAGAAAATTCTCAATTAGTGCATAACTAGATATGTTTGAGTCTATATCAACAATTGTTAATCAAACTAGAGAGCGTGAGGCGGCTTTGCCTTTGATGTCTGATGCTGCTGGTTCTCGGTTTTTGCTGCAATCAAAGGGTAGCGATAAGGTTTGTTTGTTTTTTCATGGTTTTACTGCTACTCCTGAGCAGTTTATGACTATTGGGGAGGCATTTTTTGCTGCTGGCTACCATGTTTTGATGCCGCTGTTGCCTGGTCATGGTATTGCTGGTAATTGGGATCGAGATAATCCGCCGCCGCTACCGCAAGAGCAGCAGGTTTATCATGATTTTGGGCTGTATTGGCTGGAAGTTGCTCAATCTTTGGGAAAAAAGGTGATAGTTGGGGGTTTGTCTGGTGGTAGCACGTTGGCTGCTTGGTTAGCGCTCAATTATCCCTATCGCATCTATCGCGCTTTGCTGTTTGCTCCTTATTTGGCTGGGAGTAATACGCTGGTAGATTTGTTTGTGAAAATTTTTGATATCTATTTTGCTTGGCGTTCTGAGCCTGGTGCGGTAAGTTTTGGCTATGGTGGCTTCTTAATGCCTGCCTTGCGCGTGTTTTTGGATATGGGTGCGGATATTTTAGCTCAGGCGCAGCAGGCGAGTATAGCAGCGCCTATGTTGATTGTATCTAGCGATCGCGATCGCGCTGTAGATGATGAGGAACATAAGCAGTTGTTTGACCCTGTAATTAAGTATCAGCCTCGGTGTTGGTATTACTGTTTTGATAAGGTGCTGAATGTCCCCCACAATATGATGACTGAAGGTGAGGGGAATCAATATGTGAATTTGTTAATTGCGATCGCTAAAGCTTATAGTGAAAGCGATATTACTTGGACGGAACTTGAGGCAATTAGAGATATTATGCGGCAAGGCACATCTTACGAGCGTGCGATTGAGCAGTTGCATCTAGAAGGGCGTGTTTCGCCTGATTTATCGACGATGATGATAGTTATCGATCGCTAGATTTTAACTGTAAGGGACTCAACAAGACTGAAAATAATACTATTGCAGGAATAATCTCTAATCTGCCCAGCTATTTACTTTCAGGCTGGATTTGAGTGCGTATGAAATTTGATTTTAATCGATTTTTAAGTACGAACGCAGATACACGCAGATAAACGAGGCAGTACGCCCAAAGCGGGCAATGCCCGACTTGTAGCACCAGAACAGCAGATGTAGATGCAGTCTTGCTGTAGGCTATACAGATGAATGCAGATGACGAACGTGCTATTTAATGGAATTCATAGCACGTTCGCAGATAAATACAGATAGTGCGTCAAATGTTAAATTTCTGACTGCTTAACTCTTGGTTTGCGATCGCATCTTGCTCTCGCTCTAGTCGATCTCTATGTTGCGATCGCTTGTTACCTGCGCTCAAACCATAACTTTGTGCTAACAACTTCAGCCATAAAGCCGGAAAACGTGGTTCTAGCCAAGGCTGGATGCGGCGCACGAAGCTAGGAAACCAACTCGCTAGCAAGACGCTAATAAAAGCATGAAAGCCAAAATTTAGATAACTTCCCAACCAGCGCATAATATCTTTAGCGCCTGCTAATTCCCAAATCCAAGGTAATAAAGCTGGATTTCTTCCTGCTGCTTTTAACGCCAAGCGATTGAATGTAAACCAATCAAATTTGTCTTTAATGAATGTATCGGCAACTTCTAGCGGTTCGTCTGCTAATAAGCCAAAAAAAGTATTTAGCATTGAGTTAATTCTTTGCGGTGGCAAAAACTTCCCTGTCGGAACCATCATGCCTTTAGAAAATAACCAAGTTACAGCAATGTTACTTTGATAGGCGCGGATTTGATTTAAGTGTTTTGCCCTCAGTAAATCGTGCTGCAAAGCAGTATCTAATAGTTCTGTCAATCGTCCTAAATTCCGCACCAAAGAACCAAAACCAGTAAATACTAAAGGCGACTGCAAAGAGGCTGCATCCCCGATGGCAATTAACCTGTCAAATGCTACAGTGCGATCGCGACTTCCTACGCTAAAATGCCCTGGAATATAACCAAATGTTGGCTTTTTCCATACCAACTTATCTACGTCGCAGCGGCGATACTCTGGCAAAATTGTAAAAAAGTCTTCATACATTTCTAACAAAGAGCCAGGATTGGTTGCGTTGACTTGATGGTAGTGAAATAAATAAATCGTCAATTCTTCGCCAGCGCCAGGAAATAACTCCCAAATTAGCTGTCTTCCCCGCGAAATATCGCCGTGACTGTTCAATACATCTCCATATTGAGAATCCCATACTCCAGGCTCAAAGCCGCTCTCCACGACTGCACCAACAGTCGGACAAACGCTATCAAAAGCACGTCCGCCATTTAATTGCCAAGCGATGGGTGATGCTGTTCCCATTGCATCTACAAGTAAGCGTCCGCTCACTTGTTGTTCTGTTAAGTCTTTTAGGCTCTTGACTTTAATGCTAACTTGTAACTCGCTTACATCTGCTCTAATAAACTCAGATTCATCCCAAATTTCACCACCTGCAGCGCGGAGTTTTTCACCACACATTTGCAGTAGTTTTTCCGAATCTAAGGCAACATTCAAAACTGTAGGAGTATGTAAAACTGCGGCTTTGAGATGCGGCGGATTGTTACCATCAAAGAACTTATTAAATCCATCTTTATATTCCCGCGCAATAATACTTTCACATTCAGAAGAAGTTAGCAAACCTAAGTCAAGCAAGCTTTGCAGTTCCGAACGCGAAATATTCCACTCCCGATTCATCTTGCCAAAAGGCAATCTTTCCAACAGCAGCACCCGATAGCCCAACTGAGACATCACCGCCGCATGAATCACCCCCAAAGCCCCACCAACATAGATTAAATCGTACGCAGGCGTTCCTCCTTGTCCCCTTGTCTCCTTGTCTCCTTGTCCCCCTTGTCCCTCAACCTCTCCCGCAAACACCACCTGCTGCGGCTTTTGAGGATTACGAACACCTGCACGCCATCTTTGCTCCCACCAATAAACTCGCTGCAAATCATATTCCCCGTTAGGCATTTTCTGAAAATACTTAACAGTTAACGGATAATCGCGCTCTAATGACTCAAATATCGTCGATTTAGTTAAATCGATTGCTGGCGGTTCGGGGTACTGATGGGGAAACTTGGCTCTTATATCCGCAGTCAACTGTGCCAATATTTGCTTTTCACCTGGTAACGGTTTTTGACCGCGCGGGTTTTCGAGGTTCCCTTGGAAACTAAGCGGCGCGGTCACTTCGGGACTGTAGCGAAATGCTTTAAGATAAGTCGTCCGCTGCAACGACCACACAAAAATAGAAATTTCTCCTAGTAGGGCTTCATCAGAAATAGTCGCTCTAGAGTTTGTAGCATCAAATATCTGCAAGCGCACGCCACAAGGAGAGTTTAGCTTTTCCCCTATTTTGGGCATCCATTCCTGGTGCAACCACGTACACACAGCAGTTGTATCCGGCGTAGGAATCTCTATATATAAAATTTCTTTCATTTAGCGATCTTAACTCCTAGTTAATTACTTATTCAGACAGAGTTGACAAACCCGCAGAGTACGCTACACTTCCCCTTACAAGTTTGATGAGAATATTTTTAAGAAAGTTTACAATTTAGTCAGTTTTATTAAAATACGTTCCGATCGCACAACCTCCGCCATGCATTATCCCATTCCAGCAAGCCCTCAAGAAATTATTGCCCTGCGGCAAAACCCAGTAACCGAAGAAATAGTTGCTGCCGCGATCGCTGGCACAATTAAGATGGTCAGCGCTAAGGGTCAATCCTTAGAACATTTAACCGCGCAATTGTTAGCTGATGATAGTTTATTAGATATGCAACAACGGCGGTGGTTGAGCGACCTAGTTGCCAATGCCTGGGAAAAATTCGCCTAATAATATTGTCAATGAGTCAATCAAGACTGCAGCAAGTGCGATCGCGGCTGTTTTCGCTGCTATTAAGAGTTAGAATTGGTGGCTTATTGCTAGCTGGGCTAGCTTTGTGGGCATTTGAACAAATTGCCGATGAAGTCTTAGAAAAAGAAAGTCACGCTCTTGATGTGAGGATCTTGCTGGCAATCAGGCGCTTGCATAATACGCTGTTAGACCAAGCAATGATGGGTATTACCTTTATTGGCGATCCCTCTATCTTATTAGTTGTTTGTGTGGGCGTAGCTATTTGGTTGCTAAGACAAAAGCAGCGCTCGGAAGCTACAACATTAGCTATTGCAGCCATTGGCGCGATCGCTTTGAATGTTTTGTTAAAACATTTATTTAGCCGCGCTCGCCCTATGCTATGGGAACGCATTGTAGACGTAGGACAATACAGTTTCCCTAGCGGTCATGCAATGGTATCGATGGTAATTTACGGTTTTATTGGCTACTTGCTAGCTACTCGCTACAGACGACAGCGAGTTTGGATTGTGAGCCTAATTGTTTTATTAATACTAGCTATTGGCTTTAGTCGGATGTATTTAGGCGTACATTGGCCCACCGATGTAGCGGCAGGTTACGCTGCAGGCTTAGTATGGTTAATAGCTTGCATCTTTAGTCTCAAAATCTGGCGGCAATACCGCGCTAAGTACCATCTTCCTAACTCATAATTTATAATTCAGTAAATATACATACTTCAATTCCTGTGCTCATAGCTTTAGATCGATATATATTAAGAAATATTTACTGGTCTGAGGTCGATGAAAATTTTGGTACTGACGTGGGAATTCCCACCTCGAATTGTGGGCGGAATTGCCCGCCACGTAGCGGAGTTATATCCAGAAATAGTCAAGCTAGGACATGAAGTTCACTTAATTACAGTGGAATTCGGTCAAGCACCAATGTACGAAGAAGTAGACGGCGTGCGCGTGCATCGCATCGGCGTAGCACCCAGTAACGACTTTTTCCATTGGGTGGCGAATATGAACGAAAGCATGGGCAGTCATGGCGCTAAACTCATGCTAGAAGAAGGACCCTTCGATCTAATTCACGCTCACGACTGGCTAGTTGGCGATGCGGCGATCGCTCTCAAACACACTTTCAAAGTACCTCTAATCGCTACGATCCACGCGACAGAATTTGGACGCTACAACGGACTATACAACAGCGATCACCATTACATTTGTGGCAAAGAAAAGTTACTTGCTTATAATGCTTGGCGAGTAATTGTCTGCACCGAGTATATGCGGCAGGAAATCGAACGCGCCTTGCAAAGTCCTGGGGATAAAACAGATGTAATTTACAATGGCATTCGCGCCGAGAAAAAACACCACAATACGGATTTCGACTACGCTAGTTTTCGCCGCCACTTCGCCAACGATCGCGAAAAAATAGTTTACTACGTAGGACGCATGACTCATGAAAAAGGCGTAGCTACATTAATTAACGCCGCGCCCAAAGTATCGTGGGAAATGGGCGGTTATGTCAAATTTGTCTTTATTGGCGGCGGTAATACCGATAAATTAAAGCGTCAAGCTTGGGATACTGGAATTTGGGATAAATGCTACTTTACAGGCTTTATGTCTGACGAGGCTTTAGACAAGTTCCAAACTGTAGCGGATTGCGCTGTATTTCCTAGCTTGTACGAACCATTTGGGATCGTTGCTTTAGAAAGCTTCGCCGCCCGCGTTCCGGTTGTAGTTTCCGATACTGGTGGTTTGCCTGAAGTAGTTCAACATACCAAAACAGGCATAGTTACTTACACCAACAATCCTGATTCTTTAGCTTGGGGCATTTTAGAAGTATTAAAAAATCCTGGCTACAGGCAGTGGCTAACTGATAATGCTTATCAAGATTTAGAACGACGCTTTAGTTGGCATAAATTAGCCCAGCAAACAGTCAGCGTTTACGATCGCGTAGTACGAGAAAAGTCGCAAATTTCTTGGTAATTGCAATTAAACTAGGGAAGTTTGTCGTCGCAAACTAGATATAGTTGCGATCGCATATTCTCCTACGCGCTCAATTTCCGCAGCGCTATTAAATCTACCCATCCCAAATCGCACTGAAGCATAAGCCAACTTTTCGCTATGTCCTAGTGCTGTCAAAACGCGAGATGGCGCTGTTGCCTGGGACGAACAAGCCGCGCCCGAAGAAACTGCCATTACTGGCTGCAATCCCAAGAGTAAAGCTGCACCGTCTACACCCTCTACACTAATGTTGAGATTACCAGGCAATCGTAAAGTCGGATGACCGTTTAAATAAATCCCATCTAATTGACTAAGTTGCTGCCATAACTGCTGACGCAATTGAATTAACCGTTGGCTTTCAGCATCGAGTTCGGCTAAAGCAATTTCTACAGCTTTGGCAAAACCAACAATCTGCGGCGGGTACAAAGTCCCCGAACGCATTCCGCGTTCTTGCCCGCCGCCATGCAACTGCGGCGACATTTGCACTCTAGGATGGCGGCGACGGACGTATAAAACACCTATTCCTTTTGGTCCATATACTTTATGTGCTGTCATAGATAATAAGTCAATTTTCATCGCCTCTACATCTAGAGGAATTTTCCCGATCGCTTGGGCAGCATCAGTATGAAATAAGACTTCTCTAGCGCGACAAAGCGCCCCTATTTCTGCCAAAGGTTGCAACACGCCAATTTCGTTATTCGCAGCCATTACAGACACTAAAATCGTCTCTGGGCGCAATGCTTTTTCTAGCTGGTTTAAGTCCAGTAAGCCATCTTTTTGTACGGGCAAAACAGTGACTTCAAAACCAAGCGATCGCAAATACTTACACGGATCGATTACTGCACTATGCTCCGTTTCTACAGTAATAATATGCTGCCCTTTACTAAAATAAGCTTCGGCAACACCTTTGATTGCTAAGTTATTTGCTTCTGTTGCGCCTGATGTAAAGACAATTTCTTCGATTGAAGCGTTGATAGCCCCAGCTAATGTAGTTCTTGCTTGTTTAACTGCTGCTTCTGCTTCCCAGCCGTAAACGTGGTTAATGCTTGAGGGATTGCCAAAATGTTGAGTAAAAAATGGCAGCATCGCCGTCAATACTCGTTCGTCAACGGGTGTGGTGGAATGGCAATCGAGGTATATAGGACGGTTATTCAAAGTAGTTTTGAGGTTTAAGTTTTAAGTTTTGAGTTAGATAGATTTATTTTCTCATTCCATGCTCTATCTTCTATCATTCCTTTTTTCCTATCCCGTACGGGCGCAGTGTATTGCGTTCGTACTTCTTTGTGTTGCTGATTCTTTATAAAAATTTAACTTTTTTAACTAACTTCAAGTAAATTGCGATCGCTGCATAAACATTATTCACCCAGAGGATAGATAGGCTTGAATCCTATTGTCGTTTAAACTATAAAAAAATCATTTATCTAATCGTTTTTGATTTCTCTGGATGTTAATGTTGTCTTGTCACCCTTCTACTTTGCGCGTTCTTGTTGTTGATGACCACGAACTAACTCGGTTTAGCCTTAAGCTAGCACTTTCGGCGCAAGAAAACATTGAGTTAGTTGGCGTTGCTAGTAATGGTCAAGAAGCAATAGATATGGTCAAGCGCCATCACCCCAATGTGATAGTTCTTGACTTGCAAATGCCTGTCATGGATGGTTGGAGCGCTTCTACTCAAATCAAAGGTATTGACCCAAATACTCAAATTATTGCTTACTCATCTTTAGAAGATCCAAAATTTAAAGAGTCGAGCAAAACTGACTGCTTAGATGCTTTTTGCAAGAAAGACACAGCCACCCCAGAATTAGTAAGTCTAATTAGAAAACTAGGTGAGAAAGTAACAGAGCATTAAATTCTAATTATTCAGGAAATCAAACAACGACAAAACGCTGGCAAATCTAATGACTTGCCAGCGTAAATTATGTGGAAAGGAGTTAGCCCGCTTCTTGGGGAAAAGTGCGTCTAAATTCGTCTAGCAAATCGTCCATTTCTTCTAGTGCTTGATTAACATCTATTCTCAAGCTGCCTAGATTTGGCTGTTCTAGCAAACGTAGTAATTCATCGCGTTTGCCCTCGACAATGGCAACTCTTGCTTTTAGGGTTTGGGTATCCATGATGTTTAATGCAAATACTGGACTCAACTTCATTGTATAAGCTCCTAACTATTTGCGAGTTGCGATCGCAAGCCAACTTGGATAAGCAAAAGAATCTTCCACCTGCAACTGATGCAGATTGTAATCTTGAAAAATCTTACTACCTACAGATTGTAAGTTAGCGATCGCATCCTGTTCTTTGCCTACAGCTTCAAAAGCAAGACTCCACCAGGTATTGCCATTAATCTCCAGTTGCGTTATTTCTACACTACAATCTCGTTGAGTGCGCTGCCAGCGAACCTTCTTCACTCTCAGCCACTCTGACTTAGTAACGACGCTTTGGGGTTGAAAACTTTCCTCCGTCTCATCTGCACACAACCACTTACTCCATTTTTCTAACTTTCCCGCTACCAAATTGCCAAAACTAATTGTGCCTAATTCTGCCTTGCGCCATTTAACTTCTAATCTTCCTTGACGTAGCTTCACCCCCATATAATCGCAATCTGGGGCAACAAATAAATATATATCCTCGCGTTGTTCCGGCGTTTGTCCCAAATTACCTGAATTGAACCAGGCAAAAATGTCTTCAGGTAACTTGCCAGGATAAAACCAGCGTAATTCTGTACTTATCAGCATTGGTTTTTAGAATAATAAGACAATTAACACAAAGTCCAAACCCAGAATGAAAATGTGGAAACAAATTGCAGCACTTTTGTTAGTAGTAATAGCTTGCGGCTTAACAAATTGTGCTTCACTGACGGCGGGACTTAAAAGCTATGTAGATAGTATTGATGGCTATAAATTTCTCTATCCTAACGGTTGGGTGCAAGTCAAAGTTGCTCCTGGTGCAGATGTCGTTTTCCACGATTTAATCGAAGTTACCGAAAACGTATCAGTAGTAATTAATCCCGTACCAGAGGGTAAAAGCTTAAAAGAATTAGGAACTCCGAGCGAAGCAGGATATAAATTAAGCAAAAGTGCGATCGCACCGCCAAATTCCGGTCGCAAAGCCGAACTTATCGACGCAGCAAAGCGAGAAGTAGGCGGCAAAAATTATTATCTTTTAGAGTACCTAGTCAAGCTACCCAACAACCAAGAACGCCACAATCTAGCAAGCATTACAGTTAATCGCGGTAAACTATATACTTTCAATGCTTCAGCCCCCGAAAAGCAGTGGACAAAAGTGCAAAAATTGTTGGAATCAGTTATCAACTCATTCTCTGTGTACTAATAACTAAAGCATATCTTTCACATCTGCGTTTATCTGCGTCCATCTGCGTTCGGATCAAAAGTTTATTCAACCTCCTAAGCAACACCAGCTAATCCTAAAGAAATTTGGGCTTGCCAACTAGCCAAATCAGCAAAAGCGCGATCGCGATATGCAGCATACCGCTCCTGCTTGCTCTTAATTTTCTGCGGTAATTGAGGTAAAATGCCAAAATTCGGCGGCATGGGCTGAAAATGTTTAGGAGACGCACAACTAATAAATTCAAATAGCGCCCCCATCATCGTCGTCACAGGCAAAGTTAAAGGCGGCTGACCTAAAGCTATCCTAGCGGCATTTGTCCCTGCTAACCAGCCTCCTGCTGAAGCTGCTGTATAGCCTTCCGTACCAATGATTTGCCCTGCTGCTAATACTGTGGAATGTTGCTTAAATTGCAGCGTCGATTGCAACAATTGCGGTGCATTAATAAACGTATTGCGGTGCATCACACCCAAACGCACAAATTCAGCATTCTCCAAGCCAGGAATCATCTGAAATATCCGCTTTTGTTCGCCCCAGCGTAAATTTGTCTGAAATCCTACCATATTCCACAACTGTCCCGCCTTATCTTCTTGACGCAGTTGTACTACTGCATAGGGACGCTGGGACTTATTTTCAGGAGAACGAAAATCGCCTTTACGGGCATCAAATAAGCCTACAGGCTTTAACGGACCGTAACGCATCGTATCTTCACCGCGCTGGGCTAATTCCTCAATCGGCAAACAAGCTTCAAAAAATTTAGCCTTATCTCGCTCAAAATCTTTCAATTCGGCTTGTTCGGCGGCACAAAGTGCTTGCCAAAACTGCAAATACTGCTCTCGATTCATCGGGCAATTAAAATAATCAGCATCGCCTTTGTCATAGCGCGAAGCACGAAAAGCAATATCTTGGTTAATAGATTCGCCTACCACAATTGGACTTGCTGCATCAAAAAAGCTGAGATATTCCATCCCTGTAAATCGGCGTAAATCTTCTGCTAATTGCGGGCTAGTCAAAGGACCTGTTGCTAAAACTACTATGCCTTGAGGAATTTGTTCAACTTCTCCCCGCCGCAGTTCAATTAATGGATGTTCGGCAAGAGTTTTAGTTAAGTCTTGACTGAATTTACCTCTATCTACAGCTAAAGCACCGCCCGCAGGTACATAGTGTTCGTCAGCTTTAGCAATAATAATTGACTCTAGCTGGCGCAATTCAGCGTGTAATAAACCCGCCGCGCGATCGCTCGATTGCGCCCCAAAGGAGTTACTACATACCAATTCTGCCAATTCCTGAGAATGATGGGCGGGGCTGGATCTTTGCGGGCGCATTTCATGCAAAATTACTGGTACTCCCGCCCTAGCGATTTGCCAAGCGGCTTCAGTTCCCGCAAGTCCTCCACCGATTACTTGAATTGGTTGTAATTCCATGTGTCTTAATTTAGTAGTTGAGCGATCGCACTAGGCATCGGCAAAATAATTAATACTAACAAACCTAGCGCTAGCAAACCTAACATATCGCGTTTGTTGTCTAGTTCGCTGATATCGTTTAAGGCAGGTTCGTCAGCAACAGGCATGAAAAATAAAATAATTGCCCATACCCAAAAACCAGGTTGAAGTAAAGAAAGTCCTAATAATAAAAACCGAGAAATCTGTCCTATAGCTATGCCATTGCGCTGCCCAAACATAGAATGAACGATATGCCCGCCATCTAATTGTCCTACAGGCATCAAATTGAGGGCGGTAGCAATTAGTCCTAACAAACCTGCGATCGCTACAGGATGCAAGTCGAGGGCGCTTTCTGCTGTAAGTTGAGCGCCTAATGTCAGCTTGCTTAATAGTGCTAGTAACAAAGAATAGTTGGGACTAAGAGCATTAGGATTTAACACTGCCTGGGGGTTCTCTGGCAGAGCAACAACCGTAGAATGAGCTAAACCCCAAATTAGGATCGGTATAGTAACGACAAAACCAGCCAAAGGTCCAGCAATACTGACATCAAACAAGGCTTTGCGGTTTGGTACGGGGCTACGCATTTGAATAAATGCGCCAAAAGTACCCAAAAATGCGGGAAAAGGAATAAAATACGGCAAAGTTGCCTTAATTTTGTAGTATCTTGCTGCTAAATAGTGACCTAGTTCGTGGATGCCCAAAATTGCCATCAAAGCGATCGCATAAGGTAATCCTCTTTGTAAAATTGTCGGATCGTCGCGCAAGGCAGCAATATTTTCGGGATCGGCAATTTCTACACCTACTAAAGTAGTAGTGTACAAAGTTGCAACAAGTAAACCCAAGGCTAAAACAGGACGAGTTAATTTGGCATTATTGCGTCTATTTGCTGCAAGTTGGGGATTGGGAACCAAGGCAAAAAATGGTTTACCCGTCATATCTTCTTGAAACAATACGACAAAGCGATCGCCAAATTGTGCTTGCACGTTTTCTTTAATGCGATCGTAGGCAATAGTTGACGATTTTTCCCGCAGTTGTCCCCGACAAATAATTGCTTGCGGTCGATACTCAATATTACTAATATAAAATACCGACCAAGGAAAACAGTTTCTTAACTTCGTTTCCTCTTCTTTATCAATTGGACGCAGCGTTGCTAGTGGCTGCGGTACTTCTGGCGCTGGTGTTGCTGCTTCTGCTACTTGAGACGGTCGATCTTGCGCTGCTGGAGTTAAATTTCTTCTGCCTCTTTGATGCAACTTCCAGTACAAAAATATGCTTAAAATACTCATCCCTAAAACTAATTCTAAAGGCGGTATTTGGTCAGCGCCATGCACCACACTCCATATACTCCAAGCAACAGGCGGTAACATTAGCACTAGCCACAACAGCCATACTGGAGTAGTAGTAATTCCGGCTACACTACGCCGCACTATTAAATAGGTAAATAGTGCCATAATTAAAAGAATAATCCAGTCAAGTGCCATATTTTTGCAAAAGTTAGTTATTGTTTTTTCGTACTAATTCAGTAATATAAAATCAAATTTTGCAACTTAATTTTTCACCTAATTTTTACTTTTAAAGAGCAATGTACTTAGATCCCGAATCTCTTAATAATAATGCTTCTTTGTCAGCAACTCAGGCGATGCGTCCTCCCAAACAACCGCAAGCTGTTTTTGCCGATCGCATATTTGCTTTTCCTCCCAACCGAGACACTTTAGGCGGAACTGCTTATCTTATTGTAGAAAAAGAAGGTAATATCTTGCTCGATTGTCCAGCAACAGATGAAAATACCTACGAATTTATCCGATTGTTAGGTGGAGTAAGAGTGTTATTTATCTCGCACCGAGGCGGGATTGGCAAAGCTAGAGAACTACAAGCAGCATTTAATTGTGACATTTTAATTCAAGAACAAGAAGCCTATCTGCTACCAAAATTAACAGTAACTACCTTCCAACACCAAATTACTTTGCAACCATATATGCAAGTAATTTGGACGCCAGGACATTCCCCTGGTTCATCTTGCCTTTACTTGCCCGAATATGGCGGAATATTATTTACAGGTAGGCATTTACTCCCCAACCAACAAGGCTTACCAGTACCTCTAAGAACATCTAAAACATTTCACTGGCGAAGGCAAATCAAAAGCATTCAACTACTGCGCGACAATTTCACCCAAGAAAACCTGCAATACATTTGTCCAGGAGCAAATATAGGCTACTTACGCGGCAAAAAAGCGATCGCAAATGCTTATCAGCGCCTACTACAGCTAGATTTAGACGAGTTAGGGCGATCGCAAGCGTTGATATAGGGGACAAGGGGGACAAGGAGGACAAGGGAGACAAATTAAGTTAAATCCTCCCCTGCTTCCCCTGCTCCCCCTGTTCAAGAAAGCTCCACACTCCTCTAGGCTGCTTTAGCGACTACTGACTTGGTATTCAAAAATTCCACAGCTGCTTGATATTGCTTGTCGGTTGGTGTTGCTAGCTCATCGCGGGTAATTGGTTCTAACTTCACAGTAAGATCGGGCGATATCCCTAACTTATTAATATCTCGATGGCTGGGAGTTTCATACTTAGCCACCGTCACAGCCAAACCCGAACCATCAGAAAAATCGAATAAAGACTGAATTAAACCTTTGCCAAACGTAGTTTCGCCTACCAAAGTCGCCCGTCCGTTATCTTGCAGCGCACCTGCCAAAATTTCGCTAGCGCTAGCAGAACCTTGATTGACCAAAACTACTAAAGGATCGCGTGTTAGCGGCGAACCATAAGCAGCAAAACTGCCTTGAATACCTTGACGATTCACCGTGTAGACAATCGTACCCTCATCTAACCACAAACGCGCAATTTCCACGCCAGCTTGCAATAAACCGCCAGGATTGTTGCGTAAATCGAGAATATAGGCATCCGCCCCTTGTTTTTCTAAATTAGCGATCGCATGAGCTACTTCGGCTGTGGCATTAGCATTAAACTGAGTCAAACGAATGTAACCAATCGGTACGCCATTAGGTGACGTTCTTAGTTCCGCAACTACAGGATTTAACTCAATGCGATCGCGTACCAAATCGATCTGCTTGCTTTCGCCCTCACGTTCTATAGTTAAAGCAACGTGACTGCCAATTGTTCCCCGCATTTTGGCGGCGGCTTCGTCGAGGGTAATTTCTGCTGTGGGCGTGTCATTAATTTGCGTAATGCGATCGCGCGGACGAATCCCAGCTTTATCTGCTGGCGAACCAGCTATGGGCGCAACTACTTCCAAAGCGCCTGTTTGAGCATCTAAAGCAATCTGCAAGCCTACACCTGTCAACTCTCCAGACGTATTTACCTGCAAACTGCGATATTGTTCTGGACGCAAAAAACGAGTAAAAGGATCGCCTAAACTGGCAACCATTTGTTGGATAGCAGTATATGTGGATTCTTTATCTTTTAGAGGCTGCTTGATGACTTTTTGCCTAACTGCTGCCCAATTTTGGTGATTAAAAGTGTCATCCAAATAAGTGCGGTTGACAACTCGCCAAGCCTCAGCCACAAGTTTTTGCTCGTTAGTCAATGCTGCTGCTTCTGACACCCAACCATTTAAAGCGATCGATATTGATAGTACAATTGCGATCCCAACTTGAAAAACTCGTTTGTGCATTGCGTCCATCTATTAGTTTTGTCAATCTCTAGGATTTTGCGCCCTAATTGCTCGTCAAATTAATGTAATCGTCCTCTCGACTATGTTACTTTTTTTATAGAACTGATGCAGAAAAACTCAGCTAGCTGCTGACCGTTAACGGTAGCGCACTAGCTAAAGCCAAGCTCGTCAACTGCATTAGACAACGCTAAATGTGCTGCTAATGCTAGCGATCGGCAAATCTTAGAAAATTAACTTCTATTAACTAAAATAGTGATAGAAGTTTAATCAACCGTAATCCATTCTCAGGAACTTCAAAAATTGTATGGCAAATGTTTACGACTGGTTTGAGGAGCGCTTAGAAATTCAGGCGCTTGCTGACGACGTAACCAGTAAGTACGTCCCTCCTCACGTTAATATTTTTTACTGCTTCGGCGGGATGGCTCTAACTTGCTTTTTAATCCAGTTTGCTACTGGATTTGCAATGACCTTTTACTACAAACCTACTGTTGCTGAAGCTTACTCTTCGGTACAGTACCTCATGACGGATGTTAACTTCGGTTGGCTGATCCGCTCCGTTCATCGCTGGTCAGCAAGCATGATGGTGTTGATCATGATTTTGCACACTTTCCGAGTTTATCTTACAGGCGGCTTCAAAAAGCCCCGCGAGTTAACTTGGGTAACGGGTGTAGTTTTGGCAGTCATCACCGTTTCCTTTGGTGTAACTGGTTACTCATTGCCTTGGGATCAAGTCGGATACTGGGCTGTGAAAATTGTTAGCGGCGTACCAGAAGCAATCCCCGTAGTAGGCACGTTGATCGCTGATTTGTTGCGCGGCGGTTCGAGTGTAGGTCAAGCAACTCTGACTCGCTATTACAGCGCTCATACCTTTGTTTTGCCTTGGCTGATTGCTGTATTTATGCTGCTGCACTTCTTGATGATTCGCAAGCAAGGCATCTCCGGTCCTTTGTAATTTAATTGGTCACTGGTCACTGGTCACTGGTCACTGTTTTATTCACCCTACATTTGGAGAACACTTTTTAAAGATGGCAACGATTAAAAAGCCGGATCTAACAGATCCCAAATTACGCGAAAAGCTAGCATTGGGTATGGGTCATAACTATTATGGCGAACCCGCATGGCCTAACGACCTGCTATATATCTTCCCAGTAGTAATTTTGGGAACAGGAGCCTGTATTGTTGCTCTATCGGTGTTAGATCCTGTCATGAGTGGAGAACCAGCAAATCCCTTTGCAACTCCTCTAGAAATTCTTCCAGAATGGTACTTGTATCCGGTATTCCAAATTCTGCGTTCAGTTCCTAACAAACTTATAGGCGTTTTGGCGATGGCTTCTGTGCCTCTAGGACTTATTGCTGTTCCCTTTATCGAGAACGTCAACAAGTTTCAAAACCCCTTCCGCCGTCCCGTTGCGACTACAGTATTTCTGATTGGGACGTTGATTACATTATGGCTGGGTATTGGTGCAGCTTTCCCAATTGATAAGTCATTTACATTTGGTCTGTTCTAAACTCGCTAGAATCTCCTAGATTCATGCATTGACACCTGTAGTTTCCTACTTAGTGCTTTTGTGCTGCCAAGAAACATTACAGGTGTCAATTTTTATAGATATTAATTGCGATCGAGCCACAAAGTGGTAATTCATAATTGATAATTCGTAATTACAATTGGTAGGGGCAAAAAAGCGCTACTAATTAAAGACCACCTGGTATCCAAGATTTTTCTGGAAGTTTGTACCCAATAAAACAGCGCGAATGCGCGAATTATGCAGTCAAATCTTTGAGCTTTTAGCTAATTATTCAAGTTTTTGCCAAAGTCGGTTATAAAGTAAAGGGCTTTGCAGTCCAATAGTTTAATTTTGCTGTTAATCTTGACTCGTGCATCTTGCAAAAGGTACTTTTGCTAAAAGTCTACTGCCCTGTTTTGAACTCAAACTGCGGTCGAGCTAGTTTATGTTAAAGCAAGACCATTTGACGGTATATACCAATCTGGAATTTCTCAACCAAGTTCAACAATGGTTCGAGCAATTTTGTCTGCGACATCTACCTTTACTGTTATGGTCAGATCGAGAGCTTTATCGCCTGAATTTAGCTCTAGCTGAGGGATTTACCAACGCTGTTCGTCATGCCCATCAATCTTTACCCCCAGAAACAACCATTGATATCGATTTAACTTTATGGACTGACAGATTTGAAATTAGAATTTGGGACAAAGGCAAGCCATTTAACCCCGATGCGATTAAAGAACCAGAACCAGGTACGCTACAAGAAGGTGGATACGGTTGGTTTCTCTTGCGGCGTTTGGCAGATAGAGTAGTCTACGAACGCGGCGAAGACGGAAGAAACTGTTTGCTAATCGTCAAATACGGCACTTTAAGTTAAATTTCAGCGCTCCTTTGCCTCCCTTGTTCCTAAATCAAACGCTTCTAGAAATTAGCTATCCTAAAATAGAGAGCAATACAACAACCGTAAATATGAGCTTGAAATCTTTTGATGTTAATTTTTCCAGTTTAGGTCGTTGGCTCACCGCCTTGACAATTATTTGGTTGCTAGGTTCGGTAGGTTTAGGCTGGCTGGTGAATTGGTTTTTAGTTTTGGTGGGTTTGTTGCTGTTAGTACCAGTGTTAGGGTTTTTTGGATTTCAGTGGTGGCTGCAAAAAAATCTGATTCAAGCCAATTGTCCTGTGTGTCGCTACGAATTTACAGGCTTAAATAAAACTCAACTCCAATGTCCTAGCTGTGGCGAACCGTTAAAAGTAGAGCAAGGTAAGTTTAGCCGTTTGACTCCTTCTGGGACAATCGAAGTGCAAGCTGTAGAAGTACCAACCAAAGCTCTAGAAGACTAATTTTGCTAGGAGTCGAACGCAGCGAACAGTTTGCTAGTATAAATAAATACATATTAATACTTCTATATAAGAATATACAAAAGTTAAAAATCGAGTTATTAGTGCAGTTTATACAGATACCTGCAATAGGGATCGGTTAAATTGCGATCGCTCTTGAATTTATCATGCCTATGGAGTTAGCTGGAAAAACTAAAATTAGCTAAAATTTCGCTAAATACCTAAGTTAAGCTAAATTATAATTTTTGGCTGATACCATCAATAGAGCGTTAACCAGCAATGAGTAATGACCAAAGCGATCGCGAATTACAGCGCCGTCTCGAAAAGCTAGAAATAGAGTTAAATACACCGCCAAGCAGCGCTCAACCAGTAACACCAGGAAACCAGAAGCCATCTGCAACAGTTTCATCGAACTTAAATAAATTTATTAGCTTATTTAAGGCATTACCCAATGCTGGCAAGATAATTGTTGCTGGCGTGGGGATTGTCGTAGGCTTTGCCATCTTGCGAACTTTATTGAGCTTAGTCGCCTCGCTGTTTAGTTTGGCATTTCTAGGCTTGCTGGTGTACGGTATGTATCAGTTTTTATTAAATCGCAACCGCGCTGCTTAGTGTCCGAGGCTTCTGCGGAAAACGGGCGCAGCGAACATAAAAAATAACCAAATCCGCAGGCGAGATGCTGGGGATAGAAAAAATCATATAAGGATCTCAGATGGCTAATCCAAGTGTGGGGAGAGGTATCAACCAAGATCGCAAATTTAGGCAAGCAAAGTTGCGAACGCAACCTTTGGTAACTAGGCGCTTTGCGGCTTGGGCGATTGAAGTATCGATGATTGCAACGAGCGCATTAGTTCCCTTGAGCATAGGGAACTTTGTCCAACACCATTTAACAGGAGAACAAGTACCGCTAAATCCAGTAGTAGCCACAGCCCAAAAAGCGATCGCAACTACGTTGGCGCTGCCGCAAAGCGAGGAAAATAAGCAAGTACCACCACTTACAAATGTACTATGGTCGGTTGCCCTATTGACACCAATTGCTCTAAGCAGTTGGCAAATATATCTACTAGCCAAAACAGGCAGCACCTTACCCAAGCGGTGGTTTGGACTCAGAGTTGTCACCAGCGCTGGAAAACCACCAGGCATTACTAAAATATTAGTCCGTGAAGGTGTTGGGACTTGGGGATTGCCACTGACAATTGCTTATACACTATGGCGCTGTACGGGACTATTCCCCAACCCCACCATGCTTATATCCTTAGCAGGGTTAATGGTATTGGCAGAAGGTATGAGCGCCCGATTTGACCGCCAGCGCCGCTCGTTTCACGATCGCTTGGCAGGAACGTACGTTATTAATGCCAATCGCGTTTATGCGCCCATTTCTGGGCGTTTGAGTGCGGAAAACGGTCAGCCGATTGAATGGGACACATCCAATATCTACCGCGGGCGCAAACCTGCAAATAATGGAGCTAACGCCGCTATTGTCGCGCTGCCTAAAGTCAAACAGCGCAATTTAGATTTATGGTTGTGGATGCGCCAAAATCCTAGATTTGCCTTAGTTGCGATCGCAAGTTGCAGTGCAACTGCAGTTTTGGGAACTTTGATTGGTACGCAAGTCTATGTTCGGACGCAAATAAATAGCGGACAAATCGCCGCTTACAACAGCGAACAACTATTAGCAGCGACAAAAATATTAAGCGCTAATTCAGACGCTAGTTTGTCAGAGCGCGAACAAGCAATTCTTAACTTGGGAACAGTCAACGCTCCCCAAGCGATGCAGTTACTTGTCAACCTCCTCGTACAAGAATCAGACAATTCCGAATTAAGTAAGATCGTGCAACAAGCACTGGTAACAAGCGGACCTAGAGCCTTACCATATTTGCAACGCCTGAACCAATCGCTAGCACAAGATCCAAGTAGCAGCGAAAAACTGCAAGCAAACCAAGCAGCGATCGCCCAAATTATGACAATATACAGCGGTAAACTGCGATCGCAAGACTTAAGCTGGACAAATTTAGGTCACACCAGCGCTCCTGTTGTTGGTTTTAGCTTGGTACTAGATCGCATCGATCTATCAGGAATCGACCTAAAAGGTGCAAATCTTAACGGCGCTAGCTTGCAAGGTACTCGCTGGCAAAATCAAGAAAATGGTGCGATCGCTAATTTAACTGACGCGCAACTACAAGCAGCCAACCTAACAGATGCCGATCTTAGCCGCGTTACGCTCCCAGGCGCTAACTTGCTACACGCCATCCTCAACCAAGCTAACCTTACTGGTGCTAACCTCAAAAGCGCTAACTTAAGCAGCACTCAGATGGTAGAGGCAAATTTACAACAAGCAGTGCTAGCAGAAGCTAGTTTAACTGGCGCAAATTTAGGTGCAGCCAATTTAGCTAAAGCCGATTTATCCGCTGCGCGTTTGAGTCGCGCTAGTGCCTTGGGTACTAACTTGCAACAAGCTAACTTGAAAGCATCCAATTGGCAAGGAGCCGATTTATCTAAAGCTGATTTGAGCCGCGCTAATCTCAACAACGCCAACCTCAACGCTGCTCGTCTCCAAAGCACTAACTTGAAGCAAGCGCAGATGCAAAATGCCAACTTACGCCATGCCGATCTTACTCAAGCCGATTTGCGGGAAGCTGATTTGACAGGAGCAGATTTGCAAGGAGCAATTTTTGCTCAGTCAAACTCTATCCAATCAGACCAGTTTATCGAAACACCTCCAACCGAGGCAAAATCGGCTGTAGTCGAAGGCGTAGACTTTACAAACGTCAAAAACCTCGATCCTAAGCAAATTGCCTACATTTGTACTCAAGGTGGTCGCCATCCCCGTTGTCCGTAGATCCCCCTGTGGTCCCCCTTATCTCCTTCTTAATTAATAAAAAAAGCAATGAAGAGCGATCGCCTCAAGTATTTGGTTTTTGGCGGACTTATGCCGCTTTTCGTCTATATCTATCACTCACCTGCTACGGCTAAACCCGCCTATGGTAGCTATTTTGGCGTGTCTCCTGCTGTGAGCGTTACTGATTCTAGCCAAGAGGAACAATCTTTAGGTGGTGCTGTTGGCGTGCGTTATAAGTTTCTCAAGCTACCTATTTCTGTACGCACTCAAGCTTTAATTGGCGGTAATACAGCTATTGTGCCAACGGTTTCCTACGATCTCCCCCTCAATTGGCAAACTGATGCTTACGTGGGTGCTGGCTTTGTTTTGACTAGCGGCGATAGTTTATCTCCAGTAGGCAATCAAACTAGCTTTGCGATTCAACCTGGGATTGATTACGTTCTACCTAACAGCAATACGGTGATTTTTGGCAACGCTGTTATTGCTGTTGATGGATACAAAGGTAATGGCGGTAATGCTATTTCCATCCAAGGTGGTATTGGCTGGCGGTTTTAGTTCATAAAATCAGTAATTTTACTGAGATAAATCTGTTCGATCTTTACTGTTGTAGGGAAAAATAGGGATAGGGACTTACTCTATCCCTATTTTAGTTAGTATTAAGCAAATATGGCGATCGCCTGTTACCTAACTATTTCTACTTGTGCCTTTAATTTTGTCAAAAAACTATACCTTTCTTAATATCATGCCTAGATGAATTCTCTCAATTAATGCTATTGCCCCCTAAATTAAATTAAGCAAAAATTCATAATATACACCCGTTACTATTTGAATGTAAAAGCTCGATCTGTTTGTCTGAGAACATAAATTATGTCAGTAACAGCAAAGATACAAATAAAAAATGAAGCCCCTTTATAAGTTAATTCTTATTTTCCTTGTCCTTCCTTTGATGACAGGAACAATATCTAGTTTCCTACTTATTCGCAATTTAGTTTTTGCAGCTAAGTTCGCTCGAATAGGGGAAAATTCATCTATAAAAACTATTTTATTTACAACAGGAAATGAGGCAGAATTAGATTTTGCCCGAAGATATTCACAGGCGATCGCTCAAAATAATTATACTTCAAAAGCAGCTATTTTGCCTGCTGCTCAATTTAGTATAAATCTACCATCTCGACTGCATATTTCTGCAATATATACGCCTACAGAATTAATAGAAAGAAATGCCAAACTTGAAAGGTCACTTACAAATGCAAATAGTTTAGTTACTTTTTTAGCTATAGCCATTTTAATTGTCAGCACTGCTAGCATTTTATTTATACTACGCTCTTTAGATCGACGAATACTTAACTTTAAAAATATTGCCAAAGGCGAAATAAAGTTAAAAGATATTATCAATGTTTACCCCTCATCAAGCTTTAGAACAAATTATGTCGACAGTGTTTTAACAGCAACAGGTGATAGTTTAATATTTTTAGACAAAACTAATAAAATAATCAAGCTCAATCAAGTAACTACAAAATATTTAGGTTATAAAGAATCAGAATTAATCGGTGTAACTATCGATCTCATATTAAACGATATAAATTTTGACTTTGCAGGACAAGTAGTTAGTAATATTACAACTAACTATTTAAAAAAAGATGGGACTAGATTACCTATCAGCTTTTCCAGTTCGTTATTGCAAGACGAAACAGGAGAAATCCAGGGATTAATTTGTGTTGCGCGAGATATTAGCGATTGCCAAAAAGCCGAAGCAGAAAACACTTTATTATCCACAGCGATAGAACAAGTAGTAGAAGCCATCGAAATTACCGATACAGAGGCGAAATTTCTCTATGTTAACCCAGCCTTTGAAAAAATTACTGGCTATCAGCGTGCTGAGGTAATAGGTAAAACATCAGCCGCCTTACTCAGAAGCGGACAACACGATAGATGTTTTTATGAAAACATATCAAACACCTTAAAAAACGGTCAAGTATGGAGCGGTAAATACATTGGCAAACGTAAAGATGGCAAGTTGTATCACCAGGAAGTAACTATTTCGCCAATATTTAATTCATCTGGTGTAATTACGCACCACGTAGCAGTAAAGCGAGATATTACAGAGCGCCAACAACTCGAAGAACGTTTAGCCAAAATCAACGAGTGTTTTTTGAGTTTTACAGCCGATCCAATCGTCAACATTCAAAAGCTAACAACACTTGGCGGCGAATTGTTAGTAGCAAATTGTGTTTTGTATTACCGCCTTGAGGATGGCGTTTTAACCTTAGTAGGGCAATGGAGTACAACAAAAGGCGCTCTTGATGGCGATACAGCGATCGCGCGAATTTGCACAGAAGCGATCGCGCAAAATAGCGGCGAAGCATTTATTGTCAGCGACTTAGCAAACAGCAAATTCGTTCAAAGCGAACAGAATATTCTGCGTGAAAACTGGCAAACTTACATCGGTCAAGCAGTCAAATGTAACAACAACCAAATCGGTATAACCTGCGCCCTGTATGAAGAAAAGTATATTGTTAGCCAAAGCGATCGCAAAATTTTGGGAATTATTAGCGCTGCCATTGGAGTAGAAGAAGAACGTCGATTAACGCAACAAGCCCTGCGCCAGAGCGAAGAAAGATACGCTCTAGCCGAACTTGGTGCAAACGATGGATTGTGGGATTGGAATTTAAAGTCGCAAGAAATTTATTTTTCTCCTCGGTGGAAAGCTATGTTTGGGTTAGGGGATAAAGAGATGGGCAATACTGCAGAAGAATGGTTTAGTCGCGTACATCCTGAAGATGTAGATTGTTTGCAAAGCGCGATCGCCGAGCATCTCGAAGGGAAATCGTCTCACTTAGAAACTGAATGCCGAATTTTGCATCAAGATGGCAAAGAACGCTGGATGTTAGTTCGAGGTATTGCTGTCAAAGGTAGCGATGGCAGATATCATCGCATGGCTGGTTCTCAAACCGATATTACCGCCAAAAAAGCCGCAGAAGCACAATTAGTCTACGAATCTTGCCACGACAGCTTGACAGGGCTAGCAAATCGCGGTTTATTTATGGAGCTATTAGAAGATGCCCTCAGCCGCGCTAGAGAGGAGCGCAGCTATTTATTTGCCGTACTATTCTTAGACCTTAACAGATTTAAATTTATTAATGACAACTTCGGGCATTTACTAGGCGATCGCCTGTTAGCAGAAATCGCCCGCAAACTAGAGTCGTGCGTGCGTCCTGAAGATACTGTAGCCCGCTTGGGGGGCGATGAATTTACAATTTTGCTAGATAATATCAAAGACAAGGATAATGCCATCCAAGTTGCCGAGCGCCTGCAAGCAGAACTAGCCTTGCCCTTTACGATTGATGGCAACGAAATCTTTGCCAGCGTGAGTATTGGGGTTGCCTTGAGTAGTACGGGCTACAAGAAATCGGCAGACATCTTACGCGATGCAGACGTTACCATGTACCGCGCCAAAGAGCATGGAATTGCTGGAGGCTATCAAATTTTTGATAGCACTGCCCGCGAACAATCGATGGCGCGACTGCAATTAGAACAAGATTTGCGAAAAGCGATCGCTCGTGAAGAATTTGTCCTATATTACCAGCCGATTGTCTCGCTCAAAACTTGCCGCATCAGCGGATTTGAGGCACTGATTCGCTGGCAACATCCCGAACGAGGTTTTATTTCTCCAGTAGAGTTTATCCCTGTTGCCGAAGCTACAGGATTGATCAACCCGATTGGTTCTTGGGTACTGCGCGAAGCTTGCCGTCAACTGAAGGCGTGGCAAGACCAATTTCCCAGCAAGCAACGCTTGATTATGAGCGCAAATTTATCTACCAAACAGTTCGCCCAAAGCGATTTAATCGAGCAAATCGCCCAGATTTTACAAGAAACTCAGCTTAATAGTTATAGTTTGAAATTAGAAATTACTGAAAGCGTATTAGTAGAAAATGCTGCTGCCGTCAATGCGATGCTCGTGCAGATGCAAGCTTTAGGTATCCGTTTGTCTCTAGATGACTTTGGCACAGGTTACTCATCTTTGAGTTATATGCATAGTTTTCCGATCGATACTTTGAAAATCGACCGCTCGTTTGTTAACAGCGTCGATGTCGATTTGGGCAAAATCGAAATTATTCGTACAGTCGTTGGACTAGCTTGGAATTTGGGCATGGATACAGTAGCCGAAGGGATTGAAACCAAAAAGCAAATGTATCAGCTTAAATCCTTAAAATGCGAATACGGGCAAGGCTATTTCTTCTCTAGACCATTAGATGCCAAAGCCGCAGAAGCCCTAATTATCGCCGAGCGAGAGTATTTCAGCCGCACATCAGAATTCGAACCATTAAAATTTTGGACAAAAAATTAACCCTATATTTACCCCACAACACCCTGGTAGAGACGTAGCACTGCTACGTCTCTACAACATATCAATGCTACGTCTCTACAACATATAACAATACCCACCAACAATCCCAGTAGGGTAATTGTTATACAGTAGGTTGAGCATTAGGCGAACTCGCTGCACTGATTTGTGCTGACTTGACAAATCCAAAGTAAAAAGCGATCGCGGCTGTTAGAGCATCAAGCCAGATATTATTACCAAACAGGGGTGTAATCCCAAACAATGTATTTGTAAAAGGCAGCAATCCTAAAATAACGCTGGCTGCATAGAGGATAGCAAAGATGCGGTTGAATACAATTGCTCCGCTTAAGCTGGTAAATGCCGCAATTCCCCATAAACCTACCAAAATACCGATCGCATCATGAAAATAGTTGGTAGGAAATACCCCAAATAGGTAGCCAAAGCCTGGTAAAACAGTAGCATTGGGAGCGGGAGCAACAAAAGCAGGTATGAAGCCAGCTAAACCTAAGATTAAGAATAAAAGACCCACGCTTAAAGCGCTGTACCTAATCGCAGAATTTGCTGATGATGTTGATGTTTGCATGAGAGGATTTTTCCTGTGAACTTTACTACTGCAACTAATAACCGACTAGATGAAGAACATCGCGCACAACGCTATAACCGCCTAAATCCCAAAGCAAATAGGAGACAAAACCAATCATTGCTAAACGACCATTCCATAGCTCTTGTTGTGGGTTCCAGCCAAAAATCCAGGCATTGCGATCTGCTCCATTGTAGGCAGGGGCAATAGCTGGAACTTGCTCAGTGTTGATTGTAGAATTTTTCATGGCAAAATTTCTCAATAGCTTGCTTTTATGTTACCGTCGAGAATTTGCTGGAATTGTCTGCCATTAGGATTGACTTGGATCTATATCTAATGATTTGTTTGCAACAAGAGATTGTTAATATCGATACAAAAATATCTATTTAGCCAAACTGGTAGGGTGCGTTGACTTGCAACGCACCCTACTGCTTTAATTACTAATTATTTTGGTCGTACTTCCGATGCAGCTTCAAGACATAGCTTGCATTTCAAGCAAAGTAATTTTTTGCCTACTTGCTAGAAATTTCTGATAAGGTTGACCTATTTCAAGAGACAGAATCATGACGTGCTAATGATTCAGCCTTAGGTAGTGGTGTTTCTTATTGTTGCGATCGTAATCTGGAATGTTATCCATTCTAATTGAGGAAGAGTTATGCCAAGCGGTCACGCCAGCCATAAGGGTAATTCAGCAAAGCCCAATACGAATACTAACGGTTTGATTGACGAATCAGCCTCGGATACAAGCCCCCAAGAATTGTTACCTGAAGGACCTGATGCCTTAAGAGCGGCTGAAGCTCCTGAGAACGCTGCTGCTACTCAACGACCAGAAGATAAGCAAGAACAAAAGTAGGCTTCTAGGCGGTGGGTTGTAGCGTTGGAGTTATAGCCTTCCCAAATCAGCACCACTTGTTATAAATTACTATTTTTTGCTAAATACTGATATAGTTTCTCTGCTAGCACTTGTATGTGCGGCTGTTTGAGCATACTGAGGTGATTACCAGGTATATTATGAACTTCTACGCCAGATGCGGCTATTTGACTCCAACCTAGAGTTGGATCGTGCTTATCTTTAAAAGAATTGCTGGTAAATAAAGCGATCGCCCCACTATACTTTTGCGGTACATATTTCAATGTCGCTCGACTGTTTGCTGCAAAAACTTGTAATAGCCGATGTACTGTCAATTCGTCTAGCATTCGTAACTTAGTTTCTTGAGGAAGCAGGCTACTAATTGTTTTTCTTTTGAGAGACTTAGGAAAGCGATCGCTAATTATCGACCAATAATCGAGCAAAAATGGATATATAGAGCGAGTTGCAGTAGTAACAAGAAAGGACCAACCAGCCCAGAAAGAAGGCTGATTAGCAGAAATAGGCGATCGCGTATCAATTATTGCTAAAAGGCTTACTTTTTCTCCTAATTGCTGCAACTGTTGCGCCATTTCAAAGGCTAATAAGCCGCCAAAAGACCAACCACCGATTTGATAAGGACCTTGCGCCTGCACTTGACGCATCGCTTTAATATAGCAAGCCGCCATCTCTTCAATACTCGTTAATGGTTGATGTCCGCCATCTAATCCCAATGCTTGCAGTCCATAAAATGGCTGCTGCGTTCCTAGTTGACAAGCTAACTCGTAATAAGGCAAAACAACGCCGAAAATAGGATGAACGCAGAAGAACGGTAAATTAGCACCTTTGGGTTGCAAGGGTACTACAGGCGACCAATGTTCTGTATAGTTGTTCTCGATTAGCGGCGCGAATTGGGCAATAGTTGGCGAACTAAACAGCGCCGATAATGGGATATTTTGCTCAAATTGCCGATTTATTTGCTCTAATAAGTTAACTGCAAGCAACGAATCTCCACCCAAGGCAAAAAAGTTGTCTTCTACGCCTACTTGCTCTAGTTTTAGTATTTGCTCCCAAATCTTGGTAATGGTAGTTTCTGTTGGGGTGCGCGGAGCAATATAAGAATGCTCTAATTTATCGATATTCAATGCTTTTAAGGCATTTCTGTCTATTTTGCTGCTATTAGTTAGCGGTAAAGTTGGTAGCACTACATAAGCTGAGGGGATGGCGTAATTTGGTAATTTTTGCTGGAGAAATTGCTGCAATTGGACTGTAGTGGCTGTTAGGTTGGGCTGAAAGACTATACACGCTGTTAACTGCTTGTCTGTGTTTGTGACTGCGGCGGTTTTGATGGCTGGGTGTTGCGATAAGAGGTTTTCAACTTCTCCTAGTTCAATGCGGTAGCCGCGAATTTTAACTTGGTTGTCATGGCGACCGATAAATTCTATATTGCCATCAGGGAGATAACGGGCGATATCTCCAGTTTTGTATAAACGATGAAATTGGGGATTTTGGATGAATGATTCTACATGGGGGTTGGGAATGAATTTTTCTGCTGTTAATTCGGGTTGATGTAAATAACCTCGCGCTACACCTATTCCACCTATATATATTTCTCCAGGAATGCCAATCGGAACGGGTTGTAAGTGTTCGTCAAGGATGTATATTTGCGTATTTGCGATCGCACAACCAATCGAAATCCTATCCTTTATCTCTGCAACTGTAGACCATACTGTTGTTTCCGTTAATCCATACGCATTGAAAAACCGCCTTCCTTTTGCCCAATTAGCAACAATTTCCGCCGTACAGGCTTCGCCAGCAACAATTAGAGTCTGCAATGTCGGTAATTCTCTAGGCGTTAAATTTTTGAGTACCGCCGGAGGTAGGGTAGCGTGGGTAATAGAATGTTGTTGGATGTAATCTAATAATGCTGTACCCAAACGCGCCGATTCAGACACTATATAAAGCGTTGCGCCTACAGTTAAAGCCATAATTATTTCAAAAATTGAGGCATCAAAACTCAGTGAGGCAAATTGCAAAATCCGACTTTCGCTTTTGAGATTGAATGTCTGCATCTGCGCTTGAGCTAAATTACTCAATCCACCATGTTCGACTAAAACGCCTTTGGGTTTTCCTGTGGAACCAGAAGTATATATTACATAAGCAAGATTTTTATTACTTACATTGCTAATAACAGCTTGTTGGCTTGCTTGCGCGATCGCACTCCAATCGTCTATATATATTTGGCGGCAATTAGGCTGAATTGAGGATTGCTGCGTTAATAAAATAGATACTTGGGCATCTTCAATCGTGCTTTGCAAGCGTTCAGGCGGATAAGCTGGATCTAATGGTAAATATGCGCCCCCAGCTTTGAGAATCCCTAATATGGCGATTATTGCGTTGGGCGATCGCTTTAAACAAATCCCGACAATAATTTCTGGTGCAACTCCTAGTTTTTGTAAGTAATGCGCTAGTTGATTGCTACGCTTGTCTAACTCTTGGTAGGTAATTTGCTCGTTTTCATAGCTAATTGCGATCGCGTCAGGAGTCTTATTTGCTTGTTCTATAAATAACTCGTGAATGCAGCGATTTCCTATAGCAATATTATTCCACTGGTTAAGTAACTGTTGGCGTTCTGCTGCTGGCAAAATATTTAAATCTGCAATTTTTTTATCTGGATTTGCAACAATTTCAGATAATAAAGTTTGAAAATGACCTATTATGCGACAAATAGTATCTCTATCGAACAAATCCGTATTGTAAATAGCTTTTCCTTTAATTCCTGCTAAATTCCAGAAATGCAATTCTAAATCTAACTTGCTAGTACCCTCATCAAACTCAAATTGGCTTAGAGTTAGGTTTGGTAAGTCTAAAGCTGTAATTGGTGTATTAGCAAATGCGATCGCAACTTGAAATAATGGATGTCTGCTTAGATCGCGCGGCTGCAATTCTACCAACTTCTCAAACGGCAAATCTTGATGAGCATAAGCTCCTAACGTAGCTGCTTTTACTCTCAGTAAAACCTCCTTAAATGTAGGATTGCCTGCTAAATCGGTTCTTAACACCAAATTATTGACAAAAAAGCCAATTAATGGCTCTATTTCCGCCCGATGGCGGTTGGCAATTGGCGAACCGACAACAATATCTGTTTGCCCTGTATAACGAGACATTAATATTTGGAATGCTGCCAAAAGCGTCATAAATAGGGTTGCGCCTACTTCTTGACTAAGCAATTCTAAGGAAGTAGATAAGCTGTTTGATAGTTCTAGAGGTTGAGTTGCACCTTTATAGCTGGGGATAGCAGGACGGGGGCGATCGCTTGGTAAATTTAGAGTAGGCAGATTTGCAAGTTGCGATCGCCAGTAAGCTAGTTGCGACTCTAATACCTCCCCTTGTAAATGTTCTCTTTGCCAATAAGCAAAATCAGCGTATTGAATCGGTAAATCTGGTAAAGGCGAGTCTTTACCAGCATCAAAGGTTGTATAAAGAGTGCTAATTTCGGAAATCAACACGCCAATAGACCAACCATCAGCAATAATATGATGCAGACTTAGGAGTAATATATGCTCGGTTGCATTTAACTGGAATAACGTTACTCGTAGGAGAAGATCGGCGGCGAGATCGAAAGGGCGTTGGGATAATGCGATCGCTTTTTGCCTTACTTCAGTATCTTGCTCTTTTGCAGCCTGGTAGCGCAAGTCTATAAATTTAAAAGTTAAACTTGCTTCCTCTGCAACAACTTGATTTAATTGTCCTTCCACCATCTCAAAGGTTGTGCGTAACACTTCATGACGGCGCACAATTTCGTTAAACGTTTGTTCTAAAGCATTGATATTAAGATATCCGTTGAGGCGAATAGCAGCAGAAACATTGTAAAAAGGATTATTAGGCGCTAATTGGCACAGAAACCATAGCCGCTGTTGAGCAAAAGATGCAGGAAAAACAAATTCGTTGTTAGCCATTACCTGCCTGTATTATCAAAAGAGGAACGTTGGCGGCGATGTGCGTCGCGGGAAAGCCTGACAATTCCTGGTGTTTGCTGCATTTGACGGCTTTGTAAATCGGCGATCGCACTAGCTATTTGAGCAATTTGGGGAGTCTCAAAGATGCTTTGCAATGGTAACTCTACCCCGAATGTATCGCGGATGCGGGAAGTTAGTTGTGTTGCAAGTAAGGAATGTCCACCCAAATGGAAGAAGTTGTCGTGAATGCCGATATGTTTAATTCCTAGCAAGTCAGTCCAAATATGAGCTAATTTTTGCTCGATAGGCGATCGCGGTGCAGTATCAGGTTTACTATCTAGTTGGATTAATTCAGGAGTCGGTAAAGCGCGGCGGTTAATTTTGCCGTTGGCTGTGAGGGGAAATTGCTCTAATATTACCAAGGCAGAAGGAATCATATATTTAGGTAGATTCTGCTCTAGGTAATTTTGCAATTGGGGAGTCAAAGTGCGAGTAAATTGCGCCTGTAATGGCTTATTGGCGTAAGTTTCCCAAGGATTAATGGGTATTTGTTTGTCTAAGCAGTAATTATTTTGGTGCAGCGCGTTGTGTTGCAATATAACGTCATAACAGCCTGTAGAGTCTGTATTTAACCAACTTAAATCGACGCTGTATGGTAGTTCTGCTTCTAAGCTATACCAGTCTTCCGGTTCAATACCTGATTGTTCTAGTTGTGAAAGTGTATCGCGCATTTGTCTAGCATTTTTAGGTGCTGTTTCGTCTGTTAGCCATTTTGCTGTTGTGACGGCTGCTAGTACGCGATCGTTGGGAATTGCTGTAATGCACAATATATTTGGTTGATTTTTGCTTAAATATTGGCGTACTGCGGCAAAATTTAAATTATCTTGCGTCCAATTTAATTGACAATTGGAATCTTCTGGGGGAAGCGGGAGACGTAGCAGTGCTACGTCTCTACATGACGATGGGTGGATATGTAGGATGACGTTGTAACGGAATTGGGTTAATTCGTTGCGACTTCTTCCTCTTGTGGGCTGAATTTGAATATGGCTAATTTGGGCAAAACGCTGTTGTAAAACCTGAAAAAATGCTGGTGCGATCGCAAGTTCGGTTTCTTGAAACATTGCTGTCATAACTTGTTTGTGCAATTGTTCTCGACTTATGTTGTCGTCTGCTTGGTGCAATTGCACTGCAGCGTAAAAGGCTGGTAATAGATGTAAATTTCTTACGTCACCAATAAAGATAAAGCCACCAGGCGCAACTGTATTAATTGCTTGCTCTAATACTTGCAGTAAATAGTCTACGCTCGGAAAATACTGGACTACAGAATTAAGAATTGCTGCATCAAAACTATTTGCCGCAATGTCTGTAAAGTCGTTAGCCATTCTTTGCTGTAACTCTACTTGCGGTAAAGGTTGCATAGCTAATTGTTGCTCTATATATTGGATTGATGCTGAGGAAAAGTCAGTTCCTATATATTGGGTGCAATGAGGAGCGATTTGAAATAGTAGTAAGCCCGTACCGCAACCAATCTCTAAGACTCGTTTAGGTTGCAAACTCAGAATTTGGCTGACACGGTTATTTACCCACTGTTGCATCTCGGTAGCGGGGATGGGCTGCTTTGTATAGCTGCTATTCCAACCAATAATGTTGAATGTACGATCGCTATTTACCGCAGGTTGGCTGTAAGTTTGGTTATAAAGATTTTGCCACTGCCAAATTTGCTCTATTTGCAATTGAGATGGTTCGTTCTGCGGTATGATGTATGCAATGATGCGCTCTTTGTGGGCAATTGCGATCGCCGATTTTACTAATGGGTGGCGATTTAGTAAGGTTTCAATTTCCCCTAATTCAATCCGGTAGCCACGAATTTTGATTTGTTCGTCAATGCGTCCGATAAATTCTAAATTACCATCAGGTAGATAGCGGGCGCGATCGCCTGTTTTATATAAATGCTGCGTCTCTACAAATGGGTTGGTAATAAACCTCTCTTGCGTCAAATCTGCGCTATTTAAATAACCCCGCGCTAATCCATCGCTACCAATATATATTTCTCCAACTACACCAACAGGTACAATTTGCAGGCGATCGTCTAACAGGTAAACTTGGGTATTAGCTACAGGACGACCTATATATGGTTTTTGCTCTACATCCAACTTAGCTACTGTTGCCCAAATTGTAACTTCTGTAGGTCCGTAGGCATTAAAGAAAGAACGATTTTTTGCCCATTGGTTCACAATTTCTTCGCTGCAAGCTTCACCCCCTGATATAACTGTTTGCAATGCAGGTAATTTTGCTGCTGGTAATACTGATAAGACGGCAGGCGATAAAATTGCTGTATCGATCGCATTATCCTGCAAAAAGGCAACAAAATCGGCTCCAGGTAATCGGGCTGTTGGCGGCGGAATATACAAACTAGCACCACAGCCAAAAGCCAAAAACATCTCGAAAATCGATGCATCAAAATTCAAAGAGCTAAATTGTAAAACGCGATTGTGCGCTTGCAGGTTAAATACTTGAACTTGCGCCGCAACTACATTACAAAGCCCTCTATGCTCTAATAAAACGCCTTTTGGTTTACCAGTCGAACCAGATGTATAAATAACGTAAGCTAAATTATCTGCTGTAACGGTGCTATTTGCAGTTTCGGGGGAGTATTTAGCGATCGCATCCCAGTCAGTATCTAAGCATATAGTTTTTACGCTAAAAAGTTTAGCTAAAGAGTCTTGAGTTACAACAATCGCAATTTGAGTATCTGCAAGGATAAACTGCAAGCGATTGCTAGGATAATCGGGATCTAGAGGTACATACGCTCCCCCTGCTTTGAAAATTCCTAGTATCCCTACTATCATTTCTATAGAGCGCTCTATGCAAATGCCTACTAAAGTTTCAGGTGCAACACCTAATGTTTGCAAGTAACGCGCTAGTTGATTGCTACGCTTGTCTAGTTCTTGATAAGTTATTTGCTTATCTCCACAAACAACAGCAATAGCGTCAGGCGTTTTCTCTGCTTGCGCCGCAAATAGTTGATGAAATAATTTGTCTGGATAATCGCACTTAGTTTGATTCCATTCATTTATAAGCTGATGACTCTCTGCTGCACTTAGCAACGGTAAATCTGCAATGTGGGTATCAGGATTAGCAACAATAGCAGCTAATATATTTTGGAAGTGGTTTGTAAAGAGTGCGATCGCCTCGGCATCAAATAAATCGGTATTATATGCAATAAACCCGCTTATACCTTCTATTTGCTCTTCCCACAAGCTGCTTAAACCATATCCGCTTTCCCACAAATGCAACTCTAAGTCAAAGCGCGTAGTAGCAACATCGAACTTCAACGGTTGCAAAGTTAATCCAGATAATTCCAATGGTTGCATTGGCGCATTTTGCAAGGCAAAAACTACCTGAAACAAGGGATTGCGGCTTAAATCTCGTTCTGGGTGCAACTCCTCTACTAATTTTTCAAATGGGATATCTTGATGCTCGTAAGCGGCTAAAGTCACTTCTTTTACTTGCGCTAACAATTCCCGAAAAGTCGGATTATCGCCAAGATTCACGCGCAATACTAAACTATTGACAAAAAAGCCAATCAATGATTCTAGTTCGCTGCGGTTGCGATTGGCAATAGGCGAACCAACAGCAATATCATCTTGTCCTGTATAGCGGTGCAGCAATGTTTGAAATGCTGCTAATAACGTCATAAATAGGGTTACACCTGCTTGCTGGCTAAGTGATTCTAAAGCTGCTGTCAGAGTAGGTGACAGTTTTAAATTATGAGTTGCTCCGTTATAAGTTTGCACAGTAGGGCGATCGCGATCTGTGGGAAGATTAAGAGTAGTAAGCTCGGCTAATTGTGTCTTCCAGTAAGTTAGTTGCGTTTCTAGAATCTCTCCTTGCAAGTATTCTCTTTGCCAGCAAGCAAAATCAGCATATTGAATAGGTAAATTGGGAAGTGCAGTATTAGTGTAAAGTGCGGCTAATTCGCGCATTAATACGCCTAGCGACCAGCCATCACTAGCGATATGATGCAAATTTAGTAATAGGACGTATTGAGTTTCACTTAGCTGCAATAACTTTACTCTGAGCAGCAAATCGGTAGCCAAATTAAACGATCGCCTTGCTTCTTCTGTAGCAATTTGCGCTGCTGCTAATTGGCGCTCTGTTGCAGGTAAATGCTGTAAATCTACAATTGGTAGAGGTACTTTGACATTAGCAGCAATAATTTGAGTTGGTTGTCCGTTTACTTTGAGGAAATTGGTACGCAACGCTTCATGACGCTGGACGATCGCATCAAAAGCCCGTTGCAAAGCTAAATAATCAAGATTTCCTTGCAAACTAATTGCAGCCGGAACGTTATAAAAAGGATTATTAGGAACTAACTGCTCTAAAAACCACAACCTTTGTTGTGCAAATGATAGCGGTAAATAGCGATCGCGCCCTACAGGTACAATTTGACTTTTTTTGACTTGAGAACTCAATATATTGACTAATTCAGGTTTATACTTAGCAATCTGGGTGCTTAACTGTGGCGTGATTATTCCCTCTGGGGCGTTGCAGCGCAAACGTTCTCCCTCTAGGTAAATCTGAATATCTAATTCGTGTAGGTAGTTGAGAAATTCAGCAGCAGTCAAAATTCTACCTCCTCTCGATTAGAACTAGCTGTAGGCAAATCTATATACTCTGCTATTTCGGCAATTGTAGGTGTCTCAAAAACTTTACGCAGCGGCAATTGAAACCCTAAGCGATCGCGTATTCTAGAAATTAATTGCGTAGCTAACAGGGAATGTCCCCCCAATTCAAAAAAGTTGTCATTAATACCTGCTTGTTTGCCTAAAAGTTCCTGCCATATTTGCACTAATTGTTTTTCAACTGAGGTGCGCGGCGTTTGTGACAATTCAGATTGAGCAAAATCAGGTGCAGGAAGGGCAGCGCGGTTTACTTTACCGTTGGGTGTTAGCGGCAAAGCTGGTAAAATTACAATTGCCGCAGGTAGTGCGTAACTTGGTAGCTTTGCCTTTAAGAAATCTCGTAATTCTGTAGGTTGGAGATTATTTACAGGAACGATGTAAGCAATTATAGAGCGATCGTCATCTACATTTGTTCGCACTAGGACAATCACTTCACGTACATTATTATGTTGGTTTAATACTGTTTCAATTTCGCCTAATTCAATCCGAAAGCCGCGAATTTTTACCTGATTATCGCTGCGCCCAATAAATTCCAGATTACCATCAGGCAGATAACGGGCAAGATCCCCTGTTTTATACAACCGACAATGTTGTAGAGACGTTGCATGCAACGTCTCTACACGCGGGTTAACAATAAATCGCTCTTGCGTCAATTCTGGGCGATGCAAATACTCTCGCGCTAATCCATCGCCACCAATATATATTTCGCCCACAACGCCAACAGGTACGGGGTTAAGATTGGCATCTAGTAGATATATTTGCGTATTGGCGATCGCTTTACCAATCGGTACAGATTTAGCTCCCGATTCTACCTCATACCACGAAGTAAACGTAGTATTTTCCGTTGGTCCATATACGTGCAATAAATGTTGTGGTGCGCCTTCCATTACAGCTTGCACCAATTTTACATCTACTGCTTCCCCGCCAAATAACAAGTAGCGCAGCGAACTAAAAGCCGATGGTACTTCCCGCACTATTTGGTTAAATAAAGCTGTTGTCAAAAACAAAATACTAATTTCTTGCTGCTGGATTTCTTGAGTAAATTCTAGAGGGGAAAGGATAACCTTTCGATTTATCCCTACTAATTGTGCGCCATTTAACAGCGCCCCCCAAATCTCAAAAGTTGCTGCATCAAAGGAGATATTGGCGCATTGAGCTACTTTATCTGTAATCTCTATATTGATGTAGTTAGGATTGCAGACTAATCTACTTACAGCTTTATGGGGTATTGCTACACCTTTGGGAGTTCCTGTAGAGCCAGAGGTGTAAACTACATAAGCTAGGTTATCGGCAGTTGTTTGGGTGATAGGGTTTGCAACGCTTGCAGATGCGATCGCACTCCAATCTCTTTCTACACAAACGATATTTAAATTACCACCAAACAGATGCAGTAGCGAGTCTTGAGTTATGACTACAGTTACTCGTGCATCCTCTACCATGAATTGCAATCGCTCTGGAGGATAAGATGGATCTAATGGTACGTAAGCACCGCCAGCTTTAAGAATAGCTAGTATTGCTGCTACCATTACTGGCGAAGGTTCCATGCAGATACCTACCAACGTTTCTACACCTACACCCAGCTTTTGCAAATAATGCGCCAGTTGATTGCTACCGCTATTTAATTGCTCGTAGGTTAATTGTCGTTCGTCAAACTTGACAGCAATCGCATTGGGATTTTGGTTTGCAGATTGCTCGAACAATTGATGTATGCATAAATCTGGATAACTACGCTTAGTTTGATTCCACTCTCCTAATTGCTGTTGTTCTCGGCTAGTTAGCAAAGGCAGATCGGCTAAACTTGTATCGGGATTGGCAACTATTCCAAATAATAGAGTTTGGAAGTGTTGCAACATTCGCGCGATCGCATCGCTAGTAAATAAGTCAGTATTGTAAACTAAAACGCCTCTTAAGCCTTCTGATTGCTGCCAAGAATCCCCCCAAAGGCTTCTAAAATTATCGCCACACTCCCACAGATAAAACTCAAGATCGAACCTGGCGGTTGTAGTATCAACTTTAAAAGGCGATAGCGTCAATCCTGGTAACTCTAATTGTTCCATCGGCGCATTTTGCAGGGCAAATACCACCTGAAATAGAGGATTTTGGCTTAAATTGCGTTCTGGATGCAACTCTGCTACCAATTTCTCAAAAGGTAAATCTTGATGAGTATAGGCTGCGACTGCAACTTGCTTAACTCTAGCTAACAACTCACGAAATGTAGGATTATCGGATAAATCGGTGCGTAACACTAAACTATTGGCAAAAAAACCAATCAATTCTTCTAATTCTCGGCGATTGCGATTAGCAATAGGCAAACCTACAGCAATATCAGTTTGTCCCGTGTAACGATATAACAAAGTTTGAAACGCTGCAAGTAGTGTCATAAACAGAGTTACACCTTCTTGCTGGCTTAGTGTTAACAGCGCTTGATACAGATTTTGCGGTAATTCTAGGAACTTAGTTGCACCTTGGGAGGTTTGCTTGCGATCGCTAGATATTGCTAATACTGGTAAATCTTGCAATTGCGATCGCCAGTAAGATATTTGTGTTGCTAACAATTCTCCTTGCAACCGTTCCCTTTGCCAATGAGCAAAGTCTGCATACTGAATCGTCAATTCTGGTAAAGGCGAAGGCGTACCCGTACAAAAAGCAGTATAAAGCAGTCCTAGTTCTTTAATTAAAAGAGCGCTCGACCACTCATCAAAAACTATATGGTGCAATACGATCGCTAAAACATACTCTTGCTCGCTAAGTTGGATTAATACTACTCGTAGCAAAGAACCCTCAGCAAGATTAAAAGGTTGCTCAATTATATGTGCGATCGCTTCTGTGGCTGCAACTTCTCGTTCGCTAATATGCAAGTGCTGTAAATCGATTAATGGTAAAGACACCTCAATTTGAGGCAAAATTACTTGTACGAGTTGCCCGTCTTCAGTATCAAAGCTAGTACGTAGTATTTCATGACGAGATGCGATCGCATTAAAACTTTTTTCCAGCGCTGCAAAATTTAGTACACCTGTAAGCCGCAGCGTAGTAGGGACATTGTAGAATGCAGTATTGGGAAATAAGCGATCGAGAAACCACAAACGTTGTTGAGCAAACGATGCAGGAAAGACAAAAACCTCTTCTGGGGAAATGTTAGTGTAAGCCGATCCTGTTGAAGTCATCAATCTGCTGCCTCAAACACTCACTCTTTTTAACTAAGTAGAGCGCAAAATTGCTCTACATTAGGATAGATTGACGAACAATTTGAGATTAATGATTTCATCAGAACTAAAAACTCTAGCCCAGTACATGACTGGTGAATTTGACAACAAAGAGCAAGCTTTAGCCGATCCTGCGTGGTACGTTCATTTACGTACTTGGCAAATAACTGTTCCCTTTTTTACAGAAGACAGCATTACTATATTTGCCGAACAAGCAAATATTATGTCTTTACATAAACCTTATCGCCCTCGGCTGCTGCGCTTGCAACAAAAACAAGAAAAGTTGCAAGTACAGTATTATATGCCCAAAGATCCAGCCGCAGTAAACGGTGCTGCGACTAATCCCGAATTACTAAAATCTTTGACAATTGAGCAATTTGAGCTATTACCAGGTTGCTTGCTAGACGTGAAAGTCGAACATTTAGCAGATGGTAAAGTTTTTACTGCTGCTTTAGCGCCAGATTGTCGTTGCTGCTTTAATTACGCTGGTGAAGTAAGAGAAGTTTCTTTAGGCTTCCAAGCTAGTAAAGACGAATTTCTAAGCTATGACAAGGGCATTGACAGTACTACAGGTAAAGCCTTATGGGGGGCAATTTTAGGTCCTTTTCGTTTCCGTAAACGTTAACTAAAGTATTTTTAAGCAAATGGCAAAGATGCAGGCGGTTTTGTGTGGCTACTATGGTAAAGGCAATGGCGGCGATGAAGCTCTACTAGCAACGCTATTGCAGATGTTACCAGATCGGGTTACGCCCTTAGTGCTTTCTGGCAATCCTGAAGCAACGAGAAATCGCTATGGCGTAAAAGCTTGCGATCGCAATTCTATCCCCCAAGTCATCCAAGCTTTGCGTCAATCAGATGCATTTATCTGGGGTGGCGGTAGCTTAATGCAAGATACCACCAGCGCCATAAGTCCTTTTTACTACGGCGGACTAATGACTTTAGCGCAGCTAATGGGACTAAAAACGATCGCCTGGGGGCAGGGTATTGGACCCTTGAAGCGCCCTTTAACTCGGTTTTTGGCTCGGCAGAACTTCACTGGTTGCAGCGCTGTCAGCGTGCGCGATCGCGCTTCTGCTGCTTTGTTAAACGATTGGCAAGTTTCTTGTACTTTAGCTCCCGATCCAGTATGGGCGCTTGAATCTGTTGCCGTGACTGGACTTTGGGACTTACCTGCGCCGCGAGTAGCAGTAACTTTGCGATCGCATCCTCAATTAACTCCGACTCGTCTTGCTAATTTTACTCGCGCTTTAGTTGACTTTCAAACAGCTACGCAAGCTTGCATTTTACTCGTACCATTTCAACAAAGCCAAGATTTAGCGATCGCTCAAGCTATTCAACCGCAGCTACCAGGAAGTAGCCAAATATTTACTTTAGAAGATCCCAAAGCTTTAAAAGGTTTATTTCGCGGCGTAGAAATGGCAATTGGGATGCGCTTGCATAGTCTAATTATGGCTGCTAGCGAAGGTTGCCGTTGTTTTGCTCTTAGCTACGATCCTAAAGTCAGCCAATTAGTGGCAGAACTAGATATGCCAGGATGGGAATTATCCCAAATGCCAGAAGATGCAAACGTAATTAGCAAGACGTGGATAGAGCATTATGTCAATGGCGATGCTACTTCTCCTGAAAAGATAGATGCTCTTATAGATCGAGCTTTGCTGCACCAAGAGTTACTAGCGGAAGCTCTATTAACCTAGATTAGTCTGTTTGCAAGTAGGTTAATTGAGGACTAGGATGGACTAACATAGCTCCAGGAAAAACAAGTTATGCTTTCAGGTTTACCAAAGAAAGAGCAAAAGAATTCTGCTTTAATGTCCAGCAAGAATATAGATGTCCAGTCAAACTCGGATGATAGCTCCTGGAAAGAAACTTCTGAGGATATAGTAACGGTTGGTTGTAAACAGTTTATGAGCCACCAAGAAAGATATGAGTTTGTGAAAAATAGGAGTTATTCTGCGGTGAAACCTTCTCCAACTTCAAGCTCAAATCAGAGAAAGCATTAGGGTGCGTTGCGACAACACATCCTACTATTTTGAATAATCAAGAATTTTTATAGCCTACTTCGTCTGTAATTTCTCGCCGTAACATCTGCTCAATATACTCAGAACGAGTTATTTTCATTTGTTCTGCAAGCTCGTCTACTCTTTTTGTCAGCGAGGGTGTAAGCATAATGTTTACTCTTTTCTTCGATTCTCCCCACTTCTGAGGAGAGGCGTACTTATCCCTGGACATAGTTATAACTAAATAAATACATACATCTAACTAAACAGTAGCTTATTCATACATTTTCAGGCTACTTACTCACATACACACATGAGTAGTACAATTGATGTATTGAAAAAGCGATCGCATATAATTTCCAGCAGAACTATGACCAGTTATCAACCAGATAGGCTGAATCGAATTGAGGAAAGTTTAGAGCGTTCTACTCAATTATTAGAACGAGTAGTTCGGGTACAGGAGAGGATGTTGGAGACTCAATCAACTACTCTAGAGAATCAAGGACGTACAAACGAACGAATTGAAATTTTACTAGATGCTGCAACCAGACACGAATCTACTATTTCTAGACTGGATGCAATTTTAGAAAGGCTTATCTATCGCGAAGGGCGTAATGGCGGCGAACCAAGAGAAAATGAGTAAACATCGCACTCTCACCTCTAGGCTATAGAAAAAATAGCAAAAGCCACAACTATTTGCTGACAATACCTGACCACTGCACTTTTTTTAGTTTGTCGCGGCGGTAAGAAAAGAAATTCTCTGGTTGTTGATAAGTGCAATGAGGTGATATTGCTACTTGTTCGGGACTAATACCCATATTTTCTAATTGTAAGCCAATAACTCGCCGCACATCTAGCTTTACTCTTCCTGGGTGACGATCGCTTAATATAGGTGGATTGGGTAATTGCTGTAATGTCTCGATAATTGTGTCAGCATCGCCAGAAATAATACTTGCTCCCACCTCTGCAGCTACTTGATGAGATACTTGGTAAACTGTACCTGCGATCGCTGGACCTAACGCAAATTTCAAATCCTCAATTTTGCTACCTCTATCTTGCAATTTTGCGATCGCTTCTGGGACAATTTTGGCAGCAGTTCCTCGCCATCCAGCATGAACGGATGCAACTTGACCTGTAGTAGAATCGGCAATTAATACGGGCGTACAGTCAGCGCTTGCTACCCATACAGCTTGATTTGGTTGCTCGGTAATTAAACCATCCGCCTCAGATAATGTATCGCCTTGCTCTATTTCGCTAGGAGCTAGGACAATATTACCGTGTACTTGTTTTACTCGATAAGCTTCAGCTTGCGATCGCAGCATCAAAGTAATTTCGGTTGGGGTACGCGGCGAAAATTGTTGAGTAAAAAAGCCGTGTAACCAAGGTTCTAAGAGGCTACAAGTTAAATAAGGTAAATCTTCGCAGGTGCGCCAGTGCCAAGTATGCATTGCTGAAAAAATTAGCAATAATAAGTGTTGACTTATATTAACTTGAGTTGCAAAAATTGAGACTAGATCGCCAACAGTTACAGGCTTTAGTAGGCAAAAATCTCGTACTGCATACATACAAAACACTCCCTTCTACCAATCAAACTTTATGGCAGTTAATTGAAGAGGGAGCAAAGCCAGACGTAGTTATTGCCACGCAGCAAACCGCAGGACGCGGACAATGGGGACATCAATGGTATTCTCCTATTGGGGGATTGTATTTATCCTACGCCATTGCGCCTAATATTCCTGTTGCAGATAGCTTCGGGCTAACTATGCGTAGCGCTTGGGGAATTGCTATGGTACTGCGCGATCGCGGTATCCCCGTACAATTAAAATGGCTTAATGACTTATTGTTAGATAATCGCAAACTAGGCGGTATTCTCACCGAAACCAAAGTCAAACAAGGAAAAATTAGTCAAGCGGTTGTAGGTGTTGGCATCAACTGGACAAATCCCGTACCAGAAACAGGTATCAATTTAACATCTTATTTAGCAAAAATTACGTCCTTAGAAATGCTAGCGGCGATCTCTATCCAAGGTATAGATAGAGGGATGAATCAGCCTATTGAGACTTTATTAACAGCTTACGAACAGTTACTTACAACTATTGGGCGTTCAGTCTCAATAGGCGATCGTAAAGGTATTGTAGTAGGTGTAAGTAGCACCGGATACCTGCGCGTCCGCTTAGAAGCAGAGGAAAATACTACCACAGACATATTAGAAATACCCCTCAAGCCAGGTAGCATTAGCTTTGGCGATAAATAGTTCATTGAACTTTACAATAGAACGCCTTAAAATTACGGGAGCTTAGTATTTAAGCAGTACCAAAGGGGAAAATGATGCAGCAACATGACTCTAAGCGCACCTCTGTAAGCAAATTAGGACAGAAATATTTTGTATTAAAGAGTCTTAGTTGGATTAGTGTTTTTAGCCTGCTAATTGGCAACCAAGTATCTGCACAAACTGAAAGCTCAACAGATTTGATTGTGCCATTACCCGAAACTACACAACAGTCTGCACCTGCGCCGCAAAATTCTAGTTCCAATAAAATACAAAGACTGCAACGCAGACTAGCTAAACCTAAATCTAACGTTGTGCGTACAGCACCAGTACCAGTAAAATCTACATACGTACCGCCTCGCAGAAGGTCAGTGCAAGGGCAAAGTCCAGTACGCAACCAACGCACTGCAACCAAGCCAAAACAAGACTACAACGGCGCATTTATTGACCCTACAGATTATAGTGTTGGTGCAACCAGAAACTACGAAGCACCAAGTTCAGTAGTATTTAGCGATCGCTCGACTGGTTGTAGTGCTGTAATTAAGCAAGGAATGTCCCCCAGTCTGTGCGGTGCATCGCCACGTCAAAATAGAGTTGTTAATCGCAGTCGCTTGGCAAATTCTCAACCAAATGCAAGTTGGGTAAGCAGAAGACGCAGCATTGATAAAACCAGCGTACCAGTCCAAGTTGCGACTAATATTCGTAGCAGCAACACAGCTAATATTCGTAGTAACAGAATTAGCACTAGCAAATTGCATTCTCCCTTAAGCCGACAAAGAACTTTTAACAATGCAGTTACTTTGCCTGGATTTGGCGCTAATAGCAGCTACTACAATCGCACAATTAGACCGAATACACAGCTTGGTAATGCCGATACTAGCATGATGTATCCATTAACCATTCCGGCGACAATTACCTCGATATTTGGTTGGCGCATTCATCCGATTAGCGGAACGCCTCGCTTTCATGCTGGTACGGACTTCGGCGCAGATTTGGGTACGCCAGTAGTAGCAGCTTATAGTGGTAATGTAGCGATCGCTGATGTTATGGGCGGTTATGGCTTAACAGTTGTTTTAGATCACCAAAAATTCGGCGGACAAACGCTTTACGGTCACTTATCAGAAATTTTTGTCAAGCCTAATGAAGTAGTCGCACAAGGTACAGTTATTGGACTTGTAGGTAGTACAGGTAATTCTACAGGTCCTCACTTGCACTTTGAAGTTAGACAACTAACAAATAGTGGCTGGGTTGCGACAGATCCTAGCTTGCAAATAGAAGGCGCTTTAGCTCAATTAGTTGAGGCTTTGCGCGTTGCTGATGCCAATAATCGCAGCCAGAGTTAATTGGGATAGGAATAGAGCGATCGCATAGTTAATTTTTATTGCCAGTATTAGCCGCGCCCAATGTTGGCAGAGTTTTTTGCGCCGATAAATGAGAAATGCAGGCAAGATGTGTAAATTACTATTGCAAACCTATCAAAAACCCTTAAAAATTGTCTAAAACACAAACATAGCTCTACCCTAGAACTTTAAGAAAGTCCTCAAGGAAATGTTATGGAAAAATTTCGTAAATACCGTCTAGCTTGCACTTTGACCTTTGGCGATATCTACGGTCAAATCATTGTTTGGCTGATTACTATTACATTAAGTTTGGCTTCAGCAATGGCACTAATGGGAGCAAGAAGACCCTATTATGCCCTAGCCACTGTGGGACTAATTATATTGTTGTCTTTGCCATTCTTACTGTTTGCTTTCGTCACCACATTGTTTAACCACATTGAACTAACAGCAGTAGATGCACAGACGCAGTACGAACCAATGCCTGGTAACGTATCTAATCAACAGCCTGTAGAAGCAACGAGCTAATCAGTGACCAGTGACCAGTGACCAGTTAAGAAATTGTTGGGTGCGTTGCAAGGCAATGCACCCTACTTAAAATTTCCTTGCCTTGTGGTAAGGATTTTTTTATTGGGTCAAGATAAAAAGATAACTATTTTAAATCATAGTTTTGCTCATGCTAGAACACGATGTAATTATTGTTGGTGGTGGATTGGCTGGATGTCGCGCCGCAGTTGAAATTGCCCGCACCGATCCCACGCTCAAAATAGCTGTAATTGCGAAAACGCATCCAATTCGTTCTCACTCAGTTGCGGCTCAAGGTGGTATCGCCGCAACACTGAAAAATGTCGATGCAACCGATACTTGGGAAGCTCACGCCTTTGATACAGTAAAAGGCTCAGACTATTTAGCAGATCAAGATGCTGTAGAAATCCTCGCCCGCGAAGCACCAGATGTCGTTATAGATTTAGAACACATGGGAGTGCTATTTTCTCGCCTTAGCGATGGACGCATTGCTCAACGCGCATTTGGCGGACATTCTCACAACCGCACTTGCTACGCTGCGGATAAAACTGGTCATGCAATCTTGCATGAATTAGTCAATAACCTGCGACGTTATGGCGTTTGTATCTACGATGAGTGGTATGTAATGCGCCTAATTGTCGAAGATGGAGAAGCCAAAGGCGTAGTCATGTACCGCATCCTAGACGGGCATTTGGAGGTAGTAAGAGCCAAAGCCGTAATGTTCGCAACAGGTGGCTATGGACGAGCCTACAATACTACCTCAAACGATTATGCTTCTACAGGCGACGGGTTGGCAATGACGGCTCTAGCTGGTTTACCTTTAGAAGATATGGAATTTGTGCAATTTCATCCTACAGGCTTGTATCCGGTAGGAGTGCTGATCTCTGAAGCTGTGCGCGGTGAAGGAGCTTATTTAATTAATGCCTTGGGCGATCGCTTTATGGCAAATTACGCCCCTAGTCGCATGGAACTAGCCCCCCGCGATATTACCTCACGAGCGATCGCCCGTGAAATTAGTGCTGGGCGCGGCATTCATCCTGATGGTAGCGCTGGTGGTGCATTTGTGTACCTCGATTTGCGGCACATGGGCAAAGAAAAGATTATGAGCCGCATTCCTTTTTGTTGGGAAGAAGCTCATCGCTTGGTAGGTATTGATGCCGTCCATCAACCAATGCCCGTACGCCCGACAATTCATTATTCGATGGGCGGTATTCCCACCGATACCAATGGCAGAGTCCGCAGTGGGGAAGGCTTTATCGAGCGCTTTTTTGCGGCGGGAGAATCTGCCTGCGTTTCCGTACATGGGGCAAATCGGTTGGGCAGTAATTCGCTCTTAGAGTGCGTAGTGTATGGGCGCAGAACAGGAAAAGCGATCGCCCAATTCGTGCAAAATCGTAAATTACCAGTAGTAGACGAACAGCCTTATATTCAAGCTGCTAAAGAGCAAATGCAGCAACTAATAGCCCAAAATGGCAAGTACCGCATCGCCCAAATCCGGCAAACATTTCAAGATTGCATGACCAAGTATTGCGGCGTATTTCGCACCGAAGAATTGATGCAGGAAGGTTTGACACAACTAGAGCAAATTCAACAGCAATACCAAGAAATTTATCTAGATGACAAAGGAGACTGTTGGAATACCGAACTTGTAGAAGCTTTAGAACTGCGTAGTTTATTAGTTGTCGGGCAGATAATTATGACATCAGCATTGCATCGCCAAGAAAGTCGCGGCGCACATTGTCGCGAGGATTATTCGCAGCGAGACGACGAAAATTTCCTCAAGCATACAATGGCGTACTATTCACCCGCAGGAATTGACATTCAATATCGACCTGTAAACATTTCCATGTTCGAGCCAAAGGAAAGAAAATATTAACCAATAATGTAGAGACGTAGCACCAATTAATGTAGAGACGTAGCACGCAATTAATGTAGAGACGTAGCAATGCTACGTCTCTACGACGACAACGGCATTTATACGTTTGTGCGTATTGTATTTTAGGCGATCGCCCATGTATAATTTTGGCAATGAAAGGGAGTAGCTACTGGTCGCACCAGTCCATCTAAATCAACATACTGGCAACGAATAGCCTGGTTTAGATGACAAGTTAGCTAACAGCAATTTGGCAGCGAGACTTTCACTAAGTTCACAACAAAATGTGGGCTTGGTGGAGTGTATTTGTTGCCCTCATCAAGCTCAAATCTTTGCAATTCTTGAGGAGCTTGATACTGTGGTTGCGGCTTTTACAGCAGGTTTATTACTCATAACAGTTTCCGAATTAGGCGATAAAACTTTTTTTATCGCCGCTATTTTGGCTATGCGCCACTCCCGAAGAATAGTATTTGCTGGGGTGTTAGCGGCTTTAGCGGCGATGACGATAATTTCCGTGATAGTAGGACAAGTTGCTTCCTTGCTACCGCCTAAATACGTCCACTATGGCGAAATTATTTTATTTATCGGCTTTGGCATCAAGCTACTATATACAGCTAGCCAAATGCCAGCAGAATCGTGCGATGTTGAAGTCGTTCAAGAAGCAACAGATGTAGTAGAAAAAGCAGAATTTAAATTACCCAAACAGCAAACAGTATTTGCCATTTATTTAGAAGCTTTTGTGCTAACTTTTATTGCTGAATGGGGCGATCGCACGCAAATTGCTACTATTGCCCTAGCTGCTGGCAATAACCCGGCTGGAGTAACGATAGGGGCAATTGCAGGTCATGCTATTTGTACGGCGATCGCTGTAATTGGTGGCAGAATGCTAGCAGGACGCATTTCTGAACGGACTTTGACTATTGCTGGCGGATGTTTGTTTTTAGTTTTTGGTGTCCTAAGTTTGCTCCAAGGACAAGCGCTTGGCTCTAATTCGTAATTGAAGATGTAGTACATAAATACTAATGTAGTAGCTAGCTAATTGCTCTTAGTAGGTGATGGTGAGGTTGTAGGTGTGTTGGTGCTGGTAGAAGCTGGTGAAGCAGGCTGATTAGCTATTTGCTGAATTTGCTGTTTGTATTGAGCAGGTGCTAAAGCGGCGGCAGAATCAAATAACGGTTTTGCTTGGTCATTTTTGCCTTGTTCCTTCAAAATACTGGCTTTGGCTAATACAGGGCGAAAATCTTTGGCATCAATAGCGATCGCGCGATCGTATAGTTCGATTGCATCATCGTAACGTTTTTGAATCGCAAATAAGCTAGCTTTGGCAAGTAATGGACGGACATCTTGTTTATCCTGGGCAATTGCTTTGTCATAAGTTGCGATCGCATCATCGTAGCGTTTTTGGCTGGCGTAAACTTCCCCTAGTAGTAGCTGCACTGACGTTGTATCTACACTCCCTGCTTGAGTTTGATTTGCTTTAGGAGCGTTAGCTAGCGTATCTTGTAAGACGTTAATTGCTTCTTCTGGTTGTTTTTGCTGCAATAGGGAAATTACCAGCCCTTGCAGGGCTAAAGAATCCCCTGGTTTGTTTTTAAGAATATCTCGGTAAGCTTGGTTCGCACCTGCAAAATCGCCAGTTTTGAGTTTGGCTTGGGCAAGTAACAATTTGTATTGACTTTGGGTAGGATTTAGTTGTGCTAGCTTTTCAATCGGAGCGATCGCGCCTTTAATATCTCCTAAATTAATGCGCGCATCTGCTAACCCTTGCAGTGCTGCCTGATTATTCGGTTCGCGCTGTAAAACCAACTCATAGCCGCGTGCTTGGTCTTGAAACTGCGTTTGCTGCGATGCAGGCGAAGCTTGTCCTGATGGTAGCGGTGAAGCAACTGGAGAAGGTTGACTTTCCTTAACTGTACTTGTCAGCAGGGGAACCATAGAAACTCCGACAAAAGCCACCGCAACTAGCACTAATACAATATTGATTAACCAACGACCGCGCGATTGGGACACAAAACTGCCTTGAACTCTACTGCTGCTATTATCGTTGACAAAGCCAACAGCTTCGCCTCTAGCAACTAAATTTGACGCGCGGATTTTGGATATCTCCTCCATTCATTAGATAGCGCGTTGACGCATTTAACTATTTTTTTAGCACCTGCTAGCGTTCTTGCTTCATTAAAATTTTTACCTATGTTATGCTGCCCACACTACTTTCTCCATTAAGGTCATCAGTATGAAGTACGAAATACCAACCAAATTTTCCGGGTAAATCTATGAGCTTTAAAAATACCAATACTTCGGCTTCTAGCTTTCTCTTACCTGGAAATTGCCGATCTTGCAGCCAAATATGCGATTTTTTTCATATTTAATACTCGATCTGTGCAAACTTTTTTAGTTAATAGTAGTAAGCTACGCTGGGTACTTAGGTTTAAAGATGGGGTTACTCGTCCCCAGCCAAAACCTGGTCACTGGTCACTGACAAACTGGTCACTGATTTAATATCCTCACCGCTAATCCCTTCAGGGAAATAAGTCTCCGCCGCAAGGAGTTTTTATGAATTCCTCTATCAACTCATCCGAACCATCAAATCCAACTGAGCAAACCAACGTGTCAACGGCAGATTCAACAGGTGGCGACGAAGCTTTATGGCATCGCCAACAACCAATTCCGCCTCCTAGCGAACCAATGCAATATCGCGCTATCGGTTTAGTGCGCGGTGTCTACAGTTCTGAGAGTGCCGAACAATTCACTCAAGGTAAACTTTTGACAGCCGACAATATCCAAGTTGATGCTGTTTTGCTAGGTAGAGTTATTAGTCTGCTCAAAAATCACATCGATTTAGCTCAAGAGCATTTATGGGTAGTCTATCCTCGTACTGGTCAAAAAGAAGATAGTTTGCACTTGCAAATTGTCGGCGTATGGGAGCCTGAGAAACTAGCTAAACAAACGCCAACAGAGCCAGCAATCCCCAGCCATGAGCCAGAAGAGATTGTTGATGGTGATTTTTCAGTACGCGGCGAGATCGTATATCAATCTGTTGCTGAAGGACACTTCATCGTCAAAATTAGACAAACTCCCCGCTCGGAATCTGATAAACCAAAGTATTTCAAGTTAAAAATTCGCGGCGACTTGGCAGCCAAAGCTGTAGGACAATTTTGGGACTTGCAAGTACGAAGGCAAGCAGAAGATTTGGTATTAATTAAAGGCGAATCAATCGCCACCTTACCATCAAAGCCAAAACTCAGGAAAAAGCCGCGTAGCGGCGATTATAGCGATCGCAAGCGCAATTTTGAGCCGCCGCAGCCAGTGCGTAAAGCAAGCCAAGCGCCAGTCCAGCCACCAATTAAGCGATCGCCCACTCCTAAGCCAATCAAGCGAGAGAAGCCAGGAAATTAAATTGAATGCAGTAACCAGCGCTTGAACCTTAACTGGTAACTGGTCACTGGTCACTGGTCACTGTTAAAACTCTGTCCAACGATCTTGGGGTAAGAAAGTTCGCTCCATTGAAATCGGGGTTACGGGTTCGGTGAGGATGAATTTTCCGGCTTCAATCCATTGTTTTAGTTCTATTGCTACTTGCCGCGATAGATAGACGCTGGCTAGGGGCGCTGTACGTACTGCTTTGCCGTCGATGGTAATTCGTCCTGATTTTAATTGGGCGTAACTTACCAAGCCAAAGGTCGGTCGCACGCGCCTAGGAATGGAAAAGTCTACTATTGGTGCTACTAAGTCTTTGTCTTGGACTGCACAACGAGCTACTACTTCTTCATTTAATGCTGGTAATGGTATGCCTACGCCTAACATCAAGGAAGGACCGTAGCTTTTGAAGTAACAGCCGCGTACCCATTGGGCGCTCATTTGTTTGGCATCGCCAATTAAAGCTAATGTTGCCGCAGGACCTACAGGCGTGCGGTTAGGGAGGCGTTTTTGTAAGGGGAAATGCTGCGTACCTTCCCAGGCTACATAACCAATGCCGCCACCTAAGAAGATTTTTGTGCCAATCCCTACTAATTGCAAGTCTGGATCGTTTAGCAAAGGAGAAATTGCCCCAGGATTTGAGTAGACAGCATTGCTCAATCGGGGTTGTAAAGGACCGAGGTACGTAAATAACGGGCGATCGCCTCCATTTACGCCGACAATAAAATTTTGATATAAATTGCGCGGATTAAATAAGTAAAACTGGTTAATTGTCTCGCGGGTAATTGTAGTTTCAAAAGTAGCGCGGGGGTAACAATCTGTTACTTGTCCGATCGCTTTTACTTGGACTGGTAAACCTGCAATTAGGTCAGAAATTACATGACCGCCGCCACGTTCGCGCGTATCTTCCCCATCTTGCGATTCAATCGCTTGAGTTGCCCCTAAGTATAAATCTACTGCCCCAAATCCCGAATAAGCAGGGACGTTATCTATCCAACAGCGGCGAATTTTAATTGGCGGATCGGTATGTCCCAAATTTATAATTGCGCCAGAAGATTCCATCGGCTCAAAAGTGCCTGTGGTAATAACATCCACTTCTTTTGCAGCTTGAGTAACGCCTAATTCTGCTACTTTTACCTTTAATTCCTCAGCCGTCCAGACAATGGCAGATTTGCGGTTAATTTTGTCGTTGATTTCGGCGATCGTTTTCATAAATGCATATTACCACCGTACCGTAGAGACGTTGCACTGCAACGTCTCTACAATGCCTGCGATATCTCATTCTGCATCGCGTTTATCAATTGGTGGTTCTGTTTTGTCTATAACGACTATTCGTTCATTTGCAGGTTCATCTGCCTTTTGTACAAATTTATCGTTACTTGTTTCTGCTTCAACATCTTGGTCTTGTTTTGGCAGATCTCCAGAACGATCGCGCCCCCATTTATCTAAGACATCTTTAATCACTACTTCTTGCAGCCATACTTGACCAACTACTGTTAAAGGTAATGCCAGTAATAAACCTAAAAAACCAAAAAATGTCGCAAAAAAGACCTGAGATAGCAACGTTATAGCAGGCAATAACGAGACTTGCTGCGCCATAACATAGGGTGTCAAAACATTAGTTTCTAACTGCTGAATGCCAATATATAACCCTAGTACAGCCAATGACTTCCAAGGTGCATCAAGTAAAGCGATCGCCATTGGCGGAATTACACTTAAAGTTGGTCCTACATTGGGAATAAATGTCAAAATTCCTGCTAAAGCTGCTTGAGCTAATGCTAATGGTACGCCTAAAATTGTCAAACCAATACCGCTTAAGCTAGCAATGACAAACATATTGAACAAAATACCCGTCAACCAACCGCGCAGGGCTACTTCACAACGGTCTAAAATTGTATCTACTCGCCGCCGATAGAAAGACGGAAATAAGCGCATAAATGCTTGACGATACGGCAAGGGATCGGCAAGTAACATTAGTGTCAAAATCAGCACTAACAAAAAGTCAATAACAAAGCCAAACGAGCTAGAAAATAACGTAAAGAATCTTTGTAAAAGTTGATTTGCTAACGGTTGAATTTGGTTAATTAATCCGTCAACATCAGGTAGATAAGGAATTAATTGTTTGGGAACGCGCCTTTCTAATTGTTCTACCCAAAATTCTGACCTAGCTAATCCTTTGGGAAATAATTCTGCTAGTTGTTGAAATTGAGTCGAAAAAGCTGGCACGATCAGCCAGAAAAAGCCAACGATAATAGTTAGCAAAATACTAATAGATAGCAAAATAGCAATGCCGCGCGATACTCCAGACCTTTGCAAGCGCCTTGCTAGCCTATTTAAAGCTGTAGATATAACGATCGCTGTGAATACTAATAAAAGTAATTGACGAACTTGCCATAATATGTACAACGAAAGAACTAAGGCAATCAAACCAATCCATTGACCGAGATTCACGTTTTGGTAACTCCCAGCAAAAAGTGTAAAAAGATATCGATGCAGCTAGATTAACGAATTTTGGCTTTTTGTCCTAGATTCGCAATGCTGTTGTCAGAAAATTAAACCTATGTTAATTAAGTGCGCTGTTGTCTGAACGCATAACGAGATAATAATGCGATCGCCATTAGCAGCGTTGGTGTCAATATGCCAATCAGGGCATTAGTTGTTGTCGCTGGTACAGATAAAGGAACAAATTTAATTGCTACAGACACTATTACTGAGACAACTAATAACTTAACTATAAATAAAGTTTGATTTGCCATAAAAATTTTTATACTTTGCTCTAAACCAGCACATTAAACCTTTAAACATAGTAATGGTATTTATACCAGTGATGGGCAATATCAACTCGGCGACAAAGCCAAACGCGATCGCGTTGCTGTACGTAGTCAAGAAACCGAGCTAAAGCAGCGAGTCGTCCTGGTCTACCTACTAAGCGACAATGCAGCCCTATACTCATCATCTTAGGTGCAGTTTCGCCCTCAGCATACAACACATCAAAAGCATCGCGCAGGTAGGTAAAAAATTGCTCGCCGCAATTAAACCCTTGAGTAGTAGCAAAACGCATATCGTTGTGATCGAGCGTGTAGGGAATAACTAAATGAGGTTTACTACCACCTACCCAATAAGGTAAGTCATCAGCATAACTATCAGAATCGTATAGAAACCCTCCTTCCTCAATTACCAATCGACGAGTATTAGGGCTATTGCGCCCCGTGTACCAACCAAGAGGACGATCGCCTGTAACTTGAGTATGAATGGCGATCGCTTTTTGCAAATGCTCTCGTTCCAAATCCTCGCCAAAGTATTTATAGTCAATCCACCTGTAGCCATGACTAGCAATTTCCCAATCTGCTTCTAGCATTGCAGCTACGGCTTCAAGGTTACGTTCTAGCGCCATCGCCACGCCAAAAACTGTCACGGGAATACCGCGCCCTGTAAATAGCCGATACAACCGCCAAAAGCCCGCACGACTGCCGTATTCATATATTGACTCAATATTCATGTGTCGAGAACCAGCAAGCGGTTCTGCGCCAATAATTTCTGATAAAAAGGCTTCTGAAGCAACATCGCCATGCAATATACAGTTTTCGCTACCTTCTTCGTAGTTAATTACAAATTGCACCGCAATCCGCGCCTCGTCAACCCATTGAGGATGAGGAGGATTGCGCCCATAACCTATTAAATCTCTTGGATATTGAGACATAATCAAAAGTCAAAGTAAATATGAAAATTAAAGTCATTAATCCTAACACTACAGCTAGCATGACGCAAAAAATTGGGATGGCGGCTCGGAAAGTAGCAGCGCCCAAAACTGAGATTATCGCCTGCAACCCAACAATGGGACCAGTTTCAATCGAGTGCCACTACGATGAAGCCTTAAGTGTAGTAGGACTTTTAGCGGAAATCCGTCAAGGTGAAATTGAAGGCGCAGATGGTTATGTTATCGCTTGTTTTGGCGATCCTGGGTTGCTAGCAGCCCGCGAACTAGCTACTGGTCCGGTAATTGGGATTGCTGAAGCAGCAATGCATACAGCTAGTTTAATTGCTACAGGGTTTTCAATTGTCACCACCTTAAGCCGGACGCGCATTATTGCCCAGCAATTGGTAGAAAACTATGGCATGAGCCGATTTTGTCGCAATATTCGATCTACAGATTTAGCTGTTTTGGAGTTAGAGTCAGATTCTCAGGCAAGAAAGGTAATTACAGAAGAATGCCGCCAAGCAATAGTAGAAGATAATGCAGGTGCGATCGTGCTAGGTTGCAGTGGCATGGCAGATTTAGCAACAGCAATTAGTCAAGAAATTGGTGCGCCTGTAATTGATGGAGTGGGTGCAGCCGTTAAGTTAGTTGAACTGCTTGTCAGCTTAGGCTTGGGTACAAGTAAAGTAGGCGACTTAGCTTATCCTATTTCCAAACCATATACAGGTATATTGCGATCGCTTGCACCCTAGTTAGAAGGTAAATTGAGCGCGTAAATTACCTACATAAATCGTCGGATTATCGCTGAAGTTGTTAGGATTGCCAATCAAATAAAAAGCTGGCACTAGGGCAATATTGTCAGTGAGGGGATAGTAATAAGTAGCTTCAAACTCGTACTGCACCCCACCATCACCGCCACCAGAAGCTAAAAAATTGCGACCATCTAAAACAGCAAAAGGAATGACATAAGATAGCGTAAATAGCGCCCCCTCTTTAGCAAAGTCAGGCAAAGCTACTCCTAATTGCACTGATTGAGCATTGACTTCGCCATCAGGCAAACCCGCAGTTAAAGGTTCTATATTTGTACTACCGTAGGAATATCGACCAAATATGCCTAATCCCGATGCAATCAGCCAATCAAAATTAAACACAAAAGTATCGGCAGAAGCATTGTCAATCGGACCATCAAAACCATCATCAGCAAAGCCATATATAGGTTCGCCGATCGCCCCGCCAACTTGTCCGGCGATCGCTCTAATATTAGAACGAGTGTAGAGAAATCGTAAATTCAAGCGATCGCTAGGTGCAAAACCTAATTCGGCGGAGATAGTATTAGTCGGATTAAATAAACCCTGACTGGGGTTGCTGGAGGAATTAAACAAAGGACTAGATAAAAATTCCGTGTTTTCGCCCAAATACGCCGCACTAAACTTAAGTTGTTTGCTCAAATTCCAGACAATCGCCGCTCCCGAACCTCTGTCTATGGCATTTGCCAACGTGCTACCAATCGAGTTAAAACTGCTTGCACCCCGCAAAAAGTTGGTAAAACGGTTGTTATCAAAGTAGCGAAACCAATTAACTCGCGGACCAACAGCTACTTGAATATTATCTCCTACAGGAAAGCTATAGAAAAGTTCTCGAACGTAGACGCTGTTAAATCCACTTGTAGGCGTACCTGTCTGGTCAGTATAAGGAGTCCCGAAAGTATTAAACAAACCTGCCGATACAAACTCATTAGCTGGAGATCTAGCGTTTCCCGATACCAGTTGCGTCACTAAACTATCTCTACCTGTAAATGAAGTATTGAAGTTGAGAAATATATAATTGCTCAGAGTAATATTGGGATCGCTATCAATTTGCCGCAATAAAGGTGTAGCTGTGCGCGGCTGAGTTCTAAAGGCAGTTTCCCCTTCTGCCAAAACTGTGCCATCAGCAAAAGCACCTGTAAGGTTGACAAATACGTTGCCAGTTAGTTTTGTCGTGGTCGAAAATTGATTGGCTTCTAGTTCGCTAGCTTGCATTTCTAAAGCATCTAACCGCCCGCGCAAGCTAGCAAGTTCGGTACTAAATTCTGCTTGCAATCGCTGCAAAGTAGCTAAATCTTCTTTACTAACTGAATCTGCTGTCGCCGTAGTAATTAGCTCGTTAACCCTGTCCAAACAAGCATTCAATCCAGCGGCAAATTCATATCTAGTTAGCGCTCGATTGCCGCGATATGTGCCATCAGGATAACCAGCAATGCAACCGTAACGTTCGACTAAAGACTGTAAAGCCTGAAATGCCCAATCTGTCGGCTGTACGTCAGATAGCTGGGAAACTGAGGTAACTTGCGCCATTGTTTGCTCTTGATTAGAAACGATAGTTGCTTGTGCTACTTGTTTCTCGCCCATCGCCTCTTCAGCTTCAACACTTGCAGCAGAAGCTACGACAAAACTCCAGACTATTATTAGTCCTGATAAACAGTTAAATTTTATTGAACTCATCTCACACCCACATAAATTGAATTACAAAACTATTGCCAATAAGCGAAATTGGGCGATTTGATAAATTTCGGCGATCGCACGCTCGAACTCCCGATCTGCGCTATTTTCCAAACGCTCATCAAAGGTGGCAAAAATGCTGTCTTTAGTATGGTTTTTCACAGCCACAATCAAGGGAAAACCAAATTTAGCTTTGTAGGCAGCATTAAGTTGCTCAAAACGTTGGTATTCCTGGGCAGTCAAGCGATCTAGTCCTACACCAGACTGTTCCTGCACTGATGCTTCTGCCATTTTTACCTTGCTACCCAAGTCAGGATGTACTCGAATTAAGGTAAGTTGCTGTTGTTTACTCATTGCCTTAACTGCATTTACCATCTGCTGGTGTAAATCGGTTACATCAGCAAATGGACGCTTTTGCCAGGTAGAACGAGCGATCGCAGGCGTTTCTTCAAAAACTGCCCCCAATGCGGCAACAAACTCATCCTGGCTCATAGAGTTGATTTGAGCAATTGTATAAGTCATTGCTAGCTGCCTCGGTAGGTACTATAAGACCAGGGCGAAACTAGCAAAGGTACGTGATAGTGACTGCGAGGATTTGCGATCGCAAATTGCAACGGAATCCGATTGAGAAATGGCGGATTTGGCAAGGCAAAAGACTTAAAGTAATCGCCGACAACGAAAACCAACTCGTACACCCCCACAACTAATTCTGCATCCACTAATAAAGGCGCATCAGTACGCCCGTCAGCATTAGTTACAGCAGTTTTGAGTAAAGTTTTTTGCCCAGGTGCGTTAACCAACCAAAGTTCTAAGCTGATATTACTACCAGGACAACCTTGAGCCGTATCGAGAACATGAGTAGTAAGTTTGCCTGACATTGTTAGCAAGTGAGGTAAGAGGCTACTAGCGATTGTCCATATTTCTGGGCAACAACCAATTCAAAAGCACGGCAGACAGCCCGCCAGTGGCAGTAGCGGAGGAAAATAGATTTTGGACTAGGGCGGGCTTATTGGTAAAGATTTCCGGAACGTAGACTACGCCTAAGCCCAATGCTAGGGAAACTGCAACGATCATCAAATCGCGGCGACCAATTTCTACGGAAGATACAATATCGATACCAGCTACAGCGATCGCGCCAAACATCACTACGGTTGCTCCCCCCAACACAGGTTGCGGCAACGATTGAAAGACACCGCCCACAAGCGGAAATAAACCTAGAAGCGCTAGAACCCCAGCAATGTAAAAGCCCACATAACGGCTGCCAACCCCTGTCATTTGGATCACACCATTGTTTTGGCTAAATGTGGTCACGGGGAAGGTGTTGAACAATGCCGCCATTAGACAGTTGATGCCATCTCCCAAAATGCCGCCTTTGATCCGGCGCATGAACAGACTGCCTTCTACGGGCTGTCCAGTAATCGCTGAAGTCGCGGTTAAGTCGCCAATAGTTTCTATAGAAGTGAGGATGTAAAGCAGCACAAACGGAATAAAGGAAACAAAATCAAAGCTCATGCCGTAGCGCAAGGGTAAGGGAACGCTGATCGGTGGCAGTTTGCTAAAGATACTGAAGTCTACTAACCCCAAAAAGATGGAGACAACGTAGCCCACGAGTAAGCCAATACCGATCGCGCCCATTCTCAAATAGCGGTTGCCTGTTACATTCATTAAGATAATCGTCCCCAGTACCAAACCAGATAAAGCCAGGTTTTGAGGACTGCCAAAAGTTCCATTTTTCTGGGCGGCAATTCCTCCTGCCATGCTCACCACACCTGTTTTAATCAGGCTCAAGCCAATAATCATTACTACCGTTCCCGAAACAACCGGAGAAATGATCTGGCGGGCAAGGTGCAAAAAGCGACTAAAGAAAATTTGCACAAATGCACCTACAAAGCAGACTCCAAAAATTCTGGCGAGGGCAGTTTGGGGAGTTCCGCCAGCCCCGATAATTGCTGTTCCTACGCCAACGATCGAGCCTAAAAAGGCAAAGCTAGTACCCTGGAGGCTCAGTAAACCAGACCCCACTATTCCAAAACGTTTAACCTGGAGAAAGGTCGCCAACCCAGAAACAAACAACGACATACTAACTATATAGCTGGTTTCTGTGGGCGAAAGCCCAATTGTAGTACCGATAATCAACGGGGGGGTAATAATGCCCACAAACGCTGCTAGTACGTGCTGAATCGCCACAAAAATCGCTTCCGGTACTGGCGGACGGTCATCTAGACCATAAATCAACTTGCTTGTAGAAACGGCTTGTGGGGGTACATCCTGTCCTACTCGCTCAATCAACTCCTCGTTGAATGCCATCATATTCTCCTAATAAGCAAGTTAAAAGTTAAAAGAAAGAAAAGCTGTATTACGACTTTGCTTTTTTCCTAGTGCAATGGTCCGGCAAGAATTGTCTTCGAGATGGCATTGATAATATTTGTGCCATCTTCGTATTTCAGTTCCTCGTACCACTGTTGGGTTTTCTCTGGCTCTTTGCCGTGAGTCATGTAAGAGCGCTTCCGCGCTCTTGTAACCACGTCTGCAACTCTGTCTTTGCGTGCCGTTTCATAACGTTTCAGCGCATCTTCCACGCTGATATTAGTAGTCTGCAAAAACGTAGCCAAAACTAATGCATCTTCCATCGCTTGACAGCCTCCTTGTCCCAAATCGGGCGCGGTGCTGTGTGCGGCATCTCCGAGTAGAGCTACTCTACCGCGTACAAGCGTTTGCAACGGTTCGATATCGTGAATTTCTACGCGATTGGTTTTGAGCGGATCTAGGCGCGAAATTAAGTTTTGGACTGGGGTTGCCCAACCTTTAAAAAAGCTACTTAGTTCTTCTCTATAAGTTTCTGGACTGCTAACAGTGCCTTTGGGTAATGGTACGTCGAAAAAGAAGTAAAAGCGATCGCCTCCCACTGGCATCATCGAAGCGCGTTTGTGTTCGCCTACATACACATCCCAGCTATTTTTGGGGGCTAAGTCAATGCTTGCAGGAACTAAGCCATTCCAATTTACATAACCAACATAACGCCGCTCTACAGCATGACCTAGGACGTAATTGCGAATAATTGAGTGCGTGCCATCGGCTGCCACTAAAATGTCTCCTGTGGTTTTACGTCCATCCTCAAATACTGCTGTTACACTATCGGCATTTTGCTCTACAGCGATGCATTTACTATTAAATTGAACGTTTTCTGCCCCAAATACATCTAGCAACATTCCCTGCAAATCTGTCCGCGCGACTGGATACGGTTGCTGTCCTACATCATCTACTAAAGGTTGCAGGCTGAAGTTTGTCAGTTTCTCTCCTGCCGGATTGTAATAGCCTACCTGCTCCATCGGTCCGCCAATCCTAGCAATTTCTTTGCCCAAACCCAGGCGGTTAAGAACTTTTACGCCATTTGACCACAGCGATATTCCCGCTCCGGCTGGGCGCAGTTGATTGACGCGATCGTATATTTCAACTTCGTATCCGGCTTGGCGTAGAGCTATCCCTGTCACCAATCCTCCCATTCCCGCCCCAATGATTACAGCTTTTAAATTATCCATAGGTTTTATTTGCAGCACGTTCTGCTTATCGTTCTGTTGGTCGATGCGGCAGCCTATACCACATTTGTTAAAATCAAAATGTTCTGCAAAGAACATTTTTAGACATTCCTAACTTTACAAACAGAAACAAAATATGAATCGGTGGCAAAATTACAAACAATTAGAACTAATTCCTGACTCTGCTCCTGCACCAAAATCCCGCAAACTCAATATTGCTTACCCTTTGGTTGCTGGTTGGCGAAGTCTTCTCAATGCTTTAGCTAGGGAGCAAGTGTACGAGCAACGCACCGAGTATTTGGAGCGCTGTTGGTTGATGTCTTATTCTGAACCCTATAGCAACAAATCTCCTGCTCTGCGTAAGCTGTGGAATTTGATGGACTAGAATCTCTAGTTTTAACTTTTGACTTTATTTGTTGACTTGAATAAATGTATTTAGCCCAGAAACGAATAAGGACATTCCCAAAATGTAACTTGCTCTAGCTGGATCTAGTCTTAATGCTCCGGCGATCGGCAAACCTGGAGTACAAACAGGAATAAAAATCGCGCAGACGTGCTGCAATCCCACGAATAAAGCATCTTTAAATGGTGGTTTATCGTTTAAGCCATGCAGAAATGGAGATTGATTCTCTACAATGCCATGACTTTCTTGATGAACATCTGTTTGAGTCATTTTGTGTGTTTACTATTTAATTACGAGCAGCCGATCGCCATATTTCAGCTTTAGCTTATGTATTCTGTATACAACTTGGCTTAGAGTATAAATGTATTTAGCACTACAATCTGTAAATTTTACGCCGATATTAAATGCGCGAAGGAGCCAGGTTATTAGCAATTAAATCATCGGCAGGATTTGAACGGGTTTGCAGCTTATTAGTTAAGTAATTGGCAATTGAGGCATAGGAGCGATCGCTACTAGGTGGCATAGATTGACGAAACGATTGGTAGTAATCTTTGCACGATTCTGTAAATAGATAACGTAGTTCGCTCAGGGGATCGTTGTGGTGATCGACGCGCAAATCTAGATGAGAATAGCTATCTTGATGCACTACATAAAGCGCCGCAGATTGACGACCTCGCTTATCTCCGCCCGCAGCTTCTCCCGCTTCCATTGCTTGCAGTAAGCGATCGCAAAACTCTATGTCTGGATTATCTTGATAAGCATCTGCCATTGCGATCAAAACTTGTTCGCCTGCTAACATATTGCCAGCAACAGAAAAATTAGTAAAAGTTAAGTGTCCCGCCCAACCAACGCAGTTACCTCCCGTCCAAGCCGCCGTTTGTCCGTAGCAATCGACAAGGTGCAGTTGACGCTGCTGCAAGTTTTGGTCATCTTGCAGCAAAATTTGGATAACGTCATCAACAGATATGCGATCGCTAAAACCAGCATTAACTAAACGCTGTTCTAGTAATTGCAGCCCAGAAATTCCCAGTATGGGGTTAGTTTGTCCTTGAGTTGCGATCGCTCCAACTCCAGCTTTGGCATGAGGTACTAACGCTCCTACCGCTAGATGCTTTGTTGCTACTGCAACCCCAGTCATTTTAGTTTTTGCATCCCAAGCCACAATTGAAAAAGTCATAACAAGTCAAAAGTTAAAAGTCAAAAAACTATTCTTTCTAAGCCAACGTAGAATTAACGATTTGATTTGGGATGTTGGTGATATATACTTTTTGCCTCACTTTCGTTAGCTAAAAAGTTATCTCATATACATTCAATGACTCTAATGAGAAATTAATATGCTTCTATATTGTGTACTGTATGCAGGAGTTCTGCTATGTGTGGCATTGGAGGCGTACTGCATTGCGATCCGTCCCGCCCCGTCAATCCAGAGGTGCTAGTGGCGATGGCTGCGATCCAGTCGCATCGCGGTCCTGATGGGTGTGGCTGGAAAGTTGTCAGCGATCGCGGTGTGGGTTTTGCTCACGCGCGGCTAGCAATTATTGACCTCAATCCAGAACGCGGACGGCAGCCTTTTACATCGCGTGATGGACAGTACACGATCGCTCATAATGGGGAATTTTACGACTACAAACGCCTGCGAGCAGATTTGACTTCACGAGGGTATCGATTTGACACCAAAAGCGATACAGAATTGTTATTGCACTTAAGCGATCGCTTTGGCTTAGAAGGCGCGTTGCCGCATTTACGGGGAGAATTTGGTTTTGCTGTATATGACAAAGCAGCAGATCGGTTGACGTTGGTACGCGATCGCTTTGGAGTCAAGCCGCTATATTGGACGCTGACACCAGAAGGTTTTGTATTTGGTTCGGAGATAAAAGTTTTATTTGCTCATCCTGCGGTAAAGCGGCGTTTTTCTGCTCAAGGACTTTACCACCAATTGATGCAGACTATGGTTCCTGGAACTACTGCTTTTGAAGGAATTAATGCAGTGCAACCAGGGCAAATGGTAATTGTCGAACGGCAAAATACAGAACTAAAGGTTCGCACCAAACAATATTGGGATTTAAATTTTCCCTTGATGAGCGATCGCCAGCCGCGTTTGGAAGATGAGTTTTATATCGAAGAGTTGCGCCGCTACTTTGTTGAAGCGATTCAATTAAAGCTAGAAGCAGACGTGCCAGTTGCTTGCTATCTTTCTGGCGGAATCGATTCTTGCACAATTTTGGGCATCGCCGCCGCTTGCCAACAATCACCCGTCAAAGCATTTACAATTGGCTTCGATGATGCGGACTACGATGAAACAGCAATTTCTCAAGAAATGGCTCAAGCAGTGGGCGCAGATCAAGATATTGTCAGAATCAACGGCGGGCAACTCTACGAGCATTTTGCTCAAACAATTTGGCATACAGAACGCAGTATTTACAACACTTTTACTATTGCTAAGATGCTACTTAGCAAACACGTCCACGACTGCGGCTACCGAGTAGTAATGACGGGGGAAGGCTCAGACGAACTATTTGCTGGCTATCCCCAACTGCGTCTAGATATGATTCGCTACGGGATGGATGACTCTACCCCAGAAGAAAGAGCCGATTTAGAAGCTTGGCTGCAAGAAAGCAATCGCTTATTCAAAGGCAATTTACTAGCCAATAACCCGTTATCAGATCCAGCACTTACAGATTTGATTGGTTTTACCCCTAGTAGCTTGCAATCTTGGTTATCTTCAGCCGCTTATGTTTCCAACTTGCTGCATCCCGATCTGCGTGCAGCAACCCGCGATTATTCGCCAGGAGCAGCGATCGCCTCCGCACTCGATCCCAGCCAAATAGAAGGTCGTCACGCTCTCGATAAGGCACAATATGTCTGGATCAAAACTCAATTTGAGTCCCAGGTACTAGGTTGGGCAGGCGATCGCGTTGATATGGCAAACTCAATGGAAGCTCGTCCGCCATTTCTCGACCATCCTTTGGTAGAATTTGCTGTGAAATTGCCGCCAGCTTTGCGCTTTCGCGGCTATCAAGATAAGTTTGTCCTGCGCGAAGCTATGCGAAATCTGCTGCCTAAAGCCCTCTACGAACGCCAAAAGTTTGCTTTTATGGCTCCACCATCTCATACCGATATGGAAAAGCAAAAAGCAATGCGGGTGTTAGCTGACACTTATTTATCAAAGCAAGCGATCGATGCTGCTGGTTTGTTAGATATTGCAGGAGTGCAGCAAGTCCTTAAGCAACACGAATCAGCAAATACGCCTGATGCCGAGCGAGTAAGGTTAGATGCAATTATCAATCACTTACTCAGCGTGCAAATGATGCACGAGCATTTTGTCGCCAAAGATGTGCCAAGTCAAGCCCGCGATCGCGCCCAAGAACTAGGTTGGAATGCACACCAGCAAAGGCAATATGCACATTCCGAACGCTAGATATAAAACTATACCTTACTTGCTACAGCTTGCTTGTAAGCTGCCCAACCTCCATATTGAGAAATATCTTGCCAATTGTATTGCTTGACTAATTCTTGCGGGTAGAGCATAGCTGTAATTGCTTCTCCATCTGCCAAAATTACATCAGACGGATACATATTTGGCGGTTCTGTGGATAGTAGATGCTCGTACTGCGCGGTTGTAAGTTCGTACACTTCTCCAGGAATAGAAATACCACCTGCTGATACTTCATAAATAGCAGGATGCCAACCGTCAACAGCAGCGTGCAAGCGATAGCGAGCTTGGGTAGCTGCTTTTTTGATAAACTTGGCAGACTGGAGGTTTTTGTGATCGGGCTGTCCTTGCAAAGCAGAACCGCAAATAAAGACAAGTTTAGTGTTGGAGCTAGTTTGAGTCATAAATGTAATTGTTAGCTAATTTCGGCATCCTGTTGTAAATTTTCGACTTCACGAGCAACTCTTGTTTTTGCCGCAACTAAGTGATCGTACATAGCTTGCTTTGCAGCTTGGGGATCGCGCGATCGCACTGCTTCATATACGCGCTGATGCTCGAACCTAATTTCTAAAACATTTCTGTTTTGCTGTATAGTCTGAATCCTCAGCAGCATCATTTTGTCAAAAACTTGGTCGAGTAGCGATCGCAGCCATAAATTCCCCGAACTTTCTGCTAGCAAACGGTGAAATTGGTAATCGATATTGAGCAATTGAAAGTTAGTTAGCTCGGAAACTTCGCCTTGAACTAACTTCTCAGCCTGCATCACCAGAAGACTGAGTTTTTGTAATTGGGTATCGGTCGCATTTTCGCAAGCTGCTGTAACCGACAACTGCTCCAAAGCAATCCGACAGTCATATAACTGTAAGGCATCAGCAACAGAAAAAGTAGCAACACGCAATACATTATGCGGTTCTTCCACTACCAAATCTTCGCTTTGCAATAGCCGCAAAGCTTCCCGAATCGGAGTTCTACTTACTTGCAACATTTTAGCCAACTGCGTTTCAATTAACCTTTGTCCAGGAGTAAATTCACCCGACAATATAGCCGAGCGAATCGCTTGATAAGCTTGCTCCTTAAGCGGTTGGCTTCGCTGGAGGGGGGCGCGAATCGGCAAAACAACAGTCCTCACCATCTAGAATCTAATACTTTCATTACTTAGTTTAGAAAATGTATAGACCAGTACATTAATCAAATTATAGACATTGTATACAGAATACAAACTCATTTTAAAGTCAAAAGTTAACGCGCTATCTAATACATAGAGGTTTCCTCACCGGACACGTTGTTTGGGCTCTTAACCCGACCAAAACAAGTGTCCTCCCAAATCCGCGCGTCAAAAGTAAAAAATTACGTTACGTAGCCTAAGCTTTAGCGCTCTTAGACAGCACAGAGACAAAATTTTAATTTTCTAGGAAGCAAGCCATGTCAATAGGAACTAAAAACAAAGTATCTACAGCTAGTTCAACCATTCAACAAGCGCTAGCAGAAGCAGCCCAAGGTGTTGCACTCAGGGCTGTAACCAAAAAATACGGTACTTTTACAGCAGTAGAAAACCTTACACTAGACATTCCCGCAGGTACTTATTGCTGTCTATTAGGTCCTAGCGGCTGCGGTAAAACAACTGCACTGCGGATGATAGCCGGACATGAAGATGCAACTAGCGGAGATGTATTAATAGGCGATCGCCGCGTCAACGACATTCCGCCAGCCAAACGCAACACAGCGATGATGTTTCAAAGCTACGCCTTATTTCCTCATAAAACGATTTGGGAGAACGTAGAGTTTGGATTAAAGATGCGGAAATTGCCCGAAAGCGATCGCCAACGGCGCGTCGGCGAAATGTTAGAAATGGTGGGATTGAGTCATTTAGGCGATCGTAAACCGAATATGCTTAGTGGCGGACAGCAACAGCGCATCGCTTTAGCTAGAGCATTAGCCATTCGTCCGCAAGTCTTGATGCTAGATGAACCACTAAGTGCCTTAGACGAAAACTTAAGAGTCAGGATGCGGACAGAGTTACGCAAAATCCAAAAACAATTTGGCATGACATTCATCCAAGTAACTCACCACGTCGAAGAAGCATTTTCTTTATCCGACCAAATAGTTGTCATGACACACGGACGCATCGATCAAGTTGCCACACCAGAAGAACTTTTTGATACTCCAGCCTCGCAATTTGTCGCTAAGTTCATGGGCGACAACAACATATTTACAGGCAAAGTAGTCAACTGCGTTACAGACAATAGCTTAGATTTAATTGGGCTAGAAGTAGCAGGAATTGGCACTATATTTTGTCGAGGTCACGCCGTACCGATTGGTACAGAAGCAGCGTGTTCGATTAGACCTGACTTGATGGCATTAGAGCCATATTCAGCCAAAATACCAGCTAAATCATCTCTAGGCGCCAACCAAATCTCAGCGCGAATTACTGCGGTAGAAATGACAGGTTATGTAACCCGCGTTTCATTGATGGTAGAAGCCACAGGGCAAGAGATTCTATATAAAGTTCGCACCGAAGACTGGCGACAAAACACTCTACAAGAAGGGCAATTAGCTCTACTTAGTTGGTCGAAAGATAACTGTATTTTTCTTGCTTATTAATAAAAGCCATGAGCAATATTAGTCGTCGCAAACTAATTACCAATGGACTAGCTGCTGGGGGAGCAATGTTAGCTGCCTCTAGTTGCAGCCCAAAAACAGGTCCAACAATTATTACTAATAAAATCCAAGATGTAACTTTGCGCTTGATTGGTTCGGGTGCAGCGCAGATTAACGATATCCGCGTCCAAGCAGAAAAGGATTTGGGCTTCAAAATAAATATGCGGGCTTTGAGTACGGCAGAAAATATCCAGATTGCCATTACTCAGCCCAAACAGTATGACATCTTTGATGGCGAATACTTTAGCCTGCCTTTGGTTGTGCCTTCTGGCAACTTACAAGCAATTAATGTCAAACGGATTAGAGAATTTGACACCATAACGCCCATTTTTACTACAGGAGAATTGTTTCCAGGCGCGAGAGTAAATACTTCTCAAGGGACTGCACCTCGCAAAGTAGTATTTCTCAAAGGCAAAGACTCAACTGAATTTGCCCCCGAACCTACCGACTGGGCGACAATGATTCCCTTCCAATACAACGCCGATACCTTGGGCTATCGTCCCGATTTAGTCGATAGCAAAATTGAGTCTTGGGCAGACTTATTCGACCCCAAATTTAAGGGAAAAACGTCGCTACTAGATATTCCCTCTATTGGCATCATGGATGCAGCAATGATTATGGAGTCAATGGGGCTGCTAGAGTTTGGCGATAAAGGCAATATGACCAAAGCAGAACTTGATAAGGTGACAAACATCTTAATCGAGCAAAAGCAAGCCGGACAATTTCGGGCTTTTTGGAAAACCTTTGACGAGTCAGTCAATTTAATGTCATCTGGGGAAGTGGTGCTGCAATCTATGTGGTCGCCTGCGGTGACGGCTGTCAAGGCGAGGGGTATTCCCTGCGTTTACGCGCCTTTAAAGGAAGGTTATCGCGGCTGGGGCGGAGGTTTAGGGCTATCAAAAAATCTCTCTGGAATCAAGCTAGATGCAGCTTACGAATATCTCAACTGGATGTTAGATGGCTGGGTTGGGGGATTTTTGAGCAGACAAGGTTATTACAGCGCTGCACCAGTAAATGCGCGTAAGTTTATGAAGCCGGAGGAATGGGATTTTTGGTACGAAGGCAAACCAGCAGCGATTGATATGATCGATCCCTTTGGTAAAAAAATTGAATCAAAAGGAGCAATACGCGATGGCGGTTCTTTTACAGAACGCATGGGTAATGTAGTTTGTTGGAATTCATTTATGCCGCAGCAAGTGTATTTAGTTTACAAATGGACAGAATTCATCGTCGCGTAGAGACATAGCAGTGCTACGTCTGCACAGAATATTTATTAATTAGTGTGGGGAGTCAAATAATGTGGAATTTTCTCAGGCATTGTCTGGGGCAAAGTTGCGTTGCTTTTGGTTCTCTAGTAATCTGTATGCAACTTGTAAGTGCAGATCAAACCCAATCTGAAGATATTAGTATTTCGCTAGAGCAAGTAAATCGCTATGCCCAGCAAACCACTTTGCGATCGCAAGTAACTTCTGTTTCCGATTTGTCTGACGTTCAACCTACCGATTGGGCTTTTCAGGCGTTACAGTCTTTAGTCGAACGCTATGGTTGCATTGCTGGTTATCCAGATGGTACATATAGAGGCGATCGCGCTCTAACTCGCTATGAGTTTGCTGCTGGTGTAAATGCTTGCTTAGATAGAATCAACGAACTAATTGCGACCGGAACTGCTGACTTAGTTACAAAGGCAGATTTAGCTACCTTACAAAAACTGCAAGCAGACTTCGCCGAAGAATTAGCAACTTTGCGGGGACGAGTTGATAGCCTAGAAGCACAAACAGCGCAATTAGAAGCAAATCAGTTTTCAACTACAACCAAATTAGTCGGTCATGCAGTATTTGCGATCGCATCTGTATTTGGCGACGACAAAGCCCTCACCTCTGGCGCTGGAGTAATCCCCCCTACGCCTGGTCAATTTGGTACGCCTAGAAGTGGCGGAGTGCAGCCACAGAGAGAACCTTTAGATAACAATGTATTTGCCTCGCAGCGAGTGCGGCTAATTTTTGATACTAGCTTTACAGGTAGAGATCGCCTGATTGCTAGGTTGCAAGCAGGTAATACCCCCGCCCTTGGCGATGCAACTGGTACAGCCATGTCGAGATTGGCTTTCACGGCTGATAGCAATAACTCTTTTGCAATTAATCAATTGGAGTATCGATTTCCGATAGGCGACAGAGGTACGGCATTTTTAGAAGCTTTTGGATTTTTAGATTTGTTCGTACCTACTCTGCATCCTCTAGATGGCGACTACGATACAGTGCTGACTGGTTTTGCTTTACGTAGCCCAATTTACTTTCCAAGTGGAGTGTCAGGTGCAGGATTTAACTACAACATTACTGATTCAATCAATATTGGTGGCGGTTACTTAGCTGGAGATCCGACAGCAAACAACCCCGATACAGGCTTGTTTGGCGGTCCCTACGGGGCGTTGGGGCAAATTACCTTTCGACCTAGCGATCGCTTTGCTGTTGCCTTGACGTACCTGCGAGCCTACGATGACGGTAGCGGAAATGCTCCTCCTGGTGGCTTTTTTGGCAGCGAAAATGCAGCTTTTCCTTTTGGTACTTTTCCCTCATCTACAAATGGCTACGGAGTTGAAGCGGAGTACCGTTTTAGTCCCAAGTTTGCTCTAAGCGGTTGGTACTATTTTGCTGATGCGACGGCGCAAGGCGGACCTGGCGACGGTTTGGAGGCGAATATTCAATCTTGGGCTGTTGCTTTGGCTTTTCCAGATTTAGGGAAAAAAGGTAATTTGGGCGGCATTGTTATCGGTATGCCTTCAAAAGTTACTAGCAATGACGTTGCAGCGTTTGAGGATGCTGATACTTCTATCATGGTTGATGCTTTCTACAAGTATCAAATTAGCGATCGCATTGGTATTACTCCAGGCATTGTTGTGATTACTAACCCAGACCATAATGCAGACAATAACACGATTTATGTGTGAGTCTTACGGACAAATTTCAATTTTTAAAATCACTTACCAAACAACACTATGCTCAAAAGTTCCAAGGCTTTACAACCGTATTTATTAGTAGCTCCCCAAACGCTAGTATTTCTACTATTTTTGATTTTACCGATCGCTGCGATCGTAGTAGTTAGCTTTTGGAATTTCAATGGCTTTGCTATGAGTCCTGGATTTACGCTCAACAATTATCTAGGAATATTTACCTCTAGAGTTTACTTAGCAACTTATCTCAATACATTCAAATTTGCAGCAATTGTCTGGTTAGTTTGCCTGTTAATTAGCTATCCTGTTGCGTACTTTCTGGCTTTTAAAGTTAAAAGTACCCAATGGCAAACTATTTTGTTTTTAATTTGTACCGTTCCTTTTCTCACATCTAACATTATTCGGATGATTTCTTGGATTCCTTTCTTGGGTAGAGAAGGATTAATTAATCAAGCATTAATGGGATTGCGTTTGAGCGATCGCCCTGTTGAAGCTTTCTTATTTTCTGATTTCTCTGTAATTTTAGCAATGGTACATCTTTACGCCTTGTTTATGGTAGCTCCCATTTTTAACAGCATGATGCGAATAGATCGATCTTTAGTCACCGCAGCAGAAGATTTAGGCGCTTCCCCATTGCAAATTCAAAAGCAAATTATTCTTCCCTTAGCTGCACCAGGAATTGCTATTGGTTCTATTTTTATCATCACACTGGTAATGGGAGAATTTGCCACAATGCGGATTATGAGCGGTGGTAAATCTTCGTCTGTAGGTTATCTAATTAAAAACCAACTTGATAGTTTACAGTATCCTCTAGCAGCAGCAAATGCAGTTGTATTGTTAATAATTACTCTGATAATTGTTTTTGGCATTCTCCGCATTGTTGATGTTCGCAAAGAATTGTAAAAAGTTATAAGTCAAAAATTGAGGTATTTGAGATGTTAAAAACTAAAAAAAACTCAGCTTCTACTTATTTGCTTGCTACTTTTTTTGGACTATTTGTACTATTTTTATATGGTCCAATGTTCGCAGTATTTATTCTTTCGCTGCAAGGTCCTGAAGGACAATTAACTTTTCCTATGCGTGGGTTTAGTTTCCACTGGTTGAAAGCAGTATTTGAGGTGCAACGTGTGGGAAACTTTATCGAACCGTTTGGGCGATCGCTTAGTTTAGGCTTACTTGTGACTGTATTTACAGTAGTAATTAGCGTTATGGCAGGATTAGCTTTTCGACGGCGATTTGTTGGCTCAAACTTAGTTTTTTATCTGACAATTTCTAGCTTGATTGTTCCTAGTATTTTAGTTTCATTAGGAATTGGGATAGTTTTCGGTTTAGTAGGTTTAGATAATCAGTGGTATTCTTCTGCACTTGCGGGACATTTAACATGGACTTTGCCTTTTGCCTTTCTAATTATGCTGGGTATATTTGGACGTTTTAATCCTTCCTACGAAGAAGCCGCCCGCGATTTAGGTGCAAGCGAAGTGACAACATTTTGGCAAATTGTTTTTCCCCTAATTGCAGCTAGTGTAATTGGTGTAGGTTTACTAGGCTTTACTCTTTCCTACGACGAATTTACCCGCACTTCGTTAATTTCGGGCGAGACAAACACTCTACCATTAGAAATTTTTGGGATGACAACTAACGTGACATCTCCCGCGCTTTATGCGTTAGGAACGCTGACAACAGTCTTTTCTTTTGTGTTGATTGGGCTAGGATTAACAGCTATTCAATTCCTCTCGCGTCGTCAAAATAATACATGATTTGTTAAGGCATAATCGATTTTTTGTGCAGTAGGAAGGAGAAACTTTAATTAACTGCTCTGCTTTTTGTTTGCAAATTTGCAGAGATTTGTCGATGTGGTTGTGAGGAGTGAAATAATGAATTTTCTGCAGATAACGCTGATAGTAAGTTCTACTGTGTGCTGTTTAGCTTGGGTTTCAAATCAAACGGCAATTGCTCAAGATGTAGAATCAATGGCACAAGTAACATCTGTGTCGCAATTATCAGATGTGCAACCGACAGATTGGGCTTTTCAAGCTTTGCAATCTTTAGTCGAACGCTATGGTTGCATTGCAGGTTATCCAGATAGTACGTATCGCGGAAATCGGGCTTTAACTCGGTACGAATTTGCTGCTGGCTTGAATGCTTGCTTAGATCGAGTTAATGAATTAATTGCTACCGCATCAGCAGATTTAGTTACCCGCGATGACTTAGCTACTTTGCAAAGTTTGCAAGCAGAGTTCGCAACCGAATTAGCTAGCGTCAGAGGTAGAGTAGATAACCTAGAAGTGCAAACAGCTACCCTAGAAGCAAATCAATTTTCTACTACAACTAAGCTAGGTGGTGAAGCTATCTTTGCTATTAATGGTGTATTTGGTGACAACCGCGCTGTTTCTTCAGGTCGAATTCCAGGTTCTAATGGTGAGATAAATGATACTTTTACCCTGACAAGCCGCGCTCGTCTAGCCTTAAATACAAGTTTCTTTGGTGAAGATTTGCTGCGAATGCGTTTGCAAGCTCGAAACTTTAGTCCATTTGGGACAAATGTTACGGGTAGTAATATGAGTCGTTTGGGTTTTGATATTAGTAATAATAATAATCTCGAACTAGATCAAGTTTTTTATCGTTTCCCAATCGGCGATCGCATCGTCGTTCAAGTTGATGCTACTAATGTGGAATTAGATGCTAGGGGTTTTACTGTCTACAGTCCGTTTGAAAGTAGCGGGCGCGGCGCAATCTCCCGCTACGGAAGATTTAGCCCCATCTATCGACATCAAAATGGCGGCGCTGGGGTATCAGTTGCAATTAATCCTCAAGGCTCAATTGGTGCTAACTTGGCTTATCTAGCGCCTACAGCTAACAACCCTGAAGCTGGTTTTGGCATTGCTAATGGCGCTTATGCAGCTTTTGGACAGTTGAATTTTAAGCTAGGCGATGCTTTTGGTTTAGGTTTGACTTATGCCCACACTTACGATACGCCAAACACAGGTAATGTTAGTTTTATGGAGAGTACGGGCAGTATATTTGCCAATTCACCTTTTGGTAATATCCCAACTACAGGCAATCACTACGGCGTAGAAGCAAGCCTCCGTCTCAGTCCTAAATTGATTGTATTTGGCTGGGGAGGTTACAGTCAGGCGATCGCTCAAGCCGATCCCGATAGTAGTACAATTGTCACCGGAAACCGAGGCGCTAAAGCTGATATTTGGTACTATGCTGCTGGTTTAGGACTACCCGACTTGGGCAAAGAAGGTAGTTTAGGCGGTATTCTATTTGGTCAATCGCCTAAAGTATCTAGTTCTGATGTGCGAGAAGTCGGTTTTGGTAATAGAAGTCGGGTTGATAGCGATACTTCCTATCATCTAGAGGCTTTCTACCGTTATCGTCTTACTAATAACATTGAAGTTACGCCTGGACTGTTGGTAATTTTTAACCCAGAACACAACAGTAGCAATGATACGGAATATGTAGGCACGATGCGGACAACTTTCACGTTTTAACAAGTGAAACCCGCAAAGGTGGGCTTGATGGGCTGCCAAATTTTGGATGTTAGACTTTATTGCACGAACGCAGATGTAGGCGCAGCCTTGCCGTAGGCTACGCAGATGAACGCAGATAAATACTCACGCGGCGTACTACTTTGCAAGAGCGCTCTATCTTTCTATCTGATACCAAGCATAAGGTCTAATGGTTCTTTGGGGCGGAACTGAGTGGTGGTATGATTCTTCAATCCAGGTTCTTACTTCTGTTTCAGAGTTGAAGTTGAGTGTATTGCCTGTAGTTGGATTATATAGTTTCCATACGGTATGACCTTTTTTGTCCGATCGCCACACGCGTAGGTCTGAATCTTGGCTTAGATATGTAGTTAATGCTTGCCAAACTTTACTTAGCCACGATTGGCGACTTGGTTGATTGCTTTTTGCTTCTAGTTCTCGACTAGAAATTAGTTTAATATCTTGGTAATTCATCTTCCGCCTCCTATAGCGTTGAAGTTCTTTGTGAGGCACGTTCCTTCGGTTGACACCCTACTTCCGTCTCTCTATCTGCTCATTTAAAGAACAACTAAAATCTCAAAGAGATGAACGTTTTTGTTTCTGTATTTATTGTAACAAATTGAATAAGATTGGTGGATTTATTGTCAACAGATGCTAACAATAAGTTGCTTGTAAAACTGTAGAGCAAATAGGGGGAAAGCCGAGATACGTATAAAGTTAGTGTGGCATCTTTTGGGAGGAATTATTCCGCCAAAAATGCCTTCCAGTAGTCAACGTTTTTGATAATGTCGATCGGATTTCGCTCTGGTTAACGTTCTGCGATCGCCTGTTCTAGAAGTTTGACAGAAGGACTTTCTAGAGTTTTTGGCGACCGTTTTAAGACTGGTTCTCCAGAGTCGTTAATTAATAGTGGCAATGAAGGCGCTCAGGTTCCAGCAACAACATTTGCCAACGTATCTGTTTTTGCTCTTGAAATAGTACGATTTCGTACTATATAATTTAATTATGAAGCTGAAGTGACCCCTTGGTTTCTGAAAAGTTGCCGAGCAGCGTCCGCTTCAACTTCCATGCCAGTATCGCCTTCGTGTGCGATCGAGCTAATTCAGAGGATTAAGTTGAAGTAATGAAACAAGTCTGACAATCAAATGGAGATACCCATGACTGTGACAAACGGGAAAGCACTGGTTTGGATGTCCGACGATCTGCGGCTTGAAGACAACCTCGCACTATTCACAGCAATGAGTTCAGACTACGATGGCTATGCCGTTGTGCGAGTTAGACCAGAAGCTAGAAGTCGTCCACCGCGCACTCCCCACCGGATCGAGCTTGAAGATACCACCGAACAGCATTTGCGGCAATGGTTTCAAACGGTCGGCATTTCGTTTGAGGTGCTTGACTCAGACGATCGTGCTTCGCTCGCACAGGTGTGCCAGAAGCACGATTGCAGCATCGTTATCCGTAACGCTGCTGATGGAACGCCGATCGAGGAAGCTTGTCGCCAAGCGCAAGAGCGGGAATTGCATCAGTTGGGAATCCCTGTACTGACTGTCAATGGAGAGAGAATCAGGCGCAAAGGGACAGGCGGAGAGAAGCAGCTTGCACCATTCCTCTCGGAGGATGCCACGATCGAGTGTCAAACGAGAGGCGCAGATCGTCCGATCTCATTACTGAGAGCATTTTTAGAGCGATTGCCGACTTCCAGTTATCAAGCTGGGATGTGGATTCCCGGACGCGATCGCAACAGTACAAGCCAGCTTTCCACCCACTTGGCTGCTGGCACGCTTTCACTCGAACGCGCTTTCGTCGAAACGGCTAAAGCTGAACGCGCTTGGCACAAGGCAAATCCAGGACAGTACAAGACGACTGAAGGGGCTTCATTCCGCTATTTCAAAGCACGCCTAGAAGCTCGTCGGGGTTTTCTATCTGGTTTCTCCCGCTATGAAGAGCGAGTACCACCTGTGGCTCCCACCCCAGAGCAAGCCGTGTGGTTGACAGCGTGGCGCGAGGGACGGACAGGGATTCCGATGCCGGATGCGGCGATGCGCGAACTCACGACGACTGGGTGGATCAATTTCCGGTTGCGACAACTGGTGACTTCCTACGCTATCCAGCTTCTGGGTTTGCCCCCTCATGCAGTGGGCGTTGTGCTTGCCGAGTTGTTCGATGACTACGAACCTGGTATAGCCATACAAAGTCATGTTAAGACATAAAATAGAAAAAGAGAAAAACAAACAACACCTATGCCTGCCCCTTACAGTGAAGACCTGCGCCAAAAGGCGATTGCTGCCGTAGAGCGAGGAGAACGT
>NZ_JYON01000056.1 GCF_000952155.1 Aliterella atlantica CENA595 | reverse complement strand
GTGCCTAGGTATCCACCATCAGCCCTTTGTAGCTTGACCAGTTTCTTTGCTTACAACAGATACGAATTGTACCTGCCTGCTATTTGTTGTTGCTATGCAGTTTTCAAGGTTCTGGCTGAAATCTTCTTCAGCATACTGACAATACTTCTTTGTCACGGTGCTGAATTATTCCAGTTGTTGTTTGTTTTGGCAATTACTCATGTGGAGGTTAGCGGACTCGAACCGCTGACATCCTGCTTGCAAAGCAGGCGCTCTACCAACTGAGCTAAACCCCCTAATTTTCAGTTGACTTTTATCAGTCATCAGTTTTGCTCTTTACTGCTTACTGGTCACTGCTTACTGGTCACTGCTTTACAGGTGGGCCATCCTGGACTCGAACCAGGGACCTCACCCTTATCAGGGGTGCGCTCTAACCACCTGAGCTAATAGCCCCTTTGCCAAACCTAATCATAGTTGAAAAGCCACACCATTTCTTTACTTCGTTCCGACCTAGGATGACCTCATCTGCTTACCTATTTGCTTTTTGCTTTCAGTAACTTCGATGGGTTCGGTCTCCCTAAAAGGAGGTGATCCAGCCACACCTTCCGGTACGGCTACCTTGTTACGACTTCACCCCAGTCATCAGCCCTGCCTTCGGCATCCCCCTCCACAAGTGGTTAGGGTAACGACTTCGGGCGTGGCCAACTTCCATGGTGTGACGGGCGGTGTGTACAAGGCCCGGGAACGTATTCACCGCAGTAGTGCTGACCTGCGATTACTAGCGATTCCGCCTTCATGCAGGCGAGTTGCAGCCTGCAATCTGAACTGAGCCACGGTTTATGGGATTGGCTTGACATCGCTGTCTTGCTGCCCTTTGTCCGTAGCATTGTAGTACGTGTGTAGCCCAGAACGTAAGGGGCATGCTGACTTGACGTCATCCCCACCTTCCTCCGGTTTGTCACCGGCAGTCTCTCTAGAGTGCCCAACTTAATGCTGGCAACTAAAAACGAGGGTTGCGCTCGTTGCGGGACTTAACCCAACATCTCACGACACGAGCTGACGACAGCCATGCACCACCTGTGTTCGCGCTCCCGAAGGCACTCTGAGCTTTCACCCAGATTCGCGACATGTCAAGTCCTGGTAAGGTTCTTCGCGTTGCATCGAATTAAACCACATACTCCACCGCTTGTGCGGGCCCCCGTCAATTCCTTTGAGTTTCACGCTTGCGCGCGTACTCCCCAGGCGGGATACTTAACGCGTTAGCTACGGCACAGCTTGGGTCGATACAAGCTACACCTAGTATCCATCGTTTACGGCTAGGACTACTGGGGTATCTAATCCCATTCGCTCCCCTAGCTTTCGTCCCTCAGTGTCAGTCTTGGCCTAGCAGAGCGCTTTCGCCACCGGTGTTCTTCCCAATCTCTACGCATTTCACCGCTACACTGGGAATTCCCTCTGCCCCTACCACACTCTAGCTATTCAGTTTCCACGGCCTTTTCGAGGTTGAGCCTCGACCTTTGACCGCAGACTTGAATTGCCACCTGCGGACGCTTTACGCCCAATCATTCCGGATAACGCTTGCATCCTCCGTATTACCGCGGCTGCTGGCACGGAGTTAGCCGATGCTGATTCCTGAAGTACCGTCATTGTATTCTTCCTTCAGAAAAGAGGTTTACAACCCAAGAGCCTTCCTCCCTCACGCGGTATTGCTCCGTCAGGCTTTCGCCCATTGCGGAAAATTCCCCACTGCTGCCTCCCGTAGGAGTCTGGGCCGTGTCTCAGTCCCAGTGTGGCTGATCGTCCTCTCAGACCAGCTACCGATCGTCGCCTTGGTGCGCTCTTACCACACCAACTAGCTAATCGGACGCGAGCTCATCTCCAGGCAATTAATCTTTCACCTTGCGGCATATCCGGTATTAGCAGTCGTTTCCAACTGTTGTCCCCGACCTAGAGCCAGATTCTCACGCGTTACTCACCCGTCCGCCACTAATGTCCGAAAACATCCGTTCGACTTGCATGTGTTAAGCATACCGCCAGCGTTCATCCTGAGC
>NZ_JYON01000016.1 GCF_000952155.1 Aliterella atlantica CENA595 | reverse complement strand
CTCCCCTGCTCCCCCTACCCCTTCCCTATACTTTTATCAACAGGCGTAAAAACACTCAAAACTCCGTGATACCATGCAATTCGTGCTGTTGAAGATTGGGAGAAGTCCTTTGATACGAGTTGCTGTTGTTGGCTCAGGTCCAGCGGGTTCCTCTGCTGCGGAAACTCTGGCAAAAGCAGGGATTGAAACATACTTGTTCGAGCGCAAGCTAGATAATGCCAAGCCTTGCGGTGGGGCAATTCCCTTATGTATGGTCAGTGAATTTGACTTGCCACCACATATCATCGATCGCCGCGTGCGAAAAATGAAAATGATCTCGCCATCCAACCGCGAGGTAGATATTAATCTCATAAATGAAGACGAATATATTGGGATGTGTCGCCGCGAAGTCCTAGATGGCTTTATGCGCGATCGCGCTGCCCAACTTGGGGCAAATTTAATTAATGCCACCGTTCATAAACTCGATATTCCCACAAATAATACAGACCCTTATACCATCCACTACGTAGACCACAACGAAGGCGGAGCGCAAGGTGTAGCCAAGTCTTTGCAGGTAGACGCAATTATCGGCGCAGATGGTGCTAATTCCCGCATCGCTAAAGAAATTGATGCTGGAGATTATAACTATGCGATCGCTTTTCAAGAGCGCATCCGTTTGCCTCAAGAGATGATGACTTACTACAATGACTTAGCGGAAATGTATGTAGGTAATGATGTCTCTACTGATTTCTACGCTTGGGTATTTCCTAAATACGACCACGTAGCTGTCGGTACTGGCACAATGCAGGTACATAAAGCTAGTATCAAGCAATTGCAAGCTGGTATCCGCGCTCGTGCAGCCAAGAAGTTGGTGGGCGGCGAAATTATCAAAGTTGAAGCGCACCCCATCCCCGAACACCCCAGACCCCGCCGCGTTGTTGGTAGAGTAGCTTTAGTTGGCGATGCGGCTGGCTACGTTACTAAGTCTTCTGGTGAAGGTATTTACTTTGCTGCCAAATCTGGGCGGATGTGTGCGGAGACTATTGTCGAAGCTACCAATAGTGGCACGAAGATGGTGACAGAAAGCGACTTGAAACTTTACCTCAAACGTTGGGATAAAAAGTACGGATTGACATACAAAGTTTTAGATATTCTGCAATCGGTGTTTTATCGCACTGATGCAACCCGCGAAGCATTTGTAGAGATGTGCGCCGATTTAGACGTGCAAAAGCTGACGTTTGATAGCTATCTTTATAAAACGGTAGTTCCAGCTAATCCCATTACTCAACTGAAAATTACTGCTAAAACCCTTGGCAGTCTAATTCGCGGTAATGCTTTAGCTCCTTAATAGCGAACGCTGATGGACGCGGATTAACGCAGATTGTTAAGAAATAAATCTTTTTCTTGGCGACTATATTATTTAGTCGCTTTTATTTTGGTGAGAGCTTTAAAAAAGAATAATCTTTCTAAATAGGAATGCTACAGGTGCTTAAAATCTTCACAATGGTAGTGGAAGCGATCGCATTTAAACATCTCCTGTGAAAGAAGACGAGTTTGTTCAGCAGATTCAAGAACTACAGCAACGGATGGCTAGCTTGCAACATGATGCTAGCCAATTACCCTCGAAGCAAAAACGGCAGTTGACGCAAAACTTAGAGCAACTTAGTAGTGCTTTGCGTAACCTGCAAGTAACAGAAGAAACTATTAGACTTTTGCTGTCGGCGGTGCAGCAATCTAAAGATTCAATCATTATTACTACAGCTAAACTCGATCCGCCAGAACCGAAAATAGTGTTTGTTAATCCAGCATTTGAACAGATGACTGGTTACGCGCTTGACGATGTAACAGGCGTAAGTCCACGTTTGCTGCAAGGTGCTAATACCGATCGCCACGTCTTAGATGACTTGCGCCAACATCTAGCTGATGGCATACCATTTCACGGCGAAGCAATTAACTACCGTAAAGATGGCACAGAATTTTTTGTCGAGTGGAATATTACTCCCATTTGTAACATTAATAGCGAGATTACCCACTTTGTTGCCATCCAAAGAGACATTACTATCCGCAAGCGCATGGAACAAGAACGCGATCGCCTGCTACACCAAGAGCAAGCTTCGCGTGCTGAAGCGGAAGCAGCAAACAGAATTAAAGATGAGTTTTTAGCGATGCTTTCGCACGAACTGAGAACTCCGCTTACTCCTATCTTAGGCTGGTCGAAGCTGCTGCAATCAAATAAGCTTTCAGAATCGCAATTACAAGATGCTTTAGTCAAGATCGAGTATTATGCCAAACGCCAAACGCAATTAGTAGAAGATTTGCTCGATCTCTCGCGGATTGTACGGGGAAAATTAACTCTCAATTTAGCTCCAGTAACACTAATTGCACCGATCGCTGCTGCTTTAGAAACTGTCCGTTTGGCGGCTGAGGCTAAGTCAATTGGTATCAAAACGATGCTTGACGCGACGGTGGGGCAAGTAATGGGGGATGCTGGTAGGTTGCAACAAGTTTTTTGGAACTTACTTGCCAATGCGATTAAATTTTCTTTAGAGGGCAGTTACGTCACTGTAGAACTAGAACGAGTAGAACATTACGCCCAAATTACAGTCAAAGATAAAGGGCAAGGCATTCAGCCTGATTTTTTACCATTTGTGTTCGATCGCTTCCGGCAGGAAGATAGCTCAATTACGCGCAAATTTGGCGGTTTGGGGTTGGGATTGGCAATTTCTAGGCAAATAGTAGAAGCACACGGCGGCAAGCTATTGGCAGAAAGTCCTGGCGTAGGACAAGGTGCAACTTTTATTGTCAAGCTACCACTGCTAACAACTTCCGCTCCTGTTGCAGTAGTTAATAAACCTTTAGAAACAGCAGTAGATTTAAGCGGTATTGAAGTTTTGGTAGTAGAAGACGATCCTGGTACTCAAGAATTTGTCGTGTTTACGCTCAAACAAGCTCAAGCAAAAGTTAAGGCAGCAACATCGGCAATTGAAGCGTTGAAAGTATTGGCAACAACCAAGCCAGATGTATTGATAATTGATATTGGGATGCCGCTAATGGATGGCTATACCTTGATCCGGCAAATTAGAGCTATGAAAGAAGAACAAGGAGGACAAATACCAGCGATCGCTCTGACGGCTTATGCAGGCAAATACGACCAACAACAAGCACTGGCAGCGGGTTTTCAAATTCACGTCCCAAAACCTATCGAACCAGTTGAATTAGTTACAGTTGTAGCTAAACTTGCACGCAAGCAATAACCAAATAATTCGTAATTCGTAAATTACGGTTTCAAGCCCCTGCTCTTTCAAGTATGAGGATTAACTGGTCACTGTTAAAAGCTTTCTACTCGCTAATAGCAGCGCTAGCAGATACGTTGTCTTCAGGGAGAGCATCAGGGTTGCTAGGTAGTTCGAGGCAGTAGCCAGCACCGTAAACTGTTTTGATGTAACAAGGACGACGCGGATCTGGTTCTAACTTAGTCCGCAAGTGGCGGATGTGGACGCGAATTGTCTCAATATCGTCGTCAGGGTCGTAGCCCCAAACTTCTTTGAGGATGTCACTAGGGGATACAGTTTGACCGTGACGCTGTAATAAACAATGCAGTAGCTCAAATTCTAAATGTGTAAGCTTGATTGTTTTCTTAAACCAAATTGCTTCAAAGCGTTCGGGGACTAATGTTAAAGCACCGTAGTTAAGAATTTCGCTATGTTTTGCCGCTTGGGGAATTCTGTCAGTACGCCGCAATAATGCTCGCACTCTAGCTAGTAATTCTTCTACCTCAAAAGGCTTAGTTAGGTAGTCGTCAGCACCAGAGTTAAAACCTTCTACCTTATTTTGGGTTTGACTTAGTGCCGTCAACATTAATACAGGAATTTCTGCAGTACGATCGTCGCGACGCAAGCGCTGGCATACAGTAAAACCGTCTACCTTGGGCAACATCAGATCGAGCATAATCAAGTCTGGCAATAGTTGCAGCGCCAAAGCTTGACCTTTGATGCCATCTTCTGCCTGGCTAACTTCGTACCCAGCCATTTCCAGATTGACTGCTACTAACTCTGAGATAGCAGGATCGTCATCAATAACAAGTATCCGAGGCATTAATAATGATGTTTAACTATTAAGGATAAATAAGAACCTTTGAAGGATACAAAGATTGCTCTACTTATTATAAGGAGCATTCGCAATATAGTCTAACCATTTTCACAAAGCTAGGGAAAGATTAACGATGTAAAACCGCCTTCACTCGACAACTACAGGAAATAATCGCTAGAAGTAATAAAAGTAGCCTCTAATTTGCACTAAATATGTCAAATACTGCCTATATCCCCCCCTGGTGGTTGCAGAATGGATTATTAATGACTGTTTACACTGCTTTATATGCGAGTAAAGATTGGGAAAGCACAACTATACACCCAGAGCCGCCTTATCAAGAAACAATTTTTACAGGGGCGCAAGATGTACCGATTTTTGGCTTGGTTGCTATTCCACCCAATCCACGCGGTACGATTATCGGTACTTACGGAATTATAGGCACTTTAGACAATCAGTGGTATTTGCGTCTTTTGGGACGTAAAGCATACGCTCAAGGCTATGCAGTAGTGTTATTTGACTGGAGAGCGCATGGTAAAACTGCGTTGCTGTCGCCGACTTTGACTTCTGATGGCTTGTATGAAGGAGAAGACTTTGTTTGTATTGCTACCCAAGCAAAAGCAATGGGTTGTCCAGCAAAATTTTGGTTTACAGGGTTTTCTTTGGGCGGACAATTGGCGTTGTGGGCAGTAAAAGCAGCGCAGAGTCTAAATGCTGAAGAATTTGCTGAGATTGGGGGAGCGGCGGTTATTTGTCCGAGTTTAGATTCTATTCGCTCGCTTTCGTATCTAGATAACGATCCTTGGGGTAAGTATTTGGAACAAGCGATCGCCAAAGAACTGCAAAAGTTAGCATTGAGAATCTATGATGCTCACCCCGAACACATCGATTTAGCGGCGATTAATAGAGTCAACAGCATTTGGGGTTTCGATCGCGAGTTAGTTATCCGTCGCTTGGGTTTCCCCACTGTAGAAGCTTATTATCAAGCCAGTAGCGGCTTGCATATACTACCGTATTTAGAAAAGCCAACATTGATAATTTATGCTGCTGACGATCCGATGTTCGATCCAGCGATCGTCCCTGACTTGCAAGCTGCCTGTAAAGATAACCCAAATATTGACTTAGTATTAACTCGTTATGGCGGTCATGTCGGTTATTTAAGCAGCAATTGGGGGCAAGCTCAAGCAGGAGATCCCGATCCTTGGTGGGCGTGGAACAGAATTTTGCAATGGTGCGATCGCGTTTGAAAAAAGAATGTAGAGACGTTGCTCTGCAACGTCTAACCCATGCAAATTAGATCGGATTTGGCATAATCATGGTAAAAAAAGCAGAAGTAGATCGCCAAAGAGAACATCAAGCCAACGAACGGACTTTTTTAGCTTGGCTGCGGACTTCTATTGCTTTAATTGGTTTTGGATTTGCGATCGCACGTTTTGGTCTATTTATCCGCCAACTCCAAGCAACAGTTACTCAACACCCAGTTGCAACTCATCCTATTTTTAACTCGGAAAACTTGGGAGTTAGTTTGGTAATATTTGGCATTATAGCGATCGCTTTGGCAGCTTGGCGTTACAACCAAGTATTTTGGCAAATCGAAAGGGGAGATTATCGCCCCAATCGATTATTAGTTTGGATAATGACTGGGGTAGTAATACTCTTTGGTTTATTAAGCCTTCCCTTACTTTTATGGCGTAACAATACGCCTACTGCTGCACCTATAAAGCCGCAAAAGTCAAAAATTAATTTTCCTGACTAAACTTCTTGCCAAAGCTCCAAATATCTACCTTAAATTAAGTTTATTTGTATTAACGATTACCAGTAATTCGAGCGAGCTTAAGACAACAACAAATCTTCTATCTAATGTCAGAAGTAAATTGCCTATTAGCTTGAATAAGCTAAAAAAGTAAATAACTATCTATTGATAGAGATAGGAGGTAATATCTATGCAGAAACTACAACTCCTCAATCGCAGAAACATAGGCACGATTGGAGCAATCTGCGGTAGCTTGCTTATAAGTATACCAATTAGCTCTATAGCTCAAACAACCCCTAGCAGAGCGCTTAATCCTACACCTAGTATTTTCAAAGAACCACCTTATAATCGTAATTCTACGCCTCAACCAAGCGCCATCACGCCAACATCACCAATCCAGCAAAATTACCCCGTACAACCACCTTTACCAGAACAACAACAAAAAGCGATCGCAATAGTTACTCCAGTAGGGGGTAAAGTTGATGTTAGGCTGAAAAATAATACTAATGCTGTCATCGCTTATGAAGCAATTGAGTACACCAATCGGAGGGTTTTACCCGCTAAGGGAGAAATAGTGCTTAGAGGTTTACCTGCGCCTGTAACTATTACCCTAGTTCGTCAAGATAACGGATTTATTCAAATAATTCCTGCAAGTAGTTCTAGTTCGGGGATGTTGGATATTTCTTTAAGTGAAGCTCCTAGTTTAAACGAGCAACAAGGGACTATTAGAATTCAACAAAACGGTAATGTTTTTGTCAACTAAATGTGTTGATGAGCAGATCATTTTTCAGCGATATTATCCTTTTTAGAATTATGGGGAATTACACTAATTCCCCCATCTGCTTCCATATATGCTATTTTTACCTCTTTGAGTAGCTCTATACCTTGTTGCCTTAATTGACTCATAATTTCTTCTTCTGTTATTAGTTCTTTGGCTAGATTGCGCTCTATTAAACGACCGTTTTTTACTAATAGTAGTGGTGGAGGATTGAGGAATTTTTGCAGTAGAGGAAATTTGTAACCTAGCCAGTTGATTATATAACTCCAAAAGATTACTGTGCCTACAAGCGCTACACCTTCTGTAATTGATGTATAAGTTGTAGCCATTGCATTTTGAGCAGCTTCAGCAAAAAGCACAACTACAAGTAAATCTGTTATGCCTAACATTCCTAATTGACGAGTAGGAATAAAACGCAAAACAAAAAACAATAGTAAATAAACTATAGAACCACGAATAAAAAGTTCGAGAATAGAATTGCTGGGAACAAAAAGTTCATACCAGTTGACTGCAAACCAAGCATCCATAAATTAGTAAGTTTAGATTCTCTACTCTCTTTAATATTAGGAGATAAAACAAAATTTATAACTAGACAATGGATAGTCATTTATTAACTGTTAAACCTATAGCCTGAGATATCGAAGTTAAATTTTGCTCTACTAGCTTTTGCTGCAAACCATCCAAAATACGGCGTACCATAAATGGACCTTCATAAATCCATCCAGTGTAGACTTGGATTAGACTCGCACCAGCCGTAACTTTTTCCCACGCATCAGCAGCGGTAAATATCCCCCCAACACCAATAATTGGCAATTGTCCTTGAGTTTGAGTATAAATAAAGCGGATAACTTCTGTCGATCGCTCGCGTACTGGCAAGCCGCTAATCCCGCCTGCTTCTTCGCTTACAGATTTGCCTGTTGCAGCTATGACTTGAGTTTGCAAGTTTTCGCGGCTAATAGTTGTATTTGTGGCAATAATTCCCGCTATTTGCTGAGTTTTAGTAATAGATAGAATATCTGCGATCGCTTCCCATTCCAAATCGGGAGCAATTTTGACTAAAATCGGCTTGCGTCCTTGGTTTTCTTGTTGCAATACATCTAATATGGCACTGAGGCTAGACGCATCTTGCAAACTCCGCAATCCTGGCGTGTTGGGCGAAGATACGTTGACTACAAAATAATCTCCCCAATCTTGCAACAAACGAAAACTACCCAAATAATCGGCTGGTGCATCTTCTAAAGGTGTAACTTTAGATTTGCCTAAATTAATCCCGATAGGAATTGAACTTTTTGCTAGTTTAAATCTATTGGCTAACGCTTCTGTCATTACCGCTGCACCGCGATTGTTAAAACCCATGCGGTTTAAAGCTGCTTTATCTTGCAGCAAGCGAAATAGACGCGGTTGGGGGTTTCCTGGCTGCGCGTGCAAAGTAACTGTACCAAGTTCGGCAAAGCCAAAGCCCAAATTTGCCCAAATTCCCGCTGCAACGCCATCTTTATCAAATCCTGCAGCTAATCCTACAGGGTTGGGAAAAGATATACCCCATAATTGCTGAGTTAATAAGTCGCTGCTAACACGCAAAGACTTTTGCAGTTGAGATTTTAGCCCCTGAGCAGCCAAATTATTAGTTCGATCTAACCTTGACAAATTACTAATTGTCTGCTGCTGCAACCATTCAGGATCGCTATTTAAGCCAGAAAATAAAATAGGTCTAATTACGGATTGATAAATATCCACCGAGCAATTGTAGAAGTAGTTGAAGCTTATGATTATAACTGGCGATCGCCTCAGTTTGAATAAATCTAGCAGATAGATAATTACTAGCTTTCACTTAATTACAGTAGATTGGAAATACCAGCAAATAAACACGATTTTTGATTGCAATTTTAAGTAGCAATTATTACTGGTATGCAAAACCTGTTTTTGCTCAATTATCATAAGTTAATTTACTTATCAGATCGGGAAATGTCGTAGGTTGTAGGAGCGCAAAGCATTGCGACTACAGAACAATATTCGTAATTAATTAATGATTGCTATATATAAATTGTTTTCTTAATTCTTGAATAAAAAGAGACAATAGAAAAAACTAAGAGTTCTAAAAGAAGGGTAAAAATATTAATGAACTCGTCAAGACCGGAAATTGTTTGCGGTAGTTTATGTCATCTACCTGAAACTAAAGCTATTGTTCCTCGACTAGCATCAGACTATCCTCGTCCGCAATTGCAACGCTCTACTTGGCTCAATCTTAATGGTCTGTGGAAGTTCGCCTATGACGATGAGGGAAAATGTACCTCACCTTTAGATATTCTCCAGTGGGATCGTACTATTGAAGTCCCGTTTGCGCCTGAATCAACAAAAAGCGGAATTGGCGACACGGGTTTTCATCCTAATTGCTGGTACGATCGCGAATTTGAACTAACTAAAGGTGAAGATCGGGTACTGCTACACTTTGGCGCGGTAGATTATTGCGCCCGCGTGTGGGTAAACGGTCAGTTTGTAGCTGTGCATGAAGGCGGACATACGCCTTTTACGATTGATATTACTGCTGTCTTAAACGAAAATGGCGTGCAGCGCGTTACCCTCTGGGCGCAAGATGACCCCCAAGACTTAGCCAAACCGCGCGGCAAACAAGATTGGCAGCTAGAAACTCATAGTATTTGGTATCCGCGCACGAGTGGAATTTGGCAGACGGTATGGCTAGAGCGTGTAGGGAAAACTTATATAGATCGCATTTGTTGGACTCCCCACTTCGAGCGCTGGGAAATTGGTTTTGAAGCTTTTATCGCTGGACAACAAAACGATATTCAAGTCAATATTAAACTCAGCGTTGGCGACCAATTGCTAGTAAACGATCGCTACGATGTATTTAACGGAGAATTGCACCGCCGGATCGCTTTATCTGACCCAGGAATAGACGATTACCGCAACGAATTATTGTGGTCGCCAGAAAAGCCAACGCTAATTGATGCTCATATTCAACTATGGGACAAAAATTGTCAACTATTAGATGAAGTCCGCTCCTACACTGCGATGCGGACAGTGGGAATACAGCGCGATCGCTTTATGCTCAATGGGCGACCTTACTATTTACGCCTAGTTCTAGATCAAGGTTACTGGAGCGATACCCTAATGACTGCGCCCTCAAATGAAGCTTTGCGGCGCGATGTCGAGTTAGTAAAAGCTATGGGCTTTAATGGCGTCCGCAAGCATCAAAAAATTGAAGACCCCCGCTTTTTATATTGGGCAGATGTATTAGGATTGTTAGTCTGGGAGGAAATGCCCAGCGCTTACCGCTTCACGCCAAAAGCAGTAGAGCGCATTACCCGCGAGTGGACGGAGGTAATTAAGCGCGATGCCAGCCATCCTTGTATTGTAGTGTGGGTTCCCTTTAATGAATCTTGGGGAGTGCCTAATTTAGTTGAGACAGCGGCGCACCGCAATTATGTTTTAGCTCTGTATCACTTAACCAAAACTTTAGACCCCACAAGGCTAGTCATTAGTAACGATGGGTGGGAAAGTACCGATACAGATATTATTGCCATCCACGACTACGACAACAAACCGCAGCGGTTATATAAACGCTACGGGCAAGATGTAAAGCTAGCAGATTTATTCGATCGCCAGCGTCCAGGTGGGCGCGTTTTGACGCTTGATGGCTACCCCCATCACGGGCAACCTGTAATGCTAACAGAGTTTGGCGGTATAGCTTACGCCCGACCTTTAGATAATCTCGCAGTTGATAAAACTTGGGGCTACGTACGCTCTGCCGATATCTCCGAGCTACAACTGAGGTATGAGGCACTACTAGGAGCAGTCAACAAAATCGAGATGTTTAGCGGCTTTTGTTATACCCAGCTTACCGATACATTTCAGGAAGCTAATGGCTTATTGTATAGCGATCGCACGCCGAAGTTTCCTATAGAGGCGATCGCCGAGGCAACTAAAGGAGAGGAGGAAGATGTATTCCCAGGAACTATTAAAACCGGATGGGCGCAAGCTGACCCTATACAGTCGCTTCCCCATTGATGAGGGGATTGTTGCCCCTAGTCCTAGTAATGAAAAAGTCGCCGCAAACCCACATTTACGCTGGCATCCTTTACGGGGTGAATGGGTAGCTTATGCCAGTCACCGTCAGGGGCGGACTTTTATGCCTCCGCCTCAGTACAATCCTTTAGCACCCACTAGCGATCCAGAGTTTCCAACAGAACTGCCCCAAGGGCGCTATGACATAGCTGTATTCGATAACCGCTTTCCGTCAATGAGTATAGCGGCGCACGATCCGCCTGCATCTATTGTCGAGACATTACCAGCTAACGGGACTTGTGAGGTGGTGGTATTTACTCAAGATCCGCAAACTGCTCTTAGCTTGTTGGAAGTAGATAGACTAGATTTACTGTTGCAAGTATGGGGCGATCGCACATCTAAAGCACCGCCGCAAATTCAGTACGTTTTGCCGTTTGAAAATCGCGGCGTAGAGGTAGGGGTGACTTTACACCATCCTCACGGGCAGATATACTCTTATCCTTTTGTACCGCCAGTTCCGGCGCGGATGCTGGAGTGTCAACGGGCGTACTACCAGCAGCATAATAGTTCTTTGCTGCCAGATTTGATTCAACAGGAAATAGCTGCAAGCGAACGGGTTATTTACCTGGATGAATATGCGATCGCTTTTGTACCTGTATGCGCCCGTTACCCTTACGAAGTCTGGATTGCACCGATTGCGCCTGTTGCCACATTTAACGACCTTAGTGTAGAGCAACGTTTTGCCCTTGCCAAAGCGCTCAAAACTGTAACTCTCAAATATGACGGCTTGTGGAATCGCCCTTTTCCTTACTTGATGGCTTGGTTTCAAGCGCCGATTGATAGTAAACCGCATCCAGAATTTCAACTGCACGCCGAATTTTACCCGCCATTGCGGACAAAAGATCGGCTCAAGTACCTAGCGGGAACTGAACTTGCAGCCGGAATGTTTGCTAATGACACGCTCCCAGAAGAAAAAGCCAAGGAATTGCAAGCAGTAGTCGTCAATATTGAAACGCCTGTAAAGTTATGAATGCTGAAGTTGCTGCCAAATTAGAGTTAATTCGTCAATTTTTAGTTACAGCCGATGTTATCGGCGTGCGTTTTAAGGGTATAGATTGGTTTGCCTGGGTAACAGCGGGTGCTAGTAATGCTGTGCTGCTGACAGCAGAAACAGGAGTAGCAGAAGTATTAGTTACTGCTGCTGATGCTTGGGTATTAACTGATGAAATTGAAGCCCAGCGCTTGCAGGATGAGGAATTACCTGCATTTCAATTGCACGTCAATCCTTGGGCTGATAGTGCTGCGCGCGAAGCATTTGTACGTGAGGCTACTAATGGCGGGAAAATATGTAGCGATCGCCCAACTACTACTGAAACGCCTTTGCCTGAATTGCTTGTAAACTACAAACGGGTAATGATGCCTAGTGAAATAGAGCGCTATCGTCAGGTAGGGCAAAAAGCCAGCGCAGCAATGACAGAGGTACTATCTAACGCCAAACCTACATGGACAGAATACCAACTAGCTGGGGCGGGTGCTGAGGCATTGTGGGCGCGGGGGTTGCATCCAGCTTTGACATTGGTAGCAGGAGAAAGGCGTTTACCGCTATATCGCCACGCGACACCTAGTAGCGAGCCGATTTCTCAAGTGGCGATGATGGTATTTTGCGCTAGAGGATATGGCTTGTATGCCAATCTCACCAGGTTTGTATGTTTTGGCAAGCAAGACAAATATGCCCAATTGCACCAGCACGTTCGGGAAATTGAAGCTCAAGCTTTGGACTCGTGTAAACCTGGCGTAGCTCTGAATGCAGTCTACCAACAATTGAAACAAGCTTACGAACAACATGGGTATCCTCAAGCTATTTACCAACACCATCAAGGCGGAACTTGCGGCTATTTAGCTAGAGAAATTGTTGCCAATCCTGATACTACTGATACCATTACCGCCAATACGGCTATGGCTTGGAATCCAAGTTTACCAGGAGCAAAAGTTGAGGATACTTGCGTGCTGCTAGAAGATGGCAAATTGGAAAATCTTACTTTCGATCCAAGTTTTCCGAGTGTAGAAATTGCAGGGAGACTGCGCCCTGTTCCTTTAGAAATTGGTTAATTTATGGATTTTCAAGAGATATTTGGCACAAAGCCCGAAACCCAAGCTACTGCACCAGGAAGAGTAAATTTGCTAGGCGAACATACTGATTATAATGATGGGTTTGTATTACCGATCGCTATTCCTCAACGCACAACGGTAGAACTAGGTTTTAGCCCTGATAGCCAGCACCACTTTTATTCCCAAGAACTAGAGGAAATGGTTAGCGTTGCAACGAGCGATCGCACTCCCCAAGGTTTTGCTAGTTATATATTTGGCTGCATCCAACTTTTAGCAAAACAAGGTTACAAAATCCCGCCTGTAAACATATACGTTACATCTACCGTACCGATTGGTGTGGGCTTATCTAGCAGCGCGGCTTTGGAAGTAGCAACGCTCAAAGGATTACGCAGCCTGCTGAATTTGCCTATTGATGATGTGCAAATTGCCCAAATCGGACAACAAGCTGAAATTCAGTATGCAGGCTTAAATTGCGGCATTATGGATCAAATGGCATCTAGCCTTGCCGATACTCATGCGATGCTATTTCTAGACACTCGTACCCTCGAACGGCGCACGCTGGAATTGCCAGCAGGTGGGGAAATTTTAGTTATTGATAGTGGCGTGCATCACGAATTAGCAGCAGGTAGCGGCTACAATCAACGGCGGGCGCAATGCGAAGAGGCGGCGCGACTTTTGGGAGTAAAAGCGTTGCGGGATGTTACCGATCCTCAAGTTGCCCTAAGTTTACCAGAACCACTTTGTCGCCGCGCTCGTCATGTAATTACGGAAAACAATCGCGTGTTAGAGGCGGCGAGGGGAGTTTCGGTGACGCGCTTTGGTGAGTTGATGAATGCTTCTCATGCTAGTCAACGCGATGATTATCAGGTTTCTGTAACTGAAGTAGATGTGTTGGTGGATTTGTTGCAAAAAATTCCAGGAGTGTTTGGCGCACGTCTTACTGGTGGTGGTTTTGGTGGTGCTTGCGTTGCTTTGGTAAGGGAAAGCGCGATCGCAACTGATGTACTGAGACAGTACGGCGAATTAGGATACACGGGTAAGGTATTGGTTTAATGAGGTTGTTTTTGATGGAGGTAACGAGCGATCGCATCATCTAAGCAAGGCATTAATAAGCCTCGGTTGCTGCCAAGTACGCTGTAAGTAGGACGTTGCGCTATAAGTCCTAATTCTCGCGCGTGACAAGCGATTATTTTACTGCTATTTATACCAGCTTGTTTTGCTGCTAATTTGGCTAAATCTGCCCAAGCGATCGCTCCTTGATTTGCTAAATGCCACAAACCACACTCGCCGTCAATGAATAAGTCTAAGCTAGCGTTAACTAAATCGGGAACGTATGTAGGTGAAACGATATCATCTGTCGCAATAAAAGTATTTCCCGCTTCTAATTGGCGCAATGCTAAGGTGACGAAGTTGTATTCATCCCAAGGGCTGAAAAATGCACTGGTACGGACTACTAACGATGCAGGATTGGCTGATAGAACTTTTTCTTCGGCGATCGCTTTACTACGCCCGTACACGTTTAGAGGAGCAACAGGATCGCTTTCGGTGTAAGGAGTAGTTACACTACCATCAAATACTAAATCCGAGGAAAATGTCATTAGGGCAATTTCTCGGTTAACACAAGCGATCGCTAAATTTGCTGCACCCTCTGTATTTGCAAGTAAACAGGCATCTACTTCGCGTTCGGCATCGTCTACGCGGACATATCCAGCAGCATTTATAACTGCCCAAGGATTAAGCTCGCCTAGTGCGGCTTCTACAGATGCAGGGCTAGTAATATCTATCTGTTGGCGCGATAGCAGATAATGAAAAATTCCCCTTTCAGTGCAGGCGCGGGCAAATGCTTGTCCTAACGTTCCTGTCGCTCCGACGATAATAAGTGGTTGAGTAGGTGGTGCTTGTATTTGCTCTAAAATGTCGCCTACAGGTGGATACAAAAGCCGTTCTTCTCTATGCCACCAACCAGGTGTATTTAGTAAAGGATGGTTTGGTTCGATGTCTTGGGCTAAATTAGCGATCGCTCGTGCTAATGCTGTACGACGTGGACGAGGCGATCGCAAATCGAATACACCTGGTTCATAATACCCATCAAAGCGAGTAAGCAAGCTATTCCAATCGTAGGCTCCTAATAGCGACCAAGCAGTTATAGCACGTACATCTACTCCTGTTTGCTTTTGCTCGTTTGCTGCCTGCCACACTTCATACAACCACCGCAATTGTTCTTCGCGGGTGCAGCCAAGATGTACCTCAGTTACAGCCAAGGGCAAATTATAGCGCTGCCACGCAGCTTGGAGCAATTTACCTACTCCCATTGTATTTTGGGCGCAAACTCTGACAGCTTCTACATCAGCGTATGCTTGTTTTGCGTTACCGCCATGAACCGATTTTGGATAGCGCTCCAAACGTTCGTCAAGAAAGCGATCGCTTGTCAGGTAATGATTAATCCCCATAATATCGGGTGGGCAAGGATTATCCAAAAACCAATTTAGTTCGGCTTCTGTAATGCCAGCCGAAAGTAAGTAATCCCATGTCGGGCGATCGCGATTTAAACGTCCGCACAATAGATCGAAGCTCAACCAGCGACGTTCGTTTTCTAATTCTGCTTGATATGCCAATAGCGGCGTACTAAAAATCTGCCCCAAATCGTCAGTTTGCACCAGTTGGGCGTTGGGGTTAATTTCTCGGATTGCTTGCATAGATAGAGCGATCGCCCGACACTGATTGAGCAACGCCCGCGCGAAAGTTAAGTCATCTTTGCCGTGAGGATACCAGTGTCCGTACAAGCCGCTAAATCTAGCTGTAGTCAAAGGTTCATTTACAGGCGTGTAATAGTCGATCCAAGGATAGCGATCGGCAACCATCCGCGCAAAAGCAGCTAGTTTTTCAGGAAATTCTGGATCGACTAGACTTGTATATCTAGGACCGCTACCGTGATGCACTAAACCGACAATCGGGCGAATCCCAAGTGCTTTAAGCCGATGCAACCTTTCATCAGCCCATAACCAATTAGGTTCATCTAAGCTATTAGGAGCAGTCCGCTCCCACAATACGGGGTAACGTATAGCGCTTATTCCCAATTCGGCAAATAAATCTAAGTCTTTTAGGCGATTAGCATGACCGTTTTGTTCTAACTGGTCGCTATATTCATCACCTACTCGATTAACAGTACACTCTACACCAGCCCAGATTTCCAAAGGGAGTGATTTCAAACTCATGAGCCTCCGCTGGCAAACATCTAAAATTCTGGAACCAACTTCAAAGAATATTTTGTTCTGCTCAAGATCGCCCATAGTAACGCAGTATGAATAGACCTCTTGCATAAGTCCATAGTTTAATGGACAAGGAGGACAAGGGAGACAAGGAGGAAAAAGATAGGATTGCTAATTTACAGAGCGTTGCCTACTTTTGCAAGAAGTCTAATTTCCTATCTGCGTTCATCTGCGTTCATCTGCGTTCGTACAAAAAATCTATCCATATCCTCGTTTACAAAAAAAGGCGAAAGGGTTAACACAAATCCCTTTCACCCTTCTTTCTACACACGCCCAAGCACTTTGCTACTAACTTGCTTATACAAAGTCAAAGCCTGAGCGACAACTTGATCCATGTTGTAATACTTATAAGTTGCTAGCCTGCCGACAAAATGCACATTAGGCGTATCGTCAGCTAAAGCCTTATATTGCTTGTAAATTTCAGCATTCTCAGCACGAGGTACGGGATAGTAAGGATCGCCTTCAGCGCGGGGAAACTCATACACAATACTGGTTTTGTTGTGTTCTTGCCCCGTCAAGTATTTGAACTCAGTAACGCGAGTGTAAAGTTGATCGTTGGGATAGTTAATGACTGGCGCTACTTGATGCACCGAAGTATTATGCGTTTCGTGCTTGAACTCCAGCGAACGATAGGGCAACTTGCCATAGCGAAAATCAAAAAATTCATCAACTGGTCCCGAATAGATAGTTTCCCGACAAGAAATTGCCTTCTCAATCTCCCGATAATCAGTATTGAGCATAATCTTGATATTCGGGTGCGACAGCATATTCTCGAACATCCGCGTATAACCGTGCAAAGGCATTGCTTGGTAGCTATCGGTAAAATAGCGATCGTCGCGGTTGGTGCGAGTAGGAACGCGTGCAGTTACCGATCTATCCAACTCTGATGGATCTAGTCCCCATTGCTTGCGCGTGTAGCCACGAAAGAACTTTTCGTATAGTTCCCTGCCAACTTTGCTAACAACAACATCCTCGGAAGTTAGAATTTGGTCTTTAGGTTCGGCTACAGATGCAAAAAATTCTTCGACTTGGAATGAGTTGAGCGACAATCCGTACAGCTTGTTAATGGTGTCGAGATTGATCGGAATGGGTACGAGTTGACCGTCTACACTAGCTAAAACGCGATGTTGGTAATTGCGCCATTCGGTAAATTGCGATAAGTATTCAAAGACTTCGCGGCTGTTGGTATGGAAGATGTGGGGACCGTATTTGTGAACGAGAATGCCTGCATTGTCGTAATGGTCGTAAGCATTACCGCCAATATGCGATCGCTTATCAACTATTAGCACTTTTTTGCCCATCTGATTTGCTAGTCTTTCAGCAAGGACGCTGCCAGAAAAGCCCGCGCCTACTATCAGGTAGTCGAACAAATATTCTCTAGTAACAATGCTAGGTGGCTCAATTGTTGGCGATTGCATATTATCTTGGCGCGTTGCTAAAGATGATTCAATTAACTTCATCATTGATGCCCAACTGCGATCCCAAGAAATCTGCTCTAAAAAAGCATCAACGCGCGATCGCCACCCCGATGCTGTTAGGTCTTCCTGAATCAGCTTTTCAGCCGCAGCGACAAACTCGCTAGTATTGTCAGCGATCGCTACTAAGTTCTCTTGTCCGTAGGGACGCACGACATCGCGAATTGAGGTAGATACTACAGGCTTACCTGCAGCTAGGTATTCAGGGGTTTTAGTTGGGCTAATAAAACGGGTTGACTCGTTACGCGCAAATGGGAGCATGGCTGCATCCCATCCAGCTAAATATGTTGGTAGCTCTTGATAGTCCTTACTACCGAGGTAATGAATGTTCTCGCTTTGTGGTAATTCTGCTGGATCGATTTTTACTACTGGTCCAATCATTACCAAGTGCCAATCTGGTCTAGCAGCAGCAATTCCAGCCAATAGTTCCAGATCCATGCGCTCGTCTATTACACCATAAAAGCCTAAACGCGGATGGGGAATACTTGCTTGATCTATTGGTTCTTCTTGGGCGATTCTTGCTTGAGCAAAGTGCGCTACATCTACACTGCTAGGAAATGCGTAAACGTTAGGATGACAGTCGCGTTTGGCTTCATACAGACTTTGCCCACCTGTAAATACTAAGTCTGCACGGCGAAACAACTCAGCTTCATTATTTTTGAGGGTAGGCGATGCACCTTTAAATGCAGATAGTTCGTCCATGCAATCGTACACGATCGCTAATGGTTGCAAATGCTCGGTAAACGATAATGCCATTGGCGTGTAGTACCAGCAGATATACTGCTCGATTTGGTACTGGGCAAATAAGCCATCGATTAGTAACTTTTGGGCGCTGGCGATCGCTTCTTCACTAAGCCCTTCATTTAGGTGCGGTACAATTACCCAAACTCCGCTTTCGTGCTGGCTAATATCGAGTCTTCCTACCGGATCGTTGCTCAAGATCGGTTCTTCAATAAAAAATACTCTTCTTCCTTGAGCGCAACGGCTAAGTAAATGTTGAGGTCTTTGGAATACAAAATTCCACCGCAAATGAGATAAACAAACTAAATCTGGCGTTTGTATAAATGTTGCTGCTTGATTTTTTTGCTTAAATGCGGATTGTGATGAGTCAGATAACCCTATCAGGCTATCTTCACACATTTTCACCAATTCAACTTTGTTACTACCATTATTGTCTGTTTTTGCTTTCTGTTGCGGCATATTTTGACTCAACTATTTGTTTTCTGGTTCGAGGCTAACGAGTTTTTGTTAATGTTTTTCAGCAAAAGTTCAGTAGTTTTTAATCGAACTTATACGATGAAAATATAAGTCCATCAAAAAACTACCTGTAATTTATGCAGGTAATTTTTTATTGCTATGACATACAAAGATGTGTTTCCTGCTAATTGTGAGATTTTTTAGTTAACTATTGCTAAAAATTAGTCATATCATGAAGCATAGCGATCGCTATTCAACGATTACATCTTCCACTAGAGAGACAAATAATTATACATACAGGAATAATTGATTTGTAAAAACAGTTGATAACTTTAAACACATAGTTTATTAACCTCAACTGTCTACCATTAAGGATAAAAGTATTATTTAGACTTGAATAAAAAAGAGCTATTTCGTAAAAATAGCTCTTTATCTAATGCAAGTTAATAAATTAGTTGCCGCCAGACTGAGTAGATTTATTGTGAATATTAGTGTCTTCTGGTTTCAACTTCCATTCGCCGCTACTTGTTCTTTCGTAGCTGTCCTCAATACTATTCCAACCGACGCTAAGGGCTGCTTTTTCGCTCATTCCATCTTCTTTAGCGCTATTAAAAGCAGCCATAAAAATTTGTTGAGCGTGTTCGGGGAGTTGTCCGACATCTATAGGTAATTCAGATGGTTGATTCTGAGCCATAAAGCTAGTTATATCGTTTGAACTAAGCACCAATGTAATAAAGTATTTACAGACTTTCCTCTTTCTAAGTTATTAGACTAATCTAAAAAATAATAAGTCTTAAGCACTACTTAAAATTAATTTTCTTGGTATTTGCGGATACAAGAGTTACTAAATGCTATTGCTTCTCGCTACTGCCTTATAATAAATCATTTGGATCGCACCTTTTGAGCTTCTTCCCAAGAAATCCAGACTGCAAATAAATCCTCTTCTACAATCCCTCTTTTGCGAGAACTTATAGCATAATCTACCAAAACTTTAACTGTTGACATATAAGCATTATCAACGATTTGATGTCCATAACCAATGACTTTACCTAAGTTACCAGTCTTCTGATTAAATACATAATCGCCAATATTGAACATACCTTGACCTTAATACAATTTAACTGTAAATATCATCAATTGTATATGAGTAAAATTTAATATCTTCTCTCCTAAAGGTAGTTATAGCATCTCTAATGCTCTATCTACAGCATAGAATAATATTAGATAATGTAACCAACGCTACATTAAACTGTTATAAAGCCATCTTTAAAATTTCATTTACATATAATTGATGTAGTTTTCAAGCCGAACCAAGTGTAAACTGCAACTATTGTGTTTTCTCTCACAAACAGGGTGTAAAAATACTAACATTTATTGATTTTTAAGTTTCTTGCTAATCTTTTAAAAATAGAAAGTATTTCAATTACAAAAATTATCTCTTAGAGAGTAGCAGCTAGATATACACATTTTTTAGTTTTTGACAAGCTGCTAGAATAATACATTTTAAAAATCAAAAGTTTGATTAAAAGCAAAATAAATATAGATTATACTTAGCGTACTAATCATTAAAAGAATCGTCATAACTTTGCTCCTCGATCTCATAGCTGGAAGGAAATTGTCAAAAGGTTAGGCAATGTGAAGATGCAACATTCAGATTCTAGTGAAAACAAGGATGAAACCAGACTAGAGCAGAGTATTGAAGACGATCGCGTAGTAATTGCGATCGCCAGCCCCGAAAAGCAGGAAAAGATAGAACAGATATCAGACAAGAAAAAGCGCTCGTCGAGCAAAAAGCGTACCTGGATAGGCATTTTAGGTGCAATTTTATTACTAGCTGGTGCTGGTATTGGTTTGCGCTGGTTGCATAGCAACGCTCAAAGCGAAGGAGCAACAGGAGGGCAACCGCCAGGAGTATCCGTAGTAGTAGCACCTGTACAATTGGGGACAATTGCCCAAACCTCTGACTATGTAGCTAGCATTCAATCGCGCAAATCTGTCACGTTGCAGCCGCAGATTGATGGGCGGATAGAAGAAATATTCGTTCAGCCAGGAACGTTTGTTAAAGCTGGAGCGCCAATTATGCAGATAAATCCTGCCGAACAACAAGCAGCAGTGAGAAGTTCATCTGCTGCGGCTGATGCTAATAGAGCCGCAATTGAAAATCAACGATCTACCCTCAACTCCTTGCAAGCAGAAAGGCAATCGAGCGTCTCTAATTTAAGCTTTAGCCAAGAACAATACAAGCGCTATGCCAGCTTATATCGAGAAGGAGCAGTAACAAGGCAGCAGCTAGATGAATATACAGATAGACTGCGAGCAGCGCAGGCAAGTTTAGGACAAATTGATGCCAGAATCAAAGCCCAACAAGCAGCGATCGCCCAAGCTAGGCAAACATACGAGCAATCTTTGGCAGATGTCAAAGAGCAACAAGTCCAGTTGCAGTATTACAGAGTTACAGCCCCTTTTGGCGGCACTGTAGGCAATATTCCTGTCAAAATAGGCGATCGCGTTACAACTGAAACAAATTTAGCTAACCTTACAGAAAATCAAAATCTAGAAGTAAACATTGCCATCCCCATCGAACGCGCCCCAGACTTGCGCGTGGGTATGCCTGTAGAACTGCTAAATGCTCAAGGTGAAGTCGTCGGCACAAGCAGAGTATTTTTTATCTCTCCCAACGTCAACAACGATACCCAATCAGTATTAGTCAAAGCATCATACGCAAATGACTCAGGCAATCTACGAGCAGATCAATTTATCCGCGCTAGAGTAATTTGGGATAGAAGCCCAGGAGTATTAGTACCCACAACAGCAATTTCGCGCATAGCCGGACAAGATTTTGTCTTCGTTGCCGCAAAAAACGAAAACTCGCAAATGGTAGCGCAGCAAAAACCAGTCAAACTAGGTGAAATTCAAGGCAACAACTACCCAGTCTTAGAAGGATTAAAACCTGGAGATGAGATAGTTACATCTGGTATTCAGAAGCTATCTAATGGCGCTCCTATAGTTCCAGAGTCCTAGTAAAGACAAGGAGAATTTTACTAATTCGTAATTCGTAATTCGTAATTACAAAGAGACAAGGAGGACTACAGGGGGATCAAAACTCGATTGTTCAACTCAAAACTTAAAACTCACAACTATTTTTAAATGTTTGTTGATTTCTTCATCAAGCGCCCGATCTTTGCTACTGTCTGCTCTCTCATCATCATATTGATTGGGGCAGTTAGTTTAGTAACGCTACCAGTCGAAAACTATCCAGATGTAGCACCAACAACAATTACCGTTACTTCCAACTACACCGGAGCAAGCGCGGAAGTTGTGGAAAGTGCTGTAACGACAGTTCTAGAAAGGCAGATCAACGGTGTTGAGGGGATGGAATATTTGTCCTCTACTAGCACTAGCGACGGTGTAAGTACCGTTACAGTCACGTTTGAGCAAGGACGAAATAAAGATATTGCGGCTGTTGACGTGCAAAACCGCGTCTCTATTGCTTCTCCCCAACTACCAGCAGAAGTAAACCAAACAGGCGTAACAGTTGCTAAAGAATCGGGCAATATTCTTTTGGGGATAGGCTTATATGCCAAAGATGGGCAGTATGACAACTTATTTATTAGCAACTATGCTGATTTGTATTTGGTAGATGCCTTAAAACGTTTGCCAGGTGTGGGAAACGTGCAAATCTTTGGCGAACGGCGCTATGCTATGCGGCTGTGGCTAGATCCCAATCGGCTAGCAAGTCGCAATTTGACTGCTCAAGATGTGGTGGATGCTTTAAGAGAGCAAAACTTACAAGTAGGGGCGGGGCAAATTGGTCAGCAGCCAGCACCAGAGGGACAACAGTTCCAAATTAATTTGCAAGCTGTCAGTCGGTTGAAAGATACCGCAGAATTTGCCGATATTGTCCTCAAAACAGGCAACGATGGCACTTTAGTTAAACTCAAGGATGTTGGACGGGCAGAACTTGGAGCGCAAAGTTATAACGGTTTTCTACGTTTTAGCGGTCAAGAGGCTGTTGGTTTAGGTATTGGGCAACTTGTTGGCAGCAATGCCTTGGATGTGGCGAGGGAAGTCAAGGCAGAAATGCAAAGGTTGTCGCGTACCTTCCCGCCTGGGCTTTCGTATCAAGTTGCGTTTGATACTACCGAAGCTGTAGAAGAATCGGTAAAAGAAGTATTGATTACACTTGCGATCGCAATTGTTCTAGTCATACTTGTAATTTATCTATTTCTGCAAGATTGGCGCAGTACCTTAATTCCGTCGGTGACGATTCCTGTCTCTTTGATCGGTACTTTTGCTTTTATCAAGTTTTTCGGCTTTTCCATCAACAGTTTGACTTTGTTTGGTTTGATTCTGGCGACGGGACTTGTAGTAGATGATGGCATCGTTGTAATTGAAAATATTACGCGCCTGATCGAAGAAAAAGGCATGAACCCGTTGCGGGCGGCTTCTGAAGCAATGGCAGAAGTAACGGGGGCTGTAATTGCTACTTCTTTAGTGCTGATGGCGGTGTTTATCCCAGTAGCATTCTTCCCAGGCGTAACAGGGGAACTCTATCAACAATTTGCTCTAACGATCGCTTTTTCGATTGTTTTATCTACTTTTAACGCCTTAACGCTTACGCCTGCACTTGCAGCGCTGTTATTAGGCAGAGAAGCAAAGCCGCAAAACTTCTTTTTCAATGGCATCAATTGGCTGTTAGATAAAACCCGTCGGGCTTATGCCCGCAGTCTGCGCTTTGTTACCCGCGCTAAAGGTTGGGTAATGCTAGCATTTGCACTCTTATTAGGGGCGACGTTTTTCTTATTTCAAATCGTGCCTAGTGGATTTGTTCCTGATGAAGATCAAGGCTTCTTTGCTACTATCATTCAAGCGCCTGAAGGTGTCTCCCTAGAGTACACCAGCGACATTATGCAAAATGTGGAAAAGCAACTATTAGCTGTTCCAGAGGTTACAGGTACTTTTGCCGTTGGTAGCTTTAGTTTTGGTGGCGGTGGTGCTAATGTCGGGACAATTTTTACTACGCTCAAAACTTGGTCGCAAAGAGAGCGTTCTGTAGATGAAATTATTACCGCGCTTACAGGTCCATTTTTATCTATTCCTGGGGCAATCGTTTTGCCGATTAATCCGCCTCCAGTACAAGTAGGTAGTAGTTTAGGTGGTTTTGATTTTCAATTGCAAGATAGAGCTAGTGCTGGTTTATCAACTTTAGCTGCGGCGACTCAAGATTTGGTTGGCAAAGCTAATGCAACTGGTAAACTGGTGCGCGTCAACAGCACCTTTGCAGTAAACGCGCCGCAATTACTAATCGAAGTAGATCGCAATCGGGCAAAAGCTTTACAAGTTTCTTTAGAAGACATATTTAACACCTTGCAAACTTTCCTCGGCTCGGCTTATGTCAATGACTTTAACTTGTTCGAGCGCACTTATCGCGTGTACGTGCAAGCAGACGAGCAGTTTCGCTCCAAACCAGAAGATATTCAACTGTTGTACGTGCGATCGCAAAATCCAGACAATCCGCAGATGATCCCGTTGAGCAATTTAGTCAAGGTTACGCCCACTGTGGGACCGCAAATTATCAATCACTACAACTTATTTCGCTCTACGCAAATTACTGGTTCGCCTGCACCTGGTTCTAGTTCGGGACAAGCGATCGCTTTGATGGCACAATTAGCTGATGAAAATTTGCCTGCAGGAATGGACTACAGTTGGTCTGGTTCTTCTTTGGAGGAAATTAAGTCGGGGGGGCTTGCACCCTTGATTTTTGGTTTGGGTTTTGTGTTTGTATTTCTAGTTTTAGCGGCTCAGTACGAAAGCTATTTCGATCCTTTTATCATCCTCATGGCTGTACCCTTGGCAATTTTAGGCGCTTTGTTGGCGCAGTTGTTGCGCGGTTTGCCTAATGATATTTACTGCCAAATTGGTTTAGTCATGCTGATTGGTTTGGCTAGTAAAAATTCCATCTTGATTGTAGAGTTTGCCAATCAACTTAGAGATCGAGGCTACTCCATTACCAAAGCCGCTGTAGAAGCCTCCCAGGAGCGTTTGCGCCCGATTTTGATGACAGCGCTATCCTTTATTTTTGGTATTTTTCCCTTACTAATAGCTGAAGGCGCGGGGGCTGGCGCTCGTCGTTCTCTGGGTACGGCGGTGTTCGGCGGAATGGTTGTTTCTACTTTCCTCAGTTTGTTTATAGTTCCAGTGCTTTACATTATTATCGGCACGCTCCGCAATCGCTGGCAACACAAAATAATTCGTAATTCGTAATTCGTAATTCGTAGTTAAATATGGATTGGAGAATAATTCGTAATTAAATATGGATTATTGCTGTTTCAATTTACGAGTAGAAGTGACTAGGATTTTTCCTATTTCGTTTGCTTCTTGTAATAGTGCTTGAAATAATTCAGGCTTCACAACTTCTGACTCTAGTAAAACTTCAATCCAATACTGACTTTCACGACACTCTTTTAAAGCTATTTCTAACTTACTAATAAAATCTTTGTTGCTTTGCGCGCTCTAGGCTTCTCTGACATTTGCACCTATGCTAGTACCGCTCCTTAAAAGTTGCTTGCTCAAAGTTCTTGCTACTCCAGGTTTTTCGTCTAAAAAAGCGCAAGCTTTAACTATTCTGACAGCAAACTTTTTAGTTCTGTCAGTAATTGGAGCATTCATAAATCAATGATGTTCCTTAATTACGAATTACGAATTACGAATTATTACAAGGGGCGTTTTTTAATAATGATGGACTGACAAAATCGCCGGAGTTACCATAATCGTTGAGGGCAAATTGAACTTGCAACATTAAGCGATCGCTTTTTTGCGGTGGTGTCGCTTTGTGATAGCAATACACGTCTTCTATAAAGCCAGATCCAGCTTTGCCACAAATAGGTATTAAATTTTCCTCTCCGTAATAGTCAATTATTTCCTGGTCGGAACGCAGTTTAAATAGAGATAATAGATACTTTAGCTTTTTCTTGATATGACTGCCTCTGACATAGACGTGAGGACCATCAGATAAGCTCACATCTGTAATGTAGAAAAACATCTTTAAGCACTGGTAATCGTCTAAATCGTAGTGGAAGAAGTAAGCACCTTTATTCAAGTCGTAGTCTGTTTCGTTGACAAATAACCACCACAATCTGCTACCACTAACTACAGCATCGCCACCCATATATTTAGATGCGATCGCCAATAATTTAGGATCGCTTGCTATTGTTTTAATCGCCGGACAATTTAATAGTCCATTAAAATAATCTGCTCTGACAAATTGCTTTTTGTAGTTGGCTTCTATCTCTACTTTATCTGCATATAAAAAGCCCATATTGTATTCTGCATCACCGTAACATGGTGAGCTTCGGCTATATTCTATTATTTCTTGCAGTACGCTTTCGGGTAGTTTAATTCCTGCATAACAGCCATCTTCTTTTAGCGCTCTAACTGCTGTATCTAAATCTATATCTGCAAATATAGATTCTTCAACTTTATAGCTTGATGCTGAACTTTTAGCTAAAAAAGCTGCAAGCGATCGCACCATCCTAAATCTACCTATAACAAACATCAGCAGCCATTGAGGATTTTTAACTGCCCTTTTATAATAACGCTGGAGAACTGACTTAGTTTGCGACCAGAACCCACGATAAAATAAAGGTTGTGTTTGTTTTTTATTGATAGCTACCACTTTGTAATAACCTTAAATAGATACCGAAAATAAGACATTGGCTGCCAGCAAGCAGCTTTTATTAAGCATTTAATGCTATTTATTTTGCGTCAAGATACCTTTAGTTTAAAGTTATTGATTAACTTTAAAACTATATTACAAACTATAATATTGCTAATATCTCAACTAATATTCTATCCAACATTAATTAAACCGCAAACTTTTAGCAATAAAACTATTCTTCTGTATATTTAATAACAAAACAGTTAAATTGTAAAGATATTTTATTTAAGAATAATTTGTTGACAAATTTGACTAATTATTATATAAGATGTATAAGCAATAGCAGCTTTGCGAACGCTTGAGCAACAATTGCTTGAATAAATTTAGCTACTTTTTGACTTTACAAAAAATAGAGATGTTTTTCAGCAATTGATAGTTTGCAATCAAATACGTCGATATATACATTTACTAGCAATAGTACGTAAATAAACTAAGTATCTCTTAGGGAAGATGAAAATATAAATTATCTCCTAAGATAAATTTTCTCTAGTTCCAGTGCAGGCAAGTACGTAGTAGCAATAAATCGGCATAATAGAAATAGCATTGCTACCAACAAAAACTCAGCAGTTATGAAAGTATCTGAAGGTAAGCTCGCCCGCTCGTATAATCAAGAAGATATTCAGCAAATTTTGCAAATTGCGATCGCTCGTCAAGCTGACGATACGGAATTTTCTCACGAGCAGCTTGTAGAAATTGCCCAAGAATTAGAGATTACGCCAGAATGCTTGCAAATTGCCGAAAAAGAGTGGTCATCGCAGCAAAGCAGCATCCGCCAGCGTCAAGACTTTAATTTGTACCGTCGCAGTAGATTGCAAAAGCGATTCGGTAATTATGCGATCGCTAATTCTTTTTTCGTCTTGCTAAACTTAGCGAACGCAGGAGAGCTTACTTGGTCGATATATATTCTCCTATTTTGGGGTTTAGGAGTTGGTCTTGATGCCTGGAATACTTTTCAATCCCAAGGCGATGACTACGAAAGAGCATTCCAAAAGTGGTATCGGCAAAATCAACTCAAACAGTCAGTTTCTACTTTTGTAGACAAAATCGACAAATGGCTCAAAGCCTAAAACAGTGACCAGTGACCAGTGACCAGTGACCAGGTTTCAAATGGAGATTTGACTCCACTTAGAATAGCGCCACCTAACAGGTGCGACCAATTCTGACTCCCAAATGATATACAACAAAAAGTTTCGCGCGATCGCTAGTAACTGTTGAGATCCCCCTAGTCCCCTGATAATTACGAATTACGAATTACGAATTACGAATTATGATTCTGGCTTTGCATATTCCTAACTATGTTTGTAACTGCATTTCTAGGCATAAATCTCACCGATGCAGCTAGGATTTGATTTTTCCAACCAGGAACTACAACCGTTTGATTTTGCATTAACCCCCGATAGCCAGCTTGAGCGACTGTTGCAGCATCCATAGTTTTTTGATTGCTCACTAGCTTTGATTTTTCCATACGAGCGCGTTTTTGAAAGCCTGATGCTGTTGGTCCTGGACATAGCGCCGTCACTGTTATGCCAAAATCTTGCAATTCATTAGCAAGTGCTTCAGAAAAAGATAAAACGTAAGCTTTGCTAGCATAATAAACAGCCATCAACGGTCCTGGCTGGAAAGCGGCTGTAGAAGCAATATTTAAAACTTTTCCAGCTTTGCGCTTCACCATTTCGGGGACAAATAGTTTAGTTAAATGAGTTAGCGCCACTACATTTACTTGCAACATTTGCAATTCTGTGGCTACGTCAGTTTCCGAGAACAAGCCATAGGTAGCAAATCCAGCATTATTAACTAAAGTATCAATAGCGATCGCTTCTTGCTGCACTGCTTGAAAAATCTCTGCTGGGGATGTGGGTAAAGCTAAGTCAAGAGCAATGATTTTGATAGCAATACCAGATTCTTGCTTTAGTTCCTCTGCTACTTGTGCTAGCTTCTGTTGGCTTCTAGCCACTAATACTAAGTTATAGCGATCGCGGGCAAACAATTTAGCAATTTCTAAGCCAATACCACCAGATGCACCTGTAATTAATGCGTAGCGACTGTGAGAAAAAGCAACGCTCATTGACTTGCCTCCTGATGTTGTACTACTAACCAGCTTGCAAACCTTGCACCCCGTCGAGTTCGTCTAGGAAACTATCTATTTTTTGCTTATCTATGTTTTGCATAACTATAATATGCGCCCAATCTTCCAAAACGGCTAGCTGCCATCTTTTGATTAACTGTAATGAAGGTTTAGCAAAAACTACTGTATTGGAAAATTCGTTCAAAAGACAGGGATATCTTCGTAATTTAAGCTGTTTGTAAAGATATCGCGCATTTTCAATGCAAGTAGCAGCTTCTCTAGCAAATCCACTATAGCCTCTTGTTTTAATAGCGTGCCACAAAATCAAAGAAGAGTGACCGTTTCTAGAACCGAGAATAGTTGTATCTTTAGAGCCTATGTATTCAATCAGCGTTTCTACCTTTTCTACATAGTGCTTTTTGGTTAACACAACACCGCAAGGCAAAGGAGAACCAATAAATTTAGCCGAAATGGCAACACTATCAATAGGTTGATTGAAGTTAATTTCTGGAGCGCCTTTCAGAAAGGGTAACATCATCCCAGACAGCGCTCCGTCGCAGTGGATGTAATAATTTTGAATTTTATTTCTGTTTAAAATATCAACAACAATCTCTAAATTATCAATAGCGCCTTTAACTGTAGTCCCAATATTTAAACAAATAATTGCTGGGCGATCGCTTCTTGCCCGAATTAGTTGCTCAAAATGCTCGTAATCCATTTCCCCATTGAACTGCGAATCTGTAACCAAGTGTTCCATTCTATATAACCTGGCGGCTTTGGCGATCGAATAATGGGAATCTTGGCTAGAGTATAAAACCCCGTTGGGATATACTTCTCTCCCTAAAAAAATGCCGTAGAAGTTTCCTTCCGTACCGCCTGAAGTGACGTAACCCCAAAAATTTTCTGGTTCGATGCGATAAATGTCGGCAAAAAATGCTAAAACTTGTTGTTCAAATTGGCGCGAATGCAATCCAAAATCTGGCTCAACAAAAGGATCTCCAGCATTATTTAGCAAAAAATTGAAAAATTTCGTAAGCGTACTATAGTCGCAACTTAGATTGTATGGATAGCCTGCGTGGAGAGCCGTTCGCTGTTCTAACTGTTGCAGGAAAATTGATAGCTCGTCGGCTATGTTTTGAGAGAACATATTTTTATTCGCCTAGATTGTATTAACGGCTAATCTTTACGAAAAAAATATAATTACGCTTCCGAGACATCGCGGAATAAATAATATCGCTTAACAATAATGTCAGTATTTATGCGGTAGTTTGGCAACAAAAGTTAAGGTATCGATCTAAATAGCAATAACTTTTAATTCGAGAAAAAAGGCAAACGCCCTAAATTCATGTGGATAAATATCAGCGCACCTCCGCATTACTGCCAAGAACTTTAAGTTCTCTTCAAACTTGGGGCTTTGGTCTAACAGGTCATGTAGGCTGGATCGGTACAGCACCCGCAATTCATGCGGCTCTAGGAAGCAAAGCTATTTTAGTTTGGTTGCCTGGGGTAGTTATTTCGGTCATGCTCAACCTGCAAGTCCAACAGCTAGGCAAGCAGTGGCAAGACATCGCTGGAGGAACGCCTAACTACGCTGCAAGGCTATTAGGTTCTAACTTAGGGCGATACGTAGCGATCGCCTACTTTTTTAGTTGGGCAGCAGCGCCAGCAATATATGCAATTATTCTGACTGAATTAATTAAAGTAAACTTAGCGCCCTTGGGCATTAGCTGCCCAGAAACTTTACTCAAAATCGGGTTTACGGCGATCGCTTTTATTGTGGCGTTTAGCGGCAGTCGGGCTTTAGCAATATTACATTTATTTTTTCTGATTCCGGCGATCGCGTTTGTCTTAGCATTTTGCTTGCAAGGTATGGGGTGGGTAGCTATCAATGCGATCGTTCCTGTACCTAATACCGAGCATCTTAGCTTTGGCACGTGGGCAAAATGGTTCTTTGTTGCCACCTATTCAGTTTATGCTTGCGAAACTGCGTCTTCTTTTGTCGGCGATAGCCAACGCCCCGATAAGACATTGCAGTTTTTGACTGTGGCTGCTTGGCTAATTCCCCTAGTATTTCTGGGCGGTTCTTGGGTACTGCTATCTTTAGCTCCTAATTCAACTTCTGACAACACATTTTTAAATTTATTTCAAGCGTCTCAACCTTTTTGGGGCAATGCAGCTTCGTTTCTCGTCACGCTATTAATTTCTTTTTCCTGTTTGCTCAGTTGCGCTACTGCCGTTGCTAACTCGCCGCGCATTTTGTACCAACTTGCTCTAGATAAGCAGCTAGCGCCTGTATTTACGGTTGTTTCTCCTCAAGGAGTGCTAGCACCAGCGTTAGCTTTTACATTGCTTATTAGCTTGCTGTGTTTGGCTTGGGGCGATCTAACTCAAATTGTCTTAGTAGCAGGCACGAGTTACTTGATTTCGATTATGGGGCTGCATTTAGGATTGTGGTTGCATCGAACTTCAAAAGCAGCCCGATTCGCTGAGTTGTCACTAGCTTTTTTGCTATTAGAGGCAGTTGTCTTTGTCGTCGGCGGTTTAGCTTGGGATTGGCGCGATTTAGTCGGTGGGATGTTATTTCCAGTAGTTATATTAGTTAGCGATGCTGCCATCCGGCAACTAAAATTTCCCCCATTTCAACCTCAGTGGTGGCTCAATCTGCGCTTCGACTTTTGGGGAAATAAGTTCAAAGATGTTGTCGCGCTGCAAGCAATTGTTTTGATTATCTTGGTATGTAGCGCTACTACTATCGGCTGGTTGATTAGCAGCCAGTTGAATAACACCATCGATCAAAAGCGGATCAATCTTTTAATAATTTTGCTAGTAACGCTGTCTTTTGTGGCAATGGCGATCGCTTGCTGGACGACATTACCCCAAATTGCCGCTATTGATAAAGCTCGGCTGGAAGCAAAAAATTTATTAACTGCTGCTCTAGATACAATTCCCGACACCATTTTAGTTCTAGAAGCAAGTGGGATTATTCGCCAAATTAATCCCGCTGCAGAGGAGCTTTTTCAAACAAGTTTCCAGCACTTAATTGGGCGAAACCTGCATGATTTTTTCCCCAATTTAGTAGGGCAGCCGCAGCAATGGGAAAATCGCAGCGAACAGATCCTTAAACTGGCTCGCAGCCGGATTTTAGAATTAACTCTTTCTCAACCATCGCCGCAACAGTTTCCCGAATATGTAGCAATTTTAAGAGATATTACCGAGCGCAAGCGATCGGAAGCATCATTGCGCTCTAGCCTAGCGATCAATCGCGCCTTAGTTAATGCCATTCCTGATGTTATTTTCCGCGTTAGGGTTGATGGAATTATTATTAGCCTCAAAGCCCCAAAAAATTATTTTCCTTTGCCGATCAGCAAGGTTGTAGGCAAACACATTGAAGAAGTATTACCGCCTGAATTAGCCCATTGCGCCCGTAATTGCATTCAAAAAGCATTTTCTACTAATGAAGTGCAAATTTTTGAACATCATTTAACATTCGATGAGCGATCGCACCATTATGAGGCACGCGTTGTTGTTAGTAATGAAAACGAAGTAATGGCAATTGTCCGCAACATTACCCAACGCAAACAAGCAGAAGCAGATATGCGCCACGCTTTGGTAAAAGAGAAGGAACTAAGCGAACTAAAGTCACGCTTTGTGACTATGACTTCTCACGAATTTCGCACGCCATTAACTACAATTCTGTCTTCAGCCGAGTTAATAGAAAAGTATGGACACAAATGGGCTGAAGAGAAGAAACAGCAGCATTTAATTAGAATTCAAGTTGCTGTCAAACAAATGACCCAACTTTTAAATGATGTATTGTTAATTGGCAAGGCAGAAGCGGGAAAACTAGAGTTTAAGCCACTTCAATTAGATTTAACTAAATTTTGCAATGAGTTAGTAGATGAAATTCAAATTAGCAACCGCGATCGCCAAATTATTTTTGATAACCAGTTCGCCTTACCCCATGCTTATTTAGATGAAAAATTGCTCCGACATATTTTGAGCAATCTACTTTCAAACGCTGTGAAATATTCTCCCCAAGGCAGCCCAGTTAAGTTTGATTTGACTTGCGATGGGCAGACACTTACTTTCCGCGTTCGAGATGCTGGAATTGGTATTCCTACTGCCGATTTACCTAATTTATTTGACTCATTTCATCGCGCTAGCAATGTAGGCACGATCTCCGGTACGGGGTTGGGGCTTGCAATTGTCAAGAAGTCAGTAGACTTACACGCAGGCAAAATTGCCGTCGAAAGTGAAGTTGGAGTAGGGACAACTTTTACAGTCAATCTTCCATTTAATCAACCGATATAAGACAATGACAAAAATTTTAGTAATTGAAGACGAACAGTTAGTTAGAGAGAATATTTTAGATTTGTTAGAGGCTGAAGGGTTCGATGCTATTGGCGCGGAAAACGGTCATGTGGGCGTTACTTGGGCATGGGATCGCAAACCTGACTTAATTATTTGCGATGTGATGATGCCAGAACTCGATGGCTATGAAGTTTTAAAATTACTGCGAAAAGAGCCAATTACAGCCACAATTCCGTTTATTTTTTTGACTGCTAAAGCTGATAAAGGTGACTTGCGCCAAGGAATGCAATTAGGAGCAGATGACTATTTAACTAAACCCTTTACAGCTAGTGAATTATTATCGGCGATCGCGACAAGGTTAGAAAGGCAAGCTGCCAATGTCAGGCAATCAGAAAAAAAGTTAGAGGAATTACGCCAAAGTCTAACTAATAAACCTAAATATATCAATACTGCTGTATTTGACAATCAGTTTGCCGCGCTTAAGCAATCGCAGTTTACAGGACAATTATTAGTCAAAGGCGACCCTAAAGAATGGTCATTTTACTTTTATTTGGGGCGAATTTTGTACGCTACAGGCGGCACGCATCCGATGAGGCGCTGGCAGAGAAATGTATCGACTTATTGCCCGCAAATTAAACTAGATAAGTTAAATCTACCTACAGAGCTTTCCGGCTCGGCTTGGGAATACCAAACACTAAATTTGTGGTTGAAGCAAGAGCTAATTAACCGCGAACAAGCAAGCCAAGTAATCGGGGCAATTGTTGCTGAAGTGCTATTTGACAGTATGCAAGCGGGGCAAGCGAGTTATCAAATTAAGCCAGAAGCACCTTTAACAGCGCAATTACTATTAATCGATGCCGATGTTGCGACTTTGGCTGCTAGAAAAAGCTGGCAAGTCTGGCAAAATGCTAAATTTAGCGAGATATCGCCTAACCAAGCGCCAATTATCAAGCGCCCAGAAGACTTACAGCAAAAGACTTCTGCCGCCGCCTATCGTCAGTTAACAGTATTACTAAACGGGCAGCACAGTCTGCGCGATTTAGCCGTACTTATGAAGCGCCAAGTTATAGAAATTACTTCTTCGCTCTTACCTTATATTCAGTCAGGCGTAGTGGAGTTGGTCGATATTGTCGACCTGCCAAGTCTAATTGCTTCTCCCCCATCAACACCGCAACTTAGCTTTGAGCAACCATTAATAGCTTGTATTGATGACAGTCGCTTGGTTTGTCAAACGATGGAAAAGATTGTCACAGAGGCAGGCTATCAATTTATTGCCGTCGAAGATCCGCTTAGGGCGCTAGCAACATTATTAAATCGCAAGCCAGATTTAATCTTCTTAGATTTAGTCATGCCCAATCTCAACGGCTACGAAATCTGCGCTCGTTTGCGAAAGATTCCTAGTTTTAGCAATACACCGATTGTCATTTTAACTAGCAACATCATCGATCGCGTCCGCGCCAAAGTTGTCGGTTCTTCCGACTATATGAGCAAGCCAATCAAAGCCGAAAGTCTACTATCAACAATCTCCAAGCACCTATCATGTGCTGTAGACGAACCCCAGGAGATTGCCCTTTAAAGAAGCAAACAGCGACCAGTTCAGCAACTAAACTAATAATTCTTTAACTGGTCACTGGTCACTGGTCACTGTTTATAAAGAGCGGTTGCGGCAAGACTTCCGCTCGCTATCTAACTGCGGTTCTTGCCAAGAAAAGGCAAAGTGACTGACGCTGTTAACTTGCGGTGTAGTTTGGCGAATTGCTTGCATCTGTGCTTCTAAAGAAGGACGATTGCTAATTGTTTTGCCCCAGACTCCAGCGATCGCAGGTACAATTTGCACGTTTGCTGGTGCTTGCTGAACTACGCGCTGAACTAAAGCGGTAATGCACTTGGTATTACCGCAATTGGCATAAGACATTGCGTGCCACTCTAAACTTGGGGGAAATCGATGCCAAGGTTGCAAGCGCGAGTCGTAGCCTTGACCGATAGTTTGATTGGCATCAGGAAAAAATACCGCTCCTGCTTTAATTCCTTGTCTCTGTACGGGCCAAGCTGCTACTGCTAAAAAGTCTAATATGCCTTGAATAGCGTGAGCGACGCTTAATTGCCACAACTCCCATTGCAACCTGGGTTGTTTTTGGGCGGCACTCAGTACAGGCGCAGCAGTTGATTTTGATGCTGGCGAGGCGGCATCTACTAGGGTAGGTGATGGTGACGGAGGAGGCGAAGGTAGGGTGCGTCCTTGCCACATCGGTTCGCTTTCTTGGGGATATTGGCTATCTACGGCGGCTACATCTGCCACTGATATTGACCCTTTGCGAGAGTAACGCGCGATCAAATCTAGCCCTTTGGAGTTGTTGGCGCGTTTTAATAAAGCTTGCCTGGCTGCATCGCCATAAATCCATAAGTCTTGCACTTTGGTAATGACTGAATTAGCGCCTAACCCGCGTGGATAGCGGACGTAATCGAATAACACGCCATCTGGTCGGCGGCGCACGATTTCGTTAACTAATTTGTAATAGTCTCTTTTGGCTTGGATGTTGTAAGGATCGATAAATACTTGGCTTTCGTTGTCGACGAAATATAAACTCGTTTCTCCTTTGCCGTTTCGCGCTAACACCGACTGGCGATCGCTACGTTGTCCGTAGGAGTAGCCAAAGTTCATCATAAACATCCAAGCATATACCTTTAAGCCCCGCTGGTGTCCTTTTTGGATGGCTTGAGCCAGCAAATCTACTCTTTCTGTGCCTGGCGTACGGATTACTGAGGGCCATGCTGTCGCATTCGCTGCCGCAGGCAACAATACCTGTCCGTCGGCAAAAACTTCGATATAAACTTTGTTGTAGCCCCGATCGACAATTCGATCCATGATTTTGTCTAGCATTCCTGGCTGCAAGTCGCAAGGATACAGGCGCAACCAAATAGATTGATTTTGGGGCCAAGTCTTACTGCGGCACTGTTGAAGTTGCTGCGCGTGTCGATTTAGCAGGTCTTGATAGCGATTTTGAGCGTCTCGATCGCCTTTTAATGCAGATTGACGTAAACTTTCTTTTTCCTGCATTGCTGCTGCTGAAAACTGGCAATAAGCATTTGTTTGAGCAAAGGTTGGCTTAACTCCATTGGCGCTAATTAAGCTACCAGCGATAACAGCAGCGATCGCCCTGCGCCCAGCTAATTTTGATTTTTTAAATTGGATAGAATGGTTGGTCATGCCCAAAAGCAATAAATTAAAGACAGAAGTTATCCGCGTTCGGTAAATTTAGCGATCGCCAGAGCTAGCATAAACTACTTGCTGATTTTTGGCTGTTGCTTGCCCTAGCGATCGTTTAGCTACTCGGCAGTTTATATCTGCCAACTGCCCAAGCTCTTGTTCCAGACTGCTGAAGCTACACTTATGTTTCCCAACCATCCTTTTTAACAGTGACCAGTGACCAGTGACCAGTAACCAGTGACCAGTATTGTTCGCAAGCGAACGTCTTAAACCTGGTAACTGGTCACTGACAAACTGGTCACTGTTTTAACCACCACGCGAAAGCGAAGCTTCAACTTGTTTAAACTCTTGTTGCAAGCGTTGTTTTAGCTTTTGGGGTACTGGACGATTGGGATAAGAACTATAATGCCCAGCTAGAGAGTTTAAAGCTGTCCGCATAGTAGTAAAGGAATTGAGGGCGGCAACTGATGAGTCTCTTTGATAACGAGCAGCAAATTCATTAATTGTCTCTCGCGCTACTGCTTGAGCTTCAACTTTATTGGGGTCATCTTCTGGTAAATCTAGGGCAGTTCTCAAAGTATTGACTACGCTTAAGGTATCTTGGCGATAATCTCCTGAAAGCGAACTTGAGCCATTTGCCGAACAGCCCATTAAGCCTATGACTACAACCAAAACTAAAGCAAGCAGACGTGACCAGTAGCGCTTCATAATATTTTTAGTAAAAGTAGACACTAAATCAACGTCTATCCTATCTTGGATTTGCACATTGGGGATCGTTTTATTGACACTCCCCATGCGTGAACGCAGGGGATTCTTCTCTCACGGACACTTACCTAGACTAATATTGCTATTAGCCCCCAATAGTACGTCTCCAGAAGCAATTTGACTCACGGGCTGTCCGACCGCAAGAATACCACGTTGCAAGATTACCTGAGCAGCGGCTACATCCCTATTGGTTGTGTAGCCACAGCTAACACAACGATGCACTCTCTCACTCAAGTCTTTTTTACCTGTATGCGTTTGACAATTAGGGCAGATTTGACTTGTGTAGTCTTTGTTTACTTTGAGAAAAAACACATCCCGTTTCCAGCAAATATGAGACAAGATATTGAAAAATTGTCCGTATGCTGCATCAAGCGTATGTTTACCAAATAGCCCTTTTGCCCAAGCTTTGAAGTTAATATCCTCAACAAATATTGCTCCAGCTTTGTCGCATAAATTATGGGCTAACTTAAAATGCCAATCTTTACGGGTATCATTGATTCTTTGATGGATTTTAGCTATTTTATTTTGAAGTTTTAGCCAATTACTAGAACCTTTTTTCTTATGCTTTAGTCTTCGTTGCAGTAATTTCAACTCGCGGTGAAGTGCATTAAAAAATCGAGGTCTAGAAACTAATTCTCCGTCGCTAGTAGCTATGTATTTGTCTAGCCCAATATCTACTCCTAAAAAATGCCCGTGAACTGGAACGTCTGGCACTTGCACGCCTAATTGATAAGTAAGCTGGGCGTAATAACCAGAAGCACGTTTTATTAACCTCATTTGCTTGAGAGTAAAACCCTCTGGCAACGGGCGAGACATTCTCATCCTTACCCAACCAATTTTAGGCAGCTTCACTCTCCCTGATTCAACTGCGTTTTGTTTTACATCTGGATAGACAAAAGAACGCATTTTTTTCTTGAATCTAGGGAAGCCGTGACCGCGCTCCCACATCGATACAAACGCTGCCTCTAGTTGACGCAATGTTTGCTGTAAAACATGGATGTGTGGCTTAGTTAGGTCAGTTATATTTTTCTTAGCTGAAGTTAGCGCCTTGCATTGGCTGTAATAAGTTGGTCTGGGTGTATCAGCAGGAAGTATATATTCAGATACTAGAGAACAAGCATTAACAGGTGATTTACGAGAATTAACCCAATCCTTTCGTTCGCGCAACGCATAGTTATAGACTTTCTTGCAGGTAGATAGCCATGCATCAAAAGTCTTGATTTGTTGCATTGAAGGTTTAAGCTTGTACTCGTAGTTTACTGTTATGCTCATAACAGTATTATAATATAATGAATAAATTATAGGTACTTTATTCACGGCGATTTTAATCGCCTGCCGCTAACCCCCATAAATGAATTTAGGGCGCGAGTTTTCGGGATAGAATCCTCTATCCCGAAAACTCGCTTGGCTTGAGCGCGGCGACGCACTCGGTCAGTGACCAGTGAGCAGTTGTTTCTTTAGTTAGGCGGTCAATTTATGCTATAAAACTACAGTATTCCTACCGATAAACAGGGAAATTAAAATAAAGTATAAAAAGTGCTTAAGATAAAAGCTAAATTTATACATTGCGCCCTTCATATTCATGCAGAGGTTCCGTCGTGGGCATTGTTGTTGAAAACGTATCCAAAAAATTTGGCAGTTTCCAAGCAGTAGATCGAGTTAGTCTAGAAATTGAAAGTGGATCGCTAGTTGCCTTGTTAGGACCATCGGGGTCGGGTAAATCTACTTTGCTCAGGCTGATAGCAGGCTTAGAAATGCCAGATAGTGGCAAAATTTGGCTTACGGGCAAAGATGCTACACAGCAAAGCGTGCAAGAACGCAATATTGGCTTTGTCTTTCAACATTATGCTTTGTTCAAGCACATGAGCGTGCGCGAAAATATCGCCTTTGGTTTAGATATTCGTAAGACAGGCAAAGCCAAAGTTAAATCGCGGGTCAACGAACTATTAGAATTAGTTCAGCTTACAGGACTTGGCGATCGCTATCCATCCCAACTTTCCGGCGGTCAAAGGCAAAGGGTAGCTTTAGCCAGAGCGCTAGCAGTACAGCCGCAAGTATTATTACTAGACGAACCTTTTGGCGCTCTTGATGCCAAAGTCCGCAAAGACTTACGCGCCTGGCTGCGAAGGCTGCACGATGAAGTTCACGTTACTACAGTATTTGTCACCCACGACCAAGAAGAAGCAATGGAAGTGTCTGACGAATTGGTAGTAATGAATAAAGGCAAAGTCGAACAAATAGGAACCCCAGCCCAAATCTACGACCATCCAGCCACAGCATTTGTGATGAGTTTTATTGGTCCGGTCAACGTATTACCTAGCTCATCGCGCATTTTTCAGGGCAATGGGTTTGACTCCGCTCATCCGGAAATGTTTTTGCGTCCTCAAGATGTAGTTATTGAACGAGAACAAAACGGTAGCACTGTACCAGCTAGAGTTAGTCGACTAATTCATTTAGGCTGGGAAATTCAGGCAGAACTAACGTTAGACGACGGGCAAGTAGTTACAGCGCACCTAACGCGCGATAGATTCGACCAACTAAATTTGGAACCCGAACAAAGAGTTTACGTCAAGCCCAAAGAAGCTAAATCGTTTCCGTTGTACTATTCAATTTAATTTAGTTGCAATTCTGTAAAAGATTAAAACATGATCGATTGGCTTGACTCGTCTATCCGCCGATGGACATCATTAGGAAAATTTTTAGCTTTAGCGTCTTTATGTTGCTTGCTAGTTGTTAGCTGCACTCGTCCCAATACCCAACAAACAACTACACCAAACGCAGCAGGTAGTAGTCGCTTAACTGTAGGTACGACTTTAAGACCGCGCACATTGGACCCTGCCGATAATTACGAACTTGCAGGCAATAATGTGATGACAAGTTTGAGCGATCGCCTTTACACTTACAAAATCGGTACGGACGAACTAGAACCCCAACTTGCCACTGCTTTACCAAAAGTTAGTCCAGACGGGCTTAATTATATAATTCCCCTGCGTCAAGGCGTTATTTTCCACGATGACACGCCTTTTAATGCCGAAGCAATGGCATTTTCTCTCAACCGATTTATCCAAAATGGCGGCAAACCAGCAGCACTATTATCTGATGTTGTTGAGTCGGTGACAGCATCGGGAGATTACGAACTCACGATTAAGCTCAAAAATGCTTTTGCAGCCTTTCCTTCTCTGCTAGCTTTTCCAGGAATGTGCGCGATTTCGCCCAAAGCTTATGAAATTGGTGCTGGCAAATTTAAACCTAATATTTTTGTCGGTACAGGTCCTTACAAATTAGTGCAATTTACGCCACAATTAGTCAGGATGGATGCTTTTCCTAAGTATTGGGGGACAAAACCACCAAGCCCAGGAATTGACTTCCAAATTCTTACCAGTTCTGCCAATTTATACAATACTTTCCGTACAGGTGGAGTAGATATTGCTTACCAAACCTTCGATCCCGAACAAGTAGAAAGCCTGAAACAACAAGCAACCAAAAACGGCTGGCAAGCACTAGAAGAACAAAGTAATGTAGTGACACACATGATGCTAAATGTCAAGCAAAAGCCGCTAGATAATGTGGTAGTTAGACAGGCATTAGCAGCAGCGATAGATCGCTCAATCATCACCGAGCGCGTGTATAAAAAGCAAGCAGAGGCGCTCTACAGCATGATTCCCAGTACCGTGAGCGGCTATCAACCGACATTTCAAACTCAGTACGGCGATGGCAATGTAGCCAGAGCAAAAGAACTGTTAGCGCAAGCAGGATATAACGCCACTAATCCATTAAGGTTAGAAGTATTTTATCCAGCTAACTCACTCACTAGAGAACAAATTGCTAGCACATTGAGAGAGTACGCCAGCCAAAGACTAGAAGGCATAGTGCAAATTCAGCCGCAAGCGGAAGAATCGACGACATTTTTTGCCAATATTGGTAAAGGACTTTATCAAATTGCCTTACTTGACTGGTATCCAGACTTCGGCGATCCTGATAACTACATTCAACCATTTTTAAGTTGTACCAAAGGCAGCGCCGCTGCTGGTTGTACAGAAGGAGCAAGTCAGAGCCAAGGATCGTTTTATTATAGCGATCGCATGAACAAACTAATCGCCCAGCAACGCCAAGAACAAAATCCCCAAGCCAGACAAAAAATTATTGGCGAAATTCAACAATTAGTAGCAACAGATGTACCCGCCGTTCCCTTAGTCCAAAGTAAAGACTATGCTTTCGGGCAAAAAGGATTGCAAGGCTTACAAATAGATCCGATCCTCAAGCTCCCTCTTTGGCAAATCAAAAAAGGATAAGTATGTCTAGATCCAAATCTCTGCAATACTATGTCCTCGTGCGCTTATTATTAGCACCTTTAATGTTGCTAACAATTACCACAGTAGTATTTTTGCTCCTGCGAGCGACACCAGGAGATCCAGTTGATGCCGTACTTGGAGTCCGCGCCCCCGAAAGCGTTAAGCAAGAGTACCGCGAACGTTTAGGATTATTAGACCCCTTGTGGCTGCAATATATTCGTTACTTAGGAAATCTGCTGCGCCTAGACCTTGGAACCTCCATTACTAGCCAAGGGGAAGTAGTTTGGGATACGATTGGGCAATATTTTCCCGCCACTGTAGAACTAGCTGTCTGTAGTATGGCAGTTGCTTTGTTAGTTGGTATCGGTGTCGGCGTACTTTCTGCTTCTCGCCCCAACTCTTTTTTAGATGTAGGTGGGCGATTGTTTGGAATTATTACTTACGCCCTACCTTTATTTTGGGTAGGAATGCTCGTTCAGTTAATTTTCTCAGTACAGCTAGGCTGGTTTCCTTTAGGCACTCGCTTTCCTTCATTTTTAGTCCCGCCACTAGGTCCTACAGGTTTATACACTATAGACAGCTTACTTAGTGGCAACTTGGGTTACTTTTTCACAGCTTTGTACTACTTATTTTTGCCTAGTGTTACTCTGGGGGTTCTCCTCAGCGGCATATTTGAGCGCATTGTCCGCGTCAACCTCAAGCAAACTCTTAAAGCTGATTACGTAGAAGCAGCCCGCGCTAGAGGTATTGGCGAACGGAAAATAATCATCTCCCACGCCTTGAAAAATGCCTTGATTCCGGTAATTACAATTTTGGGACTAACATTTGCTTCCTTACTAGGTGGGGCAGTATTAACAGAAGTAACATTTTCTTGGCCAGGTTTAGCAAATCGCTTGTATGAAGCAATCTCATTACGCGACTATCCTACAGTACAGGGGATTTTAGTATTTTTCGCCGCTATAGTAGTGTTCGCTAGTATTGCGATCGACATTTTGAATGCTTATATAGATCCCCGCATTCGTTACTAAATCTACTATTTGAACGTGGTGGCACTCTATTATTGGCATCTGTTCCCACACGCTCGTCCGTGAATGCGATAGACTCAAGTTAGAGACGAATCGCCCTCGATTCGCTCTCAAAAACTTCTTAGAAAATCTAATTTCTCAGGAAGTGGGTATCCGCCCGCTTTTTTTATGGCGTAAAATGGCTCACCCTTTGATCCCCCAAATAATTGAATTAGCGACACCAGTAGCCGAACAACTGCAACTAGAGGTAGTTGGCGCAGTTTTTCACACCAATCAAAACCCGCCCATCTTGCGCGTAGATATTCGCAATCCTCAGCAAGATACGGGGTTAGATGACTGCGAACGCATGAGTAGAGCGCTAGAAGCCACTCTTGACGAGGCAAACATTATTGCCGATGCCTATGTATTAGAAATATCTAGTCCAGGGATTTCCCGTCAATTAACAAGCGATCGCGAATTTATATCCTTCAAAGGGTTTGCTGTTATCGTCGCCACGTCCGAACCTTTCGACGGACAGCAAGAATGGACAGGACAACTAATTCGCCGCGACGACAACTTTGTGTACCTCAATCAAAAAGGTCGAGCGATCGCTATCCCCCGTTCCCTAATTAGCAAAGTCCAACTCAACGAACGCCGTTAAAAAACAGTGACCAGTTACCAGTGACCAGTTACCAGCTACCAAAACTCAACTGCTAACTATTAAATCTCTCCCTGCTCCCCATTCATTCCCTACAGAGGTCTACGTTATGTCAATGGTCAGTCTTCCTGGACTTCAAGAATTAATAGATAGTATTAGTCGCGATCGCAATTTACCCAAACACGCTGTCCAAGCAGCTTTACGAGAAGCCTTGCTTAAAGGTTACGAACGCTATCGCCGCGCTCAAAATTTAGATAAACGTACTTTTGATGAAGAATACTTTGACAACTTTGAAGTAGAACTAGATGTAGACGATGAAGGCTTTCGCGTGCTTTCGACTAAAACTATCGTCGAAGAAGTTAACGATCCCGATCACCAAATTGCTCTGCGCGAAGTGCAAGAATTTGAAGCAGAGGCACAACTAGGCAGCGAAGTTATCCTCGATGTTACCCCCGAACAACGCGACTTCGGACGCATGGCAGCAATGCAAACCAAGCAGGTGTTAGCGCAAAAACTGCGGGATCAGCAACGTCAAATGATCCAAGAGGAATTTCAAGACCTCGAAAGCACTGTGCTTCAAGCTAGAGTGCTGAGATTTGAACGGCAATCGGTAATTATGGCAGTAAATAGCGGCTTCGGTCAACCAGAAGTAGAAGCCGAACTACCCAAGCGCGAACAGTTACCCAACGACAACTATCGCGCCAATGCAACTTTCAAAGTCTATCTCAAAAAAGTCAGCCAAGGTCAGCAACGCGGTCCGCAGCTATTAGTTTCCCGCGCGGATGCAGGTTTGGTAGTATATTTATTCGCCAACGAAGTCCCAGAAATTGAAGATGAGGTCGTTAGAATTGTCGCTGTAGCTAGAGAAGCCAATCCGCCATCGCGTTATGTTGGTCCTCGGACAAAAATTGCTGTAGATACCTTAGAAAGAGATGTAGACCCAGTAGGAGCGTGCATTGGAGCTAGAGGTTCGCGGATTCAGGTAGTAGTAAACGAATTGCGTGGCGAAAAAATCGACGTAATTCGTTGGTCGCCCGATCCCGCAACATACATTGCCAATGCTTTAAGTCCAGCGCGAGTAGATGAAGTGCGCCTAATGAATCCAGACAACCGCCAAACACACGTATTAGTTGCCGAAGATCAGCTTAGTTTAGCTATTGGTAAAGAAGGGCAAAACGTCCGACTAGCAGCGCGTTTGACTGGTTGGAAAATCGATATCAAAGACCGTGAAAAATACGATCGCGCTGCCGAAGATACCAAGTTTGCCGAACTAGCAGCACAATACCAAGCACAAGCCGAAGCCGAAGCCGCAGAAGCCGCAGCAGCAGATGCGGAAGCTGAATCAGACTACGAAGACTACGAAGAAGACTACGAAACCGAGCAAGAAACAGAGCCAACCGATCTTCCAGTTTGATTAGTCAAAAACGGGGGGAGACAAAAAGTCTCTAGCTACTACCAGCAACACCCTCAAGCTATAATAACGATCTCCCTCCTGCTCCCCCTTGACACCATCCCCAATAACTCAAAATTCAAAATTCACTGGCTCAAAACTACTAAATGAAACCCAACTACCGCCGTTGTATTAGCTGTCGGCGGCTAGCATTGAAACAAGAATTTTGGCAAATTGTGCGCCTCTATCCATCAGGGAAGCTACAATTAGATCGGGGCATGGGACGATCTGCTTATATTTGTCCGCAAGTTGATTGCTTGCAAGCGGCGCAAAAGAAAAATCGATTGGGGCGAAGTCTTCGTACATCGATACCGCCAGCAATTTATGATACATTGTGGCAACGTCTAAACTAGAGAGCAATCTGCCTGGGCAACCAAATTTACAAACCCACAAACTAATCCTGACATTTGTTGATGACACGAAACAACTTGGCACTTCTGGCAAAATCTAATTGCTTGTCAATGTCTGTTAACTACTTTCATAGTAGGTTAGTGCCAAAATAGTAAAATAGAAAAAATTAGTAAATAATCCAGCGTTAAAATCAACAATTTTTAAGAAGGTTAGTGCAAGAACTAAAAAGAAACCATGCATACACAAGCATCCCTATAACTTGGCTGCCAAAACGACGGCTAGAGGCTAAAAATATGTCCGCTAAGGCAAAATTTTGGCTAAAAGTATGGCAGCAACAAGTGACAGCGCGAGGCGTTATCCCCAGCAAACCAAAACCCAGTCGTCAAGCGGGTGACAATTGCGATCGGGTGTGCCTTTCAAGCAACGAAAAACATCTCTCTTTCTTTGTTGGAGGCACGGGCAAAAATTTGAACGGCAACCAATAACACAGGACTTAACTGAATGGAAATGTCACAAAACCAGGCGACCATTCACACCCAACCGTCAAGTAAAGAGGAAGAGTGGATGAACAACGGCAAAGTCAGAATATACGATTTATCAAAGGAATTGAATTTGGATAACAAAGATATATTATCCATTTGCGACCAGCTAAATATTGCAGTCAAAAGTCATAGCAGCACGATCTCAGAAAGCGAGGCAGAGCGCATTCGTTCGGCAGCAGAAAAACAAATGAAGCAGCCTGCAAGCGTTGCCTCTGCGCGGAAAGAATCAGCAGTTCATGCCAAAAACATACCAGCAGCTAATATCAATAGACCAAAACCCGCCCCCAACAAGCAACAAATCTTAGAAATTCGCAAACCCAAAATTGTAGAACGCGCCAACCAAGACGGCTCGGAGCCGCAAATTGCTAATAGCTCAGAATCTCAATTAAAAGCCCCAAGCCAGCCGCGTCCTCATAACCCACCTCCAGCACCAATCAAACCAGCACAACCCAATCGCTCGATTAGCCCAAATGCTGCGCCAAAAGAAGCATTAGAAACTCAAAGTGCAGCGCCAGACAATCGAGTAGCACCAATAAGGGAAAGAGAGCGTGAAATTGCCCAGCCTCCGCAACCAATTGCCCCACCCAATCGTCCAGCAGTGGCAAAAGTAGCCCAAAACGTGCAGTTGAACATTGGCGATCGCCCGATCCTGAGAAAACACCAGCAGCAAAATGCTCCTGAGAGCGCAGTAGGAACAAGAACAGAGACACCAGAGCGCCCAACACGTCGCCCTCCTGGTAGTCCAATTGGTACGAGAACAGATGCACCAGTAGGCAGAGGTCAACCAGGGACAGAAACAAATAGACCAAAAGTAGGTCGCGTTTTAGAACCAATAAGTCCAAAACCAGTCCGCCCCAAAGCTCCAAGTATTGAAACGGAAATTGGCGCGATTGATGAGGATATCGACGGCGATAGACTTATTGACGAAACAGAAGAACTCCTGCAACGCCCGACTTTACCTCGCCCAGTCAAAGGTGGCGTGAAGAAATGGCAGGAAGAGGAAATTGATGAAGGGCAAGATTCAATCAAACCTGGCAAAGCCGCAGCTAAACTCAAGCGCCTCAAACCGATTATCGATCTAGAAGAGGAAGAGGAATTAGCAGACGAGCTAGGAATTGATGCCCCCGTTCAAGTTAGTTTATCTGTTGCCCGTCCACCCAAACAAAGAGCGCCCAAACAAGCGCAGCAATCAAGTCCAGCCGCACCAACTACTGCAGCAGTTAAAAGCAAAAAAACTAGCTCGCGCAGTGATAACCGCCGCCGTAGCGAACCAGAGCAAAAACGCGATCGCCCAGAGAAAATTATAGTTACAGGCACGATGACAGTCCAAGAACTAGCTAATGAATTAGCAGTTCCAGATACAGATATTGTCAAAATCCTGTTTATCAAGGGCATGGCGGTGAATATTACCCAAAACTTGGATATTCCCACCGTGATCATGGTTGCTGGAGAATTAGGCGTAGAAGTCGAAACTGCCGAACCAGAAGCGGAAGCTCGCAAAGTTACCGAAATGGTCGAGGCAGAGGATTTAGAACACCTGCAACGCCGTCCACCTGTAGTTACGATTATGGGACACGTAGATCACGGTAAGACTACCCTGCTAGACTCGATTCGCAAAACCAAAGTCGCTCAAGGCGAAGCAGGCGGCATTACTCAGCATATCGGTGCTTACCACGTCGATATCGAACACGACGGCAAGCCACAGCAAATCGTTTTCCTCGATACACCAGGTCACGAAGCATTTACAGCCATGCGGGCGCGGGGTGCAAGAGTAACAGATATTGCTGTATTAGTAGTAGCTGCAGATGACGGCGTACGTCCGCAAACAATTGAAGCAATCAGTCACGCGCAAGCAGCGGAAGTGCCAATTGTAGTTGCTATCAATAAAATAGACAAAGAAGGCGCTCAACCAGACCGAGTTAAGCAAGAACTCACTCAATACGGCTTGACACCGGAAGAATGGGGCGGCGAAACCATCATGACACCTGTAAGCGCGATCAAAGGCGAGAATCTAGATACCTTGCTAGAGATGCTTTTGTTAGTAGCAGAAGTAGAAGAACTGTCGGCTAACCCAGATCGTCTGGCAAAAGGAACTGTAGTAGAAGCTCACCTCGATAAAGCTAAAGGTTCTGTAGCGACATTGCTAGTTCAAAATGGCACGTTAAGAGTAGGCGATGTTTTAGTTGCTGGCTCTGCCTTTGGTAAGGTTCGGGCAATGGTTGACGATAGAGGACAGCGCGTAGATGCCGCTAGCCCATCCTTTGCTGTAGAAGTGTTGGGATTGAGCGAAGTACCCGCTGCAGGCGATGAGTTCGATGTATTCGAGAATGAAAAAGAAGCGCGAGCGATCGCCTCAGATAGAGCCGACAAACAACGTCAATCTCGCTTGATGCAAGGACGCGCCACCTTAACAACGCTTTCGGCTCAAGCTCAAGAAGGCGAACTCAAAGAACTCAACTTAATTGTCAAAGCCGACGTTCAAGGTTCTTTAGAAGCGATCGTCAGTTCGCTACGCCAACTACCTCAAAACGAAGTGCAAATCCGCTTGCTATTAGCCGCTCCTGGGGAAATAACTGAAACAGATATTGACTTAGCCGCAGCTAGTAATGCTGTAATCGTGGGCTTCAATACTACCCTGGCTAGCGGAGCTAGACAAGCCGCCGATGAGGCAGGTGTAGATGTCCGAGAATACAATATCATCTACAAACTCTTAGAAGACATCCAGGGAGCTTTAGAAGGGCTGCTAGAGCCAGAGTTGGTAGAAGAACCCCTCGGTCAAACCGAAGTACGTGCTGTGTTTACAGTTGGTCGCGGTGCTGTTGCTGGTTGCTACGTGCTGTCAGGCAAGCTAGTCCGCAACTGCAAAGTGCGCGTCAATCGAGGCGGCAAAGTTGTGTTTGAAGGTAGTCTTGATTCGCTCAAACGCATGAAAGAAGACGTGCGTGAAGTCAATGCAGGCTACGAATGCGGTATCGGAATCGATAAATTCAATGACTGGGCGGAAGGCGATATTATTGATGCCTATCAAATGGTCACGAAGCGTCGTACCCTTACTCTCGTAGCCAAATAAAGCAGGTTAAAGGGTAAAAGATTATTTAAGTAATCTTTTGCCCTACTGCTCATTTTTTCCCCCTAGAGAGGCTGTTAATTTTTTTCCTAGATTGTCAAACTGTTATTAACAGACAAATTTGCAGGCAGAAGTAGACAATAATAACTAAAGAAAGACTATTGTCTCATTCTCTAACTCATCACACACGCAAAAATCAGGACTGAAGACATATGGCTGTTTTCTTGACTGCTGGCGATCGCCAATCTTCTTCCAAAAATCACATTTGGGAGCAGCTAAGAGCGGCAATCTCCGCTAGTTCGGGCTTCCAACGCTGGCAACATGAAAGTTTTAGCTTAGATCGTCAACTGCAAAACTTGAGCTTAGATCGTCAAGTCCAGCGCTACTTGCGCGAAACTTTGGAAACCCTAGCTTACTAAATAGAAATGCGCCGGAGTAAATCGGGCAATCCTCTTTCAAATTGGCGCAGTTGACGGTAAGCACGCTCTAAGCGATCGCCGTCAACTATAACTTCTGCTGCCGGATAATTTTCAATTACCTCGATTAGACTGATATTGCGATCGCTATTAGCGCTACCCTCTGGGTAATCTTGGGCAGCAGATAAAACTAATGCTGCCCGCAACGCTTGTCTATCGGCTCGGCGAGAAGGCGTATGAATAGCTTGACTAATTTCATCAAGGACAATATTACCAACAGGACTATTTAACACCCGATCTAGTAAGACTGGATTGACGGTTACTGATTCTGTTAAATAGCGGCGGATTACCTTGGGATCTTGTCTTGCTAAAGCTAAATTTACCCGCAGCGATGAAGAAAGTTCGCCCTTCTGAGCAAAAGTAGACATTTCCTCTACAGAAATTGATTGCCGGAAAATACGGTACGTCAACACCACTTTCTCCGCAGCTAAAGCACTACCGCTAGATAAAGCGATCGCTAAAGTAGTTGTTAAGCATAAAGCACTACGAAATAGTCGTGGTAATAAACCCATTTTCGATCCATTGAACTTACTGATAGTCAAGACGATAACTAAGAGTTATTAGTTGCTCCTCTGGCTATAGCAATAACTTAAAGGCAATGGAACTTAAGCTAGAACGTGGCAGTAAAGTAAACTATCCTGGGCTTGTGTCTGCTCTAATCGTGCAAAAACTCGATTGTCATTTCTTATTTTTAAGAAAAGTAAAAACCTTTTGCCTTTTTGCCGAATCAACGTACTTTAATTCAAGACCAGATACTTATTAAATCAACAAGCAAAATGGTTAAATCGGGTTCTCGCCGTAGTCAAGCTCAAATTAGCACTTCTAAAATATCTGTACGGGCGTTAGCTAGCGCTGCCTTACTTATTGGTGGGATCGTCCCGCTTGCCAGTGCGATCGCTTCTACGCCCAAACTTGCTCAAGTTACAGTGCCTACTGTACCAACAACAACGCCAACGGCAACACCCAGTCCGGTTGTAGTCCCGACAACAACGCCCACAGCAACCCCCAGTCCAGTTGTCGTACCAACATCATCTCCATCTCCAACGCCTAGCCCCACACCGACAGCATCTCCAACGCCTACAGCAACGCCTAGTCCAGTTGTCGTACCGACATCATCTCCATCTCCAACGCCTAGCCCCACACCGACAGCATCTCCAACGCCTACAGCAACGCCTAGTCCAGTTGTCGTACCGACATCATCTCCATCTCCAACGCCCAGCCCCGCACCAACCTCATCCCCAACACCAACGCCCAGTCCTACATCAACTCCTACAACTAATCAAGCGCCTACTACTGGCACAGTTCTTTACGTCGATCCAGTAAATGGCGCAGACAATCAAAGTGCTGGTAGTTCAGCCCAAGCGCCTTACAAAACTATTTCCTACGCCCTTAGTACAGCAGGTGCAGGAACAACAATTCAGCTAGCTCCTGGTGTCTATACCGCCAACACTGGGGAGGTATTTCCCCTAACGATTAAGCAAGGTGTAACGCTCAGAGGCGATGAGGCTACCAAAGGTCAAACTAGAGTAATTGTTGGCGGTGGAACTTATGTCAGCCCTACCTTTGCCCGTCAAAACGTTACTATCAGAACTGAAACAGGTAGTACCGTTAATGGCGTAACGATCGCTAACCCGAATACGCGCGGAACCGGATTGTGGATTGAATCAGCAAATTCTACAGTTACAAACAACACTTTCACAAGCAACAACCGAGACGGTGTTTTTATTACTGGAACTGCTAATCCCACAGTTGAAAATAATGTATTTACTCAAAACAGTGGTAACGGCATTTCTATTGCTCGAACCGCCCAAGGACAAATTCGCAACAATTTATTTTTAGATACTGGTTTTGGCTTGGCTGTAGGTGGTAGTTCTACTCCCTCGATTACTGGAAACCAAATTTACCAAAATAGAGCAGGGCTATTTATTTCTGACTCTGCTCGTCCGACGCTACGTAGTAATACGATTGAAAATAGCAAACAGGATGGTGTTGTTGCTACAGCTAGCGCTCAACCCGATCTCGGTACATCAGAAAATCAAGGTAGCAATTTCATTCGCAACAATACTCGGTACGATGTCTACAACTCTACCCGCGCCAATACTATTAGCGCTGTTGGCAATGATATCGACCAGCAAAAAATCTCTGGAAATGTAACTTTTGTCGCTGCTACTGTACCAAGACCCACAATTAGGCAAGGTACGTTCCGTGATATTCAGGGTTATTGGGCGCAACCTTATATCGAAGCGCTTGTTGCTCAAGATATTATTGCTGGTTTTCCTGATGGCTCTTTTAGACCGACCGATCCAGTTACTCGCGCTCAGTTTGCGACGATTATTAGCAAAGCTTTCAATCCTCAATCGCAAAAACCAGCGCAGCAGTTTAAGGATGTTAATCAAAAATTCTGGGCTTATCAAGCAATTCAAACTGCCTATCGCGGCGGGTTTGTAGCTGGTTATCCAGGCGGGTTATTTCAACCACAGCAAGCAATTCCTAGAGTGCAATCGCTAGTTTCTCTAGCTAATGGTTTGGGCTTAAAGGCTAACAATCCTGGCGTGCTATCTGTGTACGCTGATGCTGCCCAGATTCCCCAATATGCTAACGATCCTGTTGCAGCGGCGACAACACGGCAATTGGTAGTTAATTACCCCTTACCTACACAATTAAACCCTAACCGAGATGCTACTCGCGCTGAAGTTGCAGCTTTTGTTTATCAAGCATTAGTTAACACTGGGCGCGTTCAGCCGATCGCTTCTCCTTTTGTTGTCCGAGTTCCTTAGACAACGCCGTAATTTAAAATGCCAGAGCTTCTAATTAGAGGCTCTGGCATTCTATGTTTGTTTTTATTATATTCAGGGTCTATATATATTTGACCCCTTTGAAACAGTTGCTTTTTATAGTCAGGGTCTTTAAATTAGCTGACCCCGTTTCAACCATCTTTAGTTTGTCAGCAATACTGGACTTATGTAATTTTCCTAATAATTTCTTTATCTTTTCGATCTCTAGTTGAAGTTTGCTTAAGCTTGTTAAACAAATGCGATCGCTATCATCTTTATGAACGTTTATCTGCTCCTTTATCCCAACGAAATAAAAACACCATTAAAGTAATAATACCTACTTGCAGGGCAAGGTTGACAAATTGATTGTTGTCGTTGTTGCCTGCGGCTATTTGGGCTAAAAAAACCATTGCGCCAATAAATCCAGAAGCACCGAAAGCTATATAGACAAACTTTCTCAAGCCTCGGTAAGGTGCTTGAGCTTCTGCTTTCAAGCGAGCGTACTGTTCGGGAGTAAAACGGCGATCGCCAGAATTTTGTGGATTTTGCTTTACCATAGTTTTCCTGTTATATTAATAGATTGTCATGCCGATGTGGCTCAGTGGTAGAGCAATTGATTCGTAATCAATAGGTCGCGGGTTCAAATCCCGCCATCGGCTTTATAAAATCCCCTCGATATCAAGCATTTTTGGTACAAGTTATCAAACTTTAAGTTTAAAATAACTCTCTTATCCTGACTGAATTTTGTCATTTTGACTATCGTTTGACTATCATCAAAGTCATGATACAGTAGAACTGTTGAGTAAATAGTCAAAAATGCAATCAGTTAAAAAATCTAAGGGTAGTGTTGGATTAGAGGTGTTTCGCGGTCGCTTGCGCTTGCGCTTGCCTCGATCGCTTTTTAATGGCAAGCAAACTTACTTAAGCTTAGGAATTGATGATACTAAGCTTAATCGTAAGCTTGCCGAACAGAAAATAAGCCAGATAGAACTAGACATTCTAAGTGATAACTTCGATTTTACATTAGCTAAATACAAACCACAAACTCATTTAGCAATTGTAGAAGCGATCGCACCTAAGCAAGACAATCTCAACAGGTTATGGCAGGAATATTGTAACTTTAAAAAGCCTAATTGCGCTCCTGGAACTTGGAAACACGGATATTTAGCTCAAACTAGATATTTAGAAAAATGTCCTCATAAGCTTTTAGCAGATGCTCAAAAAATTTATGCTTGGATTGTAGAAAATATACCAGCCGATAGCGCTAAAAGGTTATTAATCCAACTATCCGCTTGCTGTAATTGGGCTATCAAAAATAAGCTTATCACTGCAAATCCATTTGATGAATTGACTAAGGAGATTAAAATCAAAAAAATTAGCACTGAGGATAACGATATTAATCCCTTCAATAAAGAAGAGAGAGATGCAATTATTGCAGCATTTAAAGCTAATCGTTACTACAAGCATTACGCTCCTTACGTGCAATTTTTATTCTTTACAGGCGCAAGACCTTCAGAAGTAATAGCGTTGCAGTGGAAACATATTAGCAGCAAGTCTATTAGTTTTGAGCAAGCGGTAGTTGATAGCGTTAATGGATTGGTGCTTAAAGAAGGACTTAAAACTCAAAATAAGCGCTTATTCCCTGTTAATGCTCAACTGCTAAATTTAATTGATGAAATTAAAAGCGATCGCCCTAATATCAATCCTAACGATTTAGTATTTCCTAGTCCTGAAGGTAAATGGATTGACACTCACAACTTTAGAAATCGTGCTTGGAAAGCAATTATGAACTCACTTGGCATTGAGTATCGTAAACCTTATCAAACCCGCCATACATTCGTTACTATGGCATATGAAGCTGATGTAAGTATTCCACAAATTGCTAGGTGGGTTGGTAACTCTCCTGAAGTAATTATGAAGTGTTACGCAGGAAAGATTAGGAAAGTTGCTGTGCCTGAATTGTAAAACCATCCCTTAACCGCTATAAAAAAACTCCCCTTTCTGTAACCTCTAAATAATTGCCATCCGTAGCCATTGCGGTAATAGACGATCTTGGCAAGGTTTCCTTGCTAGTCCAACTTGACGTTACCCAATGCCTCAAGTGTGGAAGGGCGATGCGATATCACCAGAACTAGCACAATTGCAAGATTGCATCTCTAACCAGTCGGCAAGTTCTAACAGTTGAGCTACATCAGTCTTAGTTAAGGAAAGCATTGTTAAGTAGTTGCAGGAGTTTCGGCATCTCTATTTAAAGTTATCTCGATCGTCTTATGCTTACAAAAAATCCATCGTTGCCTAGCTTCTGCATTGCTAAATAGCTATCCATAGAAGACGTGACAACATACCCTGCCTCGACGCAACTATCGCTAAATTCTTCTAGCAACTCCTCAGTAAAGTTTCTCAAAAACTCATTAGGCATGCTTTCAATTAAATTCTCAGTGGCACTAGCGAAACCCCAGGGTTTATTGCGGTCGGCAAGCGCCTTATTGATTGTTGCTGTACCAGAACTTTAGAAAGTTTCAAAGCGCTCGCCATCATCAGTTAAGTAGATTTACACTTAACTCAACTGTATAAATACCGATCGCGATCGTCTCTTCATATTTAAATCTTTAATTAATAACTTGAAGCGGAAAAGTAGCTTTCAAGTCATACCTGTATTAAATGCGATCGCATCCATAATGTAACGCGATCCCTTAAATAAAAGCAGCCTTTTGAGCCAGACAACTATCCTGTCAGCCGTAGAATTACGGATACAGGCTTTTTTTGCTGGAAAAGATCGGTAGATTCCTAGATGAATAAACTTGGAATTAATTTTAAAAAATTAACATAGCCAATCTCAAGTTTTATATTTCAGTCGAGCGCATATTAGGCTAAAAAGCCAGAAATACAAGTTACTCATTTACAAATAGGAGTAGTTACATACATGGTCGCCACTTCAACGCATAAATTTATTATTCCTAAAAAGGAGCTAGATTTAACAAACAAGCACTGGGCAAAACAACAATTTCCGCAAAAGAACGCTCACTACGGTTTTACAGATTTCTTCCATTTTCACTCCGAGCAAGGAGTAGTTACCGATTGGAATGAAAGCCGCAACCTATTTGCCAGCGAAGACTTCATTATTGGTTTAATCGAAGGCTTAGAAGAGGAAGTTGGTTCCGCCTCCAGCGTAGTTATGTATAACATCGGCTACCAATGGGGAATGAGAGACGCTAAATTCTTCCAGCAGTGGTTTGAAAAAGAGTATGGCAAAAGCATCCGCGAAGTTAACTCATTATTCATGCTAGAAGCTTGGTGGTGGCCCTTCACAGCACAAGGCTGGGGTAACTGGGAAGTAGACATGAGCGAATATAAAAATGGCTTTATGTTTGTCAACATCTTTGATTCAGCAGTAGCGCGGACTCTAGGCGATGTGGGCAAACCAGTCTGTCATATTTATGCGGGTTTATTTGCAGGCTTCTTTACTGACTTAGTAAGAAAATCTCTAAGCTGCATTGAAATTCAGTGCTACTCAATGGGAGAGACTTACTGTAAATTCCTGTTAGGTAGTAAAGACCGCATCGACGCTGCTAACTTCTGGCACAACGAAGGCGCAACAGCCAAAGATATCGAAAAGCGTCTGCGTCATGGGGAACTATTGCGATGAGCAATTTGGCTTCCTTATCCTGCCTTAAGGTAGCGGAATTTTTTAAGCTGTGCAATTGGCAATTATTACCGCAAGCCAAGCCTAGCTTGCAACAGTTAGCTCCACCAAAAACTACAGTATTGCCGCAAGTTAAACCTGTTGCCTCATCTTGCCTAACAGTCAAAGAATTTTTCGCGTTGTGCAATTGGCAACTATTGCCGCAAGCATTGCCCAACTTGCAGCACTTAGACCAAACCTCAAGTGCTAGTTTGCAACAAGTATCGCCGTCTTGCTTGAGCGTAGAAGAATTTTTCAATTTGTGCAATTGGCAACTCTTGCCCCTAAACAACTGCTACTTGCCACCCCAAGTAGAGCAAATCAACACAACGACATTGACATTACCAGTGCAAGAGTTTTTTCAGTTCATACCTTGGGATGGTAGCCCAGAAATCGGCTCCCTACCGCAACCGACTGTAATGCTAGAACCGATTGCTCAAGAACGTGCGCCCACATTTAACGATCTATCTAACCTATTTTAGAGCCGACAAATATGCACCCAAATATTCAAACATTACTTTATGGAGCAGAAGCACGCTATCTCAAGCGAGGAGAAATCGAAGCATATAAAAGCTATACAACTTCTCTCGCCCAGCGCCTAGAAGCCTACGAACTGCTCAGAGATGGCGAAATAAATATCTTTCAACCGATCGCCGACAAACTGCTGCGAACCTACCCCGAACAGCAACAAATGCTGGAAAAGTCTCTAAAAAACTGGATCTCAGCGCTCCGTCACTGCGCTATGGCAATGCTACTAGATAATCCAGAATTTTTGCAAAGACGAGTTTTAGAGTGGCTCACAGACGCAGTTCAAGCACATCAGACACGCGCAATTGATACATCTTTATACCAGTTATTGCCAGCGCAAATGCAGCAAATACTAACCAAAGACCAACTAGCTTTGTTGCAACCATTCTTGAACCAAGCAGCAACGACAATGTTAGCCACAGAAAATTTAGCTCAATTGCCAGGATAATTTAACCCCTTAAATCGGTGGAGATGTATTTATGATTGCTATAGGTGATTTACTTAAAGACCAACGTTTACCAGGCAACTACTTTGCCCACGACGCTTATATAACAGGTGATTTTGAAGCAGGACTGATCGAAAACCGTCAAGGCGATCGCTTGCTGGCACTACCTCATACTTTTGTTGAAGGTATTTATGCTGGTTTAGAACAAGAACTCGGACAAGCTAGCGGCGTTGTGCTGTTCAACTGCGGGCGGTGGTGGGGAAAAAACTTTTATACCCGCTTTGTAGAAGAAGTTAGTAGCTACTACAAAAAGCCTGTAGCCGAAATGGAAATGGTTGAGTTTATCCAATGCTTGAAACAATGCTGGAAAACTCACGGCTGGGGTACTTTTGCCCTCGATATGGATCGCTACCAGCAAGGCTTTTTAGTCGTCAAAAACTGCAACTCGCCCTTTGCTGCTGCTGCACCTCAAAGCGATCGCCCCGCCTGTTTTCTGGAAGCTGGAATTCTCAGCGCTTTCTTTAGCCAACTAACCGGACGGCAATTGCACTGCATACAAACAGCTTGCGAGTCTATGGGGGCTGATTGCAACTACTTTATCTTAGGTCTATCCGAGCGCCTCAATGCTGTAGATGGTTGGCTCAAAGAAAAACAAGACCATCAAGCAATTGTAGAGCGGTTAGCGCGATCGCAATCTACCAGCAATTAATAGCTATTGCCAATTACTCACCAATCCTAAAATGCCTAAGATTATTAAGCTAGAACCCATCAACCAAGAAACAGTTGTCCAGACTAATGCCAATATTCTGTCAGCTTTATTGGAAAACGAACTCGATGTTTTGTCCGAGTGCAATGGGCGCGGGATGTGTTCTACCTGCCACGTTTTTATCAAAAGTGGAATGGAAAGCCTTTCGCCAATTAACCGCCGCGAACAACGGACTTTAGAGGTAATTACTACAACTCAAACCAATTCTCGTCTGGCTTGCCAAGCGCGAGTTATGGGTGAGGGTGTTGTTGTTGAACTGCCTGCAGGAACTTATGTCAGCGCCATTGATGATATCGAATCGTTAATTGGTCGCCGCGCCGAACAAGCTATTCTGCACCCACTCAATGGCAAGGTTTTAGTAGAAGTTGGCAAGTTAATTACTCGTTCGATGATTACTCAGTTGGAAGATACTCGCACTCAAGTAGGACAGTATCTTTCGCAAACTACAGACGCTTAAACACAAATATTTTTACTGACAAAGAACTAAAAAATGTTAAAACAACTAGCCCGCCTCAGTGTAGAAGCCGATGGACGCTACGCCACTGCCACAGAACTCCAGTTTCTCAAAGACTACCTTGATTCTGTAGATAAGCGCATCAGTGCTTACGAGAAAATCCAAGCGATGGAATCGCAAATTGTCAGCAAGATTGATGAAACTAGACGTGCTGCTGAACCTGAATTGTTTGCTAAGACTTCTCAAGTTGACGGCACATTGGTATGCAAACGCGATTTTACTAATATTTTGCGTTATTCGGCAGCCGCATTATTATTCGACGATTGCGATCGCGTACCTGATAACTATTTACTTTGGTACAAAACGATTGTGCGGACTTTTAAGTACGATCGCGCTGCTGGCGTAACTTATAAAGTTGTGCAAGATGTAACCAAACAGTATCTAACTCCCCAAGAATCAGCTTTATTTAGTCCGATTTTAGAGCTTAACCAAGTCGTTCTCGGTCAATAGTTTCGAGCGCAGCAATTAATTAAAAAGAGATACTTTGTCCTATGTCAGAAAATTTAACTGCAAATCCTAAAAGTCACGCCTGGTTAGATATTGTTGAAACTCTGTCGGTGGTTGGTTCTGTTGGTGGTTCAATCGCTGCGGCTGTTACTAACCAAGTTGCATTAGCTTCTATTCCTTTATCTGTGTCTGTGATGCTCAATTTGGTAAATCGCCGGATGCAGCTAGAAGCAATGACTAAAAATCAGCAAAGCGCGATCGCTCAGTTGATTCAAGAAGATGTCAAAACTTTAGCTAAAGTTGATGCTAATAGCGAGCAAATTAAAGGTTTACAGCAATTAACGTTTGACTACAAGCAAGTTAGAAGCAACGTGCAGCAAAACGCCGAGCGCATCCAAAATAACTACAATGCGATCGCCCAAATTGTGCAACAGCAAGCGGAAACTGAAGCAAGACTTATTCATATCAACGCCCAAATCGAGCAATTGCTGCAAGATAGTAGCAGTTTTGCTAGCAGCATCCCCGAACACGCCGAACTGTTGCAAAGCAATCAAATAGCGATCGCCGAACTGTTGCAAAATAAAGCCGAACACGGAACTAAATTTAAGCAACTGACCGCCGATTTGGCAGAAATTCAAGAAATTATCCCAGTTTTAGTTGAGGGTAATAGTAATTTGATGGACTACAGACGACTTCAAGACTTATATGAAGAACAGTTAGAAGTTGTCAAGAAAGTAGATTGCTTGCGAGAAATTGAAACTCAAACTCAAGCTATTTGGGTTTCACCTGATAAAGCTGATAGCTATTACCAGCGAGGTCTGAACTATCAAGGAATCGGTAACAAAGAAGGTAGTATTGTTGATTTTACTGAAGCTATTCGCATCGATCCGAATCACGCCAAATCATACTATAGTCGCGGCTTAGTCAACTCAGAAATGGGTAATAAACAGCAAGCAGTTCAAGACTTGCGTACAGCAGCAAAACTATTTTTTGAGGAAGGAGATATTGCTAACTATCAAGTAGCCAGAGACTTGAGCAAGCAATTACACTCTATAAACTCTCAATCTGAAGACGATTTTGAGCAAGTAACTGTCGGAAGTTTATTTGCATAAATACTTTTAGTTAATTTCACCGCACAAACTTATGTTAATGCACGCTAAAGACCAAGTTTTTCAAGTTACTTTAGTTGATTGCCAAGGAGAACAAATTACAATTGATGTTCCTGGCGACGAGTATATATTAGATGCAGCAGAACAACAAAATATAGCCATACCTGCCGCTTGTCGCGCTGGTGCTTGTGTTGTTTGTACTGGTAAAGTATTGTCAGGTTCAGTTGACCAGTCGGATCACTCTTTCTTGCGAGATAAAGAACTCAAAGCAGGTTTTGTGCTTACTTGTAGAGCTTATCCTACTTCTGATTGCACGATCTTAACTCACCAAGAAGAAGAGCTATTTGAACTCCAATAATTTATCTGCTGCAATTTTTCTATAATAGCACGATTGAAACTACACAAACAGTTATGACTATTGCTGCTAAGTTCAGCGATTGCCGATATTAAGTATAACAATTAGCAACGCGCGTTTTAGTATGAATGAGCCTATTAAACAAGTGCAGCAATTATCGCAATCTAAATACCGAGTTTTAGAATTAGTAGGACACGGGCAGTTTGGCAGAGTTTATCGTGCTATTCATCAACCTAGTGGCAAAGTTTTTGCTTTAAAAGAGCTTGACAAAAAACGTTTTCCTACTCACAAATTCTTGCGAGAAATGGTGTTTTTGACTAGCTTGCAGCATCCCAATGTTGTAACTTTTCAAGGATTAGAACATACGCCAACTGGTAGATACATAGTGATGGATTATTGCGAAGGAGGAGACTTACGTAGTTTGATGAAGTCTGAGGGGCAATTAAGTTTAGCTCAAAGTTTGAGGTTAGTTGCTGACGTGCTAGCAGGTTTGGATCATGTTCACAGCCGCAAAATTATTCATCGCGATATTAAGCCAGAAAATATTTTGCTCAGTCACACAGAAGGAGGTTTAATCGCTCGGATTTCTGATTTTGGCTTGTCTCGCCTCTGTAACGAGCTTTGTGCTGATAAACAAGATGATTGTAATGGATCGCCTGCTTACATGGCTCCAGAGCGCTTCTACGGGCAGTATTCTCATGCTTCTGACCTTTATGCTGTAGGAGTTATGCTGTTTGAATTGGTGACTGGCGATCGCCCTTTTTCTGGTTTACCGCAAGAGCTAATGTCAGCGCATCTCAATCAAGCTGTGACAATTCCCGATACGGTTCCCTTTTTGCTGCGCTCGACTATTACGACAGCTTTGCAGAAGTTACCACTGCGTCGGTTTCGCTCTACTAGCGAAATGTTGAAATCAATACAAATAGCGATGGAAGTAGTGAATTTAGCTGAGGGTGATAAATTTCAGCCTCAAAGTGTAGATGAATTGGGCGCTTTATTTCATTAATTGTTTAACAGTTGAAAATTAAATATATTAATTTAAAAATATGAATTTAAGTACAAAATTAACATTTTCAACTTGTTACTATATTCGTAAAATTTTGCTACAACAAGCAGAAGATATTAAATGGATAATAGCTCAAAAAGCAGGCTTTTGTGTTAGTTCTTTAGACTTTTTAAAAGACTTATTAGAAAGCGTATATTTGGAGGATGTTTTAGAACAGCTTTTAGAAACATTGTACATAGGTAGTGAAAAATCTGCTCAAGTAGAGCGAATAGAGAAATTGTGTTTATCTCATCAAAAATTACTTGCTAAGAACTTATCTGGTGCTGAGGAGTTGCTGGAAATCCAAAGACAAATATATTGGGTGTTAGGTTTTAAGCGGATAACAGTAAAAATTGAAGACTTAGTAACTGCGCTAAATCAACTCAGTAAATATAGTAGCAACTATATGGGAGGGACACTGACGACTAATAATTGGCAATCGAATCGTCCTAATTTTGAGTGGTTGAATCATTTTCAAGTCAATCGCGGAGCTAAAATTACATTTTCTGGTAGTACAGCAGAAGTAGAAGACTTTTCCCAACTACGATCGCTGCACGAGTGGGTGAATGCTTTTATCGCTCAAAATAGCAAAGTTATTCGAGATTTTGCCACCACAATTGAGCAAAATAAAATAGGTGCAGTCCAAGAAGGATTGCTAATTAGTCAAATTGGCTCTTATCCATCTTGGTTGACTGTTGATGTTAAGCCACTACATAGTTGGTTGAATCAGTAGCAAGGGTAAATGGAATTGGCGATCGCAATGGCGAAACCTGCGATCAAGCGGGTTGACAATACATTTACTCATCAAAACCATTTACAGGTTTAGATTCAATTGTTAAATCTGGCAATCCTTCTAGCTTTTCCACCACATCAGAAGAAGCAACTTCCTTGGGGACAAATATAGTTAAGCCTCTAGGCACGCACTCAACATCAATCGGTGTAAACCCGATAATTTCGCCATCAAGTACGACCTTTTGGGGTGGATCGGTTCTGATAATAACTCTTTTTGCTCGTAAGTAACCGACATCCTCACGCTCGGTAGCGCTTTCATTTAAGGCAGTTTGCAGTAAATGATAGGAAGCGGCGATCGCACCAGCACGAGTTGAGGGCGCAACTACTGTCACATCCAACAATCCATCATCAAATACTACACCCGCCGGACCTTGGGCTAACACGGATGTTGGCGGCGCGGCATTAGCAACTGTCACCGCTGCGGCTGTGGTTTTAATAACTTTATCTTCAGTTTCAATTTCAGCTTCAAAAGATTCTAATTCTCGCAGTTGTTGAATTCCTGCCATTACATACGCCAACACCCCAAAGCGATTCTTGGCGCGGCGATCTGCTCTATCTACCGTCTCTGCCTCAAAACCAATTCCAGCTAACAATACCATTGGGCGATCGTTGCATCTAGCGGCATCAACTACCCGCGTTACACCACCTAAAATTGTCTCGCAAGCAGCTTCAATCGTATCGGGAAGTTCTAATGCAGCCGCAAAAGCATTTGCCGTACCGCGCGAAATTATCCCCAAAGGAATATCTGTACCCACCAGAGCGCCAGCCGCCGCCGATAAAGTCCCATCTCCACCAGAAGCAATAATGCTAGTCGCTCCTTGGGCGATCGCTTCTTTGGCAATAACATCAGCATCTAATTCTTCTGTTGTAAACCGGATATCCAAGTCCATACTCGGTTCTAACAGCGCTCGAATCGTTGCTAAATCCTGCTTTGGGTCGCTTTGACCAGCCGATGGATTAAATATGAGGCAGGTTCCAGTTCTTTTCATGGCAGTAAACTTGCGTTGTCAATCTCCAAGGATGGTTATTGTCAGTCAGTATAATCGAATTAATTCTTCGCTGGGCATTTACACAGGTTTGGCAGCTATAAGTCGGCTCTTATAGCAAGAAGCATTTCATTTTCTCATCAGATTAGCAAAAGCAAAATTAGCTCTTACCCTATCTATAGTTACAAACATCGCCTTATGCCCGATCCAATGATGTATCAACAGGACGATTTTGTTGTCCTAGAACCGAACCACGATGAACAATTTCTAACTGCTGCCGAACTATTGGCAAAACTAAAATTGGTTTTATCCCAAAATCAACAGCAGTTACCCCAGGAATTACATCAATTTGACTCAATTGACGCTCAAGCTAAGTATCTGATGGATACCAGTTGCGAGTTAGTTCTTGAACCTGGGCAGTATTTACAGTGGTATGCAGTGCGCTTGGAAAAGTGAATTTAAAGGCTAAGTTTGGCGATCGCTAGTTGCGATCAACTTTAATTCCACCTCTTCGGCTTGAGGTTGGTCGATTTCTACTTGGACTCCAGGACCAAAAAAGTTGGTCATTTTCTCCTGTTTTTGCTGCCATACTTCTAGGGGAATTAGCGGCGAATAAAATTCCAAAATTAACGAATAAGCGCCGTTATGGGAAGTTTCTCTAATTCCTTGGATTACAGGACGTTCTTCATCAGTAGGGCTTAAACCTAGATGCGATAAAGTTGTATCGAGATGTGCTTCTTGCCCGTAACGATAGCGGGTGATATCTTTGCGGACTTGATTTTGAGTTGCGGTAGCTTGCTCATCTCGCAGTTTAACTATATCTGGTGTAGTTGGTTGAGTATAAGGTACTGGCTTTAGTTCAGCAGCTTTGAGGGCTAATCCGCCTAGCAGCAACGGAATCCCATAAAAAAAGCCGATTAAATTTAGTGTTGGGTTCCCAGAAAAATAAGCAACGAAGCCAACAATTGTTAAGACACCACCAACGGTTAAACCGAGCGATCCTAAAGAAGTTTTACGTAGCATGAGCTTGCGGTGGTATTTGTGTAGATATATTCATAAAATTAACCTTCTATCTCCATCAAGACAAGATGTTGGGAATTTTATAGGTATTGGAGATGAGGGGAACAAGGAGGTAAGGTATAGAGGCATTACCTGTCCATTTCTGTTAAATCTATGCCTTTTGGGCGATCGCTAAAGCATAAGTTTCGTTAGCTCTAAAATAAAATTTGCTCGATTAATTGGGCAATATTAAAGTTGCCAAGTGGTGTTGTAGGAGAGACGAGGACGACTACACGTTGGTTCTAGATACATTTATCGATTGCGTCGATACTAAACCGATTCCCGAACCAAATAGTATTGCTGGTACAGCGCTTGTGGGGATTGGGTTGCTGGTAGTGCGACGACATGGCAAACGCAAACGAAGTAGAGTGTAATTCTGTCTGTAGAAGGCTCCCAGAGCGCGATCGCCATCTATATACTTCATTTAAAGTGCAGCATATATTAAGGAAATTGGTGACGTGAAAATCAAAACAATCTTTGCTCTGCTCAAAGAGACATTTTCCGAATGGAACAAAGATAAAGCCTCGGTTCTAGCAGCAGCACTGGCTTATTACACGGTTTTCTCCTTGTCACCGTTATTGGTTATTACGATTGCCATTGCTGGGGCGGTATTGGGCGAAGAAGCAGTTAGAGGCGAAATTGTTGGGCAAATTCAAGGCTTGGTAGGCAAAGAAGGAGCCGAATTTATCCAAGCGGCAATTGAAAATGCGAGTAGACCTCAAGCAGGAGGAGGTTTTGCTTCGCTTGTTAGTATTGGTGTATTGCTATTTGGGGCATCAGGGTTATTTGCTCAATTGCAAGATGCTTTAAATACAATATGGGAAGTGCAGCCAGATCCCAAACAAGGAGTAGCAAGTTTTATTCGCACTCGCTTTTTATCCTTTTCGATGGTGTTGGGGATTGGGTTTTTGCTCTTGGTGTCTTTGGTAATTAGCGCTGGTTTAGCCGCAGTAGTAAATTACCTCGCTAATGTGCTACCAGCGATCGCCTCTCTATTACAAATAGCCAATTTTATCTTGGGCTTTGTAATTACGACGGTACTTTTTGGACTGATTTACAAGTTCTTGCCCGATGTCAAAATTGCTTGGAGCGATGTATTAATTGGTGCGGCAATTACTTCCTTACTATTTTCGCTGGGTAGATATTTATTAGGACTGTATCTGGGTAATAGTAGTTTTGGCTCTACTTATGGCGCAGCAGGTTCGCTCGTGGTAATTTTAGCTTGGGTTTATTATGCTGCCCAAATTTTGTTTTTTGGAGCGGAATTTACTCAAGTTTACGCCAGAAGATACGGCTCCCAAATCGTGCCAGATAAAAATGCTATCCCGATTACAGCCGAAGCGCGTGCCGAACAAGGAATGAAAAGCAATAGCGAGCGATCGCCAGCACGTCAAAAGTCATCTTCGCCTAACTTTGTCAGTAAATTACTCCGCCGCTTTACTAGAAACAAGCGCAGACCGAAATAATTCGTAATTCGTAATTCGCGCATTACGAACAAATTAATAATTAATGCATTTAGGTACGGAGTCCCTTAATTTATTGATAGAGAAACAAAATGCATAGCAATATTATTTCAGTCCCCTGACTTTAGCGCCTGGGGTTATAAATGCATGAATTATGGATTGCCGCAAGGCGGATTTGACCTTAAAAGGAGCTAGAGAAGATGAAAAAAAAGCGTCGTTCCCCCCTAAAGGTGTCTTTGATTAGACGCGACGGACGGTTAATGATAGAGGGGTTAGGCGCGTGGTACAACTATTTAAGCGATCCTTACCATTTGCTGCTAACAATTCCTTGGTCGGGCTTTTTAGCGCTAATTTGTTTGGGTTACATCCTGGCTAATGCTTTATTTGCCCTAGCTTATATCTTAGGAGGCGACGGGATTGAAAATGCTCGTCCTGGCAACTTCTTAGATGCCTTTTTTTTCAGCGTTCAGACTATGGCATCTATCGGTTATGGAGCAATGTATCCGAGTTCGACTTATGCCCATATTTTAGTCACGCTTGAATCTTTGGTAGGCTTGTTTGGCGTGACAATGGCAACAGGTTTGATGTTTGCCCGTTTCTCTCGCCCTACAGCTAAGGTAATTTTTAGCCGCGTGGCGATCGTTACTACCTTTCAAGGCGTACCGACTTTAATGTTTCGTACAGCTAATAAGCGGCGCAATTTAATTTTGGAAGCATCTTTAAGAGTCAGTTTGGCTAGAGATGAAATTACTACTGAAGGGGACTTTCTCCGCCGCATATACGACCTCAAACTGATTCGCAGCCAAAATCCAAGTTTTTCCCTTACGTGGACGGCAATGCACCCTATAGACTCAAGTAGCCCTCTCTACGGCGTTAGCAAAGAGGCGTTAGCAGAGGATGAAACTACCATCATCATTACTCTGACTGGATTGGACGAAACTGTAGGACAAAATATTTACGCTCATCACACTTTTGCCGCTCAAGATATTCTCTGGGATATGCGTTTTGTTGATATCTTAGCTTGGACACCAAATGGCGATCGCTATGTCGATTACAGTCACTTCCACGAAGTCAAACCTTTATGAGTTATGCCATTTTAGGGACTGGCGCTTTGGGTGGTTACTACGGTGCTTGTCTGCAACGTTCTGGTTTAGATGTGCATTTTTTGCTGCGTAGCGATTGCGATCGCGTGAGAACACATGGTTTAGTTATTGAGTCTCCCGATGATGACTTTACTTTGCCTCAAGTCAATGCCTACAACGATACTGCGAAAATGCCTCAGTGCGATGTGGTTGTTGTGGCGCTGAAGACGACGCAAAATCATTTACTACCTAAGCTTTTACCGCCTGTAGTTAAAGATGATGGCGTTGTCTTAGTTTTGCAAAATGGGTTAGGGATTGAGGCAGAAGTTGCTCGAATTGTCGGCAACAATAGGGTAATGGGTGGATTGTGCTTTCTTTGTGCTAATAAGGTAGGCGCGGGGCATATTCTGCATTTAGACTACAAGGAAATTACGCTAGGAGAATATACACCGAATTATCTTGCTGGTGGGATTTCAGCGCGGATGCGACAAATTGCTGCTGACTTTGAAGGCGCAGGGATTCCCATTAAGTTAGCTGAAGATTTGCTATTAGCGCGGTGGAAGAAGTTAGTCTGGAATATCCCTTACAACGGGCTTTCAGTAATTTTAGATGCAACAACTAACGAGTTGATGGCAGATAATAGCGCCTGCAATTTAGTAGAAGATTTGATGCGGGAGGTAGTGTTGGGGGCGCAAAGTCAAGAGCGTCACATTGCCGATAAATTCCTCGTGCAAATGCTCGACCATACTGTTAAAATGAAGCCCTACCGCACCAGTATGAAGCTTGACTACGACCAAAAGCGCCCGCTTGAACTAGAGGCAATTTTTGGCAATCCATTGCAAGTAGCTCGCAATGCAGGTGTAGATTTACCCAAAATTGCTACACTTTACCAACAGCTAAAGTTCCTTGACGCTAAAAATCGTCAAGCCAACTTCTAAATCAAGAATATGGAATCAATACAAGCATTACGCGGTACGCGAGATATTTTGCCAGGGGAAATAGAATATTGGCAGAAAGTAGAAGCAATTGGGCGAGATATTCTCAGTAAAGCTAATTATCAAGAAATTCGCACGCCCATTTTCGAGCAGACGGAGTTATTTAAACGTGGAATTGGCGAAGCGACAGATGTTGTAGGCAAGGAGATGTATTCTTTTGATAGCCGCAGCAAAGATTATTCGATTACTTTACGCCCAGAAGGTACAGCCGGAGTAGTAAGAGCTTTTATTCAAAATAATCTATATGCTCAAGGGGGAGTACAGCGCCTTTGGTACACTGGGGGAATGTTTCGCTACGAACGTCCCCAAGCAGGAAGACAAAGGCAATTTCATCAGATTGGGGTAGAGGTGTTAGGTAGTGCCGATCCTAGAGCAGATGTTGAGGTAATTGCGATCGCAACAGACATTTTGCAAATATTGGGACTAAAAAACCTCAACTTAGATATCAATTCTGTAGGTAATGTTGAAGATCGCCAGCACTACCGTCAAGCTCTGGTAGATTACTTTACACCATACAAAGATGAGTTAGATCCTGATTCTCAAGATCGTTTGACTCGCAATCCTTTACGTATTCTCGATAGTAAGGTTGAACGTACCCAAAAAATTGCTCTAGATGCGCCTAGTATTTTGAAATATTTGGGTGCGTACTCTCAACAGCACTTTGACAAAGTACAGCAGTTATTAACGGATTTAGGTATTAGCTATCGAGTAAATCCGCGTCTGGTAAGAGGTTTAGACTACTACACGCACACAGCTTTTGAGATTGTATCTGATGACTTGGGGGCGCAAGCAACTGTTTGCGGTGGCGGTCGGTATGATGGATTAGTAGCGCAGTTGGGTGGTGCTGAGACTCCCGCTGTCGGATGGGCGATTGGGTTAGAAAGATTAATTATTTTGCTGCAACAATTGCAAGTATCTACGCCGCCAATATTAGATTTTTATCTAGTTTCTAAAGGGGATGAGGCGGAAGCCCAAGCGCTGATACTCGCGCAAAAGCTACGTCAGTCTGGGTTTAGCGTGGAATTGGATTTAAGTGGTAGTGGGTTTAAAAAGCAATTTGCTAGGGCGGATCGTAGTGGTGCGATCGCTTGTCTAATTATCGGCGATGAGGAAGCTGCAAGTCAAAGCGTTAAGCTCAAGTGGATGGCATCAAAAGAACAAAGCGCCATAATTCAAGCAGAATTACTGACTAACACCGACGACTTACGCCGCCAAATCAATGCTGTGAAAACAGCTTGATACCATAAAAATTTTACTATTACCACAGTAATGAAGATTTCATTTGTGAATTTTTAATTATTAATTAAGTGATATTACTGATGACCTTAGTTAGCACAACTAGGCTAATTTAGTACAAACAAATCCAGTTTTATAGTTTGAGATTTTAAGTTAAAACTACACTTTTTTAGCTTACAAGCCCTTGATTACATTTAAGGGTACTTACTGTTAATGGATTTAGTAATCGGTAATAAACTTAAAACTATTTAAAATTCCTTGTGAAGTTTCAAACAGTTACTCCAGGACAATCGCTTACTTCTCAGCAAAAAGCTGGCTTAGAACTAATTACTCGTTTGCATAGCGGACGCGATGTTGTATTAGCAATTGATTTGACAGAAAGTGTAGGAATTAACAACGAAGGGCGCATACGCTTACGTCAGATTGTTGAAGATAGTATCAAGCCAGGAGATTCAGTTTATGTTGTTCCTTTTGCTTCTAAAGTAGTTTCACTAGAAGGAGTATCAAATTCAAATCCATTAGGAAATCCAATCGAATTTACTAATAGTAGCAAAGATAATATTGATAAAGTATTACAAAAAATTCCTCCAACTGCCGATTTAAAACTACAAAACACCGACATTCAGCAAGCAGAGTTAACTATTTATCAAGGTATTGCTCAACTCAACCAAAACCGCTTTCAGCAAAACCAACCAATAAAGCCACAATCAGTTGTTTGGATTACTGATGCTCCGCTCTTAGCTAATTCAGGGGAGCAGTGGATTGAAACACCAGCAAATAGTCCTTTTCGACTCCAAAATTCTCCTGAAAGTAAAGAGCGTCAAAGTTGGCTTAAGTCTTTACCGATAAATAAAAGGGAATTAACAATTGAAAATGCTCAATTAAAAAGCTACAAGCTTGCTGTTGTTGACATAGCTCCTAATGTCCAAGAATTTTGCACAATAGCGCCTAATAGTAAGGAGTTATGTCAAGTAAATTCTTATTTATCTGGACAATTGTGGCTACCTACTGCAATCTTCACTTTAGGTTTGGCAATCTTACCATTTTTACTATTGTATTTGATGAATCTGTGTAAAAAGTGGCGGGTTATAGTTTCTTCTGATGTTAATGACGAAGAAAAAGAATGTCGTCCTTTATTGCATGGAAAATGTTTTGCAATTGGCGACTCAGATGCCAAATGTATTGATGAAATTAATTGTCCTGGGTCAGAAGTTAGAGCTTATTTGGAACGCCAAGGTAATCAACTATATTTAGTGCCTACTAATTTAGCAACAATTCACTGGAAGGGTAAAGAGATTAATAAGCGGACTCGCTTGATTGGCAATCCAATTCAACTCAATTGTCCTGACGAGAAAAATAATGACTTTTATATAAAAATCAAAATAAAAAAATAAGATTAACACAAGGGTAAATTATGTACAGTCAATCATCAACAGAACGACAGTATCAAGGTATTAATCGCACTATTTGTATAGGCATTAGCAGTTGTAAGATTGCTACGCGAAATCCAAACTAAAAAAGGGCAGATGAAAGGGCTAAAATTTCGTTCTTATTCTGCTGCACAATTAATATTACCCAATGGGGATTTTGCATCAGTTAATCGCGATCCAGATGCAACGAGGAGAAGAATTGAAATTCGCTTTACTCGTCCTGGGAAGCCAATAACGGTAAAATAAGTTTTAAAAATTCTCATGTAGCCCTAAATTACTTTTACAATATTAAATTTACTGCTTCTACTTTTAGATAGATTAATATTTGAGAATAGGAAGATTAGTTGCTGCTTTGTTAAAAATCTTGATAAATTGCTCAATTGATGGCAATTTGCAGTAAAGTCAATGTCAACAATTGCTTTGTTAGCAAAGGAAACTTAACTCATGTTATTTTCAGCTTCCTACTTACCATCGTTGCTAGTTCCCTTGACTGGCTTAGTTTTTCCTGCTGTAGCTGTAGTGTTTTTCTTCCTATATATTGAACGCGAAGATCCATCAGGAATTTAACTCAATTTAGACGCGAAACCGCTTGTCTTTTTAAGACAAGCGGTTTTTTAGTTCAAGTTATTGCACAATGGCAAGAAAATCTACTTACAAAGACGAACCTAAATGAGTGTAAGAACCGTAGAAAAATGTACCTACTACAACAATTACACCTAAGCCAGCAACGGTGGCTATTACCCACAACGGAATTCTTCCACTTGCGTTCACAGTTATTAATCCTCCCTTCACAACAGCAAATTTAAATTAACAAATTCTTGTCTTGGTTAGTTAAAGAAATAACTAGAAAACAAGATTCCTAGCACGAAAACAAGCAACAAACCTAAAAACAGCGAAGTGCGGTTCAACTCAACAGGTTGATTATTAGGATTGCGTAATCTCTCTGGCATGAATTTCTCCTATCGTTGAATAAATTGCATCGCCGCGATCGCACCCAAGAAAAATACTGTTGGTACAGCAAGAGTGTGAACTGCAAGCCAGCGGACTGTAAAAATTGGATATTGAATTGGCTGATTGACGTTATTACTGGTCATGATTTCAAATTATTTTCCGATAAATTGGTCAATTTGTTTCTTAGCTGCGTAGCGATCGCTCACAATTGGCAATTCTTGACGATCTTGCGGATAATACTCATTTGGTCTGGGCGTACCAAAAGCATCATAAGCTAGACCAGTTTGCACGAATAACCATCCGGCAATAAACAATGCGGGAATAGTGATACTGTGAATTACCCAGTAACGTACGCTAGTAATAATGTCCGAAAACGGACGCTCTCCGGTGGTTCCTGACATTTAGATTCCTCTTTTTCAACAAATATTTACCAGCTTCTAATTAAATGATAAAGCAAACCAACTCAATTAAAAGCTAATGGCTCTCAAGCTTGACATAAGGTTATTATCCTATGAAACTTACATCAAAATTTACAATTCTTGCCATCCTGCTAATTATTAGGGATCGATACCTGTAGCTAAGATGGCAGTAAATTTTAAGCTGCTTGGGTGTTAGGTTGATATTTCAGCAATACTCCCCGCTGACCGATAATAAATCCGCGATCGGGATTGGCAAACACAATTTTGTATAAATTCGACGGTACGTTTTCTATTTCTCGGTCTTTTTGCCAAGTTTTACCGCCATCAAAACTACAAAGTAGATTACCGCTACCGCCAGCTACCCAGATTTCCTCTGGCGTGCGGTAAGCCATGTCAATTAGTCCCCAGCTAGTAGAAAGTTCGGGATACTGCGCTTCATCCCATTCCTCTAAACTATTTGGCTGTGTAAATTGGACTTGACCGCCGCGTGCAAGCATCCACAAGCGCCCATCTTTACCAAAACCCATGTTCTGCACGCGCCGAGAACTATTGCGGTTGTGACCTTGCCAAGCTTCCTGTCCAGGTTCCCAAGTAGAGTAGAAATTACCCTTAGCCGAAACTGCCAAATATTTACCATCTGGAGAACGCGCAATATTTCGCAATACTCCTACAGCTTCTTGCACCATTGCTTTCCAATTTTTGCCGCCGTCTTGGGTGCGATAGATAGCGCCTACATCAGTAGTCATCTCGGCTGAATTGGGACCTAAAGCCGTAATTGTGTTAGGCTTTCCAGGTAACTTAGCACTGAGAGGAATTTGCTCCCAAGACTTACCACCATCGTCAGTATGCAGCAAAATTGAAGGTTCGCCAGTAATCCAGCCTTCTTGTCCGTTAAAACTTACAGACGAAAACAGATACTTTTGGTCGTCCAACTCTAAAGCTAAAGGCTGCCAAGAACTACCGCCATCCTTAGTTTCTAAGATCGTTGATTTGCTCCCTACTAGCCAACCGTGTTGTCCGTCATCGGTAAAATTGATGTCTTGGAAATTAGCTTCAGAAGGCAGATTAATAACTTGCCAAGGATTTTTATCCAAGGAAGCTACGGTACTACAACCAAAACAAAGTACGACAACCGCGAAGAGAACGACAACTCGTTGCCAAAGTTTGAAAAGTGAATGCATTATTGTGTGTCAAATTTACTGAAGAAAAAGCGATCGCCATTTACGGTAACTAATAATTCCAGCCCAACATTACCGCAGGTATAAAGAGTTCTAGCTCTACTTACCACGTAAAAGATAGCTATTGCAACCCGTACAAGCTGAGGAAAAATATAAAGCCGATTGCTAACCCACCAAAGATCAATAAATTCTTTTGCGTCGGCGTTAATTTATTGACTCCTAAGCCATAGCCAAGATTTTCTTGAAAGCCCGATGCTTTGCCTTGCGGACCAATATTCTCAAATTGAGAAGTTCTGACCCCACAAACTGGACACCGCCAAGAAGACGGTAATTGGGCAAACGGCGTTCCTGGGGCAACAGGGTGCTTGCTATCGCCCCGTTCTGGTTCGTAAATGTAGCCACAGGCACGACATTCATAGCGGTCTAGCTCTTCGGTTTCAACGGCTGGTTCGCTCATGACAGTAAAGTAGGTTGGATGGCAATCTTAAAATATCTGTTACAAATTATGACACACGCGATCGCTTTCCCCAATATCTATTAAGTGAAAGAAACCAAGTAGACAAGGAGGACAAGTAAGCTAATTTTCCCATCTCTCCCCCTCTCCTTATCTCCAATCTCTCCTATCGAAACTATCTATAGATACCAAAGTCTAATCAAATCAAGCTAAATAAAACTGTGGTGACAAGCAAATCGATATACTGTAAAAGTAAGTAACAAAAGTATTTACAAGTAAGAGCGGTAGTTATAAGTGTTTGTCCTCAGTGGTTATGAATATTTACTAGGCTTCATCATAGTTTGTAGCCTAGTCCCTGCCTTAGCGCTTTCAGCTTCTAAACTTCTCCGCCCTAGTGGTCGTAGCCCAGAACGACGCACTACCTATGAATCTGGGATGGAACCCATTGGCGGCGCTTGGATTCAGTTCAACATCCGTTACTATATGTTTGCACTGGTTTTCGTCATCTTCGACGTGGAAACAGTGTTCCTTTATCCTTGGGCTGTCGCCTTCCATCGCCTCGGACTACTGGCATTTGTTGAAGCCCTGATTTTTATTGCAATTCTTGTTATTGCCCTAGTCTACGCATGGCGTAAAGGAGCTTTGGAATGGTCGTAAATTCTAACCTAAACTCACAAGAGCGAATTATCAACCCCATTGAGCGACCTACAGTTACTCAAGATCTCTCAGAAAACGTCATCCTTACAACTGTTGATGACCTCTACAACTGGTCTAAACTTTCTAGTTTGTGGCCCTTGCTATTTGGTACGGCTTGTTGCTTTATCGAATTTGCGGCTTTAATCGGTTCTAGGTTTGATTTTGACCGATTTGGGCTAATTCCTCGTTCTAGCCCCCGCCAAGCCGATCTAATCATTACTGCTGGCACAATTACGATGAAGATGGCTCCCCAATTGGTGCGTCTTTACGAACAAATGCCAGATCCCAAATATGTAATTGCGATGGGAGCTTGCACGATTACTGGGGGGATGTTTAGCGTCGATTCGCCTACGGCTGTTAGAGGCGTAGACAAGCTAATTCCTGTAGACGTATATTTGCCTGGTTGCCCGCCTCGTCCTGAAGCAATTATTGACGCGATTATCAAATTGCGGAAAAAAATTAGCAATGATTCAATTCAAGAGCGCGGTCAAATTGCTCAAACTCATCGCTACTACAGCACTACGCACAACATGAAAGCAGCAGAGTCAGTTTTGACTGGAAAATACTTGCAGTCAGAAACTCGTACCTCTGCCCCCAAAGAGTTGAGCGAAGCAATGGGAATGCCTATCGCCCCAGCATTGCAAGCAACCGAAAAGGAGCCGATTAAGCGTGACTGAAGCATCTTCACCCGAACAAAAACCAGAGTCAACACCGACCGCAGAATCGCAGATAGTTGAAGCTGGTAAGGTTTCTAAGTGGTTGACAGACAATGGCTTTGCAAACGAAGCGATCGCCCCAGATCGCAGGGGTACAGAAATCATCAAAGTCGATCGCCAAGTTTTGTTACCTATAGCTACAGCTTTGTATGCTTATGGCTTTAACTACCTTCAATTCCAATGTGGTTACGATTTAGGACCAGGGCAAGATTTGGTCAGCGTCTATCACTTAATTAAAGTCAGCGATAACGCCGATCGCCCAGAAGAAGTAAGAGTAAAAGTATTCTTACCGCGAGAAGATCCTAGAGTGCCATCGGTGTATTGGATTTGGAAAACTGCCGACTTTCAAGAGCGAGAATCGTTTGATATGTACGGCATCATCTATGAAGGACACCCAAATTTGAAGCGAATCTTGATGCCTGAAGATTGGGTAGGTTGGCCCTTGAGAAAAGATTATATCTCGCCTGACTTCTACGAATTACAAGATGCTTTTTAGATAAACGCGATCGCATCTTGCCGTTTCTACTCCTGTTGCTGGTTGATAACCGCTAGTTTCATAGAGTTTGACTGCCTCAGCCAAAACGCTAGCGGTTTCAATCCAAATTTGCTGATATCCTTGCAGGGCGATCGCGCTTTCAAGTTGTTGCAGTAAATACTTGCCCAATCCCATGCCTCTTACTGCTGGCAAAAGGTACATTTTCCGAATCTCTACAGCATTCCTGCCGCGTTTAATTGGGTAATAAGCGCCCGTACCAACAATGCGATTTTGCTGCTCAATGACCCAAAATTCACCCCCAGCAGTCAAATAATATTTTTCTACTTCTAATACATCTTCATCTGCACCAGTAGGTTCCCAAGCCAAACCGTATTCTGCAAGTACAGTAGAAATTACGCTGGCGGATTCAGTGCGATCGCGCTTTTGCCAATCCCGAATTACAAAATCTTGATATTTAGCCTTAATTGCGGGTAACATTTCGGCAATAATTCTCTTGTTCTATTGATTGGCGGTTTTTAGACGTGGCGGTGGTGGCGATTTTTAGATGTAGCACTGCTACGTCTCTACATTATTTTCCTGAATGGGGTGGCGTTTGCTGCTAACTATGTATCCTTGGTTCGGGATGTAATGCTGACAATAAATCGCTTTCGACAATTGCTAATTCTTCTCGACGTTGACTGACAACTTTACTGTCAAAATAGGTTTCGGCTAGCAGCCAATATATACCGTAGTGACGTGCCTCAGATACCATTAAGCCGCGATAAAATTGGGCTAATTCTGGCAGAGAACAATATTCGGCTAATAATCCTAACCGCTCGTGACTGCGTGCTTCAATTAAACCAGAAACTAGCAAAGAATCTAATAAGCGATTTGGCTCTTGGTGGCGAATTTGAGCTTTTAAGCCTGCGCCGTAGGGAGGTGAAGAGAGAAACCCTAGAGGAATACCCAGGCGTTCGAGCCATTGATTTACCTGCTCGAAGTGTTCGAGTTCTTCACGGGCGATCGCTGTTAGTTTGCGGACTAATGCAGTGTTAGAGGGGTAACGAAACATTAAATTTAAGGCAACACCTGCGGCTTTGCGCTCGCAATGGGAATGATCTAGCAAGATAACGTCCATATTTGCGATCGCCTGCTCTACCCAATCTTGTCTTGTCGGTTGTTTTAATACATCAATTCTTGCTGTGGAGGAACTAAGCATATTTATGGGTTTTTGGCAATTAAAAATTTTGTATCAAATTATTAAGTCAGAACTACAATTGAAAGTAGAGATGCTTGAGCTATTTAAAGACAAAGCCTAAATAGGCTGTAGTAGAAGAGGTATTTCAGTAATTTTAAACAATAAGGATTTATTGGTAATGAGGGATAGGAGCCATCGTCGCATTGTGATTGGGGATGTTCACGGTCACTATAACGGCTTAATGGGATTATTAGAAGCGATCGCCCCTGGCGGCGATGATGAAGTTTATTTTATCGGCGATCTGATCGACCGAGGACCGCAAAGCTGTCAAGTGGTAGATTTTGTCCAAAAAAATGCGTACCCCTGTATTTTAGGCAATCACGAGCAGATGCTACTAGATGTAATTGGTGGCGGCGCAATGGCAGCCCACGTTCAGCAATCTTGGTTGTATAGCGGTGGCTACGCTACAATTTCTAGTTATCCAGATTCCACCATTCCTCAAGAACATTTGGAATGGATGCAAAATTTACCTACTTACTTAGATTTAGGAGACTATTGGCTAGTCCATGCAGGCATAGATCCGCGCATACCTTTTGCAGAGCAAACTTCCGATCAACTTTGCTGGGTGCGCGATGAATTTCACAGCATGGAAAAGCCTTATTTCAGCGATAAAGTGATAATTATCGGTCATACCATCACTTTTACCTTACCAGGCGTAACCCCTGGCAAGCTTGCTCAAGGACAAGGGTGGATTGATATAGATACAGGAGCGTATCATCCTAAAAGCGGCTGGTTGACAGGCTTGGATCTGACAAATAACCAAGTGTATCAATTCAACATTCAGCAGCAAAAGGCGCGAATTGTAAATCTAGAATCAGCAGTTACAGCTATTGAACCTACTAAAATTAAACGTCGTTAATTATTTATTCAGTTAAGCTCAAAAGCATATAAAAAACGATACGTCAGCCCATGAAAAAGGTTAAAGGGCGATCGCCCTTTAACCTACTGCCATACCAAAAATTTAGCTAAGAGGGCGAATTTGTGCCTGATAAGCATTGCGATCTAGACCCATACCTACATTTGCCCGTTTCGGGTCAATCTGGCTTTGCAGCGCCGCAATCCGATTGCTAGTTGCTGGGTGAGTGCTTAATATCTCAGGCGGCGAACCAGAGCCTAAAAGCTTTTTCATAAACGAAATCATTGCCGATTGGGCGTAACCAGCACGTCCCAAATTTCTCAGTCCGCTGCGGTCTGCTTGTAACTCTGCCTGACGGCTGCGCGGGCGGCGCAGTGCCAACTCTACACCAATTTGCACAGCAGCATTGCGATCTAAACCAGCAACTTGAGAAACTCCTTGAGCGATCGCTGTGCGGCGCATCTGTTCTACCAAATGCTTGCCAGTAATATGACCGATTTCGTGAGCCATAACGCTAGCGAGTTCAGCTTCGTTGTCTGCTTCTTCAATCAAGCCTGTGTTGACGTAAACGTAACCGCCTGCTGTCGCAAAAGCATTAACAGCCTTATCGTCTACCACTTGGAAAGTAAAAGGCAGATTAGGGCGATCGCTAGTTCTGGCTAGACGCTGACCAATTTCATTGACATAGTTATTTACATCCCGATTGCGGTAAAGTTTGACTTCACTGCTAACTAGCTGTTGATTAATTTGTTTGCCAAGTTCAACTTCTTGTTTATCGGAAACATTCGATAGTTGAAATATCTGTACCCCTTGACGGAACAAATCCAATACAGGAAGTGCTTGTACTGGCAACAGCGAATTTGCCGTAATCCCCAGCGCTACTACTACCGAGATTAAAGGATAAAACAAACGGCGCGAACGGCGCAAACGAACGGAAAATTTTGCCATAACAACAAGATTTTAATTGAAATCGTCAGAGTAAAAATAGTCGCCACTGAAATCGTGACGAATTTTGGACGTTAGATGTTGCATCTTTACCTTGATTTTCCCTTACCTGCTCCTACACCCGCAGATTTAGCTAAAGTAAGCAAACGTGAGGCGATCGCCTTTTGGCACAGATACAGACTACCAAAGGTAGTACACAGAGAATTTTGCCTCTTGCCAAAATGCCCCTTACCCCCTACCTTTTAATTGCTGCTATTTCAAAATTCTCATGGCTATTTTGGATTCTCAAGGTCGTTTGTTCGGGAAAATAAACTTACTCGATTTGGGCGCTGCTTTAGTAATATTACTTGTCTTGATTGGCATTTTCTTCTATCCTGGGACTTCTGGTTCTGTTGCTCAGGTCAATAATGTTGTCAAACCTGTAGAGGTTGATTTAATCGTGCGCGGTTTAAATGTCCGCGACCCCGAACAGTTATTTGACAACGGCTTTAAAAAAGGTGGCAAAACCAACGTTATTATCCGCAATCAACCTCACGGTAGCTTAGACATCAAATCAGTCCAGCAGTTACCTAGAACTATGCTAGTACCTCAACCAGATGGAACTCTTAAAGAATTTACAGATCCAAGACCAAACCAATTTAGTACAGATATTCTGTTAACTTTAGGTGGCAAAGCAACGATTAGACCAGATGGACCTGTTGTGGGTAATAGCAAACTCAAAATTGGCAACCCAATTGAATTAGAAGGGTTTAACTACAATTTCAATGCCACAGTGATTGATGTCCGCGTCGAAAACGATAAACGAGCTTAAGGCGCGAAGAAAGCGCCTTGTTACCCCATGACTAAAGTCAGGGCGCGAGCTTGGCTTGAAACCATAAATTACGAATTACGAATTACGAATTATCTAGTCAGTAACGGCAAAAATTGCCTAATTAAGCCAATAGTTACGGCTGGAAGTTCTAATTGGGGTGTTAGTCCTACATCCTCTAGCTGTTGAAATACTTTAATAGCTTGGGGATTCATGCTAGCAAAGCGCCGACCAATTTCTGGACCTGTAAACTGAGACTTTTGCCCCCAAATAATTGCTGTGGGAGTAGTTAGCTTGGGAATGTAAGCAGCTAAATCGAAACACAAATCGCCGCGCACAAAAGCTAAAGCGGCGTATTCAGCATTTGGTTGTTTTGCCGATTCTAAGTAAGCTTCGACAATTTCTGGATAAATACGGTTGGGCTGGGCAAATTGGCGCTGTTCTAGAAAGCTGCGAATGCCGTTACTGGTAGCAACACCAGCACTGTAAAGCAAGCGGTCGAGAATTGGCGTACTAATTATTTGAGCAAAGAAGCTTCGCGAGTAATCTTCGCCAAAATCTGAGAGTCCTGCGGGTGTGGTGACAATTAGCGACTTAAATAACTCAGGGCGATCGCCTGCTAACCTAATTGTAAAAGCCGCAGTTAGAGATGAAGCGATAACTGTAACTGCACCATTGCAAGTTTGTGTCAAAAATTCGCCAATAGTTGTCAAATAATCTTCAATTTGGTAATTGCGTTCGGGATGGGCGGAACGACCCCAGCCAATTAAATCGGGTGCGATAATTCGATATTCGCTAGCAAAAGCTGGATAAACCTTCGACCACTCATAAGCAGACGAACCGCCGCCAAAGCCGTGTAAAAATACTAAGGTTTCTAAATCTGCAGGGCGATCGCTTATCCAAGGCTGACTCGCCGCAGTATAATATACCATTCTGCCTAACGAGGTGGTGACAGAATTTTGCTCAAATCCGAGCGGCTGAAACATTAATACACCTCACAGATTATTGACTCTTGGTTCTATAATTAGCGATTTTAGTAGCGGCAGGATTCAACTAAAAGAAATATATGCCGATGATTGGGTAAAATTTAAAAAAATTTAGTAATAGTGTAGTTTCGCATTCAGTAGGTAATTATCGTGGCATCAAGGTCTTGGTGGCAGCAGTATATCAACACTACAATTATTGAGAGCTTGCCGCAGCAAAAAGGGCAGAATATTAAGCTTAAGTCCCAGGTTTTGCAACGCTTTCAAGGACCAGGCGGATGGCTTGGGATCGCAGCTTTGACTATAGCAATGCTGATTTGGAATTGGAAGTTGTTACTAGCTACAGCAATAGGTGCGATCGTGATGTCTGTAGTGTACGTGATGCACGAATGGGACTGGAACGCGCTAGTAGCAGATATGCGTAATTCGCTTAATACTCCCCATCGCCAATTTACTTTAGCAGCTATTAGCGGCGGCGTGGCGACAGTTAGCACTTATATGTCAGCTTCAATCTGGCTAGATGCAGATAGTCACTGGATAGCTGCGGGAGCAATTTTACAAGGCTTAGGCACTTTAACAGTGCTAATTTTGTTGGTGTGGCAAATCCTTGGTTGGCAAGCTAACCATCAAGAAAGCCAGTTAGAGCAATTATTAAAAGACCTTAGCAGTACAGACTCATTGAAGCGTTTAATTGCCGTGAGACGACTACCGCGCGCGATTAAGCGTACCCGCCAAGAAGTTTATAGCCCTAGTGCAGTTGCCGAATACTTGCAATTACTTCTGATTAGAGAACAAGAATCAGTAATTAGAGAAGCAGCTTTTGATAGTCTCCAAGTTTTAGCACCAGCAGAACAGCAGCCTTTAGATAAATTGCCTGCTCTAAAGCGTCCTAAAGTTGCTACCAAGCAAAAAGTTGAAGCTTAATTAATTTTAACTTCAGCTTTTTCTACAGTATTGTCATTTACTCCTAAAGTTAGCTGCAGGGGTAATTTTTGCGAATAGGCTTTGACAACTTGGCGATAGGCTTGATAGTTGGTTGGCAAAGTTCTTTTCCCGTCGCCTGCTTGATAACTTATTTGGTAGTCTACAGATTTAATTAACTGTGGAGTGCTAGGTTTTTCGACAAATTTTTGGCGTTGTTCGATTTCATCTACACTTGGTCTTGGCGGTAAAGCCCCCCACCACAAACCTCGTTCGTCAGGACCTTTAACAGCGTTTGCAGGCTTGATACCGTTACGGTTGAGTAAAGATGCAGACGCGAAAGTTTCAAATCTAGTTAAGCCATCTTTACTAGGATTAGTTGCATATTCAACTTGCCATGTATAAGTAGTTCGGGCTGTTGCTTCATACTCAGTAGTAGTTACGGTAGAACAACTAGCAAGAGCGATCGCGCATAATCCACTAACCACTATTGACCCTACTTTAAATTTGGCAGTCTCACTCATTGAAAAATTGCTAAAGTTAGATGCGATCGCACTGAATATTTATAAACATATCAAAATGCAGTTGGCTCCGTTTTTTCCTCTCCTTTACCGGATTTTACAACCAACATTCCCCAATTGCCTGTGGTCTGGTAATCCCCATACTAAAGCAGTTGCCCTAACTTTTGATGATGGTCCCCATCCAGTTTATACTCCCCAACTGCTCAAAGTTTTAGATTATTACTCTATACCAGCTAGTTTTTTTTGGTTGGGTGCTTGTGTCAATCGCGCCCCAGCTACCGCTAAAACAGTAAGCGATCGCGGACACTGGATCGGGCTTCACGGCTACGATCATCGCTCCTTTCCTCTTCTATCCCCACCAGAACTAAAGTTAAGTCTAGAATCTACCCAGCAAGCTATCTCTCAAGCTTGTGGCGTGCATCCTACGTCTGTACGCGACGTACGACCGCCTAATGGCTTATTTACACCCCAAACCCTAGATTTGCTAAATCAGTGGCAATATCGGTCTGTAATGTGGAGTGTTGTCCCCGAAGATTGGGTAAGACCAGGAATTAAACTTGTAGTTCAGCGCGTGTTAGAACAAGTACAAAATGGTTCGACAATAGTTTTGCATGATGGAGCTTGCGGCGGTCAAGATGTAGCCCAAACGGCAAAAATCCTCATTCCCCTGTTGCTGCAACGCGGTTATGAATTCGTGACTATTGATGCTTTATGGTACGGACACGGTCAGAAAATTTCCCCTATTTAGAAAATTTTAGTTATCTTAGCTGTAGCTTTAGAAAAAATTGTTATTTGTCAAGTGCAATAGGGTTGAAATTTTTACAACTCTTCGGTTAACTTAGACTAAGACTACAAGTTGCAACTTAAGTTAATCTACCTAAAGGTGCTTAAATCTCCTGTCTAGTTACTAGCTATTTTTAGGCAAGAAAAGTTGAACTAGCTTATTTTACAGGTTGTAGTCAAGAATCTATGGCTTTTAAGTCTAATTGTTGGCAAACCAGTAAAATCTGAATTAATCTAGGAAAGATCGAAATTAGTGCATGAAGCCCCTTTTTTTAGTCACCAATGCTTGCTGTTTATTTTCCAAAGAAAAACCGGAAAGTTAGTAGCAAGGTTAGCGATCGCATTTAGAATAAAAACAACAATGCCTAGAGAGCAAAAACTTTTGGACTATTTAGGTTTTCCTCCTGCAAATCTGCCTTCGATCCCGAAGAGATCGGATTTAACATATCAAACTTAGGGATTTTGAGATTAGAACATTAAATGCAGGCAATTTCTGTGAAACAGGCTACAATCGGAGGGGTCTATGGAACTCCATTTATTAACAGCAAGACACAGTGCTGCTGTTAAGTGCTAGCTTTTATCTAGGGATAAAGTTTTATTTTAGGCAAGAAAATTAATAGGCGCGTAGCAATTAAACATATCTATTGCCTTATTTGTTTGTCTTGTCATTGACCGTCCAAACAATCAAAACTCTTTTATAGTTTGCTCTTGGCTTACTTAATAAGAGTGCGAAATAAATGTCGATCGATTGATAGTTGAATCAAGGAGCATGAGGAACGCGGCATGAACCAGGCTAACAACGTACTCGAAACCACTCATCAGCCTGAACTCGAAATTCATCAGCCTGAAAGTAATTTTGAACTTTTAATTGAAGAAGAATACTCAATTGGTTTAGATGGTGACGAACAAGATGAATATTTAGAATCTCAACCTGATGGGGACGAGGCTAAATCTGGTAAAGTCGTCAAATCTCGTCGTCGGGCGCAAACCAAAAAGAAGCACTACACAGAAGACTCAATTCGGCTGTATTTGCAGGAAATAGGAAGAATTCGTCTACTACGGGCAGACGAAGAAATTGAACTAGCTCGGAAAATTGCTGAATTATTAGAAATGGAGCGCGTGCGCGAGAAATTGTGCGATCAATTAGATCGCGATCCTCATGACAGCGAATGGGCTGAAGCTGTCAAGCTACCGCTATCATCGTTCCGCTATCGTTTGCATATCGGGCGACGGGCGAAAGACAAAATGGTGCAATCGAACCTACGATTAGTAGTTTCTATTGCCAAAAAGTACATGAATCGGGGTTTATCGTTTCAAGACTTGATTCAGGAAGGCAGTTTAGGCTTAATTCGGGCAGCAGAAAAGTTCGATCACGAAAAAGGTTACAAGTTCTCTACCTACGCTACATGGTGGATTCGTCAAGCAATTACCAGAGCGATCGCCGATCAGTCAAGGACAATTCGTTTACCCGTCCACCTTTACGAAACAATTTCTCGCATTAAAAAGACAACTAAGCTGCTTTCTCAAGAAATGGGACGCAAGCCTACAGAAGAAGAAATTGCTACCCGCATGGAGATGACGATCGAGAAGCTGCGATTTATTGCTAAATCTGCTCAATTACCTATATCCCTAGAAACGCCCATTGGTAAAGAAGAAGATTCTCGCCTGGGCGATTTTATTGAGTCTGATGGCGAGACACCAGAAGACCAAGTTTCTAAAAATCTCTTGCGCGAAGACCTAGAAAAAGTTTTAGATAGTCTTAGCCCCCGCGAACGCGATGTACTGAGGCTGCGCTACGGCTTAGATGACGGTCGCATGAAGACTCTAGAAGAAATTGGGCAAATATTTAACGTCACCCGCGAACGCATCCGCCAAATTGAAGCTAAGGCTTTACGCAAACTGCGCCATCCTAACCGCAATAGCGTTTTAAAAGAATACATCCGCTAAATTGGTAGCGAATAAATATCTGCTTAAAGCCGATAGGAATACCTATGGGCTTTTTTCGCGCAAAAAAAGACCTGGAAGATTTTGATGGTTTCCAGGTCTATATCCCTTGTCTGTTAATGGTGTTAACAACTCGTTCGAGCAGCGATCGCATCCAGCTACCAAGAGAAAGCAATCTTGCAATCGGCTTTAACTGGTCACTGGTTACATAATTCCCCAGAAGTGCAAAAATCCTTGACCGGAGAACAATTCAATCAATGCAGCAGCTAAAAAACCAATCATTGCCAAACGACCGTTCCAAATTTCTGCTTGGGGAGTAAACCCATAACGCCAAGCATTGCGATCGTCCATTACTGGGGTTGTGACTTTAGTTGTGTCTTGCATGGTTAATTTGTTAAGTTATATAGCTTTATATATTAAATAATGTAACGCACCTGGGTAAAAATTGCTATATCTTAGGGTTGAATATGGGTTTGGCTGGAAACCCAGAGTAAAGTTTTTGTGACACAGCTAACCATTTTTGCAAAAACGGCTCATTTGTGCTGTTTAAAGATCCAGTCCCAGATGCCTTCGAGCGTATAGGCAATCCACCAGCTATTGATGTGGTTGCTCTTACTATCATCTGTCCAATTTGTGCAATATGACGGCTGATGAAGCGCTTGTTTGGAAGTCACAGAAAATATTCTATAATCAAGGGATTCTAGACTTAATCAACCATTAGCTCTAACTAAGAGTAGACTGAGAATTTGAAGACAACTATGCCTAAGGTTAGAGCTTTAAATGGAGAAAGTATCACTTCAGTTAGAAGCAGCGAACGGGCGATGGCGATTTAGTGAAGATGACAACTTGAGTAAAACCTGCTTTATTTCCTTGTTGGTTAGATTCAGTAAATATAAGAGAATCTGCCCAAGTTTTGATTTCAATTCGCAATAAAGAGAGTTTTCATGTCGAGCGATATTGAGCAAGCCAAAGCGGAGCATCCGCTTGGATGGAATGTTCCGAACATCAACGATTTGCGCTCTGCGATCGAACACCTCAAGAACTTCAAAGGGCAATACATTGAAACGGATCGCCCAGTCGATCCGATTGCTGAACTTGCTGGAGTGTATCGATATATTGGGGCTGGTGGAACCGTGATGCGACCCACTCGAATCGGTCCAGCGATGACATTCAATAAGGTGAAGGGCTACCCAAACTCTCGCGTGCTAGTTGGGATGATGGCGAGCCGCGAACGAGTGAGCTTACTATTAGGTGCGCCCACCCGCGAACTGGGAATGCAGATGGGCAAAGCCGTCAAGACAATCATTCCTCCCGTCACCATCGATGAGAAAGATGCGCCCTGTCAGGAAGAGGTCCATCGGGCAGACGATCCAAATTTTGATTTGCGTAAACTCCTTCCAGCACCGACGAACACCGAAGAGGATGCCAGACCTTACTTCTGCATGGGTCTTGTTCTCGGAAGCGATCCAGATGAGGAGTCCAATACTGATGTCACCATTCATCGGCTTTGCGTGCAGAGTCGAGATGAACTTTCGATCTTCTTCGCACCGGGACGACACATTGATGCTTATCGACAAAAAGCGGAAGCGGCTGGCAAACCTTTGCCGATCTCGATCGACATGGGACTTGACCCAGCCATTCATATTGGCGCGTGTTTTGAAGCACCAACCACGCCTTTCGGCTTCGATGAACTTTGTGTCGCAGGGGGTCTACGTGGTAAGCCTGTTGAGCTTGTGGATTGCGTGACGGTCAAGCAGAAAGCGATCGCTCGTGCCGAGATTGTCATCGAAGGCGAAGTTCTACCCAATGTGCGGGTAGCTGAGGATCAGAACACACACACGGGTTACGCGATGCCGGAGTTTCCTGGTTACACCGGACCCGCCAATCCATCCCTACCAGTAATCAAAGTGACTGCCGTGACGATGCGGCACAACGCTATCCTACAAACCCTGGTTGGACCTGGTGAGGAGCACGTCAACTTAGCGGGAATTCCGACCGAGGCGAGTATCTACAACGCAGTAGAACTTGCATTACCAGGTTTGCTACAGAACGTCTACTCTCACAGTTCGGGCGGTGGGAAGTTCCTGGCAATCTTGCAGATCGAAAAGCGAGTCGCAGGCGATGACGGGACAGCACGGCAGGCGGCACTGATTGCGCTCGCGGTCTATCGCGAAGTAAAAAACATCATCCTCGTTGATGAGGATGTCGATCTGTTTGATAGCGATGATGTTCTGTGGGCAATGCAAACCCGCTATCAAGGGGATACAGGCACGATCGTCGTACCGGGCATCACCGGACACGTTCTCGATCCATCGCAGATTCCAGAATACAGCCCAGCAATTCATGCAAAGGGAAGTACGTGCAAGACGATCTTCGACTGCACCGTCCCGTTCGCGCTAAAAGAGCATTTCAAACGCGCCCAATTCCGAGAATTAGACCCGCGACCTTTTGCCCCAGAACTATTCGACGAGCAGTGATTCTCTGAGAATTTCAAAAAGATGCCCCAAAGCATCACAGGTATTACTGGCGCGATCGGCGCGTGACGCGCATCTCGAAGGAATCGCCACGATCCACAAATCAACGAAAAACGAAACTGAAGATGAACGAAGCGAACCAAGTTTATATTCCCCCTAAGCCGATCGACCCGAAGGAGCTTCCCAAGGCGATCGCCTCCTTTTTAGATGGCAACAACCTTCCATCTAAACCGATGAATGCAATTCGCCTCTCGACGGTGAACGAAGAGGGTTGGGCGCACGCATCGCTCTTGAGTGTAGGTGAAGTTCTGGCTCTGCCCAATGCTAAAATTCGATTCGCGATCTCTCCAAGATCTAGCACTACTGCAAACTTGCTGCGAGATGGAAGAGTAACAATGGTTATTCCCTTTGACAAGGGTGTATGCGAGATGCGCCTGCGATCGCAACCCATTCATAAAGAGGTCGAAGGCGTTCCCCTCACCTTCTTCGAGGCTCAGATTAAAAGTATTCGCCATCTCGTCTCTGCTTATGCGGATGTCGAGTCTGGAGAAACCTTCTCGCTGCACGAACCGCAAGCTGTATTTGAACGGTGGAACAAGCAAATTGCTGCATTACGCTCGCTCTGAATTTCTGCGGATTAATTCGCTCCGAGTGGGGAATGAACCTAGTTAACAGAAGGATAGAAACTGGTATCATTTAGGCTGAAAGAAGTCATTTTCGCTCCAATCAATGCGCTCGTTTGGGGTTTAATTGGGCATCGTCAATGCTACCCTGACTGCTATACTGTGCTTGCATCGGGTAAGGAAATATCGGTCTTGTTCTAACTACGATCGCATTTTGGCAGACGATGCGATCGTATTCTAGTAGGCAGTTCTAAAACTTTCCCCTCTATAGGCGTTCCTTAAAGATCGTGTGGATTTGAGGGAAATCGTCGTTCTCGAAAGAGACTGGTCATGTAAATGCCAGTAACGAGCAACCCTAACAGCCCAATACCATTAATAATGGGAAAGAAACTGTCTAATCCAATAGTTTTTAGTGTATGGAGATGGATGAGAAAGCCTGCAAGTTGACGCTGATGAAATCCTTTAGCTATGGGAAAAAGCATTCCGGTGATGACAGTCAGAAGTAGTGGCAACGCACAGACGATTGCTAGCTGTCGGTGGTATTTACGAAACAAACGGTTCACATTCATTTCCTCAGAACTTCGAGTTACCAATGCCTTTGTTATCAGGTTTTTTTAGAGTTAAGCCAACTATATTTCAACTTGCCTCAATCCACGCCAATAGATTTTTGCAAATTTGAGAGTTGGGCTTTTAGATCGAGCATCTTGGCTTTTGCAGTCGCCCGTTCGGTGCGAAGAGTTTCCTGAAGATGGTGCAAAGAATTCTTCAATTGTTCGATCTTCTTCTGTGCGTCAGTATTTTGAAAGGCTTGCAGCTTGGGTAAACCTTCAGCATCTTTACCCACAATCCGGCAGACAGCACCACAAGTTAAGCAATTTATTACATCTGACCCGCTTACTCTTCTGCAAGCAGCTTGTAAATCTCACGCTTTACCTGAGCAAGCAGATCGCGAACTCGATTGGCTCGCTCTGGATTGCCACTTCGAGCAACTTGTGTGACTGCATCATTCACGTCAGTTAGAGTCCGCCGCAATTCGATTAATTCAGAAGGCTTACTTTCTGTAAAACTGTCGTAAGCTTTTCTTGAACCAGATTGCCGATCGCTCAAGAATTGTCTGCCACTGTCTGTAATCGTGTAAACGCGCTTTCCCTCAACTTCCTCACTGGTCAAATAACCGCCTTCTTCTAGCATTTGCAGCGTTGGATAGACGGAGCCTGGACTGAGACGGCGAAAGCCACCCCGACGGGCTTCTAGCTCTTTGATCGATTCATAACCATGCTGAGGGCGCTCAGATAGAAGCCCAAGCAAAATGAATTTGATGTCACCGCGACGGGTGCGAGGCTCATCTCCCCAATCACCACCAAACGAATCTCTGCGTCCATGTCGCCCACTCATGAAGAATTTATTGTCAGGTCCTTCTCCTGCCCACGCTGGTTGGGGAATACCTGAATGAAATCGTCTGAACATACTTAGCTCCTTGTAATTTTCTTTGACGTATCGCGATATATCGCTTATTTTTTATATATCGCGATATATCGGATTTGACAACAACAAATTCTAAATCCTTACTCAGTTGTCGATCGCCTATATAACAACAGGCATACAGTAGAAGTAGATTACAAAGCGGTGCGAACTTGCGATCGAGGTCGTTTTGAGCTAGGAAATGCTACCAATCGCAGAATTAGTTAGAAATTCGCTGCTCGAATTGAGATTCTTTCCCACTTTGGGGGAGCGAGTATGGATGTATGTTCCACCGGAGAGGTTGCGATCGCTCTCACCATAAAGTTGAAACTTTCTCAAATTACTGCGGCTGGAACAAATCGTTGCCAATCCAATTGATGCGATCGCTTGGGATTCGGGAAGGCATTACCCCGACAAAGTTTGCGGCATCGTCCATGCTTCCCTTGCCGTTGTACTTTGCTTGCATTGGGTAAGGAAATATCGGTCTTGTTCTGACAATTTTTGCATTGCTTCCGGTCGATCCCTCAGTTGGATTGCTAAACCCACCACTGGCTGAATCGGCAGTTGTTTGCGAGGCAATAATTTTAGTTGGGGGAGTGCCTTGTTCTACCCAAGCAACAATCGGAGCAAGCCAATCTACGCGGCTTGGACCCGTCCCGCCTTGACAGTGATATACTCCCGGCAGCATAAACAACCTGGCAAACGATTGCACGTTGGCAAGACCGCCCATTGTATCTTGAACTGCCTGATAGTAAGCGAGCGTGCCTTGCGGGGGAATCGCTGGATCTGCCCAACCGTGATAGAGGATAAGTTTGCCGCCGCGATCGCGGAAATCTTTGAGGTCAGGATTAGTAGCATTGTACACTTTGCCTAAAGGACGCAGGCGATCGAAGCCCTCTGTTGTAAATTGCCAGTCTTTGTAGGAAAAAGATGCAGGGGGACTCTTGGGAAAAGCAAGATATTTCAGATAGCCGTCGGCGATATTCGCTGCCATTGGTGGCATTCCAGAACTGCCGATGCTTGCACCTGCCCACCCCAGTTCTGAGCCAATCGTTTGACTGCCTGGGTAGAGTCGCTTACCCTGACTATCCACTGGACCGCTATACAATTTATTAACAACTGCAATTTGAGCTATTGTTAAACAATTTGCGCGATCGCCATTGCTAGAACAACGCAGCGATTGGGGCTTAAAGGTACAAACTCTAGGATCGGTAATTTGTCCGTCAACTAATCCATCTTTACCGTCACAATCTGCCAGTGCAGCCTGATGAATTAGTGGTAGTTTATCGGCGGGTAGAATGGCATTTCCTTGTGAGTCGAGATTGGCGATCGCATTCCACGTTTCGTATTCCCCATTTAATGGGGCTTGAATTGCCGCAGGTGCGCCCGCAATAATGCCGTCAAAATCATTTGGATATCTTTGTGCTGCCATTAGAGCTTGTCGCCCCCCGTTGGAACAGCCCTGAAAGTAAGAGTATTTAGGGCTTTCTCCATAAAAGGCAGAAGCGATCGCTTTTGCGGCAATTAACATTACGTGTTCCGAGCGGTAGCCGAAGTCCGTTCGTAGTTGGGGCTGATCTAGTCCCCAGAGTGCGCCCCCCGCGCCTAAGCCGCCGCCAACGTGTCCTGAATTGTCAAAAGCCACTGCAAAGTTTTGATTGAGTGCAGCGATATATTCTGGCGAAGCTCTCAAACTGCCGCAATATCCACCACAGCCAACTTGAAGATAGCGACGATTCCAGTTTTGAGTGGGCAACCGTATTTCAAACTGAATTTGCGGTGTAACGTATCCTTTCACCTCGCAGTATTGGGGAGTCCCAGCCATAGCAGCAACAATTTGAGCCGAAAAAAGTGCGGTGGGCGCATCGGGAATGGCTGCAAAGTCTCTTTGCGTCAAAGCGCTACAGGCATTAGTCTGCATAGATTGCATCGGGGCTTGTGCAATCGCAGAAGTCTGGAATAATCTTGCCTTAGAACTCAGCAGGACTGAAAATACCAGGGCGACGATTAAGAAGCGCAGAACGATTGAACCATTTTGGCACAAGAATTGCAGTCTTCGAGTCACGACAAATCTCCTCTAGTTGTTTGCCGCCTAGATTTCCAGCATTATGCAAAGCGCAAAAATTTGATGCAACAAAATTGGCGGACAATTCTATCCTCTTGTAGTCAACAATTTTAAAACTTTCTTCTCTCTACAGGGCTAAGTTAAACCACAAAATTGCGATCGCACTTAGCTCTTATCCATTATGCGAATTGCTAAACCAGTGTCGGGATCGAAGAAATGTAGTTTGTCTATAGCCAGAGATAGCCATATTTGTTCGCCGATTGATACAGCGCGATCTGGTGGTATTCTCACTTGAATAGCAGCAGCAGATGAATTGGGAGTGCTAACAGAAAGGTAAGTTTCGTTGCCTAAAGCTTCTATTAGGTCTACTTGGACTGGAAGATTGGTAGGTGCAGCTTCACCCAAACTTAGATGTTCTGGGCGAATACCTAAAATTAGCGGCTGGCGCTCGTATTTTTTGAGAGCCATTTCCCAAACTTCAGGGAGGGTAAAACGAAATAAAGGATGGAAAATAAATAATGGCGCGTGGAATTCTACCTGTAAAAAATTCATTGGCGGCGAACCAATAAATTCAGCAACAAACTTAGTAGCCGGACGATTGTAGAGTTCTAGGGGATGAGCTACTTGTTGCAATTGACCTTTATCCATTACCGCAATGCGATCGCCCATTGTCATTGCTTCAGTTTGGTCGTGAGTTACGTATATAGTCGTCGTTCCTAATTGGCGCTGTAATTTAACTATTTGGGCGCGAGTTTCGGCGCGGAGTTTGGCATCTAAATTAGAAAGCGGTTCATCCATCAAAAAAACTTGCGGATTGCGGGAAATTGCCCTACCTAATGCCACGCGCTGTTTTTGTCCGCCAGATAATTGTTTGGGCAATCGATTTAATAAGTGTTCGATTTGCAGCAGCGAAGCAACAGTTTTTACTCGCTTATCTACATTTCGTTCGCGATCGGTAGTATAACGTAAGGGTTTGGGAAGATTGCGCGTCATTCCTACAACCAAATTTTCTGCCCAGATCCCCCTGTGTCCCCCTTGTCCTCCTCTCCCCGTACGCCTTAGCCCGAAAGCAATATTGTCATAAACGCTCATGTGGGGATAGAGAGCGTAATTTTGGAACACCATCGCAATATCCCGCGCCTTGGGAGGTAAATCGTTAACCAAAGCATCGCCTACCCAAATATTGCCCCCAGTCATTTCTTCTAGACCAGCAATTAAGCGCAGTAGAGTGCTTTTGCCACAACCTGAAGGTCCGACAAGCACCATAAACTCGCCATCATTCACCGTCAAATTGATGCGCCTTAGAACATTAACTTGATGAGGAGATTCTACTTGCTTATCTTGAATATCCACAGCAGCAAGAGGAGATGGAGCTACTACAGAGGCGACAGCTTCAGCCTTAGCAGCAGCGGGAAAGCTTTTATAAACGTTTTCTAAAACAACCTGCGCCACAATCTTTTTTTAGCTGGTGTGCAAAATAACCTATTCGCTGAATTTAGGCAGATAAAAATGCCATTGACTGACTTTACCGCAATTTAAGCCAAACAGAAAATCGTGCCGCAAGCGATCGCCTAAATAAAGCACAGTCATAACAAGAAAATTTACATCTGCAAACTAACTTGACCCCAACGGCAAAACAGTAACAGAGACAATCTTCTCATCGCGATTAAGCAGAGATAGGCGATCGCCCGTACCATCCTTACCCGTAGCACTAACAGCATCTATTGGGACTTGCAACAGCCGTCGGTCAGTAGTCACAGCCAACACAGCCCCATTAGGAACCAAAACCATACTAGCCAAAGCATCAGCTTTACTACTAAAAGATAAAGCCTGAGTACCAATCCCACCACGATCCGCTCTACGCAAAGATCGCAGAGGCATTTGTTTGGCATAACCAAGCTGAGAAAACAGCACCAAATTTTCCTCAGCATCCGCCCCAGTCACGCAACCAACCAACCGTTCGTTCTTCCGCAACCGCAAAGCCTGCAACCCGACAGCAGTACGCCCCATCACTGGCAATTGCTCGTCATCAATCCTAAAACGCAGCAACCGCCCCCCACCAGTAGCCAAAATCGCCTCATCACCAGGACTGACAACCCGACCAGCCAACAAGCGATCGTCATCCTTAAACTTGATCGCCGTCAAACCCCGACCGCTCAAACCAGCCAACTCAGCCAAAGCCAACCGCTTGATCCGTCCCAACCGAGTCACCAAAACCAGTCCAGCAGCATCAATATCATCTGGCAACAAAAACTGAGAAATAATTCCCTCACTAGCAGCAGACAACAAACTCACCAAAGGAACACCCCGTCCCGAAGCGCGAGAAACCAAAGGCACATCACCAACCCCAACTGGATACACCTTTCCCCCACCAGTCAAAACCAGCAAATCTTGCCCAGTATTTGTCACCTCCACCTGCACAACACAATCATTTTCCCCTAACCCATTAACCTTTTTGCCCTTTTGCCCATTCCCCAACCGCCGCACATACCCCCGCAAACTAAACTCCAAAACAGCCTCTTCCTTTTCCTCCACCTTGGCGTTTTTCGCATCTTCGCGGTTTATTCTCTCCGCCCGCAAAACCTCCTCACTCACCAACCGAGTCCGCCGCGCATCCCCATATTTGCGCTTCAAGCCCCGTAAATCCTTCTTTAGAGCCTTCAGCAACTCCCGACGATCTCCCAAAAGCCGCCGCAAAACCTCAATTTCCCCACTCAAGCGCTCAAACTCCGCCTGCAAATTCTGCTGCTCCAGCCCAGTCAACCGCCGCAAAGGCATAGCCAACACAGCATCAGCTTGCACCTCACTTAACCCCAGACGCTCCTGCAAAGCGATCTTCGCCGAACTACCATCAGCCGCCCCCCTCAAAATTGCGATCGCCTCATCCAGCCCAGCCAAAGCCTTTAACAACCCTGCGACAATATGCACGCGCCCTTCCGCTTGCGCCAACTGGTACGAATAAAGGCGACTCAAAGTTCGTTCGCGGAAGCGCAAAAACTCCTCCAAAAGATGCCGCAAACTCAACTGTCTAGGTTGCCCATCCACAATCGCCAACAGAATCGCCCCAAAATTGGTTTGCAAAGCACTTTGCTGGTATAAATTATGCAACACAGCTTGAGGATTAGTATCGCGCCGCAGTTCCACCACTACGCGCATCCCCTCGCGATCGCTTTCATCGCGAATATCGGAAATTCCCTCTAACTTACCCTGATTGACCAACTCCGCCATTTTTTCAATCCAGCCAGCCTTATTTACTTGATAAGGCAACTCAGTCACCACAATTGCTGTCCGCCGCTTGTTGCCGCGACTAGCGGGAATTTCCTCAACTTTAGCTACCCCACGCAGCACAATACTTCCCCGCCCTGTAGCGTAGGCTTCCTTGATGCCGCTGTTGCCAACAATTTCGCCCCCAGTGGGAAAATCGGGACCTGGAATTAACTCCCACAACTTTTCATCAGGCAAATCGGGGCGATCGATCAAAGCAATCAAACCATCTACTATTTCACCCAAATTATGCGGCGGAATATTAGTTGCCATTCCTACAGCAATTCCCGCACAACCATTGAGCAGCAGCAACGGCAATTGAGCGGGTAAAACTACAGGTTCTTGCTGAGAATTATCAAAATTACCGATAAATTCAACAGTTTCTTCGCCAATATCAGCCAACATCGCCTCATGGCTAATTGAAGCTAGGCGAGTTTCTGTATAACGCATCGCCGCTGGCGGATCGTTATCTACCGAGCCAAAATTACCGTGTCCAGCCAGCAGCGGGTAACGGCTAGAAAAGTCCTGTACTAGCCGCACCAAAGCCTCGTAGACAGATTGATCGCCGTGAGGGTGGTATTTGCCCAAAACATCGCCTACTACCCGCGCACACTTACGATAAGGGCGATCGGGAGTCAAACCCAATTCGTGCATGGCGTACAAAATTCGCCGATGTACTGGCTTCAAACCATCGCGCACGTCTGGTAATGCTCGCCCAACGATTACACTCATGGCATATTCTAGGTAGGAGCGCTGCATTTCTGTATGCAAGGCTGTGGTGATGACCTGTCCCGTAGAGAGAAGGTTTAACTGTTTTGCCATGAGTTGTTCCTGTCTAGAGATACAAAGATAAGTTTGGTGAATTATTTTGCTAATATTCAAGCGCAAGTTTTTTAGGTAAGTAGCAGTAAAACTTGTGCTTAACTAGAGGCAGTAATACAATCTGTCTCTATTTTTAAAGATGCGCTAATTTTAGCCATAGCTGCAATATTTGCCACTAATAATATTTAATAGCTTGCAACCAGTAGATATGAAAACTGTTTTGATTGTGGAAGACGATCCAATTAACGCCCGCGTGTTTTCCAAAATTTTGACCAAACGTGGCGGCTTAGAGGTTAAGCACACGGAAAATGTGGAAGAAGTGCTCCAAATTGCGACAAGTAAGCAGGCAGACATTATTTTAATGGATGTTTCTCTTCAGCGCAGTGTTTATCAGGGTAAGTCTGTAGACGGCATCAAAATCACCCAGATGTTAAAAGCAGACCCCAAAACAGCAAATCTGCCGATTATTTTAGTCACAGCCCATGCTATGGAAGGCGATCGCGACAATTTTCTCAAAAAAAGCGGCGCTGACGGTTATATTTCTAAGCCAGTCGTCGATCATCAAGAGTTTGTCGAGCAAATTCTCGCCCTGCTGCCTAAAGATTGAACGTAACTGGATTTTATTGTAGTGCAATTGTACTAACAAATTACTATAAAAAACCCCCTGCCAAATTGGCAAGGGGTAAATATTTCCCGCAAAAATCGTTAGAGGCTAGACATAACCTCGCGTGCGGCTGCTAAAGTTTGATCGATATCAACTTCAGTATGAGCTACAGAACTAAATCCCGCCTCAAACTGCGATGGTGCTAAGTAGATACCTCGCTCCAACATCCCGCGATGGAAACGACTGAACTTATTGAGGTCGGATTTTTTAGCATCTTCGTAATTGTGGACAGGTCCTTCAGTAAAGAACAAGCCAAACATCCCGCTAATTTGACCGCCACAAGCTGCATGACCAGTTTCTCTAGCGATTTGCAACAGTCCATCAGCTAGTTTTTCGGTAATTCGGTCTAGATACTCATAAGTACCAGGCTTTTGGAGCAATTCTAAAGTTTTAATTCCCGCAGTCATCGCCAGAGGATTGCCAGAAAGTGTCCCAGCTTGATACATCGGTCCTGCGGGTGCAACCATCGACATAATATCGCGCCGACCGCCGTAAGCGCCTACAGGTAAACCGCCACCGATAACCTTACCCAAGGTAGTCAAGTCGGGAGTAATGCCAAACTTTTCTTGAGCGCCGCCGTAAGCAATTCGGAAGCCTGTCATGACTTCATCAAATACTAATAAGGCTCCATTTTCGCGAGTTAGCAAGCGCAATCCTTCTAGAAAACCAGCATCGGGGGCAATAAATCCGGCATTTCCTACTACTGGTTCTAAAATTACCCCAGCAATTTGGTCGGGGTTTTCGGCAAATAAAGCTTTAACTGCCTCTAAATCGTTATAAGGTGCTGTCAAAGTATTGGCGGTAGTAGATTTAGGCACTCCTGGCGAATCTGGTAAACCCAAAGTAGCAACGCCCGAACCTGCTTTCACCAGGAACATATCAGCATGACCGTGATAGCAGCCTTCAAACTTGATAATTTTGTCGCGTCCGGTAAAAGCCCGCATCAAGCGCAGTACCGCCATACAAGCTTCAGTGCCAGAATTGACAAAACGTACCATTTCAATGCTGGGAACGGCAGCAATTACCATTTCTGCTAGCACGTTTTCTAAGACGCAAGGCGCACCGAAGCTAGTGCCTTTTTCCAAGGCTTCATGCAGCGCCCCAATTACTTCAGGATGGGCGTGACCGCAAATTGCTGGTCCCCACGTACCTACATAGTCGATATACTGGTTGCCATCTACATCCCAAACATACGCACCCTTAACGCGGTCAAAGACAATTGGTTGCCCGCCTACTGACTTAAATGCCCGTACTGGCGAACTTACGCCTCCAGGCATCAAATTCTGTGCAGCAGCAAAAATTTCTTGTGATTTGGTAGTTTTAATGCTGGTATTAACCAAAGTTTTCTCCTAAAAATGGCAAGAGCGAAAAGTTTGTCTGTAAAAGTGTTGTTTCCTTGGTTGCAGAATTTCTATGTCAATGAATTATCAAGTCTACAAAAATAAGATTTTGTTAAATCAAAATCCAGACTTACCATTAGAAATTCAAGCACGTCGATTGGAAGCTTTGCAAGATTTGTATCGGGTTGTTTATAACTCGGCGATTAGTAAGGCTATCTAAAGCAAACTCGCTGTGTTGCTGCTAGTGCCGGAAGAATGTAATCTGCTAGAGATATAAGCTTATTGGGATAAACACATTTAGCACGTTTTAGCTGGTCAACTCCAATGGTATCGTGGACAAATGAGTTATTGCCTGGAATGCCAGCAGCTATGTCTTTTAATCAAAATTTATCCGCTCAAGCTATCCCAGTTGATAAGATTCGCTACGACGATCGCGGTTTAGTCCCTGCGATCGTTCAAGATTATTTAGATGGCACTGTGCTGATGATGGCATGGATGAATCAAGAGTCATTGCAAAAAACTCTAGATTCTGGAGAAACTTGGTTTTGGAGTCGTTCGCGCGGTGAATTATGGCACAAAGGCGCAACTTCTGGGCATATTCAAAAAGTCCGCAGTCTGCGCTATGACTGCGATAGCGATGCTTTATTAATTGGTGTCGAGCAAATAGGCGATATTGCTTGTCATACTGGAGAGCGCAGTTGTTTTCATCAAGTCGATAGCAGCATTACAGTACCGCCAGCAGATACACTGTCGGAATTATATAAAGTAATATGCGATCGCCGCGATAACCCTACGCAAAGCTCTTATACTTGTCAGCTATTTGCTGCTGGCGATAACAAAATATTGAAAAAACTAGGCGAAGAGACAGTTGAGGTCGTGATGGCTTGCAAAGATGACGAGGCAGATGCGATCGCAGGTGAAGTAGCCGATTTGCTCTATCATACGCTTGTAGCCTTAGCGCACCATCAAGTAGACATCAAAGACGTTTACCGCGAACTGCAACAAAGGCGGCGCTAGGGAGACAGTGACCAGTAACCAGTGACCAGTGACCAGATGAATACTATAAAAGTATGTGAGTTTCTGGCTTAAGAGCGATTTTGATATTTCAGTTGAGGTTGAATACCACGCTTATAAGTTTTACTGGTCAAAGGTAACTCTATTAACTATTAGAAAGTAAAGGTGGTACGGAGTAAACCTACTACGGCAGTATCATTGTTGCTGTTACCTTCGGGATTGAACAAAACAAATGCTCCAGGAGTAATACTGACATTGTCACTGACTCTGAAGCGGTAGTAAGCTTCCAAATGATAAGGAGTTGCTCTATCTTCCCCAGGTAGTTGAGTCACAGCATCGCCACTAGCATCAGACCGATATAAAGGTTGTCCAAACAGCAAACCTGCATTATTGCCTTCAGCGAACAAATCGCTAAAATGTAAGCCTACCATCCAACTTGTAAACGTAGTTTCAGCATCAACAGCTTCAGGCGCAGCATCAACGAAAATTGCCGCTCCATACCCAGAAAGAGCCACCTTGGGCGCAAATCGCCAAGTTAAAGTACCGCCTACAGAATTGAGCTTAACAGGAGTCCCTGCTGGCAATCCGCCTAAAGCTCCAATATCCGCGTTTACTAACCCCGTTCCTAAAATGTTGATTTCGTGGTAGCTATTGGCATAATTCAGCCCAATATCTAGACTTCTGCTCGGTTTAATTGTCAATTGAGCCGCAACTACGCTACTACCGCTAAATAATCCTGCTCCCAACGGCGTACCAGAGACACCTGGAAGAACTTCAGGGGCTTCGGTTGGAATTGCCGCATTAACACTACCATACAACGCCGTCAAGTTGATGGCATCAGAGACATTCCAGATGAAGCCAGCAGCAGATGCTAAACCCGAACCTGAAGTACCTCCTGATACACGCACTACAGGGTTATAACCTGCAAATCGTGAAACTGCTTCTTGTCCTTCATTCGCAAAAGGTGTAATTGCTGGAAAAGCATCAGTTGTCTCTGCTGCTGTTCCTGCAAACAAGGTTACTTTACTAGCAACTGGAAAGACGTAAAGCAGCTTGTACAAAGAAAAACTATTGCTACCAATAGCAGACAAGTTTTGCGGATTAACGCCAGGAAATTGCGGTTCAAAGCTTAGTTTTGCACTACTACTACTCAATCCCAACCCGTCGGCTAAACCTAACGAACCGCCAATACTGCTGTCGCCGCCTTGGAAGTTATAAGCTTGTAAGCCTGTAATTAAGGCATCTCTACCAGTAAAGCTGCTAGTTAGATTCAAGCGTGCGCGGTTAACCAAAATGATATTAGGGTCATCATCAGCAGCCCCACCTGTAGCCGCGATTGGCGCTAAGATTACTTCCCCACTTAGTTTAGTAGTAGTAGAAAACTGATTAGCTTCTAGTTCAGCATTCCGTACTTCTAATGTATCTACGCGCCCGCGCAGGGTAGCTAATTCAGCCGCAAATTCTTCTTGCAAGCGCTGCAATGTAGCTAAATCTTCTTTACTTACTAAGTCGCTTGTCGCAGTAGCGATTAATTCGTTAACTCTGTCTAAACAAGCATTTAAGCCAGCAGCAAATTCATAACGCGTTAGCGCCCGATTACCTCTATAAGTACCATCAGGATAGCCCGCAATACATCCGTAGCGCTCGACTAAAGATTGCAGTGCTTGAAATGCCCAATCTGTAGGCTGGACATCTGATAATTGCGATACAGATGTCACTTGTGCCATTGATTGAGATACTAATACTGGAGCGTCACTAAAAAGCGATCGCTCGTTTTGAGGACTTACTTGTTTTGATTCTGCAATATCTAACTTCTTAGCTGTTTTAGCACTAGCTGGTATTGTTACTAATGGTAATAATCCAGACAGTAAGCACAGCAAAGCTAATTGCTTAGAATAAACCAGCAAATACCTATTCATAAATTACTCCTCACACACCTAATATCCTAGTTGTTAGATTCAGGTCCCAACAACTATTGGTTTCTAAAACATTACTTCTAGAAAAGTGTACCAGAATTACAAAATAAAACTTTGTAATTTTAAATCTTTTACAAAATTAAATTAATTTAAATAGTTTTTAACTGCTATTAGCTAAAGGTATCAGGTATATTACATAGATAAATAATATACATCTTGTAAGATTTATCTATAGATAGACTGATTATTTGTCATAGAATAGCTTGGACTTGCTAGGTATCATATATATGGGCAGTACTTTTAACTACGGTTAATAGCCATACTCTTAGGCGACAAATCCAGTCTAAGTATTTTTATTATTTATTAAAAGCCGATCTAAATAATACAAAATTAGCAACAATATACCTACGCTAAAAGCCAATCCTAACCAAAAACTATCGGCAAACATAGGCGTTTTATCTAATGCCCAACCACCCAAAGGGGGACCAATAAAATACCCCGCCGCCCAGCACAAAGAACTCATGGAAAAATATACACCTAACTGCGAAGGCGGGGCTAAATTAGTAACCAAAGCTGAAGCAAAAGGCGTATAAGAAACGATCGCCAAGGAAAACAATCCCAATGCTAAAACTGCCCACATCAGTTGATTGCTAGCAGCAACACCTGTAACCCAAACTAAAACAAATCCTAATGCCCACATTAAAGCCGAAAAGCTGAGGGCTTGAGTATGACTAAAGCGCCGTAAACTACGCGCTATAGGTAGTTGAGTAATAATTGCTAAAGCTAGATGCCAGCCGAAAATAGCACTAATATTAGCTTCAGTAAAACCTGTCTTTGCTCCTAAAGATACAAAGTTTTTTAGATAAAGCGGTAATGTACTTTGCAGTTGGGAAACATAAGTAGTAAAAATTACATTAATTAGTACGTAAACAAGCAAGCGGCGATCGTGCAGGGCAATTAACCAGCTAGATTTGAGCGATACAGCCGATCTAGCATCCACTTGTCTGTAAGTCTCTTTAATGGCGAAATATACCACGCCAAAAAAGACGGCAAACGAAATTGCATCAATAATAAACAGCACTCGATAAGCTCCAGTAGTGCTAATTAACAATCCTCCCAATACTACCCCCATACCCATACCCAGATTGTCTGCAAGTCTAGTAATGGCATAAGCTTCATGACGTTGTTCTGTGGCTGTCAAATCTGCTACCACTGACTCGTTGGCGGGCCAATACAACCCTTGTCCCATACCACTAAGCAAATTACCAATAACTAAAATTAAAAAATCATTAGCACTAGCCAAAACTAGAGAAGCGATCGCGCTAATTGCCGCCGAAAGTAACAATGTCTTGCGCCGACCCCAAAACTGCGAATCTGAGAACGAACCGCCCAAAATCCGCCCGACGACTCCAGATATTGAAGCACTACCTAAGGCAAAACCGACCGCCGTTGCTGATAAGCCAACATGATTGACAAAAAATATTGGCGCGTAGAACAGAGTAAAACCAGTACCAACTTCAGATAAAAAACGACCGAAAGCCAAAATCCAGACTTGAGGATCTAGCTGAGGTAGCCACGAGGAACGATCTTTTGCGGGAAACTTCATTCAATCTTTAAGTACAAACACGTTTTACAAAGTTACAAAAGTAACTGTTTTGGGAATTATAAATACAGAGAAAGTACATTTGTGCCTAGGGCTATTGCTCAAGAGGTTTGCAGCAATTGAATTTACTTGTAGATGCACAGAAATTTAAGTTCTTTGGCTAAAAACCCCCGCTTTCCATCATGTACTCCTGCCCCTTTGACCTTTTTCCCTCTATATAAATGACTATTGGAATCTTAAAAATACTTGCTACAAGTGCGCTGCTTGTCGGCGTAGGTTATATATTGTGGCGCAGTCAATCGCCTTACACCAGAGTAAAATGTCGTTCAAAATTTAAACGCTACTTTAATACAGGAACAACTCAAACATATTATGGGCAGGAAGAACGCGTCAGTATAGAACGAGCTTCAGGGAAATTGCAAAAAAAGCTACTATTGCTATTGAACGGCGACGCTCTGGCGGCGACGCGACTGATGGAGCTAGCCAAAGCCCGCAATCCGCATAAATCGGTTAATTGGTGTGCAGAGAAAGTAATTTTTGACTTGCAACGCGATCGCGGTAGATATTAGTTTTCGTTTTGCAGCCAGGTAGTTACTTCCGTAAGCGCTGCAAAATCGAGCAAAGCTACAGCTAGTTCTTCTAAGCGATCGCTGGGTAGATTGCGAATCTGCTCTTGAGTTGTAGTATCAATACTACCAAAGCGGCGTTCTAGTAAACGTACAATCAAAGTTGCTTCTCCTAACTGCTGCCCTTTTCTGACTCCTTCTTGGAGAATTTGCTGATAAATAACTGATTCTTTCATGATGTCTTCTCTAAATAGTTGATTGATTAAGTTTTGCTCGAATCTCAAACCTGCTAAGATTTCTACACTTGCAGCTAAATTTTGCCGTTGCTCGACTGATTCAATAGTAGCGACTTGCGTGGCTACTCGCTCTAGTAAGTTTCTCGGTGAATTTGTCCTTGCAAGCGCGGCTAAGGGTAGTAAAGCATTATCGGCTAGTAGAGGGGCTGGATCTTGCTCCCACAGGCGGATTACTCTATAGCGATGCCATGTATTGGCGGCTGTAAATTCATTGACAAAAACTGCCTCAGAGGTTGTAGGTTTAAGAAAAATAATAATTTGTTCGATTGGACAGCGATATTGCCGATACAGTCGCAGCCAATAATCCAGCATCCGTAAGGGTAATGGCGGTTCTGATGCAGGTAGAGTTTGAAATTCTAGATGCAAGATTTGGTTAGAAGTTTGTAGTAATGTAACCGAGTCGGCGCGGATTGGTTCTAGGCTTAACTCAGTTTTTAGTACCCCAACTTCTGTTGTTGGCGTTGAAGATAGCCAACGGGTAAAACTTTGTGGGTACTCTTCAGCTAGATATTTGCAGATATTGTCGTAAGTCATAGCGAAGTCTACTTCATTTGCTAACCTTATGAATTGTTAGCTATAACGAGTCGCCGTGAAATCATTTTTGTTTGTAACCGATTTAGACAATACCCTTGTGGGAGACGATCGCGCTTTAGCCCAACTAAATGAGAAACTAGAGGAGCATCGCCAAGATCGCGGCACAAAGATAGTTTATGCAACTGGGCGATCGCCTGTACTATTTCGAGAACTCCAAAGCGAAAAGCAACTTCTAGAACCTGATGCTCTAATTGCTTCAGTTGGTACAGAAATTTACTTCAATGGTAGCGATACTCCTAATAGCGGCTGGTGGGATAAACTTTCGCCAGGATGGGATCGAGATAAAATCCTCGCTACTACGGCTCATTTTGCTGACTTGACAATGCAGCCAGACTCCGAACAGCGCCCGTATAAGGTTAGCTTTTTGCTGACAGAAGAAACTGCACAAGAAGTCATCCCGCAGCTAAAATCTGCATTGCAACAGCAAGGCTTAGATACTAAATTAATCTACAGTGCAGGTATAGACTTAGATATTTTGCCTCGTCATGGCGATAAAGGCTTGGCAGTACAATATCTGCGCCAGGAGTGGGGGATAGCAGCAAACAATACTGTCGTTTGCGGTGATTCTGGCAACGATATTGCTTTATTTGCTCAAGGAGAAGAACGGGGCATTATTGTTGGTAATGCTAAGTCAGAACTTTTGCAATGGCATAAAGATAACCCTGCTGACTACCATTATTTAGCGCAAGCTTTTTGTGCTGGTGGTATTCTAGAGGGCTTAAATCACTTCGGTTTTTTGGCATGATTAGCTATCTTAAAGGCATAGTTGCAGGGGTTAGTAAAAGTAGTAACAATCGCGTTATTCTCACTTTAGAAGTCAATTCCTGCGGCTACGATTTGCAAATTACCACGCGGTTGATGCAACAATTACCACCTGTGGGTGAAACGGCGCAGGTTTTTACTCATTTGCAGATTAGGGAAGAACAACCGCTACTATATGGATTTGGGACTTTAGCCGAACGGGATTTATTTCGGCAATTGACTAGCGTTAGCGGGATTGGTACGGCAAGCGCGATCGCATTATTAGATACTTTACCTTTACCCGACTTAGTGCAGGCGATCGTTACTAGCAATACTCAATTACTGATTCAAACTCCTGGTGTAGGTGGGAAAACTGCCGAACGCCTGTGTTTGGAGTTAAAGAAAAAACTAGCAGACTGGACTAATATACCTGGCTTAGTTGCGCCTACAGATGGTCCTGCGCCAGCTATTTTAGAAGACGTGCAGATGACTTTATTGGCACTAGGATACACGGCTAGCGAAGTTTCGGGAGCTTTGCAAGCTGTAAGTCAACAAGTAGGTTTGACGAAAAATTCTAATGCTGAAGATTGGATCAGGCAAGCGATCGCCCACCTTAGCGGTTCTTAAAATGCGATAATTTCTTTTTTTTAGCCATTTTTAAGCAAATTTTAGGTTTAGCAACTTTTATCCTCAAATAAAGATTATTACCTAACCATACTTGCCAATCACCCGATATATCTCTCAAGAACGATCCGCAAACAGAGCAAGGACAGTGAAAATACGAGCAGGTAGTTTTTATACTCATAATACTTATATGGCAAGCCCTATTGAGTTCAACCTGTTTGCACCGTATATTAAGGGAGCAGCATTGATTGGCAATTTTTCCGATTGGCAAGATATACCAATGGAAAAAGGTAAAGACGGTTACTTCCGCACCAAAGTAGATTTGGAAGATGGCGTTTATCAATACAAATTCCGCGTTCAGTCCAAATCGTGGTTTTTTGAACCGGATCAGTGGGTAGAAGTCGTCGATCCTTATGCAGTAGATATAGATAACCCGACTCAGAATGGTGTAGTACGCATCAAAGATGGGGAGAGAATTGTCGATACCTATGTATGGAAGCACGACGACAAACCTTTGCCAGCAGATAACGAGTTAGTTATCTACGAACTGCACGTAGGCGACTTTTCCGGCGGTGAAGATGACCCTTACGCACGCGGTAAATACAAGCACGTCATCGAAAAATTAGATTATCTGTGCGATTTAGGCGTAAATGCGATCGAACTTATGCCTGTTAAAGAATATCCAGGCGATCATAGCTGGGGATATAACCCGCGCCACTTCTTTGCGACTGAATCGAGTTACGGACCTACAGAAGGTTTAAAGCAGCTAATTGATGAGTGTCATGGCAAAGGCATTCGCGTAATTATGGATGGGATCTACAACCACTCCGAAGCTGAAGCCCCCCTAACTCAAATCGATCACGATTATTGGTATCACCACGAACCCCGCGATCCTGATAATAACTGGGGTCCAGAATTTAATTACGAACACTACGACGAAAACTTAGAAACTTATCCAGCACGTAAGTTTATCGGCGATAACGTGCGTTTCTGGGTGAGCGAATTTCATACTGATGGCATCCGCTTTGATGCAGCGCGGCAAATTGCCAACTACGAGTTTATGCACTGGATCGTCCAGGAAGCCAAAGATACAGCTAGCATGAAGCCATTTTATACTGTAGCCGAACACATTCCCGAAACAGCCAGCATTACTAACGTTGATGGTCCGATGGATGGCTGTTGGCATGACAGTTTTTATCATTGCATATTAGAGCATATCTGCGGCGATACCTTCGATCTAGAGCGCCTCAAGGATGTAATTGATTGCAAACGTCAAGGGTTTATGGGTGCAACTAATGTTGTCAACTACCTGACAAATCACGATCACAATCACGTCATGGTAGAATTGGGCGATCGCCAAATCTTTGATGAAGCTGCTTTCAAACGGGTCAAACTAGGCGCAGCAATTTTAATGACTGCGATTGGCGTACCTTTGATTTGGATGGGTGAGGAATTTGGGGAATATAAGCCTAAAACACCTGATTCTGCCAAAATTGATTGGACGCTGTTAGGTCACGATCTAAATCGCGGCTTGTTTGACTACTACAAAGGCTTGACTAATCTCAGAAAGAGCAATCATGCTCTATATACGGAAAATATTGAATTTTTCCACGAAAACCCAGAAGCAAAAGTTCTTGCTTATACTCGTTGGAACGATGAAGGTTCCCGCGTTGTTGTCGTTGCTAATTTCTCAGATAACTTCTTAGGTGGTTATCAACTACCTGGGTGTCCTGCTGGTAAATGGCACGAATGGACAAATGACTACGATGTAGAGTCTGGCGAGGAAGGCTTGGTTACAGATTTAGGCGAGTACGAAGCCAAAGTCTTTGTTTGGCAGGCGTAACAGTGACCAGTGACCAGTAACCAGTGACCAGGTTTTAGATATAGCAAACCTCCTTCTATGGCAATAGAAGGAGGTTTTTTTACCCTCACCAATGCTGTAGGAGTTAGATTGCTATCTGCGTTTATCTGCGTTCATCTGCGTTCGTTCAATTCTATATAAGCCCTAAGATGGCTCTGCATTTGCATTAGCGTTACCAAACTTGCGCCGATTGCGATCGATTGCTTTTTGATATCGATTCATCAGCGGAGTTGTAGTTATACCATGCAAGATTACAGAGAACACAATCGTACTATAAGTAATCCAAGCGATTTGTTCGCCTAGTTGGTCTTTTAAACCATGTCCTAACGCATAGCAGAGATAGTATATAGAGCCAACGCCGCGCACGCCAAACCAGCCAAATAACCAACGTGTAAATCCTGTATAGCGAGCGCCTATAGTGCTAATCCACGCACCTATAGGACGAATGACAAACAGTAGTAAGCCGCCAATTAGCAAAGAATCGCCCAAATATTGCCAAATAGGTTGCGCTCGTAGCATCGAGCCTACAATCAAAATTGTGCCTACTTCCATTAACTTCTCAATTTGCTCGGTGAATTCAAGTTGAGAAAAGCGTTTTTCTGGATCGTGATACTGCCTTTGTGCTGCTATACCTGCAACAAATACAGCCAAAAATCCATAGCCGTAAACCATTTCTGTCAAGGCGTATGTAATCAAAATTACACTGATCGCAACGAAGTCTGCCATCAGTTCATCTATGGGAGTGTATTTTTCTAACTTTTGCTCCAACCAAACCAAAACTTTAGCGACAATTATTCCCATCACAAGCCCAGCAAATACTGCCCAGAGCAAATCTACTGCAACCCAAGTTTTAAACCAGTCTTGCCAATTATTGCCTTTTTCTAACCAATGAATGCCAAAATAAACAAAAGGAAAGGCTAAAGCATCGTTTAAGCCACCTTCTGAAGTCAAACCAAAGCGCAACTCATCTTTATCATCTGTATCGGCAAGTTGGACTTCTGAAGCTAATACGGGGTCTGTAGGTGCAAGTATTGCTCCTAATAAAATAGCTGGTCCCCATTCTAATTGTAAAAACCAGTGGGCAACAGCAGCGATCGCAAAAATCGATATGGGCATTAATAGACCAATTAGCCGGATTGTCGAACGCCAAGCAAGCAAGTTTAGCCGCCGATTCATTTTTAAGCCGCAGCTATATAGAGAAACGATGACAACAAATTCTGTTAATCGTTCGAGAAATTTGCCATCAGGGCGTATTTGCACGATATTGAATACATAAGGTCCCAGAACAATGCCTACAAATAAATAAATTAAGGCAAACGACAGTGGTAACTTGCTAATCCAGCCCGAACCCAAAGTCACAAAAAACAGCAACAGACCAATTACAAATAGGTCAATAATATATATATTGAGATCCAAACTCATGAGATTTTGCCTACTCTAAAACAAGCTGCCTTCGTGAGTTTAAGCAAATTTTCTGGGCTTTAAATCCACCTAAGATATGATTGAGGAGAGTATTTCTTGCTCTTGTTCCTCTACTTGCAACCTTTATAGCGATCGCCTCCAGCACTTAGCTCCATCCAGAATAGATGTCCTCAGCCTAACGATCTCGGCGACGGATGAAAATAGTCGATCGATGAGCGATGTTGAGTTGCGCGACGAATTACTCATTTTGCTGACGGTAAGTCACAAAACTATATTTGATAATGACATTGGTGCTGGCGACTATCGTATCTTAGGACGATTTGACACTAAATAGCGATCGCCTTGTCCAACCCGTTTGTCGTGGCATTACTCTAGCACCTGCTGAGGGCAAATGGTTAGTTGCTACAGGCAAGAAGCAAAAAACAATGCAACTTGTTAATCAACTTTAGTACATAAAGTATTTGCTTTTTCTGTTTGCTTAACGTAACAATTTTTACATTTTATAAATTAGGTTTAGCGATACCTCACTTGTTGATTTTTGTTTAACAAACTCTTGATTTTCCTAGCCATATTCAAATTATATGCAGACAATAGTTTAATAGATGCAGGAGCGCGATCGCTTCATGTATTTATTGACGCTCTACTTTACCTGACATAAATACCTTTACAAGTCAACTAATTTTATTATCATAGGACTACCAGCATTTGAAGCAACTGACGATCTTTCCTTCTATTTCAAAACAATCTTTGCTAACGCTGCTCGTTTTGCTAACAACAGTATTAGTAGGCAATTATTTCAAACTACCTTTATTGTTTGGAATAGATTTTTTATTTGGCAGTATTGCTGTACTAATAGTAATTTACTTGTTTGGCACTACTTGGGGTGTACTAGCAGCTACTATAACAGGAATCCAAACTATAATTGCTCTCAACCATCCTTATGCTGCGATTGTTTATATTTTTGAGGCTTTATTTGTTGGTTTGTTACTAAAAAGGCAGCGAGAAAATATCCTGTGGTTGGATATGCTTTACTGGCTGTTTGTAGGGATGCCTTTAATTTGGGTATTATCTTATTTATTCTTATCTCTAGATGTTACAGAGATTTTATTAATTATGTTTAAACAGGCTGTTAATGGCATTTACAATGCTTTAATAGCAACTTTATTAATTAGTTATACACCTATACAAAAATTATTACCTCGTCCGCATGGCAAACAAATAGCTTTGGAGAAAAACTTATTAAATGTTTTAACCTCACTTATATTTTTCCCATCTTTAATTTTATTGGTATTAGATAGTAATAGAGTTACTCATCATATTACAGATGATATTCAAACTGAACTGCAATCGACTTCGATAACAGTAGTATCGCAATTAGAAAATTGGCATAAGCAGCGGATAAATGCTCTGGAAGAATTAGCCCAAATTGCTAGAGAAAATAACTTAAATTCTTCTTTAACACTGCAACGTAGTACAGAAGTAGTACGGCGGTTGTTCTTAGACTTAGATGAGATAGTAATTAAAGACGCTGGAGGACAGACTGTTGTTTCCTCTCCAGCCAACCAATTAAGACAAGATGATGCATTTTCTCTATCAACTAACGAGCAAGCGATCGCTAACTTAAAGCCTGCTATTAGCAATGTTCATAGTGATATTAATACAACTAACAGTCATCTACATTTAACTGTCCCAATAGTTAATAGCAGCAAAATTGTTGGTGTAGTAAACAGTATTATTAACCTGAAAAATTTAATTAACATAATAAATTTAAACACCGAACAAGGAGAACAACAAATTGCTATCTTTGATGAGCGAGAACGAATTATTATCAGCACCAAACTAAAATCTGATTCCAGTTCGAGTTTTAGCGATCGCCCTGAAGGAATGATTAGGCAAATAAACCCAAATTTATACAACTGGTTGCCAAATAGTAAGCCAAATCAGCCTCCTATTTCTAGATGGAAACAATCCTTATACGGGCAAGAAATTCGTCTGAGCAATCTTCCTTTAAGCCTAGCTGTTGAAATACCTGCTGAAGCCCAAGTTCAATATATACAAAGTGTTTATACTAGCGATCTAGGAATTATTTTATTAATTGTGGCGAGTGCTATAAGTTTTGCTGTAATTATTAGTCGCAGAATAGCTAAACCTTTAGCGAAATTAGCTGTAGTAACTAACAACTTACCTTACAAACTTACTAAAGGAGAAGAAATTGAGTGGTTTAATAGCTCAATTATCGAAATAGAATCGCTAATTAGTAATTTTAAATCAATGGCGATCGCTTTAAGCGATAAGTTTGCGGAAATTCAAGGTGTTAATATCTCTTTAGAACAGCAAGTACAAGAGCGTACGAGTGCAATTGTGCAAACAAAACAAAGTTTAGTAAAAGAGATAGATCGACACCAACAAACAGAATCAGCACTACTAGAAACGGAAGCAAGGTACTGGGATCTGTTTGAGAATGCTAACGATTTAATTCAAAGCGTGACTCCAGAAGGATATTTTTTGTATGTCAATCGTGCTTGGAGAGAAACTTTAGGATACAGTGCAGCAGAAGTTAATAGTCTGACTATTTTTGACATTATCGATTGCGATAGTCGAGAACATTGTTTAGAAATTTTTGAGCAGGTGATGTCAGGAGAAGAAGTTGATAAAGTAGAAGCTGAGTTTGTTACCAAATATGGAGAGAAAATTATTGTTGAAGGTAGTGTAAATTGTAAGTTTTTAGATGGAGAACCAGTCTCAACTCGCAGTATTTTTCGCAATATTACTGAGCGCAAACGAGCAGAAGTAGAAATTCAGTATGCACTAGCAAAAGAGAGGGAGTTAGGAGAACTTAAGTCTCGCTTTATTAGTATTGCTTCTCATGAATTTCGGACTCCTTTAACGATTATTTTTATGTCAATTAAATTGCTAGAGCAATTTAGCGAGCAAGCAACCGCAGAACAAAAAGCTTTGTACTTTGAGCGTATCAAAGCAGCTACTAAGCGCATGACTGATTTATTGGATGATATTTTAGTTATTAGTAAATCGGAGTCAGGAAAATTAAGTTTCAGTTCAACTCACTTGGCTTTACATAAGTTTTGTTGTGAATTAATTGAAGAAATGCGCCTAAGTGCAAGTAGCGATCGCATTATTACTTTTGTTAGCCAAGGAGATGATAGTCATGCTTATGTAGATGAAAAGTTATTACGTCATATTTTAACTAATTTAGTTTCCAATGCTATCAAATATTCTCCTCAAGGTGGCGATGTATCTTTACACTTAACTTGCACGCCTAAAAAAGCAATCTTTGAAATTAAAGACAGTGGTATTGGTATTCCACCAGCAGATGTAGAAAAGTTATTTGGCTCTTTTCATCGCGGTAGCAATGTGAAGAATATTCCAGGTACAGGATTGGGATTGTCTATTGTCAAACAATGTGTAGACTTGCATGGCGGTACAATTACAGTCAAAAGTGAAGTAGGATTAGGTACTACATTTATCGTTACTATACCTTTTATTAAAAACTAATAATAATTGGTAATCTGTATATAAATAAGGCAATAATTACAAATTATGTTAAGTCAAAGTTATAGCTGTAGGGTGCGTTGCAAACAACGCACCCTACTAATCTATATCTAAGTTAGGCTGAAAAAGAAGGTAGGAAAAGCATTTGTTATCAGTCGTTACACCTCTAATCTTGTCAACCGTAGCTGTTCCTAGTAATACAAGTAATAGCCAGCAGATACCAACTCCTATTACACGAGTATTACCTGCTGATACGCCCTTAGTAGGGTTTATTAATACTAGCTCCAAAGATTGGCAAAGTCTGGGGCAGTTTGAACTATTTAAAAAAGCTTTCAATGCAGCAGGAAAGTTTTTCCCTGCTGAGATGGGGTTTAACTACGAAAGAGACATCAAATCTTGGTTGGGCGATCGCGTAACAGTAGCATTCCTACCCGCAACTAGCACGAAATCAGCCAGTGTAGATACTAATTTCTTAATTTTAGCACCTGTTGAGGACGAAAAGCAGTTACAGATGTTTGTAGATAAATTGAGAAGCGACAAACGCCGCAAATCGACAGAGCGAGATTATAAAGGCATCAAAATATTGGAGTGGAAACCACCTCAATCAACTCCTACTCCACAGAAGCAACCTACATCCTCCAACTTGCAGCTAAAAGCAGTTGATTCAAAGCCAAAGCTACCGGAAGCACTACCCAACCCGCCCAAAATTCCTAATCCGCCAAAACCTAGCGACATCAAACGTCAGCAGGGACTTGCGATCGCATTTTTACCAGGATATATTGCTACAGCTAATACAGCTAAACCACTAGAGCAGTTAATTAACATTCCGCGCGGGACTAAGACATTAGCCCAAAATCCGCACTTCCAAAAGACAAGCCAACATCCGCAATTTAACCAGGCTTTATTTGCACTGTACGAAGATCCAAATACATTTTTACCATTAGCTTTAGCGATCGCCAAAGAGCAAAAATCGCTATTTCCCTTACCTAATACTGCATTCGACTTAGAACAAGTAAAACAATACAGTGCGCTTAATGGTTTAGTATGGATGCAACCAAAAGGATTGCGCCTGCAAATTAACGCCTATCGGCGCACGCCTCAACCAAAAACAAATATTCTTACTCCCGATAGCGGACAATTGCTTACCCGCATTCCCGCACCAGCTTACTCGACACTGAGCGGGCGCAACATCTATCAACAATGGCAAATGCTAGTTACAGCATTCAATAGCAACCCGCAGTTTAAAGATGGCTTAGCAAAATTTAATACCTACGTCCGCAGCATTACAGGGCTAGATGTAGACAAAGATATTTTAAGCTGGATGAATGGCGAATATGCATTTTTTACCTATCCCACCAAACAAGGCTTATTAACTAGCGAATTAAAAATCGGTATAGGTTTATACGTACAAACAAGCGATCGCCCAAGTGCTGAAACTATGCTAAATAAGCTCAATGACTCGATTAAATCTATCTTCAGTGGCGCATTAGCAATTACCAATCGCGATATTGATAATATTTCCACTACTAGCTGGGAATTTGGCACGCAAAGCGTATTTGCCTATAGTTGGGTAGACGATAAAACTCTGCTAGTTTCAACTGGTTTAGGCGCAATGAGAGAATTATTACCTCAGCCTCAACGCCAACTACCCAAAGACTATAACTTTGTTACTGCGACAAATTCATTTTCCCGCCCCAATCAAGGATACTTTTATATCAATATGGGGTCGTCACTATCGTGGATATATAGCTTTTTACCGCATACATCCGATCCCAGCATTCAAACCTTCAAAAAAGTTATTGGCACTGTCTACAGCTTTAGTAGCACCAGTAATATTAGTAGCAAACAAGAACAATACGACGGTTTAATTGTACTTGCACCCGTCAGAAAATAAGCGTTACAATTTCGCCTCCAACTACATAACGGTTAAAAAGCAGACTTAAACTATAGTAGATTAGTCTTTGATTGCAAAAATACAAACAATGCTCCAAGAGCGTCTACCTACAGGTATTTCTGGTTTAGACAAAATTATGTATGGAGGCTTGATCCCTGGACGAGCCTACCTAGTACGAGGTGGTCCTGGTAGTGGTAAAACTACTTTAGGACTGCACTTTTTGGCAGCAGGCATAGCTAATAACGAAAAAACTTTATATATTACCTTGGGCGAACCAGCCGAGCAAATTTTGAAAAATGCTGCCCAGCTTGGGTTCAATTCTAATGCGATCGCTGTACTAGACCTTAGCCCAAATTCCGAATTTTTTACCGAAATTCAAACTTACGATATTTTCTCGCCAGCGGAAGTAGAACGAGAACCAACTACACAAAAAATTATTGATGCTGTAAATAACATTCAACCTCAACGCGTAGTTTTAGATGCTATTACTCAGTTCCGCTATCTAGCTACAGATGCATTTCAGTTTCGCAAGCAAGTCCTTTCATTCATGCGCTTTTTGCTCGAACAAGGGATAACAGTAATTTTTACCTCCGAAGGGAGCGAAGCTGCGCCAGACGACGATTTGCAATTTATCAGCGATGGCGTAATTCACCTTACTCAAGTTGACGACGAACGGACAATTAGCGTTACAAAATTTCGCGGTTCCGATTTTCGTTCGGGATTGCACTCGATGCGATTAACCGATAAAGGAATGGAAGTCTATCCACGCCTACAACCTGAAGCCTACAAACGAGACTTTGCTGGGCAAACAATTCCTTCAGGAATACCGGAACTAGATGAATTGCTACACGGTGGTTTAGAACGAGGTAGCGTTACATTATTTACTGGTCCTACAGGTGTAGGTAAAACTACTATTGGCATCCAGTTTATGAAAGAAGCTGCTGGAAGAGGCGAACGTTCAGTTATCTACTGTTTTGAAGAAGCGCAAGACATCTTGTTGCATCGTTGTGAATCTGTTAACATCCCTGTACGCTCTATGCTAGAGCGCAGCACCCTTTCTGTTGTCACAGTAGAGCCTTTGTCTTTTAGCCCTGATGAATTTGCTAGTTTAGTGCGTCAGGAAGTAGAACAAAACAAAGCGCAGATAGTGATGATTGACAGCATTTCTGGATATCGACTGTCTGTAAGAGGGCAAGATTTAGTCGGTCATTTACACGCCTTATGTAAATATTTGCAAAATATGGGTGTAACTGTAATTTTGATCAACGAAGTAGAATCAATTACAGGTGACTTTAAGGCGACAGAAGTTGGCATTAGTTACATGACAGATAACATTATTTTCCTGCGTTATCTAGAATTGCATGGAGAAATGCGTAAAGCTATAGGTGTACTGAAAAAACGGATGTCTAACTTTGAGAAAACTTTAAGAGAAATTGAAATTACACGTTATGGAATTAAGGTAGGTAAACCACTACTTGGGCTGCGCGGTATTCTCAGCGGTACGCCGGAATGGGTAGATGGTAATGAGGCTAAATAATGACACCAAAACCGTTAATTGTGACGGTAGGTTGCCATCGTCGCAACCAGGAAGTATTAGCTCAATATCTCAATAAAGCAGGATATAACAGTATTGGGGCAAATAGCTTAGAAGAGTTAGACCAAGTATTGACTCAATATACCGATGATATCAAACTGGTTATAGTCGATATTTCTGGGTTTGATAGTAGTATTTGGCAGCTATGCCAGCATTTGAGAACTGTAAACATTGCTTTTTTAATTATTTCACCTCGTCAATCTGCCTCCGTCGCTCAAACAAGCTTAAGTTATGGCGCTCGAAGTATGTTAGTAAAGCCGCTGGTAATTAAAGAATTACTTGGGTTAATTCGGAGCTTGGTAGGATGACTCAGATCTTATTACTGTTAGAAAATCAACAAAATCTCCGGCTACTAGCAGAGTTGTTGTCGACAAGCTACCAAGTATTAGTTACCAATAAAAAGCCGCAAGCAGAACAATTTGACTTATGTATTTTGGATGGTAAAGCTTTAGATCGGCATTGGGAATGGGTGCAAGCTAGAAAAGCAGATGAAGAACCTGTATATCTGCCGTTTTTACTGATTACTTCTCGTCAAGATGTAAGCATAGTAACTCGCCATTTGTGGCGTAGTATGGACGAGCTAATTACCAAACCAATCGAGAAAATAGAATTGCAGGCGCGGGTAGAAATTTTGCTACGATCGCGCAAATATTCTCAGCAACTTTTGGCTGCAAATCATCAACTGCAAGTCGTAGCGGCAAACTTGAGCGCCAGCGAAGCGAAGTTTCGTTCGCTGGTAAATAATTCGTCTGATGCGATCGCTGTTGTTAAGGAGGATGGTGTAGTTGTTTATGCTAGTCCTTCGAGTCGAACCATTTTTGGCTTTTCTCCTCAAGAATTAGAGGGCAAAAATGTGTTTGATTTTATTCATCCTGACGATTTGTCAAGTGCGATCGCTCCTTTTCGCGCTAGCTTAATTAATCCTGACAAGACTCAAGTATCGGAATATCGATTTCGTCACAAAGATGGTTCTTGGCGCTACCTAGAATCGAAAAGCAATTTTTCACACACTGCTTTGCAGTCGCGGGGAATTGTTGTTACTTCCAGAGATATAACTCAGCGCAAGCAAGCAGAAGCAGATATCATCAATGCGCTGCAAACAGCACAAGAACTTAGCGAACTCAAAACTCGTTTTGTCTCAATGGTGTCTCATGAAATTCGCAATCCACTAAATAGTATTTCTACTGCTGCTCAACTGCTCGAACGCTATGGAGAAAAATGGGATCGAGATAAAAAGCAAGACTTTTTTCAGCGGATTAAAGTTAATGTTAAACTATTAACCGAGCTATTAGAAGATGTTTTATTGATTGGCAAAGTAGAAGCAGGTAAATTAGAAATTCAGCCAACATTAGTCGAAATAGAAAGTTTTTGTAACGATTTATTAGAGGAAGTCAAGCTAAATGTAGATGGCAGCCATCAATTAATATTTACTAGCGAAGGTAGATGCACAAATGCTTATATTGACAAAAAAATCCTCAGACATATTCTCTACAATTTAATAGCAAACGCTATTAAATACTCTCCACCAGGTAGTAAGGTCTGCCTAGAAGTATTTTGTTGCGAAGAAGGTTTTGTTTTTAAGGTCAAAGATAACGGTATTGGCATTCCTTTAGAGAACCAAAAACATCTATTTGAATCATTTTATCGTGCTGACAATGCTAGAAATATTTCTGGAACTGGGTTAGGACTATTTATTGTTAAAAAATACGTAGATATATCTGGAGGAAATATCTCAGTAGAAAGTGAAATAGGTGTTGGTAGTACGTTTACTGTTACGTTACCGTTAAATACTGAGGCGAATATAACTCGCAACTACACATAACTAAGTCCTCCTGCATGGACTAGAATAGGCTTGAGTTTTTAATATTTTTGCACGAGGAAGTGCGATCGCACTTCCTCCATATTGTATAAATCTTCCTTGTCTGCATTAATATGGCAGCGATCGCCACTATCAACAAACACTCCTCCAGTCTCATTTGGCGATCGCTCTACAGTTATTTTCCCTACTAAATGCCGATAAATTCCTGTATTCTCTGCCATACTTGCTCTAGAAGCGACGAAGAATTAGCATCAAACCAGGCAATTTCGGGATAAGCGCGAAACCAAGTCCGCTGTCTTTTGGCGAATTGGCGAGTATGCAAAACAATTAAGTCTTTAGCTTGTGGCAAACTAATATCGCCTGCAAGATATTGTTTAATTTCTTGATAGCCTAAAGTATTGAGTAATGGTAAGTCAGCACCGTATTTTTGACATAGCAACTCTACTTCAGCAACTAAACCAGCTTCTAGCATTTGTGCTGTACGCCGTTCGATGCGCTGCTTTAAGTCATCTGTATGAGGACAATCTAAGCCAATTTGCAAAATAGGATAAGTAGGCGGATTTTCACCTTGTTGTTCGGAGATAGGTTTGCCTGTGACGTAAAATACTTCTAACGCTCTAAGCGATCGTACTGGATCGTTGGCATGAATTTTTTTTGCAGCTACAGGGTCTACTTGCTGTAACATTGCATAAACTTGATTTTGACCTAGTTTTTGCAGTTGACTTCGCAATTCATAATTAGGTGCAACCCTCGGAATTATCATCCCCCGCACAATCGAACGAATATATAACCCCGTACCACCAACTAAGAGAGCAGGGGAAGCAGGGGGAGCAGGGGAAGCAGGGGGAGGTAGGA